>NZ_SNVJ01000025.1 GCF_009829925.1 Teichococcus coralli
CTCCGCCTCGGCGGCCGCCTCCTGGGCGGCGCGCGCGGCCGCTTCCGCGTCCCGCACCGAGCGCCGGGTGGGCGGCGGCGCCTCGCCCAGCGCCGGCGCCTGGGCGAGCGGCAGCAGCAGCCCCAGCAGAAGCCAGGGCCGCAGGCCGGAAGAAGGGCGCGGGGCGGCGCGCGCGACGCAGCCGCGCGGCCGCCGGGTCGGCATCAGTCGCCCTTCCGCAGCAGGCTCCTCCCGGTCATCGCCGCGGGCTGTTCCAGGCCCATCAGCGCCAGCAGGGTCGGCGCCACATCCGCCAGGCGACCCTCCGCCAGCGCGACGCCCTGCGGCCCGCCCATCAGCAGCACCGGCACCGGATTGGTGGTGTGGGCGGTGTGGGGGCCACCGGTCTCCGGGTCCTTCATCAGTTCGGCGTTGCCGTGGTCGGCGGTGACGAGAAGGGCGCCGCCCCGGGCCCGCACGGCCTCCGCGATGCGCCCGAGGCCGGTGTCCACCGCCTCGACGGCCTTGGTGGCGGCGGCCAGGCTGCCGGTATGGCCGACCATGTCGGCATTGGCGAAGTTCAGCACGACGAGGTCGAACTTGCCCGTGCCGATCGCCGCCACCGCCTTCTCGGTCAGTTCGGGCGCCGACATTTCCGGCTGCAGGTCGTAGGTGGCCACCTTGGGGGAGGGCACCATGGTGCGCTCCTCGCCGGGGAAGGGGGTCTCCTCGCCGCCGTTCAGGAAGTAGGTGACGTGCGGGTACTTCTCCGTCTCGGCCATGCGGAGCTGCTTCAGCCCGGCGGCGGACACCACCGCGCCGAGGATGTCCTTCATGCTCTCGGCGCCGAACAGGGTGGCGAGGTGCTGGTTCAGCGCCTCGGAATACTCCGTCATGCCGGCGGCGCCGGCGAAGCGCGGGCGGCGTGGCGGGGTGAAGCCGTCGAAAGCTGGGTCGAGCAGGGCGGCGAGGATCTGTCGCACGCGGTCGGCGCGGAAGTTGAAGCAGAGCAGGCCGTCGCCGTCGCGCATGCCGGCATAGTCGCCGATGACGGTGGCGGGGATGAACTCGTCGGTCTTGCCGGCGGCGTGCGCCGCCTGGATGGCGGCGGCGGCGCTGGCGGCATGGCCGCCCTTGGCCTCCACCATGGCGTCATAGGCCTGGCGCACGCGCTCCCAGCGCCTGTCGCGGTCCATGGCGAAGTAGCGGCCGGTGACCGTCGCGATGCGGGCGCCCTGCGGCAGCTTCGGCTCGAAGGCGGCGAGGTAGTCGGGGCTGGCCTCGGGCGGGGTGTCGCGCCCGTCGGTCCAGGCATGCACGGCGACGGGGATGCCGGCCTCGGCGAAGATCTTTGCGAGTGCGAGGCCGTGGTCCTGGTGGCTGTGCACGCCGCCCGGCGAGAGCAGGCCCATCAGGTGCAGCGTGCCGCCGCTCGCCTTGAGCCTGGCGATGAGGCCGGTCACCGCCGGCAGGCGGGCGATGGAGCCGTCCGCCACCGCCGCGCTGATGCGCGGCAGGTCCTGCATCACCACGCGACCGGCACCGAGGTTGAGGTGGCCGACCTCCGAATTGCCCATCTGGCCGGGCGGCAGGCCGACATCCCCGCCGGAGGTGTGGAGGAAGCTGTGCGGGCATTCCGCCCAGAGCCGGTTGAAGTTCGGGGTGCGGGCCTGGCGGACGGCATTGTCCGCCTGCTCCTCGCGCCAGCCCCAGCCGTCGAGGATGACGAGCATCACGGGCTTCGGATGGGGCATGGCGCTGTGTCTCCGGTCCTGGTGCGAGGATGGGGAGGGATAGCGCCGGAGGGGGTGGCTTGCCCAGAGGGAGGCGCTCGGGCGGCGGGAGGGGGGACGTGGCGGCTCCCCGCCATTGCGCCGCCCCTCCTTGGCCAGAAGCGCCCGCGCCGGGCCGAGGATGATCCTGCGCGCCTGATGCCGCGTGTGTAGCCCTTCTCGCCGCTGATTTCGGGCGGTGGCCGAGGCGCGAGCGGCAGGGCTTCGGCCACGCCGCCTCGGGTTGCACCTTCAGCTCGTCAGATCGAGAATCTGGAGAGCTTCGAGGATATCCTGATGCCCGGCGGCGTTCCGATCGGGGAAGCGCGAAGGCGAAGCGATACAGCCATAAGGGGCATGACTGGCGGTGAGGAGGCTGCTCTGGACATGCTTGAGCGGCTGACACGTGGCCGTGGGGGTCAAGACATTACTCCCCCGGGCCACGCTGAAAAGCTTGTAGAGCTGCCGGACGGAAGTCGAATTGGCTACAGGAAATCATCACGTAGTGGCGGGCCAGCTATCGACATAAACATTATCGGCTTAAACAGTGTAAAACGACTTCATTATTGAGTAATGCAATGGAAAAATTCAAGGAAATTAATACTATATTGAATAAAGTCATAGATAGATCGGAAGAAGATTGGGTGGGTCTATGGGAAATATCTGATTATCTTAAGGAAGGGGCGCAAAGTAAAGATAAATTTCTGATGGCGAAATCTCTGATGATCATAGAGCGAATGCTTTCTCTGGGATTTTTAGTGGGCAGTCTCGATGAGAGCGCGACATTCCAGCCGTGGGCTGATCAGGATGTGTCCGTCGCCCTTCAACGGATTGCGCATGAATGGCAGTTGTTGGGACGCGCGCCGGCGATGTACGAAATCTGCTGGTTCGACCTGCCCGATGACCGGCGCGCTGCCGCCCGGGCGGCGGTGACGTCGTCCTGAATATCGGGGTCTGGGGTGGTTCAACCACCCCAGCGGGGGTCCCGGGGGCGGCGCCCCCGAGGATCGGCGTCAGGCCGGGAGCTTCAATACCGCCGCGTCCGGCAGGTATTGCGGCGTGTACATCGCGTCCGCCTTCAGTTCGGCGGTGAGGTTGAAGGCGTCCCGGATGGTCTCGATCGCCGCCTGCACCTGGCTTTCCGGCAGGTTGCCGAAGCCGCCTTCGAGCACCTGCGGCGTGCGGATGAAGGCGAAGTTGGCCAGCATGCGGGCCTTTTCCAGCTCCTTCGGCGCGGTGGCGTCGCGCTTGGCCAGGGATGCGATGGCGGCGTCCGGATCTTTCCAGGCTTCGGCGTGGCCGCGGGCGATGGCGCGGATCATGCCGGTGACGACCTTGGGGTGCGCCTCGGCATAGGGGCGCTTCACCAGCAGGGCGGTGGAGAGCAGCGCCACCCCGGCGTCGGAATAGCGCATGGAGACGATGTCCTCCTGCGGCACCCGCAGCGCGCGCAGGCTGAACACGCCGGAGACCTCGAAGCCGGTGATGGCGTCGGCCTCGCCGCGCGCCAGCATGGGCTCGCGGAGCTGCGGCGTGACGGTGAGCCAGTTGATCCTGCCGAGGTCGATCCCGGTGGCCTTGGCGAAGGCGGGGAAGAGCTGGCGCCCGGCATCGGTCTCGGGCGCGGCCAGCTTGCGGCCTTCCAGGTCCTTCGGCTTGGCAATTCCGGTCCGCTTCAGCGTCATCACCGCGAGCGGGCTGCCCTGCTGGACGACGAAGGGGGCGATGATGTCGGCGCCGGGCGTCGCCAGCCGCAGGCGGATGGCGGGGGAGAGGTCGGCGATGCCGAAATCATAGGCGCCACCCGCCACCTTCACCGGCGTGTCGCCGGAGCCGAAGCCGCGATCCACGGTGACGTCGAGCCCTTCCTCGCGGAAGAAGCCGCGGTCGGCGGCGAGGAGATAGGGCGCCTGGGGGCCCTGGAACGCCCAGTCCAGGCAGAACTTCACCGGCGTCAGGGCGGCTTGCCCGCGCGCCAGGCGGGGCGCGGCGAGCAGGCTGGCGGAGCCGAGCACGAGGCCACGGCGGGTGGTGAGCATGCGGATCTCCCGGTTCCGCGCCGGGCGCCTGTTCGCGCGCCGGCGGCGGAGGGGGTCAAGCAACCCGCATGCCGGGCGGGCTTAGGCCTTCTTCACGCCCCAGAACAGCGGAAAGGGCGCCTTGGTCACGCCGGAGAGCTTCGCCCGCCAGGCGGTGTGGCCAAGGAAGAAGCCGGTGGGGATGTAGGTGACGTTGTCCATTGATTCGCGGTTGAGGTCGTCGATGACCTTCTTCTCGGCTGCGAGGTCTGGCGCCGCGTACCAGTCGTCGATCAGCGCCTCGGCCTTGGCGTCGCTCGGCCAGCCGAACCAGGCCTTGTCGCCGCTGGCGGCGATGCCCTTGTAGGGCGCCGGGTTGATGCAATCCACGCCGCTGTGCCAGCTGAAGAAGATGTTCCAGCCGCCCTCGGAGACCGGCTTCTTGCTGGTGCGGCGGGAGCCGACGGTGCCCCAGTCGAGCGACTGGTAGTCCACGTTCACGCCGATCTTCTTCAGCATGTCGGCGGTGACGTCGCCCTGCACCTTGGTGGTCGGCACGTCGGCGGCGACCAGCATCACCACCTTCTCGCCGTTGTAGCCGGCCTGCTTCAGCATCTCGCGGGCCTTGTCGTACTGGCGCGGGCCCTTCAGCCGCTCGCCGCCCGCCTCGGTGTAGAGCGGGGTGCCGGGGGTGAAGAAGCCGGGCAGCGTCTTCCAGAGCGACTCATCCTCGCCCACCAGGGCGCGCATATAGTCCTCCTGGCTGGCCGCGAGCTGCAGCGCCTGGCGGGCGAGCACGTTGTCGAAGGGCGGCAGCAGGTGGTTGAGCCGCATGGCGCCGATATTGCCCAGCGGATCGGCGATCTCGACCGTCACGCTGCGGTTGGTCTTCAGCACCGGAACGAGATCGGCGATGGGGTTCTCCCACCAGTCCACCTCGCCGTTCTGCAGCGCGCCGAGGGCGGTGGCGGGGTCGGGCATGGTGATCCACTCGATGCGGTCCACCATCATCCGCTTGCCGCCGGCCAGCCAGTCGGGCGCCTCGTCGCGCGGCTGGTAGTCGGCGAACTTCTCGAAGACGGCGCGGGAGCCGGCCATCCATTCGTCGCGCTTGAAGCGCATCGGGCCGGAGCCGACGTATTCCTTGATCTGGGTATAGGAGTCCGTGCCGGCGATCCGCTCGGGCATGATGACGAGCAGCGGCGTGTTGCTCTTGCCCAGCGCGTAGAGCAGCTTGGGGAAGGGCTGCTTCAGGCGGAAGCGGAAGTTGCGGTCGTCCACCGCCTCCAGCGCATCGAGCCGGGACTGGATCATCTGGCCCATGCCGTCGCGCGGCATCCAGCGCTTGATGCTGGCCACCACGTCGGCGCTGCGCACGGGCTCGCCGTCATGGAACTTCAGGCCGGGGCGGAGGCGGAAGCTCCAGGTGAGGCCGTCGGCGCTGGTCTCGTGGCCCTCGCACATCTGCGGCTTGGGCTCCAGGTCGGCGCCCAGGCCGTAGAGCATGTCGAAGACCAGCAGGCTGGCGTTGCGCACCACGAGCTGGGTGCCGGCCACGGCGTCGAGGTTGGGCAGGTCGGCCTGCGGGACGAAGCGCAGCACACCCGCGTCCTGGGCGCGGGCGAGGCGCGGCGCGGCCAGAAGGCTGCCGGCCAGGGCGGCCCCGCTGGAGAGCAGGAAATCGCGGCGTTGCATGGGGCCTCCTTCAGGACGGGGGGAGCCCGGCGGCTCCTCCACAGGGAAGGCGGCCATACTCCTTTCCACGTGAAGTGCCCAGGCTTTCAGCGCATTTCGCGCGCTTTCGCGCCGGATTGAACGGATTTTGCTGCAACTGCACAAATTCCATGCTGGATGCTCCGGCCATGGTCGCAGGCGCCTTGCGAAGCGCGCCGAGGCATTGGGCAAAATCCTCCTTCTCCAGCGGCTTGCATGGACGAGGGCACAAAAGAAGCGCGGCTCGCGCCGCGCTTCTTCCGTCCGATCCGGCGGGTGGCTTCAGCCGGTCTGCTGAAGGGCCGAGAGCTTCCAGGCCTCGCCGGGGGCATTCCGCCGGAAGGTCCAGATCTCGGTGGTGGTGTCGCGGCGCTGCGCGTCGCCCTCCACCACGCGGCCCTGGGCGTCATGGGTGACGTCGATCAGGCTGAAGCGCATGGCCACGGTGGCGTATTCGGTGCCGCCCTCGCGCCAGGCCTCCGCCAGGTCGCCCTGCTCAAGCCGCACGTCCCGCGTCTCGTTGCGCCAGCCGCGGGCGGCGAGGTCACGCAGGTCCTGCGCGAAGAAGTTCATCATCTCCGGCGTCACCAGGCGGGCGAGGCCGGCCTCGTCACGCCGGGACCAGGCGGCGTTCACCTCCCGCAGCAGCGACTCGAAGGCGCGGAAGTCACTGTCGCCGACCGCCACCGGCGCCGAGGCGGCGCCGCCCGCCATCGGCTGGCTGCCCATCGGCTGCGCCATGCGGTGCAGCCCCTGGGGGCGGCCCTGGGGGCGGTCCTGGGGGCGGTCCTGAGGGCCCCCCTGGGGCCGTGGCCCGCCCGCCATGGCGTGCTGGCGGCTGCGGAAGAAGTTCATCGCGAAGCGCACCAGCAGCACGATCAGCCCGATCTGCAGCAGCAAGCCCAGGAAGCTGCCGAAGCCACTGAAGCCGCCGAACAGGCCGTGCCCAAAGAGCAGGCCGCCCAGGCCCATGCCGATCAGGCCGCCCAGCAACGCGCCGCCGAAGCCGCCCCCAAACCTGCCGCTGCGGCCGGGCAGGGTGCTCGCCGCGCCGGGAACGGTGCTGCCGGGCCGGGTGGGCTGCTGGAAGGTGCGGTCCATCGGCCGTGCCGTGTCGGGCGCGGTGCGGGTGACGGGGGGCGGGGAGAAGGTGCGGCTGCCGCGGCTGCCGAAGCTGCTGCGGCCGCCACCCGGGCGGGCTTCCGCCAGGGCCGGGCCCAGCACCAGGGCAAAGGCGGCGAGGGCTGCCAGCAACCTGGCCTTACCACGCATGGGGAGAATCCTCCGGTCTTGGTTCATCGGCCCATCATATGGGGATTACGGGAGCGTAATCCATGCCGCATGGGACGGTTGCACGCCACCGGAAGCGGTGGCCAAAGCCGCGCAAATGCCGCAGAAGACCGCCCTTCGCGGATGCAGGGGGACATGGTTTGGCGCTGCGGCAATGGCAATGGCGGCTGGAGGCACTGCTGGTGCGGGGGCTGCTGGCCTTTTCGCGCCGGCTAGGGCCGCGCCGCGCCTCGGCGCTGGGTGGCGCGGTGACGCGGACGGTGGGGCCGTGGCTGCCGGTCTCGCGCATCGGCCGGCGCAACCTGGAACTGGCCTTCCCGGAGCGCGATCCCGGCTGGCGCGAGCAGGTGCTGCGCGGCGCCTGGGACAATCTCGGCCGCACCATGATGGAACTGCCGCACCTGCCAGGCCTGCCTGAATCCACCGAGGGGCCGGGCTGGGAGGTGAGCGGGCAGGAGAACCTGCCTTCCGGCGAGCGACGGATCATCTTCATCTCCGCCCATCTCGCCAACTGGGAAACGCTGCCGGTGGCGGCGGCGCGGCTGGGGGTGCGCATGGCCAGCCTCTACCGGGCGCCGGACAACCCCCTGGTGGACGCCGTGTTGCGGCAGATGCGCGAGGGCGGCGCGGAGATGCCGCTCTTCCCCAAGGGCGCGCGTGGGGCGCGGATGGCGCTGCGGCACCTGGCCGGGGGCGAGGCGCTGGGCCTGCTGATGGACCAGAAGCTGAACGAGGGGCTGGAGCTGCCCTTCCTTGGCCAGCCGGCGATGACCACCTCGGCGCCGGCGGAGTTCGCCCTGCGCTTCCGCTGCCCGGTCCTTCCCACGCATGTCGAGCGCATCGGCCCCTGCCGCTTCCGCATCGTGGTAGAGCCCCCGCTGCCGCTGCCCGACAGCGGCGACCGCGCGGCCGATGTGCGGGCGCTGACCCTGGCGATGAACGCGCGCATCGAGGCCTGGGTGCGTGCCCGGCCGCAGGAATGGCTCTGGCTGCACCGCCGCTTCACGCGCGCCGCCTACTCCACCACCAGCAGCGCGCCGGCCGCGTAGAGCTGCTCGCGCAGGCCGGGCAGCGGCGCCAGAACCACCACGCCGGGCGAGGACTGGCGCCAGCGCGTGAGGCCCGCCCGGCGCAGCGCCGCGCTGGCGGAACAGGCATCCTCGAACAGGGCGACCATGGGGGATTCGATGTTGCCGCGGGCAGGCAGCGTCTCGGCGGACAGGGAGGGGCGGGGGAGCGGCGTCATGCGCGCCCTATGCCGCCTGGACGCTTACCGGATCATGAACGTGATGCGGCGTTTTCGTGGTGTTTGCCCCGCGCCAGACGCGCCGCTCAGGCCGGCAGCAACGGGCGGGGGTCCACCGCCGTGGTGAACCAGTAGAGGCCGAGATGCAGGTGCGGCCCGGTGACGCGGCCCGTTGCGCCGGTCTCCCCCAGCTGTTGCCCGCAGGCGAGCATCGCGCCTTCCGCCACCTCCATGCGGGAGAGATGGGCGTAGAGGCTGACCAGCCCGTGGCCATGGTCCAGCAGCACCGTGTTGCCGGTGAAGTAGAGGTTGTCCGCCAGCAGCACGCGGCCGCCGCCCATGGCGGCGCAGGGCGTGCCGGTGGGCACCGCGACGTCGAGCCCGAGATGCGGCGCGCGCGGCTCGCCGTTCAGGATGCGCTGGCTGCCATAGACGCCGCTGATCCGCCCGCGCGCCGGCCAGTCGAAGGGCTCGGCGAAATGGGGCAGGGAACTGTCGGTTTTGCGCAACGCGTTCAGCCGCGCCTGCTCGGCCTTGATGCGGGCGAGCTGCTTCGCATCGGGCGTGACCATCTTCGGCGGCAGCCCGGCGAGGCGCTGGATGTCCCAGTCGCGCCGGGCGATGGCGAGGGGACGCGCCTCGGCCCGCCCATCCGGCGCGGCGACGGCGATCTGCGCCTCGGGCGCCGCGTCCCGCCCGAAGCCCAGGGCGAAACGACCTTCCCGGCCGACGCTGATCGGGCGGCCATCCAGCGTAACGCGGCTGCCCGGCGGCACCCGGCCGACAACGAAGCCGCCCTGCGTCAGGCCCTGGGGCGGCAGGTCCAGCAGCGGCCCGGGGGCAGCGGCGGTGGCCGGCTCCCCGCCGGCGGCGCAGGCACCCAGCAGCAAAGCGGGCGCACCCAGGATCAGGCGGCGACCGATCATCCTCGAATCCCTCATGGTCTAGAGCAGCGAGCCCTGGGATGGCGGCGTGCGCCGGCCCTTGGGCGAAGCGCCGCCGGACCCCTTGCCGTCGGCGGTCACATCCAGGCTGCCGTCCTGCAGCGTCACGCTCAGCCGGGCGCCGGGCGCGACATCGGCGGCACGCGTCACCGGCTCGCCGGCCTCGTCGCGCAGCAGGGCGAAGCCGCGCGCCAGCACGCCCTGGTAGGAGGCACCCTCCAGCCGGGCGGCGAGGCCGGCGAGCCGCAGCCCCGCCTCGCGCAGCCGCCCCGCGACGCGGGCGCCCGGATCGGGGATGCGGTGCAGCGCGCCCTGCCGCCGGTCGAGCAGCCGCTGCAGCGCGGCGCCGGCGCGTGCCTGCAGCAGCCCCAGCGTGTGCCGGTGCCCGGCCAGCGTCTCGCGCGGGTGCGGCAGGCGGTGGGCCACGGCGTCCAGCATGCCGCGCTTGCGGGTCAGCAGGGCGCGCGGGGCGAGGGCGAGGCGCTCGGCGCGGTCGTCGAGCCGCTGCCGCGCGGCGCCCACCAGTCCGGGCAGGTCCGGCATCCGCCCCTCGACGCGGGAGAGCCGCAGCCGGGCGCGGTCCAGCGCGCCCTGGCCGCTGGCGAGCAGCCGCGCGGCGGTCTGCGCCAGCCCGGCCAGCAGCTCGGCCCGCGCCGGCACGGCCAGCTCGGCGGCGGCGGTGGGGGTGGGGGCGCGGCGGTCGGAGGCGAAGTCGATCAGCGTGGTGTCGGTCTCGTGCCCGACCGCCGAGATCAGCGGGATCGGGCAGGCGGCGGCGGCGCGGACCACGGCCTCGTCGTTGAAGGCCATCAGGTCCTCCAGGCTGCCGCCGCCGCGCGCGACGATCAGCACGTCCGGGCGCGGGATGCCGCGCGGCAGGCGGGAGAAGCCCTCGATGGCCGCGGCGATCTGCTCGGCCGCGCCCTGGCCCTGCACCGGCACCGGCCAGAGCAGGACCTGGCGCGGGAAGCGCCGGGCGATGGTGGTGCGGATGTCCTGGATCACCGCGCCCTTCTCGGAGGAAACCACGCCGACCACGCGCGGCAGCAGCGGCAGCGGCCGCTTGCGCGCCTCGTCGAACAGGCCTTCTCCGCCGAGCTTCTTGCGCAGCGCCTCGACGCGGGCCAGCAGCGCGCCCTCGCCGGCATATTCCATCCGGTCGACGATGAGCTGGTAGTCCGAGCGCTCGCCATAGGTGGAGACCTTGCCGGTGGCGATCACCTCCACCCCGTTCTCCGGCCGCAGCGAGAGCTTGGGCACCGCGTAGCGCCAGATGATGGCGCGGATCTTGGCGCCCTCGTCCTTCAGGGCGAAGTAGATGTGGCCGGAGGGATAGGCCTTCAGCTCGGTGATCTCGCCGCGCACCCGCACCCGGCCGAACTCGGATTCCAGCGTGCGCTTGATCGCGCCGCTGATCTCCGAGACGGTGAATTCCGGCGTGTTGCTAGGGCGGGCGTCGGGCAGCGTATCCATCGGCCGCCATTATGCGGCGCGGCGCGGCCTCTGGCGAGGGCGGCCGGCGCCGCGCGTCAGGGCTCGGTGATCGGCTTGTATCCGGACGGGACGCGGAAGCGCGCGGGGTCCTGCGCGCCGTAGCGCACCTCGGTCGCCACGTAGAGGGTCAGGGCGTCACTGCCCTCGCCTTCGCGCAGGCGCAGCGGCACGCCGTCGGCGGTGATGCAGGCGTGGCGCGCCTCCTCGTCGGTGCTCTCGCCCGCCGGCTCGATCCGCCAGACCGTGCAGTTCTGGCCGGCGACGCGGTCGCTGCCTTCGCGCGTCATCTTGTCCCCCTGGCGGATGGGCAGGATGTCCTGGGTCATGACCTCCGCCACCTTGCCGAGATCGTGATAGCTGCGCTCCTCGTCGATCACCGCGGTGACGTCGCCGCCCCGCGTGTCGATCAGGTGGGTCACGCGGTTGATCAGCCCTTGCCCCTCGGTGCGGATGCGCCCTTCCGCGACCAGGAAGGCGACGCTCTCCACCGTCGGCGGGCTGGGGTCCACTTCGTAGGTGACCACCACGTCACGGGTCGGCATGGCGGGCGGCTGGTCCTTCGCCAGCGCGGCGCCGGAGGTGCCGCCCGCAAGGAAGAGGGTGGCGAGGAGCCTGGTCAGGGGGATGCGCATGGAGGCGGGTTCCAGTGGGGCGCGCGCTTGTCGCGCGGTGGCGGCATCCGGTCAATCGAGGCAGGCGTTGTACTTCCGACGCGCCGCGAGCGGAACGGGGCCAGCGGAAAGGGGCCGCTGGAAAGGGCCAATGATGGCATCGGCCGGGGTGGCCGGATCAGGAAAGGAAAGCTTCGATGCATCGAAGGGCATGGCTGGGGATGGGATGGGTGCTCGGGCTTGCTGCCTGCGCGGCGCAGCCGGCGGCGCCGGAGGCCATGTCCCCGGCCATGCCGGCGGCGGCGCCCGGCCGCGCCTCGGGCCAGCCGGAGCGCGACCGGGCGGCGGAGCTGGCCTGCATCCGGCGGGGCCGGGAGGCCGAGGTGATGCAGCCCTGGCTGGGTGCGAACAACCCGCGGGCGGCGGTGATCGGCGCGCGGGTGCGCAACGATTGCCTGGAGGGCTACCGGCGCGGCGCCGGCCTGCCGGGGCCATGACGAGGTCCGGCGCCGCGCCCATGGCCGCCGCGTCCCCATGACCTGCCCGGGCGCGCCAAGGATGGGCATGGCGGCGCGGCCTTCTCTGCGGCGAGCAGCGACGCGGGAATGCGGTGCTGACGGCCTCGGGGGCGGCAGAGGCCCAGGGGAATGACCGCGCACCGGATGGCGGCATGGCGGCGGCGGCCAGCACCGTCGCGCCGGTGCGGGGCGGCGGGGTGGTGCGGGCGGCGGTGGGCTGACGCGCGCCCTGTGCTGTGCTAGCGCCCGCCGTACTTCGCGTGAGGAGAGTGGCAGGTCATGAAGGTGCTTCTGATTGGCGGCGGCGGCCGCGAGCATGCGCTGGCCTGGGCGCTCTCCGGCTCCGGACTGCTGAGCAAGCTGTGGTGCGCGCCGGGCAATGCCGGCATCGCCGAGCTGGCCGAATGCGTGCCGATCGGCGCCGAGGACGTGCCGGCGCTGGTCGCCTTCGCCCGGGAAAAGGCCGTGGACCTGGTGATCGCCGGCCCCGAGGCGCCGCTGACGCTGGGCCTGGCCGATGCCTGCGCCGCCGCCGGCCTCCGCTGCTTCGGCCCGAGCGCGGCGGCGGCGCGGCTGGAGGGCAGCAAGGCCTTCACCCGCGAGGTCGCCAGCGCCGCTAACGTGCCCGGTGCCGAATGGGCGCAGTTCGCCGAGCCGGGGGCCGCGCGCGCCTATGTCCGCCGGAAGGGTGCGCCGATCGTGGTGAAGGCGGACGGCCTTGCCGCCGGCAAGGGCGTGGTGGTGGCCGGCACGGTGGCGGAGGCCGAGGAAGCCATCATCGAGATCATGGAGGACCGGGTGCATGGCGCCGCCGGCGCCACCGTGCTGATCGAGGAATGCCTGATCGGCCAGGAGGTCTCCTTTTTCGCCCTCTGCGACGGCACCACGGCCGTGCCGATGGCGGCGGCGCAGGACCACAAGCGCGTGGGCGAGGGCGACCTCGGCCCGAACACCGGCGGCATGGGCGCCTATTCCCCGCCGCCTGCCTTCACGCCGGAGATCGAGGCCGAGGTGATGGCGCGCATCATCCGCCCGACCCTGGCGGAAATGGCGCGTCGCGGCACGCCTTTCCGCGGCGTGCTCTTCGCCGGCCTGATGCTGACCGACTCCGGGCCGCGGCTGATCGAGTTCAACGTCCGCTTCGGCGACCCCGAGTGCCAGGTGCTGCTGCTGCGGCTGCAGTCCGACCTTCTGGCGGCGCTGCTGGCCGCCTGCGACGGCGAGCTGGACCGCTTCGCGCTGCGCTGGTCGGCGGAGGCGGCGCTGGTGGTGGTGATGGCGGCGCGCGGCTATCCCGGCGCCTATGCCAAGGGCACCCGCATCGACGGGGTGGAGGAGGCGGCGGCGGTGCCGGGCGCGCATGTCTTCCATGCCGGCACCATGCGCGGTCCGGATGGCGCGCTGCTTGCCACCGGCGGCCGGGTTCTCGGCGTCGCCGCCACCGGCTCAAGCCTGCGTGCCGCGCATGACGCCGCCTATGAGGCGGTGGACCGGCTGACCTGGCCGGACGGCTTCTGCCGCCGCGACATCGGCTGGCGGGCGCTGTGACACCGTCCTGGAGCGGATCCCGATCGGGTGAAGATGCTCTTCAAAACAAATGGCTGAAGCGTTTGAAGTGAGCCAAAGCGAACGCAAACCGCGCTAGCCCGCGCTTCCGCGCGCTTCGTCCGCTTGCCCGGGTGCCGGCAGGCCTCGCCTCGGCACCACCCTCGCGGCGGAGGGGGATCGTGGAAGCCGGCCGGGAGTGCCCTGCGCCAACGGGGCCGCCGGCGCGGGCAGGGCGATCTGCCCGGCGCCGAAGCGGCCTGGCCGCTCGCCCGGAATGGGGCGGAGCGGCGGCGGTTCGCCCCGCCTGGAGAGGTCCGGCCTAATTGCCGCGGGCCGCGAGCCGGCGCTGCAGGGTCTGGCGCATTTCCGTCGCCGTGTAGGGCTTGCCGATCACCTCGGTGGTGCGGAAGCGGTCGGGGAAGGCGTTGGCCTCGCCGTAGCCGGTGGCGAAGACAAACGGAATTCCGCGTGCCGCCAGCGCATCCGCCACCGGGAAGCTGCTTTCGCGGCCGAGGTTCACATCCAGCAGCGCCACCTGCGGCGGAGCGTGCTCCAGCAGCCGCAGCGCCGCCTGCACGCTGCTCGCGACATCCACATGAGATGCGCCCATGCGGCGGAGCTGGTCCTCCGCATCCATGGCGATCAGCAGGTTGTCCTCCACCAGCAGCACCCGGCCGGAAAGGGCGAAGCCTTCCTCCCGCGGCGCGGCCGGCGCGGCGGCGCTCTCGCGCGGAAGCGGCCCGTCCGCCGTGCTCTGGTGCACGCAGCCGGCAGGCAGCAGGAAGCGGGCCTCGACGCCGGAAAGCTTGTAGTGCAGCTCGGCCTCGCCCTTGAGGTCGTGCGGCAGGGCGCGCTCGACGATGGTGGTGCCGAAGCCCTGGCGCATCGGCGGCTTCACCGGCGGCCCGCCCTCCTCGGTCCAGCGGATCTCAAGGTCCTGGTTGGCGGTGAAGGCCCATTGCACGGTCACGTGGCCGGACCGGTCGCACAGCGCCCCATACTTGGCGGCGTTGGTCATCATCTCGTGGATGACCAGCGCCATGGTGGTGTAGGCGGACGGCTCCAGCAGCGCCGGCGGGCCGGAAAGGCGCAGCCGGTCGGTCCCGCCGCTCAGGTAGGCCTCGGCCTCGGCGCGGATCAGCTCGTCCAGCGGCGCCGGGTGCCAGCGGTCGGTGGTGATCTGGTCGTGCGCGCGGGCCAGCGCCTGGATGCGGCCGCCCACCATCTCGGCGAACTCGTCCACCGTGGCCGCATGGCCGCGGCTCTGGGTGACCAGGCCGCGGATCAGGCCGAGGATGTTGCGCACCCGGTGGTTCAGCTCGGCGATCAGGATCTCCTGCCGCTCCTGCGCCGCCTGCCGCTCGCGCTCGGCAAGGTCGGTGAGCTGCAGCACCACCTCCAGCAGCGTCACCCGCAGGCGCTCGGCCATCAGCAGGTCGCTCTCGGTCCAGGGGCGGCTCTGCCCCTCCACCGTCTCCTGCCAGGCGGCGAAGCTCTTGCGCGGGGTCAGCCGCGCGCCGTTGGGGCCGAGCGCCACCGGCTTGTGCGGGTCGCCCGCCCAGGTGACCGAATTCGTCACGGCGCGGCGGAAAAAGACGAGGTAGTCGCGCGGGGTGCGGGAGAGGGGGATGGCCAGCAGCCCCGCCGTGCGCCCGGCGAACTCGCCGGCCGCCGGATACATCTCGCCGAGCTTGTGGGTGGCGTAGATGGTGCCCGAGGCGCTGCGGTTCAGGAACCGGATCAGGCCGGAGAACTCCTCGATGGTCGGCGCATGGCCGCGCATCGCGGTGCCGCGCTTGCTCCACAGGCCAATGCCGTCGCAGGGGATCACCTCGCCGAGCAGCTCCAGGAACTCGGTGAGCGACTGGCTGCCCGGGCGCATGGCGCCGAGCGCGGCCATGAGCTGCTGGTGCACCCGGTTGGCCTCGGCCTCGCGCGCCTGGTCGGCCTCGCGCTCGCGGCTTTCCAGTACCAGGGAGAAGACCTGCCCGAACAGCTCGGCGGCGGTGCGGCGCTCGAAGGAGACGCGCAGCGCCTCGTTGTGGTGGCAGGCGATCAGCCCCCAGAGCCGCCCCTTGCGCAGCACCGAGACCGACATCGAGGCCTGCACGCCCATGTTGCGCAGGTATTCGATATGAATCGGCGAAACGCTGCGCAGCACGCTGAGCGAGAGATCGAGCGGCTGCCGGTGGCTGTCGAGCAACGGCAGCACCGGCACGGGCTGCGCCTCGGTGTCGCCGATCAGGCGCAGCCAGTTGCGCTCGTAGAGCTTGCGCGCCTGGCGGGGGATGTCGGAGGCGGGAAAATGCAGCCCCATGAAGGAGGGAAGGAAGCTGGCCGCCGATTCGGCGATCACCTCGCCGGCGCCGTCATGGTCGAAGCGGTAGAGCATGACGCGGTTGAAGCCGGTGAGGCCGCGGATCTGCCGGACCGCCTCGCGGCAGATGCCCTCGAAGCCTTCGGCCTGGTGCAGCCGGGAGAGCATGCCGCGCACGGTGTTGCCGGCCTCCAGCGCGTCCTCCAGGTCGGAGGGCTCGCCTTCCAGCACGATCAGCTCGCCCGACAGATGGATGGCGAGGTCGTAGGGGATGCCGCCCTCCCGCAGCCTGACGCCGAACAGCCGCTCCACCGCGTTGGCGCCGCGCAGCAGGTGCAGGCGGCCGCCGATCTGGTGCATCGCCTCGCGGGTCAGCAGCGTGTTGAGGAACTCCCCGGGCAGGGACTCCGCATCCTGGCCCAGGTGGTCGCCGACATTGGCCGAGGCGCGCCGCACGACCCAGTCCGCCGAAACCGCGACCAGGAAGCCGATCGGCTGAATGGTGCCCAGGAGGTGGATGGGCTCGCGGTCGCAGTTGGTCAGGTCCACGTCGCTGGGCAGCGCCAGGTCGCCAAGGTCGTCACGCATGCAGGGGAGCCGTCCTTTCACGACGCATGGCCGCCAGGAAACAATCGAAGGCGAGGCGCGCGCCTGTGGTGGCGTCCGCCCACTGGGCCGGGTCCGGCAGGGCCAGTTCCAACCGGGCGATGAAACCGGGCCAGCCTTCCGCGCCAGGCGAGTGCGAGAGATAGGCGATCGGAGCGCCGTCCGCGAGGGGCAATGCGGCCCGCACGATGCGGAGCAGCATCGCGTTGCCCAGCCTGGAGCCTTCCAGGACATAGGCCGCTCCCAGCGCGGCGGCGGCGGAAGGGAGCACCAGGTGAGCGGGCGGCGGCGGCGTGGCGCCGAGCCGCGCCAGGTCGGCCGCCAGCGCCTCCCGGCGGCGGCGGCGGGGCCAGTCGGGCAGCAGCCGCTCCAGCCCCGCGGCCTCGCAGGCGGCCTCCAGGGCGGGCAGGGCGCGGGCATGGGCGCAGAGGAAGTCGCGGTACCCGGCCGGGCTGCGCAGGTCGAAGCCGGCGCCGAGGCGGTCGGCCTCCGCGTGGCGGTCCTGGGTCGCCGCGCGCAGATGCCAGCGCAGGCCCGCCTTGCGGGCGGTCGAGGAAAGAGCCGTCATGTCCGCCGCATTCTCATCCACCGGGACGGCCGGCATAGCGCCTGACCGGAAGGGACCGATCAATCTTCCGGTATGCCGCCGCCCGTCAAGGGCGTGGCGCGCCGCGCGAGAGGATGGTTGCGCCAGCCCCGCCGGATGCGCCACATCTGGCACTGGTCACGGGCCCGCAGAAGCCCGTGCGCAGAGAGGATACGGACGATGACCCTTCTGACCCGTCGCGGCGCCCTGGGCCTGGCGGCCGGCGCCCTGGCGAGCCCGGCCCTGTCGAGCCTGGCCCTGGCGCAGAGCAGCTTTCCCAGCCGGCCCATCCGGATGCTGGTGCCCTGGGCCGCCGGTGGCACCACGGACGTGCAGATGCGCGCCTTCTGCGAGGCTGCCGCCCGCCATCTCGGCCAGCCGGTGGTGGTGGAGAACCGTGCCGGTGCCGGCGGCATCCTTGGGCCGCAGGCGCTGCTGAACGAGAAGCCGGACGGCTATGTCCTGTCGCAGATGCCGATCAGCGTGTTCCGCTATCCGCAGATGGTGGACAAGCCGCCCTTCAACACCCTGAAGGACTTCACCTGGGTCAGTCACCTGACCGGCTACCTGTTCGGCGTCGTGGTGCGCGCCGATGCGCCCTGGAAGACCTTTGACGAGTTCCTGGCCGCCGCCAAGCAGAAGCCGGGCAGCATCAACTACGGCACGCCGGGCGTCGGCACCTCGCTGCACCTGACGATGGAGCAGATCGCCGGGCAGCGCGGCCTCGAATGGACGCATGTGCCGTTCCGCGGCTTCTCCGAAAACGTGACGGCGCTGCTCGGCGGCCAGATCCACGCCCTGGCCGACAGCTCCGGCTGGGCCGAGATGGTGAAGGACGGCCGGCTCCGCCTGCTTGTCACCTGGGGGCCGGAGCGGGCGAAGCGCTTCCCCGACACCCCGACCCTTAAGGAGCTCGGCATCGACATCGTTTCCACCTCGCCCTACGGCGTCGCCGGGCCGAAGGGCATGGACCCTGCCGTGGTGCGCGTGCTGGACGCCGCCTTCAAGAAAGCGGTGACCGACCCGCAGCACACCGCCATCCTCGACCGCTACGACATGCCGGTGATCTACATGGGGCCGGAGGAGTACACGGCCTTCGCCGAGCGCACCTGGCGCGAGGAGAAGGCGATGATCGACCGGCTCAACCTGCACATCTGAGCCGCACCGGGCAAGGCTTGGCAGTGCGGCGCAAGAGGTGCATCTCCGCCTTGTCGCCCGCTGCCAAGGAGACCTGCCGATGGACCTGCCATCCTCCGCCCCCCGCGGCGCCCCCCGCGGCGCCCGCCCGCAGGAAGCCTGGCGGCCCGGAGGGTGCCGCAGCAACGCGCTGATCCTCCAGGGAGGCGGGGCGCTGGGCGCCTACCAGGCCGGCGTCTATGAGGCGATGGCCGAGGCCGGCATGGCGCTGGACTGGGTGGCCGGGGTGTCGATCGGCGCGGTCAACGGCGCGCTGATCGCCGGCAACGCGCCGGAGCGCCGGGTGGCGGCGCTGCGGACCTTCTGGGAGCGCATCACCAACGAGCGCATCTGGAACGTCCTGCCCGATGGCGACCTGTTCCGGCAGTGGCGGCACGAGGCCTCGGCCTTGCTGACCATGTTGCGGGGCCAGCCGGGCTTCTTCGAACCCAACCTGCCGAACCCCTGGTTCTCGCTGCCCGGCGCGCGCACCGCCACGGCCTTCTACAACAATGGGCCGCTGCGCCAGACCCTGCGCGAGCTGGTGGACTTCGACCGGCTGAACGACGGCGGCATCCGCTTCTCCGTCGGCGCGGTCAACGTCGCCAGCGGCAACTTCACCTATTTCGACAATGCCCATATGCGCATCACGGAGGAGCACATCATGGCCTCCGGCGCGCTGCCACCCTCGCTGCCCATGGTCCGCATCGGCACCGACTACTTCTGGGATGGCGGCATCGTCTCCAACACGCCCCTGCATCACCTGCTGGAGAACCTCGAGGGCAATACGCTGGCCTTCCAGGTGGACCTGTTCAGCGCGCGGGGGCGGGTGCCGCGTTCCATGCCGGCGGTGCTCTCGCGCGAGAAGGACATCCGCTACAGCAGCCGCACCCGCTTCGTGACCGACCAGTACCGCCGGATCCGCGAGCTTGAGGTGGAGCTCAGGCGGGCGCTGGAGCAGATCCCCGAGCAGCAGCTCGATGCCGGGCAGCGCAAGGCCAAGGAGCGGCTGGAGCGTCTGCCGGAGGTGGTCATCCTGCACCTGATCTATCAGCAGCAGGCGCATGAGGGGCAGGCGAAGGACTACGAGTTCTCCACCACCGCCATGCACGAGCACTGGCGGAGCGGACTGGAGGATACCCGCGCCACCCTGCTGCACGACGAATGGCTGGCCATGCCGCCCCCTGGCAGCGGCATCCAGGTGCATGACGTGCACCGGGCATGACGTGCGCCGGGCATGAAGCAAGGTCGGGGGAATGAATCCCCCCGAAGCTCCCTTCTTTTTCCTGTCAGCCTGGGACTGCGCTTCCCGCCCGCGCGGGAGACCCGAAGAAAAAGGATGGGGGCCTGGGGGAATTCGTTCCCCCAGGCTTCTTACCCCTCCGCCGGTGGGTCCCAGGCGCGGATCGGCGGCAGGTTGCCGGTGAATTTCTCCACCTCCAGCGTGGTGAGCTGCCCCGTGCAGCCCTGCGCCAGCCGCGAGGTGCCCGCGTCGCGCGTCAGCACGTTGGGGTTGCCGTGCACGCAGAGCGGGTTGTCCTCCGCCGGGTCGGCCGGGTCGTACCAGGCGCCGGTGGCAAGCTGCACCACGCCGGGGCTCACCACCTCGCTCAGCGCCGCCGAGGCCAGGCAGGCGCCGCGCGCGTTGAACAGCCGCACGATGTCGCCCTCGGCGATGCCGCGCGCTTCCGCATCGCGCGGATGGATGCGCATCACCTCGCGGCCGCGCCGCTTGGAATCGGCGCTGGTGCCGCCGAAGTCGAGCTGGCTGTGCAGCCGCGTCCAGGGCTGGTTGGCCACCAGCCAGAGTGGGCGCTCCGCGGCCGGCGCCTCCTGCGGCGCCAGCCAGGCGGGGTGGCCGGGGCAGTCGTCGTAGCCGAAGCCGGCGATGGTCTCGGAGAAGATCTCCACCTTGCCGGAGGGGGTGGAAAGCGGCTCGCCCTCGGGGTCGTTGTGAAAGGCGCGCAGCGGGCCGCCATCATCCGGGTTCTGCGGCAGGGCCAGCTCGCCCAGGGCCCAGAACTCCTCGAAGGAAGGGGCGGGGTCGCCGCGCTCGGCCAGGGCGGCGCGGGTGCGCTCATACAGGTGGCGCAGCCAGCCGCGCGCGTCGCGCCCCTCGGTGAATTCCTCGCGCTTGCCCAGGCGCTCGGCCAGGTCGGCGAAGATGCTGTAGTCGTCGCGCGCCTCGGCATAGGGCTCGGCGAGCCGGTGCATGGCGATCAGCAGCGGGTCGGTGGTCTGGCCGCCGATGTCCTCGCGCTCCAGCGTCATGGTGCAGGGGAGCACGATGTCGGCATGCTTGGCCGTGGCGGTCCAGGAGGTCTCGTGCACCACCAGCGTGTCCACCTGCGCGAAGGCGCGGCGCAGGCGGGCGAGGTCCTGGTGGTGGTGGAAGGGGTTGCCACCCGCCCAGTAGACCAGCCGGATGTCGGGATAGGTCAGTTTCTGCCCGTTGTAGTCGAAGGGCTGGCCGGGGTTCAGCAGCAGGTCGCTGATGCGCGCCACGGGAATGAAGTCCGGCACGCCGTTGCGGCCCTGCGGCAGCGAGGCGACCGGCACCGCGTTGAACCGCCTGCCGTAATGCGCGATGGCGCCCAGCGCGTAGTTGTAGCCGCCGCCGGGCAGGCCGAGCTGGCCCAGCATCGCCGCCAGCACGATCGCCATCCAGACGGGCTGCTCGCCATGCTCGGCGCGCTGCAGGGAATGCGCCATGCTGATCAGCGTGCGCGTCGCCGCCGCGTCGCGGGCGAGCTGGGCGATGGTCTCGGCGGGGATGCCGCAGATGGCGGCGGCCCAGGCGGCGTCCTTCGGCTGTCCGTCGGCCTGGCCCGTCAGGTAGGGTTCGAACTTCTCCCAGCCCGTGCAACGGCTGGCCAGGAAAGCGCGGTCGTGCAGCCCCTCGGCCACCAGCGTGTGGGCCATGCCCAGCATCATCGCGGTGTCGGTGCCGGGGGTGATGGTGAGCCACTCGGCGCGCGCCTCCTCCGGCAGGTCGTCGCGCAGCGGGCCGATCAGCACGAAGCGGCAGCCGCGCTCGGCGGCGGCCTTCATCGAGCCGCGCTCGATGTGGCGGCTGACGCCGCCCGACGCCACCGCGCTGTTCTTCACCGCCATGCCGCCGAAGGAGAGGCAGAGGCCGGTATGCTCGACGATCTGCTCCCAGGTGACGTTGTGCTTCGTCATCTCCTCGTAGTTGCCGAGGATGTGCGGGATGATCACCGCCGAGGCGCCGGCGCTGTAGCTGTTGACCGAGCGGACATAGCCGCCGAGCGCGACGTTTAGGAAGCGGTGCACCTGGCTCTGCGCGTGGTGGAAGCGCCCGGCGGAGGACCAGCCATAGGAGCCGCCGAAGATGGCGCGCGGCCCGTGCGCGTCGCGCACCCGCGCCAGCTCGCCGGCCAGCAGGTCCAGCGCCTTTTGCCAGGAAACGGGGACGAACTCGTCCCGCCCGCGCGCGCTGTCCGGCCCCGGGCCGCGCTCCAGCCAGCCGCGCCGCACCATTGGCCGGGCGATGCGCGCCTTGTGCCGCAGGGCGGCGGCGAAGTTGCCGAGGATGGGGGAGGGATCGGGGTCGGCGGGATGCGGCTCGACCACCAGCGTGTCGCCCTGCCAGCCCGCGCGGAACGCACCCCAGTGCGAGGAATGGGGCTTCAGCGCCCCCGCAGCCGTCTGCTTCGCCATGTCCATCCTTCCCGCGGTCGAACCGGCACTGTGCGGCGGGATGCCGGCGCTGTCATCCACCGATGCTCGCCTTTGCGGCCGAGGCCCTGTATCGGCTCCCTTCGGGAAGACCCCTTTCGGGAGTTGGTCCCGGACAAGCAACCCCGGGCGGCCGGGCGGCATTCAGCCGTGAGGCGAGAGGAGAGCGAAGTGGCGCTGCTGCTGAACATCCTGTGGAACGTGCCGGGGCTCGGCTTCATCCCGGCGCTGCTGTGGCTGCTGGCGGCGGGGATCATGGCGATCACGGTGATCGGCCTGCCCTGGGCGCGCGCCTGCCTGATGATGGCCAGCTACAGCTTCGCCCCCTTCGGCCGCCGGCTCGTCTCCACCGAGGACCTGAACGGCTTCGGCACCATCGGCTCCGGCCCGCTGGGCTGGCTGGCCAACCTGATCTGGTTCGTGCTGGCCGGCGTCTGGCTCTGCCTTTCCCACCTGACGCTGGCGGTGAGCACCGCCGTCACCATCATCGGCCTGCCCTTCGCCTGGGCGCATCTGAAGCTCGCCGCCGCCTCGCTCCTCCCGGTGGGCAAGCGGGTGGTGCCCAACGCGGTGGCCGACGCCGCCGAACTCTCCGGCGGCCGGGCGGCTCGGGACCGGGGGCGGCGCGACTGACGGCGCGGCCCCGGTGAGCAGTCCCGACATCCTGGTGGTCGGCGCCGGCGCGGCGGGCATCGCGGCGGCGCGGGCGGTGCTGCGCGCCGGGCGCACGGTGCAGGTGCTGGAGGCGCGCGAACGGCCCGGCGGCCGCGCCTGGACCGACAGCACGACGCTCGGCGCCCCCTTCGACCTTGGCGCCACCTGGCTGCACCAGGCCGGCGAGAACCCGCTCACCCCGCTGGCGGCCGGCCTGGAGCCCTTCGACCACGACGCGGTGCGCCGGCATGTCTGCTTCCTCGACGGCCGCCTCGCCACGGAGGCGGAGATGGCGGACTACGACACCGCCTATGCCGCCTTCCACCCGCGGCTGCAGGCCGCCCTGGCGACCGCCCCGCGGGACGCCTCCGCCGCCGACGACGCCCCGCGCGGCGGCTTCTGGGACGCCACGGTGGCGCATTGGGAAGGGCCGGTGATCGCCGCCGCGCCGCTCGCCGCGATGGACCTGCGGGATTTCATGGCCACCCAGCTCGGCGGCCCCAACCTGCTGCTGCCGGGCGGCATCGGCGGCCTGCTGGCGGGCCTCGCCGCGGGTCTTCCCATCGCCTGTGGCGCGGTCGTCGAGCGGCTGCGCTGGGGCGAAGCGGAGGGCGTGGTGGCGGAGGGCGGCTTCGGCCGGGTCGCGGCCCGGGCGGCCATCGTCACCCTGCCCACCGCCGTGCTGGCAGCCGGCGGGGTGCGCTTCGACCCCGCCCTGCCGCCGGCCACCGAACAGGCCTTCCACGACCTGCCGCTGGGCCTTCTGACCAAGCTCGGGCTGCGCGCCGCCGGCGATGACCGGCTGAACCTCGGCCCCTTCACCGGGCTTGAGCGGCGCGTCTCGCGGGAGGACGAAACGGCGATGACCTTTATCGCCTGGCCCTTCGGGCGGGACCACCTGATGGGCTTCCTGGGTGGCGAGGCTGCCTGGGCGCTGGAGCGGGAGGGAGAGGCGGCGCTGACGGATTTCGCCTTCGCCGAGCTGCGCCGCGCCTATGGCGGCCGGGCCGATCGCGCCCTGCGCCGCGCGGGGGCGCTGGCCAGCCGCTGGGGCGGCGATCCCTTCGCGCGCGGTGCCTATTCCCATGCCCGCCCGGGGCGTGCCGGGGCGCGGCTTGACCTGGCCGCGCCGCTGGCCGGCGGGCGGCTCTGCTTCGCCGGAGAAGCCTGCCATCCACGCTTCGCCGGCACGGTCGGTGGCGCATGGGTCACCGGGGAGGCTGCCGCCCGGGCCGCCCTCGCAACCCAGTCATGAACGGAGGGTTGATGGACGAGGGGTTAAACTTGCGCCATCGCTGCCCAGATGCAGCCACCGATGAGTGACACAGTGGAACAGGCGGGCTTCGAGCGCGACGGCGAGACGCTGCGCCTGCGCGGCGCGCTGGTGACGCGCCAGGTCGGGTCGATCTGGGAGGCGGTGGAGAAGGCGGCGCGCGGCGCGCGGCGGCTCGACCTCTCGGCCGTCTCCAGCCTGGACACCACCGGCGCCGCCCTGGTGCTGCGGAGCGCCGAGGTCGCGGAAGGCGCGGCGGTCGAGGGCGCCAGCAAGCCAGTGGCGGCCGTGATGGATCGCGCCCGCGCCGCCCTGGCCGCGCCCCGCCCCGCCGCAGGCGACGCCCGTCTGCCTTTCGTGGCGGGGGTCGGCGCCTGGGGCGTCGGCCTGGTGAAACGGCTGCTGGTTTCCACCGGCTTCATCGGCGAGACGGCGGTGATGGGCGCGGCGGTGCTCGCCCACCCGCGCCGGCTTCGCTTCAACGACCTGCTGCGCCACCTCGACGAGGCCGGGCTGCGCGCCTTCCCGCTGACCCTGCTGCTCGGCACGCTGATCGGCGTCATCCTCGCCTTCCAGTCCTCCGTCCCGATGCGGCAGTTCGGCGCCGAGATCTACATCCCGCCGCTGGTCGGCATCTCGCTGGTGCGGGAGCTGGGGCCGCTGGTGGCCGCCATCATCCTGGCCGGCCGCACCGGCTCGGCCTTCGCGGCCGAGCTCGGCACCATGACGGTGAACGAGGAGATCGACGCGCTGCGCATCATGGGGGTGGACCCCATGGCCATGCTGGTGCTGCCCCGCCTTGTCGCGGCGATGGCGGTGATGCCGGTGCTCAGCCTGCTGATGGACCTCTCCGGCCTGCTCGGCATGGGCGTGGTGATGGGCACGCTGGGCTTCCCGCCGGCGCTGGTGATCAACCAGTTGCAGCAATGGCTGACGCTGGGCGGGCTGGTCGGCGGCCTCGGCAAGTCGATCATCTTCGGCCTGGCGATCGCCGGCATCGGCTGCCGCTCGGGCCTCTCCGCCGGGCGCGGGCCGCGCGCGGTGGGCGACGCGGCGACCGCCGCCGTGGTCGGCGGCATCGTCGCCACGGTGGTGCTCGACGGGCTCTTCGCGGTGCTCTTCTACCGGCTGGGCTGGTGATGGCGGACGCCCCGGAAGCCACCGACATCCACCGCACCCGGGTCGAGAACCCGGTGGTGGAGGCGCGCGGCCTCACCATGGCCTTCGGCAGCACCGTGCTGTTCCGCGACGTCACCTTCCAGGTGGCGGGAGGCGAGGTCTTCGTCATCCTCGGCGGCTCGGGCTGCGGCAAGTCCACCCTGCTGAAGCTGCTGATCGGCCTCTACCGGCCGAGCGAGGGCGCGATCCACATCCTCGGCGAGGACATGGAGGCGGCGCAGGGCGCGGCGCGGCGGCAATTGCTGTCGCGCATCGGCGTGATGTGGCAGTCCGGCGCGCTGTTCGGCTCGATGACGCTGCTGGAGAACGTGATGCTGCCACTGGAGGAGCATACCCGCCTGCCGCGCGCGGCGCGGGAGGAGGTGGCGCGGGTCAAGCTCGGCCTGGTTGGCCTGTCGGACGCCGCCAACCGCCTGCCGGCCGAGATCTCGGGCGGCATGGCCAAGCGCGCCGGCATCGCCCGCGCCATGGCGCTCGACCCCTCCGTGCTGTTCCTCGACGAGCCCTCGGCGGGGCTCGACCCGATCACCTCGGCGGGGCTGGATCAGCTCATCAAGGACCTGGCGCGCGACCTCGGCACCACCTTCGTGGTGGTGACGCACGAGTTGCAGAGCATCCTGGCCATCGGCGACCGCTGCATCATGCTGGACAAGCAGGCCAAGGGCATGATCGCCGAGGGCGACCCGCGGCGCTTACGCGACCACGCGACGCACCCCACGGTGCGCGCCTTCTTCCGCCGGGAGGCGGCCTGAACCATGCCCACACATCGCGGCCTCTATGTGCGCATCGGCGCGCTGATCCTGGTCGGGCTGGGGCTCGGCCTCGGCTTCCTGCTGTTTCTCACCGGCGGTGGCTTCGGCCGCCAGAGCATGATCTTCGAGACCTACCTGCGCGAGAGCGTCACCGGGCTGGAGGTGGGCGCTCCCGTGCGCTACCGCGGCGTGCAGGTGGGGCAGGTCAGCAAGGTCGGGCTGGTCAACGCGGAATACCCGCCGACCAACCGCAATGCCGCCGTGGAAGCCTTTCAGCTCGTGCTGGTGCGCCTCGCCCTCGACACCGAGAAGGCCACCATGGACGATCCGAAGCAGGTGGAGCGGGCCGTGGAGCGCGGCCTGCGCGCGCGGCTGGCCACCCAGGGGATCACCGGCGTCGCCTATATCGAGCTGGACTTCGTCAACCCGGAGCGGTTTCCGGGGCGCGACGTGCCCTGGGCGCCGGCCTATCCGGTGATCCCCGCCATCCCCTCCACCGTGGCCCAGGTGCAGAATGCGGCGGAGACCATTCTCGCCCGCATCCAGCAGGCGCCGCTGGAGGAACTGCTGAACGACGTGACGGCGGTGGTCTCCGCCGTGCGCGGGCAGGTGGAGAGCGGCGACCTCGCTCATGCTTTCACCGAGGCCGCCGCCATGCTGGGCGCCGTGCGCCAGGCGGTGACGCAGTCCGACATCCCGGCCACCGTGGCGGAACTGCGCGGCGCGGCCGCCGACCTGCGCGCCCTGCTGGGCAGCGCCGAGACAAAGGCGGCGCTGGCCAGCGCGCGCGCCGCCGCCGACGACCTGCGCGAAAGCCTGAGCCGCCTGCCCGCCGTGATCAACGCGCTGGAGCAGGCCGCCCGGTCGGCCCGCAATACCACCCAGAGCACCACCGCCGACCTGGTGCCGCTGCTGCGCGACCTGCGCGCGACGGTGGGCAACCTGCGCGACACGACGGAGGCGTTGCGGCGCGCTCCGGGCCAGGTGCTGTTCGGCGCGCCGCCGCCGCCCAACCGCTGATCCCCCGAAGGGAAGTCCCATGCGCCGCCGCCTGCTCCTGCTTACGCTCCCGACGCTCGCCGCCTGCTCGGTGCTGCCGGAATACCCTTATGTCGAGGTGAAGCGCTTCCCGCTTGCGCCGCGGCGCGAGGCGCCGCCGGCGCGTGGCGGCCACAAGCGGGTGCTGCTGGTGCGGCTGATGCGGGCCTCGCCGGCGCTCGATACCCGCGGCCTGCGCAGCCTGCGGCCCGACGGCACCGAGGCGGTGGATTTCTACGCCGAATGGACGGCACCGCCGGCCGAGCTGGCGGAGGAGGCGCTGCGCCGCTGGCTCACCGCTTCAGGCCTGTTCGCCGCGGTGGTCACGCCGGGCAGCCGGGCGCAGGCCGACCTGATCCTGGAGTCGGAGCTGACCGCCCTGCTGGCCGATCTCGGCCGCGGCGAGGCGCGGGCGGGGCTTTCCGCCGTGGTGCTGCGCGAGAGTGGCGACAACAGCCGTATCCTGGCGCAGCTTTCCATCACCGGCACCGCGCCGCTGCCGCCGGAGCGTCCGCTGCCGCCGGAAGCCGTCGCGGCGGGCATCAACGCCGCCTTCGCCGCGGCGCTGCGTCAGCTCGAAAGCCAGCTCGCCCGCTTTGCCTGAGAAAGGAGGCACATTTACACTTCGGCAAGCATCGTCCCAGTAATCTCAAAAAATGGAACGACGAGACGGTTGGACCGCCGCATGAGACATTCGGAATGGGCTGGGTGCATGACAGGCGAAGCTGCGCATGCCGCCCGCTAGAGCCGCCGACCCCTGGAGCGAGGTGTGGGACGCCTATGAGGCCCGTCAATCCGTCCCGCTCCCCGCACCCGCGGCCCCTGCGCCGGAACAAGTGCCGCCGCCGGCCCAGCCCCGCCGCCGTGGCCGGCTGTTGCTGGCGGGTGGCCTGGCACTGGGCGCGATCGGCCTTTCCGGCCCGGCGCAGCCACTGCTCGGCATGGCGGGACTGGCGCTCTGGCGGGATGCTCCGGCGCTGCTGCGCCGGCTGGATCTGCCTTCCGGCCTGCCGCCGCCTTCCTTGGCGACGACGTCGGCGTCCGGCGGAGTGGAGGCGGAGCGCTATCTCGCCGGGCTGACGGGGGCCGTGATGGAAGGCTGGGGCGATCCCGTGGCGCTGCGCCGGATGGTGCAGGCGCGCCAGGCCCTGCCGCCGCTGCGGGATGGCGCGTTGCGGCCGCTGGAGGCGGTGCGCCGCCTGCGCCCGCTCGGCTGGGGGCGGGTACGGGTGGAGATCGGGCCGGCACAGGGACCCGGCGGCCTTGGCTTCGACCTTGCCTGGCACGCCGGCGGCTGGCGGGTGACCCGCCTTCAACTGCTGGACCCGCCGGAAGGCCCGGCCTGAGGGTGGGGAGGGGCGCTCCGCCCCTCCCGCGCCTTTCAGAAGCGATGGCGCCCCGCCGCGCCGTTCAGAAGCGATGGCGCCCCGCCGCGCCGTCAAAACCGCACGTTGGGGCCGCATCTTGGGGCCGCACCTGGACGGCCGGTCAGTCCGCGGTGATGCCGGCGGTCTGGATCACCTTGCGCCAGCGCTCGATCTCGGCGCGCTGGAACTTGCCGTATTCCTCGGGGCTGTTGGCCACCACCGTCATGCCGATCTGCTCCAGGCGCGGCCGCACCTCGGGGTGGAGCAGCGCCTCGGTGGCGGCGGCATGGATCCGCTGCTGCAACCCGGGCGGCAGGCCGGCCGGCGCCATCAGCGCCTGCCAGCTGGTGATGACGAAGTCGTCGAGTCCCGCCTCGGCCGCCGTGGGCACGTCGGGCAGCACCGGGTGCCGCTTCGAATCCGTGATCATCAGCGCGCGCAGGCGGCCACCCTCGATATGGCCGGCGACGGTGCCGAGGTTCTGGAAGGACATCTGCACGTTGCCGGCGATCAGGTCGGTCGCCGCCGCCGCGCCGCCGCGATAGGGCACATGCGCCACGTCCACCCCGGTGCGCTGCTTGAACAGCTCGGTGGTCATCTGGTCGGAGGAGCCGACGCCGCTGGTGGAATAGGACGCCTTGCCGGGATTGGCCTTCAGCCAGGTGACCAGCTCGGCGGTGGTCTTCACCGGAACCTTGTCCGGGTTCACCACCAGCACGTTCGGCATGCTGACGGCGAGGGTGATGGGGGTGAAGTCCTTCACCGGGTCGTAGCCCAGCTCCGGCCGCAGCGCCGCGTTGATGGCGTAGACGCCAATCGAGCCGATCATCAGCGTGTGCCCGTCCGGCTCGGCGCGGGCGAGCAGGCGGCCGGCCACCTCGCCATTGGCGCCGGCGCGGTTCTCCGCCACCACCGGCTGGCCGACGGTCTGGCTCATGCGGTTGGCGATGGCGCGGGCGACGATGTCGCTGGGTCCGCCGGCCACGAAGGGCACCAGCATGGTGACCGGCCGGTTCGGCCAGGCAGCCTGGGCGCGGGCCGTGCGGAGGGCCGGAAGGGCCAGCGCGGCCCCGGCCAGCGGAGCGCCCAGCAGCGTGCGGCGATGCATGAAGATTTCCTCTCTGCAATGTTCTTGTCAGACAACGTGACATGGGACGGCGAGGCTTGCCAATCCCCGCGGCGGCTTGCCGCTTCGCGGGCACGACGATAAGCCGCGTGCAGCAGCAGGATGACCTCATGGCGACGGACCTCGACATCGCCCGCGCGGCGAAGCTCCTCCCGATCGGCGAGATCGCCGCGCGCGCGGGAATTCCCGACGAGGCGCTGGAGCCCTATGGCCGCTACAAGGCCAAGATCGGCCTCGACTTCGTGGCGGCGCAGCGGGAGCGGCCACAGGGCGCGCTGGTGCTGGTGACGGGCATCAGCCCGACCGCCGCCGGCGAGGGCAAGACCACCACCACCATCGGCCTGGGCGACGCGCTGAACGCGCTCGGCACCCGCACCATGATCTGCCTGCGAGAGCCCTCGCTCGGCCCCTGCTTCGGCGTGAAGGGCGGCGCGACGGGCGGCGGCCGCGCGCAGGTGGCGCCGATGGAGGAGATCAACCTCCACTTCACCGGCGACTTCCACGCCATCACCTCCGCCAACAACCTGCTGGCGGCGATGGTGGACAACCACCTCTACTGGGGCAACGAGCTCGGTCTCGACGCGCGCCGCATCGCCTGGCGCCGCGCGGTGGACATGAACGACCGCGCGCTGCGCTCGATCAACGCCGCGCTGGGCGGCGTGGCGAACGGCTTCCCGCGCGAGGACGGCTTCGACATCACCGTCGCCTCCGAGGTGATGGCGGTGTTCTGCCTGGCGCGCGACCTCGACGACCTGCGCGCGCGGCTCGGCCGCATCATCGTCGGCCAGACGCGGGACGGGCGGAACGTCACCGCGCACGACCTGAAGGCCGACGGCGCCATGGCGGCGCTGCTGCGCGACGCGCTGGCGCCCAACCTCGTGCAGACGCTCGACGGCTCGCCGGCGCTGGTGCATGGCGGCCCCTTCGCCAACATCGCGCATGGCTGCAACAGCGTGATGGCGACGCGGCTCGGCCTGCGGCTGGCCGACGTGGTGGTGACCGAGGCCGGCTTCGGCGCCGACCTCGGCGCGGAGAAGTTCCTCGACATCAAGTGCCGCGCCGCCGGCCTCGCGCCTTCCGCCTGCGTGGTCGTCGCCACGGTGCGGGCGTTGAAGATGCACGGCGGCGTCGCGAAGTCGGCGCTCGGCACCGAGGATGTCGCGGCGGTGAAGCGCGGCATCGCCAACCTGGCGCGGCATGTGCAGAACATGCAGAAGTTCGGCCTGCCCGTGGTGGTGGCGCTGAACCGCTTCACCGGCGACACCGAGGCCGAGATCGCCGCGGTGCGGCAGGCGATGGCGAAGCTCGGCACCGAGGCCATCCTCTGCACCCACTGGGGCGAGGGCGCGGCCGGCGCGGCGGACCTCGCGCGTGCCGTGCAGGCGCTGGTGGCCGGCGGCAGCGCGCGGTTCGAGCCGCTCTATTCCGACCATCTCTCGCTGGCCGGCAAGATCGAGACGGTGGCGCGCGAGATCTACCACGCCGGCGGCGTGGCCATTCCGCCGCCGGTCGCCGCGAAGCTGCGCCGCTTCGAGGAGCAGGGCTTCGGCCATGTGCCGGTCTGCATCGCCAAGACGCAGTATTCCTTCAGCGCCGACCCCAGCCTGATGGGCGCGCCGGAGGGCCACGTGCTGCCCCTGCGCGAGGTGCGGCTCTCCGCGGGGGCGGGCTTCGTCGTCGCCATCGCCGGCGAGATCATGACCATGCCCGGCCTCCCGCGGCACCCGGCGGCGGAAAGCATCGGCCTGGATCCGCAAGGCCGCATCGAGGGCCTGTTCTGAGGCCGCGGCACGGGCGGGAGCGCCCGAACAGGCGCGGAGGCATTGGGTTGCCGGACCGCGCCCCGCCCGGCGCGGCAAGCGGCGCCGTGGCGCGGCGGCTTCGCCGCCATGCCGGTGCCGCCCTTGTTCAGGAGAAAAGGCCCTGACGCCCGAAGCCCTGCTCCGCGAGGCCGTCGCCCGCCACCAGGCCGGCGACCTGGAGGGCGCCGCCGCCCGCTATGAGCGCCTGCTCGCCGTCCGGCCCGATGACGCCAATGCGCTGAACCTGCTGGGCCTGGTGTTCCGCCAGCGCGGCGACCTGCCGCGCGCGCTGGGCCTGATCCGGCGTGCCGTGGCGCTGCAGCCGGCGGCGCCGGTCTTCCTGGCCACGCTGGGCGGCACCCTGGCGGAGGCGGGGCAACTCGCGGCGGCGGTCGAGGCCCTGCGCGCCGCGCTGGCGATCCGCCCGAACGACCCGACCAGCCTGCGCAACCTTGGCCAGGCCTTGTGCGGCCTGGGGCGCTCCGGCGAAGCGCTGGCGCCGCTGCGGCGGGCCGTGGCCCTGGCGCCTGCCGCCGGCGAGGCGCATCTGGCGCTGGCGCATGCCTGCCGGGAGGCCGGGAAGACCGCGGCGGCGGCGGCGGCGGCCCGGGCCGCCCTGCTGCTTCCGAACCTCGCGCCGCAACTGGCCGAGCAGGCGCGCTTCCTCCTGGCCGCGCTTGGCGAGGGCGCGGCGCCGGACCGGGCGCCCGCCACCTATGTGCGCGACCTGTTCGACCAGTATGCGCCGCGCTTCGAGCGCGACCTGGAGGACAAGCTGGCCTATCGCACCCCTGCGGCGCTGGCGGACCTGCTGGCGGAGGCCGGGCTCGCGGCCGACGGCAGCCGCCAAGTGCTTGATCTCGGTTGCGGCACGGGGCTTTCGGGGCGGGCGCTGGCACCCTTCGCGCACCGGCTGGAGGGGGTGGACCTTTCCCCGCGCATGCTGGCCGAGGCGGCGCGGCAGGGCTGCTACGCGGCGCTGCACGAGGCCGACCTGCTGGCCTTCCTGCCCCGCCACCCCGGACAGTTCGACCTGATCGCGGCGGCGGACGTGCTGAACTATCTCGGCGAGCTGCGCCCGGCCCTTGCCGGCATGGCCACGGCGCTGCGGCCAGGCGGATACCTGGCTTTCAGCGTGGAAAGCGGGGCTGGGGACACCTATGCGCTAGGACCGGGCCTCCGCTACCGCCACGACCTGCCCGCGTTGCGCGCGCTTCTCGCCGCGCTCGACCTGCGCATCCTGGCGGAGCGCAGCCTCGTGCTGCGCCAGGAACTGGGGCAGCCGGTGGCCGGTGCCGCCTTTGTGCTGCGCGTCGCCTGAGCATCCGGCGTCTGAAGCGCGTCCATCACCCGCGCGGGGTCCTCGCTGTCGCGGCTCGCCTGGCCTGATCACGCGAATCGTGCTGTCCCACCATGCGTAAAACCTTCGCAGCAGGACGCGAATGCCGCTAAATGGCATCTGCAATCTCTTTTTTAGGAGGCCGCCCTGATTGCTGGACTCCCGCCTCATGCGGTGCTTGCGTGGCGTTGGGCTGGCTGCTCCGGGAATGCTGGCCTGTCTTCCGCATGGCTGAAGGGCCTGCGGCCGGGGGCCGCCACGCCGGGCGGCCTGGAGGGGCGGGGTCGCGGGAACGGTGTGCCGGAGCGCCGGTCCGCCCTGTCGCTTCGCTGGAACGAAGTTCGGGTTGAGCCTCGCGGTTCAGGAAGCGTTAGCCGTTCCGGGCCAGAGTGCCCGGTGTCGCGACATGCGGCGCCCGGCGGTGACGGCCCTTCTCCGGTAGCCAGATCCTCCCCGGCGTGGCCGTCGCTTGAAGCAAGGAGCAGGGCCACCATGCCCTGAACGCTGAGGATCCGAGCCGCTCCACGGCCGCCGCTCCCACACGAGAGGGAGGGCAGCCGGGTGAGCATCCCCGGCCGTTTCCCGTCGCCGTTTGGCGGCGCCGGGGAGCGGCTCCCCCAAGCGGGCGCCGGCATCTGCCGTCCCGCACCGAGAAGCTGCCGAACCATGTCGACGCTTGTGCTCGAACTGCGCCAGGGTGACCTGCTGGTCGTCAACGGAGCGCCCCTCCGCTTCCGCAATCGCGCCCGGGTCGAGCTGACAAGCCGCGCGCGCTTTCTGTTCGGCAAGCAGATCATGAGTCCGGAGGCTGCGACGACGCCGGCCCGGCGCATCTACTTCGCCATCCAGACCGCCTATATCGGGAACGAGGAAGAGCGCGCGCGCGGCCTGGAGCTGGCGCGTGACCTCGCCGGCGAGTTCCACGCCGCGACAACCTCGGCCCAGGCGCGCGAGCTGCTCGACAGCGCCATCGCCGCCGCCGAGCAGGATGAGTGCTATCAGGCGCTGCGGATGATCCGCCGCCTGATCCAGCACGAGGACGCCGCGCTGGCCGGCCTCGACCCCCTGTCCCTCAAGGGGGAGCCGGCGCAGTGATGCCGGCGGGCGCGCGCCGCCCGGTTCCGGCCAGGCCCGTCCCGCCCGGGCAGCGGATGGAGGAGGCGATGCTGTTCCGCCATGCCATCCTGCTGTTGCGACGGGCGCGGGAGAGTGGCGACCCCGTCATGGCCCGCGCGGCGCTGGACGTCACCCGGCGCCTCTGGGAGGCCGTGCTGCTGGCGCTGCATGCTCCCGGCGCCCGCATGCCCTTCCGGCTGCGCCAGGGCCTGGAGACCCTCGGGCAGGCGGTGCTGCGCGAGATCGCCCGGCCGGAGCCCGACTACGACTTCCTGGCCGGCATCAACGAGCAGGTCATGGCCGGGCTCGCACCCCGCCATTGAGCCGCGCTGCCGGCGGGACCCTGCCGGCGGGATCAGGCGGCCTGGAAGCCAAGCCGGCGAAGCAGCCACTCGCGATAGGCCAGCACCGCGGTCGGGGAGGGCGTCAGCGCGGAAGTCACCGCGCGCGCCTCGGCGCCGACCAGGGCCAGCGCCGCGCCGTCCGCCGACTGGTGCGTCTCCTCCTCCTGCCATCGCAGCGCCGCCCGGCGCCAGGCGGCCACCACATCGGCGGAGGTCAGGGGCGGCAGCATGAGGGCGGTGCGCAGCCGCAACGCCGCGAAGCCGGCTTCCGCCGCCGCCAGCGGCACCGGGTGGGTGATGGCCATGCCCGTGGAGGGCAATTCCGGGTAGTCGCGGCGGCCCGGCACCTCCAGTTCCAGCCAGGGCGTCAGGCCCAGCTCCGCGGCGCGCCGCAGCGCCGCCGGCGAGGCGATCACCATGGCGTCCGCCTCGTTCGCCGCCAGGGCGGCCTCGGCCGCCGGGCCGGTGAGGTTGAAGAGCGGCACCGCGGGGTGGCCGAGCAGATCCAGCGCCAGCAGCGCGGCCGTTTCCGGCGCGCCCGGCGTGGACAGGGCCAGCCGCAGCGGACGGTTGCCAGCGAGCGGATAGCGGCCACGCCCCGCCAGCACCGCCGGCTGGCAGGAGACGCAGATCGGAAGCCATCCTTCCGGATCGAACTGGGCGCGGCTTTCGCCGATCAGCCTGGCCTGTGCGGCAAGGCCGGGCATGGCCAGCAGCAGCCGCCCTTCACCCGACTCCATGGTGGCGAAGCGGTTGGCGGCGGTCACGCCGTCCGGGCCGCCGAGCACGAGGCTGTGCAGCGCCACGGCATGGGGCAGGCCGCGCGCCAGGCGGGTGGTCACGTCCTGCGCCCATCGCGCGACAACGCCGCCTTCCGGCCCGGGCAGCAGCAGGGTCGTGCGGTCCGGCGCCAGGGCGGCGGGTTGCGGCTGGGCCATGGCTCGTCTTCCCGTGGCTGCCGCCAGCAGGGCGCAGGCGCCAATCCGCAGGCCGTCGCGGCGCCCGAGCCTGCCGGTGCCGCCGGGCATCTCGGCGCGGACGGCACCAGGAGGGCGGGAGCCGCCGCGCGCCATGGTCAGGAATCGTAGGAGATGAGGGTCTGGACCGGCACGTCCAGCCGCTCGCGGCCCTTCAGGAAGGCCAGCTCGATCATCGCGGCGGCCAGGGGCACCTCGGCGCCGGCCTTGCGCAGGAGCTGGACGCCGGCGGCCATGGTGCCGCCGGTGGCCAGAAGGTCATCGAGGAGCACCACGCGGTCACCCGGCGCCACGGCGTCGGCCTGCATCTCGATGCGGTCGGTGCCGTATTCGAGGTCGTAGTCGAAGCCGATGGTTTCGCCCGGAAGCTTGCGCGGCTTGCGCAGCATGATGAAGCCGAGGCCGAGCTCCAGCGCCAGCGGGGCCGCAAGCAGGAAGCCACGGCTCTCGATGCCGGCCAGCAGCTTCGGCCGGTGCGGGCGCACCACATCGGCAAGCCGCGCCATCGCCGCCTTCCAGGCGGGGCCGTCCCGCAGCAGGGTGGAGATGTCGTAGAAGAGGATCCCGGGCTTCGGGAAGTCCGGCACGCTGCGGATATGCGCCTTCAGGTCGAAGGCGGCATCGTGTTGGGCGGGAGGCAGGCCGGGCTCGGGCATCGGGTTCTTTCGGGCACGCGGAAGGGGCGGGGAGGGGCGGGGCCCCGGATCTTGGGGGCGGAGACTAAGTCCCCCGCCGCCCCGCTGCAAACGGGAGCCGCCTTCACTTGGCGAAGCCGGGCAGCCCTGCCAAGAGGGAGGCATGTCGCGCATTCTCATTGCCTGCCTGGCGGGCTTCTTCGGGCTGCTGGCCTATCTGGCGGTGGTGCTCTGGGCCGGCGACCACGTGCAGCAATGGCACTGGGCCTTGCAGGTGCCGTTCTACCTGGCGGCGGGCTTCGCCTGGGTGTTCCCCGTTCGCAGCCTGATGTTCTGGGCGGCACGGCGGCCGCGCTGAGGGCGGGCCCGCCGTGCCGGAGCCGGAGCCGTCAGAAGGGCCGGCTCAGCATCACCAGCGCCCGCGCATCGCAGTATTTGGCGCCGCCGAAGCACTCGCCCTTGGAAAGGCTGGTGTCATAGTAGCCGACGCTCAGGATGAAGCCCGCCAGCACCTCGCGCGAGACGGCGACCGACCAGTTGGCATAGTCCGGCGCGCCGTAGCGCGGGTTGCGGTCGATCCACTGGTAGCCCCAGCGGCCGGAAAGGGTGAAGGCGAGCGGCAAAGCGAGGTCCGCGCCGGCCTCCAGATAGACCGAGCTGCCGGACTCGAAATAGAAGTCCGGCGACCAGGCGACGGCGCCGAGGAACTTGACCGGGTCCAGCGTGTAGCTGCCCTTCGCCACCGCCTCGACGTAGTTGTACTCATAGCTGCCGCCCGGCTTGTCGTAGCCGGGATAGGTGTACCAGATGGCGCCGAGATCGAGGCCGGCATTGCCCGAAGTGAGGCGGTAGCCGGCGAGCAGGTCGAGCTCCTGCCGGGCGTTGCTGCCGGGAAAGGTGACGTTGCTGGCGAAGGCGCCGGCGTAGAAGCCGGACTCGTGCTGCACATCCAGGGTGAGCTGGATGGCCGGGCGGTTGCGCGTCTGCGAGATGCCGCGGAACAGGTAGTCCGAGGCGGCCGCAGGCGTGGCGGTGACGGTCAGGCCAAGGCTGTCGAGCGTCGTCTGCGCCGCCGCGGGCAGGGTCAGGCCCGGAATGCTCAGAGAGAAGGCGAAGGCAAGAGCCAGGCTCGGCTTCATCGGTTCAGGTTCCCTCCAGCCGCCGGCCTCGCGCCGCCGCTGGTGGAACTTGCCCAAGCAAGAGCCGTGCAACCGCCTCCGCCGGCCCGGAACAGGAAAAACCCCGCCACGCGGCCCCTCGGGGCTGCATGGCGGGGCTTCGGCCCGGCCGGATCATTTGGTCGGAGCGAGAGGATTCGAACCTCCGGCCCCTGCGTCCCGAACACAGTGCTCTACCAGGCTGAGCTACGCTCCGTCGTTCCGGCCGGGCGTCTCATCAGGGACGGCGCGGCGTATAGCCCCGCCCGAGTGGCTCGGCAAGGGCAGCTTCGCGCCGCCGGCGCAGAAAAGCTGCTTTTCTCTTTCGCCGGGCATGGTGAGATGGGGATCCTGCAATCTGCTCCGGAGTCGTGCATGCGGATCAAGCAAGCCTCCCTCGCCCTTCTTCTGCTGGGCGCTGCCGGCCTCGCGGGACTCGCCCCGGCGGGCCTTGCCCGGGCGCAGGGCGATGTGGTCGCCCAGCGCCAGGCGGGGCTGAAGCGGATGAGCGGGAACCTGGAGGCCATCAAGAAGACGCTGGAGGCGAAAGGCGACCTTTCCCTGGTGGCCGAGCGCAGCCAGGACATGGTGACCTTTTTCCAGGGCTTCCCCGCGCTGTTTCCGCCGGGCAGCGACACAGGCGACACCCATGCCCGCCCCGCCGTGTGGTCGGACCGCGCGGAGTTCCAGGCCGCCGCCGGGCGCATGGTCGCCGCCGCCAGCAAGCTGCACGAAGCCGCCGCCTCCGGCGACGCGGACGCCACCGCCACGGCCTTCCGCGAAGCCGGAGGCACCTGCGGCGCCTGCCATCGCGCGTTTCGCGCCCGCTGAGGGGAAAGGAGGGGGAGCTTTCCCCTCCGCCCGCCTTCAGCCCAGCCGCGAAAGGCCCCAGGCCGCCGCGCCGGCCGCCGCTAGCAGCACCAGCGCCAGCACGGGCGAGCCGAGGCGTGGCGCGTGGCGGGCGAAGGCGGCCGGCACCCGCTTGGCACCCGTCAGCATCGGCAGCACGAGGTTCTGCCCCTTGGCCAGGGCGTAAACCGCCACGACCAGCACATGCAGCGCCGCGAGGCCAAGGATCACGTTGAAGTTGCGGATATGGACAAAGGTTGCCCAGTCGCTGGCCACGCCGGAAACGAAGCGGGCCAGCGGCCCGCGGGTGAGGATCTGGTCGTCGGCGAAGAGGCCGGTGCCCACCTGCAGCAGCAGCACGCCGAGCAGCGCCAGCACCATCCACCCGCCGGCGGCGTTGTGGCCCAGCTCGGTGTCGGGCGCACGGTGGAAGAGGTGCCGCAGATGGCCGAGCGCCGCCAGCGGAGACCGGAGGAAATGCCCGAACCGCGCCGTTTCCGAGCCGAAGAAGCCCCAGACAAGCCGGAACAGCAGCAGGGCGAGGATCAGGTACCCGCTGGTGAGGTGCAGGTCCATCCGGCCGGTCTCGGCCGTCCACCAGGACAGGGCGAGCAGCCCGACGATCGCCCAGTGCACCAGGCGGACCCAGGGGTCCCACACCTTCACGCGAACCGTTCCTGTCGGCTGCATGCTCCCTCCGCCCCGGCCGTGATGCCGGATTGAGGCGCATCCTTGCCCCTTCCCGCAAGGGGGCTTTCCGCGCCCCCGCCGGGAGGCGGGTTGTTTACCTGGGCGCGACAGACCATAACCTTGCTGTCATGGCGCTTTTGCAAAGCCTTCGCATGGTCCTCGCCCCGCCGCATCCGGCGGGCCGGCCCTTCATCATCGGTGGCGCGGCGGTGGCCGTGGTCGGGGGCCTGCTGCTGGGCTCCTGGCTGTTCTGGCTCGCCGCCGCCTTCACCGCCTTCTGCTTCTATTTCTTCCGCGACCCCGAGCGGGTGACGCCGGACCGCCCGGTGATCGTCGCCCCGGCGGATGGGCGGGTGGTCAGCGTCGAGCCGGTGGTGCCGCCCGCCGAGCTGGGCCTTGGCCCGGCGCCGCGCTGGCGCGTCGCCACCTTCCTGTCGGTGGCCGACGTGCACATCAACCGCAGCCCGGTGGAAGGCGTGGTGACGCGCATCGCCTACCGGCACGGCAAGTTCGTCAGCGCCAACCTGGACAAGGCGAGCGACGACAACGAGCGCAACGCGCTGGCGATCCGGATGCCGAACGGGCAGGACGTTGCGGTGGTGCAGATCGCCGGGCTGGTGGCCCGCCGCATCCTCTGCTTCGTGCGGGAGGGCGACAGCCTGCGGGCCGGCGAGCGCTTCGGCCTGATCCGCTTCGGCAGCCGCACCGACCTTTACCTGCCTGAGGGCGTGCGGCCGCTGGTCGCCGAGAAGCAGCTCATGGTCGGCGGCGAAACGGTGATTGCCGAACTCGCCCCCGTCACGTCGCAGCCGGCAACCGTGGACGCCGCGCCGGGTTCCCTGCACTGATGAACGTCTCCCCGCCACGCCCGCGCCGTTTCCGCTTCGCCGCCCGCCAGCGGCCGCGTTTCCAGGGTCAGTCCTTCAACCGGCTGATCCCGAACATCCTGACGCTGCTCGGCCTCTGCGCCGGGCTGCTGGCGATGCGGTTCGCGCTGGAAGGGCGCTGGGAAGTGGCGGCGGGGCTGATCATCACCGCCGGCGCGATCGACGGGCTGGACGGGCGGCTGGCCCGGCTGCTGAAGGCCACCAGCCGCTTCGGCGCCGAGTTCGACAGCCTGGCCGACTTTCTTTCCTTTGGCGTGGCGCCGGCGATGGTCCTTTACCTCTGGACCATGCACGACTACCGCGGCCTGGGCTTCGTGCCCTGCGTGATGTTCGCCGTCTGCATGTCGCTGCGGCTGGCGCGATTCAACGCGGCGCTGGACGCGGGGCCGATGCCGCTGCCGGGGCCGCCGCCCAAGCCGGCCTATTCGCAAAGCTTCTTCACCGGCGTGCCGGCGCCGGCCGGGGCGTTGCTGGCCATGTTCCCGCTCTTCGCTTCGCTGGCGTTCGAGGGCTGGGGCTGGTTCGGGCTGGCTTCGGCAGTGCGCTACCCCGCCTTCGTCGGCATCCTGCTGATCCTGGTGGCGCTGGCGCTGGTCAGCACCTTGCCCACCTGGTCCTTCAAGAATTTCAAGGTGCCGCGGGAGTTCATCCTGCCGCTGCTGCTTTCGATCGGCGCCTATGCGGCGCTGCTGGTGAGCGAGCCCTGGGCGGCGCTGGCGGCGGCCGGGCTGATCTATTGCGCCATGCTGCCCTTCTCCTTCCGCTCCTATCTCCACCTGAAGCGCGAGGCTGAATCGCTGATGCAGCCGCTCGGCACCCCGCCACAAGCCGAGCCGGAGAACTGACGCGCGGCCGTCCCGGGAAGGCGGCCACCGGCCCGTTTCGACTCCGCGACGTCCAACTTTGCGGCGCGCGGGTTCAGCTTTCCCTCATCTTCTTCTCGCACCCTGGGCGTGAACGGCTTCACAAGCGGCCGAATTCATGTTTTTGAGCAACTTGGGTGAAGGTTTTCACCCGGAAGTTGATACCGTTCCCTTTCGTTGAGGCGCGGATGCGGGGTTGCAGGGTTCAGATTGCCGGTGGGCGGCGCGGTTTCCTTCAGGGCATGGCCGCGGGCACGCTTGGCCTGCCGGCGTTGCTCTCCGGCTGCGCGGCGCCGGCCGCCCAGCTTGCCCAGGGAACCCCGGCCGAGCAGATCACCGCCACCAGCTTCGCCACCCTGCAAAGCAGCGGCCTGACGCGCGGCGGCGTGGTCGGCTTCGACGACCGTCACGTGCTCACCTGCGGCCATGTGCTGGAAGGGGGCGCGCGCTCCGCCCTGCTGCGCCGCGCGGATGGTGCTGAGGAGACCGGGAGCCTGGTGGCGCGCAGCGGGCGGATGGATCTGGCCGTGCTGCAGGTCAGGCCCGGCTTTCTCACGCCCGCCGCGCGCGCGGAGGACCCGCCGCAGCGCGGCGAGCTGGTCTGGGCCGCCGGCGCGCCGAGCATCGGCAGCCCCATCGCCCAGGGGCATGTCGAGGCGCCGGATGCCGAGATGCCCGGCTTCGGCCGCGGCTTCACCGCGCGGATGCCGGTGCTGATGGGCTATTCCGGCGGCCCGGTCGTGGATGAGGGGGGGCAGCTTCTCGGCCTCACCGCCGCCCTGCCGCAGCCGGGTGCGGCGGGTGCCCTGGCCTTCCTGCTGGGCGCCGACATCGATGGCCTGGCGCAGTCCGACCGCCAGGTGTTCGTGCTGTCGATCCGGCGCGCGGCGCAGGAAGCGCGCCGGCTGCTGGGCGCGATGCCGCCGCGCGCCTGACCGGCCACGCGGCCTCGCTCCGATTTTCCTGGACTTGGGTTGTTCCTGCGCCGCATCGTTCGCCTCTCCGAAAAGGCAGGGTGGCGGCTCCCTGAGCGGCGCCCGCCGCTAGGAAGGGAGCAGCGTTGATGACCATTTCCCGCATCCTGGCCCACAAGGGCACGCAGGTGATCTCGGTCGGCCCGCAGGATGGCGCCTTGGCTGTCTGCCGCACATTGGCGCAGCACCGTATCGGCGCCGTGCTGGTGCGCGACGAGGCGGGCACTGTGCTGGGCATCGTCAGCGAACGGGACCTGGTGCGCGCCCTCGCGAGCCGTGGGGATGAGACCTCCACCATGCAGGCGACCCAGTTGATGACGCGGGTGCTGCACACCGTTTCGCCGGCCACGCGCGTCTGCGACGCCCTGGCGATGATCACCGACCGGCGCGTGCGCCACCTGCCGGTCCTGGACGAGCGGGGGCAACTCGCCGGAATGGTCTCCATCGGCGACCTGGTGAAGGCCCGCATCGAGGAAGCGGAACAGGAGGCGAGTGAACTCCGGGACTATGTCGCCTCGGCAGGCTAGGCGCCTCGTCCAGAGCTCCGCGACGCAGGTGTTCGGCCGCGCCGGCAGCGGCGCGCCGCCGGCGCCGGCCGGGCTGCAAGGATGAGGAGAGGTTCCGCGGGCAGTGACCTGTGCCGCGGTTTGGCGCCCGTACGCCGGGCGCGGGCCCCGCTGCGCAAGAAAGTCCAATTCTTTTGAAGCGGCAGCACAACCTTTATCGGGCTTCTGCGTTCAGGCGGCATTGCACAGGGAGAACCGAGATGAAGCTGCGAATCATGAGTGCTGCTGCGCTGGCCCTCGCGCTGGCTGCCTGTGGCACCGACGAGCGCGAGCGCGTCCAGGGCGGCGCGGCGGCAGGTGCGGCGACCGGCGCCGGCATCGGGGCATTCGGCGGACCGGCCGGTGCGGCCGTCGGGGCGCTGGTGGGCGGTGGCGCGGGTGCCGTGACCGGCGCCACGACTTCGCCGAGCGACGTCAACCTGGGGCGGCCGCTGTGGAAGGACCCTGAGGTCAAGACCCCGCTGAGCAACGAGCGCAGCAGCAGCAGCCGGAGCACGAGCCGGTCCAGCCGCTCCAGCCGCTCCGGCAGCGGCGACGTTTACATGGGCGGCGGCATGGTGGTGCCGCCGGGCCAGACGCCGGCCTCCGCGGTTGGCGCTTCGGGCAGCGGCATGTCGAATGACCGCATGTCTGGCAGCGGCATGTCGGGTGGCAGCATGTCTGGCAGCGGCATGTCGGGCGGCGGCATGTCGGGCGGCGGCATGTCGGGCGGCGGCATGTCGGGCAGCGGAAGCTNAGCGGAAGCTCCGCCGCATCCCCGACCAACCCGGCGCCGCGCACCTCGCCCTGAGGCGCACCGGCCAGCGATTGGTGCAGTGATCCTTCACCGGCGGCCTCTGGGGCCGCCGGCACAAGGCGCATTCGTCGCCTCAACCGCAATGTTCCTGAGAAGGACGACGCATGCCGCCCTATCTGCGCATTCGGGAGCCGGGCTGGATCGAAGAGTTCAAAGCCTTCATCATGCGCGGCAGCGTGGTGGACCTGGCGGTCGGCATCGTTGTCGGAGCCGCCTTCACCGGCATCGTCAATTCCCTGGTGCAGGACCTCATCAACCCGCTGATCGGGCTTCTGATCGGCGGTGTGGACTTCTCCAACGTCTTCATCGTGCTGAGCGGCGAGCGCGGCCCCTCGCTCGAGGCGACGCGCCAGAGCGGTGCCGCGGTGCTCGCGATCGGGCTCTTCATCAACGCCATCATCCGCTTCCTGATTGTCGCCATGGCCATCTTCTGGCTGCTGCGCATGCTCAGCCGGCTGCGGCTGCACCAGGCCGCCAAGCCCGCCGCGCCGCCTGCGCCGACGACGCAGGAGAAGCTGCTGATGGAAATCCGCGACGCGCTGGCGCGGCCCTCCTCCGCTCCGGTGGCGCCGCCGCCTTCCCCGTCGCCTCAAGCACGTTGACGCGACGCTTCGCGGCACCCGCCCGCGGGTGCTAGGATGGCTCCATGCGCTTCAACCATCCTCCCTCCATCGAGGACCTGCAGGAGATGGCCGAGACCGCCTTCTCCGCCATCCCCGAGGAGTTGCGCAGCGCGGTGCAGGGCACGGCGATCCTTGTTGAGGACCTGCCCGACGAGGAAACGCTGGAAGCGCTGGAGCTTCAGCATCCCTGGGAGCTGACCGGCCTCTACCGCGGCGTGCCGCTGACGGAGAAGACGCATCTCGGCGTCCCCGGCGAGCCCGACACCATCCTGCTCTACCGTGAGCCCATCCTGGTTGAGTGGATCGAGACCGGGGAGGACCTGTTCCGCCTGGTCCGCAACGTGCTGATCCATGAGATCGGCCATCATTTCGGCTTTTCGGACGAGGAGATCGCCCGCCTCGAGGGCGAAGGCTAGGCGCAGCGGCCCCTGCTGGCCGCCCTGGCGGGACGAGGCCCCGTCCCCGCCGAGTGCCGGAGCGGTTTCCGTTCGCTCTAGCTCACCTCAGCCGCGCCAGCCTTCTGTTTTGACGCGCATCTTCACCCAATCAGCCGGTACCGTCTGGCCGGGATCCGCTCTCGCCATCCAAAGCGGCGGCGATGGCCTGCCGCAGGGCGGGCAGCACTTCCGCCGCGAACCAGGGCCGGCGCGCCGCCCAGACCTTTGTCCGCCAGGAGGGGTGCGGCAGCGGGAAAAGGCCGCGCGCAAGATGGGCCGGGAAATCCCGCACCGTTTCCTCCAGCTTCGCGGCCGCGCGGGGGCCGAGCCGCCCGGCGATCGCATGCCGCCCCATCAGCAGCGTCAGGCGCAGGTTCCGCATCGGCGGCAGCAGCCGCGGGTGCCAGAGCGGCGCGCATTCCGGCCGCGGCGGCGCATCCCCCCCGCGCGGCAGGCGGCCCGGGTAGCAGAGGCCCATCGGCAGAATGGCGACGCGCGTGGCGTCGTGGAAGCGCGCCTTGTCCAGCCCGAGCCAGTCCCGCAGGCGGTCCCCCGCGGCGTCCTCCCAGGGAATGCCGCATTCATGCGCCCGGGTGCCGGGGGCCTGGCTCACGATCAGCAGCCGTGCCGACGCGCTGACGCGGAAGATCGGGCGGGGACCGAGCGGCAGGCCGTCGCAGCGGGTGCAGGCACGGGCAGCGGCGGCGGCCGCCTCAAGGCTCAGCGCCATTCCGCCAGCAGGCGCTCCACGAAGCGCGGCACGCATCGCGTGGCGGGGCCGTGCTCCGCCTCGTCGAACAGGGGCGTGCCGGCGCTTGGCTCCAGGTTCAGCTCCACCGTGCGGGCACGGCCGCGAAGCGCGGCGACGAAGCCGGCCGCCGGATAGACCTGCCCGGAGGTGCCGATGGAAAGGAACAGGCCGCAATCCTCCAGCGCCGCTTCGATCCGCTCCAGGCCCAGCGGCACCTCGCCGAACCAGACCACGTCCGGGCGCAGGCCGCCGGCTTTGCCGCAGGCGGGACAGGGCGTGGCGGTGGAAAGGTCCTGCGTCCAGCGGTGGCCTTCGCCACAGGCCAGGCACCGGATCCTCGCCAGCTCGCCATGCATGTGCAGGAGCGGCGCACCACCGCCACCGGGCATGGCGCGGTCATGCAGGTCGTCCACGTTCTGGGTCACCAGCAGGGCGGGGGCGGGCCAGGCGGCCACCAGCCGCGCCACCGCGTGATGCGCGGCGTTGGGCTGGATGGCCGGGTCGCGCAGCTGCGCGCGGCGGGCGTTGTAGAAGGCATGGACGCGGGCCGGGTCGCGCGCGAAGGCTTCGGGCGTCGCGACGTCCTCGATGCGGTGGCGTGCCCAGAGGCCGTCCGGGTCGCGAAAGGTGGAAAGGCCGGACTCGGCGGAGATGCCGGCGCCGGTCAGGATGATCAGGGGCGGGGGCGTCATGGGCAGCAGAGCTGGGTTGGCACGGCCGCCCGGTCAAGCCGCCTGGCCTGAGGGCGCCGGCCTGGAAGCGGCTTCCGCGGGCGCGTCGTTCCCCTTGAGGCGGCGGATCTGGCTGTCAAAGAAGGCGAAGAGCGCATCCAGCCCATAGCCGGCCAGGAAGGCCATGGCCTGCGCCCCAACGGCCGTTCCCTGCATGCCTGGCGGCGTGATGCCGCCGAGCTGCAGGGCAGGGTTGTCCGGGGTGCTGTAGAAGAGTCCCACCGCCAGCCCGCCGGCGACGCCGAGCGCCAGGCGGCTGAGGGCCATGGGAAGGTCGCGCGGCGCCAGGCAGCTTTCATGCATGCGGCGGCTGGAATCGCGCAGGATGGACACGCCGGCACCCAGAACGGTGAAGCAGAGCGGCAGCACATGCTGGCTGAGCAGCCGGATGGCGTCGTCGGCGCGCCATTCGTTGTCGCGCGCCGTGTCAACCTCCTCGCCAACCGCCGAGGCGCGGGCGGGAGCGCCATCGGAGCCCTCCGCTGCCGGGGCGCCGCCGGTTGCCTGTGCCGTCGTGGCGGCCACCGCGGATGAGGGCGGCCGTTCGGCTCCGGCCGCGGCGGCGGGCGGGACGGCGGTGGAGGGCGCGAAGGCCGACAGAAACCACCAGCGCTGCTCCATCAGCGCCTGGATCCGCCGGCGTGCCGCGTCGATCTCCCGCTCCGCGTCCCAGACCTCCGGGCACAAGCGGACCTGGCCGCGCGCTTCGAAGAGGGGGAAATCCAGGGGCACGGCGCCGGCGGCATCCTCCGCCAGCTTCGCCTTGCGCAGGTACCTCAGATATTTGGCGCGGTCGCAGAACTGCAGGAGGTAGGGCGGGTCCAGGCTCGGGGTGATCCGGGCGCCGCTGGACGGGCCCGTGAGGCTGGCCAGCCGGCTTTCCTGCTGCTCGGCGCCCACAACCGCCGCCGCGGCCCTGGCGTAGGTGGCGTTGGCGGTTGCCAGGCGGGTGAGCGCGCTGCGTCCGTTCTCCACCCCCATGGTGATCATCGCGGTGACCAGGGTCAGCAGCAGCAGCAGGCCCAGGCTGACCATCCAGGCGATCCGCGTCATCCGCGCATAGACGCTCAGCTCGGGATAGGCGGCCTGGGCGAGGTTGCGCCGGGTGGTGAGGCGGCTCTCCCGGCCGCTCGCCTCCGGGTTCCTGCCGGCGAGCGCGTTGCCGATCAGCACCATCTCGGTGAAGGCGACGGTCAGGCCGTTCGCCGGCCGCGCCTCCGTCGCCAGCTTGTCCTTCACCGCCATCAGGAAGGCGGCATCGGCGGCGGTCGGCGGTCCGGATTGAGGGGGCGGGAAGCGCAGCTCGGTGATCCGCTCCAGGATCTCCTGCTTGCTGCCTGCCCGCTTCGCCGTCCCGGCCGCGATCTCGATGCATCCGTTCAGGCAGTCCAGCCTGCGGTTGTCGCGGGTGCTGATGAAGTCGAGCAGCAGGTAGACCTCATCCAGCAGGCGGCCGAAGACAAACTCCTGATGCTTGTCGGACGGGATTTTCATTCCGGTAATTTAACGTAAAGCGGACCTCCGGAACAATCCGGCGGCCGGGACGCCGCCGGAAGTGAAGCGGGGCGCGACCGCCCCCTGCCTGCCGATCTGGCCGGCTCAGTGGTGGTGCTCGCCCGCGGCGCCGGCGGCCTCCACGGACAGTTCCACCGTGATCTCGCCAGCGCGCTGGAAGACCAGGGTCAGCGGCACCCGCGCTCCCTTGGTGAGCGGCTGCTTCAGCCCGACCAGCATCAGGTGCAACCCGCCGGGGGCCAGCTTCACCTCCTGGCCCGGCGCGATCTCGATGGATTCGACCGGGCGCATCCGCATCACCGCGCCCTCCTGCACGTTGGTGTGCATCTCCACGGTGCGGGCGATCTCGGCGCGGGCGGAGACCAGGCGGTCCGGCGCGCTGCCGGTGTTGCGCAGCGTCATGAAGCCGGCGCCGGTGATGCCGGCCGGCGCGGCGCGGCTCCAGGGGTGGCCGATGGCGATGTCGCCGGCGGTGTAGCCGTGCGCGGCGGCGGCGGTGGCAAGCCCAAGCCCGGCCAGCGTACCGAGCAGAAGACGACGAGAGAACATGCGGAAAGATCCGGATTGCGGCGGCCATGCCGCCGGGCCGCCGGGTATGGGCCGGCGCGGCAGGTCCGCGAAAGGGAAGCGTGAAGGCGACGGCGCGTGGGGGATCAGCCGAGGGGCGGCCCGCGCGGCATTCCGGGCGGCGCGCGGGCGGCGGGCCGGGGCGGCAGCGGCGGCGGCGCGGAGTGGAGGGCCAGCCGCCATGCCGGCTCCGGCAGGGTTGGCGGATGCGGCAGCCCGGCCTGCGGCAGGGCATGGCAAACGATGCACACGCAGGGCTCGGCAGGGCCGGGCGGAGCGTCAGGGCCGCCGGTGCCGTGCGCCTGCCGCAGGCCGTCCGGCGTGCAGATCGGCACCGCCAGCTCGCCCGGGGCGGCGAGGCGGCGGGCCTGCCACAGGCAATGGGCCGCCGCTGCCGCGCTCTGGCCGAGCAGCAGCACCGCGAACAGGCTCACCAGGAGGGCGCGCAGCCGGACGATCACCGCCCCTGCCTAGAGGAGTTGGCGCGCCGGCGGAAGCGCCTCCCGCATCGGCGGCGGCAGGACGGAAGCCGCCGGGCTGCCGGAACCGTGCCGGAGTCCGCCGGGATCTCCTTCAGGCGCCGGCCTCGCGCCCCGGATGCGCCTCGTTGCCGTTCGGCGCGGCATCCAGGGCATAGTCCACCTCGGCCTCGTAATGCGCCTGTTCCTTGCCGAGGCGGGAGGAGAACAGCGAGAAGTGGTCCATCACCACCGCGGGCGGGCGGAACAGGTTGTGCGCCTGCACGAAGGCGATGAGCTTGTCCGGCGCCGCCTTGTCGGTGCGGGCGAGGGTGATGTGCGGGGTGAAGCGGCGCCGCTCGGGCGGCAGGCCGGCGCGCTGCAGGGCGGTTTCCACCTTGCTCTGCAGGTGCGCGAGGCGCTCGCTGCGCTCCGCCTTCACATGCAGCGAATGGATGCGGCCGGCCTTCTCGAAAACGTCCACGCCGGAAAGCTGCAGCTCGAAGGGGCGGCCGCGGATGCCGGACAGGGCGTCATCCACCTCGTCGGCCTGCCAGCCGTTGACCTCGCCGATGAACCGCAGTGTCAGGTGGTAGTTCTCGGGCGGCACCCAGCGGGCGCCCGGAATGCCGCCGGCGAGGTCGGCGAGCTGCACGCGCAGCGCCTCGGGGACCGGCAGGGCAACGAACAGGCGTGGCATGGCGGCTCAACCTCCCTGCACCTTGGACAAGAGCTCCCGCACAGCGGGAAGCATGCGGCGTGCCACTTCCTCCGCGCCCCGGGGATTGGGGTGGATGCGGTCGGGCTGGTTGAGGTCCGGGTCGCCCGCCACTCCCTCCAGCAGGAAGGGGTAGAGGACGGCCTCGGGATGCGCCTTGGCGAGGCGCTGGAAGGTGGCGGCGAAGTCGCGCCCGTAATCGGCGCCCAGGTTCGGCGGCGCCAGCATTCCCGCCAGCAGCGCCGGGATGCCGCGCGCCTTCAGGCGGGTCAGGATATCGTCGAGGTTGGCCTCGGTGTCGGCCGGCGGCAGGCCACGCAGCCCGTCATTGCCGCCAAGCGCCACGATCACCGCCTGCGGCCGGTCGGCCAGCGCCCAGTCGAGACGCGACTTGCCGCCGGCCGTGGTGTCGCCGGAAACGCCGGCCGGGATGACCTGCACGTTTTCGCCGGCCGCGCGCAGCAGCGCCTCCAGCCGCGCGGGCAGGGCCTGCTCCCTGGCGAGACCGTAGCCGGCGGTGATGGAGTCGCCGAGCATCAGGAGCTTCACCGGTGCATCGGCCTGCGCATGCGCCGCGCCACCGGGCTTCACCGAAAGAAATATTCCGATACCGAGAGCAGCCCTTCGCAGCGCGGCGCGACGGCCATATCTGCGGAACATGCTGGACGCACCCAACGCCATCCGATCCCCCGCAGCGCAGCCCCCCGGGGGGGACGGGCGCGACACGGCCCTGGTCCGGGCCAGTGGCCTCACCTTCAAGGTGGCGGCGGCCGGAGGGGAGGTCAACATCCTCCGCGGGCTCGATATGGAGGTGCAACGGGGTGAGGCGGTTGGCCTCGTCGGCCCTTCCGGCTCCGGCAAGACGACGCTGCTGATGCTGCTCGCCGGGCTGGAGCGCCCTTCGGGCGGCAGCCTGAGCGTGGCCGGCGCCAACCTCGTCCGGCTGGACGAGGATGCGCTGGCGCGCTTCCGGCGGGACAATCTGGGCATCGTCTTCCAATCCTTCCACCTGGTGCCGACCATGACTGCCCTGGAGAACGTCGCCGTGCCGCTGGAGTTCGCCGGCCGCGCCGACGCTTTCGAGCGCGCTGAGGTGGCGCTGGCGCGGGTCGGGCTCGGGCACCGGCTCGGGCACTATCCCGGCCAGCTCTCGGGCGGCGAACAGCAGCGCGTGGCCCTGGCGCGCGCCGTGGTGGCCGAGCCCAGCCTGCTCCTGGCCGACGAGCCCACCGGCAACCTGGACGGTGCCACCGGCCAGAAGGTGATGGACCTGCTCTTCGGCTTGCGCGAGCAGCTCGGCACCACGCTGCTGCTGATCACCCATGACCCGGTGCTCGCCGCCCGCTGCGGGCGCCAGCTCCGCATGGCCGACGGGCGGTTCGTGGCGGACGGCGCCGCATGAGCGGCACGCTCGCGCTTGGCTTCCGCTTCGCGCGGCGGGAGCTGCGGGGCGGCATCCGGGGCCTGCGCATCGTGCTGGCCTGCCTGGCGCTGGGGGTGGCCGCCATTGCGGCCGTCGGCACCCTGCGCGCCGCCACCGAGGCGGGGCTGGCGGCGGATGGCGCGCGCATCCTGGGTGGCGACCTTTCCGTGCGCGTCTCCTACCGGCCGATGCCGCAGGCGGCACGGGACTGGATCGCGGCGCGCGGCGCCCGGCTTTCCGAGGTGGTGGAGATGCGGGCCATGGCCGTCGCCCCCTCCGGCCAGCGCACGCTGGTGGAGTTGAAGGCGGTGGATGGCGCCTACCCCCTCTACGGGCGCCTTGAGCTGGATCCGGCGGGCGCGCTGCCGGCGGATGGCGTGGTGCTGGAGCCGCTGGTGGCCGAGCGGCTGGGGCTGAAGGTGGGCGACACGGTGCGGCTGGGCGAGGGGCGCTTCCGCCTCGCCGGGCTGATCCGGAGCGAACCGGACAAGGTGGCCAGCCCCGCCATTCTCGGCCCGCGGGCGATGATCGCGCTGGAGGCCGTGCCGCGCACCCGGCTCATCCAGCCGGGCAGCCTGGTGCAGTACGAGTACCGCATCGGCCTGCCGCCCGGCACGGTGCCCACGGCCTTCGCGCGCGACCTGCGCGCCGCCTTCGACGATGGCGGCTGGCGCATCCGCGACGCCGCCGAAGCCTCGCCGGGGGTGAACCGCTTCCTCGACCGTGCCGCCTCCTTCCTGACGCTGGCGGGGCTGACGGCGCTGCTGGTGGGGGGCATCGGGGTCGCCACGGGCGTGCGCGCCTGGCTCGACCAGCGCAGCCGCACCATCGCCACGCTGCGCTGCCTCGGCGCGCCGGCGCGGGTGATCTTCGCCACCTACCTGATCCAGGTTCTCGCGCTGGCCGGCCTGGGCATCCTGATCGGGCTGGTTGCGGGGCAGGGGCTGATGCTGCTGGCGGCCCACCTGCTGCAGGGCACGCTGCCGGTGCCGCCCCGGCTCGGGATCTACCCGCTGCCGCTGGGCCAGGCGGCGCTCTATGGGCTGCTGACGGCGCTGGCCTTCGCCCTCTGGCCGCTCGGCCGGGCGCGGGAGATCCCCGGCGCCGCGCTGTTCCGCGACACCGTGCAGGCGACTCCCTCCCGGCCGCGCCTCTCGCTGCTGGCGGTGAACGCCGGCGCCGCGCTGGCCCTGGTGGCGCTGGTGGTGGGCACCGCGGAGCAGCCGCTCTTCGCCCTCGGCTTCTGTGCCGCGGCGGGGGGCACGCTGCTGCTGTTCCGGCTTGGCGCGGCGGCGCTCACCGCCTTCGCGCGGCGGCTGCGCGGCATCCGCCGCCCGGCGCTGCGGCTGGGACTGGCCAACCTGCACCGCCCCGGCGCGCCGACCACGCTGATGCTGGTCTCGCTCGGCATCGGGCTGACCACGCTTTCCGCCGTGGCGATGATCGAGGGCAACCTGCGCCGGCAGATCTACGACCAGCTGCCGGAGGCGGCGCCGAACTTCTATTTCATCGACATCCAATCCGACCAGGCGCGGCGCTTCGACGAGGTGGCGCGCGCCCAGCCCGGCGTGGTGGAGGTGAAGCGCGTGCCCTCGCTGCGGGCGCGCATCGTCGCCATCAAGGGCGTGCCGGTGGAGCGGGTTCAGGCCAGCGAGGACACGCGCTGGGCGCTGCGCGGCGACCGCGGGCTCACCTATGCCGCCACGCCGCCCGAGGGCACGCATCTCGCCGCAGGGCAGTGGTGGCCGGCGGACTACCAGGGGCCGCCGCTGGTTTCGCTCGACGCACGGCTGGCGGAGGGGTGGGGCGTGGGCATCGGCGATACCATCACGGTGGATGTGCTCGGCCGCGAGGTGCCGCTGAAGATCGCCAGCACGCGTGACATCGAGTGGCAGGGGCTGGGGCTGAACTTCGTGCTGGTGGCCTCGCCCGGGCTGCTGGAGGCGGCGCCGCACACCCACATCGCCACGGTGCGCGGCGATCCCGCCGAGGATGCCGCGGTGTTGCGGGCCGTGACGGACGCCTTTCCCAACGTTTCCGGCATTCGCGTGCGGGATGCGCTGGCGGCGGTGGCCGGGCTGCTGGAGCGGCTGGGCACGGCGGTCTCGGCGGTGGCCGGGGTCACGCTGCTGGCCGGCGGGCTGGTGCTGGCCGGCGCCATGGCGGCGGGGCAGCGGCGGCGCGTGCGTGATGCCGTGGTGCTGAAGGTGGTGGGCGCCACCCGCGCGCAGATCCGCCGCGCCTGGCTGGTGGAGTTCGGCCTGCTCGGCCTGACCGCCGGCCTGCTGGCGGCACTCTGCGGCACGGCGGCGAGCTGGGCGGTGGCGCGCTTCGTCATGCGCACGGACTGGGTCTTTCTCCCCGGCACGTTGGCGCTGACGGTGGCCGGCTGCACCGCGCTCACCCTGCTGCTCGGCTATGCCGGCACCGCGCTGGCCCTGCGGGGCCGCGCGGCGCCGCTGCTGCGGAATGAGTGAGGGCAGGGACGCCATGCAGCGGGCCACCCCCATCCTTGTCCTTTCGGGCCGGCTGACAGGCCGGCCGGCGGAGCCTAGACTGGCGCGCGGACGTGACCGGCTCCCGCACCGGGGCCGATGCCACCCGGCCGTGACCTGCCACGCGTTGGAGAACAGCCTGCCCGCTGCCGGATGGTGCCGGAAACCGCCGCCGGACGGCTGCGGAGGCGGGTTTTGCCTAGAGGAAGACGACGCGGAACCCCATCTTGGTTCCTGCAAGGCCGGCCGGGATGGGAGGATGGCCAGCCGCCACCGCAGCAGGGCGATTCCCGTTGAACAAAATTACGGATTGTCCATATAACCCATGACCCGCGGATTCTCCGCGCTGCTAGGAGTTTGACACCTATGGCCTCTGGTCCCGACTATCGGTACACGACGGGCGCGGCCGGCTGGGGCCGCGTCGGCACGGCTGACGCGGCCGCCATCGATGCCGGGCTGCGCTCCTACATGCTCGGCGTCTACAACTGGATGGCGTCGGGCCTGTTGCTGACCGCGATCGTCGCCTACGTGATCGCCAATACCGGCCTTTCCGAGCTGTTCTTCCAGGTCGTGCGCACGCCGCGCGGACTGGCGACGCAGCCGACCATCCTCGGCTTCGCGGCGATCTTCGCCCCGCTCGCCTTCGTGCTGGTGCTCTCCTTCGGCGTCAACCGGATGAGCAAGACCACCGTTCAGGCGCTGTTCTGGCTGTTCTGCGCCGCCATGGGCGCGAGCATGTCGAGCATCTTCGCGGTGTATGTGGGCGCCTCCATCGCCACCACCTTCGTGGTGACGGCCGGCATGTTCGCCGGGGTCAGCCTCTACGGCTACACCACCAAGGCCGACCTGACGAAGCTCGGCAGCCTGATGATGATGGGCCTGATCGGCATCATCATCGCCGGCCTGGTGAACATGTTCGTCGGCTCCTCGGCGCTGCAGTTCGCCATCAGCGTCATCGGCGTGGTGGTGTTCGTGGGCCTCACCGCCTACGACACGCAGCGGATCAAGGCGGACTACATGGAGTTCGCCTACGAGCAGGGCACGGACATCGCCGCCAAGCGCAGCGTGTTCGACGCGCTCGGCCTGTACCTGAACTTCATCAACCTGTTCCAGCTGCTGCTGCAGTTCATGGGCGTGCGCCAGCAGGACTGACCCGCGGCGCGGAGGCCTGGAAACAGGAAGGCCCCGGAGGGGAAACCCTCCGGGGCCTTTTTCATGCCCATGGCGCGGGAGCGGGAGGGGTCAGCCTTGCTTCAGGTGCTCCAGCAGCTTGTTCATCGCGGTGTTCTTGTCGGTCTGGTCGAGCGCCGCCACCTCGGCCGCCAGTCGGTCCATCGCCAGCTCGTAGATCTGCCGCTCGGAGAAGGACTGGTCGGGCTGGCCGGCGTTGCGGTGCAGGTCGCGCACCACCTCGGCGATCTGCACGGGGTCGCCGCTGTTGATCTTCTGCTCGTATTCCTGGGCGCGGCGGGACCACATGGTGCGCTTGATGCGCGCCCGGCCCTTCAGCGTCTCCATCGCCTCGCCCATCATGTCGTTGCCGGCGAGCTTGCGCAGGCCGGAGGAGGCCGCCTTGCCCAGCGGCACCCGCAGGGTCATGCGGTTCTCCTCGAAGGTGACGATGATCACCTTCAGCTCCATCCCCGCCACCTGCATCGCCTCGATGCCCTGCACCTGGCCGACGCCATGGGTGGGATAGACGACATGGTCGCCGGCCTTGAAGTCGCTGCCGGGATTGCCGAGCGGCTTCGGCGGTGGCACCGGGCGGGAAGGGGCGCCCCCCTCGGTGGGGGAAGGCGCCTGGCCCTCGGCCATGCCGGTGCGGCGCGAAGCGGAGGAGGCCGTCTGGGCCGGCTCGGATTGCGGGGTGGGGGACTTCGCGCCGGCGGGTGGCTTCATCCGCTCTCAACTCCTGGGTGCCGCTGCCGCGTGGGCGAAGGGGACTTTGGCGGAAGGGCATCGCCCGACCGGCAGCCGCCTCACGGCCACGCGCAACTGGAAAGGGTGGGGCCGCGCCATGGCGCCGGCAACCACACCCGGGCGCCCAGCATACAAAAAAAACGCCGCTTCGTCACGCCATGCGCGCCATGGCGTGGCGAGCGGGTCAGGCCTTCCCGGGATTGGGGTCGAACAGCGCCTTCTTGCCCGGCTTGCCGTCCCACTCCTTGGCATCGGCCGGTGCCTCGCCCTTGCGGGTGATGTTCGGCCATTCCTGCGCGTACTGGCGGTTCAGCTCGGACCACTCGGCGGCCTTGTCGTCGCTGTCGGGCACGATGGCCTCGGCCGGGCATTCCGGCTCGCACACGCCGCAGTCGATGCACTCGTCCGGATGGATGACCAGCATGTTCTCGCCGACATAGAAGCAGTCCACCGGACAGACTTCGACGCAGTCCATGTATTTGCAGCGGATGCAGTTCTCGGTGACGACGTAGGTCACGGCCGGGTTCCTTCGGCGATCGTTCGGGCGTGCGTTGCGGCGCAGAGATGGACCGCAGCGCGGTGCGAAGCAACCACCTTTGTGCGGCGCTCCGGCCTGCGCCTCATGCGGACGGCTGGTCGAGATCCTGGTAGAGGCTCCGCGCCTCGGGAGCGGGGCCGCGCCGCGCGGCCAGCGCCAGGATGCGCCAGACCCGCACCACCCCGCGCTCCGGCCCGCCCAGCGCCAGGGTGAGCACGTCGCCCACCCGCAGCCGGGCATGCGGCTTGTCCACCGGCTGGCGGTTCAGCCGGAACTGCCCGCGCTCGACGAGGCGGGCGCATTCCGCGCGGGTCTTGGCCACCCGCGCGCACCACAGCCACTTGTCCAGCCGCTGCCAGTCCCGGTCCTCGGTCTCCGCCATGCTCAGGCGCGGGGCGCGGGCCGCACCGGCATCACTCCTTGTCGAGCTTCAACCGGGCCAGCACCGCGAAGGGACTGTCGGGGTCGGGCCCCTTGTCCTTGGCCGGGGCGAAGCTGAAGGAGCGCGCCTCGCCGCGGTCCTCGCGCGGCGGGCGGCGGTCGCGGCCGCCGCGCGGCGGGCCGTCGAAGTCGCGCCGGTCGCCCTGCGGCCGGGGGCCGCCCTTGCCCTGCGGGCGCGGCCCGCCCTCGC
>NZ_SNVJ01000026.1 GCF_009829925.1 Teichococcus coralli
CCGCCCCGCGCAGGGTCGCCGCGGCCCCGCGCTGCCGCTCGCCGCCCCCCTCGCGCCCGCCGCGCGCAACGCCGCCGCCCTGGCTGCCGGCGCGCAGGACCTGGCGGCATTGCGGGAAGCCTTGCGCGAGGTGGACACGCCGCTGCGCGACACCGCCACCAACCTGGTCTTCGCCGACGGCAACCCCGCTTCGGGCCTGATGCTGGTCGGCGAGGCGCCCGGTGCCGACGAGGATCGTCTCGGCCGCCCCTTTGTGGGCCAGTCCGGTCAGTTGCTGGACCGGATGCTGGCCAGCATCGGCCTCGACCGGACGGCCGAGGACCCTTCCCGCGCCTTCTACATCACCAACATCCTGCCCTGGCGGCCGCCCGGCAACCGCACGCCGACGGATGCCGAGATCGCCCTGTTCCTGCCCCTGGTGCTGCGCCACGTCGCGCTGGTGCGGCCGCGCCATGTGCTGCTGCTCGGCGGCGTGTCCGCCAAGGCGCTGCTGAACGCGCGGGAAGGCATCACCCGGCTGCGCGGCCGGTGGCACGCCCTTCCCGAGGAGGCCGGGAGCCTGCCGGCGCTGCCCACCTGGCACCCCGCCTACCTGCTGCGCAATCCGGCAGCCAAGCGCGACTCCTGGGCTGACCTGCTGCTGCTTCGCCGCACCCTTTCCGGCGAGGTCTCCACTTCCCCAGACCGCCTCACGCAAAATCGATAGTGATTTTCAACTCACGATCATGGGAGAGTAACCCCTTCTCCCTTGAAACGCGATTTGGGCGGCATTTACGGTTGCTCCCCGCTGACGAGACCGTTAACGGCAAGCGGGCCATGCGAGCGATCTGCACCATGGCCCTGCGTTCACCCGCCCTGGCCTTCGGCCTGGGCTGGGCGGCGTCGCTATGTGCCGGGGCTCAGGTTCCGGCCATGGCGCAACGGGCCGGAGAGACCGCCCCCCTCGAGCGGGCAGTGAACATGCCCCGCCCTCCCCTCCCCGGAGGCGTGGCGGGTCTTCCGCAACCCCTGGCCCCGTCCGACACGGCGCGGCTGGCCCGCATCTTCGCGCTCCAGCAGCGCGGCGACTTCGCCCTTGCCGCCCAAGAGGCGGAGCGGCTGGAGGACCGGCGGCTGATGGGCCACGTGCTGGCCAGCCGCTGGCTGCGCCCGGGCGCGCCTGAGCCGTCGGTGGAGGAGCTGTACGGCTGGCTCGCCGAGTATCCGGATCATCCGGAGGCGCGCGCCATCCATGCGATGCTGCGCGGCCGCCTGCCGCGCAACGCCCCCTACCCGCCCGCGCCGCCGGACGAATCCCTTTCCGCCGAGACCGATGTGGTGCCGGAGGAGCGCGAGCCGCCGGCGCGCGGCGTCAGCCGCGATGCCCGCCTGGACCGCCTGGTGCATGGCCGCGCCGCCGAGGGCGACCTGAACGGCGCCCTTTCCGCCGTCACGCAGGCGGCCAGCGGCAGCTACGCCGCGCTGCTGCGCGGCGAGGTGGCGCTCGCCGCCTTCCAGAAGGGCCGCGACGAGGAAGCCTGGCGCATCGCCTCCGAGGTCGCCAAGCAGCACCCGCAGCTCGCGCATCCCGCCTTTGTCGCCGGCCTCGCCGCCTGGGGCAGCGGCCGGCCCGAACGCGCGCTGACCGCCTTCGAAAGCGCCGCCCGCGCCGAGGTCGCCGCTCCCGCCTTGCGGGCTGCCGCCGCCTTCTGGACGGCGCGCGCGGCCATCCGCACCCGCCGGCCGCAGCTCTACGTGCCCTGGATGCTGCAGGCGGCCCAGGAGCCGCGCACCTTCTACGGCCTGGTGGCCCGCAGGGTGCTCGGCCTCGCGCCCGGCTTCGCCTGGGAGCGGGAGGTCGCCGGCACCGCGGAGGGCGCCGCCCTCGCGGAGACCGCCGCCGGCTGGCGTGCCCTGGCCCTGCTGCAGGCCGGCCAGCGCGAGCTGGCGGAACAGGAACTGCGCGCCCTCTGGCCGATCGCGCAGGGCAATCCCGGCGTGCTGCGCGGCATGCTGGCGGTCGCGCGCGAGGCGGGCATGACCGACCTCGCCTCGCAGGTGGCCGCGCTGGTGCAGACCACCGATGGCCGCCCGCGCGACTTCGACCGCTTTCCGCTGCCGCGGCTGGAGCCGCTCTCCGGCTTCCGTGCCAACCCGGCGTTGCTCTACGCCCTCGCGCTGCAGGAATCGCGCTTCGATGCGAAGGCGGTTTCCCCGGCCGGGGCGCGCGGGCTGATGCAGATCATGCCCGCCACGGCTGCCTATATCGTCGGCGATCCCAGCCTGCGGGGATCGGCCGGGCTGAAGCGCCTGCATGATCCCGCCTTCTCGCTGGAGCTGGCGCAGCGCTACCTGCACCACCTCACGGCGCGCGAGGTGGTGGATGGCGACCTGATCCGGCTCCTGGCCGCCTACAACAACGGCCCCGGCAACGTCGCGCGCTGGGCACCGAACCTGCGCCACCAGGACGATCCCTTCCTGTTCGTCGAGTCCATCCCGGTGGACGAGACGCGCACCTTCGTGCAGCGCGTGCTGACCTACAGCTGGATCTATGCCAGCCGCCTGGGCCTGCCCGCACCCAGCCTCGACGCCCTGGCGAGCGGCGAGTTCCCCCGCTTCGGAAGCCCGCCGCTGGAACTTGCGGAGCAGCCGCCGCTGCCGCGGGCCAGCACGCGCACGGCGTCGCGCTGAGGCGCCACTTCGGGCGGATCCCGCTCAGGGAATCATCTGGCCGGGTGGGGATGCTCCTCGAAAGCAGAAGCTGGTGGCCTGATCGCAAAGTCCTCCGGACTTCAGGATCAGGGCGGCAGGCCTTGTTTTCAGGGGCCCGCCGGTCCGCTGCGTTCATGGATGGTCCCACGAACTTCGCGGGCAGGACACAAAGCGCCTGAAGCGAGACAGCGAGCGGAAGTCGCTCCTGCCGGCTTTCCTGGTTGCCGGCCCGCGAGGCCGGCCGGCACATTCCACCCGGTGAGACACAGCGTAAAAAAAGACCGTTGTTGCAAGCGCTCTACCTGCGCGGCAATTTGCCGGCATCTCCATCGCCGTTCCGGGCTTCCTGACGCCCTCCGCGGCTTCGCAAGGATCGCCGCCGCATGGTCAGCCCGCTCAGCCGGACCGGCCTCGTCACACTGATCGCGACCGCCACCGTCCTGTTGCTGTTTCTGGGAGGCGGTGCCTTCGCCCTCCGCGTTCTTGAGGATACCCGCGAACAGCGTGCGGCAGTGAACACCAGCTACGCCATCATGGCGAGCCTGCTGGAGCTGCGCAGCGACATCCACGAGGTGACCGTGGCGCGCGACCTGGTGCTGCTCGGCACGCCGGAGCCGTACCGCCACACCATGCTCGCGGCCCGCGAGCGGATCGTCAGCGACATGGCGGCCCTGGAGGAGGCGGCGCAGAGCGATGCGCAGCAGCAGACCGTGCTGCCGCAGCTCCGGCGCGGCGTCGCCGCCATGCTCACCCGGCTGGAGCGCACCCTCGGCTTCGCCGGGCGCGGCGACGCGGTGGACCTCCTGCTTCTGATCCGCGAGGCGGCCGCCGAACGCATGCGCCTCCTGCGGATGACCGACCAGATGATCGCCTGGGAACGCGCCGACCTGGAGGCCTCCAACAGCGTCTACACGGTGCGGGTGCGGCAGGCGCGCGCCATCATTCCCGTGACCTTTGTCGCCGCCGTGCTGTTCGCGCTCGCCGCGCTCTGGAGCCTGCACCGCTATCGCCACAGCAGCGCCGAACGCTATGCCGCGCTGGAGGATTCGAAGCGCGCGACCGAGGCGGCGAATGCGGCGCTGACCGAGAACCGCAGCCGCCTGCAATCCATCCTCGACCATGCCAGCGACCCGATCCTGCTGCTGAGCGGCGCGGATCAGGTGCAGCTCGCCAATGCCGCCGCCGCCGATCAGTTCGGCCTGCCGCTCACCGACGTCATCGGCCAGCCCATCCGCGCCTTCATCCCCGCCTTCGGCCAGCCGCAGCGCGAGGTGGAGGCGCACCGCGCGGACGGCAGCGTCTTTCCGGCGGAGCTGTCCATCGGCCGGTACGAGCAGGACGGCGAGCGCGGCTGCGTCTGCGTCCTGCGCGACGTGACCGAGCGGCGGCGCCTCGACTCGATGAAGAACGAGTTCGTCTCCACCGTCAGCCACGAGCTGCGCACGCCGCTGACCTCCATCCGCGCCGCGCTCGGCCTAGTCACCGGCGGCGCCGCCGGCGCGCTGCCGCAGCCGGCGGGCGAGCTGCTGGGCATCGCGCACAAGAACGCCGAACGCCTGGTGCTGCTGGTCAACGATATCCTCGACATCGAGAAGATGGAGGCGGGCCGGTTGGAGTTCCGGCGCGAGCGGATCTCGGCCCGGCAGCTGCTGGAGCAGGCGGTGGAGGCGAACCGCGCCTATGCCGGCCAGTTCGGCCTGCGCCTGGAGGTCGCCGGCGACCCGGAAGCCGATGCCGAGGTCTACGCCGATGCCCCGCGCATCCAGCAGGTGCTGGCCAACCTCCTCTCCAACGCGGCCAAGTTCTCGCCCGCCGGCAGCGCGGTCGAGGTCAGCCTGGGGGTGAACGCGGGCAGCGCCGTGTTCCGCGTGCGCGACCGCGGCCCCGGCATCCCCGAGGCCTTCCGCGGCCGCATCTTCCAGCGCTTCGCCCAGGCGGATTCCAGCGATGTCCGGCAGAAGGGCGGCACCGGTCTCGGCCTCGCCATCAGCCGCGCCATTGTCGAGCACCACGCGGGCAGCATCGGCTTCGAGGATGCGGAGGGCGGCGGCACCTGCTTCCACTTCTCCCTCCCCCGCCTCGTCGAGCGGCTGCCCGTCGCGCCGGCCGCGTCCGGCCAGAAGCGCCGCGTGCTGATCGTGGAGGACGACGCCGACGTCGCCCGGCTGCTGCAGATGATGCTCGCGCAGCACGGCTGGGAGGGGCACGTCGCGCATGATGCGGCGGAGGCCTTCGCGCAGCTCGACCGCCAGCGCTTCGACGCCCTGACGCTGGACCTGATGCTGCCGGACGACGACGGGCTCTCCGTGCTGCGGCGGCTGCGCCAGCGGCCTGAAGGGCGCGGGCTGCCGGTTGTCGTGGTTTCCGCCATCGCCGACCAGCGGCGGCGCGCACTGAACGGCGATGCGATGGGCGTGGTGGACTGGCTGGACAAGCCGATCGACCAGGGCCGCCTGCGGGAGGCGCTGCACCAGGCCTTGCGCGCCAGCGCCAGTGGCGGCGCGGAGGAAGGCCCCGCCCGCGTCCTGCATGTGGAGGACGATGACGACATCCGGCACGTGGTCTCGGCCGTGATGGGGGACGAGGCGCAGATGCAGCCGGCGCGCAGCCTCGCCGAGGCGCGGGCGGCGCTGGCGGCGGGAACACGCTTCGCCCTCGTGATCATCGATCTCGGCCTGCCCGACGGCAGCGGCTTCGACCTGCTGCCGGACATCCAGGCCCTGCGCCCCACGCCGCCGGTGCTGATCTTCTCCGCCAGCGACACCGATGCCCGCATGGCCCGTCACGCCGCGGCCACCCTGGTGAAGAGCCGCACCGAGAACCGCCTCCTGCACGACACCATCCGCCACCTCATCGAGGCGGCTCCCCATGCCGGCCCCGCGAAGGAGACCGCCCTGTGAGCGAGAGCGCGCTGACCCGCATCCTCTACGTCGAGGACGACGGCGACATCCGCACCGTCGCCAGCTTCGCGCTGAAGGCGGTCGGCGGCTTCACGGTGGAAGCCTGCGCCTCGGGCGAGGAAGCCCTCGCGCGCGCGGAAGGCTTCGCGCCGCAACTGGTGCTGCTCGACGTGATGATGCCGGGAATGGATGGTCCCACCACGCTGGAGCGGCTGCGCGCCCTCCCTGGGATGGCCGAGGTGCCCGCGGTGTTCATGACCGCCAAGGTGCAGCCGCAGGAGATCACGCGCTACCGCGAGCTCGGCAGCCTCGACGTCATTTCCAAGCCCTTCGACCCGATGACCCTTTCCGCCAGCGTCCGCCATATCTGGGCCGGCCGTCATGGTTGAGATGCTGGCGCCGGAGGCCGAGCTTCATGCCGCCATGCAGCGCCTGCGGGCCGATGGGATCCGGCGTCTCGGCGACCGTGTGCGCGACCTCACCGCCTTCTGGGAGGCGCTCTCCCGCCGCCCGTGGGACGCGGCGACGCGCGCCGGCATCGCCGACCTGGCGGGGGCAGCGCACCAGCTGGCGGGTGCCGGCGGCACCTTCGGCCTGCCCGCCGTCTCCACCGCCGCGGCACCATTGGAGCTGCTGCTGCGCGGCCTCAGCGGCAGCCCGGAGCCGGACAGCGAGCGGTTGCACCAGGCGGAGCAGCTTGTGGCGGCGCTTGGGGCGGCCTGGGAGGCGGGCGGCGCCGCTTCCGGCTCCACCGAGCTTCATCCCGCCCCCGTCTCGGCGGCCGAGGCGGGCGAACCGGTCCTGCTTTGCGCGCCCGCTGGCGGCCAGGCGGAGCTGCGGAGCCTGCTGGGCAGCCTGGGCTACACGGTGCGTTGCGGCGGCGACGAGAGCGGGCCGGCCGCGTTGCCGGAGGGCCCCCTGGTCGCGGCCGTGGTTGACGACGCGCTGCCCGACGGGTTGGGCACCTGCCGCAGCATCGCCGGCCGGTGCCCCATCATCCTCCTGACGGAGGACACCGGCTTCCCCGCCCGGCTCGCGGCCGCCCGCGCCGGGGTGGAGGCGGTCGTGCCCAAGCCGCTCGAAAGCAACGAGCTGGCCGACTGGCTGGACCAGTTCGCCGGGGTGCGGACGGAAAGCCACGCCTCGATCCTGATCGTGGATGACGATCCGCTGCTGGCGGAAGCCTATGCCATGGCGCTGCGCCAGGCGGGCATGCAGGTCACCGCCCTCTCCGAGCCCGGGCGAACCCTGGAAGCGATCGCGACAGCGACGCCCGACCTGATCGTGATGGACCTGCAGATGCCAGGGATCGACGGCATCGAGCTGGCGCGCGTCATTCGCCAGACGCGGCGGCACCTGTCGCTCCCGGTGCTGTTCCTTTCGGCCGAGCGGGACGCCGCCCGCCAGCTCCTGGCCCGCCGGCTGGGCGGTGACGACTTCATCCCCAAGCCGGTGGATCTCGGCCAGCTGGTGACGCTGGTGCGGCTGCGCGCCGAGCGCGCGCGGGCGCTGCGCGCGGTGATGGAGACCGACAGCCTCACCGGCCTGCTCAACCACGCCCGTTTCAAGGAACGGCTGGGGCTGGAGATCGGGCGCAGCCGGCGCGACGGCACGACGCTGAGCCTGGTGCTGCTCGACCTTGACCACTTCAAGCAGATCAACGACCAGCACGGCCACCTGATGGGGGACCGGGTGATCCGAAGCCTGGCCCGGAGCCTGCAGAAGCGGCTGCGGCGGACGGACGTGATCGGCCGCTACGGCGGGGAGGAGTTCGCCGTGCTGCTGCTCGGCACGGCGCCGGATGCGGCACGCAAGGTGATCGACCAGATCCGCACGCGCTTCTCCGCCCTTGCCTTCGACACCGAGCGAAGCCGCTTCTCCGTCACCTTCAGCGCCGGCATCGCCGGCCGCGAGGAGGGAGCGACGGCGGAGGCCATGATTTCCGCCGCCGACGCCGCCCTCTACGCCGCCAAGCGCGCCGGCCGGAACTGCAGCCGGCTGGCCTGACGCGAGCGGGGTTCCATTCCCGCCCGCCGTGCCGCTACATCCCCGCGGAGCCGCGGAAAGGACCTGCCATGCCGATCGACGAATCCCTGCGCTTCGTGCCGGTCTCCATCGCCGTCCTGACGGTGTCCGACACGCGCGACCTCGCCAGCGACCGTTCCGGCCAGACCCTCGCCGAACGGATCGAGGCCGCCGGCCACCGGCTGCACTCCCGGCGGATCGTCCGGGACGAGCCGGAGGCCATCGAGGCCGTGCTGCGTGCCTGGGTGGCCGACCCGGAGGTGGATGTCGGCATCACCACCGGCGGCACCGGCATCACCGGCCGCGACGTGACGCCCGAAGCCTTCGAGCGCGTGCTGGAGAAGCGGATCGAGGGCTTCGGCGAGCTGTTCCGGATGCTCAGCTACCAGAAGATCGGCACCTCCACGATCCAGTCCCGCGCGCTGGGCGGCGTGGCCGGCGGCACCTACCTCTTCGCCCTGCCCGGCTCCACCGGTGCGGTGAAGGATGGCTGGGACGACATCCTTCGCTTCCAGCTCGATGCCCGGCACAAGCCCTGCAACCTGGTCGAGCTGATGCCGCGCCTGCAGGAGCACCTGCGCGCCGGCTAGGACTTCAGCGCGCCCGCTTGACCAATCCTTCACAGCGGTTGTCCTCGCCAATCCCGAACTGGATGGTCGGCAGGATGGCCAGCGGCAGGGCGATGGCGCCGAGCCCCACCGCCGCGCCGACGCGCGCGCCGAGTTCCACCACTTCCGGCCGCACGCTGGGATCGGCGAAGGTGCCGCGCAGCAGGATGTCGGTGGGCAGCGAGCCGACCGTGAAGTGCTTGGCCTCGGTGCGCAGCGTGTAGTTCAGCCGCTCCTTGCCGAGGTCGACCTCGCCCATGCCGCTGATCAGCGAGTCCTCGGTGTCGAGCAGCACGGTCCTGGTGGAAAGCACACCCTTGCGCAGGTCCATGTCGGCCACGAAGCACTGCACCCGGGTGCGTGCCGGCAGGCCGAGCGCGGAAAGCAGGGCATTGCCGATCTGCACGCCGGAAAGGTCCACCAGCAGGGCCGAAAGGTTGCCGCCGGCCATGGCGAGCGTCAGCCCGCCATCGCCCCGCCCAAGCATCTCCGCCAGCGTGCGGCCCTGCGTCTCGACGCGCGCGGCGCCGCCGATGCCGCCCTGTCCCTCGCCCAGCGGGGTGACCCCCATCAGGCGGGAAACGTCCACCTGGCGGAACTTCACCTCGCCCTTGGCCTTCAGCCCGCCGCCCTCGACCGGCGCGAAGTCGAAGTTGCCGTCGATGCTGCCCTTGCCAATGCCGAAGCGCAGCGGATGCAGGGCGATGGCGCCGTCCACGATGTCGAGCTTCACATGCATGTTGTCGAGCGGCATGGCGCGGCCGCGGATCTGTCCGGCATCATAGTTCAGGTGCACGTCGGCGGCGCGCAGGCGGGGCAGGTTCACCGGCGTGTCGGGCAGCACGCGGCCGCCGACGCGGCGCGGCTTCGGCTTGTTCTCCGGCGTGCCGCCCACGAAGCCGGCGAGATCCTCGAGGTCAACCCGGCGGGACCGCAGCGTGGCCCGCACGATCGGACGGGTGCCGCGCGGCTCCACCGCCACATCCCCGGCGAGGTCGCTATGGCCGAGCACCCCTTCCATCCCGGTGAAGCGGATCTGCCCTTCGGCGTAATCCAGCTTGCCGGAAAGGCGGTAGGGCGGCGTGGTCGGCACCACCACGCCGGTGAGGGGCGAAAGCAGCGCCAGGTCCGGTCCGCGCAGGTTGAGCTGCAGGTTGGCCCCGGCGAAGTGCAGCGGGTCCTGCACCGTGCCCTCCAGCCTCACCTGCGTCGGGCCGTTGGCGAGGTCCAGCCGCACTGGCCAGGGGTTGCCGGCCTCCCGCAAAGAAAGCACGGCGCCCCCGAGCAGCTCGGCCGTGATGGGCTGCTTCGCATAGGTCCCAGTGGCCTTGGCATGCAGCCGGGATGGCGCGCCGGGCGCGTCCTGCGTCTCCACCGCCACCTGCATCTCGGCCCCGAGCGGGTCGAGGCTGGCATGCACCTCGCCCTGCAGGACCCGCAGGGCGCCGATCTGCGGCTGCGGCCCCGGCTCGGCCGGGCTGCCTTCCGCGGCCTGCGCGAAGGGGAAGGTGTAGTTGTTGTCCCCTTCGCCACGGGCCAGCAGCCGCACGGCCGGGCGCTCCACCGTGATCGCGGGGAGGATGATCTGGCGATGGCGCAGAAAGGCCCAGGCATCCACTCGCAGGCTCAGCCGCGGCACGGCGGCGAAAGGCGGATCGGCCGGATAGCCCTCGGGATTATCGATGCGGAGGTCGGTCAGCACCACCTCGGGCACGCGGCCGAGGTTCACATCCAGCCCGCCCACATGCACGGGGCGGCCCAGCGCGGCGCTGGCCTGCCGCTCCACCAGCGGGATGAACCAGGCCCAGGACCAGAACAGCACCAGCAGAACGATGGCAAGCAGCGGCAGGCCGGTCCAGAGCATCAGGCGGCGTGCGCGTGGCGAGAACATCCGCTTGGTCCTCCTCCACTGCCGCCAGCGATCCGGCAGGGTTCGTCGAACCAAGCTCCGGCGAGGAGAAAAGTTGCGCCGCCGCTCGCGAGGGCCGGCGTGCCTCCCGCAGGGGCGGAACCCCTGCGGCCGTCACGCCGGACGCTTCAGTAGCCGCCGCCGGGCCGGCTGGCGTCAAAGCCGAGAAAGCCTTTCTCCGGGCGCGGCGTGCCGCCGTCGGCAGCCCCGGCATTGGCATAGGCCGTCGCGGAGGGCGGCCGTGAGATGGCCTCCCGGCGGCCGGATGCGGGCGGCGCGGCGCCGCGCAGGGCGCTGGGAGGTGGCGAGGCGAGCGGCATGTTGCGCGCCGCCGCCGAGGGAGGGGCGCCGCGAGGCAGCGGGGTGGAAGGCTCGACACTTGTGACGACGGTCGGACGGGTGGACAGCAGGAAAAAGGTGATCTCGCGCCGCCCCTGGTCGACCGAGGATTCGAGCGGCGTCAGCCCCAGCACGTTGTGCGCCTGCAGGTCGGCGCCGCGCGCCATGGCGTCCCGCGCCGCGGCCAGGTCCCCACGGTTGATGGCGTCGAACAGCGCCTCGTTGGGGCCGAGATTCTTTCCCGGCTCGGCCGGGATCGGCGCGGCAGGAGCGCGGCCGGCAAGCCCCGGCAGGGCCGGTGGCTCCTTGGCGGCCGGCGCGGCCGGCGTGTTCGGCATCATGGGCCCGTTCAGCATCTGCGCCGCCGCCGGCAAGGCCGGCAGCGCCGCGGCCAGCAGGCCGGCGAGCAGGGCGGAAAGCGGGGTGGAGGGGAGATGGCGCATGGCAGCCTCTCTAAAGCATTTCCTGGCCGGGGCGAAGCGGCCAACCGCAGGCGTCAGCTACATCCTTCGCCATGCAGGGTGAAGCTTTCCGCCCGCCCGCCGCGCAGGATGAAGGTGATGTCGCAACGCTCGACCGCGTAGCTCGAGGGCACCGCCCAGGGGCGCCGCATGCCGTAATAGCCGTACGACCATGGGTCGCCGGGAACCAGCACCGTGCGCTGCCGCTCGAACTGGAGGAAGCGCCGCCCGTCCGCCTCGTAGGTGCGGACGGGCACGCCGAGGCCCGCCACGAGGTCGCCCTCCCCCTGGCCGATGAAGGTGGAGAGGCGCTGCGAAAGGGTCGGCCCGGTCGCGCAGGCAGCCAGCGCCAGGGGCAGGGCAAAAATCAGGCGGCGCATCCGGCATTGCTCCTCTTATGGGTAGATAGGAAATTGGGCGTCTGGCGGCAAAGGGGCGCCGGTCAGCGCCCCTCCCGCCGCCAGGCCACCAGCGCGAGCCCAAGCACCAGCGGCAATGCCAGCCAGGGCGGCAACAGGGGCAGCGCGGCGATGCCGGTCACCAGATGGTCCTGGTTGCGCCGCAGGCCGATCCAGTTTCTTCCGGCGGCGTCGCGGTCGAGCGCCACCCGGCGCAGCTCGGGCAGTTGCGGCGGGGCCGCGGTGCCGAGCCAATGGACGCTGCCGGCGGAAGCCTCCACCACCGTCCTGGTCGGCGCGGCATCCGCCCGCAGGTCGGCCACCTCCAGCGGGTTGGCCGCCGCGGCGGCGGCAAAGGCGGTGCGCCGCCCGTCGCTGACCTGCCACACGCCCGGCTGCGCCGCCGGCATCTCCAGCACCGCGCGCCCGCCGCCGGCCGGCTCGGCGGACGCGCCGGCCACGCTGCCATCCGGCGCGGTGACGGTGATCTGCGGCGGCGGCCCGGCCTCCACGCTGCGGCGCACGACCCTGAGCGTGCCGCCGTCAATGGTGGCGACGAGGTCCTCCTCCTCCAGCTCGGGCTCCTTCATCAGCCAGTGCGCGGCACGGCGCAGCAGCTCGGCCTGCGGGCCGCCGCCGTCATGCCCGCGCGACCACAGCCAGATCTGGTCGGAAAGCAGCAGCGCCACCCGCCCCTCTCCCACCCGGTCAAGCTGCAGCAGGGGGGAGCCGTCGCCGTTGTCCATCACCGTCAGCCCGCTTTGCGGGCTGGTGCGGAGGTGGCGGTACCAGTGGCCCCATTTCGGCTCGGTATTGCCGGCATTGGCGCCTTCCAGCCCCTCTGTGACCGGGTGCCGGCCGCCGACATCCGTCACGCGCGGGCGGAACGGCCCCTCCGCCACCGCCGAAGGCCCGGAAAGCGGCCGTGCCGGCAGCACCGCCGACAGTGGCGTCGCCGCCAGGCTGGAGGAACCGATGAACTCCGGCCCCACCGAGAGCAGCAGCGCCCCGCCGCTGCGGACGTAGTCGGCGATGTTGCGAAGGTAGAGGGCGGGCAGGATGCCGCGGTTGCTGAAGCGGTCGAAAACGATCAGGTCGAACTCGCGCAGCTTCACCTGGAACAGCTCGCGCACCGGGAAGGCGATCAGCGCCAGTTCGTTCAGCGGCGTCAGGTCGTCCTTCTCGGGCGGGCGGAGGATTGTGAAGTGGACGAGGTCCACGTTCGGGTCGGCCTTCAGCAACCGGCGCCAGGTGCGCTCACCGGAATGCGGCTCGCCCGAGACCAGCAGCACCCGCAGCCGGTCGCGCACGCCGTTCACCGTCACCACCGCGCGGTTGTTGAGGGTGGAGACCTCGCCCGGCCGCGCCTCGGCGGTCAGTTCCACCACGCTCGGCCCGCCGCGCTCGATGGGCAGCGCGATGCGGTGCTCCCGCCCGATCGGCACGCTTTCCACGCGCGGCGGCGCGCCGTCCCGCCGCAGGGTCAGCCGCACCGCGCCGCCGGTTTCCCTGGCGCCGAGGTCCTCCACCGCCACCCGCAGCTCCACCGTGCGGCCCACAATGCCATAGCCCGGCGCCTCGATGACGCGGATGCGCCGGTCCACCTCGCCGGGCTGGCCGGGCAGCAGCAGGTGCAGCGGCGCGGCGAAGGAGGGCTGCGCCGGCACGTCGTGCGCCTGCCCGTCGGTCAGGGCGATGACGCCGGCCAGCCGCGCGCGGGGAATGTCCGCCAGCGCGCGGTCGATGGCGGTGAACAGCCGGGTGCCCTGGCGGCCGCTTTCCGGCACGTCGATGGTGCGCAGCTCCAGGTCGGGGAACCGGGCGGCCTGCTGCTCGATGGCCGCCCGCGCGGCGTCAAGCTGCGCGGCGCGCGGGCCGATGCGGGCGGAATCGCTGCGGTCCTGCACCACCAGGGCGATGTCCGGCCGGGTCTCGCGGGTTTCCTCGACAAGGCGCGGGTTGGACAGCGCCAGCAGCAGCACGAGGAAGGAGAGCGCCCGCCAGCCGGTGCCCCGCGCGCGGCGCCAGATCGCCGGCACCAGCGCCAGCACCGCCAGGACGGCCAGGGCGACCAACAGCCAGAGCGGCAGGATCGGGGCGAAGTCGAGGCCGGAAATGACCTGTCGCATCGGTCAGTGCTCCACGGCAGGCCGAGGCCAGAGGGCGCCGCCCCCTGGACCTCCGCCGGAGGGACAGTGTCCCCCCGGACCCCGCCAACAGATGAGACGTCCAGAAACCATCAGGTGGCAAAGCGCGGCCGGCTCGGCGGGCTGAGCACCCGAAGGGGCGCCGCGGCCAGCGCCGCGCAGCCAAGCCGCCGGAAGCGGCGCCGGCGCCGGCGCCAGTGGCGAGGAAACACCGAGGGGCGGCAGCCCTCTCAATTCCCCAGCCTTTCCAGGATGGCCGGCACATGGACCTGATCGCCCTTGTAGTTCCCGGTCAGCGCGTACATCACGAGGTTCACCCCGAAGCGGTAGGCCAGGGTGCGCTGCCGCACCCCGCCGGGAATCACCGCATAGGGGTTGTTGCCCCGCCCATCCACCGCCCAGGCGCCCGCCCAGTCATGCCCGCCGATGATCACCGGGCTGACGCTGTCATTCGCCCGGTCCTCCTCGCGCGAGACCCAGACCTGCCCGCCGGAGAAGCGGCCGGGCAGCTCGGGCGGCAGCAGGTAGAACGCGCGGGTCAGCACATGCTCAGGCGAAACCGGCGCCAGCGGCGGAATGGCCAGGCCGCGCGTCAGCCGCTGCAGCGCCTCCGGCGCCCCGGGTGCGAATCCCTCGCCCGAGCCCTCGTCGCGCGTATCGAACAGGATGATGCCGCCCTGCCGCATGTAGTCGTTCAGCGCCGTGCGGGCATCGGCCTCCAGGTCCGGGCTGGAGGCGGTGACCGCCCAGTAGAGCAACGGCAGCGGAGAAAGGTCGTCCTGCCCCGGCCGCACCAGCACCGGCTCGCCCAGCGCCGCGGCGGTGCGGCGGTTGACGTAGTCGGAAAGGCCTGCCAGCCCCTGCCGCACCGCCTCGTCCACCACCGGGTCGCCGCTCGGCACGTAGCCGATGCGGGTCGTCAGCGCCATCGCCTCCGGCGAGGCCGCGTCACCCGGCTGCGCCCAAGCCGCCGGGGCGGCGAGCAACAGCACCGGCAGCAGCACGGCCGCCAGCCGCGCCGGGCGGCCAAGCAGGCCACGCTGCACCAGCGAGATCAGCAGGTCCGCCGCCAGCAGCAGCAGCGCCATGCCGAGCAGCCAGGGGCCGAGATCGCGCTCACCCGGCACGCCGCCGATGACCTGGGTGGCGGTGCCGGCGGGCGGCGCCGCGATCGGGCGTGGCGCCGGCAGGCTGGCGGAGAGGTTCAGCGCACGCCGCTCGCCGCCCTCGCCCGGCACGCCGTACCAGCCCGGCGGGTGGCGCGGGCCCGGGCGCGTCTCGGCGACACGGTTGGCGGGGATGGCGCCGACCCCACCCGGCGCCGGGCCGAGCCGGCCAAAGCCATCCATGGTTTCCACGGGCGCCAGTGGCGTCTCGCCTTCCGCCCCGGCGACGCCGGAGGAGAGCGCCACCACCCGGCGCAGCATGTCGATGAACAGGCCGGAAAGCGGCAGGTTGGACCATTCCGTGTTGGCGGTGACGTGGAACAGCACGATGCGCCCGGCGCCGCGCGCCTCCGCCGTCACCAGCGGGGTGCCGTCGGCCAGCCGCGCCCAGGTGCGCTCCGAAAGCTGCGGGTCGGGCTCGGCCAGGACCTGGGTGGAAACCGTGACCTCCTCCGGCGCGGGCAGCCCCGCGAAGGGGGAGCCGTCGGCAAAGGGCGCGAGGCGCTGCGGCTGCTCCCAGGACAGCGCGCCGCCGAGGCGCCGCTCGCCGCCACGCAGCCGCACCGGCAGCAGCAGGTCCGGATTTTCCGCCAGGCGAGGTCCGGCGAAGCGCACCAGCGTACCGCCCTCCGCCACCCAGCAGGCCAACGCCTCACGCTCGCGCCCCTCGGCCACCGGGCGGTCGGCCAGGACCACAACGGCGAGTTGTCGCTGCAGGAGCTGTTCGACATTGCCGCGGCGCAGCTCGGCATAGGGGCCGAGGGCGCGGTCGAGATAGTAGAGCGGACCGAGCAGCGGCGTGTCCGCGCCCTGTTCGGCGGGGCCGATCAGGCCGACCGGGCGGCGGCGGAACCGCTCGTCCAGCAGCACGGCCGCGCCGGCGGTTTCCTCGTTCTCGATCTCCAGCCGAATGATCTGGTTGCGGATCTCCAGCGGCAGGTCGAGCGTCGCCTCGCCCGAGGTGGCGCCCGGCGGCAGCGGGATGGTGGCGCGGGCCAGCGCGCGGCCATCGCCGGTGCGGGCGAGCACGGCCGCCTCCCCGGAGACGGCCGCGGGGGTTTGCCGCAGCGCCACCTGCAACCGGTCGGCCTCGGCCCGAGGGGGCAGCAGCAGGCGCGCCGGGCGGCCCTCGGTGCGGGCCATGGTCAGCGGGCCGGCGGCGGCAAGGGCTTCCGCCAGCGGGGAAAAGGCGCCGCTCTCCGCCTGGTGCTCAACGCCATCGGTCAGATAGAGGCTGCTGAAGGCGCCCGGATGCGCCTGCCGCCACGCACCAAGCGCCGCCAGCGCGGCGGCGCGGTCGGGCGCCCAGGGCTTGGGGCGCAGCGCGGCGAGGCGGGCGCGCAGCTCCTCGGCCGGCATCAGGGCGGTGGGGCGCATCTGCTCGCCGTTCTCGGGCGGGGCGGTGGTCAGCAGCGCGGCGGCGCGACCTTCACGGGCGGCGCTTTCCAGCGCGGCCTGCGCCGCGGCCGCGCGGGCCGGCCAGTCGGCGGCGCTTGGCCAGCCGTCGTCCACCACCAGCAGCAGCGGGCCGTCCCCCCCGGCCGAGGCGCCCGGCGCCCAGACGGGCCGCGCCAGACCGAGGATGATTAGCGCCGCCGCGACGAGCCGCAGCAGCAGCAGCCACCAGGGCGTGCGTGCGGGAGTTTCCTCAGGTGCCGGCAGGTCGCGCAGCAACCGCAAGGCCGGAAACGCCTGCCGGCGTGGCGCCGGCGGCGTCACGCGCAGCAGCCACCAGATCAGGGGCAATGCCGGCAGCGCCAGCAGCAGCCAGGGGGCGACAAAGCCGATCGGGCCCAGGCTCATCATGGTGCCATGGCGTCCTTCTGCTCAGCCAGGGGCCAGCGCCTGCCACAGCGCCAGCAGCGCCGCTTCCGGCGGCGCGTCGGTCCGGTGGGTGGCGAAGGTCCAGCCGGCAGCGCCGGCGATGGCGGCCAGCCCCGCCCGGTGGGCTGCGAGCCGCTCCGCATACAAGGCCCGCACTCCCTCCACGCGGGGCAGCAGCAGCGGCTGTTCCGCCTGCTGGAGGCCCTCGAAGCGCACCCGCCCCGTATAGGGCAGGGTTTCCTCCGCCGGGTCCAGGATCTGCAGCAGGTGGCCGCGCACCCCGAGCGCGGCAAGCGTCGCCACCGCTGCCTGAATCTCCGGCAGCGGTGCCAGGAAGTCGCCGAACAGCACGGCCCGGGCGTGGCGGGGCAGGCTTTCATCGGCCGGGGGCGTAACGTGCCGCGCCAGCGCCTCCGCGGTGGCCGCCAGCGCCCCGCGCCCGGCGAAGGCCCGGCGCGCGCCACCCAGGAGGCGCACCCGCTCGCCGCCGCGCAGCAGCAGCGAGGCCAGCGCCAGCAGCAGCAGGTCCGCCCGTTCCCGCTTCTCCGGCCGGTCCGGGCCGCCGCGCCAGCGCATCGTCGGTCCGGCCTCGCGCCAGAGCGCCACCGTCTGCGCCGCCTCCCATTCCGTCTCACGCACGAAGAGGCGGTCGGACTTGGCGCTCTGCCGCCAGTCGATGCGGCTGGTGGCGTCGCCGGCGAGATAGGGGCGGAACTGCCAGAAGGCGTCGCCCTGGCCGGCGCGGCGGCGGCCATGCACGCCCTGCATCACTGTGGCCGCGACCCGCTCCGCCGCCACCACCAGCGGCGGAAGGCGGCCGCCCAGCGCCTCGGCGCGGAGAGCGGCGGCCGCAGGCGGCGGCGTGGCGGTCTCAGCCAAGGCTGGCCTTCAGCGCGGCGATCACTTCCGCGAGCTTCACACCGTCAGCGCGGGCGGCGAAGTTCAGCGCCATGCGATGGCGCAGCACCGGTTCGGCCAGTGCGATCACATCCTCGACGCTCGGCGCCAGGCGGCCGTCCAGCACGGCGCGGGCGCGGGCGGCCAGCATCAGCGCCTGCGCCGCGCGTGGCCCCGGTCCCCAGGCCAGGTGCTGCCGCACGGCAGGCAGCGAGCCGGTTTCCGGCCGGGCGCCGCGTACCAGGGCCAGGATGGCGTCCAGCACGCCGGAAGAAACGGGAATGCGGCGGATCAGCCCCTGCGCGGCCATCAGCTCCTGCCCGGTCATCGCCGGCACCGCGCGGGCCTCCGTGGCGCCGGTGGTGGCCAGCAGCATGGCCCGTTCTGCCGCCTCGTCGGGATAGGTGACTTCCACCTCCAGCAGGAAGCGGTCGAGCTGGGCCTCGGGCAGCGGATAGGTGCCCTCCTGCTCGATCGGGTTCTGCGTCGCGAGGACGTGAAAAGGCGCCGGCAGCGGGTGCACGGCGCCGGCAATGGCGACCTTGCGCTCCTGCATGGCCTGCAGCAGCGCCGATTGGGTACGGGGTGAGGCCCGGTTGATCTCGTCGGCCATCAGGAGCTGACAGAAGACCGGCCCCTTGAGGAAGCGGAAGGCGCGGCGGCCGTCCTCCCCCTCCTCCAGCACCTCGCTGCCCAGGATATCGGCCGGCATCAGGTCGGGGGTGAACTGCACCCGGCTCTCGTCGAGCCCGAGCACGGTGCCCAGCGTCTCCACCAGCTTGGTCTTGCCAAGGCCGGGCACGCCCACCAGCAGCACATGGCCGCCGGAGAGGATGGTGATCAGCACCTGCTCCACCACCTCGGCCTGACCGAAGATAACGCGCCCCACCGCTTCCCGGACGCGGGCGAGCCGGTTGCCCAGCGCCTCGACTTCCGCAAGCAGGATGTTCGGATCGGTGGGGTCCGCCACTTCAACCATACCAGTGCGCCTCCTTATATAGGTGCTGGATATTGGAAGCCGGCCCATCCTGGCCAGCCTGCCGGTTTCGTGATGAGCCAGTTCCTGGCCCGCGCGGGACGCGATGCAGCCGAAGGGGGAAGCCTAATGCCCGTCGGGCGCATGGACGAAGCATTGAAACAATCCGGCACAGCGTGCGGGCGGCCCGCCGCGCAGCCGTCCATCCGGAAGGCCATTGGCCCGGGCGGACGACCAAAGCACGAATGCGGCGCGCTGGACATGCGCATCGCCAAGGACGGCACCTGGCACTACCGGGGCAGCCCGATCGGCCGCAAGGAGCTGGTTTGCCTCTTCGCCTCGGTGCTGCGGCGCGAGCCGGACGGCAGCTACTGGCTGGAGACCCCGGCCGAGCGGGGCCGCATCACCGTCGAGGATGCGCCCTTCGTGGCCGTGGAAGTGTTCTGGCGCCGCTGCGATGGCCGCCAGTGCCTGACCTTCCGCACCAACCTGGACGAAATGGTCACCGCGGACGCCGACCACCCGATCCGCGTCGCCATCCATCCCCGCTCGCGCGAGCCGCGCCCCTACCTGATGGTGCGCCCCGGCCTGGAGGCGCGCATCAACCGCGCCGTCTTCTACGAGCTGGTGGCCCTGGCCGAGCCGGAGAGGGTGGGTGGCCGCGAGGTGCTCGGCGTCTGGAGCGAAGGCGTGTTCTTTCCGATCGACGAGGTTCCAGCCGAGTCCCGGATCACCGACGCCGCCGCCGAGTGACCACCCTCCCCGTTTCGCTGGCGCCGGCGCTGGACCCGGCCGAGGTGCGGCGACGCCTCACGGACCCCGGCCGCCGCTGGCCGGAGGTTCCGCAATCCGGAGCGCCGGAGGGCATCGCCTCGGCGGTGCTGGTGCCGGTGGTGTTGCATCCCCTCCCCACCTTGCTGCTGACGCTGCGGGCTTCCAGCCTGTCCAGCCATGCGGGGCAGGTCGCCTTTCCCGGCGGCCGCATCGAGCCGGGGGAAACGCCGGAGCAGGCGGCGCTGCGCGAGGCGGCGGAGGAGATCGGCCTCGATCCCCGCCTGCCCGAGGTGATGGGGCGCCTGCCCGGCCACGTCACCGGCACGGGCTTCCACATCACGCCCATCCTGGCCCTGGTGGAGCCACCATTGAACCTGGTGCCGGCGCCGGACGAGGTGGAACTGGCTTTCGAGTACGAGCTCGCGCTGCTGCTCGACCCTGCGCTGCCGGAAACCCGCTCGGCCATCTGGCGCGGCCGGCGGCGCAGCTTCTCCGTCTGGCCGCATGCCCGGCACTACGTCTGGGGCGCCACCGCCGCCATCATGCACCGGCTGGCGGAGTTGCTGCGCGACGAAACAAGGTCGGGGGAATGACTTTTTTCTTCGGGTTTGCCGCGCGGGCGGCCCGCGCGGCGCCGACCTGGCAGAAAGAAGCTGGGGGTCCGCGGGAATCTCTTTTCCCGGCCTTTTTCATTCCTCCTCCGCCAGCGCCGCCCGCATCCAGTCAAGCAGGGCCGCCGCCGCCCCGGAGCCTGCGCGCCCGCTGAGCGGGATGGCCGCGAGCCCCTCCGCGAAGGGAGCGAAGCCGCAGGGCGCGACCAGTTGCCCCTTGGTGAGCTCCTCCCGCGCCATCCGCCGCTCCACCAGCGCCACGCCGAGGCCGCTGCGCGCCGCCTCCAGGCAGAGATGGGTGTGCGGAAGGCGCAGTTCCGTCTCCCAGGCAAGGCTGCGGCCCGTCCGCTCCCGCCAGAGGTCCCAGGCGCGGCCGGTATGCTCATGCGCGATCCGCACCGGAGCGTGCAGCGCCTCAGGTTCCGCGGCGGCCGGATAGCCGGGCGCGCAGACCGGCCCGAACGCCACCTCGCCCAGCGGAATGGCGCGGGCCTGGTCGGCGGATGGGTAGGAGGCCCGGTCCCAGGCGATCACCAGGTCGGCGCCTTCATGCCGCAACTCGCGCGCCGAGGTCATCGAAAGCCGCAGGCGGATGGCGGGATGCGCGCGGTAGAAGCCGGCCAGCCGCGGCACCAGCCAGCGCATCGCGAAGGTGGCGCTGCAGGCGACATGCACCGCCGGGCCGCGCGCCTCCTCGCGCAGGTCCTGCCAGCCCTGCTCCAGCGCATCCAGCGCGCCGGCAACGACCCGCCGCAGCGCCTCGCCCTGCGCGTTGAGGCGGATGCCGGTGCCGGCCTTGTCGAACAGCGGCAGGCCCGCCGCCTCCTGCAAGGCACGCAGCTGTCGGCTCACGGCGCCATGCGTGCGGCCCAGTTCCTCGGCGGCGCGGGTGACGGAATTCAGCCGCGCGGCGGCTTCGAAGGCGCGCAGCGCGGACAGCGGCGGAAGGCAACGTCGCATCTCCAGCCTTTCGTGAGTTTTCCGCACGGATGCGATGGAACAACTGCATAGTCGCGGCAGCCGGCGCCGTCTACACCGGTGGGCGAGGCACGCAGCCGCCGCCCAGAAGGAGAGCCCCGGCATGGCCGTCATCCGCACGATCGAGGAACTGGAAGCCATCTACGGCGCGCTGGACGCGGTTGGGGAGGCTTCCACCGGCAAGGTGGCCGACCACGTCACCCCGGAATACCGCCGCATCATCGAGGCCGCGCCCTTCGTGGCGCTCGCCACCGTCGGGCCGGAGGGGCTGGACTGTTCGCCGCGCGGCGACCGCGGGCAGGTGGTGCGGGTGCGGGACACGCGCACGCTGCTGCTGCCGGACCGGCGCGGCAACAACCGCATCGACAGCCTGCGCAACGTGGTGCGCGACCCGCGCGTGGCGCTGATGTTCCTCATTCCCGGCAGCGGCAACGCGCTGCGGGTGAACGGCCGCGCCCATCTGGAGGCCGGCCCGGACCTGCTCGCCTCGCTCGCCGTGGAGGGCAAGGCACCCCGAACGGTGATGGTGATCGAGGTGGGGGAGATCTACTTCCAGTGCGCCCGGGCGATCATCCGCGCGGGGCTTTGGAAGCCGGAGAGCCAGGTGGCTCCCGCCAGCCTGCCGACGCCGGGGCAGATCCTGGCCCGCATGACCAAGGGCCGCGCCGGCGGCGAAGCCTATGACCGGGAATGGCCGGAGCGGGCGCGCAACAGCATGTGGTGAGGCGCGCCGCTCCCGCCGCGCTCACCAGGCGTAGTTGAGGCTGCCCAGCACGTTCAGCCGGTTGCCGTAGAAGCAGCCCGCGGTGCCGGAGCAGCGGGAGACGTAGCGCGTGTCGGCCAGGTTGCTGGCGGTGACGTTGAACTGCAGCCCCCGCATGCTTTCGCTGAGGCGGGCCAGGTCATAGCGCAGGCCGGCGTCGAACAGCGTGACGGAGGGCACCACGGAACCGCCCGTGTTGACCGCCGAGGTGTTGCCCAGGAAGCGAACGCCGGCACCGACCGTCAGGCCACCGACCGGGCCCGCGAAGCTGGCGAGGCTGTATTCGGCGTAGAGCCCGGCATTGTTCTTGGCCACGCCGGCCGGACGATGGCCCAGCTCAGCCGCGATGTTGCTCTCGGTGATCTCGGGGTCGAGATAGGTGTAGTTGCCGGTGAGGCTGACACCCCGGCCGATCTCGGCCGTCGCCTCCACCTCGACGCCGCGCACCCGGATCTCGCCGGTGGAAACCTGCTGGAACACGTTGTCCGGGTCCGGCGTCAGCGTGTTCTGCTGCGTCAGGTGGAAGGCCGCGACCTGGATGAAGCTCCGCATGCCCTTCGGCTGGAACTTGATGCCGGCCTCGTACTGCTCGCCTTTCAGCGGGTCCCAGCCCTTGGCGACGCCGCTGGTGTCGGTGCCGACCTGCGGCTGGAAGGAGCGGGCGTAGCTGACATAGGGCGCCAGGCCGCTGTCGGCCAGATAGACCGCGCCCACGCGCCAGGTGAAGGCCTGGTTGTTCTGGGCGCTGTGGACGCCGCCGGCATCGCGGTCGTCAATGTCGGAATAGGCCCAGTCCTGCCGGATTCCGCCCAGCAGCACGAGGTTGCCGATGCGCGCCTGGTCCTGCAGGTACAGGCCGTACTGGGTGTTGACCTGCCGCGCGTTGTCGTAGGGCGCGCCCAGCGGCGGGATCGCGCTGCCATAGGTCGGGTTGAAGACGTCCAGGCCGCTGGCGAAGGCGAACTGCTGCGCGTTGCGGTAGAAGACCTGACTAAAGTCGAAGCCGCCCAGCACGGTATGGCTCACCGGGCCCGTGGTGAACTGCGCCTTCACCTGGTTGTCCACCTGGAAGGTGTTGACGTCGATGTCGGCGCGGTAGGCGTAGCGGCTCAGTGTCCGCTGGTCGGCCTCCAGGCCACCGCCATAGACCTGGTCCCACGCGATGTTGGTCTGGCCGTAGCGCAGGTTCTGCTGCACCGACCACACGCTGTTGAAGCGGTGGGACAGCTCGTAGCCGACGCCGAACTGCATGCGGTCGAAGCGGTCGAAATCCTGCTCGCCGGTGAAGCGGCTGCGGCCGATGCGGCCGAAGGGCGTCTCCGTCACCGTGCCCTCATAGGGCAGGAACTGGTTCCCGGAGGTGCGGTCGCGCTGATAGTAGCTCAGCAGCGTCAGCGAGGTGTCGGCGGTCGGCCGCCAGGTCAGCGTCGGCGCCAGGAAGATGCGGTCGTCATCCACCTCGTCCACCGCCGTGCCGGAATCCCGCACCAGTCCGGTGAAGCCGTAGAGCCATTGGCCATCGGCCGTCAGCGGCCCGCTGGCATGGCCCTGGCCCTGCAGGCGGCCGAAGCTGCCCGCCGTCAGCCGCACCTCGCCGGTGGCGAAGTCCGTCGGCCGGCGCTGCATCATGTTGACGAGGCCGCCCGGAGCGATCTGCCCGTAGAGCACCGAGGTCGGTCCGCGCAGCACCTCGTAGCGCTCCAGCCCGTAGGTCTCGAAGACGCTGCCGGCATAGCCGGTGTTGTAGCGCAGGCCGTTGAGGAAGATGCCGTTGTCCTGCGCGTTGAAGCCGCGCAGCTGGAACCAGTCGGTGCGGCTGTCGCTGCCGTAGTTCTCGCCGCGCACGCCGGCGGTGTAGCGCAGCGCCTCGCCCAGGGTCTGCGCCTGACGGGCGTCGATCTGGTCGCGCGGCACCACGGAGATGCTCTGCGGGTTCTCGATCAGCGGCGTGTCGGTCTTGGTGCCGGAAATCTGCTGCTCGGCCACGAAGCCGCGCACCGGGTCCAGCGCGCTCTCGCCGCGCCCCAGGACGTTCACCTCGGGCAGCACCATGGCGCCGCCCGCCGCCGCGCTCCCGGCCGCCGCGCTCCCGGCCGCCGCGCCTGGCGCCGTCTCCTGCGCGGCGGCCGGAAGGGCGGGCACCAGCGCGCTGGCGCCAAGCAGCCATGCGGCGAGCCGGATGGAACGGCGGCGCGGGGAAGGGTCGGGCATCGGGCGGTCCTGGTCTGGGCGAGCGGCCGAGGAGGGCCGCGCGGATCAAATGATAATCAGAATGGTTCGCATTATCAAAAGGCCGACACCTTCGCCATCCCCTTTCCGGGCCGCCCGCCCGGCAACCCCATCGCGGGCGGCCGGCTGGCCCCCATGTCCCGGTTCGACTTCGGCGGCAATCCGCCCTGGCTGAACGCCGCCACCCTCCTTGCCGCCGCCGCGGCCACCCGATTGGCGGGAATACGCCTCGCCCGCCGTGCGGCTGCGCCGCCACGTCATGGCCCATGCCGACATCTTCGGCACCAGCATCATCGAGATTGCGCTGATCTTCGTGATCGACGCCGCCCGTGGCGGCGGGGCGGCGGCGCTCCGCACGCTGCGGCCGGAAGGCGGCCGAAGGAAGCGGAGAGCCGCCCCGCCGGGTTTGGCTTCGCCCGCCCGGCGCCGTATCCTGCGGCCTTTCCGAAAGGGGGCGACAGCATGCGGCTTTACGAGATCCCGGCGCATCTGCCGTTCCTGCCGACCCTCGCCGAGGGCGTGCTGGGCTGGGTGGGGCTGGACGATCCGCTGGCGCTTTCCCGCGCCACCATCCTGCTGCCGACGCGCCGCTCCGCGCTGGCCTTGCGCGAGGCCTTCCTGCGCACCGCCGGCCACCAGGCCCTGCTGCTGCCGCGCATGCGCGCGCTGACCGGCCTTTCCACCGAGGAGGCCGACGAGCTGTCGCTGCCCACCCTGCTCGACCTGCCGCCGGCGGTGGACGCTTCGCGCCGCCAGGCCGTGCTGACCGAGATGGTCATGCGCCTGCCCACCCGCTACGGCGGCCCCAACTCACCGGAGCAGGCCTGGGGCCTCGCCACCGCGCTGGCCGAGCTGATGGACGAGGTGGCGCTGGAAGGCGTGGACGACGGCAAACTCTCCGAGCTGGTGCCGGAGGAGTTCGCCACCCACTGGCAGGTGACGCTGACCTTTCTGCGCGGCGTGCTCGACGCCTGGGAAGCCTGGCTGAAGGACGAGGGGCTGATGGATATCGGCCCCCGCCGCGTCGCCGCGCTGCGTGCCCAGGCCGAGCTCTGGAAGAAGCACCCGCCCGAGCATCCGGTCATCGCCGCCGGCATCGGCGCCGGCGGCACCATTCCCGCCGCCGCTGCGCTGCTGCGCGTGGTGGCGCGCATGAAGAACGGCGCGGTGGTGCTGCACGGGCCGGGCGAGGTGAAGTCAGCCGCCCTCTGGGAAGCCATCGGCCTGAGCCCGACGCACCCGCTGTCCGGCCAGGTGCGGCTGCTCTCGGCGATGGACGCCACGCCCGCCGACCTGCGCCCCTGGCCCGGCAACGGCGCCGGCCAGCCGGCGCTGGAGCGGCGCGCCGAGCTGATCTCCTGCTCCCTGCGCCCCGCCGACGGCATCGAGGCCTGGCTCACCCGCCGCCCCGACCACTGGCTGCCGGCGCTGAGGGGCCTCTCCTACCTCGACGCGCCGGACGTGCAGGCCGAGGCCGTCGCCATCGCCCTGCTGCTGCGCGAGGCGCTGGAGCATCCCGGCGCCCGCGCCGCGCTGATCACCCCGGACCGCGACCTCGGCCGCCGTGTCGCCGCCGAGCTGATGCGGCATGGCGTGCTGGCCGACGACTCCGCCGGCCAGCCGCTCGGCGAGACGCCGACCGGCGCCTTCCTGCGGCTGATCGCCCAGGCGGTGGCCGAGGGCTTCGCGCCGGTTCCGCTGCTCGCCCTGCTGAAGCATCCGCTCTCGGCCGGCGGCATGGCGCGCTCCGACTGGATGGAGGCGGTGCGCCTGCTGGAGCGCCGCGCCCTGCGCGGCCCGCGCCCCGCCCCGGGCCTGCCCGGCCTGCGCGCCCGCGTGGCGGAAGCTTTCCGCCGCGAGAAGGACGCCGCCCTGCTCGGCCAGGCGATGCGGCTGATCGAGGCGCTGGAACGCGCGCTGGACGGCTTCGCCGAGCTGCCGCACAGCCCCGCCCTGCCGCCGGCCGACCTGCTGGAGGCGCATCTCGACGCCGCCGAGCGCCTCGCCACCACCCGCGAGCGTCCGGGCGGCCTGCGCCTCTACGCCGGCGAGGAGGGCGAGCCGCTGGCCGTGCACCTCGCCAACCTGCCGCCCGCGCTGCGCGCCCTGCCGCCGATGAGCCCGGCCGTCTGGCCGGCGCTGTTCGATTCCCTGCTCGCCGGGCCGGTGGCGCCCAGCGTGCGCATGGGCCGCGGGCGGGAGGGGCAGCAGCATCCCCGCGTCGCCATCCTCGGCCTGCTGGAGGCGCGGCTGCAGGATTTCGACCTCGCCGTGCTCGGCAGCCTGGAGGAAGGCGTCTGGCCGCACGCCACCGACCCCGGCCCCTGGATGAGCCGCCCGATGCGGGCCGATTTCGGCCTGCCGGAGCCGGAGGCGCGCATCGGCCGCGTCGCCGCCGACTTCCTGCTGCTCGCCGCCTCCGCGCCGCGCGTGGTGCTCTCCCGCGCCCGCAAGCGCGCCGGCGCGCCCACCGTGCCCTCGCGCTGGCTGACGCGGCTGGAGACCTTCCTCGCCGGGCAACGAGACCCGGACGGCCAGGGCCTCGCCTTGCCGCGCAGCCCGGCCGCCGGCTGGGCGGCGCGGCTCGACATCCCCGAGGTGGTGCGCCCCTGCCCTCGCCCCGCCCCTTCGCCGCCGGTGGAGAACCGTCCGCGCGAGATCAGCGTCACCGAAGTGGCTGACCTGATGGCCGACCCCTACGGCTTCTACGCCCGCCATGTGCTGCGGCTGATCCCCTTCGAGCCGCTGGACGCCGAGGTGGGCGCCTCGGACTACGGCCAGGTGGTGCACCAGGCGCTGGCCGGCTGGACCCGCCGCCTCGCCGCCGCGCCGGGCGGCTGGCCCGGCCTGGCCACCGCCCGCGGCTGGTTCGAGGACGCCGCCGCCCATGCGCTGGAGGAAGCCGCCGCCCGCCCCGGCCTGCTCGCCTTCTGGCGCCCGCGCCTGCGCCGCATCGGCGACTTCGTGGTGGCGCTGGAGGAGGCGGCGCAAAGCGGCCACCGCATCCGCCGCCGCCATGCCGAGGTGCCCGGCCAGCTCGATATCGCCGGAGGCCAGGTGCGCCTGAAGGTGCGCGCCGACCGCATCGACGAGCTGGCCGACGGCAGCCTCGCCCTGATCGACTACAAGACCGGCACGCCGCCCACGACAAAGGAAATCATGGACGGCCGTGCCCCGCAGATGGCGCTGGAGGCGGCGATCGCCGAGGCCGGCGGCTTCAAGGACCTCGACCCGCACGCCGTCTCGGCCCTGGCGCATTGGCGCCTGACCGGCGGCAGCACGCCGGGCGAGGTGCAGCCGGTGAAGGCCGAGCCCGCCGCCCTCGCCGCCGACGCGCTGGACAACACGGTGGAACTGGTGCGTGGGTTCCTGCTCGGCCAGCGGCGCTTCGTTTCCCGCCCCCACCCGCGCCGGCGCCCGCAGCGCACCGAGCACGACCACCTGGCCCGCCTCGCCGAATGGGGCAGCGCAGAGGAGAGCTGACGCCTGGCATGCCCGTCGCGCCCGGCGCCCGGCTCCGTTAGAATGCGCGGGATGAGCAGCACCGCCCTTTCGCCCCGCGCCGCCGCCCAGGCCGCGCAGCGCCGCGCTTCCGATCCGCAGGCCTCCGCCTGGGTGGGCGCCTCGGCCGGGTCCGGCAAGACCAAGGTGCTGACCGACCGCGTGCTGCGTCTGCTGCTGCGCCCGGATGCGAAGGCGGGCCGCATCCTCTGCCTCACCTTCACCAAGGCCGCTGCCGCCGAGATGGCCACGCGCCTCGCCCGCCGCCTGGGCGAATGGGCCGTGGCGGAGGATGCCGCGCTGGACGCCTCGCTGGAGGCGCTGACTGGCCAGCGCCCGGACAGCGCGACGCGCCGCCGCGCCCGCGCCCTCTTTGCCGAGGTGCTGGAACTGCCGGGCGGCATGCGCATCGCCACCATCCATGCCTTTTGCCAGTCGCTGCTGCGCGGCTTCCCGCTGGAGGCCGGGCTGCCGCCGCAGTTCACCCTCATCGAGGAAACCGAGGCCGCCGCCATGCTGGCCGACGCTCGCGAGGCGGCGCTCGCTTCCGGGCAGCTTCCGGCCGAGGCGATCGAGGCCATCGCCGGCCTCGGCTCGGCGGAGGATTTCGCCGATACGCTGCGCGCCCTGGTGAAGGAGCGCGACCGGTTGGGCACCGCCATCGCCCAGGCCGGGGGCCTGCGCGGCTGCGACGCGGTGCTGCGCCGCCGCCTGGGCCTGCCGCCGCAGGGCAGCGAGGCGGAGGCCGTCGCCGGGGCCGCCGCCGCCGTGGGCACCGAGATGGTGCGCGCGGCCGGGCTGCTCGCCGGCAGCGGCAACGCCAACGACCGCGCGCGCGGCGCCGCCATGAAGGCCTGGATCGCCCTGCCCACCGAGGCGCGCGCCGCCCGCTGGGAGGACTGGACCGAGATTTTCCTCACCGCCACCGAGGGCACGCCGCGCAAGTCGCTCGCCACCAAGGGCGGGCTGCGCGACCGGCACGAGGAGACGCAGGCGCTGATGGCCGGGGAGGCGGAGCGCGTCCATGCCGTGGAGGAAAGCCGCAAGGCCTGGCGCCTGCATGCCGCCAGCCTGGCGCTGCTCGCCCTTGCCCAGCCGGTGCTGGACGGCTACGCGGCGCGCAAGGCCCGCATCGGCGCGGTGGATTTCGACGACCTGATCCGGGCGGCGCGCGGCCTGCTTTACGACCCCGGCAGCGCCTGGGTGCTCTATAAGCTCGATGGCGGGCTGGACCACCTGCTGCTCGACGAGGCGCAGGACAGCAACCCCTACCAGTGGGAGATCGCGGCGCGGCTCGCCGGCGAGTTCTTCGCCGGCACCGGCACGCGGGACGAGAGCAGCATCCGCAGCATCTTCGCGGTGGGTGACGAGAAGCAGTCCATCTACGGCTTCCAGGGCGCCGACGCCGCCGGCTTCGGCCGGTGGGAGGAGCATTTCTCCTCCGCCGTGCGCGCGGCGGGGGCCGATTTCGCCGCCGTGCCGCTCAACGTCTCCTTCCGCTCGACGGCGCCGGTTCTGGCGCTGGTGGACGCCGTCTTCGCCGAAGGCCCGGCGCGGCACGGCGTGGTTCCGGAGGGGCATGTGCTGCAGCACCGCGCCGACCGCGAGGGCGAGGCCGGGCTGGTGGAGATTTGGCCGCCATTGGCCAAGCCCGATCCCGCCGTGCTGGAGCCCTGGCATGTGCCGGACGAGCCGGTGGCCGAGAATGACGCCGAGGCGCTGATGGCCGAGGCGCTGGCCGCCCGCATCGCGCAGATGGTGGAGCAGGAGACGCTGCCCTCGCGCGGCGGCCGCAGGATACGCCCTGGCGACATCCTGGTGCTGCTGCGCCGGCGCACGGGGTTCTCCGGCCTGCTGGTGCGGGCGCTGAAGGCGCGGGGCGTGGCGGTGGGCGGGCTCGACCGGCTGCGGCTGATCGAGCAGATCGCGGTGCAGGACCTGCTCGCGCTGTGCGACGTGCTGCTGCTGCCGGAGGACGACCTGCAACTGGCGGCGGTGCTGAAGAGCCCGCTCTGCGGCATCTCCGAAACCGAGCTGTGCGATTTGGCGCGCGGCCGCACCCAGCCGCTCTGGTGGCGCTTGCTGGAGCATCGCGGCCGCGCCACCTTGCTCGGCCATGCCGCCGACTGGCTGGCCGACCTCGCCGATCGCGCCGACCTCGTCACGCCGCACACGCTGCTGGCCGAGGTGCTGGGCGAATATGGCGGCCGGGCCCGCATCATGGCGCGGCTCGGCCCGGACGTGGCCGACCCGCTGGACGAGATGCTGAACGCGGCGCTGACCTTCGAGGGCCGCCACCCACCCAGCCTGCAGGGCTTCGTGCAATGGCTGCGGCGCGGCGGCGCCGAGGTGAAGCGCGAGGCGGAATCCGGCGTGGACGCGGTGCGGCTGATGACCGCGCATGGCGCCAAGGGGCTGCAGGCGCCGGTGGTCATCATTCCCGATGTCGGCAGCGGGCGCGGCGAGAAGGCGGTGCGCTGGGATGAATCCGACCCCCCGCTCCCCTTCTGGGCGCCGCGCAGCCGTCGCGACTTCTTCGCCCCCGCCTGGAACGCGCTGATGGAGGCCGACACCGCCGCGCGCGAGGCGGAGGAGAACCGGCTGCTCTACGTCGCCCTGACCCGCGCCGAGGACCGGCTGCTGGTCTGCGCCTGGGGCGACCCCAAGCCGGGAAGCTGGTACGATCTCGTCGCCCAGGGCTTCTCGCGGCTGGCCGGCGCGGAGGAGGCACCCTTCGAGGCGGCCGGCTTCAACGGCCCGGCGGCGGCCAGCTTCGCCGGGCCGCTGCGCCGCTTCGCCTGCCCGCAGACCGCCTCTCCCCGCCCGGACGCGCCGCACGACCCGCTGGCCGAGGCGGCGCCGCTGCCGGCCTGGGTCGGCCGCCCCGCCGCGCCGGAAAGCGAGGCGCTGACCCTCTCCCCCTCGGCTCTTCCCGGCGAGGAGGAGACCCCCACCGCCGCCCCGCACGGCCGCGCCGACCCAACCGGCGAGCGCTTCCGCCGCGGCCGGCTGATCCATGCCCTGTTGCAGCACCTGCCCGAGTTCCCGCCGGAGCGGCGGCCCGAGGTCGCCGCACGCTTCCTCGAGCGGCCGGGCCATGGCCTCTCCGCCCAGGACCGCGCCGCCACGCTCGCCGAGGTGATGCGGCTGATGCAGCACCCGGAGCTTGAGGCGGTCTTCGGACCGGATGCGCTGGCCGAGGCGCCGATCGCCGGGCGGGTGAACGGCCAGCCGCTCGCCGGCCAGGTGGACCGGATGCTGATCCGCCCCGACCGCATCGTGGTGCTGGACTACAAGACCAACCGGCCGCCGCCGGAGGAAGTGTCGCAGGTGCCGGCGCTCTACCTCCGGCAGATGGCCGCCTATCGCGCCCTGCTGCGGCAGGTCTTTCCGGGCCGGCGGGTGGAGTGCTGGCTGCTCTGGACCTGGTCCACGCGGGTGATGGCCCTCCCCGATGCGGTGCTCGACCGGCACGCGCCCTGAGGGCCGGCGCACCGGCCCCGCAAGGCGGCGGACCTTGATGGCGCAGCGCGGGGAGGATCTCGGCCTGGCCTGGCCGCCGCTCCCGCTCTAGCCCGATGGGGCGGGCCCCTGCTTCGCCGCCTGCCCGGCAAAGGCCAGTTCCTGCACGAAGCGGGCGTATTCCGTCTCCTTCAGCTCCGGGTTCGGCAGGCGGAGCAGGAAGCTCGGATGCACGGTCAGCAGCACCGGCCGGTCTCCCGGCCCCTCGAAGACCTGCCCGCGCAGCTTCAGCAGCGGCAGCTTCTGCCCCATCAGCGCCTGGGTGGCCGTGCCACCGAGCGCCACCAGCAGGTGGGGGGCGACCTCCTCCACCTCCCGCAGCAGAAAGGGCCGGTAGAGCTTGATGTCGCCCGCGTCGGGCGACTGGTGCAGCCGCCGCTTGCCACGCATCACGTACTTGAAGTGCTTCACCGCGTTGGTGACGTAGCAGGCGGTGCGGTCCACGCCCGCCTCGGCCAGGGCGCGGTCAAGCAGCCGCCCCGCGGGCCCCACGAAAGGGCGGCCCTTGCGGTCCTCCTCGTCGCCCGGCTGCTCGCCGACGAACATCAGGAGGGCACCCTTGGGCCCCTCCCCCAGCACGGCGGACCGGTCGGCGGCCCAGGGTGCGACCGGCGGCGCAGCGGACGAGGCCTCAAGCGGCAACGAGAGATTCTCGGGCATGACCGGGGTTCAACGCCCTGCCGGACAGAGAGTTCCTTTCACCGCCTTTCCTGGCCAGTTTCAGGCTGGTAGAGAGGACGACTTTCTTTCAGTCTTTGATTTCGGGCGCGCAGCCGGCGCGCCCCTTCCGCGCGGGGGGTTGCTCAAGCCATGAAGTTCACGGTGGACCGGGCGGTGCTGCTCAAGGCGCTCGCGCATGTGCAGAGCGTGGTGGAGCGGCGGAACACCATCCCCATCCTGGCCAACGTCATGTTGGCGGCGCAGGACGGTACCCTGACCCTGACCGCGACCGACATGGAGATCGCGATCGTCGAGGCGGTGCCGGACGTCACGGTCGCGCGCGCCGGGCGCACCACGGCGCCGGCCGCGACGCTCTACGAGATCGTCCGCAAGCTGCCGGACGGCGCCAAGGTCGAGCTGGACCATGCGGGCGGCGACGCGCCGCTGGCGCTGCGTGCCGGCCGCTTCGCGACCAGCCTGATGGTGCTGCCGGTGGAGGACTTCCCCTCCATGACCGAAGGCAAGCTGCCGCACAGCTTCGTCATCACGCCCGCCATGCTGCGCGAGCTGGTGGACCGCACCAAGTTCGCCATCTCCACCGAGGAGACGCGCTACTACCTCAACGGCATCTACATCCACGCCACCGAGATGGAGGGGCAGAAGGTGCTGCGCGCCGTCGCCACCGACGGCCACCGCCTCGCCCGCGTGGAGGAGCCGCTGCCGGAGGGCGCCGAGGGCATGCCGGGCGTCATCGTGCCGCGCAAGACGGTGAACGAGATCCGCAAGCTGGCCGACGAGACCAGCGAGCCGGTCGAGGTGAAGCTTTCCGACACCAAGATCCGCTTCGCCTTCGGCGGCGTGCACCTGACCAGCAAGCTGATCGACGGCACCTTCCCGGAATACGAGCGCGTCATCCCGCGCGGCAACGACAAGATCATGACGGTGGACAAGCGCGCCTTCGCCGAGGCGGTGGCGCGCGTCGCCGCCATCTCCTCCGAGCGCTCGCGCCCGGTGAAGCTGAGCCTGAAGCCGGACAGCCTGACGCTCACCGCCAGCAGCCCCGACCAGGGCCAGGCGGAGGAGGAGCTGGACAACGGCGCCGTCTCCTATAGCGCCAATCCGCTGGAGATCGGCTTCCAGGCCCGCTATCTCGCCGACATCACCGACCAGATCAGCGACAAGGTGGAGTTCCGCTTCGCCGATGGCGCCGCCCCGACCGTGGTGGTCGATGCGTCGAAGCCGCAAGCGCTCTACGTGCTGATGCCGATGCGCGTGTGACGCGCCAGGCCGGCGGAGCCGCAGGTCCCGCCGGCCTGGCTCCCGCCCGGCGCGCCGGGCGAGGCCGCTAGAGCAGATCCGCCGCCCCGCTGCCGGTGCTTGCCAGCCAGGTCTGCAGGGCAGCCTGGTCGTCTGGCTCCAGATGGGTCAGGCCGTAATGGATATCCTGCAGGGCGGTGCTGGTGGCGATGAAGGCCTCCAGCGGGTTCAGCAGTTCCGGATGGCCGTTGATCTCGGTGGCGAGCGCCAGCCCGAACAGGATCGCACCGCCGGCATAAAGGCTTCCCTCCGGGGTCAGGGAGGCACGGGGAAGCTCCTCGATACCCTGGACCAGCGCCAGGTCGGCTTCAGCGCGAACTTCGCCGCTCGGGGAATCGTAGGCGATGTCATGGAAGCGGAACAGCACGTCCAGGGCATCCACCGGGGGCGCCGAATAGTTCGCTGGCTGGCCCGGCCCAGTGAGCACTTCGCCGTTGGAATAGCTGGGGCCGCCGTAGTTGCCGTAGGTCGGGATGGCGATGCCGTTGGACACGGGCACAAGAATCGACCAGTTGATGGCCATCTCTTCCTCCTTTGCGCGAGGCGTCCCTTCTTGGGACGGGATGGAGGCGATCATGACCTTCCCGCGGGATCAACTCCGTCCTGCGCACGAATCCGGCATCGCTGGGGAAAGGCGCGCCAGGCAGACGGTGGCTGCGGCACCCGGCGCAGCCACATGTCGGGGGCGGTGCCCGTTCACCCTCCGGCGGGCTGTCGGCCAGAGCATTTCCCGTTCCGATGGCATCATCGGGACGGGTGAAGATGCTCGTCGAAACAAACGGCCAGAGCATTTCCCGTGAGCCAGAGCGAACGGAAAATGCTCTAGCGGGCGTAGTCCGGCTCCTCCCGGTCCAGCACGCGGCGCCAGGCATCAAGATGCAGGCGGGCATCCATCTTGTCGCCCCAGGCGCCATGGTGGTTCCGCCGCAGCTTCTCGGGCAGGCCGTGCAGCGGCTGCCCGGTCTGCAGCGCGGTCATCTGGTACATGGCGGTGCGCTCGGCCATGTAGCATTCGTCGAAGGCGTCATGCACCGTGGGGCCCGCCACCGTCACCCCATGGCCGCGCATCACCATGATGCTCTTGTCGCCCATCAGCCGGGCGATGCGGTCCCCCTCCTCGTTCTGGTGCACGGGCTCGTCGCCCTCGCGGTCATAGACCATGCGGTCATTCAGCAGCAGGTTGTTGTGATGCGACAGCGCGAACTCCGTGTCGCGCAGCAGCGAGAGCGAGGTCAGCCAGCGCGGGTGCACGTGGATGACGCAGGTGGCGGCGGGGTTCTGCAGGTGGATGCGCGCATGGATGTGGAAGGCCACCTTGCGCAACTCGCCGCTGCCTTGCAGCACGCGCCCGTCCAGGTCGCAGATGATGAGGTCGCTGGCACATAGTTCCTGGAACAGGTAGCCGCGCGGATTGATCAGGAAGCGCGGCGCCTCGCCCGGCAGCATCAGGCTGTTGTGGTTGCCGATCTGCTCGTTCCAGCCGAGCCGCGCGGCGACGCGGAACACCGCCGCCATGTCGCAGCGCATCGCCCATTCCGCCTCCTCCTCGGAGCTGCGGGTCAGCTGTCGGATCGTCGTCGCCATGCTGGGCTCCTGTGTCTGCCGGACGGCGAGGCTGCGCCCGATGCCGCCGCCAAGCCAAGCGGAATCGCGCCTGTTCTGGAACGCTCGGCAAGCTCTCCGCACGGGCATGCAAACTTCGCGAGGGCTTGCCGCCGGACCGCGCACCGTTACGCTGCCAGTCCGTACGCCGCAGGAAAGGCCTTCCGATGCAGGAACTCCCGGTCACCGGCTATCTCGACCGCTTCTCCCGCCGGCCCGGCGAGAGCCTGGCGGCGCAGGTGAGCGTGCCCTCCGGACAGGCCTGCCGGGCGCGGCTGGTGCGGGTCATCAGCGGCGACCCCAATCCCGCGGGACCGGGCCTGCGCTTCGAGGATCTCGCGGCCCGCTTCGACGTCACCTTCCCCGGCCGCCATCAGCCGATCCATGCCGGCTCCGCCGCCATCGTGCCGGCGGGGCCACGGCGCCCCGCCGGCGCCACCACCTGGACCGTGCTGGCCTGGGCCGCCGCGCTGCCTGGCGAAAGCGCCGCCTTGCTCAGCGAGGAACAGGGCGGCACCCGCGTCACGCTCGGCCTCGGGCCGTGCGGCGCGGTGGCGCGGCTGGCTCGGGACGGCGCGGTGCGCGAGATCGCCGTCGGAACGCAGCCGAAACTCCGCGGCTGGTACCGCCTCTGGCTCAGCCTGGCGCCGGAGGAGGACACGCTGCTGCTCGGCCAGCAGCCACTGCTGCCCGGCGACGGCGGCGCGGCGGTGGTCCGCGCGGCGCTGGAGGGCTTCGCGCCGCCCGCCAGTGGCGGCCCGGTGGTGATCGGCGCCGAGAACGCGGCCCAGCCAGCGCGCCACGTCACCGCCAAGCTGGAGGCGCCGGCCATCCTGCCCGGCGCCTTCGCCGAGTGGCCGGCGCCGCTTGACCTGCCCGCCGCCCCGCTGGCGTGCTGGGACTTCAGCCGCGGCATCCCGACGCAGCGCATCGAGGACAGCGGCCCGCAGGCCTGCCACGGCATGCTGCGCAACGTGCCGACGCGCGCCGTGGCCGGCGCCCGCTGGTCGGGGCGCGAGATGTGCTGGCGCCACGCGCCGGAGGACTATGCCGCCATCTACTTCCATGCCGACGACCTCGGCGACTGCGGCTGGCAGACCGATTTCCGCTTCGCCATTCCTCCCGACCTGCGCAGCGGCGCCTATGCCTTCCACCTGACCTGCGAGGCTGGCGAGGACTGGCTGCCCTTCTACGTGCTGCCGCCGCGCGGCACGGCGACGGCGCCGGTCGCCTTCCTCGCCTCCACCTTCACCTACCAGGCCTATGCCAACCACGCGCGCGGCAATGCCGACGAGGCCTACATGCAGCGCGTCCGCGAGTGGGGCGCCTATCCGCACAACCCCGACCACCACCCGATCTACGGCCGCAGCACCTACAACCGCCACCCGGACAACAGCGGCATCGCCTTCTCCTCGCGGCTGCGGCCGATCCTAACCATGCGGCCGGGCTTCCTGACCTTCAACGACGCGCGCGGCTCCGGCCTGCGACACTACCCGGCGGACACGCACATCCTTGCCTGGCTGGAGGCGCGTGGCCTCCCCTTCGACGTCCTCACCGACGAGGACCTGCACGAGGAGGGCACCGCGCTGCTCGCGCCTTACGCGCTGGTGATGACCGGCTCGCACCCCGAATACCACACGGCGGCGACGCTGGACGCATTGCGCGACTACACCGCGTCCGGCGGCCATCTCACCTATCTCGGTGGAAACGGCTTCTACTGGCGCATCGCCTGCGTGCCCGGGCTGCCGGGAATGATTGAGCTGCGCCGCGCCGAAGGCGGCATCCGCGCCTGGGCGGCCGAGCCCGGCGAGTACTACCACGCGCTGGACGGGCAGTATGGCGGGCTGTGGCGGCGCAACCGGCGGCCGCCGCAGGCGCTGGTGGGCGTCGGCTTCTCCGGACAGGGCCTGTTCGAGGGCACGCACTACCGCCGCCTGCCGGCCAGCCACGCGCCCGAGTTCGCCTGGATGTTCGAGGGCATCGCGGAGGAGGTGCTGGGCGACTACGGGCTCTCCGGCGGCGGCGCGGCGGGCTTCGAGCTGGACCGCGCCGACGTCACCCTGGGTACCCCGCCCGAGGCGGTGGTGCTGGCGCGCTCGGAGGCGCCGCCCGCCTCCTTCGTCACCGTGCCGGAGGAGCTGCTCTCCCATGTCAGCACCGTGTCGGGAGAAACGCCGGACGCGTTGAAGCGGGGCGAGATCGTTTATTTCGAGACGCCGGGCGGCGGCGCGGTTTTTTCTGTCGGCTCCATCACCTTCTGTGGCAGCCTCTGGCGGGACGGCTTCGAGGGACCGGTCAGCCGCCTGCTGGAAAACGTGGTGCGCCGCTTTGCCGGAACTGCGCGGTGACGATTTGCGCGACGATTTTTTGTGCAGTGCGAACAAAGCAGAAGCGAGTCCGCCAAAAATTTGGCCGTTTTGCCTGAAGGCTGTGCGAATTCGGGTTGACGCTCTGTGACGGTGCCGGAAAGCTTCCCCGCAGCGAAGTTTCTCGACCGATCCCACCACGCAAGCAGCGGAGACTGAGGATGAAGCGAGCCTTCCTGCGGACCTGTGCCGCACCGGCGCTGATGGCCGCCTCCCTGGCGGCCGCACCCTGGGCCCCCGCCCTGGCTGCGCCCTTCACCTGCCCGGAGCGCGGCGGCGACCTGGTCTTCGGCCAGGAGGCCAACGTCAACAGCCTGGACCAGATGACGTCCAGCACGATCTCCACGCGCAACATCGCGATGAACATCTACGAATCGCTGGTGACGCGGGACGAGAACAACAACGTCATTCCCGAACTGGCCGAGGGCGTCGAGGAAGCCCCCGACCAGCTCACCTACACCTTCAAGCTGCGGCAGGGCATCAGCTTCCACAACGGCAAGCCGATGACCTCGGCCGACGTTGTCGCCTCCTTCGACCGCTACAAGAAGATCGGCCTGCAGCGCAGCACGCTGGACAACGTCAAGGGCTGGGACGCGCCGGACCCGAACACCTTCGTCATCCACATGCAGCGCGCGCAGCCCACCTTCCTGGAGGCGCTCTCCTCCTTCAGCGTGCCGATCGTCATCATCCCCGCGGAGAACAAGGACGATCCGCCGCAGCAGCTCAAGCCGGTCGGCACCGGCCCGTTCCGGATGGCCGAGTTCGTGCCGGGCAGCCATGCCAGGCTGGTGCGCTACGACAGCTACAAGCCCAACACCCAGTTCGAGCAGCGGACCGGCTTCGGCGGCTACAAGGTCGCCTGCCTGGACAGCGTCACCTTCCGCATCGTCACCGAGGCCTCGGCGCGCGTTGCCGGCCTGGAGACGGGCGAGCTGCAGGGGGTGGAGGACATCCCGACCAAGTCGGTCGAGGCGATGCGCAAGAACCCCAGCGTGACGGTGCTGCCGCTGAAGAACTGGTGGATCCAGATCGCGCTGCCCAACACCGCCCACGCGCCGACCGACAACCTCATGTTCCGCAAGGCCGTGCAGGCCGCGCTGGGCATGGAGGACATCATGGACGCGGCGACCGACAACAACTACAGCCTGAACGTCGGCTTCCAGTATCCGAACCAGCCCACCTACACGGATGCGGGGAAGGAAACCTACAACATCAACGACCCCGACCTGGCGCAGAAGTACCTGAAGGAATCCGGCTACAAGGGCGAGCCGATCTATATCCTCACCAACCGCGACTACGCGCCGATGTACAACGCCGCGCTGGTCATGCAGCAGCAGATGCAGGCGGTCGGCATCAAGGCCGAGCTGAAGGTGACGGACTGGCCGACCTCGGTGCAGATGTCACAGAAGGTCAACAGCAACGAATGGCACTTCTTCCATAGCGGCTGGGGCACGCAGCCCGCGCTGGGCGCGCTGGCCACCATGCAGTTCCTCGCCTCGCCCGGCGCCAACTACCGCCCGCGCGACGACAAGGGCGACCCGGAGGTCGAGGCCGCCTGGAGCGACATGAACACCAAGCCGACGCAGAAGGAGCGCAACGAGGCCTTCGCGCGGATGCAGAAGCTGGTGCTGGAGAAGGCGCTGGCCTACCCCTTCGGCTCGCTCACCAAGGTGCAGGCGGTGCGGGCCAAGGTGCAGAACTTCGAGCCCTTCCGCATTCCGCGCTTCAGCAACGTGTGGATGAAGAAGTGAGCGGCAGCGCGCGCGTCGGGGGGGCGGTGCCCCTCCGGGCGGCGGCGCCATGCTGAGCGTCGCGCTCCGCCGCATCGCCAGCGCCGTCCCGGTCTTGCTGCTGGTCAGCCTGATCACCTTCGGCATGATGCGGCTGATCCCGGGCGATCCGGCGGCCGCCATCGCCGGCCTTTCCGCGACGCCGCAGCAGGTCGCTCAGATCCGCGCCGATCTCGGACTCGACGAACCCTTCCTGGTGCAGCTCGGCCGCTGGTACGGCGGCATGCTGCAAGGGGACCTCGGCCGCTCCATCCTCATGGGCAAGGGCGTCGCCGCGGTGACGATGGAGCGCCTGCCGGTGACGCTGGCGCTCTCCGCCTATGCGCTGGTCCTGACGCTGGTGATCGGCCTGCTCGCCGGGATCGTCGCCGCGCTCCGGCAGAACACCGTGATCGACCAGTTTGCCATGATGTTCGCGATGATCGGCATCTCTGTCCCGAGCTTCTTCCTCGGCCTGCTGATGATCATCGTCTTCGCGGTGCGGCTGGGCTGGCTGCCGACCGGCGGCTACATCCCGCTCACCGAGGACCCCTGGGGCTGGTTCGTCACCTCCACCATGCCGGCGATCTCGCTGGCGCTGCTGCAGGCCGGTCTGCTGGCGCGCATCACCCGCTCCACCATGCTGGAGGTGCTGCGGCAGGACTACATCCGCACCGCGCGGGCCAAGGGCCTGCCGGCGCGCCAGGTGGTGTTCAAGCACGCGCTCACCAACGCGCTGATCCCGATCACCACCGTGGTCGGCATCATCATCAGCCTGCTGCTCTCCGGCGCGGTGGTGACGGAGGCGCTGTTCTCCATCCCCGGCATCGGCGGGTTGCTGACGCAGGCGGTGCTGAACCGCGACTACCCGATGGTGCAGGGCGGCCTGCTGCTGGTCACCGCCTTCCTGGTTCTCGTCAACATCGGCATCGACATGCTCTACGCCTTCCTCGACCCAAGGGTACGCTATGAGTGAAACCGGCGCGCTGCCGCTGGAGGCCATCCAATCCGAGGCGGAGCCCGAGCCCAAGCGCGTGCATCCGTTCTGGATGACGCTGCGCCGGCTGTTCCGGCACCGCCTTTTCGTCACCGGGCTGATCCTGTTCGGCATCATCGCCTTCATGGCGGCGGCCGCGCCCTGGATCACCGACATCAACCCGAACCGCCTTTCCATGCGCAACAAGTTCCTGCCGCCCGGCGGGGACTTCGTGCTGGGCACCGACAATTTCGGCCGCAGCCTGTGGTCGCGCGTGGTCTGGGGGGCGCGGCTCTCCGTGATCATCGGCGTCTCCGTGGTGGCGCTGAACGCCGTCTTCGGCACGCTGATCGGCGCCCTGGCCGGCTACTTCCGCCGCCTCGACAACGTTCTGATGCGCATCAACGACGCGCTGATGGCCTTCCCCGCCATCCTGCTGGCGATCGGCGTCACCGCCATGCTCGGCCCGTCCACCGCCAACGTCATCATCGCGCTCGGCATCGTCTACGTGCCGCGCACGGCCCGCATCGTGCGCGCCTCGGTGATCGTGCTGCGGGAAATGGAGTACGTGCAGGCCGCCGTCGCCGCCGGCGCGGGGCACTGGCGCATCCTGCGCCGCCACATCCTGCCCAACGCCATGGCGCCGATGATCGTGCAGCTCTCCTTCCTCTTCGCCTATGCCGTGCTCTCGGAGGCGACGCTTTCCTTCCTCGGCCTCGGCGCGGTGCCGCCGACGCCGACCTGGGGCAACATCATGGCCGAGGGGCGCGACTTCATGCGCGACGCGCCCTGGATCATCGCCATTCCCGGCGTCACGCTGATGATCACCGTGCTTGGCCTCAACATGCTGGGCGACGGGCTGCGCGACGTGCTCGACCCCCGGCTCAGGATCCAGCAATGAGCCTGCTCGAAATCCAGGGCCTCACCACCGCCTTCCGCACCGAGCGCGGCGAGATCAACGCCGTGGAGGACATCTCCTTCAACCTCGACCAGGGGGAGATCCTCGGCATCGTCGGCGAGTCCGGCAGCGGCAAGAGCGTCACGGCGCTCACGGTCATGGGGCTGCTGCCGCAGCCGCCGGCGCGCATCAGGTCGGGCTCCATCCGCTTCGCCGGGCAGGAGCTGACCACGCTCTCCGACCGGCAGATGCAGAAGATCCGCGGTCCCGGCATCGCCATGATCTTTCAGGAGCCGATGACCTCGCTGAACCCGGTCTTTCCCATCGGCGAGCAGATCATGGAGACGATCCGCGCGCATGAGCGCCTTTCGCCGCGCGCGCTGCGCGACCGCGCGGTGCAGCTGCTGGAGAAGGTGGGCATCCCCTCCCCCACGCGCCGGCTGGACGACTACCCCCACCAGCTCTCGGGCGGCCAGCGCCAGCGCGTGATGATCGCGATCGCCCTGGCCTGCAACCCGAAGCTGCTGATCGCCGACGAGCCGACCACCGCGCTCGACGTCACCATCCAGGCGCAGATCCTCGACCTGCTGCTCGACCTGCGCGACGAGTTCGGCATGGCCATCATGATCATCACCCACAACATGGGCGTGGTGGCCGAGACGGCCGACCGCGTCATGGTCATGTATGCCGGCCGCGTGGTGGAGCAGGCGCCGGTGGAAACGGTCTTCGACCAGCCGCTGCACCCCTATACGCGCGGGCTGCTGGACTGCGTGCCCTCGCTTTCCGCCGACAGGCCGCGCCTCGTCGCCATTCCCGGCAACCTGCCCGAGCCGGCGCGGCGCCCTTCCGGCTGCCGCTTCAGGCCACGCTGCAACCTCGCCATCCCCGCCTGCGCCCAGGTGGTGCCGCCGCTCGACGACCACGCCCCCGCGCACAGCGCCGCCTGCATCCGCGTGCCGGAGCTGGCGGCCCGATGACGCATCCCCTGATCGAGGCGGCGGCGCTCTCCAAGCATTTCACCCTTGGCGGCGGCGGCCTGTTCCGTCGCCATGCCGGCACGCTGCGCGCGGTGGACAACGTGGACCTGCGCATCATGCCCGGCGAGACGCTGGGCCTGGTGGGCGAGTCCGGCTGCGGCAAGTCCACGCTGGGGCGGCTGCTGATCCGGCTGATGGACGCCTCCGATGGACAGGTGCTGTTCGACGGCACCGACATCACGGGCCTCTCCCACGCCCGGATGCGCGAGATGCGCAAGGCGATGCAGATCGTCTTCCAGGATCCCTATGGCGCGCTGAACCCGCGCATGACGGTGGAGGACATCGTCATGGAGCCGCTGGTGATCCATGGCGCGAAGGCGGATGCCGCCGCGCGCAAGCGGGTGGCGGAGATGCTGGAGCTGGTCGGCCTGCCCGCGCGCGCCGCGACGCGCTTCCCGCACGAGTTCTCCGGCGGGCAGCGGCAGCGCGTCGGCATCGCCCGCGCGCTGGTGCTGAACCCGCGCTTCATCGTCTGCGACGAGGCGGTCTCCGCGCTCGACGTCTCCGTGCAGGCGCAGATCGTCAACCTGCTGCAGGACCTGCAGCGGGAGATGGGGCTGACCTACCTCTTCATCGCGCATGACCTGGCGGTGGTGCGCCACATCTCCGACCGCGTGGCGGTGATGTATCTCGGCCGGGTGGTGGAGGTGGCGGAGAAGTCGGCGATCTACGACCGCCCCCTGCACCCTTACACCCAGGCGCNTGGCGGAGAAGTCGGCGATCTACGACCGCCCCCTGCACCCTTACACCCAGGCGCTGATCGCCGCCGTGCCGGCGCCGCATCCCGCCGGCCGCGCCGCCCGCCGCGCCGCGCGGCTGCGGGTGGAAGGCGACATCCCCAGTGCGCTCAACCCGCCCTCCGGGTGCCGCTTCCACACGCGCTGCCCCTTCGTGATGCCGGTCTGCCGCGAGGTCTCGCCCCCGCTGCGCGACTATGCGCCCGGCCATGCCGCGGCCTGCCATCTCCACGATCCGCAATACCGCCAGGAGCCGCACGCATGAGCGACACCCGCAGGACCCGCATCCTCTGCGATGTGGATTTCGACAAGGACGGCTTCCAGCAGGGCTTTCTGCGGCTGTTCCACTCCTCGCACATCTCGGCCTATGGCTTCCTGCCCATGCCGATCGTGGTGATCCGGAACGGCGAAGGACCGACCGCGCTGTTCGTTTCCGGCAACCACGGGGACGAGTATGAGGGCCAGGTGGCGCTGACCAACCTGGTGCAATCGCTGCGCCCGGAACAGATCCGCGGCCGCGTCATCATCCTGCCGACGGCCAACTTCCCGGCGGCGCTCGCCGGCAACCGCGTCTCGCCGATCGACAACCTCAACCTCAACCGCATCTTCCCAGGCGACCCGGACGGCAGCGTGACCGAGCAGATCGCCTGGTTCATCAGCGAGCAGCTGGTGCCGCGCGCCGATCTGGTCTGCGACCTGCATTCCGGCGGCTCCTCGCTGCTCTACACGCCCTGCTCCCTGACCGGCCGCGTGGAGGACGAAGCGCTCTACGCGCGGCAGCTCGCCGCGCTGCGCGCCTTCGCGGCGCCGGTCGCCTATGTGCAGGGGCGCGCGCAAGGCCAGGGCGGCAACCAGACGCTGGGCGGCGTGGCCGAGCGCCTGGGCATACCAAGCGTGGGCACGGAGCTGGGCGGTGCCGGCGCGGTCTCGCCCGAGGGGTTGCGCGTGGCCGAGCGCGGCGTGCGCAACCTGCTCGTCCACCTCGGCATCCTTCCGGGGGAGGCGCGCATCCCGGCGCCCGAGACACGGATCTTCGGCCTCAAGGGGCAGGACCAGTTCGTTTATGCCGAGGAGGCCGGACTGTTCGAGCCGGTTGCCGAGTTGGGGGATTGGGTGCAGGCGGGGCAGCTCGCGGCGCGCCTGCATACGCCGGAGACGCCCTGGCGCGCCGCCGTGGAGCATCGTTTCGCGCGGGCCGGCTTCGTGCTGTGCAAGCGCCAGCCCGGCCGGACGCAGCGGGGCGACTGCCTCTTCGTTCTGGGCAGCGAAGAGCTACCCTGAAACCGGCGGCCGTGGCCCTGGCGCTGCGCTGGGCGCGCCTCGCTGCCACCAGGGTTCCGGATCGGCATCAATGCGCCTTCCGGGCGGGCTGCTCAGGAAGGCCCGGGTGCCGCGATCTCGCGCAGATCCTCCCTCACAACCCGGCCTCGCCGGGAAAGCCGCAGCCGCCGCGCAATTCCGCCGGGCGGCCAGGCCTTCAGGCATGGCCCGGGCACGATCCAACGCGCCGGGGCTTCGATGGCGGGTGACCGTTGTTCTCCCCGCCGGTTCGCCGCGTCGCGGGCGGCTTGGGCAGAAGCTCCACCAAGGCGCGCAGAGGCGCGCTGGCCTCCCCCGACCACACGAGATGCGTGCGGTTCCGGCGCAGCCGCGGGGGCAGCGGATGGCGGTCCACCGAGCCGCCGAGGACCGCCTGATCGAGCACCTCCGCCGGCACGATGGCCACCCCGCTGCCGGCCGCCACGCAGGCCACGATCGCATGGTAGGAGCCGAGGTCCATGATCCGCTCGGGCGAGGCGCCTCCCTCGGCGAGCCATTCCATCAGGCGCCGCCGGTAAGAGCAGCCGTGCGGGAAGGCCACCAGGGTCTGCCCCCCGAGTTCCGAGGGCTGGCGGAGCGGAGGCCGGCCCCTGGCGCTGATCAGCACCAGTTCCTCGTCGAAGGCGGGCACGGAGGAGAGGCCTCCCGCCTCGAAAGGCTCCGACACGAAGGCGGCCTCCACCTCGAAGCGCTCCAGCCGGCGGAGCAGCGCCCCGGTCGTGCCCGTCTGCAGTTCGATGGACACGTTGGGGTAGCGGGCATGGAAGGCCGACAGCACCGGCGGTAGCCTCGCGCCCGCGGCACTTTCCAGGGAGCCCAGCCGCAACAGGCCCCGCACCACGCCGCTTCGCAGTTCCTGCTCGGCCATGTCGGCCATCTGGAGCAGCCGCTCGGCGTGGCCCAGCAGGGTGCGGCCTGCATCGGTGAGCACCAGGCCCCGGCCCTGGCGACGGAACAGGCTGACCCCCAGCCGCTCCTCGAGCTGCTTGATGCGGGTGGTGACGTTGGAGGGCACGCGGTGCAGCCGGTCGGCCGCGCGCGTCACGCCCCCTTCCCGCACCACGCAGCGGAAGATGTCCAGGCCTTCCAGATCGATCATTCTCATATGGAGAACCTTAGGCCTCAAAAATTCAGTATTCAATGCTGGCTGGGCGGTGTCTCATCCGCCCCGCCCATGACCCACGACCCTCCTCCCCCCACCAGCTCTCCGGCGCCGCCCGGGCTGACCGTCGCCAGCGGCATCCTCGCGCTCGCCGTCGCCATGGGCGTCGGCCGCTTCGCCTTCACGCCCCTGATGCCGCTGATGATGCGCGACGGCACCCTGAGCGCGGCCGACGGCGCCCTGTGGGCGGCGGCCAATTATGGTGGCTACCTCGCCGGTGCCCTGACCGCCTCCTGGTTCTCCGGCGCGCCCCGTCGCGGCGTGCAGCTGTCCCTCACCGGCGTTGCGCTGGCGACGCTCGCCATGGCCTGCATCGGCGGGGAAAGCCTGGCCCTCCTTGGTGCCGTGCTGCGGGCCGCGGCCGGCGTCTTCAGTGCCTGGGCGCTGGTCTGCGCGAGCAGCTGGTGCCTGGCGGAGTTGGCCAGGCGGCACGTCCCGCAACTGGGCGCCTGGATCTACACGGGGGTGGGCCTGGGCATCGCCCTGGCCGGCGCGCTCGCCTGGCTCGGCGGGCAGCAGCCCGCCAGCCGCCTCTGGCTCGAACTGGGGCTGGCCGCCGCGGCAGGCGCGCTGTTCGTGGGCCTCGCTCCGGGCAGCCGGAGCAGCATACCCGGCCCGGCGGCGCATCGCCCTGCCCCTGCCGCACCCGGCCGCCAACGCGGCCATCTGGAGCTGATGCTGTGCTACGGCACCTTTGGCTTCGGCTACATCGTGCCGGCCACCTTTCTGCCCGCCATGGCCCGCCAACTGGTGTCCGACCCGCTGGTGTTCGGGCTCACCTGGCCCCTCTTTGGCCTGGCCGCCGCCCTCTCCGTTGCGCTTGCCGCGCGCTGGCTGTCCGCATGGCCGCGGCGGCGCGTCTGGGCGCTGGCGCAGGGCATCATGGCTTTCGGCACCGCCTTGCCGCTGGCGGCACAGTCCCTCTGGACCCTCGCCGCATCCGCCGTGCTGGTGGGTGGAACCTTCATGGTGGCCACCATGGCGGGGCTGCAGCTGGCGCGCGAGCAGTTGCCCGCCAACCCGACCCCGCTGCTGGCGCGGATGACGGTCGCCTTCGCGGCCGGGCAGATCGCCGGCCCCCTGTTCGTCCGCCTGCTCGGCCCCGGCAGCTGGGCGGGGTGGGATGCCCTGGCCTGGGCGAACGCGGTCTCCACGGTGCTGCTGGCGCTCACCGCCGCCTGGCTGTGGCGCGACCCACGCCCCCTTCCCTTCACCCTGAGGCAAGCGCCATGAACGCAGCTCCTTCGATGACGTCCGCCCTGCGCTTTCCCGAGGCAGGCCTGCCGGAACGGCTGGGACCGCCGCCAAGCCTCGACCCGGCGCAGCAGGACGCCGCCGAGGCGCTGATCAACGGTCCGCGCCGCGGCGTTCACGGCCCTTTCAGGCCGCTTCTGCACTGCCCGCCGCTGCTGCACGCCGCCGCAGCTCTGGGCGAGGGCCTGCGCTACCGGGGGAGGCTCGATGCGGCGCTGCGCGAATGGACGATCTGCGTCGTCGCGCGCGAGCTGTCCAACGTCTTCGAATGGGACATGCACCTGCCGCTCGCCGCCGCTGCGGGCGTGCCGGCGGCGGCGCTGGCCGCCCTCGATGCCGGGGAGCCCTCGCCGGCCGGCCTGCGCGCCGACCTGGCGCTTGCCCGCGCCCTCGCCTGCGAGCTTCTCCGCCAGCACCGGCTCAGCGACGCCACCTACGCCGGCGCGCGCGAACAATGGGACGAGGCTGCGGTGGTGGAGCTGGTGATGCTGGTGGGCTACTTCGCCATGGTGTGCTGGCTGATGAACGTTTCGCATACGCCGGGGCCGGTTGCCTGAACCGGCCCCGACCTCCTCCCGCCGCGCGGCAGGGCTGCGGCGGCCACCTTCTCCGGCGCTCCGGAGCCCGGTTCAGCGTGATCGGCAAGGTGGCGCCGGCGGGCGGCGCGCCGCCACCGGAGTCCCCCGGATCAGCGCCACCCCAGGGCCGGGGCGACGTGCTTCAGGATGCCCTCGATCACATGCGCGCAGTACTCGACGCCGAGCTGATTGGGAACCGCCAGCAGAAGGGTGTCGGCCGCGGCGATCGCCTCGTCGGCGCGCAGCTGCTCCACCAGCGCGTCAGGCTCGGCGGCGTAGCCACGGCCGAAGATGGCGCGCGTGTTCTCGTCGATGAAGCCGACCCGGTCCTGCTCCTTGCCGCCCTGGCCGAAGTAAGCCCGGTCGCGGTCGTCGAGCAGCGGAAAGATGCTGCGGCTGACCGAGACGCGCGGGGCGCGGGCATGGCCGGCCTCCTTCCAGGCCGCGTGGTAGGCGCGGATCTGAGCGGCCTGCTGGATGTGGAAGGGCTCTCCCGTTTCGTCATCCTTGAGGGTGGAGCTCTGCAGGTTCATGCCTTGCCGTGCCGCCCAGACCGCCGTGGCGTTGGAACCTGAACCCCACCAGATGCGCTCGCGCAGGCCTTCCGAATGGGGCTCCAGGCGCAGCTGGCCCGGCGGGTTGGGGAACATCGGGCGCGGGTTCGGGGCGGCGAAGCCCTGGCCGCGCAGCATCTCCAGAAAGACCTGCGCATGCCGCCGGCCCATCTCCGCGTCGGTTTCCCCTTCCACCGGCGTGTAGCCGAAATGGCGCCAGCCATCGATCACCTGCTCGGGCGACCCACGGCTGAGGCCGAGCTGGAGGCGGCCACCGCTGATCAGGTCGGCGGCACCGGCATCCTCGGCCATGTAGAGCGGGTTCTCATAACGCATGTCGATGACGGCGGTGCCCAGCTCGATGCGGCGGGTCTTCGCGCCCATGGCGGCCAGAAGCGGAAAGGGCGAGGCGAGCTGCCGGGCGAAGTGGTGAACGCGGACATAGGCGCCGTCCGCGCCCAGCTCCTCCGCGGCAGCCGCAAGCTCGATGGATTGCAGGAGCGCGTCGGCGGCGGAGCGCGTGCCGGAACCCGGCGAAGGCGTCCAATGGCCAAAGGAAAGAAAGCCGATCTTCTTCATGGTCAGCGCCGTCCAGAAAGAGGGAATGCAAGCCGGCGGAAGGGCCGGGCACGCCCTGGATTTGGCCGAAGGGCCTTTGTCACGCGAGGATATGGGCCTTGAGGCGCCGTCGCCCCATCACCAGGGCCAATGATGGTCATGCGATACGCGGCCATGCGGAGGCGAGGCGGCGGAACCCTCCAGGCAAGGGGAACGCACCCTGCTTTCCGTGCCGGCCTCTCTCCCGCATCGTCCGAGGGCCGGGAGGAATGCGCTGTCCAGGCGCGCTTCGCCGCGGCCGCCCGGCTCGCACCGCCCCTCTCGCCCTTGCGGGCGCGGGTCACTCCAGCAGAAAGGACAGGGCCTCGGCACAGGGCTGCGCCACCTTCAGCGCCAGCAGGCCATCGGCGCGGGTGCGGCCGAGATTGACGGCGGCCACCGGCTTTCCGTGACGCGCCGCCGCCTGCACGAAGCGGAAGCCCGAATAGACCATCAGCGAGGAGCCAACCACCAGCATTCCGTCCGCCCGCTCCAGCGCCTCGAAGGCCGCCGCGGCCCGGTCCTTCGGCACGGTCTCGCCAAAGAACACGACGTCCGGCTTGAGCAACCCACCGCAGCAGGGGCAGGGCGGCACGCGAAAGGCGGAAAAATTTGTCTCGTCGAGATCGGCATCGCCGTCCGGAGCCGCGACGGCGTCGCGCCCGGCCCAGGCGGGATTCAGCCGGACCAGCGCCTCCTGCATGGCGTCACGCGGACTGGTGCGGCCGCAGCCGGTGCAGCGCACCCGGTCCAGGCGTCCGTGAAGGTCGATCACCCGGGTGCTGCCGGCAGCCTGGTGCAGGCGGTCCACGTTCTGGGTAAGCAGCAGCTCGCTCTTGCCGAAAGCTTCAAGGCGCGCCAGCGCCGCATGGGCCGGGTTGGGCTTGATCCGGCCGAAGACCCGCCAGCCGACCAGGCTGCGCGCCCAGTAGCGCTGGCGAGTCGCCTCGCTGCCCATGAAGGCCTGGAAGGTCACGGGCGGCGTGCGCTTCCACTGTCCGTCGGCGTCCCGGTAGTCGGGAATGCCGGAATTCGTGCTGCAGCCGGCACCGGTCAGCACGAAGAGCCGTTGGTGACGGTCGATGAACGCCTGCAGCCGCGTGCTCTCGCTCATGCCCCCAGTTTACGGCGAAGCGCGGCCGCAGGCCATCTGGGCGGACGCCCAATTGGCTCACTTCAAACGCTCTAGATATTTGTTTTGAAGAGCATCTTCATCCGATTGGGTGGCTCCACCCGATCGGGATCTGCTCTAGGAAGCGGCCGATGCTCAGCCGGCGGATCGAGGTGCTCGTTCAGTGAGGCTTGGCTGAAAGCTCGTACGCAGAAAGCCGCCCCTGAGGGCGGCTTTCTGTTGTTGAGCGACTTTCCGGCTGGGTGGCCCG
>NZ_SNVJ01000027.1 GCF_009829925.1 Teichococcus coralli
GCTCCTACACCACGCCCGGGGGCACGACCGACGTCAGTCAGGCCAGGAGAGGCACGCCTCCCCGCCGCTATCCTGCATCTGCCGCCTCCCGCCCGGCGTGGCTGAGCGTGATCGACGGCGGCTCGCCGAACATCTCGCGATACTCGCGCGCGAAGTGTCCCTCATCCCGGAAGCCGAAGGCCGCCGCGATCTCGGCAAGGGAAGCGTGGCGAAACCGGCCGGAACGGAGCGCGGCGCCCGCCATGGCCAGGCAGCGCAGCCGGACGTATCGCTGGAGGCTGATGGCGGAACTCGCTCGGAAGGCCGCATCGACCCGCCAGCGGGAGAGGCCCAAGGCGGCGCAGATCTCGCTCGGGCAGGACGCCTGCCACGGCGCCGCGCGGAGGTGCTCCTCCACGGCCCGGATGATCTGGTACCGGGTGCGGGACGTGCGGAGCACGCGGGTCGGCCGGTCTTCCCAGGGGCCGGCGAGTAGCACGACCAGAACCTCCAGCACCGAGGCGCGCAAGCCCAGACGGGCCTCCTCCACCTCGAAAATGCCGGGATCCCTCACAGCGGACTCGGTGGCCATCTCCATGAGGGACATGGCAGCTTCCCAGGCTCGCGGGCTGGCGCGGAGCATCCTCGGTATGCCCGGACGGAGCAGCACGGCGCGGCGCGGCGGTGGCAGCAGCCCCGCGATCGTCTCGGCGGAGAGCACAACGAGGGCCCAGCGGGATTCCGCGAGCGCGACGGCGTCAAGGCCGGCTCCCGGGGCAATCGCGGCAAAGTCGCCGGGAGCGACCTGCCGCCCGTTCAGCAGCAGGTCCTGGTGTCCACTGAGCGGAAGCTGGATCCAGACGGTATCAGCGGCCACTTCGCCAAGCATCATCGCCGGCGTGCCGCAGCTGATCTGAAGCACCAAGTCTCCCAGAACGAACTCGGTCAGCTTGGCTTCGAACGGACCCGCCGTCACGGGCGTGATGGCAATGCTGCCGCCCCGCAGGGCGGAAGCCAAAGCATCCGGTTCGGAGAAGCGGATCGTCCGGATATTAGGCGCAGCCATGCCATCAAGAGTCCCTGTCACACGGGTGTAAAACGCCGCGAACGGAAGCCAGGACGCAGACACCCCCTCACAATCAACGGAAATGGTCGGTCCGGACAGCACCATGCATGGCAGACACCTACCATCGCCCGAACGGGCCCCGCGGCCATGCCCGCCTGTCGTGGCCAAGGTTGCGGGCAGGCCGGTCTCCTCGCGGAAGGGCGCTGCCGCGCAGCCGCGCAGCCGCGCTGAAGGGCTCGGGCATGTAGTGGTTTCTTGATACCGTTCATGCCTTCGCAGCGCGCCAGGCGATCCCTTAGCCTTGCAATACGCTCGGGCGGCCGCGGCAGTCCGCGGAACAAGAACATGCGGGCCGCGGGGAAAGGCGCCATGGCGGCTTTCTCACTCATCGGACACGCTCGCCGGCCCCGTGCCGTTCGACGCCACCAAGCCGGGCAGGTCTTGGGTCCCAGCAGGCGCGCCCCTTCGTTCGGCGCCGTTATGCGGCGCAGTGCGGAAAGACCGACGATGGGTGGCGGCGGACATGCCGCGCCGCGCGTCCGGAAACGCTCCAGTTCAACACCGCGACCGCAAGCCCAGTCGCTCTTGGGCGGAGAGACGGCCCAGAAGGGAGGAACATACGGATGACCCAATTCCTGGCTCCGGCCGCATTCATCGCCGCGCTCTCGGCGGTGGCCACCCTGCCGGCGGCCGCGCAGCCCGGCGCGATGCCGATCACCAGCGCGGCGCCGCAAGCTGCGTTTGAGGCTCGCACGGTGGCCGATCTGGCAACCCTTTGCGGCATGTCTCCGCAGGCGGCGCAATACACTTCGGCCGTCGCCTTCTGTCACGGCTTCCTGCAAGGCGCCGGGCAATATCATGCTGCCGTAAGCCAGCCCGGCTCGGGAAACGCGCCCGTCTTCTGCGCGCCGAATCCACCGCCCACGCGGGCGCAGGTAGCCAATGCCTTCGTTGCCTGGGCCGAGGCCAACCCGCAACACAGAGGCGAGCGCGCCGTCGATGGGCTCGCACGCTGGGCCCATGCCGCCTATCCGTGCCCTGCACCGCAGCGGCAAGGCCGGTCGCAGGCTCGCTGAGGACCCTCCTGAGGCAACGGAGTTCCAACCATGATCAGCATGAAGACGCTGTCGGCGGCGGTTCTGGGGATCGGACTTACCGTCGGCGGCTGTTCGGAGATGAGCGACACCAGCCGGCGCACGCTGTCCGGCGCCGGCGCCGGTGCAGCCGGCGGCGCGGTGATCGGCTCGCTGACCGGCGACTTCGGATGGGGCGCGCTGATCGGCGCCGGCGTTGGTGCGGCGGGAGGCTACCTCTACGACCAGCACAAGCAGGACGAACAGGCCGCCTATCAGCGAGGACTGCAGGAAGGACGACCGGCGCCCCGCTAGGCGGTCCCGCGTTGGGAGGCGCGGGTGCTCTGTTGAAACCTCCTGAGTGGGGGATGCGCCGGAAGAGCATGGAAGATCTGGGTGCGAGAGGTCCTCGATGCGGGGGATGACGAAGTCGGCGGTACGGCTAGCACGTGAAGCACTGGCCATCGGACGTCGGACCTTCCCGGCCCATGGCGGCCGGACCTCCCGACATGACTTCACCCAAGCCGGCCGGCATCGGTCCCAGCCAGGACTCGCCGGACTTGACGCCCGCCCTATGTCAGGCTGCGGTCCTCATGGCCCTGAAGGCTCGGGACAGAACCTGTTCTGAAGCCTTGGGGAGTGATGGCGCTCCTCGTTCCTGATGACCTGTGGGCTGGGTCGAGCCCTTGCGGCCGCGAGAGCGGCCGAAGCCGAAAGGCGGTCCCGGCGCGCCGGCGGCGGCGTGGGCCTCCCGAGATGGATCGGGCCGCTGCTGCCGGCCGGCTTCGGCCCGCCGGTGGACCCGCGCTGGCCGGGATGCGTCAGCACCCCGCGCGGCAAAGGATGGTGCATCCCGGCGCCCCATGCCGGCACGGGGGCGGGCGAGCCGCTGTAGCTCCCCTCCCCTCGCCCGGCCGGGCGCCGCGCGGTCAGGCGCGCGCGGCGTCCTGCAGGTGCAGGCCGGGGGTGACGCTGCCGTTCCAGCTTTCGGCGCGCAGGGTTCCGGCCAGGTGCACCGGGGCGCCGCCGCTGCCCAGCAGCAACTCGGCCAGCGGCCCTTCCTTGGCGCGGAAGCAGACCGCCTTCAGCCGCCCGCCGGCCTCGCCCTCGACAAAGGCGCGCACCGTGTTGCCCTCCTTGCCCACCCGGTCGGCACGGACGATCCGCACGCGGGGAAAGGCGAAGGCGGGCTCCTCGTTGCCGGCGCCGAAGGGGCCGAGGCGCGCGATCTCCGAGGCCAACTCGGCGGTGGCGGCCGGCACCAGCAGGGTTCCGTCCAGCACCAGCTCGGCGCTGGCCGGCAGGGCGGCGGCATGGGCCAGGCGCTCGTTGAGGAAGGCGTGGCAGGCCTCGCGGTTCTCCAGGCGGAAGGAGAAGCCGGCGGCCATCGGGTGCCCGCCGCCGGTCTGCAGCAGCCCGGCCTGGCGCGCGGCGATGATGGCCGCGCCGAGGTCCACGCCCGGCACGGAGCGCCCGGAGCCCTTGGCCAGCCCGCCATCCACCCCGGCGACGCAGACCGGGCGGTTGAAGCGCTCCTTCACGCGGCCCGCAACGATGCCGACCACGCCGGGATGCCAGCCGTCGCCGCACACCAGCAGCACCGGATGTCCGGCCTCGGACTGCATCTGCGCCTGGGCGAAGGCCTCGGCGAGAACCGCGCTCTCCACCTCCTGCCGGCGGCGGTTCACCAGGTCCAGCCGCTCGGCGATGGCGCGCGCCTCGATGGGGTCGTCGCAGGTCAGCAGGCGCAGGCCAAGATCCGGCTCGCCGATGCGTCCCGAGGCGTTGATGCGCGGGCCGAGCAGGAAGCCCAGCGTGTAGGCCGAGGGCGCGTCGCGCGCCTGCACCACCTCCAGCAGGGCCGCGATGCCGACGCGGCCGCCGCGCCCCATCACCTTCAGCCCCTGGGCGACAAAGGCGCGGTTCAGGCCGGTCAGCGGCATGACGTCGCAGACCGTGGCCAGCGCCACCAGGTCCAGGAAGCCGAGCAGGTTCGGCTCGGGACGGTCGGCGAAGAAGCCGGCGCGGCGCAGCACCCGAAGCGTCGCCACGGCGGCCATGAAGCTCACGGCCGCGGCGCAGAGGTTGCGCAGGCCGGAGGCGCAGTCGAGCCGGTTGGGGTTCACCGCCGCGGCGACCGCCGGCACCGGGCCCTCCGCCTTGTGGTGGTCGAGGACCACCACATCGGCGCGGCCCTCGGCGGCCTTCAGCGCCTCATGCGCGGCGATGCCGCAGTCCACGCAGACCACCAGCCGCGCGCCTTCGGCGCAGAGCGCGGCGATGGCGGTGGCGTTGGGGCCGTAGCCTTCCTTCAGGCGGTCCGGCACATAGGCGCGCACGCGGCAGCCAAGATCGCGCAGGAAGCGCGTCATCAACGCGCCGGCGCAGGCGCCGTCCACGTCGTAGTCGCCGAAGACGGCCACCTGCTCGCCGTCGCGCACCGCCTGTGCCAGCCGCTCCGCCGCGCGGTCCATGTCCACCAGCACGGAGGGATCGGGCAGCAGGGCGCGCAGCGTCGGCTCAAGGAAGAGCTGCGCCTGCTCCGGCGCAACGCCGCGCGCGGCGAGCAGCTGCCCGAGCAGTTCCGGCAGCGCCAGGCGCTGCGCGATGGCCAGGCCGGTGCGCGCATCGGCCTGGCGCCAGCTCCAGCGGCGGCCCAGCGCGGAGCGGGCGACGCCGAGGACCGGCGCGGCCTGCTCCGGCAAGGCCGCTGCCAGCGCCTCAGGCAAGGAAGGCGCTCGGCTTCAGCGCGAAGTTGTGGTGCCCCTCGATGTAGCGCACCGTGCCGGTCTTGCTGCGCATGATGATGGAATGGGTATAGGCGGTGGTGGCGCGGCGGCGCACGCCGTGCAGCATGGGCCCGCCCGTGACGCCCGTCGCGGCGAACATCACGTCGCCCTTCGCCATGTCCGCGACGCCGAGCTTCCGGTGCGGGTCGCTGAGGCCCATCTCGCGGGCGCGGGTGATCTGCGCCTCGTCCTCGTACATCAGGCGGCCCTGCATCTGGCCGCCGATGCAGCGCAGCGCGGCGGCGGCCAGCACGCCCTCCGGCGCGCCGCCGGAGCCGAGATAGAGGTCCACGCCCGTGCTGGGCTGCGACACGGCGATGACGCCGGCCACGTCGCCGTCCGGGATCAGCATGATGCGCGCGCCGGCCTCGCGGCAGGCCTTGATGATGTCCTTGTGGCGGTCGCGACCGAGGATGCAGACGACAAGGTCGTTGATCTCCACCTTCTTGGCCTTGGCCAGCTCGCGCAGGTTCTCGCCCGGGGTGGCGTCGAGGTCCACCACGCCGACCGGCAGGTCGGGGCCGACGGCGATCTTGTTCATGTAGATGTCGGGCGCGTGCAGGAAGCCGCCCTTCTCCGCCACGGCGAGCGTGGCGATCGAGTTCGGCCCGCCGGTGGCGCAGATGTTGGTGCCCTCCAGCGGATCGACGGCGATGTCCACTTCCGGCCCGCCGGCGCCGATCTTCTCGCCGATGTAGAGCATCGGCGCCTCGTCCATCTCGCCCTCGCCGATGACGACGGTGCCGCTGATGTCCACGGTGTCGAAGGCCTTGCGCATGGCGTCCACCGCGGCGCCGTCGGCGGCGTTCTTGTCGCCGCGGCCGATCCAGCTGCTGGCGGCCAGCGCCGCCGCCTCGGTGACGCGCACCAGTTCGAGGGCGAGGTTGCGATCTACGGGGGTGGTGTCGCGACGCATGAGAGGCTCCTGTTCTTCCCGGGTGCGGGAGGCGGTGAAAACCGTCCCGCTAACGCTCGTCAGAGGGTTTCGATGCGGATCAGCGCGGGCGGTTCGAGCACTGCCTCCAGCGCCGCGATCCGCTTCAGCGCGTCGCGCATCGCCGCCTCCTGGCAGCCATGCGTGGTCAGCACCACCGGCACCGCCTCCCCGGGCGCGCGGCCGCGCTGGATCATGGATTCCAGGCTGATGCCGTGGTCGCGCAGCACGCCGGTGACGTCCGCGATGACGCCGGGCCGATCCAGCACCATCAGGCGCAGGTAGTAGGCGCCGTGGTGGCTGGCCATCGGCAGGGCCGGCACGGCGGAAAGCGCCGCGTGGTCGGCGCCCCAGACGGGCGTGTGGCGCTCGCGGGCGATGTCGATCAGGTCGGCCACCACCGCGCTGGCGGTCGGTCCCGCCCCTGCCCCGCGGCCTTCCAGCACCACGCGGCCGACGAAGTCGCCTTCCGCCACCACGGCGTTGAACACGCCGTCCACGCGGGCGATGGGGTGGCTCGCCGGCACCATGCAGGGATGCACGCGGGCGGCGACGCCCGCTTCCTCCTGCTGCGCGATGCCGAGCAGCTTGATGCGGAAGCCCAGCTCCTCGGCCAGCGCGATGTCGAGGGCGGTGATGTTGCGGATGCCCTCCACATGCACCGCATCGAACTCGACCGGCCGGCCGAAGGCCAGCGCCGCGAGGATGGCGAGCTTGTGCGCCGCGTCCACGCCGTCGATGTCGAAGGAGGGATCGGCTTCCGCATAGCCCAGGCGCTGCGCCTCGGCGAGCACGTCGCCGAACTCGCGCTTCTGGTCGCGCATGCAGGTCAGGATGTAGTTGCAGGTGCCGTTCAGGATGCCGGTGACACGGCCGATGCGGTTGGCCGCCAGCCCCTCGCGAAGCGCCTTGATGGCGGGGATGCCGCCGGCCACCGCCGCCTCGAAGGCCAGCGTGACGCCCGCCGCCTCGGCCTTCTGCGCCAGCGCCGCCCCGTGCAGGGCGAGCAGCGCCTTGTTGGCCGTCACCACCGGGCGGCCGGCATTCAGCGCCGCCTCCACCGCGTGGCGCGCGGGGCCGTCGCTGCCGCCGATCAGCTCCACCACCACGTCGGCCCGCGCCTCGGCGGCCATGGCCACCGGGTCCTCGTACCAGCGCAGCCCTTCCAGCGAGACGCCGCGGTCGCGGTTGCGGTCGCGCGCGGCGACGGCGGTGACGATGATGGGCCGCCCGGCACGGGCGGCGATCAGCTCGGCATTGTCGCGCAGCAAGGTCAGCACGCCGGCGCCGACCGTACCCAGGCCGGCGACCGCGATGGAAAGTGGACGGGTCATTCTTTCACCAGTTCAGCAGATGCGTGCGGCGCCGGCTCGCTGGCCGGGCCGCCCCCAATCGGACCACCGTTGTCGGTCGCGAGGAAGCTGCGGATGCCGCGCAGCGCCTGCCGGATGCGCTGGGTGTTCTCCACCATGGCGATGCGCACATGGCCATCGCCGTGCTCGCCGAAGCCGATGCCCGGCGCCACCGCCACCTTCGCGCGGGCCAGCAGCAGCTTGCTGAACTCGACGCTGCCGAGGTCGCGGAAGCGCGGCGGAATGGGCGCCCAGACGAACATGCCGGCCTCCGGCACCGGCACGTCCCAGCCGGACTGCTTCAGCCCCTTCACCAGCACGTCCCGCCGCTCGCGGTAGAGCTTGCGCATCGCCTCGATGCAGTCCTGCGGGCCGTTCAGCGCCGCGACGGAGGCCACCTGGATCGGCGTGAAGGCGCCGTAGTCGAGGTAGGACTTCACCCGCGTCAGCGCCGCGATCAGCTTCGGGTTGCCGGCCGCGAAGCCCATGCGCCAGCCGGCCATGTTGTAGGTCTTGGACATCGAGGTGAACTCGACGGCCACCTCCTTCGCGCCCGGCACCTGCAGGATCGAGGGCGGCACCTTGTCGCCGTAATACAGCTCGGCATAGGCGAGGTCGGAGAGCACGTAGATCTCGTGCCGGCGGGCGAAGGCGACGATCTCGCGGTAGAAGTCGAGGTCGGCCATCAGCCCGGTCGGGTTGGAGGGGTAGTTGACGATCAGCGCCGTCGGCTTCGGCACGGAATGGCGCACGGCGCGCTCCAGCGCGCGCAGCATCTCCTCGTCCGGCGCGTGCGGCACCGAGCGCACCGAGGCGCCGGCGATGATGAAGCCGAACTGGTGGATCGGGTAGCTCGGGTTCGGCACCAGGATGGTGTCGCCCGGCGAGGTGATGGCGGCGGCCAGATTCGCCAGCCCCTCCTTCGAGCCCAGCGTCGCCACCACCTCCGTCTCCGGATCGAGCTGCACCCCGAAGCGGCGGCCATAGTAGCCGGCGAGCGCCCGGCGCAGGCCGGGGATGCCCTTGCTGGCGGAGTAGCCGTGGGTGTCGGGGTTCTGCACCGCCTCGATCAGCTTGGCCACGATATGCGGCGGCGTCGGGCTGTCCGGGTTGCCCATGCCAAGGTCCACGATGTCCTCGGCCGCCGCGCGGGCCCTTGCCTTCGCCTGGTTGACCTCGGCGAAGACATAGGGCGGCAGGCGGCGGATACGGTGGAATTCCTCGGTCATGGCGGGAGGTCCGTAAAATCTGGCGCGGGGACGATAGAGCAGATCGGCCGCCGGCGGAATCGGAACGGCGGGCGGCCGGAAGCGGACTTACAGCCGCGGCGGCGGTGTCGCCAGGAATTCGGCGGGCGGCGGCGCGGGCGGGGCGCCCGGATCGGCGGGCAGCGCCGGCGCGGCACCGGGCGCTTCGCCGGCCGGTCCCGGTGATGGGGCGGCAAGCGGCGCATCCGGGCGCACCCGCGGCGCGGCGGCCAGGCGCGGGGCCGAAGGCGGCCGCAGGGGGACCCTCCCCGCGCCCTCGACGCCTGCCGGCGGCGCCGGCAGCGGCCCGCCGGGCGTGACCGGCTCCCGGGAGGCGGCGCGGGCGGCGGAGAGGCGGCTGGTCAGCGCCTCCCGCTCGGAGGGAGAGCCCCGCGGCGGGGCCGGCGGCACCGAGGCGAGGTTGGGATAGGGCTCGCCGGAGCCCGGCGGCGGCGGGCGCCCATCCAGGGGCGTGCCGAAGGCGCGGTCGAGGAAACGGCCCGGCGCCTCGGCCGCGCCGACACAGCCGGCCAGCAGAAACAATGCGCCGAGCGCCAGGCCGCAACGCGCCGCCTCGGCTTGAAGCCCCAAGGGCCGGGCTTTACCTTGTCGAGTGCCTCGACCGGCGCGCTGTTCCATGGTCCGTCCTCTTCTCGCCCGCTCAGGCTCTCGCCCGCTCAGGGCATTAGCCCGAAAGCCGGGCCGGGCGGAAGGTCGCCGTCACGGATCGGGCAGTGCGGCTCGGGGGCAACAAGCAGGCGCCGCAGGCGCGGAGGGACGCATGACCACGGACGACACGCCCCCGGATGCCGGTGCATTCCGCCTGCCCGACCCGAACCTGGTCTCCCGCACCATGGCAGACGTGGCCGAGCGCGGGCAGCGCATCGTGGCCGACTTCCTGAAGCGCCAGGCCCAGACCGGACCGGACGGCAGCCCCGCCGGCGCCGACCCGATGCAGATCGGCACCGCCTTCATGGACATGGCCGCGCGGCTGATGGCCAACCCGGCGCGGCTGGTGGAGGCGCAGCTCGGCTTCTGGCAAGATTACCTGACGCTCTGGCAGAACACCGCGCGCCGCATGTGGGGCGACGAGGAAGTGAAGCCCGTCATCGCCGAGGACCCGAAGGATCGCCGCTTCAAGGACGATTCCTGGCGCGAGAACGAGGTCTTCGACTTCATCAAGCAGTCCTACCTTCTTTCGGCGCGCTACTTCACCAACGTCGCGCGCGCCGCCGAGGACCTCGACCCCAAGACGGCGCAGAAGGTCGACTTCTACACCCGGCAGTTCGTGGACGCGATGAGCCCCTCGAACTTCCTGATGACCAACCCCGAGGTGCTGCGCAAGACGGCCGAGACCGGCGGCGAGAACCTGCTGCGCGGGCTGCAGAACCTGCTGTCCGACCTGGAGCGCGGCAAGGGCAAGCTGCGCATCCGCATGACGGACGAGACCAAGTTCCGCATCGGCGAGAACATTGCCGTCACGCCAGGCAAGGTGGTCTACCAGAACGCGCTGATGCAGCTCATCCAGTACGCGCCCGCCACCGAGAAGGTGCTGAAGCGGCCGCTGCTGATCATCCCGCCCTGGATCAACAAGTTCTACATCCTCGACCTCCGTCCGAAGAACAGCTTCATCCGCTGGGCGGTGGCGCAGGGCCACACCGTCTTCGTCGTCTCCTGGGTGAACCCGGACGAGACGCTCGCGCAGAAGAGCTTCGAGGACTACATGCTCGAAGGCCCCTACGCGGCGCTGGACGCCATCCAGAAGGCGACCGGCGAGAAGGGTGTCAATGTCATCGGCTACTGCCTGGGCGGCACGCTGCTGGCCTGCACGCTGGCGCACATGGCGGCGAAGCGCGACACGCGCGTCAAGTCCGCCACCTTCTTCACCACCATGGTGGACTTCGCCGAGGCGGGCGAGCTGTCGGTGTTCATTGACGAGGAGCAGCTGAGGTCGCTCGAGGAGCGGATGCAGCGGCGCGGCTATCTCGAGGGGCATGAGATGGCCACCACCTTCAACATGCTGCGCGCCAACGACCTGATCTGGTCCTTCGTGGTGCAGAACTACCTTCTCGGGCAGGAACCCTTCCCCTTCGACCTGCTGTACTGGAACGACGACAGCACGCGCATGCCGGCGGCGATGCACAGCTTCTACCTGCGCCGCATGTACCAGCAGAACGACCTGGTGAAGCCCGGCGCCGTCACGCTCGCCGGCGTGCCGCTCGACGTGCGCAAGATCAAGGTGCCGTCCTACTTCCTCTCGACGCGGGAGGACCACATCGCGCCCTGGAAGAGCACCTACCGCGCGACGCAGCTCTTCCAGGGGCCGGTGCGCTTCGTGCTGGCGGCCTCGGGGCATATCGCCGGCGTCGCCAACCCGCCGGACTCCGGCAAGTACAGCCACTGGGTTTCGGAAGAGGCGCCGCCGGAAGCGGAGGCCTGGTTCGCCGGCGCCACGGAGATGGCCGGCTCCTGGTGGCCGGACTGGCACCGCTGGGTCAGCGGCCTCGACAGGACGCTGGTGCCGGCGCGCCAGCCGGGCAGCGCCGCGCTGCCCGCGATCGAGGACGCGCCAGGCAGCTACGTGCGGGTCATGGCCAGCGACTGAAACGGCAAAGGCCGGGAGATCACCTCTCCCGGCCTTGCCTGCCTAGCGCGGTTTCCGCTCGCTTTGGCTCGCTTCAAACGCTCTAGCTACCGATTGGGTGTTTCCACCCGATCGGGATCTGCTTTAGCGCCCGCCGTCGCGGAAGTCGGCGTTGCGCCAGCTGCGGTCCTTGCCTTCCGGCATCGCGCCGCGCTGCGGCATGCCGCCCCGCCCGGCACCCTGCCGGCGCCCGGGCCCCTGGCCCTGCGGCCGGCCGGCCCCCTGCGGGCGGCCGCCCCGGCCCCGGGGCGCGGGCTTCGGCGCCGCGGTGGCGGCCTCGGCGCGGGCCGCCTCGCTGCGACGGTCCTCGGCGGGAATGCGCATGGCGATCAGCTTCTCGACCGCCTTCAGCTTCACCAGCTCGTCCGGCGCGCAGAAGGCGACAGCCTCGCCGCTCGCCCCGGCGCGCGCGGTGCGGCCGATGCGGTGCACATAGGCCTCCGGCGTATCCGGCAGGTCGAACTGGAAGACATGCGTCACGCCATCGACGTCGATGCCGCGGGAGGCGATGTCGGTCGCCACCAGGATCGGCGCGCGGCCGTTGCGGAACTCGGCGAGCGCCCGCTCGCGCTGGCCCTGGCTGCGGTCGCCATGGATCGCGTGGGCGTTGATGCCCTCGGCCACTAGGTGCTTGGCCACGCGGTCGGCGCCGTGCTTGGTGCGCGCGAAGACCAGCGCGCGGCCGATCGCCGGGTCGCGCAGCATCTCGGCGAGCAGCACGCGCTTGCGGCTGGCGTCGATGTGGATCAGCCGCTGCTCGACGCGCTCGGCGGTGGAGGCCACCGGCGTGACGGAGACCTTGGCCGGGTCCTGCAGCAGCTCGTTCGCGATCTTGGCGATCTCGGCCGGCATGGTGGCGCTGAAGAACAGCGTCTGACGGTTCTTCGACATCATGCCGGTGAGCCGGCGGATGGCGGGCCAGAAGCCGCGGTCCAGCATCTGGTCGGCCTCGTCGAGCACCAGCACCTCGACGGTCTGGAGCCGGGCGACACCGGCCTGGACGTGGTCGAGCAGCCGGCCCGGGGTGGCGACGAGGATGTCCACGCCGCGCGCCAGCGCCTGGATCTGCGGCCGCGCGCCGACGCCGCCGAAAACGACGGTGGAGCTCAGGCCCATGTGGCGGCCATAGGCGCGGATGTTGTCATGGATCTGGGACGCCAGCTCGCGCGTCGGAGACAGGATCAGCGCCCGGCAGCCGCCGCGCGGCGCCTGCGCCCTCCGGGCGGCCAGGTGGTGCAGCAGCGGCAGCGCGAAGGCGGCCGTCTTGCCGGTGCCGGTCTGGGCGATGCCCAGCAGGTCCCGCCCCTGCAGCACCAGCGGAATCGCCTGGGCCTGGATCGGGGTCGGGGTGGTGTAGCCTTCGTCGGCGAGCGCGCGCAGCAGCGGCTCGGCCAGGCCGAGGGCGTTGAAATCGGTCATGGAACACATCCAAGATTCGGCGCCGGCGATGCGGCCGCGCCGTTTGAGGGGCTCAGGACGCCCCGCGTGGATGGGTCGTACCGAAACACAGGGAAAAGCCGGGGGAATTGCCACCCGGGGCCCTGGCAGGGCTGCCGCCGCTTCGGAGCGGGGCGCGCCTTCACGCAACCAGGGCGCGGCCGGCGGCCCAGAAGGGCACCGGCCGCGTTCATATGCGCGCCCGGCGGGCATGACGCAAGTGCGAACGCACGTTGTGCACGCGTCCCTGCCCCGCGAATGCAAAAACGGCCGGGGTGTCGCCACCCCGGCCGCTCAACATCAGGGGCTCGGGCCGTCAGGCGGCGAGCGGCGCGTCCTTCTCGCCCTCCAGCACCGGCTGCGGCCGCGGCTGCGCATTGGCGATGGCGATGCGGCGAGGCTTCAGGGCCTCGGGCACCTGCCGCTTCAGCGCGACGTGCAGCAGACCGTTGGCAAGCTCGGCGCCCTCGACCTGGATGTGGTCGGCCAGGACGAAGCGGCGCTCGAAGGCGCGGCCGGCGATGCCGCGGTACAGGAAGCGGCGCTCCTGCTCGGGCTGCTGGCTGGCCTTGCCGGACACCAGCAGAACGTTGTCCTGCGCGGTGATCTCCAGGTCCTCCGGCGCGAAGCCGGCCACCGCCATGGTCAGGACGTAGGAGTCCTCGGCGGTCTTCTCGATGTTGTAGGGAGGATAGGCGGGGCCGTCCGCCGCGGAGCGGGCGGTATCCATCAACCGCGTCAGGCGGTCGAAGCCGATGGCGGAACGGAACAGCGGATCGATAGCGTTCATAGTCCAGGAGCCTCCTTGGGCAAGCAAGGTCCATTGTGCTGCGGCCCGGCGCCTGCGGGCCCCCGATTGGGCGACCCTTCGCGACCTGACCACACCGGCGGCCCCGACTGTCCGGGCACCGCTGGCGTGTCCTGAAATGGAAAGCGCCGCCCCCCTGTTCAAGGGGGCGGCGCCCACTCTGCGCTCGGCTTTCGCGCGGCCCGGTGTCAGGCCTTCTTGCGCGCGCCGATGCCGGCGAACTTCTTGTTGAACTTGGCGATCTGCCCGCCGGTGTCGATGATGCGCTGCTGGCCGGTCCAGGCCGGGTGGGACTTCGGATCAATGTCCAGACGCAGGGTGTCACCTTCCTTGCCCATGCAGGACTTGGTCTTGTAGGTGGTCCCATCCGTCATGATGATGGTGATCTCGTGGTAGTCCGGGTGGATGTCGGGCTTCATGGCGCACTTTTCTCTGCTGGAGCAGCCGATGCCGACCGGCCGCACGGAAGCGCCGCTTCTAGCCGCCGGGGGCCTGCGGCGCAACAACTGATCCCCTGCACACTCCCGGCCCCCGCTCGCAGGGCAAACCCCCTTCCCCGCCCGGCTGCGAACCGCGAGGCAGGCGCCGGACCATGCGGCGGGAAGGCGACGCCTCCGGCAGGGGCTGCGGGCCTGCGCCGGTGGTGGCGGGCTATTCGGTGGCCGGGGCGAAGCGCGTCCAGCCCGGCACCTCCGCCGTCAGGTTGACCTCCCGCCACTTCGGGTGGCGTGGCGGCTGCAGCAGCGCGGGAAACTTGCTCCGGAAGCGCTCCAGGAAGCGCACCACCTTGGCGTATCGCTCGGTGCCTGGCTTCCAGGCATAGACGGCCAGCACGGCGCCGACCGCGACGGTCTGCACGGCGCCGCTCTCCGACACCAGGGCGGGGTAATCGGCGTTCCTGATCGTGGCGGGCAGGTAGGTCTCAAGCAGCGCGGGGACGAGGGGCAGCGCCAGCAGGTGGAGGTTGTCCTCGGCGCGGACGCCGGAGAACAGGCGGGCCGGCTTGCCCGCCACATAGACGAGCGCGGCGATCTCGCCCCGCCGCAGCCGCTCCAGCGCTGTGTCCTGCGGCGCATGGACCGGCTGCACCTGCACCCCGAGGCCCTCGAAGATGAGCGAAGCCGTCATCGCGGTGCCGCTGCCGCGCAGGTCCATGTTGACGGGCTTGCCGGCGAGGTCCTCGACGCGCTCGATGTCGCGCCGGGCGAGAACGTGCACCTCCTCGTCATAGAGCTTGGTGACGTACTGCACGAGCTGGCCGACGCCGGGATAGAGCCGGTCCCGCGTCGCGGCGGCGAGCACGTCGGACTGCACGATGGCGAGGTCGATCCCGCGCAGGTAGAGCAGGTCGGAGATGTTCTGCAGCGATCCCTTGCCCAGCACCGGCAGCACGCGCAGGTAGTCGCCCTCGTCGAGAACCGCGGCGAGGTCGGCGGCGATGCGGATATAGGTGCCGTCCACGCCGCCGGAGATCACGCCGACCGTGCCGGCATTCGCGTCCCGCGTCATGTCCGCCATGCTGCGACGGGCGCCCTGCGCCATGGCCACAGGGCTGGCCAGCAGGCCCGCCGCGCCGGCCAGCAGGGCGCCGCGCCGGCCGATGGAAAGCTCCTTCATCCTCGTCCCCTCTCCCATGGATGCCGTGCTGCTCAGCGTCGCTCCAGCCGCGACAGGGCGGTGGCGGCCTGCGCCTCGCCGAGCGCGACCGCGCGCCGGTACCAATGCGCGGCCTGGGCGGGATCGGGGCGGATGCCCAGGGCGCCGATCCCTTCCAGGAAGGCCGGATCATAGGTGCGGCCCAGCGCGGCGGCGGCGCGGCCGCTGCCGGAGTCCGCGGCATAAGCATAGAGCAGCCGCGCGCCAGAAATATCCCGGAGGGTGAGCATGGAGTCTGCGCGCCGCATCACCGCCTCCAGCTCCTCCGGCGTCATCGCGCGGCGTGGCGGGGCGGGCTGGCCGGGTGCCGCGCCGCTGGCGGCGGGGGGCGCGACCGCGGGAGCGGCCTGGGAAGCCGCCGGGGGAGCAGGCGGCGGAGCGGGCGGAGAGGCGGCCTGCGGGGCGGCGGTGGCCGCGCCGGCAGGCGAAGGCGTGGAGGCGGGTGGCCGCTCCGGCACCGAGGGCTGCGGGGAGGCGGTGGCCGCCTCCGGGCGCGCCGGCGGGGCCGGGCTGGCAAGCGCGGCGGCCGGCGGTACAGCGGCCGCCGGCTCGGATGCGGCCTGAGCGGGCCCGGAAGCGGGGGAAGGCTGCGTCGCCGCGCCGGCGGATTGCGGACGGGCGGACGCGGCCGGCGGCGAACCGGCGGGCGGCGGTGGCTCGGCGGCCGCGAGGGCCTCCGCCCGGCGTGCCCAGACCGAGGCCAGCAAGGGATCGGCGGCAACGCCCGCGGCGCCGATTCCCCGCAGGAAGTCCTCCTGATAGGTGCGGCCCAGGGCCGCCGCCGCCCGGCTGCTGCCGCCCTGCGCGGCCTCCCGGTAGAGCGTGCGGGCCATGGCCACGTCGCCGAGGGCGAGCTTTTCCTCGGCACGTTGCAGGATGGCCGCCTGAGCCTCGCGGGAAAGCGAAGGCGCGGCGTTCTCCGGCGCGGCGGACGGGGCCGGGTCGGGCGCCGCCGCCGAAAGGACCTGAGGCGGGCCAGCGCCCCTTTGGGGTGCGGCGGGCGCGGACGGAACCGCAGTTTCGGCCGGCGCGGAGGGCGCGACGGAAGCCGGGGCCGGCACCGCGGGTGTCGCCGGCGCGGGTGCGGGTGCAGGCGGTGCGGGTGAAGCGGCGGGGGTGGTGCCGCCCTGCGCTGGTCCCTCCGGCGGCGGCGCCTCGCCCGCCGCACGGGGCTCGCCAAGAGGCTGCGGGCCGGGCTCGGGCGCGTTGGCGGGCTGCGCGGGGGCGGCGGGTGCCTTCGGTGCGTCGGCGGCTTCCGCAGCCAAGCCGTCCGGCGTGGCGGGCCGGGGTTCCGCCCCGGCTTCGGCCGCCGCTGCCGCCGCCTCCGCTTCGCCGGGTCCGGCCGCGGCACCGGCGGCACCCTGCGCGACAACGGGCGCCTGCGGTTGCGGCGCCTCCTCCGCCGGGGCGGGTTCGGCGTGACCGGCCTTCCCGGCCGGGGCGGATGGCCGAGGTTCCGCGCCGGGCGGCATCTCCGCCGCCGCCTCGTCCGGTCCGGCAGCCTGAGTGGCTGCGTCCGCGGCGGGCAGCGGCGTTTCCGGCCGCGGCGCCGCGGCTGCCGGCAGGGCGCCGGTCCGCGCCGGCACGGCGTCAGGCTCCGGCCCGGCCGGCAGGCGCGCCGCCCAGTCGGCGACGAGAAGCCGCTCCTCCAGCGCCGGAAGCGGCGCCGCAGGCGTGCTTCCAGCCGCGGTGGCCGTGCCGTCCCTGCGCGTGGCGGCCATGCCGGCCAGGGCCAACCGCAGGGGCGGCTGCGGCTCGGCCACGGCGGCGAGGGAAGGCGCGGCCGGTGGCGGCGCGGCGTCCAGCGGAACGGACGGTATGGCGGCGGCCAGCGTGGAGGCCTGGAGCAGGAGCGCGTCGACTTCGGCGAGCGAGGGGCTTTCCTCCGCCTCGGCCTCCGTCGCAGGAAGGGCGACGCCGGCCTGGATGCGCGTCAGCCTCGCATCGATCTGATCGGCCTGCGCCAGCAGCTCGGCGATTTCCGCCTGGAGGGCCGCGACCTTGTCGGATTTCGGCGGCTCCGGCGCCGACGCGGCCAGGGCCGAGGGCACAACGGGCGCCGGGCCGGCCGGATTCGCCCGGGGGGCTGGCGGGCGATCCCGGGGCGGGGCGCCGGTGCCTTCCGCCAGCAGGGCGGGCAGATAAAGAAAGCTCACCCAGCCCATGGTGACCACGGCCGCCAGGCTGCCGGCGAGAAGCAGCCCGGGATTGCGCGGGCGGTCGGGAAAGTCCGGCCGCGTGGAGCCGGCCGACTGCGAGCTGGCGGCTTCTTCCGGCTGGCCATGCTTCGGAGGCAGGTGCGGCGAAAAGCTCATCGTCGGGCTACCATCCGGTTGGTCCTCGTATCGCCGCTTGCGGGCGCAGAGGCAGGAGACAAGGGGCGCTGCGCGTGCCGGCGGCCGCCCTGGCCACGCGGGAAAGCGCGCCTGGCCGGCGCCGCGTGCGGGAGGCCGCCCCTCGGCAGACCGCGCTCCCGCCCTCGCGCAGCGCGATTTCCGCGCCCGCCGGGCCGCCCGTCGCTGAGGATGGGGCGCACTCGCACCGGAGTGCAGACAAGGACCGCCTCCGCAAGCAAAACGGGATTCTCTACATGCCCGCACGAGACGCTCTGCAGTAACAATCCTGCACCTGCAAGTCATTCAGCACGCTGCCTTTTCGCTCGGCGCGTGGCTTGGCATCACGGTAGAGTCGCACACACGAAGCCACAACACCTTTCGCCACGCCAACGAGAGCCGGCGCATCACGGAGTTTGGAGCGGCTGCCGCGCCCGCGCCGCGCGGGCGGGCGGCGTCGCGCGTTTCCGCCGGGTGATTTCGCCCGCCACCCCGCTGTCCTAGTCTCCGCGCGTCTGGCAGCCAGCGGAGTCCGCATGAACATCCTTTCCATCCAGTCCTGGGTCGCCTATGGCCATGTCGGGAATGCCTCGGCCATGTTCCCGCTGCAGCGGCTGGGTGCCGAGGTCTGGGCGGTCAACACCGTGCAGTTCTCCAACCACACGGGTTATGGCACCTGGCGCGGGCAGGTCTTCGGTGCCGAGCTGGTGCGCGACCTGGTGCAGGGCATCGAGGATCGTGGCGCCCTGCCCCGCTGCGACGCCGTGCTGTCCGGCTACATGGGCGACGCCGCCATCGGCGAGGCGGTCCTGGACGCCGTTGCGCGGGTGAAGGCCGCGCGCCGCGGCGCGCTCTACTGCTGCGATCCCGTGATCGGCGATGTGGGGCGCGGCATCTTCGTCCGGCCGGGCATCCCGGACTTCATGCGCGACCGCGCGGTGCCGGCGGCCGACATCATCACGCCCAACCAGTTCGAGCTGGAATGGCTCACCGGCAGGCCCGTGACCACGCTGGAGGAAGCCAAGGCGGCGGCCGCGGCGGTGCAGGCCACCATGGCGCCGGACGGGCCGCGCTGCGTGCTGGTGACCTCGCTGCGCGTGGCCGAGACGCCGGAGGACCAGATCGAGATGCTCGCCGCCGAGGGCGGGCAGTTCCACCGCATCCGGACGCCGATGCTGCCGCTCTCCGTCAACGGCGCGGGCGATGCAATCGCCGCGCTGTTCCTCTTCCACCGGCTGCAAAGCGGGCAGTCCGGCGCGGCGCTCGGCGCGGCGGCATCCTCCATCTACGGGCTGCTGCGCCGCACCTCGGAGGCCGGCTCGCGCGAGATCCTGACCGTCGCGGCGCAGGAGGAGTTCGTGGCGCCCAGCCGCGCCTTCCTGCCGGAAGCCTGCTGAGGGCAGCCGGACAGGCGCCGCGGGGAAAGCGCCCTTCCCCGCGGCGGGAACGCGTTCAGGCGCGCTTCACGTTGATCGGCAGCGTCATGCCCTTGCGCTGGCCGGTGAGGTTGCTGCGCCAGGCGCTGTCGATCAGGTACTGGCCGAGCGGGTAGAAGGGCAGGTCCACGAAGAACTGCTCCTGGATCTGCCGGCCGATGCGCTTCTGCGCGTCGAGGTCCGGGGCGTCGAACCAGGCGGTGCGCAGCTCCTCCAGCTTCGGCGCGGTGGGCCAGCCGAACCAGGCGTCCTTGCCGTTGGCGCGCAGCAGCGGGTGGCCGCCGGGATTGGCGAGGTCCATGCCGCCGAACAGCACAATCAGCGCGTTCCAGCCGCCCTGGTCCACCGGGTTCTTGTTGGCGCGGCGCTGCAGCACGGTGCCCCAGTCGGAGGTCGCGCTCTCCACGTTCATGCCGCACTTCTGCAGCATGTCGGTGGCGACGGCGGTGAGGTTGTTGTTGTTCACCACGTCCGTCGGGTGGAGCATGACGACCTTCTCGCCCTTGTAGCCCGCCTGCTTCAGCGCCTTCTTCGCCGCCTCCAGGTCGCGCGGCGAGGTCAGCGCCTGCATCCCCGCGTCGGAGGCGAGCGGGCTGCCCTCGGGGAAGCAGCCGACGCCCTCGCGCCAGAGATCCTGGTTGTCGCCCATGATCGCCGTCATGTAGTCGGACTGCTTGATCGCCGGCAGCAGGGCGCGGCGCACGGCCGGGTTGTCGAAGGGCGGGTTCAGGTGGTTGGGGCGCAGCATGGCCACCGTGCCGCCCTGGTCGAGCCGTTCCACGGTGATGTTGCGCGCCCCCTTCAGCAGCGGGCGCAGGTCGGGCGCCACCTGCTCCCACCAGTCCACCTCGCCGGACTGCAGCGCGGCGGCGGCGGTGGCGGGGTCGGGGATGACCTTCCACTCCATGCGCTCGAAGTTGGCGATCTTCGGCCCGGCGATCAGGCTGACCGGCCCTCCCTTGACGGGAATGTAGTTCTCGAACCTGCGGTAGACGAGCTGGCTGCCGGAAACCCGCTCATCCGCCACGAAGCGGTATGGGCCGGAGCCCACCACCTCGGTGAAGCCGCGGGCGGGATCCTGGCTGGCGAAGCGCTCGGGATAAACGAAGCAGGGATAGGACGACGCCTTGGCCAACGCATCCAGCATCGGGCCGAAGGGCTGCTTCAGGCGCATCTCGAAGCGCCGGTCGTCCAGGGCGCGGATCTCGTCGAGGCGGGTGGCCAGCGTCTGGCCGTGGGTGTCGCGCAGCATCCAGCGCTTGATGGAGGCCACGGCGTCCCGCGCGCGGATCTTCTCGCCGTCGTGGAAGGTCGGGCCGTCGCGCAGGGTGAAGGTCCAGCGCTTGCCGTCGTCCTCCACCACATGGCCCTCGGCGAGCTGCGGGTGCGGGCGGGAGTCCGCGTCGATGCCGTAGAGCGTGTCCCAGCACATGTGGCCGTGGTTGCGCGTCGGGTAGGCGGTGGTGTTCAGCGGGTCCAGGATGCTGACATCCGCCTGTGGGATGAAGCGGAGGACCCGCTGGCCATCGCCCTGGGCGAGCGCCGGGCGAGCGAGATGGGCAGCGGCGGCAAGCCCGGCCGTTCCCGCCAGGAAGCTACGTCGTTGCATTGGTCTTCTCCCAGGTTCCGTCCATTATCCAGGCGCGCATTCTGCACATCCTGCCCAAGCGCAGAAGGCCTGGCGCGGCGCCATGCCGCCCCGGCCCTCCCCTAGTGCGTGAGCACCTTTCCGGGATCCGTGGTCTCGCCCAGCGCGCTCCAGCCCGCCGTGGCGTCCAGCGCCGCCACCGTCTCCTGCAGGCGGCCGGTGGCGATGGCGGCCTCGGGCAGCGGCCCCGGCTCGTTCAGCCGCCGCAGCGTGACCTCGGGGCCGGCGGGAAACACGGCCTCGGGCAGCGGCGGACGGCGCCCGGCCTCCAGCGCCCGCGCGGCGCCGGCCAGCAGGGTGACGGCCTGCTCCGGCGGCGTGATCTCGGAAAGGCCGAGCGCCCGCCGCACCTCGCCCACGGCGCCGCGCAGGGCCAGGATCGTGCCCGGCGGCAGCGCCGCGTAGCGCGGGTCGGCGGCGAGGACCTCGGCCAGGTATTCCAGCCGCGCGGCGGCGCGCGCGGTGCGCACGGGACGGCCGGCAAGGGCGGCGCCCTGGTCGGCGAAGTCCGCCACGGCCATGTCCACGGCGCTCCGCAGCGGGTCGGTCGCGCCCGGCATCAGGTCCAGCGGCACGGCGAAGGCCGAGGGCGGCGTACGCATCTCCGCGCAGCCCCCAAGGGCGGCGACAAGCAGCAGCGGCAGGGGGGAGAAGGCGAATCGGCGCATGACAGGTCCCGGCGAGGTTGGCGGGCAGCATGGCCCAGTCCGGCCGCCGCGCAAAAGGCGGCGGCCGGCCGGCGTCAGTCGGCGGTGTCGATCAGCTCCTGCGGCGGGCCGAACTCCCATTGGCGCAGGGCGCGTTGCGTCGCCGCATTGGCCTGCGGCAGCCGCGGCAGGCTGCCCAGCTGGCGCCAGGTGCCGGCGCCGCCGGCCGGGAACAGGGTGGCAGGCAGCCGGGATTCCGGGTCCGCAGCGGCGGCCGCGGCGGTGAGCGCGTCGATCACGGCCTGAGGCGGCGCATCGGAAGGGATGCCCAGCGTACCGCGCACCTCGTAACGCGCCGCCTGCAGGCCGGGGGCGACCAGGGAGCCGAACTCGCGCGAGCTGCGGCCGGCCGGGATCTCCACGGCCAGGAACTCAAGCTGCGCGACGGCCAGCGCGGCCCGGGCCGGCTGGCCGCGCAGGCTGGAGGGCGAGGCAAAGGCCGCCGCGGCGCCACGCAGCGCCGCCTCCAGCGGGTCCCGGAACTGCCCAGTCGCCGCCGGCGGCAAGCGGAGGGGCGGCAGCGGGGCGGCACAGCCGGCCGTTGCCAGGAACAGCCCCACGACGATCGCCCTGCGCTGCATCCGCCCTACTCCGAAAGCGAGGTCCGGTGCCGTTTGGCGAGCGCGACGTAATGCCCCGCCGTCCGGTCCCACCTCTTCCGTTCCTCGGCGTCCATCACGCGCACCTTGCGCGCGGGGGCGCCAAGCCAAAGCTCGTTCGGGCCGATGACCTTGCCGGGCGCAAGCAGGCCACCCGCGCCCAGCATGCCGCCCTCCTCGATCACCGCGCCGTCCAGCACGGTGGCGCCCATGCCGACAAAGGCACGGTCCTTCAGCGTGCAGGCGTGAATGATGCAGGCATGGCCGACCGTCACGTCGGCGCCGATGATGGCGGGCTCCCTGCCGGCATTCACGTGCACGATGGTGCCGTCCTGGATGTTGCTGCGCGGTCCGATGCGGATGAAGTTGGTGTCCCCGCGCAGAACGCAATGGTACCAGACACTGGCATCGGCCCCGAGCTCGACGTCGCCGATGACGGCGGCGCTGGGCGCGACAAAGGCGGTCGGGTCGATGGCCGGCAGGCGGCCTTCGAAGGGGTAGAGCGGGCTCATCGGTCTCGGCTTCCTCCCGGCGAAGCGGGACACGCGGGGCGCCCCGTCCGGCTGCTTCCTTCCTGGGCGGCGGCCGGCCGAAGCCGGCCGCCGCGCCTCAGGCAGCCTGGGCCTTCGCGGCCTGCGGCGCCAGCCCCAGCATGAGGCCGATGTTCTGCACCGCCGCGCCGGACGCGCCCTTGCCGAGGTTGTCCAGCCGCGCCACCAGAACCGCCTGCTGCCGCTTCGGGTTCCCGAAGACGCGCAGCTCCAGCATGTTGGTGTTGTTCAGCGCCTCGGGCTCCAGCTTGCCGTTCTCCGGGGCGGGCACGACCCTCACCCATTCCGAGCCCTCGTAATAGGCGGCGAGCGCGGCCTCCAGCGCGGCCGGGGACGGGCTGCCCGGCAGGGTGTCGAGGTGAAGCGGCACCGAGACCAGCATTCCCTGGCGGAAATTGCCGACGCTGGGCACGAAAATCGGCCGCCGCGTCAGGCCGGAATACATCTGCAGTTCCGGCAGGTGCTTGTGCTCCAGCCCGAGGCCGTAGAGCTCGAAACTGGGCGCGGCGTGCGTCTCGTAGGCCTCGATCATCGCCTTGCCGCCGCCGGAATAGCCGGAAACGGCGTTCACCGTGACGGGATGGTCGGCCGGGATCAGCCCGGCGGCCACCAGCGGGCGCAGCAGGGCGATGCCACCTGTGGGGTAGCAGCCAGGATTGGCGACGCGTGGGGCGGCGGCGATCCTCGACGCCTGGTCCGGCGCCAGCTCAGGCACGCCATAGACCCAGTCCGGGTCCACCCGGTGCGCGGTGGAGGCGTCCAGCAACTTGGGCGCCTCGCCACCGAGCGACAGGGCCATGGCCGCGCTCTCCTTGGCGGCGGCGTCGGGCAGGCAGAGCACCACGAGGTCCACCTCGGCCATCAGGGCGCGCTTGGCCTCGGGGTCCTTGCGGCGCGCCGGGTCGATCGAACGCAGCTCGACGCCCGGCAGGGCCTCCAGGCGCTGACGGATGCCGAGGCCCGTCGTTCCGGCCTCGCCGTCGATGAAGATCGCGGGAACTGCACCCTTGGCCATCTGGCTCTCCTTGAGGGGGTCGGTAGGGATAGCAGGAAAGCAGAAAGGGCGGGTCCCTGCGGACCCGCCCTTTCCGATGAACAGCCCTTGAAGGGCCGGCGCGAACGCCGGCCCGCCAGCGTCAGCGCTTGCTGAACTGGAAGGAACGTCGGGCCTTCGCCTTGCCGTACTTCTTGCGCTCGACGACGCGCGGGTCGCGGGTCAGGAAGCCGGCCTTCTTCAGGATGCCGCGCAGCTCCGGCTCGAAGTTGGTCAGCGCGCGGCTGATGCCGTGCCGCACCGCGCCGGCCTGGCCGGAGAGGCCGCCGCCGGCGACCGTGCAGTACACGTCGAACTGCTGGTAGCGGTCGGCCACCAGGAAGGGCTGCGCGATCAGCATGCGCAGCACCGGACGGGCGAAGTACTTGGAGGCGGGCTTGCCGTTGATCTCGACGGTGCCCTTGCCCGGCTTCACCCACACGCGGGCCACGGCGTCCTTGCGGCGGCCGGTGGCATAGGCGCGGCCGAACTGGTCACGCTTCGGCTCGCGCGGCGCGGCGGCGGCCTCGCCGGCGGCCGGGGTGCCGGCGACCAGGTTCTTCAGGTCGGCCAGGGAATTGGCGGTGGTCTGCTCGCTCATGGTCTTCAGGCCACCTTGTTCTTGCGGTTCAGGGCGGCGATGTCCAGCGTCTCGGGCTGGGCACCGGCATGCGGATGCTCGGCCCCGGCGTAGACATGCAGGTTCTTCATCTGGCGGCGGCCGAGTGGGCCGCGCGTGATCATGCGCTCGACGGCCTTCTCGATGACGCGCTCCGGGAAGCGGCTCTCAAGCCGCTCGCGCACGGTGCGGCCCTTGATGCCGCCGGGGTAGCCGGTGTGCCAGTAGAAGACCGACTGCTCGGCCTTGTTGCCGGTCACCTTCACCTTGTCGGCGTTGATGATGACGACATGGTCGCCGCAATCGACATGCGGGGTGAACTGCGGCTTGTGCTTGCCGCGGAGGCGATTGGCGACGAGAGCCGCGAGGCGGCCGAGCACGAGCCCGTCCGCATCGATCAGCACCCAGCCCTTCTTGACCTCCGCCGGCTTCAGCGAGCGGGTCTGCGTGGTCAGCATGATGCGCTTCGTAAAGTCCTGGTATCGGGTGCCGGGCTTATCGCCGCCAGGGCGCTCCGGGTCAAGGGAAAATGCTGTGGTATCATGATACCTCGGCTGTCTGAGCCGCGGAAGACGGCGGCAATCGGCGTGCGAAGAAGCGCGCGATGGCTGGCCCGGTGACCAGGACGATCAGGAAGCGGGCCATCTGCATGGCCATGACGAAGGCGATGTCCACCTGGCTGGAGGCGGCGATGATGGCCACGGAATCGGCGCCGCCCGGGCTGGTGGCGAGGTAGGCGGTGAGCGGGTCGATCCCCAGCACCAGGCTCAGCAGCGCGGCGAAGACGCCGCAGATGGCGATCAGCGCCAGGGTGGAGGCCACCACGCGCGGCAGGGCGCGTGCCGCATGGGCCAGGATCGGCCTGGTGAAGCGCAGGCCGATGCTCCAGCCCACCACGGCATAGCTGACCGCCAGCAGCCAGGGCGGCAGTTCGATGGCCAGCAGCCCGAAGCCCTGCAGCAGGGCGGCGGCGAACATCGGCGCCAGGACCGGCCCGGCCGGAATGCGCAGCCGTTGCGCCAGCACGGCGCTGCCGAGGCCGACCAACAGCGTGGCGCCCAGCGCCGGCCAGGCCACCGGGGGAAACCACGGGGCGCTCTGCACCGCGCCCGCCGGCACGCCGACCCAGACCCGCGCCACCACCGAGGCAACCGTGGCCACCAGCACCACACGCAGGTAGAGCATGAAGGCGACGAGCCGGACGTCGGCGCCATGCGCCTCGGCCATCAGCATCATCGCCGAGGCGGCGCCGGGGGACGAGCCCCAGATGGCGGTGGTGCCGGGCAACACCTGGCGCCGCGCCAGCAGCCAGCCCAGCAGGCTGCTCGCCGCCAGCACCGAGCCCACGCCCGCCAGGAAGACCGGCCAGTCCGCCAGCAACTCACCGAGGATCTCCGGCTTGATGCTGCGGGCGATCATGCAGCCGATCAGGCCCTGGGCGAGCGCGAAGGGCAAGGGCGCGACGCGCAGCCCGCCCTCCATCACTGCCACCAGGATGCCCGCCACCATGGCGCCGAGCAGCAGCGCCGCCGGCAGGCCCAACAGTTCCAGCACCACCACGAAGAGGATGGACAGGCCGAGCATCACCGCCCAGCGGAGCGGGACCGGCAGCCTCCGGAGCGTGGGCGGCCGGCCTTGCAGGATTCTCCGCATCACGGCGGCCTAGCCTCCCCCTCCCCGGCCGGAGGCGCCAGCGGGCGGGAAGGCGTCAGGTCGGGAAGCGGAAATGGGCATCGGCAGGGATCCTGCGGGCCGGCGCGGCCCGCGATGCGGCGCAGCCTGGCACGGGTGGCCATGGCATGCGCGGTCGGCCTTCTCCCTCCCTGTGCCGGTTCTTGTGGATCGCCGCGCCCGGGTCAATGCGGCGCCGCGTTCAGCTGCAGCGCGGCCAGGGTCCGCGGTCCAGGTGGAAGTGGTCGCGGTGCGCCGCGTTGTGGTCCGGCCCCAGCACCGCGCGGAAGAAGCGGCAGGCGCCGTCCCGCACCTCGCGCAGGAAAGCGCCGGCCTCACCCTCGCCCCAGTCGCGCGGCAGCCGGAGCTCGCGCCCGTTCGCCAGGGTGAAGCCGGCCACGTCGATCGCATTGGCGGTGGCGTGCTCGCTGCGGCGGCCCTCCGTCCGGCCATAGACGTTGCGGCAGGCAAAGGTGCCGAGATGCTGCACCCGCGCCACCCGGCTGCCGAAATGCCGCTCCGCCGCCGGCTGCAAGGCGTACCGCTCGAACATTTCCCAGGCGGCGGCGAGCGGACAGGTCGCCACAGGCCCGGCCGGCGCCAGACTGGCCCCCTCGCCCGCGAGCCGCACCGTGTTCTCCAGCGGGCAACCGGCTTCCGAGGGGCGGTCGGGCAGCGGCGTCACCTTTAGGCCGGAGGCGGCGAAGGCGGCAAGGCAGGTTTCCGGCTGCCAGGCCATGCGGGACAACTTCCAGTGCGTCACCAGCGTGGGCGTGTCCCTGAAGTCAAGCGGCGCCAGGGGATCCCAGGCCGGCGGCGGGCGCCAGAGAGCGGTGACGTAGAGGGCCGCAAGGGCCAGGGGCACCAGCGGCAGTGAGGAAAGCAGGGCGCGAAGGAGCATGCCTGCCGAGATGGCCCCTGGGCGGCCCGGGCGGAACCCTCCCCCTTGCCGAGGCCGCCGCCTGCCGCGAAGCTGCGGAGCCTCCAAGCCTTCCAGGACCCGACGCCATGCCCGTGCTGAACCGCATCGCCGACTTCCATGACGAGATGACCGCCTGGCGGCAGGACTTCCACCGGCACCCCGAACTGGCTTTCGAGGAGGTGCGCACCAGCGGCATCGTGGCCGAGAAGCTTCGCCAGTTCGGCGTGGACGAGGTTGTCACCGGCATCGCGAGGACCGGCGTGGTCGGCGTCATCCGCGGCAGCGCGCCGGGCGGGGCGATCGGGCTGCGCGCGGACATGGACGCGCTGCCGATCCACGAGCAGAGCGGCGTGCCCCATGCCTCCACCGAGGCCGGCAAGATGCATGCCTGCGGGCATGACGGGCACACCACCATGCTGCTCGGCGCCGCGAAGTACCTGGCGGAGACGCGCAACTTCGCCGGCACCGTCCATGTCATCTTCCAGCCCGCCGAGGAGAGCGGCGGCGGCGGCGAGGTGATGGTGAAGGAGGGGCTGTTCGAGCGCTTTCCGATGGACCGCGTCTTCGGCATCCACAACTGGCCGAGCGTGCCCGAGGGCGAGTTCGTCTGGCGCGTCGGGCCGGTGATGGCGGCGGTGGCCGACATCGACATCACCATCACCGGCAGGGGCGCGCATGGCGCCATGCCGCACCAGGGCAACGACCCGGTGGTGATCGCGGCGCAGCTCGTCACCGCGCTGCAGTCCGTCGTGGCGCGCAACATCGAGCCGGTGGAGGCAGGCGTCATCACCATCGGCAGCATCCAGGGGGGGCATGCCTTCAACGTGATCCCCGAAAGCGTGCGGCTGCACGGCACCGCGCGCTGGTTCAAGCCCGAGGTGGGCGACATGCTGGAGAAGAAGGTGACGGAGCTGGCCAGCGGCATCGCCACCGCCTTCGGCGCCGCGGCGTCGGTGAAGTTCACCCGCATGTACCCGGCAACGGTGAACGAGGCGGAAGCCACCGGGCTCGCCGTCCGCGCCGCCAATGCCGTGGTCGGCGAGAACCGCGTCAGCGAGATGCCGAAGCCCACCATGGGCGGCGAGGACTTCGCCTTCATGCTGAACGAGAAGTCGGGCGCCTACCTGATGCTCGGCGGCGGCCGCGGGACGGACGACCCGCAGGTGCATCATCCCCGCTACGACTTCAACGACGCGATCCTGCCGGTCGGCGCCAGCTTCTTCGCCACGCTGGCGGAGCAGCTGCTGCCGCGCGGCTGACCGGGCGGCAGATTCGGGCGGGGGCCGAGGCAGACAAGCCCGCGCCGCGCCCGCATAGTGTCCCCGGACCTGGCATCCGGGGATATCACCGCATGAGTCGCTCGCTCCGCATCGCCCTCACCGGCGACAGCATCCTCCAGCGCCGGCTGCTCAGCCGCACCGACCCGGTGGTGCGGCCGCTGTTCGACCGCATCCGCGCGGCGGACCTGGCGTTCACCAACCTGGAGGTGCTGGCGAACGACTTCCGCGGCGACCCGGCGGTGGAAAGCGGCGGCTCGCATTTCGGCGCGCATGCCTGGGTGCTGGACGAGCTGCGCGAGGCGGGCTTCGACCTTTTCGCCACCGCCACCAACCACTGCCTGGACTACAGCATCTCCGGCCTGCTGCACTCGATGGCGGCGCTGGAGGCGCGCGGCCTCTGCCATGCCGGCACCGGCCGCAACCTGGAGGACGCGCGGCGCCCGGCCTACCTGACGCACCCGCAGGGCACCGTGGCGCTGCTCTCCTGCTGCTCCACCTTCGCCAGCGGCCACGAGGCCGGCGTTCAGCGCCCGGACATGCAGGGCCGCCCCGGCCTCAACCCCGTGCATGTCGAGACCATGCACGAGGTGACGGAGGCGCAGCTCGCCGCGCTGCGCGAGATCGCCGAGCAGCTCGGCCTGGAGCGGCAGCGGCAGCAGATCATCAAGCTCGGCTTCGGCTTCCCGCCGGAGGAGGGTGTCTTTCCGCTCGGCAAGATGAACTTCCGCGCCGCCGAGAAGGCCGCGCTGCGCACCAGGGCGCGCGAGAAGGACGTGGCGGACATCGCCCGCTGGGTGCGCGAGGCGCGGCTGGCGAGCGACATCGTGCTGCTCAGCCTGCACGCGCATGAGCAGGGCGGCGACAAGGACCTGCCGGCCGAGTTCATCCCCACCTTCGCCCGCCGCATGATCGACGAGGGCGCCGACCTGGTGGTGGGCCACGGACCGCACCTGCTGCGCGGCATGGAGATCCACCGGGGTAAGCCGATCTTCTACAGCCTCGGCAACTTCATCGGGCAGAACGAGCTGGTGCCGCGCATTCCCGCCGATTCCTACGCCCGCTTCCGCGCCGCGCCGGAGCTGACGCCCACCGCCGTCTACCGCCAGCGCACGACCAACGACACCAAGGGCTTTCCGTCCGACCGCCGCTTCTGGGAGTCGGTGGTGCCGTTCTGCTCCTTCGAGGACGGGCGGCTCACGGGGCTGGAGATCCACCCGATCAGCCTCGGGCTGGGCGAGAAGGCGCATCTGCGCGGCCGCCCGCGCCCGGCGGAGGGTGAGCAGGCGGCCGAGATCCTGGAACGCTTCGCCAGGCTTTCCGCGCCCTTCGGCACGCGGATGGAAATTTCGGAGGGGGTCGCGCGGGTGCAGCTCCCCGTGGGTTGACGCCGCGGCCCGCGATCACGAAGCTGCGTGGCGGGAAAGCCAGACGGTCTCATCCACGAACTCAAGGAAGGACACGGCATGCCCGCAGCCCTCCCCGCCTTCTCCCGCCGCGCCCTGCTCGGCACCGGTGCCGCCCTGCTGGCGGCACCCCGGCTCGGCCGCGCCGAAGGGCCACGCGTCCTGCGCTTCGTGCCGCAGGCCGACCTCGCGGTGCTGGACCCGATCTTCACCACCGCCACGGTGACCAGCAACCACGCCATGATGGTGTTCGACACCCTCTACGGCCTGGACGACGATTTCGAGGCGCACCCGCAGATGGTGGCCGGCCACACCGTCGAGGATGACGGCCTCACCTGGGTGATTACCCTGCGGGAGGGGCTGAAGTTCCATGACGGCGAGCCGGTGCGCGGGCGCGACGTGGTGGCCAGCATCCGCCGCTGGGGCTCGCGCGACATGTACGGGCAGGAAGTGATCGCCGTCGCCAACGAGATCACCGCGCCGGACGACCGTACCATCCGCTTCCGGCTCAAGCGCCCCTTCCCCACCCTGCCGATGGCGCTGGGCAAGGTCGGCTCCAACCTGCCGGTGATCATGCCGGAGCGGCTGGCCAAGACCTCGCCCACCACGCAGGTGACGGAGATGGTGGGCAGCGGCCCGTACCGCTTCCTGGCGAACGAGCGCCTCGCCGGCGCCCGCGTCGCCTATGCCCGCTTCGAGGACTACGTGCCGCGCCCGGACGGCACGCCGAGCCGCACCGCCGGGCCGAAGGTGGCGCATTTCGACCGCGTCGAGTGGAACATCATCCCGGACATGGCGACCGCCGCCGGCGCGCTGATGTCGGGCGAGGTGGACTGGGTGGAGAGCACCAGCAGCGACCTCTCGCCCATGCTGCAGCGCAGCCGGGATGTGACGGTCAGCTATGGCGACGACTATTACGACACCATTCTGCGCTTCAACCAGCTCCACGCCCCCTTCAACAACCCGGCGATCCGCCGCGCCCTGCTCGGCGCCATCGACCAGAAGGAGATGATGCAGGCGGGCTACGGCACCGACCCGGAGGGCTGGAAGACCGGCATCGGCTTCTTCAACCCGGAATCGCCGCTGGCCAATGACGCGGGAATGGAGGCGCTGACCGGGCCGCGCGACTACGAGAAGGTCAAGCGCGACCTCGCCGCCGCCGGATACAACGGCGAGAAGGTCGTGATGCTGCAGGCGGAGGACTACCCGACGCTGCGCGCCCTCGCCGAGGTCTCGGCGCATGTGATGCGGCAGCTCGGCATGAACGTGGAGACGCAGACCGGCGACTGGGGCACCATCAGCCAGCGCCGCTCCAACCGCGAGCCGCTGGACAAGGGCGGCTGGAGCGCCTTCTGCACCGGGCTCAGCGCCACGCTTGACCCGGCCGGGCATCTCGGGCTGCGGGCCAACGGCGCCAAGGCTTGGTTCGGCTGGCCCGACAGCCCGAAGCTGGAGGAACTCCGCCAGGAGTGGTTCGCCGGCAAGGACCTCGCGACCCAGAAGGAGACCGCGCGCGAGATCCAGCTCCAGGCGTTCCGGGACGTGCCCTATATTCCGCTCGGCTCCTACCGTCGCCTGCAGGCCAGCCGCGCCAACCTGAAGGACTTCCCGACCGGTTCCGCCTATTTCTGGGGCGTGCAGCGGAGCTGAACCCGCCGGCCGCGGCGGGCGTGCGGTGGGCAGCAGGGAAGCGAGGGCATGTGCGGGCGCTATTTCCTTCAGCGTGACCCGGTTCGGCTGGCGGAGTATTTCGGCACGGAGAACCCGCTGCCGAACCATCCGCCCTCCTGGAACGTCGCGCCGACGCAGGACGCGCTGGTGGTTCGCCGCAATCCGGAAACCGGCGCCCGCCATCTCGACGCGCTGCGCTGGGGGCTGGTGCCGCGCTGGGCCAAGGACGCTTCCGGCGGGGCGAAGCTGATGAACGCGCGGGCCGAGGGCGTGGCGGAAAAGCCCTCCTTCCGCGACGCCTTCGCGCGCCGCCGCTGCCTGGTGCCGGCCGATGGCTTCTACGAGTGGCGGCAGGAGGGCGCGCGCAAGCAGCCCTATGCCGTCGCGCTCGCCAGCGGCGAGCCGATGGCCCTGGCTGGGCTGTGGGAGGGCTGGAAGCAGCCGGACGGCACCTGGCTGCGCACCTTCAGCATCATCACCGGCGAGGCGAACGCCAAGCAGGCGCTGGTGCATCACCGGATGCCCGTCCTGCTCGCGCGGGAAGACTGGCCGGCCTGGCTGGGCGAGGCGCCGGCCGGGGTTGAGGCGCTGCTGGCCCTGCTGCGCCCCTGCCCGCCGGACTGGCTGGCCTCCTGGCCGGTGGCGGCGCGGGTGGGCAAGGTGGCGGAGAACGACGCCGGGCTGCTCGCCCGCGACCCGGAGGCGCAGCCGCCGCCCGGGCTGGACGACCCGCCGGTCTACTGAGGCGGCGCGGCGTCAGGAGCCGCGATAGGTGCTGTAGGACCAGGGCGAGCAGAGCAGCGGCACGTGGTAGTGCCCCTGGCCCTCGCCCAGGCCGACATTCAGCACGACGACATCAAGGAACCGCTCGGCAGGAGCGGGTTCCACGCTGCGCGGCTCGGGCAAGGGGTCGAGCAGCCGGAACTCCGCGGCCGGCGCGGCGGGCGCGACCTCCACGGTCAGCCCGCGTGCGGCGAAGTAGTCGCCAATGGCGAAGCGCAGCTCGTAGCGGCCGGGCTGGAACCGCGCGGCCTCCAGGAGCGGCGCGTCGGTGCGGCCGTCGGCATTGGTCAGGGCGCGGGTGACGAGCTCGGGCGCCGGCGCCATGCGCCAGAGCTCGACGGCCACCCCTTCGGCGGGACAGCCATCGGCGGTGTTCAGCACGTGGGTGGTCAGCGCGCCCGGCTTCATGGCGTTACTCCGCAGCGTCGGCCAGCAGTTCCTGCGGAATGGTGGAAGTCAGTTCCGCCACGTCATAGGCCCGCAGCGCGGCCAGGTGAGCCTCGGCATCCTCGCGCCAGAGAACCCGGCAGAGCCCGTCCACCAGCCGCGGGACGCCATACTTCATGCCGCTGATACTGGCGCCCGAGAGACCCATGGACAAGGTGGCCGCGTAGGTCATGCAGTGGATGTGACGCAGGGCCGGCGCCGCGCCGGGCGTCTTCTCCTGGAAGGCGAAGTCGTCGGACAGATAGGGCGAGGCACCGCAGAGCGCGCTCTCCTCCCCCGGCGGCGGGGCGAAGGCGTCGCGCCAGAGGCGGATCTGCGGCGCTAAGGGCGCCAGTTCCGGCCGCAGGCCGAGGTCGAAGGTGAAGCCAGTGCCGAGGATCACCGCATCGGCGCGGAAGGCGCCGCGCGGGGTGGCGATCTCCACCTCGTCCCCTGCCATGCGGGCGCCCTGGGCCGGCGCGCCCATCACAAGGCGGAAGCGGGGGTCCTCCGCCACCCGGCTCCAGCTTTCCTGCGGCGGCGGCTGGTTCAGCTCGAAGATGTGCCGGGTGAAGCGCCATTTCAGCAGGTCCGGCAGCGCGTGGTACTGGCCGAGATAGCCGGCCTGCTCCATCCAGCGGAACGGGTTCACGCGCGGCATCCGGCGGCGGCGCACCAGCATGGTGGCCTCGGCGGCGCCGGCCTCCAGCGCCACGGCGAGATTGTCGAAGGCCGAGGCGCCGGCGCCCACCACGATCAGCCGCTTGCCGGCGAGCGCGGCGAAGTCGATCGCCTGCGCGGTGTGCAGCACGCGCCCTTCCGGCAGGGTGTCGAAGGGGGGCGGCAGCAGCCAGGCGCCGGAGCCATCCATGCCGGTGGCCAGCACCAGCTTGCGGGCGCGCACCACCTGCTCGCCGCCGGGGGTGGCGAAGCGCAGCGCCAGCAGGCCGCTCGCGGCGTCCTGTTCGATGGCCAGCAGCTCGTGCCCGTGCCGGACCGGAAGGGTCAGCACCGCCGCATACCAGTCGAGGTAGCGCTGCCAGTCCTCGCGGCCGATCTTGTGCAGGTGTTCCCAGGCCTCGGCGCCGTCGCGCGCGGTGAAGAAGGCGCGCGGCGTCAGCGCCGGCACGCCGAGGTCGGGCCCGGTGACGTGCTTCGGCGTGCGCAACGTGCGCATCCGGGCGAAGGTGGTCCAGACGCCGGTGCCGCCTGGCGGCGCGCGGTCGAAGACGGCGACGTTCTCCACCTTCTGCCGGCGCAGCCCGAAGGCGGTGGCCAGCCCCGTCTGCCCGGCGCCGAGGATGGCGACGTCCAGCACGCCCGCGCCGCGCGGCGGCACCCAGGGGCGGGCGGGATAGTCCAGCAGGGCGAGCTGCCGCCGGACCTCGTTCTCCAGTTCGGCTAGGGCGGTGGCCATGGCGGGGTGTGCTCCCAGGCGGCGGAAGGGCGGCCATGCTGCTTCGCACAACCACCCCGCAGCATGCCGCGCGCCAGGCCGCCGCCGCAAGCGCCCTCCCCGTTCAGTCGATCCGCAGGCCGGTGCGGTCCACCACCTTCTGGAACAGGGCGAACTGCTCCGCGAGGAACTGGCGCGTCGAGGCCAGCGTGCTGCCGCTGCTCGGGTCGGTGCCGCTGGTGGAAAGGCGCTCGCGTACCGCCGGTTCCTGCAGCGCGGCGTTGACGGCGCGGTTCAGCGCCTCCGCCACCTCCGGCGGGATGCCCTTGGGCGCCACCATCGCGGTCCAGGTGGAAAGCTCGTAGCCCTTCACGCCCGCCTCGGAGAGGGTCGGGACGTCGGGGAAGTTCGGGTCGCGCGTGGTGGTCGTCACCGCGAGGAGGGTCAGCGCGCCATCGCGGATCTGCCCGACGATGGAGGCGATCTGGTCGATGGCGAAGGTCACCTCCTGCTTGATCAGCGCCTCCGCCACCGAGCTGCCGCCCCGGTAGGGGATGTGGTTGGCCGGCGCCCCGGCCATGTTGCAGAACAGCGCCGAGGCCAGGTGCGAGACGCCGCCGACGCCGGAGCTGGCGTAGCCGTCCGCGCCATCGCCCTTCTTCAGCTTGGCGACCAGTTCCGGCACGCTGCGGATGCCGGAGGCCGCCGGCACCACCAGCCCCATGGCGCTGGTGCCGATGACGGCGATCGGCGTGAAGTCCTCCGCGGGGTTGTAGGGCGCCACCTTGGGCTGCGCCGCCGGCGCCACCGCCAGGGTGGAGGCGGAGCCGACCAGCAGCGTGTAGCCGTCGGGCTTGGCGCGCCGGACGTATTCGGCGCCGAGGGCGCTGCCGGCGCCCGGCTTGTTCTCCACCACCGCGCGGCCGTCGCCGCCGAGATGCGGCCCGATGCGGTCGGCCATCAGGCGGCCGGCGAGGTCGGTGGCGCCGCCCGGCGCGAAGGGAACGATGACGGAGATGGCGCGGTCCGGAAAGGCGGCGGCGCGAGCGGGCCGCGCTCCCAGGGCCAGCGCGGCGCCGGACAGGCCAAGCCCGGCGAAGGCACGACGGCCGAAGCCGGCCGCGCGCGGCGGCGTGGCGCCTTCGCCCGAAATCTGGGCGGAGCCGGAGGGGATGCAGGACATGGGACGTTTCCGATGATTGGGTTTCCGGCTTGCAATGTTTCTGCCACCGTCAACTGAGTCAACAAGATTGTCGACAATGCGCAACCGGCCTATGCTGCGGGAGCAATCCCCGGGCGGAACGGCGCCGCCCCGCAGCAGGAGGACCGGAGGCATGGCCGAGCCCGCCCGCACCGACCTTCCGGCCGCGCTGCTCCCCGCCATGGTCGCGGCGCTGGAGGAGGACATCGTCTTCGGCCGCCTGCACCCGCGCGAGCGGCTGATCGAGGAGGAGCTGACCGCCCGGTTCGGCGCCACGCGGCACAGCGTGCGGCAGGCGCTGGCGGAGCTGGAGCGGATGGGGCTCATCGAGCGCATCCCGAACCGTGGCGCCCTGGTGAAAGCCTACAGCCTCGCCGAGGTGGAGCAGCTTTACGCGCTGCGCATCCTGTTGGAGACGCGGGCGGCGCAGCAGATCCCCCTGCCGCTGGCGCCGGCCGCGCTGGCGGCCCTGCGGCAGGTCCAGGCGCGCCACGACGCCGCCGTCGAGGCGGGCGATCCGCGCGCCGCCTTCCGCGCCAACATCGCTTTCCACCACGCGCTCTTCGCCGGCTGCGGCAACGTCTTCCTGGCCGGTGTCATCGAGGACCTGGCGCTGCGGGCGCATGGCATCCGCTTCGCGTCCCTCACCGAGCCGCGGCGCCTCGCCCAGGCGCGGGCGGAGCACCATGCCATGCTGGCCGCCCTGGAGAGCGGCGACCGCGCGGCGCTGGTCCGCCTTTGCGGCGAGCACCTGCTGCCCTCGAAGGAAGCCTATCTGCGCGCCCAGGGCCCGTTTCTCGCCTGAGCCCGCCCATACCCTGCATCCCGGAGGAAACCCCGCCATGAACGACGACACCAAGCCAGAGCCGCACGGCCTCACCCGCGGCCTGACCAACTATGGCGACATGGACTTCGCGCGCTACCTGCGCCTCTCCATGGCGCGTTCCATGGGGCTTTCCGGCAGCCTGCTGAAGAAGCCGGTGGTGGGCATCGCCGCCACCTATTCCGAGTTCAACAACTGCCACCGGCTGGTGCCGGAGCTGGTCGCCGCGGTGAAGCGCGGCGTGCTGGCAGCGGGCGGCCTGCCGCTGGAGTTCCCCACCATCTCGCTCGGCGAGGTGTTCCTGAACCCGACCAGCCTGGTGTTCCGCAACCTGATGGCGATGGACACCGAGGAGATGGTGCGCGGCCAGCCGATGGACGCGGTGGTGCTGGTCGGCGGCTGCGACAAGACGGTGCCGGCGCAGCTGATGGGCGCCGTCTCGGCCAATGTGCCGGCCATCCAGGTCGTCACCGGGCCGATGATGACCGGGCGCTGGCGCGGCGAGCGGCTCGGCGCCTGCACGGATTGCCGCCGCTTCTGGGCCAAGTTCCGCGCCGGCGAGATCGACGCCGAGACCATCGAGGAGGTCGAGGGCAACCTGGCCACCACCGCCGGCACCTGCGCGGTGATGGGAACCGCCAGCACCATGGCCTCGCTGGCCGAGGCGCTGGGCATGATGCTGCCGGGCACCGCCGCCATCCCCGCCGTGCATGCCGACCGCATCCGCGCTGCCGAGGCCTCCGGCGCCGCCGCGATGATGCTGGCGGCGAAGAAGCTCCGCCCCGATCAGATCATCACCGAGAAGGCGGTGGAGAACGCGCTGCGCGTGCTGCTGGCGATCGGCGGCTCGACCAACGCCATCATCCACCTGACCGCCATCGCCGGCCGCGCCGGCATCAAAGTGGACCTGAACCGGCTGAACGAGCTCTCCGACACCACGCCGGTGCTGGTGGACCTGAAGCCGACCGGCCCCTTCTACATGGAGGATCTGCACGTGGCGGGCGGCATCGGCGCGGTGCTGCGCGAGCTGAAGCCGCTGCTGCACCTCGACGCCCTGACCGTCACCGGCGAGACGCTGGGCGAGCGGCTGGCCGCCGAGCCGGGCTTCGTGGACCGCGCCGTCGTCCGCACGCTGGAGGAGCCGCTGCAGCCGGAGGGCGGCCTCGTCGCGCTGTTCGGCTCGCTGGCGCCGCGCGGCGCCATCCTGAAGCGCGCCGCCGCCGACCCGAAGCTGTTCGAGAAGGAGGCCCGCGCCGTGGTCTTCACCTCGCTGGAGGACCTCGCGGCGCGCATCGACAGCCCCGACCTCGACGTCACCGCGGACGACTTCCTGGTGCTGCAGAATGCCGGGCCGCTCTCGCCCTCCGGCATGCCCGAGGCCGGCTACCTGCCGATCCCGGGCAAGCTGGCGCGGGCGGGGGTGAAGGACATGGTGCGCATCTCCGACGCGCGGATGTCCGGCACCGCCTATGGCACCATCGTGCTGCACGTCTCGCCGGATGCCGCCTCGGGCGGGCCGCTCGGCCTGGTGCGCGACGGCGACCGCATCCGCCTGTCGGTGAGGAACCGCCGCATCGACCTGCTGGTGGAGGATGCCGAGCTGGCGCGGCGGCGCACCGAGATGGGCGAGCCCGGCCCGGCCCGGCCGAAGCGCGGCTATGCCCGGCTCTACAAGGATCAGGTGCTGCAGGCCGACGAGGGCTGCGACCTCGACTTCCTGCGCGCCGAGCCGCAGCGCGACTGAGGGCGCGGCGGCCGCTGGAACTGGCCGCCATGGGCTGCGGCACGAAGGGTGGGGCGGCCATGCGCCCCCTTGCCCTCCGCGCCGCGATCCGTCATCTCCCTTGCGCCCTGAAGGGACGACCCTTCCGTTCGCCAGGGGCCGCCGCGTGGACGACCTCGCACATCACAGGAGGTCGCCATGGCGTGGCTGGTGCTTTTCCTTGCCGGACTGTTCGAGATCGGCTGGGCGGTCGGGCTCAAATACACTCACGGCTTCACCCGTCCGCTTGCCACCCTGCTGACGGTGGCCAGCATGGCCGCCAGCCTTGGGCTGCTGGGGCTGGCGCTGCGCTCCCTTCCGCTCGGCACGGCCTATGCGGTCTGGACCGGCATCGGCACGCTGGGCACGGCGCTGCTCGGCATCCTGCTGTTCGGCGAGGCGGTCACCCTCGCGCGGATGATCCCCATCGGGCTGATCGCGGCGGGCATCATCGGCCTGAAGCTGGCCGGCTGAGCCGTGCCGGCGGTTGCTTTCGCGGCCGCCCCTGTCCAGGAATGAGTCCTCATTCCCCGAGTGGCAGGACTGGCGACCGATGAGCGACCGCGTGGCACCCAACCTGATCTCCGCCGTGGACGAGGCGCGCCATTGGGCGCGGCTGATGGAAATGGCCGCGCTGGGCGCCATTCCGGGCCCGACGCCGGAGGAGCCCGGCGTCAACCGGGCCTGCCTGACGCCGCTCGACCGTGCCGCCCGGCGCAAGCTGATCGGCTGGGGCGCGGAAATCGGCCTCGCCGCCTCGGTGGACGCGATGGGCAACCTTTTCCTGCGCCACGAGGGCACCGAGCCCTCCGCCGAGCCCGTGCTGACCGGCAGCCACATGGACACCCAACCCAATGGCGGCCGGTTCGACGGCATCTGGGGCGTGCTAGCCGGGCTGGAGGCAGTGCAGGCCATCCGCGCCGCCGGCATCGCCACCCGGCGGCCGATCGAGGTGGTTGCCTGGACCAATGAGGAAGGTGGCCGCTTCGCACCGGGCTGCATGGGCAGCATGGCCTGGTCCGGCCACGCCGCGCCGGATACCTGGGACATGGTCATCGACCCGGAGGGCACCACCTTCCGCGCCGCGCTGGAGCAGCATCTCGCGGCCGAGGCGGACATCCCCCGCCGCCCGCTCGGCGGCAGGCCGCATGCCTATGTCGAGTGCCACATCGAGCAGGGGCCGCGGCTGGAGGCGGAAGGGCTGGATATCGGCGTCGTCACGGGCATCCAGGGCAGCCGCTGGTTCGTGGTGGAGCTGACCGGCAAGACCGACCATGCCGGCACCACGCCGCTGGCGCTGCGGCACGATGCGGTGCAGGACATGGTGCGCGCCATCAACGCGTTGAACCTGCTGACGCGCGACCCCAAGGACGTGCTGCGCTTCACCGTCGGACGGATCGAGGTCTCGCCCAACACCTCCAACACCGTCGCGGACAGGGTGCGCTTCACCATCGACCTGCGCCACCCGGCGAAGGAGGTGCTGCTGGCACGCGGCGACGCTATCGCCGGCGTGGTGCAGGCGGCGGTGCGCGACTGCCGGGTGGCGGTGACCGAGCGCTTCCACGCCATGCCCACCGACTTCCAGCCGGAGGTGCCGGCGGCAGTGGAGCGGGCGGCGGCCGCGCAGGGGCTGAAGGCGCTGCGGATGGCCTCCGGCGCCTTCCACGACGCGCAGTTCCTGGTGCCGGTCTGCCCGACGGGCATGATCTTCGTGCCGTGCCGCGACGGCGTCAGCCACCACCCGGCGGAGTATTCGCGGCCGGACCAGCTGGCGGCCGGCACGCGGGTGCTCGCCGCCACCCTGGTGGACCTGGCGAGGGGTTGAGCCGGGCGCTCAGCGCCCGCTGCCGCGCCGGCCCTGGAACCTCGCCTCACCAGCGGCGCGGCGGCCCGCAGTCCAGATGGACGAAGCCGTCGCGTCGGTAGAGGCCGACGCCACCCACCTGCATCCGCGCGGCGAGGCGGGCCACGCCATAGGGGTCGGAGCCGGGAAGCCGGAAATCGGCGGCCATGCCCGACATGTGCAGGCTGACCGGCGAGACGCGGCTGGTGCGCAGCTCGCCGTTGCGCTCAGGCGTGCGGTAGCCGCTGGAGATGTGGTAGAACTCCTCGCTGCCCAGGCCCTGCGCCACGGCGTGCAGCACGTCGAAGAGGCGCGGGTCCATCGGCGTCACCTCCGCCGCCGAAAGGTCGCGGAACACCCAGTCCAGCTTGTGCAGCGCCTCGCGGTCGTAGCGGCCGTCGCGGAAGTAGACGCCGTCGAAACTGTCCTCCGTCAGCACGCGCTGGACGCGCAGCGTGCGGACCGGCGGCAGCGGCGGCATGGCCCGCGCCTTGCCTGGCACGGCGGCGCAGGCCAGCAGGCCGAGGCCGGCGGAGATCACCTCGCGCCGGCTCGCCATGGCCGGATCGCAGCAGGGGCAGGAAGCGGACTTGAAGCGGAAGGGCATCACTGGACCGAAGCGGTGGAGGAGGTCGGGATCGGGCGCTGGGGAGCCGCCGTGTGCACCGCCGCGCCCCCGCGGCTCGCGGCGGTGGAGGGCGGCGGCGCCGGTCCGCGCGCCAGCGGCGGGGACGGCGCCCGGCGTGCGTCGAGCAGTTGCAGATAGGCGCTGTCGAGCCCGTAGATGTCGGGCAGGATGCGCACCTGCCCGCGATCGACCAGCACCGTCTCGTAGGCGAGCCGCACCGGAAGCGCGTGCGGCAGGCCGACGAAGCCGGTCTGCCGGCTGTCCAGCGCCTTCTCCGCCCTCGCCCGGTCCCAGCCCGGGATGGTGGCGAGGACGAGGTCGAGCAGTTCCATCGGCTGGCTCAGGCGGATGCAGCCGGAGGAGAGCGCGCGGCCGGCCCGGCTGAACAGGTGGCGGTCCGGCGTGTCATGCAGGTAGATGTCGTCGCCGTTCGGCATCACGAATTTCAGCCGGCCGAGGGCGCTGACGTCGCTGGCATCCTGCCGGACGAGGAAGGGAAAGCGCTTGGGGTCCACCGTGGCCCAGTTGACCGTCACGGGGTCGATCTCGACCCGCTCGCCGCCGATCACCTGATAGACCCGGAACCCCTTCTCCATCATCGCGCGGGGGTCGCGGCGGAAGCGCGGCAGCAGGTCCTCGCGCGCGTTGCGCTCGGGCACGCCCCAGGGCGGGTTCAACTGCACCGCCGTCATCCTCACCGCCAGCGGCGGCGTCTGGCGCTCCGGCTTGCCGACGGCCACCGGCATGTCCAGCAGGATCCGCGTGCCCTCCACCACCCAGAGGCGGAATTCCGGGATGTTGACCTCCACGCGCCGCCCGGCAGGCGCCGGGGCGGCGCCGCGGCGCATGTCCATCGCCACGCGGATCTGGTTCATCCAGGCCGCGGCGGGGCGGTTCAGCAGCCGCAGGGTGGACGGGCCGACGCGCCCATCCGGCTCCAGCCCGCAGGCGAGCTGCCAGCGGCGCACCGCCGCCTCCAGCGCCGGGTCGTAGAGCGGACCGGCATCCTCGGCAGCCGCCAGCTCGGGGTCCTGGCCGCGAAGGCGCGCGCGCAGGGCGGGCACGCGCTGCGCGTCCTCCATGCCGGGGTCCAGCGTGTCGCCGGGCGGAATGGCGGCCCAGCCGCCGGCCTCGACACGGGCGCGCGCATTCTGCAGCGCCAGGCGAAGCGCGGGCATGTCGGGGTGCTGCAGAGCGGCGCGCTCGATCACCTCAGCCGGTTCGGCGCTGCCGCGCAGCAGGGCCAGCCATGGCGGCAGCCGTTGCGCGGCGGGCAGGCGGCGGATGTCCGGCCGGCCCGGCGGCTCGGCCACGCGCCCGAGCACGAGGTCGGTCAGTGCCGCCGAGGCCGCCGCGTGGAGCGCCCTGGCGTGGGCGGCGGCATCGGTTCCGGCCAGGGCATCGGCCGGGATGTCGTAGAGGCGCGGCGACAGGCCATCCGCATCAAGGCCTCGGAGGCGGCCCGCGAGGCGCAGCAGTGCCTCCGCCGAGGGTCGCGCGACGGGCGGCACCTCCGCAGGGCCGGCCATGGCCGGCAGCGGCAGGGCTGCGGCAAGGAGAAGGGCGTTCAGGTCTCTCCGGCGCATGAGGCCCGTCTTACAGGCGGCACCATGAAGCCGCCAGGGTTGATATGCCGCTGTTACATCCCGTCAGAACGGGTTGTTTTTGCGGCAGCCCAGTTCCTGCGGCAGGTCCATGTCCTGCGGAAGCCCGGGAAGCTCAGGCCTTGCCGCCCTTCAGCACGCCGAAGGGGTTGCGCCGCGGCGGCTCCACCTCCTCCCGCACCTCCGAAGGCAGCTCGGCGCCCACGGCGCGGGGGTAAGGGTCGAGCGCCAGGGAAAGCTGCTCGGCCAGCGCCTCGCCCAGTTCCAGAACATCCCGCTCGGCCAGGATCTCGTCCGGCCCCTCGGGATCGTCGCCCGGCTCCTCGCCCGCCGCCAGGAAGCGCAGGTCCACCTCGTCCTCCACGCTTTGCGGCACCGGCTCCAGCGTCACCACGCAGGACTGCACAACCCGGGCCGAAAGATGGCCGCGCGCCCGGATGGCGGCATCGCCTTCCAGGCGCAGTTCCAGATCGGCGGTGAAGGCCTCGATGGCGGGGATGCCGAAGCGGGCCGCAAGCGCGGCGCATTCCTCCGGCGTGGCCCGCAGGCTCTGCCGGCGGCCCTCCTGGCCGACCGCGGCCCAAGGGAGCGTGCGGGAGAATTCAGGGGCGACGGTCATGCGGCCTCCTCCTCGGGTGCGGGAAACTGCGCCACCCCGCGCGACATGGCCTCGAGGCCCTGCGCGGCCAGGGCGGCGTCGGCCGTGAAGGCGAAATCGGCGAGGCGGCGGGGGGCGGGCGCCTCCGCCGGCTGCTCGCCGCGCCAGACGTTGCGGGCCAGCGCCGCGGCCAGCCCCGCGCGGTCGCCGGCGGCCAGCGCCGCCTCGTAGGCCTGGGCGCGGCCATGGAAGGCTTCCCACATGTTCTTTACCCGCCGGGCGATGGACATGTCGCCTACCCCCATCTCCCGCAGGTTGAAGTCCATGTCCGCGAACATGGCGTCGAAGACCGCCTGGGCCAGGGCGGGGCCACGGGGATCGGCATCGCGGTGGAGGCGGCGGATCAGCAGCCCGACATGCAGCGCGACCAGGTCGAAGCGGCCATCCAGCGTATCCGGCACGCCGAGGCCGGCGAAGAAGGCCGGATGGCGCGCCGCCTGCACGGCGGCGGTGTACAGCTCGAAGCCCTGCCGCTCGTGCGGCTTGCGGCGGAACAGGCCAAACAGGCCCATGGTCGGTGCGGCTCCTCGGCGGCCTGATCGAGCACGCCGGTTGACCCCGGTGCGGGGCGGTGGCAATCGACCGTGCAGATGGACCGCAACCCCGCCCGGGTCAATCCGAGGAGCGCCGGCTCCTGTTCCGGGCGGAAACATTCGCCAGCAAGGAATCGGGGCGCCCGTGAGCTTCAGCCGCACCACCCGCAGCATGACCTGCCCGCAACCGCGCCGCGCCGCGCGCGCCGGGCTGGTGGCCCTGGCCGTGGCCCTCGCCGCGCCGCTGGCGGGCTGCTCCTTCTTCCAGGCCGCCCCCGTCCAGCGCGGCAACCGGGCCGAGGCGGAGGTGGTCGCGCAGCTCACCCCCGGCGTCTCGACCAAGACCGATGTCGAGGCGCTGCTCGGCTCGCCCACCGCGACCGGCACCTTTGACCGGAACGCCTGGTACTACATCAGCTCGGTCACGCGCATGCAGCCGGCCAGCAACCCCTCCTCCGAGGACCAGCGGGTGGTGGCCCTGAACTTCGACGAGAACGGGGTGCTGCGGAACGTCGAGCAGCGCGGTCAGGACGACATGCGCAGCGTCGGCATGGTCGGCCGCACCACCCCGGTGCCGGGCACCGACCGGACGCTGCTGCAGGCGCTGTTCGGCAACATCGGCCGGGTCGGCGCCGGCAACCTGGGCGCCGACACCAGCCCGGGCGGCGGGCCGGGCCGCTAACGCCCCGCCGGGACGCGGGGCGGCTTTCCTCCTCCCCCGCCGCGGCCAGCCCGCGCGACGCTGCTCCGGCAGCCGGGCGCGGGACGGCGGGCGGGCCTCAGAGCGCCAGCCGGCGCAGCGGGACGGGATGGGTTTGCAGCGCTTCCGGCCAGCCCAGGAAGCGCTCGACCAGCACCAGCGCCACGGAGAGAAGCAGCGCCACCAGCATGGCGACCATCACCGGGCGGGCGGGCGGCCGGTGCACCAGCCGCCACATCAGGATGCCGAGGCGGAGCAGCGGGTCCATCCCGCCTCAGCCGACGCGGCGGGTCAGCGTCCGCAGGGTGACGAACTCCTCCGCCGCCGTCGGATGGATGCCGATGGTGCGGTCGAAATCCTCCTTGGTGGCGCCGGCGACGACGGCCACGGCGATGCCCTGCATGATCTCCGCCGCGTCCTCCCCCAGCATATGGGCGCCGAGCACCCGCCGCGTGCGGGCGGAGACCACCAGCTTCATCAGCGTCTTGCGCGGCTGCTTGCTGATCGTGTGCCGCATCGGGGTGAAGCGGGCCAGGTAGATGTCGGTGGGGCCCTGCTGCGCCGCCGCCTCCTCCGTGAGGCCCACCATGGCGGCGGGCGGCGAGGTGAAGATCGCCGTGGGCACGTTCTGGAAGCTGGCGCGGCGGGGGTTGCCGCCGAACAGGCTGTCGGCCAGGGCATGGCCCACGGCGGTCGCCACGGGGGTCAGGTTGAGCTGGTCGGTCACGTCGCCGATGGCGAAGATGTGCGGCAGCGTGGTGGCCTGCTCGACCGTCACCGGCACGCAGCCGGACCTGCCCAGCGAGATGCCCAGGCGTTCCAGCCCCAGGCCGGCAGTGTTCGGCACCCGGCCGGTGGCGAACATCACCTGGCTGGTCTCAAGCTCCAGGCCGCCGTCGGTGGTCACCTTCAGGCCGCCGGCCAGCTTCTCCAGCCGCGCCGGCGTGTGGCCGGGATGCAGCCTGATGCCGAGGTTCAGAAGCGCCTCGGCCATGACCTCCCGCAGGTCGCCATCCATTCCCCGCAACGGCAGTTGCTGGCGGTAGACCAGGTCCACCTCGGCGCCGAGGCCCCGCAGGAGGCAGGCGAATTCCAGCGCGATGTAGCCGCCGCCCACCACCACGGTGCGGTCGGGGCAGGCCTCCAGGGTGAACAGGTCGTCCGAGACCAGGCCCAGCTCGGCGCCCGGGATCTCCGGCCGGATCGGCTTGCCGCCAACCGCGATGACGATGCGCTCGGCGGTGACGCGCTGGCCGCCGACATCAAGCGTGTGGTCGTCGATGAAGGTGGCGCGCGCCTCGAAGGTGGTGACGCCGGCATTGCCGAGCAGCCGGCCATAGATGCCGTTCAGCCGCGCCACCTCGGCGTCGCGCGCGGCGGCGAGCCTCGCCCAGTCATGCGGGCCGGCCTGCATCTCGCTCCAGCCGAAGGCCGGCGCCTCCTTCGCCCATTCCCCGTATTCGGCGGCCTGGACCATGATCTTCTTCGGCACGCAGCCGACATTGACGCAGGTGCCGCCCCAGAAGCGCTCCTCCGCGACGCCGACGCGCGCGCCGTGGGTCGCCGCGATGCGCCCGCACCGGACGCCGCCCGAGCCGCCGCCGATGACGAAGAGGTCGAAATCATGGTCGGGCATCGTGGCGTCCTTCTGCGGCTGGTCAGCGCAAGAAGGGCAGCTGCAAGGCTTCCGTCAAGCCACCCAGGGGCGCGCCAGGGGAGAACGCCAGGAGGAGGACGCCAGGAGGAGGACGCCAAGAGGAGGACGCCAGGGAAGGCGGCGCCTCCCCTGGCCCCTCCCGTCAGCCGCCGATGCCGCCGAGGGCGAGGTACTTGGTCTCCAGGTATTCCTCGATGCCGTGGCTGCTGCCTTCGCGGCCGAGGCCGGACTGCTTGAAGCCGCCGAACGGCGCCTCGGCCGTGGAGATGATGCCCTCGTTGATGCCGATGATGCCGTATTCCAGCGCCTCGGCCACGCGGAAGATCCGGCCGACGTCGCGCGCGTAGAAATAGGCGGCGAGGCCGAACTCGGTGTCGTTCGCGAGCCGGATGGCCTCCTCCTCCGTCTTGAAGCGGAACAGCGGCGCCACCGGGCCGAAGGTTTCCTCGCGGAAGATCACGGCGTCATGCGGCACGTTGGCCAGCACGGTCGGCTGGAAGAAGTTGCCGCCCTTGTCGTGTGGCTTGCCGCCGGTGACGATGCTGGCACCCTTGGAGAGGGCGTCGGCGATGTGGTCCTGCACCTTCTTCACCGCGTCGGCATTGATCAGCGGGCCCTGGGTGACCCCCTCCTCCATGCCGTTGCCAACCTTCAGCTTCTCCACCGCCGCCTTCAGCTTCTGGCTGAAGGCGTCATAGACCCCCTCCTGCACCAGGATGCGGTTGGCGCAGACGCAGGTCTGCCCGGTGTTGCGGTACTTCGATGCGATGGCGCCCTGCACCGCCGCGTCCAGGTCGGCGTCGTCAAAGACGATGAAGGGCGCGTTGCCGCCGAGCTCCATCGAGGTCTTCTTGATGGTGGCGGCGCACTGCTCCAGCAGGATGCGGCCGACCTCGGTCGAGCCGGTGAAGGAAAGCTTGCGCACCAGCGGGTTGCCGGTCAGCTCCTTGCCGGTGGCGGAGGACGGGCCGGTGATGACGTTGCAGACGCCCTTCGGCATGCCCGCGCGCTCGGCCAGCACGGCGATGGCCAGCGCCGAGAAGGGCGTCTGGCTGGCCGGGCGGATCACGCCGGTGCAGCCCGCCGCCCAGCCCGGCCCGGCCTTGCGGGTGATCATGGCGGAGGGGAAGTTCCAGGGCGTGATGGCGGCGAAGACGCCGACCGGCTCCTTGGTCACCAGGATGCGGCGGCCCTTGGCGTTCTGCGGGATGATCTCGCCATCCACCCGCCGCGCTTCCTCGGCGAACCACTCGATGAAGCTCGCCGAGTAGATCACCTCGCCGCGGGATTCGGCCAGCGGCTTGCCCTGCTCGGCTGTCATGATGGCGGCCAGATCCTCCGCATTGGCCAGCATGGAGGCGGCCAGCTTCTTCAGGATGGCGGCGCGCTCGCTCGCCAGCATGGCGCGCCAGGCCGGCCAGGCGGCGTTGGCGGCCTCGATGGCGCGGCGCGTCTCGGCCTGGCCCATGGCGGGAACGGTGCCGACCAGCTCGCCGGTGGCGGGGTTGCGGACTTCCAGGGTCTTGCCGCTGTCGGCCTTCACCCACTCGCCGTTGATGTAGTTGGCCTGCCGCAGCAGGTCGGGGTCCTTCAGGGGCAGCTTGGCGATGGCGTCGAGCATGAACGGGCTCCTTCCCGGTTCGGGCCTCTCCGCCAGTGGCGGCGGGCCTCGTGGTGCCGGAAAGTTAGGTCCGGTGGGCGGCGGTGTCAGCCCACCCGCCGCAAGCTCTCTCTGAAACCTGAGCGCAACACTTCGGGCAGTTGCCACGTTCAACCTTTGCCGCGGCCGTGGGGCCGCCCGCTCGTTGGAGAACGCGATGAGCACGATCCTTCTTGTTATTGTTGTGCTGCTGCTGATCGGCGCTCTGCCGACCTGGGGGTACAGCTCCGCCTGGGGCTACGGCCCCTCGGGCGTGCTGGGCCTGATCCTGGTTGTGCTGCTGGTGCTGCTGCTGATGGGGCGGATCTAGAGCAGATCCCGGTCCGGTGAAGCCACCTGGCCGGGTGAAGATGCTCTTTGAACGGAAGGCTGGAGCGCTCGAAGTGAGCTGAGGCGCACGGAAAGCGCTCTGGCGTCCTGATCGCTGCGTTTGTGGGCCTATCTACGAACGCAGGGGGTCAGAAAGCGACTGAAAGCAAAACCCTGGTGCCCTGGTCCCGAGGTCGGAAGGACTTCGCGATCAGGATATCAGCGCCCCTGCCCCGGCCCGCCGCCTTCAGCCGGCGGCGGGCCCCGGCAGGCTTCGCAAGGCGAGGTCCAGCGCCTCCATCCAGGCGCCGGCCTGCAACGCGCGGGTGATCCGCCGCGCGGTGAATAGCCGCAGCCCGGACTTCTCCAGCACCACGGCCGCCCAGATGGCCATGGCCAGGCCGGCCAGCGGCATCAGGTGCAGGTAGAGCAAAACCATGACAATGCCGCCATGCAACGGCGCGAGCCAGGCGGTGGCCGCCACCGTCATGCCCGAGACGATCAGCCCGGCCGCGATGGTGAGGTCCAGCCGAGCGAGGCGCATCGCCAGCGCGACTTCCTGGCGCAGGCGCGGCAGGGCGAGGTGCAGCGGGTCCTCCACCATCGGGGCGGCGCCACGGCTGGCGAGGTAGCGGCGGGCAAGGAGCTCGGTGTGGGCGCGGCTGGTCCTGGACATCGGCGGCAGGAGATCTCGGCAGGGAAAGATACGGGCGCGTCTTGCTGCATCGCAGCGTAAACGCCTCCGCGTAATCCTGCCAAGCGCCGCCGTGCGTTGTGGGTTTCAGGTGTTTT
>NZ_SNVJ01000028.1 GCF_009829925.1 Teichococcus coralli
CGGCCGCCCGCCGGCACCACGCCGCCGGGCGGCGGCGGCGGTGGCCGACCGCAGGGCCCCGCCGCGCATGGCCGGCGCGACCACCTCGCGCTGCCGGTGGCGGCGGTCAGCGGCGTGCTGGCCCTGGCCGCGCTCGGTGTCAGCCTCTCCAGCCGCCATGCCGAACAGCCTGCGGTCGATCCGGCCCGCGTTGCCACGCTGGAGCAGAGCGTGCAGGCGCTGCAGGCCGGCCCGGTGAACCAGCTTGGCCAGACCATCGGCGCGGTGCAGCAGCAGCTCCAGGCCCTGCAGTCCGGCCCCCTGGCGCAGGCGCAGCAGCGCCTTGACGCGCTGCAGGCCGCGCAGCAGCAGAACCAGGCGCAGGCGCAGCAACGCCTCGACGCTCTGCAGCAGCGGGCCGACAAGTCCGACCAGCAGCTTGCGGCGCTGCAGAAGCAGCTCGAGGGCCAGGCCAGCGACCGCGAGGCCTTCCAGAACCGCGTGACCGGGCGCATCGAGCAGGCCGAGCGGAACTTCTCGCAGAGCATCGACAGCGCCCGGACGCAGCTGGAGCAGCGGATCGAGCAGCGCATCGCGGCGGCGGAGCAGGCGCTCAACCCGCGCTTCTCGGCGATCGAGACCGCCATGCAGCAGCGCATCGCCTCCGCCGAGGAGGCGGCGCGCCAGCGCATGCAGGAGCGCGACCGCACCCTCGACGAGCGCTTCGCCAACCTGGAGAAGCGCGAGAGCCGCATCAGCGACGCCGAGCGGCGGCTGAACCGGCTGATCGCCACCACCGCCACGGAAAGCGCGCTGGAGGCCGGGCGCCCGCTCGGCCAGGGCCTTTCCACCCTGCCGGGCGAGGCGCCGGCGGCGCTGCGCCGCTACGCCGACACCGCCCCGCCCACCGAGGCCAGCCTGCGCCTGGCCTTCGAGGAGGCGGCCCGCGAGGCGCGCGCCAGGTCGGAGCCTTCCACCGAGGGGCAGAGCGTCTGGGAATCCGCGGCGAACCGGCTTGGCAACCTCGTCACCGTCCGCCGCGGCGACAACGTCGTCTGGGGCGACCCGGCGGGCGGCCAGCTGGAGGAGGCACGCCGCCTGCTCGATGCGGGCGACCTGCGCGGCGCGGTGCAGCGCGTCGAGGGGCTGCCGGACTCCGCGAGGGCGCCGATGCAGGGCTGGCTCGACCGTGCCAAGGGCCTGCTCGCCGCGCGTGACGCCCTGCAGCAGCTCCGCGCCGGAGGGCAGGGCTGATGCGTCGCGCCATCTGGCTGCTGCTCGTCTGCGTCGTCTGCGTCGGCCTCGCCTGGGTGCTGATGCGGATGGGCGGCGTGGTGGAGGTGCGCGTCGGCGACACCTTCATCGGCCTTTCGCTGCCGATCCTGCTGCTGCTGCTCGCCGTGCTCTTCCTGGTGCTGCACGGGATCATCGTCGGCCTTCGCGCGCTGGCGAACTGGCCGGCGCGCGCCCGCGCCCGCCGCGCCGCGCGCAACCGGGAGAAGGGCGAGGCGGCGCTGACCCGCGCCCTGGTCTCGCTCGCCGCCGGCTCGGCCGACACGGCGCGCGGCGAGGTGCGCAAGGCCCGCTCGCTGATGGGCGACACGCCGCAACTGCTGCTGCTGACCGCCGAGGCCGAGCGCATGGCCGGGCGGGAGGAGGGCGCGACGGAGGCCTTCCAGGCGCTGGCCAAGCGCGAGGATTCCCGCTTTCTCGGGCTGCGCGGCCTGCTGCGGCAGGCGATCCAGCGCAAGGACTGGCCGGCGGCGCAGGCGCTCGCCCGGGAGGCCGAGGCGGCCTACCCCAACGCCGCCTGGCTGCGCGAGGAGCGCGCCGTGCTGGCTCTGCGCACGCAGGACTGGCGCGAGGCGCTGGCCCTCGCCGCGCCGGACACCCCGCGCGCGCCGCTGGCCATGGCCGCCGCCGCTCAGGAGCCCGACGCCACCCGCGCCGCCGAGCTGGAGAAGCAGGCCTTCCAGTCCGACCCCGGCTTCACCCCCGCGGTGCTGGCGCATGCCGCGCGGATGGGCGCCACCGGCAGCCCGCGCCGCGCCCGCAACGTGCTGGAGGCCGGCTGGGCCACCGCGCCGCACCCGCAGATCGCCGAAGCCTATCTGGAAGGCGAGACGGAGCCGCTGGCGCGGGTCAAGCTGGCCGAGACCTTGGTGCACAGCAACCGCACCCACCCCGAAAGCCGACTGCTGCTGGCGCGCGCCGCGCTGGCGGCCGGCCTGACCGGGCGCGCGCGCACCGAGCTTGAGGCGCTGGCCGAGTCCGGTGCCGCCGATGCGCGGACCTATCTGCTGCTGGTCGAGCTGGAGCAGGTGGAGCATGGGGACAGCCCGGTGGCCCGCACCGCCGAGGCCAAGTGGCTGCGCGCCGCCACCACCGCGGCGCCGGAGCCGCGCTGGCGCTGCGGCCATTGCGGCAAGGTGCATCCGCGCTGGGCGCCGGTCTGCGACGCCTGCGGCACGCCGGGGCGGATCAGTTGGAGCCGCACGGCCTGAGAACGTCCGCGAGGGGGTGCCCCCCCCTCGCGCTCCCCCGCCGGGACGCCGAGTTTCCGGGACCTTCGATCCGTTCCGCGGCGGATCAGCGCAGCGGGTTGGTCAGCAGGAGGCCGGCGCGGCGGAAGATGCAGGCCAGGCTGAGCGCGGCACCGGTGGCGCCATAGGCCGGCGCCGGCGGCAGCAGCCGCAGGAAGGCTGCCAGTGCCTCGCGGCGCGGGCCGCGCTGCGCCAGCGAGAAAGCCAGCAGCAAAGCAGGCTCGTCACCTCCTAGGCGGGGCGCCAGCGGGCCGGACAAGGCGAAGCGATCACCGCCTGCCCGGAGCACGGCATCCAGTGCCGGCGCCGCCGCGCCCACCTCCTCCGTCACGAGGGGAAGCCGTGCCGCCGGCAGGGCTGGATGACCAAGGCGCGCGGCCTCGCCCCAGAGGCGCATCCCTTCCACCAGCAGAGCCTCCGCTGGCGGCAGCGTATCAATCGGCGCAGCCTGCCAGGGCCAGGTGGGAAGCCCATGCGTTGCCATGGCGAAGCCCCTCGGCAATGGGAACCCCGCCAGTGTGCGGCCGATGAGAATGAGTTGCAAGTCACGCGAGCCATTCAGTGCAGGCCCAGGAGATCTCCCGGCCCACCATGGCTGGCCACCGCTTCCTGCGCGATGCGCAGGGCCAGCTCGCCCCGGTCCAGCGCATGGGTGCTGAGCAGCGCCGTCCAGTGCGCCAGGGTGCCGGCATCGGGCTCCTGGCTCATGGCCACCCTGTAGAGGCTGCTGACATAGGCCGCATCGCCCTGCATGGCATGCAGCATCTGCGCTTCCGGCGAGGCGGCGAGAACATGCACCAGCCGGTCCGGCCCCAGCGCGCCACTGCCGAGCTGCTGCACCCAGAGCATGAGGTCGCCTTGCGAAGGCGGCCGTCCCAGCAGCATCTCGTGCAGCTCGGTGACCAGCAGCGCGTCCGTCCCTGAGGATAAAAGCGGGCTGGCGGCGCCGCCGGGCGGCCCCGCGGGCATGGCGAGATCGCCGGCCAGATGGAACACGAAGCCCTCCGCCTCAACCGTCTGGCCCAGGCCCAGATGGGTGAGAGCGGTGAGCACTTGCTGGTCGGTCAGCGCGCCCAGCGCGCCTGCATGCGTGCTGAGAAACCCGCGCACCAGCTCCGCCAGGGGCGGCCCCTCGCCGGATTGGCTGATCCAGAGGCCGGGAACCGAAGTCTGCAGCAGCGTGCCCGCCAGCATCTCCTGCAGCGGCAGGATGCCGGCCCCACCCAGCGGCAGCGCGCCGTTCGCGGCCTGCAGCGCTTCCTGCGGCGGCAGCCAGACGATCTGCCCGGCCGAGAGCTCAAGGTGCACGCTGCCGTCCGGCGCGATGACGCTGTGCTCCGCCTGCCACTGGAGCTTCAGCTCCCCTGACGGCGTCGTCTCCGCCCGTGCCAGCACCTCAAGCCGCTCCTGCGGCGGTGCGGGGGGCGGTGGATCGGTATGCCCTTCAACCGGAGGCGGCGGAGGCGGCGGCGGCGGTGGTGGCGGCGGTGGAGGTGGTGGCGGAGGTGGTGGCGGTGGCGGCAGGGCCGGGGGAGCGGGCTGGGTGTCGATGTCAGTGGCGTTCAGCACGGCGACGTCCAGCAGAAAGGTCGCCTCGCGCTTGCCGTCGGAAACCTCGATCATCACCTGCCGCGTGGTGCCACCCTCGCGCAGCAGGTCCACACCGTCGCGCAGCTTCAGGATGTTGCCGTCCTTCAGCTCGAAATAGGCTTCGTCCGGCCACACCACGCGGTAGGTGAGCTGGCTCGTGTAGGTATCCGGGTCGCTGCCCTGGATGCGCCCGATCTCGGCCCCGACGTCGTTCTCCAGCACGGTGCCGCCAATCGCGAAGAACACGCGGCGCGGCGGGGCATCGTCGATGTCCTGCAGGGTGACGGACCAGCTCTGGCTGAGACTCTGCCAGCCGGTGGCGAGCTGAACGGAAACGCCGAACTGCAGCACGGGATCGGTGCCGAGCGGCAGCGAATAGGCTTCCCGGTCGAACACCATGGCCGGCACGATGGTGATGGTGCCGGTCAGGCGGTCGAGCGTCGCGTCGAACAGCTTCGCGTCCGGCCCGGTGAGGGCGACGTCCAGCACCTCCGGCCCCACCACCGAGAGGAGGCCGACCCAGTCGCCCGGGCGGGCGTTCTCGAAGATGGTGTTCGGCACGTTGCCCGAAACCAGCAAAGCCACCAAGGTCCTGCTCCGTGTTCCATCCTGGAGCGCGGCAGCTTCGGCGGGGGCAGTAAAGGAAGCCTAAGCGGCGGGTGCCTGCGCCAGCAGGCGCCAGGCCAGCCCCGCCAGCAGGAGGGCGTTGAGGGCGAAGAGGGCGGCGCTGGCCAGCCGCAGCCGGGCGCCGGCGCGCCGCCCGAAGAAGCGGCCGGCCAGGGCAAGGCCCACCAGCGCAGGCACCGTGCCGGCGCAGAAGGCCGCCATGACCAGTGCCCCGCCGAGAGCGCTGCCCGCGCCGGCGGCCGCGGCAAGGGCACCGTAGAGCAGCCCGCAGGGCAGCGCGGAAAGCAGCAGGCCGAGCGCCATGCCGCGCCAGCCGCCCGGCGCCGCGAGCAGCGCGCCGAGCCAGCGGGAGGGCAGGGTGGGCAACCGGGGAGCGGCCAGGCGAGGCAGCGCGGCGCCCAGCCGGCCGGAGGCCTGGGCCAGCATCAGCAGCGCCGCGGCCAGCAGCAGCCCCGCCAGCAGGAAGCGCAGCGCGCCGGACTGCGCGCCGGACTGCCCGCCGGCCAGGCCGGAAAGGGCGCCGGCCAGCCCGCCCAACGCCGCGTAGCCCGCGGTTCGGCCGAGATGGTAGGGCACCAGCGCGGCACCGGCGAGTCGCGCCAGCAGCGTGCCTCCCGCGCTTTGCCCGGCGCCGGCCGCCGCCTGCGCCAGCACGAAGGGCGCGCACATGCCGGCGCAGTGGGTCAGCCCGCCGCCCAGCCCGGCCAGGAACAACGCGCCCATCAGGGTAGCGAGCCCGCCCGGCCCGAGGGCGGCGAGGTCGTGCAGGCAGTCCGCGATCATGCCCGCAGCCTCGCATGGCGGCGCGCAGCCTGCCTTGCGGCAGATCAAGCGGCACAGTGCCGGGTTCGGAAAGAAAGGGTTCTTAACCGGTTCTCGCGATACTGCGCCCCACCTCAACCATTCCCGCACCGGGAGTTCATCGTGAGCCTCAAGACGCGCATCATCGCCTCCCTGGTTGCCTTGCTGGTCTGCCTGGCCGGCCTCGGCGGCTTCGCCCTTCATCGGCTGTCCAGCGGCCAGGAGGTCACCGAGGAAATCACCGGCAACTGGATGCCGAGCGTCAAGGTGGTGGCCGGCGTCAGCAGCGCGGCGAAGGATTTCCGCATGGGCCTGCTGAGCCTCCTGACAAGCCAGACCCCCGCCGAGGCCGCGGCGCTGGAGCGCGACATGCGGGCGCGGCAGGGGGCGATCACGCAGAGCTTCGCGGCCTATGTTCCCCTGCTGACGGGCGCGCAGGAGCGCGCGCTCTACGATGACCTGATGCAGAGCTGGAAGCGCTACGAGGAGCGCGCGCTGCAGGTGGCCGCCCTGGCCGTCCAGGGCGCGCAGCAGGAGGCCAAGGCGGGGGCGGTGCAGGCGCGCCCGCTCTACGACGCCTTTGAGCAGGCCGCCGTCAGTCTCACGGAATACAACGTCTCGGGCGCCCAGAAGGCGACGGCCGCCTCGCGCGAGGCCTACCAGCTTTCGCTCTGGATGATCCTGGCCTGGCTGGGCATCGGCGCGGTGGGGCTTGCCGCGGTTGGCCTCAACCTCGTGCGGGGCATCAGCGGGCCGGTGCAGCGCCTGACCCACAACATGGAGGCGATGGCCGGCGGCAACCTGCAGGTGGCCGTCACCGACCAGGAGCGGCCGGACGAGATCGGCACCATGGCGCGCGCCCTGGAGGTGTTTCGCGCCAAGGTGCAGGAGGCGGAGCGTCTGGCCGCCGCCCAGACGGCCGCGGACCGCGCGCAGGGCGAGCGCGCCCGGCGGGTGGGCACCCTGGTCACGGGCTTCGGCGACGAGGCGCGCCAGGCGCTGGAGAAGCTGCGCAGTGCCGCCACCCGCCTGAACGGCATGTCGGGCGAGATGAGCAAGGCCGCCGAGGAGGGCTCACGCCTGACCCACAGCCTCGCCGAGGCCTCCACCGGCGCCTCCAGCAACGCCCAGACCGCCGCCGCCGCCACCGAGGAGCTGACCGCCTCGATCGGCGAGATCACCCGGCAGGTCAGCCGCTCGGCCGAGGTTTCCCGCCGCGCGGTGGCCGAGACCGAGCGCACCGACCGCACCGTGCGCGAACTGGCCGACACCGCCAACCGGATCGGCGACGTGGTGAAGCTGATCAACGACATCGCCGGGCAAACCAACCTGCTGGCGCTGAACGCCACCATCGAGGCGGCGCGGGCCGGCGAGGCCGGCAAGGGCTTCGCCGTAGTGGCCTCCGAGGTGAAGTCGCTGGCCAGCCAGACCGCCAGGGCGACCGACGAGATCGGCCAGCAGGTGAGCGCCATCCAGGGCGCCACCAGCCTCGCGGTGGAGGCCATCCGCAGCATCGCCGGCGTGGTGGCGGAGATCGACCAGACCGCGGCGGCCATCGCGGCGGCGGTGGAGGAGCAGGGCGCGGCGACGCAGGAGATCGCCCGCAACATCGCCGGCACGGCGGCNAGGAGATCGCCCGCAACATCGCCGGCACGGCGGCGGCGGCGGCGGCTGTGTCGCGCGAGACGGGGGTGGTGCGCAGCGCCTCCGAGACCAACGGCCGCGCGGCCGAGCAGGTGCGCTCCGCCTCGGGCGAGCTGACGGAGACCAGCAACACGTTGCGGGGCCAGATCGAGAGCTTCCTGGCCCAGGTGCGCTCCGCCTGATGGGAAGGGCCGCCGCCTCAGCCCCGCAACGGGGCGAGGGGGCGGAGCAGCCTGCCGTCCAGCAGGGCGAAGCCAAGGGCGATCAGCGCCATCCCGGCCAGCTGGCGCGGCAGCAGGCTCTCGCCCAGCACCAGCACGCCGAGCAGGATGGCCATGACCGGGACAAGCTGCGTCACCAGCGCGCTGTTGGTAGCGCCGGCCTGGTCGAGGATGCGGAAGAACAGCGTGTAGGCGAAGCCGGTGGAGATCAGGCCCAGCGCCAGCAGGGCCAGCACAGCCTCCGGCGCGGGGGAGGGCAGGCTCCAAGGCTGGTCGAGCAGCGCGACCAGCGGAAGGGCCAGCAGGGTGGAGGCGGTGGTCTGGCCTGCCGCCGCCGCGAGCGGCGGCACGCCCAGGGCGCGGAAGCGCCGGCCCCAGACCGCCGCGAGGGCATAGCTGAGGCAGGCGCCCAGCCCGGCCAGGATGCCAGGCCACTCCGCGCCCTGCCGCAGCGCCGCCGGCCCGGCCAGCACCGCCACGCCCGCCAGCCCGGTCAGCACGCCCAGCAGGCGGGGGCCGCTCAGCTTTTCGTCACGCGTCGCGACATGCGCCACGCAGGCGGTGAAGACCGGCGTCGCGGCGTTCACCACCGAGGCGAGGCTGGAGGAGATGGACTGCTGCGCCCAGACGATCAGGCTGAAGGGCACGAGGTTGTTGAGCACCGCCATGCCGAGGCAGGCCAGCAGCACCGGCGCCCGCAGCGGCAGGCGCTGGCCGTTGAGGGCGAGCAGGCCCCAGAGCAGCGCCGACGCCAAAGCAACCCGGCCGAGCACGATGGTGAGCGGCGGCAGGGCCTTCACCGCCACCGCCATGAAGAAGAAGCTGCAACCCCAGGCCAGGGCGAGCAGCAGCAGAAGGCCCCAGAGGCGCGGCGTCATCGTCGTGGGCATGGGCTGATCCTGGCGCCTCGGACAAGGGCGCGCCCTCCGGGGATTGCGCCGGCTCAGCGCCGCTTTTCGACCAGGACGCCCTCGGCCTTCAGCGCCGCGATCTCCTCCTCCGTGAAGCCGTGCTGCGCCAGCACCGCGTCGCCGTGCTGGTTGAAGGCGGGCGGCGCGGCGCGGGTGCCGCCGGGTGTGCGGGAGAGCTTGATGGGCGTGCCCAGCGCGCGGAAGCTGCCGAGTTCGGTCACCATCTCGCGGTGGGCGGTATGCGGCTCGGCCAGCGCCTCGTCCACGTTCAGCACCGGGCCGGCGGGCAGGCCGGCGGCCAGCAGGCGGTCGCAGAGGCTGTGGCCGTCCTCGGTGGAAAGGCGCTCCTCCAGGATGGCGGTCAGCGCGTCGCGGTTGGTGACGCGGTCGCCGTTGGTGCGGAAGCGCGGGTCGTCCGGCAGGCTTTCCAGGCCGAGGAAGGCGCAGAGCTTGCGGAAGGCTGGGTCGTTGCCGCAGGCGACGAAGATCTGGCAGGTCTGGGTGCGGAAGGCCGAGTAGGGCGAGATGTTCGGATGCGGGTTGCCGGTCGGCTTCGGGCGCTTGCCGTTCAGCAGGAAGTTGGCGGCATGCGGGTGCAGCAGGGCCATGCCGCAATCATGCAGCGTCATGTCCACATACTGGCCCTGGCCGGAGCGGGCGCGCTCCTGCAGCGCCATCAGGATGCCGATGGCGGAATAGAGGCCGGTGGCGAGATCGACGACCGGCGTGGCCATGCGCACCGGGCCGCTGTCCGGCGTGCCGTTGATGGACATCAGCCCCACCATCGCCTGCACGATGGCGTCGTAGCCCGGTAGGCCGCCGCGCGGGCCGGTGGCGCCGAAGCCGGAGACGCGGCAATGCACGAGCTGCGGGAAGCGCTTGCTCAGCACCGCTTCATAGCCGAGGCCCCATTTCTCCATCGCGCCGGGCTTGAAGTTCTCGATCAGGACGTCGGCGTCCTCCAGCAGGCGCAGCAGCACCTCGCGGCCCTGCGGCTTGCCGAGGTCGAGCGCGAGGGACCGCTTGTTGCGGTTGACGCCGATGAAGTAGCTGGCGGCCTTGCCGGATTCCTCGGGGCCGAAGGGCGGACCCCATTCGCGCACCTCGTCGCCCTGCGGCGGCTCGATCTTGATGACCTCGGCGCCATGGTCGGAGAGGATCATGGTGCAGTAGGGGCCGCCGAGCACGCGCGTCAGGTCGATCACCTTGAGGCCGGCGAGCGCGCCGGCGGAACGGGCGAGGCCGCTGCCTTCATTCGTCGGGATGGCGTCGGTCATGCGGCGGCTTTCCTTCCAAACACGCGGGCACAGAAGTCGGGGTAGGTTTCCAGCATCTCCTCGCAGACCGGGCCGCGCAGCAGGGCCAGCTCGGCGTCGCTCGGGTCGGGCGTGGCGGGGAGGCTGGCCGGCTCGTCATAGTTGAAGCCGGTGGCGGCGCGGATGCTGGCGGCGTCCTCGCCGGGATGGGCGCTTTCCAGGGCGAAGCGGGCGCGGGCGGGGTCGAAGCGGAAGATCGCCTTGCCCGTCACCAGCGCCTGCGCGGTGCCGCGGCGGAACACGCCGGGCGGCGAGACGCCGGGGGCGGAGACGTTGTCCACCTGGGGCACCAGCACGCGGGGCGAGTGCTCCTCGCGGAACAGGATGGTGCGGGGGGTCATGAAGTACATGTAGGCGCTGCCGAAGCTGCCGGGGAAGCGGACGCCCCCGGAAGCTCCGCCACCCGGCCATTGCCCGGTGCCGACGAGGTTGAGGTTGGCCTGCCCGTCGATCTGTCCGCCGCCGAGGAAGAACAGGTCGATCCGCCCCTGGCCGGTGAGGTCGAACAGCTCGCGTGTGCCCTCGGTGAAGGGGTTGCCGCTGCGCTTGTGCAGCAGGGAGAGGCGGACGTCGTGCCCCTGCTTCCTCACCAGCCAGCAGGCCGCCGCGGGAATGGGCGAGGCGGCGCCAACGGCGATGTGGCGCGCCGGCGGCGCGGTGGGGTCCAGGATCAGCCGCGCCAGGGCGGCGGCCAGGCGCTCCTCGGGCTGGATCATGCCGCGGTCTCACGGCGCCTGCCGAACACATGCTCGTCCAGCCAGAGGTCGAAGCCCTCCTGGGTGCGGGCGGCGCGGGCGTAGGCGGCGACGGAATCGGCATCGAAGCCGTATTCGTCAAGCAAGGCCACAGGGTGGGCGCCGCGTTCGGCGATGGCCACCGCGTCGATATAGGTGGCGCTGATCGTGCCGGGGGCGAGACGCTCATCCTCCAGCAGGTTGCCCTCGTGGAGCCGTTCCACCGTCACCAGCGTGCGCTTCGCGGCATGGGCGATGGTGGCGCATTCGCGGCGGCGGCCAAGCCAGACGTTGCCGTCGCGGTCGGCCAGCACGGCGTGGAACAGGGCAAAATCCGGCGAAAGGGCGGGCAGCAGCACGATCGGGTCGGTGCCCGGCGGCGCGAAGGGGTTGTCGATGACGCGCCAGTCCGGCCGGTGGGCCAGGATGTCGCTGCCGATGATGCCGCGGAGCGGCATGAAGGGCACCCCCTTCTCGGCGGCCTGCAGCATGGTGTGGATGGCCGGGCAGGTGGCGTCCCGCACGGTGATGCGGCCTTCCTTCAGCGCCGCCGTGAAGCGGGGGGCGAAGCCGGCCTCGCCCAGGCTGACCGCGCTGGTCTGCACCTCCGCGACGCAGCCGGCGCCGATCAGCAGGTCGGTCGCGAAACCGGAGACCGGGACGCCGAGCAGGCGCAGGTTGCGTGCGCCGTGGCGGATCAGCGCCTTGGCAAGGGCGACCGACGGCAGGGAGTTGTCCGGCGGCAGGGCCAGCAGGGCGCCATCGGGCACCATGGCGGCCAGGGCATCGACGGATTGCGCGATCATGAAGCAGTTCCTCCGCGGCGCACCATAGCCCGTTCGGCCGATGGGGACAGGGGGGGTATGGCATCCGGTGCGGGCGGGGCTAGGCTGGAGCGCGTCATGCCTGAACCCGTCACGCTCAACGGTCCGCGCCTTCGCCTGCGCCCCTGGCGCGAGGCGGATCGCGAGGCCCTGGCCGCGATGAACGCCGATCCGGCGGTCATGCGGCATTTTCCCGCCACGCTGAGCCGGGTCGAATCCGATGCCTTCATGGACCGCATCGCCGCGCATTTCGCCGCGCATGGCTACGGCTTCTGGGCGCTGGAGCGGCGCGAGGCACCGGGAGTGATCGGCCTTTGCGGCCTGGCCCGGCTGCCCTGGGAGACAATCCCCTGGGAAGCGCCGGCCGACCCGCCGGTGGAGATCGGGTGGCGGCTGGCGCCCGCCTTCCAGCACCAGGGCTATGCGGAAGAGGCGGCGCGCATCGCGCTGGCGCATGGCTTCGGGCCGCTCGCCCTGCGGGAGATCGTGGCCTTCACGCTGCCGGGCAACATCCGCTCCTGGGGGCTGATGGAGCGGCTGGGCATGCGCCGCGCCGGCGCCTTCGAGCACCCCCGCCTGCCGGAAGGGCATCCGATGCGGCGGCACCTTCTCTATCGGTTGCGGCGCCTGGACTGGATCGAGGCGACGCTCGGAGAATAGAAGGCCGGGGGAACCCGAGGGGAAAAGTTGGGCCTGGGGGAAATCCTTCCCCCAGCCTTGTCTTCAGCCCAGGCAGCGCGCCAGCAGTTCGGCGGTGCGGCCGTTGGCGATGGTGGCGGCGCGGCCATCCCAGGAGTGGCCGCCCATGCGGGCGAAGGCGTGATCCACGCCGGGATAGACATGCAGCGCGACGTTGCCGTTGCCGCCCAGTTCCGCCTGCATCGTCCTGCGCGCTTCCTCCGGCACGAAGCGGTCCTTCTCCGCCACATGCATCAGCAGCGGCTTCGAGATCTTGCCCTTGTCGCCCAGGAGCTGGTCGATGCCGACGCCATAATAGGAGATGTTGCAGTCGGCGTCGGACTGGGTGGCCATCATGAAGGCCAGGCGCCCGCCGAGGCAGAAGCCCATGGTGGCGGCCTTGCCGTTGCAGCCGGGGAGGGCGCGGGCGGCGGCGAGGGCCGCCTTCAGGTCCTCGATGCCCTTGGCCTGGTCGAAGCCGTTCATCAGGGCGAAGGCGCGGTCCCATTCCTCCTTGGTGGCATCGGTGATCTGGATGCCCGGCTCCTGCCGCCAGAACAGGTCCGGGCAGAGGGCGATGAAGCCCATATCCGCCACCCAGTCGGAAAGGGCGCGCATGGCGTGGTTCACGCCAAAGATCTCCTGGATCATCACCACCGCGCCGGCAGGAACCTGCTTGGGCATGGCGAGATAGGCGCCGAAGCTGCCGCTGCCGTCGGAGGCCTGGATCGTGATTTCGGGCATTGGACCGGTTTCCTGCCTGTCGGGACTGGGGACGCGCAGGATACCGGGATGCGCCGGATGCGAAAGCGGGGGCGGTTCAGGCTTTCGCTAGGGACGATCATGGCGGACCGGCCGGCGGGGCGCCATCCGCCCCGCCGGGAGGATCAGTTCGCCTCCTGAATGGTCCTGCGCACCAGCGGATAGACCTCGGTGGCCCAGCGGCGGCCGCTGAACACGCCATAGTGACCCGCGCCCGCCTGCAGGTGGTTGTGGCGCATCTCGGCGGGCAGGCCGCTGCAAAGGTCAAGCGCCGCGGCGGTCTGGCCGATGCCGCAGATGTCGTCCCGCTCCCCTTCGACCGTCAGCAGACGGGTGTGGCGGATCAGCTCCGGGCGCACCGGGCGGCCGTGGTGGGTGAAGCGGCCAAGCGGCATGTCATGGCCCTGGAACACCGTCTTCACGGTTTCCAGGTAGAACTCGGCCGGCAGGTCCATCACCGCCAGGTACTCGTCGTAGAAGCGGCGATGCGCGTCGGCCAGCTCGGAGTCGCCGCCGACCAGGTTCCGGTATTGCTCGAGATGCGCCGACACATGCCGCTTCATGTTCATGGACATGAAGGCGCTGAGCTGCAGCGCGCCGGGATAGACCTTCCGTCCGCCGCCCTTGAAGCGCCAGGGAACGGTGTCCACCAGGTTCTTCTCGAACCATTCGATATCGTGCGACTGCGCCAGCGCGTTGACCTTGGTGGGGCTGACGCGGGTGTCGATCGGCCCCGCCATCAGCACCATGCTGCGCGGCGTGGCGGGGTTCTGCGCCTCCGACATCGCAGCCACGGCCGCCAGCACCGGCACCGCGGGCTGGCAGACGGCCAGGATGTGGCCACCGGGACCGATCTCCTCCTGGAAGCGGATCACATGATCGATGAACTCGTCCATCCCGAAGCGGCCGGCGCGGACCGGCACCTCGCGGGCGTTGGTCCAGTCGGTGATGTAGACGTCATGCTCCGGCAGCAGGACCTGCACGGTGTTGCGCAGCAGGGTGGCGAAGTGGCCGGACATGGGGGCGACCACCAGCACCCGGGGTTGCGGCGTGCCGATATCCTTGCGGAAGTGCAGCAGGGTGCCGAAAGGCGTGGAGAAGACCTCCTCCTCCTCCACGGCGACCTCCTGGTTCTCAACCTGAACGGTGGCGCAGCCGAAGGGAGGGCGGACATGGGTGAGGCCCGAGCTGCCCAGCAGTTCAAGCATCGCGGTGAACTGCCGCACCGGATAGGTCTCCGGCCGCCCGTTGTCGAAGTGGCGCAGGATGGCGCCGGTGCCCTTCGCGAAGAGCCGGATAGGAGCCATCAGGTCCTGCTGGGCCTGATACATCTGGTACATCATTCGCTGGAGCCTCTCCCGCGCTCAATGCCTCGCCGAACCCCTGGCCAGCATTTTTGCCGCCCCAGCAAACGGTTGCGAAATTTCATTCTTTTACCGTGCCTGGCCACTGTCTTCGATCTTCTATGACCATTCCGTCAAGTGTGTGGCGCGTCAATGGTTGCCGGCCCGGCGCCGCACCGCGGGTCACCATGAGCGGAGCCGGGCTCCCGCCAAGCGGTTGCGGCTTCTCCCGCGACGGCTGTCTGGCTATCTGGGGGATTGCCTTCCGGGCCTGTTCTCCACCGCCGCCGCATCCCGGGGCTTGGCGGCAAAGGCCGAACCGCGGCGGCGCGGCCCGGGCCTCCGCATGGCAGCCCTGCTGACGAGGGCCATTCCGGTTCGGGACGCCCTGGCGAATGCCGAGCACCTCCATGAAGCCCGGATGGCGCCGGAGGAACCCGCGGCGTGGGCATGGGGCCGCCCGGTCCCGGGGAGATGCATCCAAGCTTCGCAGCCCTTGGCGTTGTCACAGCCGCTGAACATAGGCGCGAGACGGCCGCCACTCAACCAGTGGTCATGATGGCAAGCCGGCGGCGCCCTGAACCCGCAGATGCGGCGCGCTCGCCTGGAACGGCGGGGCGGGCCCGGGGATGCCCGGGGCCCACCCCAGCGTCGGAGATACGAGGCGTGCCCCGGTCGCCCGTCACCTCGTTGCCTCTCAGAGGAAGCCGGCTCCCCGATGCGCCGCGCTTCCGCGCCCGCTTCCGGCTTGGCCCGGCAGGGCGGAACCGATGGCGGAGGCCGAGCAGGAGCCGCAGGTGCTCGAAGAACGGCCGCTTGCCTGCCGGAAGCCGGGTGGCGTCGCCGGCGCCAGCCCGGGAGCCGCGTTCAGGTGGCGTAGCGTCGGATCATGCTGGCGCAGAACTCCGCAAACTCCTCCGCGACCTGCGGCGGGCTGGTGTGGTGCGGCGCGAGGCCGCGATGCTCCGGCGTGAAGCAGAAGGTGACGGTGACGTCGAAGTCGCGCAGCGCCTCCATCTGCCGGTCGAACCAGGCCAGGGCGTCGGGGCGGAAGCTGTCGGCCCAGGAGAGGCCGGTGCGCATGTAGCGGACGCCGAGGCGCTTCATCCAGGCCACCGCGTCGTCCAGCCGGTGGTCCTGGTAGTGGAACCACTGGCAGAGGCCCATGAAGCCGCCATGCTCGGCGAAGGCCTCCGCCGACGGCTTGGGCGAGCCGTCCTCGCGCAGCAGGCCCATGTAGAAGTGGCGGTAGTAGGAGGAACCCTCCGCCTCCCGGTGGCGGGTGGTGGCCTCCCAGGTGCTGGGCAGGTCGTAGAGGCTGTACCAGTGCACGCGCGGCGCCTGGCCCTTCAGCAGCTCGGCGGTGCGGCGCAGGCCCCAGGCCTGCACCTCCTCGGCGCCGAAGCTGGAGACGCCCACTTCCGAGACCCAGACCGGCAGGTCGGTCACGGCGCGGATCTCGGCCACCTTGGCCGGCCATTCCCCGATCTGCCAGAGGTTCCAGTCGAGCGGGAAGCCATGCACGGCGACGGCCTCCATCTCCGCCAGGGTGCCGCGGGCGGCCATCTTCTGGATGAAGACCGGGTCGATCGGCGAGATGCCGCCGAGCACGCGTGGCACGCGGGCGTTCTCGGCCCGGATCGCCTGCCCGGCCAGGCGGGCCATCCGGGCGAACAGCTCCCAGTCGGGATCGAGCTCGCGGTCCCAGTGGGACTTGTTGTTCGGCTCGTTCCAGATCATCGCGGCTTCGATCATCGGCGGGGACCCTTCGCGGGATAGACGGCGCCGGCCCCGTAGGGCGGCTCGACGCGGCGGCAGAGATAGACTTCGCGGGCCGCATGCTCGAGGATCTCGAAGCCGGCGTTGCGCAGCATGGCCTCGGCGCAGGCGCGGTTCGGCACCCACCAGTTGGTCACGTCGCCGGCGTAGCGGTGCTCGATGAAATGCAGCTTCGGGTAGGCGGGCGCGTCGAAATGCGCCGCTTCCTCGAACGCGTAGTCGGAGGCGACCTGATCCACCGCCCGGGAGCCGCGCTGCATGCTCTGGAACAGCAGGCGGTCGCCGACGACATGCTCGTGGATCAGGTCCAGCGCCAGCAACGGATGGCGCAGGTGGTAAAGCACGCCCATGAACAGCACGAGGTCGAAGCGCTCGCCAAGGGCGGCGACGTCATAGACGGAGAGCTGGCGGTACTCGATGTCGAGCCCGAGCGTCCCGGCGGCGAAGCGGGCCTGGGCGAGGTAGCGCTCGTCGCTGTCCACGCCCAGCACGCGGCGGGCGCCGCGCCGCTTCATCTCCATCGAGAAGAAGCCGCCGTTGCAGCCGATGTCGAGCACGCTGAGGCCGGTCAGGTCCTGCGGCACGAGATGCGCGAAATGCTGCCAGACCTGGCCGGGATAATCGCCGAGGAAGTGGTTGGGGGCGGTCCAGACGCCGTTCAGGTTGATGTTGTGGAACCACTCGCCAAGCGCCGCTGCGCCGCTGCGGATGGCCTCCGGAGAAAGATTCTTGGTCATGTGCCGTCTCCGCTGCCATGCCGGCCCGGACAAGGTCTGTCATGGGCCAGGTCGTTCATCACCAGGACCTTTCCGCCCCCCGGCCAGACGGCCAGCGTGCTGAGGGAGGCGGGGCCGATCTCGAAACGCTCGTAGGCTTGCAGGGGTGCGTCCAGGTAGTGCGCCAGGATCGCCTTGATGACGTCGCTGTGGCTGACCACCGCCACGGCCTGCCCGGCGTGGCGCGGCAGCAGCGCCGCGACGCCTGCCACGGCGCGCGCCTGCGCGGCCCGCATGGACTCGCCACCCGGCGTGGCACCCTCGTCGCGCCGCATGTTCCAGGCCTGCCAGCGAGGATCGTCGTTCAACGCTGCGAAGGTCTGCCCGGCCCATTCGCCGAAGTCGATCTCGTTGAAGGCTGCATCCACCACGGGCACCAGTGCCGCGGCGCTCGCCACGGCCTCCGCGGTTTCGCGGCAGCGCTGCATCGGGCTGCTGTAGATCGCGGCGAGGCCGAGCGGCGCGAGGCGCTTGGCCAGGCGGGCGGCCTGCGCGCGCCCCGCCTCGCCAAGCGCCACCCCCTCCATGCGGCCGCAAAGGATGCGGTCCACACGGTCATGCGCCGCGTGGCGCAACAGGTGAACCGTCGCCGCCACCGCTCCGGGGTTCACTCCAGCCCGTCGATGAAGCGCTGCGTGCGCTCGCGCGCCTCGCCATCCGTGAACTGCTGCGGCGGCGACTTCATGAAGTAGCTGGAGGGCGCGACGACGGCGCCGCCGAGGCCGCGGTCCATGGCCAGCTTCGCGCAGCGCACGGCATCGATGACGATGCCGGCGGAGTTCGGCGAGTCCCAGACTTCCAGCTTCAGTTCGAGGTTCAGCGGCGTGCCGCCGAAGCCGGTGCCCTCCAGCCGGATATGCGCCCATTTGCGGTCGGTCAGCCAGGGCACGTGGTCGCTGGGGCCGATATGCACGTCGCCGGCGGGGAGGGGGACGTCGAACTGGCTGGTCACGGCGCGGGTCTTGGAGATCTTCTTGGATTCCAGGCGCTCGCGCTCCAGCATGTTCTGGAAGTCGGTGTTGCCGCCGAAGTTGAGCTGGTAGGTGCGGTCGAGCCGCACGCCGCGCTCGCGGAACAGGTTGGCCAGGACGCGGTGCACGATGGTGGCGCCGACCTGGCTTTTGATGTCATCGCCGATGATGGGCAGGCCGCGCGCCTCGAAGCGCGCGCGCCACTGCGGGTCGGAAGCGATGAACACGGGCACGCAGTTGACGAAGCCGCAGCCGGCCTCCAGCGCGCGCTCGACATACCATTCCGTCGCTGCCTGCGAGCCGACGGGGAGGTAGGAGACCAGCACGTCGGTGCGGCTCTCGCGCAGGATGGTGGCCACATCGGCGACTGGCGCCTCCGATTCGTCGATCTCCTCGCGCAGGTAGCGGCCGAGGCCGTCCAGCGTCGGGCCGCGATGCACGAGCGCGCCGGTGGGCGGCACCTCGGCGAAGGTGATGGTGTTGTTCGGCCTTGCGCGGATGGCCTGCGCCACGTCGCGGCCCACCTTGCCGGCATTCACGTCGAAGGCGCAGGCGATCTCGATGTCGCGGACATGGTAGCCGCCGAGATCGGCATGCATCAGGCCGGGCACCGGCTCGTTCGCGGAGGCCTCCCGGTAATAGGCCAGTCCCTGAACGAAGGATGAGGCACAGTTCCCGACACCAACGATCCCGACTCGCAGCGGTCCCGATCCCACCAATTGGCCTCCAGTTTCCCGACGTGGCGTTGCCAAGGCTGATCCAGCCAGGCCGGATCGTCAAACGCAGGCGGGCTGGGCCGCGGTGCAGCTCCGCCACGCTTGCGCCACGGGAAAGTGACGATGGCCGGGGCGTGCTGGCAAGCTTCTTTGTTCCTGTCCTCACCACAAATGCGTGACGAGCTGCGTTGTCCTCACAATTCAGTGTGAAGGAAACTTCCTGAAACGCGCCATATCCGCGCCGAGTTATGGCGCTGTCTCGGCTGTTCGCAACCCTTCACCCTCCCTCGCGACGCGCGTTGGTGCCTTCCGGAGCGGTCATGCGGCTGGAACACGTGGTTGGAAGCGCAGCGGGGTCACGGGGAGCGTCCCGGGAAGGAGTGTGAAGAAACTGTGATCGGACGGCGCCGTGCAGCTTGCGGTTCTACTTCTTAGAAGAAGGCAGGCAGGATTCGAATCAGCGGATTCGCCGCATGCCCTGGGCCTGCGGCGCATCATACCGGGAGTGGCTGCGTGAAAGAAACCATCCTGATCACGGGCGGGGCAGGCTTCATCGGATGCCATGTCGCGCGGGCGCTGCTGCGGCGGGGTTATCACGTGCGTGTCCTGGACAGCCTGCTCAAGCAGGTTCATGGCGAGCGCACGGAGCCGATGCTGCTCGATCGTGACGTGGAGTTCATGACCGGCGACGTGCGCGACGAGGCCGCGCTGCGCCGCGCGCTCAGGAATGTCGACCGCGTGGTGCATCTCGCCGCCGAGGTCGGTGTTGGCCAGAGCATGTACGCGGTGGAACGCTACGTGTCGGTCAATGACTGCGGAACGGCGTCGCTGTTCCAGCAACTGATCGACCAGCCGGTGAAGCGCGTGGTCGTGGCGTCCTCGATGAGCATCTACGGCGAGGGGCTCTACCGTGATGCGGAAGGCCGGCTGCATGAGGACGTCATCCGCAGCCCGCGCACCGCGCCCGACGCGCCCTGGGACCCGGTGGACGCGCAGGGGCGCCCGCTGCTTCCGGTGCCGACGCCGGAAAGCAAGCGGCCGGTGCTCGCCTCGGTCTACGCCATCACCAAGTTCACCCAGGAACGGCTGACGCTGACGCTGGCGCCCGCCTACGGCATGGAGGGCGTGGCGTTGCGGCTGTGGAACGCCTACGGGCCGGGCCAGGCGCTTTCCAATCCCTATACCGGCGTGCTGGCCATCTTCGCCTCGCGCCTGCGCAACGGCCAGCGGCCGATGATCTTCGAGGACGGCCAGCAGCGCCGCGACTTCGTGCATGTCGAGGATGTGGCGCGCGCCTTTGTTCTGGCGCTTGAGCATCCGCGTGCGGCCGGGCAGGTCTACAACGTCGCCAGCGGCCAGAACCGCACGGTGGAGGAGGTCGCGCTGGCACTGGCGCATGCCATGGGCTGCCCCGACCGGACGCCGGAGATCATGGGCAAGACCCGCAGCGGCGACATCCGCCACAACATCCCCGATATTGGCAAGATCCAGCGGGAACTCGGCTACAGCGTTTCGCGCGACTTCGAGGCGGACCTGCGCGAGCTTGCCGAATGGGTTGCCTCGCAGCAGGCGGAGGACCTCGTGCAGCAGGCCCGGAGCGAGCTCGAGACGCGGGGCCTGGTGGCGTGAACGTGCCGTCCTCCCCGCTCGAGGCGCCGGCCCTCCTGTCGCGGCGCGTGGCGCTGGTCACCGGCGGCGCCGGCTTCATCGGCTCCAACCTGGCCGACCGGCTCGCAACCGATGGCCATGACGTGCTGGTGCTCGACGCGCTGGCGCGCCCCGGCGTCGAGGCCAACCTGCAATGGCTGAAGGCGCGCCACCCCGAGCGGGTCACGGCGCGCATCGCCGATATCCGCGACGAGGCCGCGGTGGAGGAGGCCGCGCGGGATGCCAAGGTTGTCTTCCACCTGGCCGGCCAGGTCGCGGTGACGACCAGCCTCGCCGACCCGCGCGACGACTTCGACGTCAACCTGCGCGGCACCTTCAACCTTCTCGATGCGCTGCGCCGGCAGGGGAGGGCGGTGCCGCTCGTCTTCGCCAGCACCAACAAGGTCTATGGCGCCCTTGCCGATGTGGCGCTGGAGCGCGCGGCCGACGGGTACCGTCCCGTGGACCCGGCGCTGCGCGGCCACGGCATCGGCGAGGCGCGGCCGCTCGACTTCCATACGCCCTATGGCTGTTCGAAGGGGGGCGCCGATCAGTATGTGCTCGACTTCGCCCGCAGCTTCGGAATCCCGACGGCGGTGCTGCGCATGAGCTGCATCTACGGCCAGCGGCAGATGGGCACCGAGGACCAGGGCTGGGTGGCGCACTTCCTGATCCGCGCCCTGCGGGGCGAACCGATCACCATCTTCGGCGACGGCTGGCAGGTGCGCGACGTGTTGCAGGTGGATGACGCGGTGGCCGCCTACCTCGCCGCCTGGCAGCGCATCGATGCGGTTTCCGGGCAGGCCTTCAACCTGGGCGGCGGACCGGACAATGCGGTGAGCCTGCGGCAGGTGCTCGCCGCCATCGAGGAGCTGGTGGGGCGGCGCGTCATGGTGGACTATGCCGACTGGCGCGCCGGCGACCAGCGCTACTACGTCTCGGACACGCGGCTGGCGCGACGCGAACTGGGCTTGCGGGCTTCGACGCCCTGGCGCAACGGGCTGGCCGGGCTGGCGCGCTGGCTGGGCGAGGCACAGGCGCCGCGCAAGCCGGCCAGCGTGGCCGAGGCCGCACGGTGAGATGCGGCGTGGAGGCGGCGCATTGCGCGACCTAGGTTCCTCCGCCGCGCCTTTCTCCCCACGCCTGCTGATCACGGCGGATGCCGTGGGCGGTGTCTGGTCCTATGCGCTCGACCTCGCGCGCGGGCTCATCGGCGAGGGCGCTTCGGTGGTGCTGGCGGTGCTGGGCCCTCCGCCAGGCGCGCGACAGCGCGCCGAGGCCGCCGCTGTTGCCGGCCTGCGCATCGTCGACACGGATCTCGCGCTGGAATGGATGGCGGAGGATGCGGCCGCGGTGCTGAAGGCCGGAGAGCGGCTCGCCGCCCTGGCACGCGCAGAAGGCGCCGATCTCGTGCACCTGAACAGTCCGGCCCTGGCCGCGAGCGGTGGCTTCACCGTCCCGGTTGTCGCCGCCTGCCACTCCTGCGTGGCGAGCTGGTGGGAGGCTGTGCGCGGCGGGCCGTTGCCGCCCGATCTCGCCTGGCGCAGCGCCTTGGTGACGGAAGGCTATCGCGCCGCCGACCGGTTGCTGGCCCCCAGCGCCGCCTTCGCCGCAACCACGGCGCGCTTACATGGCCTCGCCGCGCCGCCGCAGGTCGTGCACAACGGCCGCGCGCGCCAGCAGCCAGCGCGGATGCCGGCCGGGCTGCCGGAGCGCTTTGTCTTTGCCGCGGGGCGGCTGTGGGACGATGGCAAGGACCTGCGCCTGCTTGACGGAATCGCCGGGCGGCTGCCGCTGCCGGTGGTCACCGCCGGGCCGCTCGCGGGGCCGCAGGGGGGCGCGATCGCGCTGCCCGGCCTGCACAATCTCGGCACACTCGACAGCGGCCAGATGGCGGCGTGCTTCGAGGCCGCCAGCCTCTTCGTCTCGCCGGCACGCTACGAGCCCTTCGGCCTGGCGGTGCTGGAGGCGGCGCAGGCGGGCTGCCCGCTCGTGCTCTCCGACATCGCCAGCTTCCGCGAGATCTGGGGCGAGGCGGCGGAGTATGTGTCTCCGGGCGATGGCGACGGCTTCGTCGCGGCCATCGCCCGCCTGCTGGAAGACCCGGCGCTTCGCCGGCGGCGGGGCGAGGCGGCGGCGGCGCGGGCCCGGCGCTACACGCCCGCGGCCATGGCGCGGGGGACGCAGCAGATCTACCGCGCGGTGCTGGCACCGCAGGCATGCCAGGAGGCGCAGGCGTGAGGATCGTCTATTTCACCCACTCCCTCGAATCCTGCTGGAACCACGGCAACGCGCATTTCGTGCGCGGTGTGCTGCGTGAATTGCAACTCCGCGGGCACGAGGTTCTGGCGGTGGAGCCACGCGAAGGCTGGAGCCTGCAGAACCTGCTGCAGGATCATGGCGAGGCCGGGCTGGCCGCCTATCGCGCCGCCTATCCGGAGCTTGCCGCCCGGTCCTTCGAGGCGCTGGCGGATTGCGAAGCCGCGCTCGATGCGGCGGATCTGGTGATCGTGCACGAGTGGAACGCACCGGAGCTGGTTGGCGCGCTCGGCCGCATGCGGGCCAACGGCGCGCGCTTCACCTTGCTGTTCCACGACACGCACCACCGCGCCGTCAGCGACCCCGCCGCGATGCGCACCATGCCGCTGGACGGCTATGACGGCGTGCTCGCCTTTGGCGCGGCGCTGGCCGAGGTCTATCGCGACTGGGGCTGGCGCGACCGCGTCTGGATCTGGCACGAGGCGGCGGATACGCGCCATTTCCGCCCCCTGCCCTCCAGTGAGCCGCGCCAGGGGCTGGTCTGGATCGGCAACTGGGGCGACGACGAGCGCAGCGAGGAGCTGGAAAGCTTTCTGCTGCGGCCGGCGCGCACCGTTGGGCTGCCGCTCGACATCTTCGGCGTGCGCTATCCCGAGGACGCGCTGGCGGCGCTGCGCCGCCATGGCGCGCGCTACCACGGCTGGCTGCCCAACGCCGCCGCGCCCGAGGTCTTCGCGCGCCATCTCGCCACCATCCATGTTCCGCGCCGCTTCTATGTGCGGATGCTGCCGGGCATTCCGACCATCCGTGTCTTCGAGGCAATGGCCTGCGGCATTCCGCTGGTCTGCTCGCCCTGGGAGGACGCGGAAGGCCTGTTCCGTCCCGGGCGCGACTATCTCGTGGCGCGTGACGAGCCGGAGATGGAGCGTCACATGGGCGCGCTTCGGGATGATGCGGCGCTGCGGGAGTCGCTGGTGGCCAGCGGCCTTGAAACCATTCGTGCCCGCCACAGTTGCGCGCACCGGGCGGAGGAACTGCTCGGGATCGTCGCCAACTTGCGCGCCGGCCATACCGCGGAGACCGCCGCATGAAGATCGCGTTCTATGGATCCAGCCTGCTGTCCGCCTACTGGAACGGCGCAGCGACCTATTACCGCGGCATGCTGCGCGACCTGGCGCAGCGCGGCCACAGCATCACCTTCTACGAGCCCGATGCCTTCGACCGGCAGCAGCACCGCGACATCGAGCCGCCGGACTGGGCGAAGGTCGTGGTCTATCCCGCCACGGAGGCGGCGGCGCAGGGCGTCATCGCCGAGGCGGCGCTGGCCGAGGTGGTGGTGAAGGCCAGCGGCGTCGGCGTCTTTGACGACCTGCTGCTGGAAGGCGTGATGCGTGCCGCCCGTCCCGAGGCGATCCGCATCTTCTGGGACGTGGACGCGCCCGCCACCCTCGCCGAGATCGGCGCCGCGGCCGAGCATCCACTGCGGCGCACGCTGCCCTCGCTCGACCTGGTGCTGACCTATGGCGGCGGCCCGCCGGTGGTGGACGCCTATATGAGCTTCGGCGCGCGGCGCTGCGTGCCGGTCTACAACGCGCTGGACGCGGAGACGCACCATCCCGTGCCGGCCGAGCCGCGCTTCGCCGTGGACCTCGCCTTTCTCGGCAACCGCCTGCCGGACCGCGAGGCGCGGGTGGAGCAGTTCTTCCTGCAGCCGGCCGCCGCGCTGCCGGAGCGCAAGTTCCTGATCGGCGGCAATGGCTGGGAAAGCAAGGCCATGCCGCCCAACGTGCGGCACATCGGCCATGTGCGGACGCGCGACCACAACGCCTTCAACACCTCGCCCTTGGCGGTGCTGAACATCGCCCGCGACAGCATGGCCAGGACCGGCTTCTCGCCCGCCACCCGCGTCTTCGAGGCGGCGGGGGCGGGCGCCTGCCTGATCACCGACGCCTGGGTGGGGCTGGAGCTGTTCCTCAAGGAGGGCGAGGAAGTGCTGGTGGCGCGCGACGGCAAGGACGTCGCCGAGCATGTCGCGGCGCTGACGCCGGAGCGGGCGCGGGCGATCGGCGAGGCGGCGCGGGCGCGCATCCTGGCCGGCCATACCTACGCGCTGCGCGGCGCCCAGGTGGATGCGCTGCTGCGCGAGGAGGCCGGGCGCAAGGCAGCCACCACCAAGCGGAGCGCGGCATGAGCGCGGCGCCGCTCAACATCGTGGTGCTGGGGCTGAGCCTCTCCTCCTCCTGGGGGAACGGCCATGCCACCACCTTTCGCGCGCTGCTGCGCGCCTTCGCCGCGCGCGGCCACCGCATCTTGTTTCTGGAGCGCGACGTGCCCTGGTACGCCGCGCACCGTGACCTGCCGCAGCCGGATTTCTGCCGCCTGGAATTCTATGGCGACCTCGGCGGGCTCAGCGCCTGGCATGGCGCGATGGCGGCGGCGGATGCCGTGATCGTCGGCTCCTACGTGCCCGAGGGCGTGGCGGTCGGCGCGCTGGCGCAGCGCGTGGCGAACGGCGTCACCGCCTTCTACGACATCGACACGCCGGTGACGCTGGCCAAGCTGGCGCGCGGCGACGAGGAGTATCTCTCCCCGGCGCTGATCCCGGGCTACGACCTCTATCTCTCCTTCACCGGCGGCCCGACGCTGGACCGGCTGATGCGGCACTACGGCTCGCCCGCCGCGCGGCCGCTCTACTGCTCGGTGGACACCGACGCCTACCGGCCGATGGAAGTCGCGCCGCGCTGGGACCTCAGCTATCTCGGCACCTACAGCCCCGACCGCCAGCCGACGCTGGAGCGGCTGCTGCTGGAGCCCGCGCGGCAGGCACCGGAACTGCGCTTCGTCGTGGCCGGGCCGCAGTACCCGGCGGAAATCGCGTGGCCGGCCAATGTGGAGCGGCTCGACCATGTGCCGCCGGCCGAGCATCCTGCCTTCTATGCCGCCAGCCGCTACACGCTGAACGTCACCCGTGCCGACATGATCCACGCTGGCTGGAGCCCCAGCGTGCGGCTTTTCGAGGCCGCTGCCTGCGGCACGCCGGTCATCTCCGACCGGTGGGACGGGCTCGACACGCTGTTCGCTCCTGACGCCGAGATCGTGCTCGCCGACAGCGCCGCGGATGTGCTGCGCGCCCTGCGCGAGCGCCCGGAGGCGGTGCGGCAGTGCCAGGCCCAGGCGGCACGCCGGCGCATCCTCGCCAGCCACAGCGCCGCGCACCGCGCCGCCGAGCTCGAAACCTACATCCGGGAAGCCGGCGACCGCGCGCCGCTGCCCGAACCCGCCTTCGCGGCGCTGCACGGTGCGGCGCCGCATTCCTTCCCGCAGGTGGACGTCCATGAAGAACGGTAAGGCAAAGCACGTCCTGGTGGCGGGCGGCGCGGGCTTTCTGGGTTCGCATCTTTGCGATGCGCTGCTGGCGCAGGGGGACCATGTGGTCTGCGTGGACAACCTGCAGACCGGGCACGCCAGGAACCTGCGGCATCTGGAGAACGAGCCGCGCTTCACTTTTATCGAGGCCGACGTCATCGAGCGGCTTCCGGCGCGCGCCCTGCCGAAGCAACTCGACCGCGTGTTCAACCTGGCCTGCGCCGCCTCGCCGGTGCAATACCAGGCCGACCCCGAGCATACGATGCTGACCAGCGTCATGGGCACGCGCAACCTGCTGCGGCTGGCGGAGGCGCATGGGGGCCGCTTCCTGCTGGCTTCCACCAGCGAGATCTACGGCGACCCCGAGGTGCATCCGCAGGTCGAGACCTACTGGGGCAACGTGAACTCCACGGGGCCGCGCGCCTGCTACGACGAAGGCAAGCGCGCCGCCGAGGCGCTGGCCTTCGACTTCGACCGCGCTCACCGCGCGGAGGTTCGCGTCGCCCGCATCTTCAACACCTATGGCCCTCGCATGCGCGCGGATGATGGGCGCGTCGTCTCCAACGTCATCACGCAGGCGCTGGAGGGGGCGGACATCACCGTCTACGGCGATGGCAGCCAGACCCGCTCCTTCTGCTACGCGCATGACCTTGTGGAGGGGCTGATGCGCCTGATGGCCCATGAGGGCGAACAGCCTGGTGCCGTCAACCTCGGCAATCCGAACGAGCTTACGGTGGCGGAGCTGGTGGAACGCGTGCTGGGGATGGTGGATACGCGCTCCACCGTGGTTCACCAGCCGTTGCCGGTGGACGATCCTCGTCGCCGCCGACCGGACATTTCCCGCGCGCGCGCGCTGCTGGGCTGGCAGCCGCGCACCACGCTGGTGGCCGGGCTGCAATCCACCATCGCCTGGTTCAGCGAGCTGATGCATCAGCCAGCGGCGAGCAGCTACGGCGCGGGCGCCGGGGCCAGCGCCACGCTGCGCTGAGCGGCGGCCAGCGCCGGCCGGCATGATCGTCTATGGCGATGCCGTCCGGCATGAGGAGCCTCACGCCCTGCTGGGCGCCTTGCAGGAGGGCCTGCGGCAACTCTCCGGCCTGCCGCCGGGCCTTGCCCGCCATACGGCGCTGGTGGCCCGCTTCATCGAGGCGGGCGAGCTGGCGCAGGGGCTTGCGGATGCCGCCTTCAGGGCGCGGGGCGAGGATGCCGCCTCCGCGCAGGGCGATGCCGGCACGGCCCTGCTGACGCGGCTGGCGGCGGCGCTGCGGGCTTCCTGGTCCAGCGGGTTTCAGGACCTGCCGCCGCTGCCGGAGGCTTTCCTGCCCGGGCCGCTGCCTGAGGTGATCGCTCCGAAGCGCATGGAGGGCTTCAGCTTCTATGCGCTCTATCCGGAAGGCTATCTGCAGGCGGCGGAGAAGGCCGGATTGGGCGAGGCGACCGTCGTCATCGGGTTGCGCAGCATCGGCCTGCCGCTGGCGGCGCTGGTGGCCGCCGCGCTCGGTGCCGCGCCGCCGGTCAGCCTGCGGCCGGTCGGACACCCCTTCGAACGGCGCCTCGCCCTGTCCGGCGAGATCAAGGCCGCCTTGCTGCGAGGGCAGGGGCCGCGTGCCATCGTGGATGAAGGGCCGGGGCTTTCCGGCAGTTCCATGGGGGCGGTGGCCGACCTGCTGGAGGGGGGCGGCATTGCGCCTTCGCGGCTGCATTTCTTTCCCAGCCATGGCGGAGCGCCCGGGCCACAGGCCAGTGCGCGGCACCGCGCCCGCTGGTCCGCCGCCGCGCGGCATCTCTGCGATTTCGAGCGGCTCGTGCTGCACGCCTCCCGGCCGGCGCATCGCCTGGAGCATTGGGCGGCCGACCTGACCGGCCCGCCTGAGGCTCCCCTGCGCGAGCTTTCCGGCGGGGCCTGGCGGGCGCTGCGCTATGCCGCGGAAGGCGCCTGGCCACCTGCCAATCCGCAGCAGGAACGCCGCAAGTTCCTCCTTCAGGCCGGAGGGCGCCCCTGGCTGCTGAAGTTCACCGGCCTCGGCCCCGAGGGCGAGGGCAAGGCGCGCATGGGGCGGATGCTTTCGGAGGCCGGGCTGGTGCCGTCACTGGCAGGCTACCGGCACGGCTTCCTGGTTGCCGGCTGGGAGGCGGCGGCGCGCGGGCTGGACCAGGCGCCGCGCCCCCCGGCTGCGCTGCTGGCGCCAGTGGCGCGCTACCTGGCCTTCCGCCGCCGGCACTTCGCCAAGGGCAGCGGGGGCGCCAGCCTGGCCGCGCTCTGGGACATGGCCTGCCACAACACGGCCGAGGCGCTCGGCGAGCCCGCGGCCCGCGCGCTGCGGCGCCTCCAGCCGGACCTGCCCCGGCTGGAGGCGCGGCTGCGCCCGATTGCCGGCGACAACCGGCTGCATCCCTGGGAATGGCTCGCTCTCCCCGATGGCCGGCTGCTGAAGGCCGACGCACTCGACCACCACGCCGCGCATGACCTGATTGGCTGCCAGGATCTCGCCTGGGACCTGGTCGGTGCCGAGGTGGAACTCGGGCTCGCTCCCACGGCGCTCGCGGCGGCGGTGGCGCGGGAATCCGGCCATGCCACCGACCCGGCGCTGCCCGACGCCTACCGGCCCTGCTATCTCGCCTTCCAGCTTGGCGCCGCCGGCATGGCCGCCGCCGCATGCCAGGGCATGCCTGAGGAGGCGGCGCGCCTGAGGGCCGCCACGAGGCGCTACACCGTGCTGCTGAGAAGGCTGATCGAGGCGGGCTGAGCGAAACGGCGCCGGCCCCGGCGGCGGCACACGGATCAAGGTTTCCTTTGCGATTGAACCACTAGGCTTCGCTCCCAGCAGGGAAAGCAGGCCATGGCGGAAGCAGCGGAATCGGGCGAGGCAAGGACGGCTTGGGCGCGGCGCGGCATTCTCGGTGCCGTACTGGGAAGCGCCGCGATGGCCGGGATCGCGCGCGCGCAGCCTGGCCGCTCCGGCGTTCCCGCCGGCATTGTCGGCGCCTTCGACAACCTGTTCCAGGGACCGCATCCGGCCCGGCGGGCGGTGCACGCCACCGGCCTGCTCTGCACGGGAAGCTTCCACCCGCATCCCGAGGCGCCGCGCCTGAGCCGGGCGCCGCATCTCGCCGGTGAGGCGGTGCCGGTGCTGGTCCGCTTCTCCAACTTCGCCGCCGCGCCCGGCCTGCCGGACGGCGACCCCGCCGCCAGCCCGCGCGGCATGGCGATCAAGTTCCTCCTTCCGGGGGAGCAGGAGACGGACATCGTCGCCCATTCCTATGACGGCTTCCCCGCGGCGACGCCGGAGGCCTTCCTCGCCTTTCTGCGGGCCGTGCCCGATCCGGCGGCCTTGCAGGGCCTCGCCGCTGCGAGCCCGGCGGTGCGGGCCTTCCTGGACGATCCCAAGCCGGCCCCGGCCAGCTACGCGACGGAAGCCTATTTCGGCGTCAATGCCTTCCGGTTCAGCAATGCGGCGGGCGAGGCGCGGTTCGGACGGTACCGCATCCTGCCGCAGGCGGGCCCGCAGCACCTGACGCCAGGGCAGGCCGCCGCGCGCCCGGCCGACTATCTCACGACTGAGCTGCGTGGCCGGCTGAGCCAGGGCAAGGCCGGCTTCCGCCTGCTGGTGCAGCTCGCCGAGCCGGGAGACGACACCCAGGACGGCTCGCGGGCCTGGCCGGCGGAACGGCCGCTGGTGGAGCTTGGCACCCTCTCGCTGGAGGCGCTGGCGGCGCCGGCGGACGCCGCCCGCCAGGACCTGCGCTTCGTTCCGACCAGTCTGGTGGCCGGCATCGCACCCTCGGGCGACCCCATGCTCCTGGCGCGCACCCAGGCCTACCAGATCTCCGCCGAGCGGAGGGCGGCGCAATGAGGCGCGCGCTGGCCCTGGGCTGCCTGGTGCTGCTCGCCTGCGCCGCCGCGGCCCCGGCGCGCGAGGTCGAGCCGCTGATCGTTCAGCGCGACCGGGCCTTCTCGGCGCGCGAGGCCGTGGTGCCGCGCGGCACCGTCCTGCGCTTCTCCAACGAGGATGAGTTCCCGCACCAGATCAACGCATCCGGCCCGGGGGTCGAGATGAATTCGGATCTTCAGTCTCCGGGCGATGTGCTGCGCCTCCCGCTGCCGCAGGCCGGCACGGTCGAGGTCCGGTGCGGAATTCATCCGCGCATGCGCCTGACGGTTCAAGTGCGCTGACGCGGCCTTGGCCCGCAGCGCCAGCAAGGAAACGGAGTGAGGCGCGATGTCCATCCGGCTGAAGATCCTGCTCGGGTGTCTCGCGCTGACCACCGTGACGGTGGCGCTTGGCACCTTCACCCGCACCGCCCAGCGCGAGCTCGGGGCCATCACCACGCAGCTCTACGACGATTCCTTTCTGGCGATGAGCTATCTGCGCGCGGCGCAGAACGGCCTGCTGCGCGCCGAGGCGCGAATCCGTCAACCCGAGGACACGGCAGCGGCGAGCGCCAACGCGCCTCGCCTTCTGGCGCAGTTGCTGCAGGAGATCGCCGACGACCTTGAGGTCGCCAGGAACCGCGCCACCTCACCGGAGGCCGCTGCGGTCGCCGAGCGCCTCGGCGTCAGCCTGCGGCAGGCCGGCGAACTGGCTGCGGCGCCGCAGGCCGACAGCATGGCACTGGCCGGCCCCCTCGCGGCCGCCGAGCGCGACTTCGACGTCGCCATCGAGATCTATGCCGCCGACGGGTTCCGGCAGCGCCGGGAAGCCGGCCTCATGGTGGAGAACACGGTGCGGCGGGCCTGGTGGGCGATGGGCCTTTCCGTCGCGGTGGCGCTGCTCATCACGCTGGTGCTGACGCGCTCCATCGTGCCCGCGCTTCGCCGGGCGCTCCAGGTCGCGGATGCCATCGCCGCGGGGCGGCTGGACAACCAGATCCTGGTGCGTGGCCGCGGCGAGCCGGCGCAGCTCCTCCGCGCGCTCGCGGTCATGCAGAGCAGCATCGCCGCGGCGATGGAGCGGATCCATGCGCTGATGCAGAGCCAGGCCTCGCACCATGCGGGCGAGATCGCGTTGCAGAACGCGCGGCTGGACGCGGCGCTCTCCAACATGGTGCAGGGGCTTTGCCTTTTCGCGCCGGATGGCCGGCTGGTCATGGTGAACCGGCGCTTCACGGAGATGTTCGGCGCGCCGGCGCCGGGCGCCGCGCCAGGCGAGTTGCTTTCCCCTCAGGGCCTCGCCGCCTTGCTGCCGCCGGCCGGCATCGCCGCGGAGGCCACCACGGCGCAGTTGCCGGACGGCCGCTGGATTTCCGTCGTGCACCGCCCGGTGGAGGGTGGCGGCTGGGTGGCGACCTATGAGGACGTGACGGAGCGCAAGCAGGCCGAGGCGCGCCTCGCACACATGGCCCGGCACGACGCGCTGACCGGCCTGCCGAACCGGGCGGCCTTCCGGGAGCAGATGGCGCGGGCGCTGGCGCGGGTTCGGCGAGGCGAAGGGGTCGCGGTTCTCTGCCTGGATCTCGATCGCTTCAAGGCGGTCAACGACAGCCTCGGGCATCCGGCCGGCGACGCGCTGCTGCAGGCGGTGGCGGCGCGGCTACGGGATTGCGTGCGGGAGACCGATCTCGTGGTGCGGCTTGGTGGCGACGAGTTCGCAGTGGTGCAGGAAGGGGCCTCCCTGCCGGCGGAGGCGGCTGCGGTCGCCGGCCGCATCATCGCCGCCCTTTCGGCGCCCTTCGGCATCGGCGGGCATCACGTCACTGTCGGCACCAGCATCGGCATCGCGCTGGCCGGCCTCGGGACAACCGATGCGGATGTGCTGCTGCGCTGCGCAGACCTGGCCCTCTACCGCGCGAAGGAGGACGGGCGCGGTGCGTTCCGCTTCTTCGAGCCCAGCATGGACGAGCAGATGCGCGCCCGGCGGGACCTGGAGATGGATCTCGGCTCGGCCCTGGCGCGGGGGGAGCTGGCCCTCTTCTACCAGCCGCTCGTGGATACCGAACAAGGCCGGGTCGGTGGCTTCGAGGCGCTGCTGCGCTGGCAGCATCCGGTGCGCGGCACCGTCTCCCCGGCGGCGTTCATTCCGCTGGCCGAGGAAACAGGCATGATCGCCGCCATCGGCGCCTGGGTGATCCGCAGGGCCTGCGCCGATGCGGCCTGCTGGCCGCTGCCGGTCAAGGTGGCCGTGAACCTTTCCCCCGTGCAGTTCCGCGACCGCTCCCTGCCGCGCATCGTCGCCGAGGCGCTGGCCGAGAGCGGGCTGGACCCGGCGCGGCTCGAGCTTGAGATCACCGAGTCCCTCCTGCTGCTCGACGACGAGAAGGTCCTGGAGATCCTGCACGGGCTTCGGGCGCAGGGCGTACGCATCGCGATGGACGACTTCGGTACCGGCTATTCCTCGCTCAGCTACCTGCGGCGCTTTCCGTTCGACAAGATCAAGATCGACCAGTCCTTCGTGCGGGGCATGATGGAGCAGGAGGATTGCGCCGCGATCGTGAGCACCGTGGTGAGCCTGGGCCGGCTGCTCGGCATGTCCGTGAACGCGGAGGGCGTGGAGACGCGGGAGCAGTTCCTCGCCCTGCGGGAGCAGGGTTGCGGCGAGGTGCAGGGCTACCTGTTCAGCCCGCCACGCCCGGCTGAGGAGGTGGTGGCCATGCTCGGCAGCATCCGGCAGGACGCCTGCGCCACGGACTGCCTCAGTCCCGGCGGCGGATCAGTTGCGCCACCACCATCAGCAGAATGCCAAGCGTGATGATCCCGGAGGTCGCCGGGTCCTCGTAGATGAAGTTCATGACGCTGCGCGGAACCCACAGCAGAAACTCCCAGCCGATCAGCCGTGCCGCCAGCCCGAGCGCCACGAGCAGGCTGCCGATGAACCAGAGCCTCGCCGCCATCCGTTCCTTCCCTCAAGCCGACGCAGCGGCGGAGATGTCCGGCCTTCATGTGGGCCGGGCAGGGCGGCAAGGAAAGGGCCGTGGCCGGCCGGTGCCGGAGGCGCCGCCTCCCGCATCCCCGCCGGGGCGACAGTGTCACGCCGGATGCCGCCATTCCCCTCAGCCCGGTGGGTGCATCAGCGCGCGATAGGCCATCTGGTCGGCATGCATGCGCTGGAAGACGGCGTACTTAGCCTCGTGATAGCGCCGCACGGCCGCTCCGCCGGGCTCCAGCACCTTGCCGGCGCTGTTCATCGCCGCCATCGCGTCAGGCAGGCTGGCATGCGCGCCGCCGGCCACCGCACCGAGCATGGCGGCGCCGAGCAGGATGGCCTCCGGCTCGCGCGGCAGCACCACGCGGCAGCCCGTGGCGTCGGCGTGCTCGCGCAGGAAAACGGGGTTCTTGGTGCCGCCGCCGCAGGCCAGCACGGTGTCGATCGCGTAGCCCTCGGCGTTCATCGCCTCAATGATGTGCCGCGTGCCATAGGCGATGGCCTGAACCGTGGCGAGGTAGAGCAGGGCGAGGTCGTCGGCCGTCGCCGAAAGGCGCAGGCCGGAGACCATGCCGCGCAGCGAGGCATCCGCGCGTGGCGAGCGGTTGCCGTGGAAGTCTGGCATGACGTGCAGCGCCTCCGTCAGCGCGGCGGGGAAGGGGAGGCCTTCGGCCAGCACCTCCAGCCGCTCGTTCAGCAGCTGGTAGATGGTGGCGCCGCGACTTCGCGCCTCTTCGGCCAGGGCGGGATAGGCGGCATGGGTGAGGATGATGTGGTCCACGAGGCTGCCGGTGGCGGACTGGCCGCCCTCGTTCAGCCACAGGCCAGGCAGCATGGCTGAATAGTAGGGGCCCCAGACCCCCGGCACGAAGCGCGGCGCCTCGGAAACCGCCATGTGGCAGGAGGAGGTGCCGCCGATCAGCGCCAGCCGGCGGCGCAGCGCCTCCCGGTCGGGCGCCGTGCCGTCCAGCGCCGCGCCGATCACGCCGAGGCCGCCGGCATGAGCGTCGATGGCCGAGGCGCCCACGGGAATGCCGGGCGGCAGGCCGAGGGCCGCCGCCGCCTCGGCGGAGAGGCCGCCCAGCGGGGCGCCGGGCGGCAGGATCTCGGTGCCGATGCGGCGGAAGCCCTCCTCCGCCAGGTCCCCGAGGCCGATGGCGCGGAAATAGCCGGCATCCCAGCGGCCTTGCTGGCCGAGATAGGTCCATTTGCAGACAGTGGAGCAAAGCGAGCGCGTGAGGCTGCCGGTGGCGCGCCAGGTCAGGTAGTCCGGCAGGTCGAAGAAATGCGCGGCGCGGCGCCACGCCTCCGGCAGGTTCTCCTTCAGCCAGAGCAGCTTCGGCGTCTGCATTTCCAGCGAGATGCGGCCGCCGACATAGCGCAGCACGTCGTGGTCGCCGGCGTTGATGCGCGCGGCCTGGGCTTCCGCGCGATGGTCCATCCAGACCACCACGTCCTGTTCCGGGCTGCCGTCGGGGCTGATGGAAACGGGGCGGCCGGCGGCGTCCACCACCACCAGGGAACAGGTGGCATCGAAGCCGATCCCCCGCACCCGTGCCTCGGCGAGCCCGGCCAGCGCCCCGCGCACCGCGGCGCAGACCGAGGCCCAGATGTTCTCCGAGGACTGCTGCACATGGTCCGGCGCCGGCCGCCACATGCGGATGGGCTGCACCGCCTGGCCCAGCATGGCGCCGTCCAGCGTGAAGGCGCCCGCGCGGGCACTGCCGGTGCCCACATCGACGCCGACGACAATCTCCTGCATGGCGCTCCCCCGGCTGTGCTGGTCTGCCGGCCGGGGTTAGGAACCGGCCGGCGCCGCGTCAAGCAAGGGCGGCCCGGCGACCGGGATGCCGGCGGCCTCCGGGCGGGCGGCGGCGTCGGTCAGGATGCGGGCGAAGGCGGAGAGCGGCGCGAAGTAGGCCGGCCGCAGCCGGCCCAGCTTGCTCCCGTCCACCACCAGGAAGCATTGCGCGGCGGCCGCCATGGCGACCTGCTTCACCGGCACCTCGTGGAAGTTGGTGCAGGTGACGCCGCCGGTGGCATGCACCCCGCCCGCCGAGATGAAGGCCTTGTTGATGCGCAGCCGCCGCAGGGCGTGCAGCGCCTCCTCGGAGGCGAAGGTTGCGGAGGCGGGATGGAACAGGCCACCAAGCAGCACCAGCTGCGTGTTTGGCCGGCATGAGGCCAGGGTGGCGATGTTCAGCGCGTAGCAGACGATCGTCAGGGAAATGCCGTCGGGTAGCGCAGCGATGAAGTGGGGCAGGGTGGTGCCGCAATCAACGAAAAGTGTATCGCCGTCCTCAACTTGTCGCGTGGCGTGGCGGCAAGCCTGGCGTTTGGCATCGGCATGGCTGTCCTGCTCGCGCTCAAGCACGTACTGCCCTCGTCCGCCAAGGCTGCCGGCAGGCACCACATGCCCGCCGAGCAGCGCCAGCGGCTGGCCAGGCACGGCAAGGTCGCGCCGCAGCGTCATGGAAGACACGCCGAGCGCCTGGGCTGCCTCGTCGAGCCGCGTCGTGCCATGCTGGCGCAACAGCTCCTCCAGCCGGGCGAGGCGCGTGCGGCGGCGCATGCTGGCCAGTCCGGTGGCAGCCCCCCGGGCAACCCCCCGGACAGCCCCTGGGGCATCGGCTTCAGCCATTCTTCCTCCGTCGAAGGGCGCTTGACCTTTGCGGGCCTTGATGTGAGACATATAACAATAGTTAGAAAAGTGACAAACGGGCAGATCGAGCCGCGGCGGAAAGCCCGCCCGGCACGGAGGACACCAGCTTCGATGGCCAATTCCGCAACCGGGCCGCTTTCGCCCGATCAACTCGCGCCGTTGATCGACCACACCCTGCTGAAGCCTGAAGCGACGGCGGCCGAGGTGCTGCGCTACTGCGAGGAAGCGCGGCGTTTCCGCTTCTGCTCCGTCTGTGTGAACCCGGTGCATGTCGTTGCGGTGGCCGAGGCGCTGCGTGGCAGCGGCGTGAAGACCTGCTCGGTGGTGGGCTTTCCGCTCGGCGCGACCACGCCGCGGGACAAGGCCGCCGAGACCGCCAACGCCGTGCGCAACGGTGCTGACGAGATCGACATGGTCATCAACATCGGCGCGCTGCGCGAAGGGCGGCTTGATGCGGTCCGCGAGGATATTGCCGCGGTGCGCGCCGCCTGCCCGGGCAAGGTGCTGAAGGTCATCATCGAGACCTGTCTGCTGGACGACGCGCAGAAGCGCGAGGCCTGCCGGCTGGCGGCCGAGGCGGGGGCGGATTTCGTCAAGACATCCACGGGCTTCTCGACCGGTGGCGCGACGGTGGCCGATGTGGCGCTGATGCGCGGCGTGGTCGGCGCCGCGCTGGGAGTGAAGGCATCGGGCGGCATTCGCACGCTGGAGGCGGCGCAGGCGATGATCTCCGCCGGCGCCACGCGGATCGGGGCAAGCTCGGGCGTGGCGCTGGTCACGCAGGCGCCGGCCGTGGCCGGCAGCTACTGACGGAACGTTGCGACAGATGCGAGGGAAGGAAACAGCAATGGTCATGATCAACAGGCGCGCCTTCGGTGCGCTCGCCGCGGGTGGCGCGCTGGCCGCGACGATGGGCCGGCCGGCCTGGGCGCAGGGCAAGGCGGTGGATGCCGCCAAGGTGCCTGACTTCGTCAGCGCCAAGGCGGGCAAGAAGCGCGTCATCGCCACCGTGGTGAAGGTGGACGGCATCGCCTGGTTCGACCGCATGCGCGAGGGCGTGAAGCAGTTCGGCGCCGACCAGGGCCACGACACCTGGATGGTCGGCCCGAGCCAGGCCGACGCGGCGGCGCAGGTTCAGCTCGTCGAGAGCCTGATCGCGCAGGGCGTGGATGCCATCTGCATCGTGCCCTTCTCCGTCGAGGCGGTGGAGCCGGTGCTGCAGAAGGCCCGCAACCAGGGCATCGTGGTGATCTCGCACGAGGCCTCGAACCTGCAGAACATGGACTACGACATCGAGGCCTTCGACAACCACGCCTATGGCGCCAAGCTGATGGAGGTGCTGGGCAAGCAGACGGGCGGCGAGGGCAAGTACGTCGCCACCGTCGGCAGCCTCACCTCGCAGTCGCAGAACCAGTGGATCGACGGCGCGGTGGCCTACCAGAAGGAGCACTTCCCGAAGATGCAGGAGGTGACGCGGCGCATCGAGACCTATGACGACGCGACCACCGACTACAACAAGCTCAAGGAAGTGCTGACCGCCTATCCGGACCTGAAGGGCATCCTCGGCGCGCCGATGCCGACCTCGGCCGGCGCCGGACGCCTGATCTCGGAGCGCAACCTGCAGAACAAGCTGTTCTTCTCCGGCACCGGCCTGGTTTCCGTCGCCGGCGAGTACCTGAAGAACGGCGCGATCGACTACATCCAGTTCTGGGATCCGGCGGTGGCCGGCTATGCCATGAACATCCTGGCCGTCATGGCGCTGCAGAAGAAGGCCGTCGGCGCCGGGCTGGACCTTGGGCTCAACGGCTACCATGACCTGAAGGCGCCCGATCCGAAGTCTCCGAACGTGCTGGTCGGCCAGGGCTGGGTCGGCGTCACCAAGGAGAACATGGCTCAGTACAACTTCTGAGCCGGCGCCTCCCGCCTGGCTGACACGCGGGGCGGCCCGGCGCCGCCCCGCGCCTTTCGTGACGGATCACCATGACCGCTCCGCTGATCGAACTGCGCCATCTCGGCAAGAGCTTCGGCGCCGTGCGCGCCCTGGAGGACGTCTCGCTCGCCATCGGGCGCGGCGAGATCCACTGCCTCGCCGGCGAGAACGGCTCCGGCAAATCCACGCTGATCAAGGTGATCTCGGGCATCTGGCAGCCGGACAAGGGCGAAATCCTGTTCGACGGCAAGCCGGTGCACGCCATGACGCCGCGCGACGCCATCGCCCGCGGCGTGCAGGTGATCTACCAGGACTTCTCGCTGTTCGGGAACCTGAGCGTCGCCGAGAACCTCGCGCTCAGCAACGAGCTGCAGGAGGGGCGCAGGCTCGTTTCCTGGGGCCGCGTGCGGCGCATCGCCCGCGAGGCGACCCGGAAGCTGGGCGTGGACCTCGACCTCGACGCGCTGGTGGAAACGCTGCCGACCGCCGGCAAGCAGCTCGTCGCCATCGCCCGCGCGCTGATGTCCGACCCGCGCCTGCTGATCATGGACGAGCCGACCACGGCGCTCACCGGGCGGGAGGTGGAGGCGCTGTTCCGCGTGGTGCGCGACATCCAGGGCCGCGGCATCGCCGTGCTCTTCGTCAGCCACAAGATGCGCGAGATGCTCGACATCAGCGAGCGGCTGACGGTGATCCGCAGCGGCCAGGTGGTCGCCGCCGGGCCGATCGGTGAGTTCGACGAGGCCAAGATCACCCGCGCCATGACGGGCCAGGAGATCGCCGCCGAGGGCTACCGCTGGGAAGCGCAGCCCGGCCGGAAGCCGCTGCTGGAGGTGTCCGGCCTGACCGTGCCCGGCGAGATCGAGGACGTGAACCTGCGGGTCATGCCGGGCGAGATCGTCGGCATTTCCGGCCTGCTGGGCTCGGGGCGCACGGAGCTGGCGCTGGCGCTGTTCGGCATGAAGCCGGGCCATGCCGGCAGCATCCGCCTGGAGGGGCGCGAGTTGCGCCTGGGCAGCGTGCAGGACGCCATCGCCCATGGCATCGCCTATGTGCCGGAGGACCGGCTGACCGAGGGCCTGTTCCTCACCCAGACCATCGACCGCAACATGCTGGCCACCTCGCATGACCGGCTCAGCCGCATGGGCGTCCTGCAGGGCGGCCGCGCCGCGCGCGAGGCGGCGGCGATGATCCGCGAGATGGCCATCGCAACCCCCACCGGCAACCGGCCGGTGACGCAGCTCTCGGGCGGCAACGCGCAGCGCGTCGTCATCGGCCGCTGGCTGATGAACGACCCGAAGCTCTTGATCCTGAACGGCCCCACGGTGGGCGTCGATGTCGGCTCCAAGGCCGGCATCCACCGCAAGATCCGCGAACTGGCCCGCGCGCGGGGCCTGGGAGTGCTGATGATCTCCGACGACCTGCCGGAGCTGGTGGACAACTGCAACCGCATCCTGGTGCTGCACCGCGGCCGCCTCGTCTCCGAGGTGGCGGCCGAGGAGACCAGCGAGGCGGCGCTCAGCGCCCAGCTCGGAGCCCTCGCATGAGCGGGCTCGCCAATGCCCTGCGCCGCCATCCGGAGCTGATGGTGGCCGCCGTGCTGGTGCTGGCGGTGGTGGTGATCGGCGCGGTCAACCCGGTGTTCTGGCAGCCCTCCAACATCTTCAGCCTGCTGCGCGCCAGCGTCATCAGCGGCATCCTGGCGCTGGCCGTGCTGCTGGTGATGCTTTCGGGCGGCATCGACGTCTCCTTCCCCGCCTTCGCCATCGCCGCCATGTACCTGACGGTGAAGGCGATGATCGCCTGGGGCTTCGACGGCGTCGTGCTGCCCTTCCTGATGGCGAGCGGCATCGGCCTCTGCCTGGGGCTGGTGAACGCGGTCTTCGTCCATTATTTTCGCATGATCCCGCTGATCGTCACGCTGGGCACCGGCACCGCCGTGCGCGGCTTCATCCTTGGCGCCGTCGGCACCAGCCAGATCAACATCGGCCAGATGCCGCCTGACCTGATCGATTTCGCGCGCACCGAGCTGTTCGCCGTCGCGCGGCCGGATGGCAGCATGGCGGGGCTCTCGGCGATGGTGCTGGTTTTCGCGGTGATCGCCCTGCTGGTGCACCTGATGCTGCGCCACACCATGATGGGCCGCAGCATCTACGCCCTCGGCGGCGGCGAGGAGGCGGCGCGCCGCGTCGGCTTCAACGTCCGGCGCACCACCTTCTTCATCTACGGCCTGGCCGGCGCTTTGGCGGGCTTCGCCGGCCTGCTGCACGGCGCGATGATCTGGACCGCCAACCCGCGCGACATGGTCGGCATGGAGCTGGACGTGATCGCCGCCGTGGTGCTCGGCGGGGCCAGCATCTTCGGCGGCCGCGGCACGGTGATCGGCGCGGTGCTCGGCGTGCTGACCTTTGTCGTCATCACCAACAGCCTGATCATCCTCGGGGTGGACACCACCTGGCAGCGCATCGTCGTCGGCCTGATCGTCATCGCCGCGACGGCGGTGACCGCCTGGCGCGACCGCAAGCGGTTGGCCTGAGGGAGAGGACCGATGAGCGCCATTCTCCAGCGCCTGCGCCGCGCCGACACCAACCTGCTGCAGCTCCTGGTGCTGACGGTGCTGATCTTCGCCGGCATGGCGGCGCTGAACCCGGAGCGCTTCCTGCGCCCCTATGTGTTCCAGTCCATCACCTTCATCGCGCCGGAGCTGGGGCTGCTGGCGATCGCGATGATGGTGGCCATGCTGACCGGGGGCATCGACCTTTCCGTCATCGGCATCGCCAACCTGTCCGCCATCCTGGCCGGGCTGTTCTTCCATGCCGTCGGCGGCGCGCGCGGGCCGGAACTGGCGAACCTGCCGCTGCCCACGGTGCTGGCGGGCATCGGCATCGCGCTCGGCATCGGCGTAGGGGCGGGGGCGATCAACGGCTTCCTGATCACCCGGTTGCGCATCACGCCTATCCTGGCCACCATCGGCACCGGTCAGGTGTTCACCGGCATCTGCCTCGTGCTGACCGGCGGGCCGGCGGTGGTGGGCTTTCCCAAGCTCTGGGGGATGATCGGCAACGGGACGATGTTTGGCGTGGCCGCGCCGCTGCTGGTCTTCCTGGTGGTGGCGGGGCTCGTCTGGTTCATGCTGGCGCGCACCGCCTTCGGCATCAACCTGGCGCTGATCGGCACCAACCCGAAGGCGGCCGTCTTCGCCGGGCTGCGCACCGCGCGCACCGTCTTTCTCTCCTATGTGCTGACCGGCGTGCTGGCGAGCATCGCCGGCATCCTGCTCTCCGGCCGCACCAATGCCGCCAAGTCGGACTACGGCGTGTCCTACCTGCTCCAGGCCGTGCTGATCGCCGTTCTGGCGGGCACCAACCCGGCGGGCGGGCGCGGCTCGGTGCCGGGGGTGGCGCTGGCGCTGGTGGCGCTGATGCTGCTCTCCTCCGGCCTGCAGATCATGCGCTTCAACAACTTCCTGGTGGACCTGATCTGGGGCGGCTTCCTGCTGCTCTCCATCGCGCTCACCTCCTGGCGCAGCCGGGTCCGCTGAGAGGGGAGCCCGCACATCATGGCCGCCACCATCCCGCTGCACCCCGCCCTCTGCGGCGAGGCCGAGAAGACGGTCCTCACCGCCGGGCCGCTCTCCGCCAGCCTGTTCCGCTTCGCCACCGGCGTGCCCGCGCTGCGGCTGCGGAACGCGCGCGGCGCGCTGGTCATCCTGCCCTGGATGGGCGGCATGGTCTGGTCGGCCGCCTTCGACGGCGTGGACCTGACCATGGCGAGCGGCTTCGACGCGCCGCGCCCGGCGCAGACCATCGCCGAGACCTATGGCTGCTTCGCCTTCCATTCGGGCCTGCTGCGCAACGGCGTGCCGGCGGCGGAGGACGACCACGCGGCGCATGGCGAGTTTCCCTGCGCGCCGATGCAGCGCGCCTGGCTTGAGCTGGGCGAGGACGCCGGTGGCCCCTTCCTGCGCGCGGTGAGCGAGCGCGAGTACGTCATGGGCTTCGGCGCACACTACCGCGCCTATCCCTCCGTCACGCTGCGCCCGGAGGCGACGCTGTTCGAGATCGGCCTCGCCGTGGAGAACCGCTCCGGCAAGCCGATGGAGCTGATGTACATGTGCCACATCAACTTCGCCTTCGCCGCGGGGGCGCGGATCGTGCAGCCGGCGCCCTTCACGCCGGAGCGGACGGCGGTGCGCCGCGCCGTGCCCGCGCATGTGCGGCCGAACCCGGACTATCTCGCGCTGATCGAGGATCTCGCCCGCGACCCCGCCCGCATGGAGCGGCTGGACGAGCCGGCGCGCTACGACCCCGAGCAGGTCTTCTACCTCCACGGCCTCGGCACCGACGCGGCGGGCGAGACGCACCTGATGCTGCAGCGGCGGGAAGGGGATGGCTTCGGCATCTCCTACGCCCCGGCGCAGTTCCCCCACACCGTGCGCTGGATCATGGCCGACCCGGACCAGCAGGTGGCGGCTTTCGCGCTGCCCTCGACCTGCCAACCCGAGGGCTACGCGGCGGAGAAGCGCAAGGGCCATGTGCGCGAGCTGCCGCCGGGCGGCCGCGCGGACTTCGCGGTGCGGACCGGCTATCTGGACGCCGCCGCCACCGCCCGCATGGGCGGGCTGATTTCTTCCCTGGGTTAGGAGCGGGCCATGGGTAAGCGCATCGGTGTGGTCGGCAGCAACATGGTCGACCTTGTCACCTACATCGACCGGATGCCGGCGGCGGGAGAGACCCTGGCGGCGCCGGCCTTCGCCATGGGGCATGGCGGCAAGGGCGCCAACCAGGGAGTGGCGGCCGCCAAGCTCGGCGGCGAGGTGGTGATGGTCAGCCGCGTCGGCGACGACCTGTTCGGCGGCGGCACCATCCGCAACTTCGAGGCGCTGGGCATCGACGCGCGGCATGTCCGCGCCGTGCCGGGCACGCAGAGCGGCGTGGCGCCGATCTTCGTCGATCCGGCGGGCGAGAACCGCATCCTGATCGTCAAGGGCGCCAATGAGCGCCTGCTGCCGGAGGATGTGGAGGCCGCCGCCGAGGAGCTGAAGACCTGCGGGCTGATCCTGCTGCAGCTCGAAATCCCGCTGGAGACCATCTATCACACCATTGCCTGGGCAGCGCGCCAGGGCATCGAGGTGCTGCTGAACCCCGCGCCGGCCGTGCCGGAACTGGATGTGGAGCGCATTCTCGATGCCACCTTCCTGGTGCCCAACCAGACCGAGCTGACCATCCTGACCGGCATGCCCGCCGACACGCGCCAGCAGGCCGAGGCGGCGGCGCGGACCCTGGTGGCGCGCGGCGTGCGGCAGGTGATCGTGACGCTGGGGGCCGAGGGCGCGCTGCTCGTCTCCGCCGAAGGGCCGGCCGTGCATGTACCCTCCGTGCCGGTGAAGCCGCACGACACCAGCGGCGCCGGCGATGCCTTCATCGGCGCCTTCGCGCAGCACTACGTCGCCAACCGGGACGTGCTGGCGGCGCTGCGCTGGGGGACCCGCTACGCGGCGGATTCCATCACCCGGCCGGGGACACAGAGCGCCTTCGCCGATGCCGAGGGCTTTGCCCGCTTCTGTGCGGCGGTGGACAAGCAGGCCGGCTGAGCCGCGCCGGCCATGGGGTGAAAGGGCGGCAGCATGCGGCAGGCACAGCATCGCCTGACGGTTCCGACCCCGGGCAGGGGCCTTGTCGAGATCACGATGGAGGTCTGCCGCTGGGTGGCCGGGCAGGACATCGGGACAGGGTTGCTGGTTATCTGGTGCCGGCACACCTCCGCCTCCTTGCTGGTGCAGGAGAATGCCTCTCCCGAGGTCCGGGATGACCTGGAGGACTTCCTTTGCCGGCTGGTGCCCGAGGGCGGGGCAGGGCGGTACCGGCACGAGGAGGAAGGGCCGGACGACATGCCGGCCCATATCCGCGCCGCCCTCACCCAGACACAGCTTTCCATCCCTGTCGCCGCCGGCCGGCCGGTGCTGGGGACCTGGCAGGGGATCTTCCTTTGCGAGCACCGGTCGCGGCCGCATCGCCGGGAACTTGTGCTGCACCTCATGGGCGAGGCGCACTGAGCTCGCGCCGGGCAACGCCGCCATGCCGCGATCGCGCCACGGCTGCGGCGGAAAAGCCTCGGCTCGGTCGCAATCTGGTCACGCGGCGGTGAGATAAGGGGGGCGCCCGCCCAGGGCAGGGGCGGGCCCGCCGCCAACCTTGCCCGTTCAGATACACGACCCATGCATATGCTGAAGGTTTACGGCCGGGTTCTCGGCCTGCTGCGCCCGGAATGGCGGCGCTGCGCACTGATGCTGGCCTGCAGCCTGGCCATCGCCGCGATCGGCTTCCTCGATCCCGTGCTGTTCGGCCGGGTGGTGGACCTTCTCTCTCGCTCCGCCAGCCTGCCGCCCGAGCAACTCTGGCCGGAGGCGGCCTCGCTGCTCGGCCTTTGGGCGGTGGTCGGGCTGGCCGGCATCGGCGCCGGCATGGCGGTGGCGCTGGTGGCGGACCGCATGGCGCATCGCGCCCGCATGCGGGAGATGAGCCGCTTCTTCAGCCATGCGCTCTCGCTGCCGGCGGCCTTCCACGGCAAGGTGCATTCCGGCGCGCTGATGCGCATCCTGACCAGCGGCACGGACACGCTGTTCCACCTCTGGCTCGGCTTCTTCCGGGACCAGTTCGTGGGCTTTCTTTCCGTGCTGGTGCTGCTGCCGCTCACCATGCTGCTGAACTGGCGGCTCTCCCTGGCGCTGATCGCGCTGGTGCTGCTGTTCGGCGCGCTGACCGCCTTCGTGATCGGCCGCACCCAGGCGCTGCAGAAAGGCGCCGAACAGTGCCACCTGAAGCTGGCCGCCTCGGCGCAGGACGCCTTCGCCAACATCGCCGTGGTGCAGGCCTTCACCCGCCTGGCGGCGGAGCGGCGCAGTTTCGCCGCGCTGCAGGGCGCGGCGCTTGCCCAACAGTTCCCGGTGCTGAACTGGTGGGCGGTGATCTCGATCCTGACCCGCAGCGCCAGCACGCTGGCCGTGCTGAGCATCGTCGTGCTGGGCACGGTGCTGCATCTGCGCGGGCAGGCGAGCGTCGGCGAGATCGTCTCCTTCATGGGCTTCGCCGCCATGCTGATCGGCCGGCTGGAGGGGCTGGTCTGGTTCGCCTCCAAGCTCTTCGCGCATGTGCCCGTGCTGGACGAGTTCTTCGCCGTGCTGGACGCCCATAGCGCGGTGCCGGAGGCGCCCCGCGCAGCGCCGTTGCACGCCGTCGCCGGCCGGGTGGTGTTCGACGAGGTGGGCTTCGCCTATCCGAACGGCCCGGCCATTCTCGCGGGTGTGTCCTTTACCGCGGAGCCGGGGCGGGTGGTGGCGCTGGTCGGCGCGACGGGCGCCGGCAAGTCCACGGCGATGACGCTGTTGCAGCGCGGCTGGGACCCGGTCGGCGGCCGGATCAGCATCGACGGGCAGGACCTGCGCGCGGTCACGCTGGAAAGCCTGCGCGGCGCCATCGGCGTCGTGTTCCAGGACAGCCTGCTGTTCAATCGCTCGATCCGGGAGAATCTGCTGGTCGGCAAGCCCAGCGGCACCCAGGCGGAGCTGGAGCAGGCCTGCCGCCTGGCCGAGGCGCACGACTTCATCCTGCGCCAGCCGCAGGGCTACGACACGCTGGTCGGCGAGCGCGGCGGCACGCTTTCCGGCGGGCAGAAGCAGCGCCTCGCCATCGCGCGCGCACTGCTGAAGAACCCGCCGATCCTGATCCTGGACGAGGCGACCTCCGCGCTGGACGCCGCCACCGAGGCGAAGGTGACCCGCGCGCTCAAGGCGCTGATGGCCGGGCGCACCACCTTCGTCATCGCCCACCGCCTGTCCACCGTGCGGGACGCGGACGAGATCCTGGTGTTCGACGCCGGGCGCATCGCCGAGCGGGGCGGCTTCGACGCGCTGGTGGCGCAGGGCGGCGTTTTCGCGGCCCTGGTGGCCAGCCAGATGCCGGCCGCTGCCGAGCCAGTCGTGGTGCCCTTCCCGGCGGCGCGCGCCGCCTGAACGTTCGCCGCCTGAACGTTGCGGGGCGTGGCGGGAGGATCGCCCAGGGAGGTCGCCGAGGCGCCGGGAGGGAATCTGCCCGACCGGCCCGCCTCAGGGCGCCGTCCTGTCCCTCTTGGAGGGCGGCACGACGCTCTCGCGAGGCGGAGCATCCTCCGCCGCCGCGCAGCGAAGATGGCTCTGCAGGAACTCGGCCCAGATCGGAGAGGAGAGAACCGAGCGGCGAAAGGAAGCCTGCCGCTGCCTGCCCAAACCCTTCCGGTGCGTCCTTCTGCCACTCGGTTCCACGGTCCCCTCCGATGCTTCAGGGAAAGCCCAGCCGGATCGGCTGCTGGAAGGCCGCGACGGCGGCCTTCGCAAGGAGCGCCCTTCGGGTGGCCGAAAGGCTATTCGGCGGCCATCGGCCAGTCGCGCCGCGTCGCAGGCCGGCCGCCCGATGCCGGCTCAGGAAACGCGGCCTCGTCCTCCATGCCGTCATCGAGCAGGCCAAGAAGCTCATCGCGTTCCGGCACCGGCGCGCCATGCAGGCGGAAGAGGGAATCCTTGGCCGGGTTGGCCGGCTTGTCCTCCCGCAGCGCTCGCTTCCGGCGGCGGAGTTGCTTCGCGACATGCTCGGCCGCCATGACCAGCGCACCATTGGCATCCCGGTGCATGGCGCGCCCGTCGAAGTCGATCGCGCCGGCCACGCGGAAGCGGATGTTGCAACAGAAGCCCACGCCCTTGGCCTGGCGCGAGAAGATGACGGTCGCATCCGCCGCGCGGCCGAAATACTTGGCGGCGAGAGCTCTTATGCGGCTGGCCGCACTGGTCTTGAGGGCCTCTCCCACCTCAAGCTGGTGGCCTTCAACGGCGACGCGGGTGTTCTCTGGCGAATCGGACCAAACAGAGCCTGCCATTTTGGTGCGGTGCCCCTCTGTGAGGTTATGGGTTGCGGAAGAACGGTAGCGAGATCAGGACACGTTCAGAAACGTGTAATAAGGAGCTGGCCTTCAACTGAAGGTGAAGGTTCTTCAGCCTTCCGCCACCTGATGCCCGCTACGCCCTGGCTCCCGACACGCTGCGCTGTCCGGCGCTGCCGGATGCACCTTGGGTGCGGCGACGTCCTGCAGGTCAGGCCCGCAGCGGCAAAGGGGCGGCCGGTAGCCCCGGTGAATTCCCGTTCAATGGCCACAACCTCCAGGCCCCGGACAATCCGGCAGGGCGGAGCGGCCGCCGCACCGCGCCACCCGTCTCGCCCCACGCCGGCCGGAGGGCGGGCTTGTGTGGGCACGGGTGGCGTCGGCGGCGTGGATGAAGTTCCTGGCCCGCCGCCGTCACGGGAGCATTCTCCGTTCGCTCTGGCTCACAGGAAATGCTCTAGAGCGGTTTCCGATCAGTCTGCATCG
>NZ_SNVJ01000029.1 GCF_009829925.1 Teichococcus coralli
CCGCCTTCGTGCTGCGCGTGCCGGTCGCCGGCTTGCGGCTGGCCGTCGTGGCCTTCGTGCTGCGCGTGCCCGCCGTGGCCTTGGCCGAACGGCTGCTGGTCGTCGCCTTCTTGGTGGTGCCGGCGCTTTTGCGCGCGGCCGGCTTCTTTGCCGCCGGCGCCTTGGCGGCCGGCTTGCGGCCTGCGGTGCTCGCCTTGCGCGTCCCGGCGCTGCGGCGGGTGGTGCTCATGGCCATGGGCTGCGCCCGGGGCGAGCCACTCTCGTTGTTGTCGCTCACGTGCTGGATCTCCTTACCCACTTAAATGCGGCAACGGTCGCCGTTATGGCGGCTGCTCCGCTGCGCAGATCCGGGGAAAGGATGGAGGCAGGTCCCTCAGCCTCCTCGCCCGATCGATCAGGCTTCCCGAACCGCGATGCGTCGCCGCGGACATAACGCGCACGGCGCTCTTGACAGTCGCTCGTGCGAATCGCGCTCAACCGGTGCGCGCCTGCAACACGCTATCTTCACGCGCAATCTGCTTGTCAACGAAATCCGCCGGGACCCGTTGCAAATTCGTGGCGTCTCGCTCCGCTGCTCCGCATCGCGGTGCCTGGAAGCAAGAACGCGGCGCCCACCGGCGCCGCGTTCCCGCAGGCATGGAGGTGTCTGCGCCGCGTCTAGCTGCGCTCCGTCAGTGCCGGAACCGTGCGCTGGGCGACGCCCGTGTAGTTCGACAGCGGCCGGATCAGGCGGTTGTCGGCGGCCTGCTCGATGACATGCGCCGCCCACCCGGTAATGCGGCTGGCCACGAAGATCGGGGTGAAGAGCGGGATGTCGAAGCCCATGAGGTGGTAGGCGGGGCCTGCGGGGAAGTCGAGGTTGGGGTGGATGTTCTTCTTCTCCACCATCTCGGTGGCGAGGATGCGGCTCATCTCCATCCAGCGCCGGTCGCCCACCACCTCGGCCATCTTCTCGGCGTACTTCGTCATGGTCGGCACCCGGCTGTCGCCATGCTTGTAGACGCGGTGGCCGAAGCCCATCACCAGCGCCTTGTGGTCGAACCGCCCCTGCAGCCACGCGGCCGCCTTCGCCGGGTCGCCGATTTCCGCCAGCATGTGCATCACCGCCTCGTTGGCGCCGCCATGCAGCGGCCCCTTCAGCGCGGCGATGGCCGCCGTGACGGCGCCGTGCAGGTCCGCCCCCGTGCTGGTGACCGTGCGCGCGGTGAAGGTGGAGGCGTTGAAGCCGTGCTCGGCATAGAGGATGAGGGAGACGTCGAAGGCCTTCACCACCTCGGGCTGCGGCACCTTGCCGAGCACGACGTGAAAGAAGTTCTCGGCGAAGCCGAGGCCCGGGTCGGGCGCCACCGGCTCCTGCCCCTTGGCGGCACGGTGGGCGGCGGCGATGGCGGTCGGGATCTTGGCCAGCAGCCGCATCGCCTTGCGGCGCGTCGCCGGCTCGCTGGTGTCGGCGGCTTCCGGGTCCTCCAGCCCCATGAAGCTCACGGCGGTGCGGATCGCATCCATCGGATGAGCATCGTGCGGGAAGGCCTTGATCACCTGATGCAGCGCCGGACTGATGGCGCGGTTGCCGGCCTCCTCCCGGCGGAACTCCGCAAGCTGCGCGGCAGTTGGCAGCTCGCCATTCCAGAGCAGGTAGGCAACCTCCTCGAAGCTGCACTGCTCCGCCAGGTCCTGCACGGCATAGCCGCGGTAGGTCAGGCTGTTGGTCTCCGGCATCACCTTGGAGACCGCCGAGACGTCGGCGACGACGCCGACCAGGCCCTTGCGGATCTCGGGCTGGGTATCGCTCATGGACTGGGTTCCCTGTCGTTGGAGGCGGTGGGAAGGCTGTCGCGGCGGAGCAGGAGGTCGGGCTCGCCCTCCTCGGTCCCGGCGCCGTCGCTCTGCGCGACGACGCGGAAGCCCTGCCGCCGGTAGAAGCGCAACGCAGCCGCGTTGCGGGCGATGCAGTGGAGGCCGAGGCGCGGGCCGAGCGCGGCGCCGGCGGCCGCCAGCAGCCGCGCCCCGATGCCCTGCCCGCGCCACGCCGGCGCCAGATAGAGGTGCAGCACCATCGGCCCGTGCCGCGCATCCTCGCCGAAGCCGATGTAGCCGAGCGGCATGCCGTCCTGTTCGGCCACCACCACCCGATGCTCGCGCATCAGGGTCGTCGCGATCCAGTGCGCCACGTCGGCTTCGTCATGCGCCTCGTGCAGGCCGGGCATGGCGGCCTGCCGGACGCGCCGGTGGATCGCCGCCAGCGCGGGCGCATCGCTGGCGCGCCCTTCCCGGAGGATGATCGCACCGGCGCCGGGCATCAGAAGATGCCCGGCTTGCCCTCCGCCAGCGCACCGCGCGGCAGGGCGATGTTGAGCAGGTTCAGCTCGCCCGCCGCCAGGCGCGGCAGGTCCTGCACCACCTCCAGGAAGCGGTTGCTTTCGCGGGGGGAGAGGATGCCCTCGGTCAGGATCTCGAACTTGCGGATGTAGTCCTCCCGCACGAAGGGCTTCGCCCCGAGCGGGTGGGCATTGGCGACGGCCATCTCGTCGGTCAGCGTGCGGCCATCCTTCATCACGATCTCGACGCGGGCGCCGAAGGCCTTCTCGTTCGGGTCGGTGGAGTGGTAGCGGCGGGTCCACGCCTCCTCCTCCCGGGTTTCGATCTTGTGCCAGAGGCGGACGGTGTCGGGCCGGCCGGCGCGCTTCGGCGCGTAGCTGTCCACGTGGTGCCAGCGCCCGTCCTGCAGCGCCACAGCGAAGATGTACATGATGGAGTGGTCGAGCGTCTCGCGGCTCGCCTTGGGGTCCATCTTCTGCGGGTCGTTCGCCCCGGTGCCGATCACGTAGTGGGTGTGGTGGCTGGTATGGATGATGATCCGCTCGATCGCCTCCAGGTCGGGGATCTGCTCCCGCATCCGGAAGGCCAGGTCGATCAGCGCCTGGGACTGGTACTCGGCCGAATGCTCCTTTGTATAGGTGTCGAGGATGGCACGCTTCGCCTCGCCCTTCTCCGGCAGCGGCACCTGATAGAAGGGCTGGTCATAGACCACCTCGCGATGGCTGCGGCCGTCCAGCACCCAGGCGATGACCGAATCCTCGCCCTCGTAGATCGGGCTCGGGGCGCCCTCGCCGCGCATCGCCCGGTCCACCGCCTCGACCGCCAGCTTGCCGGCATGGGCGGGCGCGAAGGCCTTCCAGGAGGAGATCTCGCCCTTGCGGCTCTGGCGGAAGGTGACGGTGGTGTGCAGCGCCTGCTGCACCGCCTGGTAGACCACCTCCTGCTTCAGCCCAAGCAGCGTGCCGATGCCCGCCGCCGCCGAGGGGCCGAGATGGGCGATGTGGTCCACCTTGTGCTCGTGCAGGCAGATCGCGCGGACGAGGTCCACCTGGATTTCGTAGCCCGTCGCGAGGCCGCGGATCAGCTCCCGGCCCGAGCGCTCCATGCTCTGCGCCACGGCCAGGATGGGCGGGATGTTGTCGCCGGGGTGGGAATAGTCGGCGGCGAGGAAGGTGTCGTGCATGTCGAGCTCGCGCACCGCCGTGCCGTTCGCCCAGGCCGCCCATTCCGGCGAGACGCCCTTGCTGGCCGGCAGGCCGAAGACCGCCGCGCCGCCCTTGCGGGGATGGCCGACCGCCATGGCGCGGGCCGTGGTCGGCGCCGAGCGGTTGATCGCGGCGATGGCGACCGAGGCGTTGTCGATGATGCGGTTGATGATCATCTCCGTCACCGCCTTGTCCACCGCCACGCGGTCCGTGGCGACGCCGGCGATCTTCCAGGCGAGTTGCTCCTCACGCGGAAGCAGCGCCTTGGACGGATGGACCTTCACCGGATGCAGTTTCATGGGTCGGCGTTCTCCCTCACCCTGTCTGAACGGATGCGAAGTTGTGCGCCGCGCCGGACGGATCGTCCATTCCGATTGAGGGGCGCGCAGGATCGCTTTTCCGTATCGCCACCATGGAATTTCGCCTCCTGCGCCGTGTCGGCCATTCCCTCGGCGTTGCCGAGGAAGGGCAATTCGGCCGCGCCGCCACTCGCCGCGCCGGTCCAGGCGCTGGAAGCGGAACTCGGCGTGAAGCCGCTGGAGCGCACCTGCGAGGGCGCGCGTGCGAGACGCGCGGGCGAGGCGCTGCCTCTCCTCGCCCGCCGCCAGGCCGAGGATGCCGGCACGCTGCAGGCGCTGGCGCACGAACTGCGCGCGGAGCGCCCCGAAGCGGCCATCATCGTGCGAGAACTCGACACCACCGATGCGCTGGAGGCGCTGCGCCGCGGCGAGGTGGACATCGCGCTGCTCCGCCCCGGCCGTGACCGCCCGCCGGGGCGCGTGCTGCCCCTCGGCGAAGATCATCTTGTCGCCGCGCTGCCGGAGGACCACCCCCTCCTGGCGCAGCCCGCCCCCTTGCCGCTCGCCGCGCTCATGGAGGAGCCGCTGCCGTTCCTGCCGCGCGCGATCAGCCCCGCCTGCTTCGATTCGCTGGTCGCCGCCTGCCGCGCCGCCGGCTTCGGGCCGCGCGGTGTCCGGGAGGCGGGTTCGGCGATGGCCCAGCTGAGCTTCGTCGCTTCCCGGCTAGGCGTCGCGCTCGTCTCGTCGGGCACGGCTCGGATGCATCCGGCGGGCGTGGTGTTCCGTCCCCTGCACGGCCCGATCCGTGCGGTTTCCGTCGCGCTCGGCTGGAACGAGGAGCGGCAGAGCGAGGCCGCGTGCGGCGCCGTCGCGCTCGCCGGCCGTGTCTTCGCGCGGCCGCCACACTGAGGCCGGGACCTTTCACACGCGCTTTTTCTCGCTGAATCAGTCGATAAGCGCTTTCTTCTCACGCACGATCTCGGCATGTTGCGACTTGGCCCGCTTCCGCAGGGGAACCTGATAACCGCAGTCCTTCCGAGGGGTGTGGCAGGTGCGGATCCGGGCGCGGTCCGGCCGGCGGTCGCCAGCCGGGCATTGGGGACGTGCGGCGTGCGTCGGGGGCGATGGCGCGCCGCACCGAGGGGGGATGCCCATGATGCTGCAGAACGGCCTTGCCGCCGTGTGCCGCGCGGCTGCGCTCGGGTTGACGGCCGCGCTCCTGTTGTTCCAGTCCATTCCAGCCGCGCAGGCGCAGATCGGCAGCAGCCGCTACGCCGCGATCGTGATGGATGCCGGCACCGGCCAGGAACTCTACGCCATCAATGCCGACGAGCCGCGCTATCCGGCCTCGCTGACCAAGATGATGACGCTCTACCTGACCTTCGAGGCGCTGGAGCGCGGGCGGCTCAAGCTCACCTCGCGCGTTCCCGTCTCGCGCCACGCCGCGGGGCAGGAACCCTCCAAGCTCGGGTTGCAGGCGGGCACCAGCATCACCGTTCGCGATGCCATCCTGGCGCTGGTGACCAAGTCGGCCAACGATGTCGCCTCGGCCCTCGGCGAACGTCTGGCCGGCGGCAGCGAGGTGGCCTTCGGGCGGATCATGACCCGCAAGGCGCGCCAGCTCGGCATGCGCAACACCAGCTTCCGCAACGCGTCCGGCCTGCCGGACGCCAACCAGGTGACGACGGCGCGGGACATCGCCATCCTCGGCCAGGCCCTGATCCGCGACTTCCCCCGGCGCTACGCCTATTTCAATGCCCGCGAGTTCGACTGGCAGGGCCGCAGCATCGGCAACCACAACAACCTGCTCGGCGAGTATGACGGAGCGGACGGCATCAAGACCGGCTATATCCGCGCGAGCGGCTTCAACCTGGCCGCCAGCGCGGTGCGCGGCGGCACACGGCTGGTCGCGGTGGTGCTCGGCGGCGCCACCACCGCCGAGCGCGACAACCACGTGATGGCCTTGCTCGATCGCGGCTTCGCCCAGCGCGGCCGCCCGGCCGACATGCTGGTGGCCGGCAACACCCCCCGGCTGATCGGTACCGCGCATGCGGCAGCCCTTGCCGCGCCTCCGCTGCCCAAGCCGCGGCCAGTGGGCCGCGCAGCGCCGCGCAAGCCGGAAGTGGCCAAGGGCGACTGGGCGGTGCAGGTCGGCGCCTTCGTCCGCTCGGCCGATGCCCGCCGCACCGCGCGGCGCGCCGCCCGCGAGCTCGGCGAGGCGCATGTCGAGCGGGTGCGGGTGGATGGCAAGTGGTTCTACCGCGCGCAGGTCACCGGCCTTTCCGCCAGCGCCGCCCGGCGGACATGCGAGGCGCGGCGCGGCCCCTGCATGGTGGTCGCCCCCTGACGCCCTGCGCCGTGGGGCGGGTTGAGGCCAGGGAGAGGCAGGCTTAGTGTCGCTCCCTTGACCGGCCATCGACACTGGACCCACGGACCCATGCAGCTCCCCTACGACCGCGTTCTGCGCGGTGACCTCGTGCTTCCCGACGGCATCCTGCGCGACGGCTATGTGGCGGTGCGCGGCGAGACCATCGCCGCCATCGGCCAGGGCGAGCTGCCGCCGACCCGCGAGGTGAACGACTTCTCCGGCAAGGTGGTGCTGCCCGGCCTGGTGGACGGCCACATGCACACCGGCAGCGCCATCGGCTGGCCGGGCATCGAGGGCGCCACCATGTCGGCCGCCGCCGGCGGCGTCACCACCGTCTGCGACATGCCCTATGACGTGCCCCGCGCCGTCACCAATGCGGGCATCTTCGGCGAGAAGGTGGAGGCGGTGAACGCGCTCTCCCATGTGGACGTGGCGCTCTACGGCACCATCACCAAGACCGGTGGCGTGGACGCCATCGCCGGGCTGGCGGAGGCGGGCGCCTCGGCCTTCAAGCTCTCCACCTATGAGTATGATGCCACGCGCTTCCCGCGCATCGACCACCCGACCATGGTGGCGGCCTTCAAGGAGATCGCCAAGACCGGCCTGATGGTCGCCGTGCACAACGAGGACCAGGAGCTGGTCGAGCGCCTGACCGCCGAGGCGAAGGCGACCGGCCGGGTGGACCCGATCATGCACGCCCGCACCCGCCCGCCGCTGGCCGAGACCATGGCGGACCTGGAGATCTTCGAGATCGGGCTGGAGACCGGGGCGCATGTCCACATCGCCCACTCCTCGGTCGCGCGCGGCTTCGAGATCGCCGAGAGCTTCCGCGGCATGGGCGGCAAGGCCAGTGGCGAGGCCTGCATCCAGTATCTCTGCATGACGGAGGAGGACCTCGTCCGCCTCAAGGGCTTCGGCAAGTGCAACCCGCCCTTCCGCACCGCCGCGGAGGTGGAGCGCATGTGGGGCGCGCTGGTGGCGGGCAAGGTGGCCTATGTCTCCACCGACCACGCCCCCTGGCAGCGCGACAGGAAGCTCGGCGACGACATCTTCGCCTGCGGCGCCGGCCTCACCGGCATGCAGTCCTTCGCGCCGCTGATGTACAGCCTGCTCGCCGAGCGCGGCCTGCCGCTGACCCTGATGGCGCGATACTGCGCCGAGCGCAGCGCCCGCTTCCACGGCCTCTATCCGAAGAAGGGCGCCATCCGGATTGGCTCCGACGCCGACTTCGCGGTGATGGAGCCCGGCGACTTCACCTTCGACGAGTCCACCATCCAGGACCGCGAGGATGCCCGCTGGTCGCCGTATAACGGCCGGCCGATGAAGGCGCGCGTCGCCGCCACCTTCCTGCGCGGCGCCTGCATCTGGGACGGCGCCTCGGTGCTGGCGCGGCCGGGCCAGGGCCGCTTCGTGCCCCGGCAGCATCGCGAGGATTATCTCGGCTGATGCGCATGGTGGTGGTGGCGGGAGCGGCGGTGGCCGCCTTCGCCCTCTGGATCTGGCTCACCGGTCCCGGCACCAGCCTGCCGCTGGCGCTCATCGGCGGGCTGATCGCCGTGGTCGCGGGCCGCCTCGCCTATCGGCTGCTGATGCCACGCTCCGCCGAGAACGACACCGCGCCGCCGCCATCGGCGCCCGCGCCAGGAGAAGGAAACCGCGATGTTTGAGGTGCGCGAGGAAAAGGATGGCAGCTTCTCCGTCTGGATCACCGGGCGCGAGCGCGTCGCCATGCTGAAGAGCGCCGCCGCCGCCGAGGCGCTGATGGACGCGCTGGAAGATGCCTGGGACGACGCCTTCATGCGCGCCGTCGCCGAGGTGCAGGAAGACTACGGCGCCGACTTCATCGATCCACTGCCGCCGGGTGGCGGCCACTGACCTGGCATCCGGCTTGCCAGCGTGTGATTGTCGAAGGCGGAGCCAGCCGGCGACATGAGCCGCGCACGCAGAAGAGGAGCGGGAGCATGATCCATGCACCAGCCTGCCTGGATCATGCTCCCGCCCTGCCGCCAGTCTGCCTGCCGCCAGTCTGCCTGCCGCCAGTCTGAAGGAGTGACCGCCCCCATGGCCCGCAACCTGACCCTTGCCGCCGCCCAGCTCGGCCCGATCCAGAAGGCGGAGGGGCGCGACGTCGTCGTCGGCCGCCTGGTGCGGCTGATGGAGACCGCGCGCAAGCGTGGCGCCGAGGTCGTCGTCTTCCCCGAACTGGCGCTGACCACCTTCTTCCCGCGCTGGTACGAGGAGGACATCGCCAAGGCCGAGCACTGGTTCGAGACGGCGATGCCCTCGAACGAGACCGCCCCCCTCTTCGAGGCCGCCCGCAAGTACGGTATCGGCTTCCACCTGGGCTATGCCGAGATTGCCCATGAGGCGGATGAGGCCGGACAGGTCCGCAAGCGCCGCTTCAACACCGCCATCTACGTCCACCCGACGGGCGAGGTGGTGCTGAAGTACCGCAAGGTGCACCTGCCCGGGCACGCCGAGTTCGACCCCAGGCGCAAGGTGCAGCACCTGGAGAAGCGCTACTTCGAGGTCGGCAACCTCGGCTTCCCCGTGGTGCGGGCGCCGATTGGGCAGGCCGGGCCGGTGAACATCGGCATGATGATCTGCAACGACCGCCGCTGGCCCGAGGCCTGGCGCGTCATGGGGCTGCAGCAGGTCGAGCTGGTGATGCTCGGCTACAACACGCCCTCGATCAACCAGGACGCCAAGGGCTTTGAGGCACACCATCTGCGGGTGCTGCACTCGCACCTCTCCATCCAGGCCGGCTGCTACCAGAATGCCTGCTTCGGCGCCGGCGTGGCCAAGGCAGGCGTGGAGGATGGCTGCGAGCTGTTCGGCCATTCCATCATCGTCAACCCGCAGGGCGAGATCATGGCCCAGGCGACGAGCTGGGACGACGAGCTGATCGTGGCCGACTGCAACCTCGACCAGTGCACCCTAGGCCGCACCAGCATCTTCAACTTCGCCGCTCATCGCCGGCCGGAGGCCTATGGCCGGATCGTCGAGCAGGTCGGCAGCGTGGCGCCGCCGGAATGGCAGCCGGCGGCCAGGGCGGCGGAGTAAGACTCCCCGGGGGAAGGAGTTCCCCCTGTTCCCCTTCCTTCTTCTGGCAGTTCCCCGCGCGGACGGCGGGCGCAGGCCAAACTGACAAGAAGAAGATGGGGGCTTGGGGGAATTCCTTCCCCCGATCTTTTTCCGCAGGGGTTGCCAGTACCGCCCCCCGGGTCAAGGCTACCGGCCGGACCGAGATAGCCGGAGCCTGCCGAATGCCTTCCGAGACCGAATCCCGCATCGCCGCCGTCGCCTCCGAGGCGACGGCTTGGCGCCGCGACATCCACGCCCATCCCGAGCTGGCCTTCCAGGAGCACCGCACCAGCGACCTGGTCGCCGGCCTGCTCCAATCCTGGGGCATCGAAGTGACGCGCGGCATCGCCGGCACCGGCCTGGTGGGCACGCTGCGCGGTGGCAAGGCGGCGAAGGGCGGCGCCAATGCCGGCCGCGCCATTGGCCTGCGCGCCGACATGGACGCGCTGCCGATGCAGGAGATCACCGGCCTGCCCTACGCCTCCACNCAGGAGATCACCGGCCTGCCCTACGCCTCCACCGTGCCGGGCAAGATGCACGCCTGCGGCCATGACGGGCACACCGCCATGCTGCTGGGCGCCGCCAAATACCTCGCGGAGACGAAGAACTTCGACGGCACCGTGCACTTCATCTTCCAGCCGGCCGAGGAGGATGGCGGCGGCGGCCGCGTCATGGTCGAGGAAGGGCTGTTCACCCGCTTCCCCTGCGACGCCGTCTTCGGCATCCACAACGATTCGCGCAGCGAGGCCGGGCAGTTCATCGTCACGCGCGGCACCACCAACGCGGCGGCGGACTCCATCAGCATCCGCGTGCTCGGCCTGGGCGGCCATGCGGCGCGGCCGCACCAGGCGGTGGACCCGGTCGTGGCGGCGGCGCATGTGGTCGTCGCGGCGCAGACCGTCGTCAGCCGCCACACCGACCCGCTGGATTCCGCCGTGGTCTCGCTCTGCATGATCCACGGCGGCACGGCGCGCAACGTCATCCCCGAGGAGGTGACGATCGAAGGCACCGTGCGCACGCTGAAGGCCGAGACGCGGGATGCCGTCGAGCAGCAGCTCCGGGAGGTGATCACCGCCACCGCCGCGGCTCATGGCGCCAAGGCCGAGATCACCTATGAGCGCGGCTACCCCTCGGTGGTGAACAGCGACGCGCCGGTGGAGCGAGCCCGCCTCGCCGCGGCGAAGCTGGCGGGTGAGGAGCGGCTGGTGCGCGAGCGCCCGCCGACCATGGGCGGTGAGGACTTCTCCTACATGGCGCAGACGGTGCCGGGCTGCTTCATCCGGCTCGGGCAGGCGGACCCGTCGAAGGAGAACTTCTCGACCCACCACCCGCGCTACAACTTCAACGACGCCATCCTGCCCACCGGCATCGCTTTCTGGGCCAGCCTGGTCGAGCAGGAGCTGGCGCCGGAAGGCTGAGGGGCGTCGCTCAGGCGGTCGCCAGCAGCGCCTGCACGGCGGCGGCCTGGCAAGGCTCAATGACCGGCACGCCGGCGGCATCCTCGACCGCCGCGCGGTGCCCCGCCATCCCGGCGCAGCCCAGGATCACCGTTTCGGCGCCCTGCCCGACCAGTTGCCGCGCGGTGTCGCACAGTGCGGCGCGCGCGGCCCGCGGATCGGTCAGCGTTTCCATCGGCAGGTTCAGGGCGAGGCTGGCGGCCAGCCTCCCCTCCGCTCCCATGGCCTGCAGCGCCCGCCGCTGGCGCGCTTTCGATGCTTCAACGAAGGCGATCACGCCGAACCGCTCCGCCCGCGCCAGCGCCGCCGCCACCGCCGCGCGGAAGGGGCCGAAGACCGGGCGCCGCGTCGCCGTCCGCACCGCTTCGAGACCGGGGTCGGAAACGCAGGCGATGATGTAGGCCAGCGCCGGCTCGGCCTCGACCATGCGGCAAAGCGGCTCGGCAACCCCGAACCAGTCGCGCCAGGTCACGATTGCCGGCGGTCCTTCCGGCAGGGAGACGACCTCGAAGGCTGGCCCGCCGGGCAAGGCGAAAGGCGCCAGGCTTTCCGCGATCCCGCGTGTGCAGCTTTGCGAGGAGTTTGGGTTGATGACCAGGATTCGGTTGCCCATCTGGTCAGCATCCTCGCCACGGCCTGCCCGTGCAAGCCGGGCGGCGCCGTGCCTTCCCTTGATCGGGACAGCGGGGCATGCCCTAGTGTGCGGCGCACACGGAAACGACCCGGTTACGGGGCCCAGAACGATAAAGTCAGGATCATCAGCCCATGGACCGCCCCACGCAGCGCTGGGAACCCGACCGCAGCGCCGAGCAGCCGCAGCCTCTGCCGCCCATGACCACCATGCTTGGCCGTGGCGCGACCAACCGCTGCCCTGTTTGCGGCCAGGGCAAGGTGTTCCAGGGCTTCCTCCGGCTGGCGCCGGAATGCACGCATTGCCACACCCGGTTCGCCGGCCTGCGCGCCGACGATGCGCCGCCATACTTCACCATCTTCATCGCCGGTCATCTGCTGCTGCCGCCGGTTTTCTGGGTGGAGAGCGCCTACCAGCCGCCGATGTGGGTGCATATGGCCGTCTGGCTGCCGCTCTTCGCCATCGTCTGCACGCTGATGCTGCGGCCGGTGAAGGGCGCGGTGGTCGGCTGGATGCTGCGCCTCGGCTTCACGGGGGACGACCATGACATGCCGGCGCTGCCGCTGAGCAGCCCACCCGACCAGAAGCCCTCGTCGGGGCGGCATGACGGCTGAGCAGCGCCTGCACCGCATCGAGTTGCCGGACAGCGCTCCCCTCCCGAGCCCTTATGCCGAGGCCGACCGCAGCCAGGCGGTCGCCGACCTGCTGGTGTCCAACCGCTTCGATCCGGTCGGCCTGCCCCCCGGCCCCTTTGCGCTGCACCTGGAGGTCCGCGACGGGCGGCTGGTGCTCGACATCCGCGATGATGCGGACCAGCCGCTCCGCATCATCGCCCTTGCGCTCGGCCCTTTCCGCCGCCTGATCAAGGACTACCACATGGTGGTGGCCAGCCACGAGGAGGCCGTGATGGAGGGCAGTTCTGATGCCCGCATCCAGGCCATCGACATGGGCCGGCGCGGGCTTCACAACGAAGGGGCCGAGCTGCTGTGCGAGCGGTTGAAAGGCCGCGTCGCCCTGGATTTCGAGACCGCCCGCCGGCTTTTCACCCTGGTCTGCGCGTTGCACCAGCGCATCTGATCCGGTGGCGCATCCCTCCCCCCCGAAGGCAGCATGACGGTGGCGGGCGGGAGGGCCTATATGCGCGTCACACCGCATTTCCCCGCCCGCCCGCGCGCGGCCCCACGGACGGAGCCTTGCCCCCATGAAGATCGACGGCGTTCCCTATCGCAGCGTCTGGGTTGACCCGGAGGACGGCTGGTCGGTGCGCATCTTTGACCAGACCCGGCTGCCCTGGACGGTCGAGATCCTGCGCCTGACGGACGAGAAGCAGGTGGCCCATGCCATCAGGTCCATGCAGGTGCGCGGTGCGCCGCTCATCGGTGCCGTCGCCGCCTATGGCCTGGCGCTGGCGCTGCGGCGGGACGCCTCGGACGCGGCGCTGGAGAATGTCGCGGCCATGCTGGGCAAGACCCGCCCGACCGCGATCAACCTGCGCTGGGCGCTGGATCGCATGCTGCGCGCGCTGCGCCCGGTCCAGGCCGAAGGCCGCGCCGCCGCGGCCTATGCCGCCGCCGGCGAAATCGCCGAGGACGACGTGGAGACCTGCCGCCGCATCGGCCAGCACGGGTTGCCGCTTCTGCAGGCGATCGCCGCCCGCAAGCCGGGCAAGCCGATCAACATCCTGACCCACTGCAACACCGGCTGGATCGCCACGGTGGACTACGGCACGGCGCTTTCCGTGGTGTACCAGGCGCATGACGCCGGCCTGCCGGTGCATGTCTGGGTGGACGAGACCCGCCCGCGCAACCAGGGTGCCGCGCTCACCGCCTGGGAACTCGGCAAGCATGGCGTGCCGCACACGGTGGTCGCCGATAATGCCGGCGGCCATTTGATGCAGCATGGCGAGGTGGACATCGTGCTGGTTGGCACCGACCGGGTGACGCGCCAGGGCGATGTGGCCAACAAGATCGGCACCTATCTCAAGGCGCTGGCGGCGCAGGACAATGGCGTGCCCTTCTGGGTGGCGCTGCCGCACTCCACCCTGGACATGATGGTGCGCGACGGCGTGAAGGAGATCCCGATCGAGGAGCGCGACGCCCGCGAGGTGCTGGAGACCACCGGCCAGACCTGGGACGGGCGGGTGGAAACGGTGCGCGTCGCCGCCCCCGGCAGCGCCGGCGCCAACCCCGCCTTCGACGTGACGCCGGCGCGGCTCGTCACCGGGCTGGTCACCGAGCGCGGGCGCTGCGACGCCAGCGAGGCCGGGCTGCTCGGCCTCTACCCGGAGTTCGCTGCCGCCGCGGCCTGAGCCGGGCGGCCGCGCCGTGCGATTCCGCAGGCAGGGCGCGGCCGCCGACCGACTTCTGAGACGTTGCACACTTCTTGCAGACCTGTACGGTCTTTTCCGGTCGAAACCCCGGCCGCAGGGAGTGTTCCGTCTGATGCGTTCCTTTGCCTTCGCCCTCCTGTTCGCCGCGCCGCTGGCGCTCGGCGGCGCGCGCCTCGCAGCGGCCCAGGAGCCGCTGCGCACCGCCGTGGATGGCACCTTCGCGCCCCACGCCTTCCCCAAGCTCGGCGGCGGCACCCAGGGCTTCAACGTCGATCTGTTCACCGAGGTGGCCAAGCGCCTCGGCCGTCCGATCACCATCGACAGCGCCAGCTTCTCCGGCCTGATCCCGGCGCTGAACGCCGGCCGCTACGACTTCCTCGCCGCTCCGGTGACGGTGACGAAGGAACGCGCCGAGAACCTGCTCTTCACCGAAGGCTATCTGTACACCGCCTTCCAGTTCGGCATCCGCAAGGGCTCAGACCCGATCAAGAGCCTGGATGACATCCGCGGCAAGGCCATCGCGGTCAACAAGGGCTCCGCCTACGACGCATGGGCGCAGCAGAACGCCGAGAAGTACGGCTTCACCGTGCAGACCTTCGACACCCAGCCCGACGCGGTCCAGGCGGTGGTCTCCGGCCGCGCCTATGCCACGCTCGGCGGCAACACCACGGTCCGCTACGCCGCCACCCGCACGCCGATGCTGGTGCCGGACTTCGTCATCAAGGAGACGCGCGCGCACTGGGCCGCCCCTTTCCGCAAGGACAATGCCGAGTTGCGGAACAAGGTGGAGGCCGTGCTGGAGTGCATGAAGAAGGACGGCACCGTGGCCGCCCTTTCCGAAAAGTGGTTCGGCGACAAGCCGGCGCCGGATGACGCCGAGAACACCGTCTTCCCCGGCTATGGCGTGCCGGGCCTGCCGGGCTACGACCCCGCCCCGCATGAGCTGAACTGCAAGTAATCGCGCGTCCGGGGAGTTTCCGCTCCCCGGATCCTTCGGCCGCAGGCGCCGCGGCTCAGCGCTGCCGCCAGGGCAGGCCCTCGGCCTTCCATCCGGCCACGGTCCCCCGGTGCCCGTCCGCATCGGGCGGTCCTTCGAACCCGTCGGCGACGTTGAAGGCGTGGGTGAAGCCCGCCGCCTGTGCGGCCTGCGCCGCCGCCAGGCTGCGCGCGCCGGAGCGGCAGATGAAATAAAGCTTGTTCAGCGGCGTCAGCCCCGCCTTGCGCAAGTGATCGGCGAAGGCGCCGTTCACCTGCATCGAGGGGTAAACCTGCCAGGGGATCAGCACCGGCTGCTTGCCGGCGTCGCCGAGATCGGCAAGGCCCACGAAGTTCCACTCGGCATCGGTTCGCACGTCCACCAGAACGGCTTCCCCATCGTTGCGCAGCACATCCCAGACGTTGCGCGGCGGCACATCTTCAACGCTCATGGCAGCTCCTCCTTGAGCACGGTCGGTCCGGCGGAGTGTGCGGCGCGCGCGGCGCTTCGTCCATGCCGCTGGCCCTTCTTCGCCTGGACGGGCAGGATAGTGATCCGGCGGCAAAAGGGGCAGGCATGGCATTCGTGGTGGCGGTAGCGCAGCGCAAGGGCGGCGCCGGCAAATCAACCGTGGCGGCCACGCTGGCAACCACCCTCGCATTGGCCGGCCGGCGCGTGACGCTGCTCGACACCGACCCGCAGCAGACCCTCAGCCACTGGCACCAGGCGCGGCAGGGCCGGCCCCAGGCAGCGCCGCTGCATTTCGAGGCGCCTTCGGGGTGGCGCATCCCCGCCACGCTCGGCCGGGTGGCGTCGGAAAGCGACGTGGTGGTGCTCGACACGCCGCCCCATGCGGACACCGACTCCCGCATCGCGATGCGGGCGGCGAACCTCGTCCTGGTCCCGCTGCAACCCTCGCACGCCGACCTCTGGGCCATGCAGGCGACGCTGGAGCAGGCCGCCGCCGAGCACCGCCGCGTGGCGCTGCTGTTGAACCGCGTCCCTTCCAGCGGCCGGCTGCGCCAGGAGATCGCGGCTGAGCTGGCACGACGGGAATTGCCGCTCCTGGAGCCGGTGCTCGGCAACCGGACCGCCTTCGCCACCGCCTTCGGGCAGGGTCTGGGGGTGGCGGAAGCCGCGCCGCGTGGTACCGCAGCGGCAGAGGCCCGCGCCTTCGCGCAGGCCATCGAGCAAATGGCAGGGAACTAGGCAGGGATGACGTTGCTTTTCGTGCTGCACCTCGTGGGCGCCGTCCTTTGGGTCGGGGGCATGGCCTTCGGCATCCTGGCGATGCGGCCCGCTCTCGCGACCCTGCCGCCGCCGCAGCGGCTTGAGGCCAGCGCCGCCGCCCATCGCCGCTTCTTCCTGGTGGTGTGGCACGTCATGCCGGTGATGCTGGCCACCGGCTACGCCCTGCTGTTCGGCTGGTTCGGCGGGTTTGCCGGAGCAGGCTGGCACGTGCATGTGATGAACCTGACCGGGCTGCTCATGTCGGCCGTTTTCCTGGCCATTTTCTTCGGGCCCTGGCGACGGATGCGCGCGGCCCTCGCGGCCGGCGAGGCGGCCGATGCGGCGGCGGCGAACAACAAGGTCCGCCAGATGGTCACGGTGAATCTGCTGCTGGGCCTGCTGACCGTCATTGTCGCGGGTTGGGGGCGCTTCGGCGGGTGATGCCGGCCATCCACTTCAGCACGGACAACCAGGGACCGGAGGCGGAGGCGGTTCTGCGCGGCCTGCGGCAGCATCGCGCGGCTGCGCTGGCAGGACGGCCCGACGGCACCGCGACGCAGCCGCTCTGCTTTTTCCACCGGGACGGCGCCGGCACGCTGCGCGGCGGACTCGTGGCCGAGCTGGCGCTGGAGTGGCTGCTGATCGACAAGCTCTGGGTGGACGAGGCCCTGCGCGGCCAGGGCCTCGGCACCGCGCTGCTCCAGGCCGCCGAGATGGAGGCACGGCGGCGCGGCGCCACCGGGATGCATCTCTACACCAGTTCCTTCCAGTCGCCCGCATTCTACCGGCGGCATGGCTTCCAGGAGATCGGCCGGCTGGAAGGCCGCCCTGCCGGACACGACCGTTTCTGGCTCGCCAAGCGGTTCTGACCGGCTCCCAGCCTGGCTGGCGCTGACGGCGTGGCGCTCCCGCGCGGCGGGACGTCAGCCCGTCGGCCGCGCGCCGGGGGCGGGTGCTGCCAGAGCCGCCTGGATCGCCTGGCGGAAGGAGGCGGAATCCGGCTCCGTGCTGCTTGGGAAGCCCTGCAGCAGGCGACCATCCCGCCCGACCAGGTATTTGTAGAAGTTCCAGCGTGGCGCCACGCTCTGCGCCGCCGCCCAGACAAAGAAGGGATGCGCCTCCGGACCTTTCACATGCGTGGGCGCCGCCATCGGAAACTGCACGCCCCAGGTGGCCTCGCAGAAATCCTTGATGGCGTTGGCGTCCGCATTCTCCTGGTTGAAGTCGTTCGAGGGGACGGCCAGCACCAGCAGGCCGCGCGGGCCATAGCGCTCATGCAGTTCCTGTAGCCCGCTGAACTGGCGGGCATAGCCGCAGAAGCTGGCGGTGTTCACCACCAGCATCGGCTTGCCGCGCCAGTCGGCGAGGTCGATGACCCCGCCCTCGATATCGTCGAAGCGGAAATCATGCCCCCGCTCCGCCGGTGCGGCCGCCAGCAGCAGCGGCGTGGCCAGCAACAGGGCGCGGCGCGTTGTTTCAGCCATAGCGCTCCTCCAGCCAGGGGTCGCCGCGGTCATGATAGCCGCGGACTTCCCAGAAGCCGGGCTTATTCTGCGCCAGGAAGGTGATGCGCTTCACCCATTTCGTGCTCTTCCAGAAATAAAGATGCGGCACGACCACGCGGAGCGGGCCGCCGTGCTGACGGCTCAGGCGCTCGCCCTCCCAGGAGTGTGCCAGCAGGTTCTCCGGCCGCGCGAAATCGTCCAGCGTCAGGTTGGTGGTGTAGCCGTCATAACCTTCGAAGCTGACGAACTTCGCCTCCGGCGCCGGCTTCACGAGGTCCAGCAGCGCGCTCACCGCGACACCCTGCCAGGTGTTGTCGTAGCGGGACCACTGGGTGACGCAGTGGATGTCGTTGAAGCGCGTCTCTTGCGGCAGGGCGGTGAAGGCCGTCCAGTCCAGCGTAACGGGATTCCCGACCAGCCCGTCCAGCGTCAGGCGGAAGCTTTCCTCGGGCAGGTTGGGCTGGATGCCGAGGTCGAGCACCGGGTAATCCGTCACCAGCCGCTGGCCGGGCGGCAGGCGCTGCTCCGGCGTGGCATGCTGCCCTGTCAGCAGCCGCCCGGCCTTGGCCCAGGCCTGCTTGGTTTCCACCAGCTTCTGGCGGATGCCACCCGCCTCCGGCTTCTCGTCCTGGTCCATGCTGCGCGTCCCGCTGAGGTTCCGAGGTTTGCACCCATAGGTGACGCATGGCCGCCGGGATGCAAGAGCGCCTATCCTGGCGGCTGCAACAGGGAATTGCCGGATGCGACGTCTGCTCCTCTCCTTCTGCCTTGCCCTGGTAGCGGCGCCCGCGGCGGCGCAGGACCTCGCCTCCACCCCCGGCGCGTTGGATGCCCCGCGGCCCCCTGCCCGGGCGACGCGGCAGATGGTCGCGGCCGCGCATCCGCTGGCGGCGGAGGCGGGGCTGGCGATGCTGCGGGCCGGTGGCTCGGCCGTGGATGCCGCGGTCGCCGTGCAGGCGGTGCTGTCCCTGGTGGAGCCGCAATCCTCCGGCCTTGGCGGCGGCGCGCTGCTGATGCACTGGAACAGCGAGGCCGGCCACATCACGGCCTGGGATGGCCGGGAGACCGCACCGGCCGCGGCCACAGCCGAGCTTTTCCTGCGGCCGGACGGCACCCCCCTCACCTTCTACGAAGCCGTGCTCTCCGGCCGCAGCGTCGGCGTGCCCGGCGCGATCCCGATGCTGGAGGCTGCCCATCGTTCAGCGGGGCACCTGCCATGGGCCGATCTTTTCCAGCCAGCGATCCGCCTCGCGGAGCAGGGCTTCGAGGTTTCCGAGCGGCTGGCGCGCTCCATCGCCGCCGATGCCGAGCGGCTGCGGCGCGATCCGGCAGCCGCCGCCTATTTTTTCACTGTTGAAGGCGTTCCCCTCGCCGCCGGCCAGCGCCTGCGCAACCCGGCCCTGGCCGAAACCCTGCGCCGCGTCGCCGCCGGAGGCGCGCAGGCACTGCAAACCGGGCAGGTCGCGGCGGAAATCGTCGCCGCCGTGGCGCGGCATGGCGACCGGGGCAACGGCATGACGGCCGAGGATCTCGCCGCCTACACGCCGAGGCGGCGCGAGGCGGTTTGCACGCCCTACCGCATCTGGCGCGTCTGCGGCTTCCCGCCGCCAAGCTCGGGTGGCGTGGCGGTGGCCCAGATCCTTGGCGTGCTGGAGCACTTCGACATGGCACGGCTCGATCCGGTGGGCGCCGAGGCCGCCCACCTGCTGACCGAGGCCAGCCGCCTCGCCTTCGCCGACCGGAATCTCTACCTCGCCGACAGCGACTTCGTCCCGGTGCCCGTCCAGGGCCTGACGGAGGACCTCTACCTCACCCTGCGTGCCCAGTTGGTGGACCGCCTCCGCGCCAACCCCGCGCCGCGCCCAGGCAACCCGCGCTGGCGCGGCGCGATCTCCGCACCGCAGCCGGCGCAGCCGGAGCACGGCACCAGCCAGGTCGCGATCGTGGACGCCGAGGGCAACGCGATCTCGATGACCACCACCGTGGAGGATGCCTTCGGGGCACGTCTGATGGTCGGCGGCTTCATGCTCAACAACGAGCTGACCGACTTCTCCTTCCGCCCGACCGTCGATGGCCGGCCAGTGGCGAACCGCGTCGAGGGCGGCAAGCGCCCGCGCTCCTCCATGGCGCCGACGCTGGTCTTCGACGGCGAGGGGCGGCTGGTGGCGGCGCTGGGCTCGCCGGGCGGGGCGCGCATCATCGGCTACGTCGCGCAGACCCTGCTCGGCCTGCTGGACTGGGGCCTCGACCCGCAGGCGGCGGTTTCCCTCCCGCGCATCGGCAGCCTGGGCACCACGGTGGAACTGGAGGAGGGCACGCCTGCCGCCGCCCTCGCCGCCGACCTGCAGGCGCGCGGACAAAGGACCGACATCCGCCCCTCGCCTTCCGGCCTGCAGGCCATCCTCGTGACGCCACAAGGGCTGCTGGGCGGCGCCGATCCACGCCGTGAGGGCGTGGCGATCGGCGATTGAAAAAGGCCCGGGGAACGCCGTCCCCCGGGCCCTCGCGGCTCAGTGCTTCTTGCCGCCGCCCGCCTGGGCGCGCAGGTCGGCGATGGTGGCGCGGTGCGTCACCTGCTCCGGGTTCACCCGCACCTCGATGATGGCCGGCTTGCCGCTGGCCACCGCCCGCTGGAAGGCGGGCACCAGCTCGCCGTCCTTCTCCACCACCTCGCCATGCCCACCGAAGCTCTCGATGAACTTGGCGAAGTCCGGGTTGGTCAGCCTGGTGCCGGAGACGCGGCCGGGATAGGCGCGCTCCTGGTACATGCGGATGGTGCCGTACATGCCGTTGTTGAACACCATCACCACCGGCGCCACGCCGGCCTGGAAGGCGGTGGCGATCTCCTGCCCCGTCATCAACGCGCCGCCGTCGCCGACCAGGCCGATCACGGTGCGGTCCGGGTAGGTGATCTTGGCGCCGATCGCCGCCGGCACGGCATAGCCCATGGCGCCGTTGGTCGGGCCGATGAATTCCTGCTCCGCCGTCACGTGCATGAAGCGGTTCGGCCAGGTGGCGAAGTTACCGGCGTCGCAGGTGAAGATGGTGTCCTTCGGCAGCACCTTCTCCAGCGCCTGCAGTTCGCGGGCGAGGTTCAGCGGGCCGGCATAGTCCGGCGCCTCGGCCTGCTTGACGCGGGCGGCATGCACCTCCTTCGTCCAGGCGGACCAGCGCGCCCCGCCCTTCGCGGCCGGCAGCCTGGCGAGTGCCTCGGCGAAGGCGTTGATCTCGGCGGTGATGCCGAGCGCGGGGCGGTAGACGCGGCCGATCTCGGCCTGCTCCGGATAGACGTGCACGATCTTTTGGCCGCCATTGGCCGCCCCTTGGCCCGCCATGTCGAACAGGGTGTAGCCCTGGCTGACGGGCTCGCCGATGCGGGTGCCGATGGCGAGGATCAGGTCCGCCTGCTTGGCCTTGGCCACCAGCGCGGCATCGGCGCCAACACCGAGGTCACCGGCGAAGTTCGGCAGGGTGCAGTCATACAGGCTCTGGCGGCGGAAGCCGACGGCCACCGGCAGGTCCCGCGCCACGCAGAACTCGCGAACCTGCCGACGCGCCTCCTGCGTCCAGCGCGAGCCGCCCAGCACCACCAGCGGGCGCTCGGCCGCGTCGAGCATGGCCAGCATCCGCTCCATCGCCGCCGGCGCGGGAGAGGCGGGCGCCACCTCGGCCGGGCCGATGTCGGGGACCGCCACGCGCGCCTTCTGCATCTCCTCCGAGATCGCCACCACCACCGGGCCGGGGCGGCCGGAGGTCGCCACGTCGAAGGCATGCGCCATCAGCTCGGGGATGCGCGCGGCGTCGTCGATCTGCGTCACCCACTTGGCGACCGAGCCGAACATCCGGCGGTAGTCCACCTCCTGGAAGCTCTCGCGGTCGGTCTCGGAGAAGGGGATCTGGCCGACGATCAGCACCAGCGGCGTGCTGTCCTGCATGGCGATGTGCACGCCGATGGCGGCATGGCAGGCGCCGGGGCCGCGCGTCACCAGCGCCACGCCGGGGCGGCCGGTGAGCTTGCCATGCGCCTCGGCCATGTTCACCGCGCCCGCCTCGAAGCGGCAGGTGACCAGCTCAAGCTTGTCCTGGTTGGCGTAGAGGCCGTCCAGCAGATCCAGATAGGACTCGCCGGGCACGCAGAAGGCATGGGTCACGCCCTGGGCCACCAGCGCGTCGGCCAGGAGCTGGCCGCCGGTTCGTGTTGCTGTGCTCATCCCGTCCATGACGCTTGCATTCCCTCCGCTGGTCGTCAGACAAGTGGCGGCACGCTAGCCGAGGCGGCGGTGCGCGGCTACCCCTGGCAAGCGGCGTCTCGCGGCCCTTCCCTGCCCACCCTCTCCGCGCCATGGTGCGCGGCATTTCCCAATCCTGGAGGCCCGAGCGATGCGAGCGATCTTCGTCATGATCAAGTGCGAGATGGGCCAAGCCTATCAGGTGGCGCGGGAGATGGCCGACAGCATCGAGGAACTGTCCGAGATGCACTCCATTTCCGGCCAGTACGACCTGCTCGGCAAGTTCTACCTGGAAGGCGACCGCGATATCGGCCTCTTCGTGGTGGAGCGGGTGCAGACGGTTCCCGGCGTGAAGGATACCTATACGGTGCAGACCTTCAACGCCTTCTCGCGCGCCGCGGGCTGAGGCGCGCCGCGCGGCCGGCCTGCCCAACGGCCGCCTCGATCCTGCCTCAGGAGTGCCTTGCCAGGGAACGAGGATGCATCGCATTGGAGGAGCCACGCCCATGCGACGCATTCTTCCCGCCTTTGCCCTGGCCGGTGGCCTGCTGATCGCCGGCTGCCAGAATGCCGACGGCACGACCGATTGGGGCAGCACCCTGGCGCTCGGCGCCGGCGCGGGACTCGCCACCGGCCTGCTGATCGGCTCAATCGGTGACGATGGCGACCGCCATCACTACCGGCGTCCCCCGCCGCGCCGCGGGTACGGCTACGGTTACGGATATGGCCGCCCGCACGGGCATCGCGGCTATTACGGCCGGGGCTGGTAGCGGCCCCGGCCCTGCAAGGCCTCAGCTCTTCAGCGAGTCCGGCACCTTGCCGCCGTTCTCGGCCAGCTTCTGCATGACCTGCTTGTGCAGCCAGATGTTCATGGCAGCAGAGTCGTTGGGGTCGCCGCTGTAGTTGAGCTCCTTTGCGAGCTCCTTGCGGTTGTCGAGGCTGCTGTCCAGCCCGAGCAGCTTCATCAGGTCCACGATGGAGCGGCGCCAATCCAGCTTCTGCGGGTTCTTTTCCGCCATTTCCGTCAGCACCGCCTCGACGTCCACGGACTGCTGGCCCGCCGCCCCGGGCGCCGGCGTGGCCGCTCCCGCCCCGCTGGGCATCGGTGCCGCGCCGGGCGCCACGGGCGTCGCCGTGCCGGCTTCCGTACCGGGCGCCGAGGCAGTGGTGATCTTGGGCGCGTCGTCCGTGGCGCTGGGTGTTCCGCCCGCCGGGGCTGCGGGCGCGGCGCCGGTGCCGCTGCCGGAAGCCGGCGAGGCGCCGTTCGGGGTCGCGGCGCCGGCCTGGCCGTGGCCGAAAATCCTGGACATGATGGAACCAAAAACGCTCATGCGACTCTCCTCGAAAGCGGACCCGAAAGGGTCCCGGCCTTCAACGCCGCGCTTGGGGTGAAGGTTTTGCCTGCCGCGCCGGCCGGTTTGCCGCGCGGCCGCCCTTGCCGCGCCCAGCCGGCGGTGCGATTGTCCGCCCCGACCCTGCCGCCGGCGGGCTTGCGGGCGCGCCCCTGCGTGTCGCCCGGGCAGCTCCCCGGCGGCGAACCGATGGCGTCCAGACGAGGATCAGCATGGCCAAGATCAAGGTGAAGAACCCTGTCGTCGAGCTCGACGGCGATGAGATGACCCGCATCATCTGGGGGTTCATCAAGGACAAGCTGATCGTCCCCTATCTCGACATCGACCTGAAGTACTACGACCTCGGCATCGAGTACCGCGACCAGACCGACGACCAGGTGACGGTGGATGCGGCCAACGCCATCAAGCAGTACGGCGTCGGCGTGAAGTGCGCGACCATCACCCCGGACGAGGCGCGGGTGAAGGAGTTCGGCCTGAAGAAGATGTGGCGCTCGCCCAACGGGACGATCCGCAACATCCTCGACGGCACCATCTTCCGCGAGCCGATCATCTGCCAGAACGTGCCCCGCCTGGTGCCGCACTGGACGAAGCCGATCGTCGTCGGCCGCCACGCCTATGGCGACATCTACCGCGCGGTCGAGATGAAGGTGCCGGGCGCCGGCACCGTCAAGATGACCTACATCCCCGAGGGTGGCCAGCCGCAGGAGATCGGCGAGTTCGCTTTCAAGGGCGCCGGCGCTGCGATGATGCAGCACAACCTGAACAGCTCGATCGAGGGCTTCGCCCGCGCCTCCTTCAACTATGGCCTGGCGCGCAACTTCTCGGTCTACTTCAGCCACAAGAACACGATCCTGAAGGCCTATGACGGCAACTTCAAGGACATCTTCCGCTCGATCTACGACGCCGAGTTCAAGGCCGAGTTCGAGAAGCGCGGCCTGACCTACGAGGACCGCCTGATCGACGACATGGTGGCCTCCGCCCTGAAGTGGGAAGGCGGCTACATCTGGGCCTGCAAGAACTACGACGGCGACGTGCAGTCCGACATCGTGGCGCAGGGCTTCGGCTCGCTCGGCCTGATGACCTCCGTGCTGCTCTCCCCGGACGGCAACACGGTGGAGTCCGAGGCGGCGCACGGCACCGTCACCCGGCACTATCGCGAGCACCAGAAGGGCCGCGAGACCAGCACGAACCCGATCGCCTCGATCTTCGCCTGGACCCGCGGCCTGGCCTATCGCGGCAAGTTCGACGGCACGCAGGATGTGGTGGACTTCGCCAACGCGCTGGAGCAGGTCTGCATCGAGACCGTCGAGAGCGGATACATGACCAAGGACCTCGCCGTGCTGATCGGCAAGGGGCAGTCCTGGCTGAACACCCAGAACTTCCTGGCCAAGCTGGACGAGAACCTGAAGAAGAAGATGGGCTGAGGCAGCTCAGGCGGCTTCCGGAACCGGCGGGCACCCCCAGGGGTGCCCGTTTTGCGTTGGTCCCTTGCCGTTACGGCGGCGTGCAGCGCCGCCGCGACGGCACCGGCGGGCTCATTCCGTCACGGCCCGGGTCGTGCCGGCCCGGCGGTTCCAGAACAGCGTCACCTTTGAGACGCTGCACAGGTTCAGCGCCTCCCATTCCGACTCATCGCCATCCTCATAGACAACCTTCAGATCCCATTTGCAGGTGCGCGCGCGCGGATTGAAGGTGACGTTCACCGTGCTGCCGTCGGGCACCGCGTCGCGGCCCATGATGTCATCGCCCCATGAGGAGCTGCTCGCGGGACTGACATAGACTTCGTCGATCTGGTAGCCGGTGCGGTTGACGAGGCGGAAATCCAGCGCGCTCTGGGCATGCGCCACGCTGGACACGGCCAGCGCCAGCAAGGCGAGGGCGAACGGAACGCGCATGACAATCTCCTGTCGAGGCCGGCGGTTCCGCAATTGTCCACGGAGTTTGTCAACAAATACCTTCTTCTGCGCCGCCGGGATCAGCGGCGGACCAGGCCGGCCAACGCGGCCACGCCCAGCAGCAGCACCCCCACGCCGCCCAGCGCCACCGGCAGGCCCACCGCCTGCGCCACGAAGCCGATCAGCGCCGGGCCGCCGAGCAGGCCGGCATAGCCGAGCGTCGCCACCGCCGCGATGGCCGTCCCTGGTGCGCTGCCGGGCAGCCGCCCCGCGGCGCTGAACAGCAGCGGCACCGCATTCGCGAGCCCCAGCCCGATCAGCACGAAACCCAGCAGCGCCGCCCAGCTCCAGGGCAGCAGCGTGGCGCCCAGAAAGCCCGCCGCCGCCAGCAGGGCGCCGCCCGCGAGCACCGCCACGGGGCCGAAGCGCTGGTTCACCCGGTCCCCGAGCAGCCGGGCCGCCGCCATCGCCAGCGAAAAGGCCGCGAAGCCGACCCCCGCCAGCCGCAGCGGCTGCCCGCGCTCCTGCGTCAGGAAGATGCCGCTCCAGTCGATCATGCTGCCCTCCGCCATCAGCGCGACGATGGCGAGCAGCCCCAGCCCGACCACCGGGCCGCGCGGCAGGGTGAAGGCGTGGCTTTCGCCGGGCCGGTCGGCGGCGCGCGGCAGCAGCGCGGTGAACTGCGCCGCCAGCAGCACCACCCCGCCCGCCGCGATGAGCAGCGCCGCCTGCACCGGCGGCAGGCCCAGCGCCAGCAGCCCGGTGGCCACGCCCGCCCCCAGCAGCCCGCCCAGGCTGAACAGGCCATGGATGGAGGACATGATCGGCCGCCGCCCGCGTGCCTCGACCGCGACGGCCTGCGCGTTCATGGAGACGTCCATCAGCCCGCCCGCGGCGCCGAACAGGAACAGCGCCAGCGCCAGCAGCGGCCCGGAGGGGGCCAGCGGCAGCACCGGCAGCATCGCCACGAAGCCGAGGCCGGCGGTGACCGAGACCGCCCGGCTGCCATGCCGCTCCACCAGCCCGCCGGCCAGGGGCATGGTCAGGATGCCGCCCGCGCCGAGGGCCAGCAGGATGAGGCCGAGCGTCGCCTCGGCGAGGCCGAGCCGCTCCCGCACCAGCGGGACCAGCGGCGCCCAGGCGGCGAAGATCGTTCCGCTGGCCAGGAACACCAGGCGGATGGCGCGCTGCGCGGCTCGGGGCTCGGCGGTGGTCAGAATCGCTTCCGGGTTCATGCCGCCCCGCTTGAACGCCCGGCGAGCGCGACGCAAGCCGCGCCGCGTGAAGACTGCCGCGCGCGCCGGCTTGTGCTATGCCGCGCGGCATGGACCTGCCGCTCGCCACGCTGGACTGGATCGCGCTTGCCGTCTTCGCCCTGTGCTGGGCGGGCTATGCCATGGTGGTGGACCGGGTGCCCTCCATCCGCGCCCGCAGCGTCATCGCCGCCATGGACGAGCACCGGCGCCGCTGGATGCGCGCGGCACCAGGGCGGGAGAACCGCATCGCCGACATCAGCATCATCGGCAACCTGATGACCTCGACCTCCTTCCTGGCCAACACCAGCATCTTCATCCTGGGCGGGCTGGTGGCGATGCTGGGTGCGCCGGATCTCGGCCGCCGCATCTTCGGCGCGGTGCCCTTCGTGCAGGCGCCCGTGGACGACGCCGGCTGGGAGATCCGCATCTTCCTGCTGATCTTCATCTTCGTGCGCGCCTTCTTCGAGCTGACCTGGGCGCTGCGGCAGTTCAACTACTGCTCCATCTGTGTCGGCGCGCTGGGCAAGCCGCCCGAGGCGCTGGCGGACGCGGAGGTGGCGGCCGAGGTCGCCAACCGCGCCGCGCGCCACTTCAACACCGGCCTGCGCGCCTATTACTTCGGCCTTGCAGCCCTGGCCTGGATCCTGCACCCCCTGGCGCTGATCGTCAGTAGCCTGCTGGTGCTGCGGGAGCTGCATCGCCGTGAGTTCCGCTCGGTGGTGCGCGACGCGCTGAACCAGGCTCCCGCCGGCTCCCCCTGAGCAGCGGCCCGCCATTTGCTTGACGGCTCCGGGTGAAGGGTCTTCAACCCGCCTGATCCAGGAGTCCCAGCGACCATGCATCGCCGCTCGCTTATCGCCGCCGCCGGCCTCGCCCTCCCCGCCCTCCGCGCCGCCCGTGCCCAGGGCGCGACGCCGCTGCGCTTCTCGCTGGACTGGGCGCTGCAGGGCAACCACGCCATGTTCACCATCGCCGCGGAGCGCGGCCTGTTCCGTGATGCCGGCCTGGCGCCACGCATCGACCGTGGCTTCGGCTCGGGCGACACGGTGGTGAAGGTCGCCTCGGGTGCTTATGACCTGGGCTATGCCGAGGTCTCGGCGGCGGTGAAGTTCAACGCGGAGAACCCGGAGCGGCGCGTCGTCTGCATCTATCCCGTGCTGGACCGCACGGCGGCCGCCGTCATCACCGTGAACGGCCGCGGCATCGCGGCGCTGAAGGACGTCGCCGGCAAGCGCCTCGGCGCGCCGGAGGGCGAGGCCTCGCGCGTGCTCTTCCCCACCTTCGCCCGCGCCGCCGGCATCGACACCGGCAGCATCCAGTGGACCAGCATGGCCGCCAACCTGCGCGACACCATGCTCGCGCGCGGCCAGGTGGACGCGGTGACCGGCTTCCTGTTCACCACCCACTTCAACCTGCTGGCCGCCGGCGTGAAGGAGGATGACATCCTCGCCTGGCCCTATGCCGAGAACGGCCTGGACCTTTATGGCAGCGGCATCATCGCCCGCGCGGACTGGCTGGAGAAGAACCCGCAGGCGGCCAGCGGCTTCGTGCGCGGCTGCGTCGGCGGCCTGAAGCTGCTGCTGGCCGAGCCGGACGCGGCTATGGAATCGGTGAAGGCGCGCGAGCCGCTCTTCGACGTCGCGCTGGAGAAGCGCCGCTGGGCGATGACGCGTGACCGCTGCATCCTGACCCCCGCCGTGCGCGAGCACGGCACCGGCCATCTCGACATGGCCCGCGCCGAGACGCTGGTGCGCGCCAATGCCGAGGCCTATGGCCTGAAGAACCCGCCAGGCGCGGAAAGCCTGTTCACCGACCGCTTCCTGCCGCCCGCCGCCGAACGGCGCCTCGCCTGATGCACCGGCGCGCCGGGAGGGCCGCCTGCCTCGCCTTCGCCCCGGCGCTGCTGCTGGGCGGCGGTGCGCTGGCCGAGGCGCTGCGGGACGCCGGCAGCGGCCTCTCCGTAACCCCGCCGCCCGGCTATGCGGCCGCCGCCGCCCCCCCGAGCGGCGCGCAGACCGCGCGCTTCACCCTGCGCCAATCGCAGGACCAGGACACCGGCTGCACCATCGCCTATGTTCCGGCGCCGCAGAACGCGCTCTACACCCAGGAGCAGATCAACAGCCGCACCCGCCTGCCCGGCTGGCAGACCATCGAACGCACCCGGCTTGCCGCCGTCTACACGCTGCGGGAGCAGTCCCTCTTCGAGCAGGCCGGCGTCGCCGGCGTGGAGATCGTGGGCGACCTGCGGCCGGCGGCGAAGCTGCCGGAGCGGGCGCAGGCGCTTCGCTCCTTTTTCGCCACCATGGAGACGCCGCGCGGCCGCATCACCTTGGTCTGCGTGGCCGAGAAGGAAAGGTTCGCGGCTCGCCGGCCGGGGTTCGAGGCGGTGTTGCGCGGCGTCATGCCCCCCGGCTGACAGCGAGCCGGCCCGCCCCCCCACACGCGATAGCGATGGCTTGCCCGGCATCCGCCGGCCGCCCTGGCGGTTGCCTTCGCATCACTCGCATCGAGGGGACGCAGGCATGATCCCGACCCGGCTGCATGGCGCGATCGACTACGCTGTTTCCGCGGCGCTGATCGGCCTTTCCGCCTCGCGCGCCTTCCCGGGGCCGGTGCGGCGGGTGCTGGCCACCGCCGGCGCCGGCCATGCGAGCTACTCGGTGCTGACGGATTACGAAGGCGGCTTCCATCCAGCCCTCACCATGCGTGAGCATCTGGCGCTCGACACGGCCGGCGCCCTGGCGCTCTGCGGAGCCGGCCTGCTGATGCGCAGCCAGCCTGCCGGCGCGCGCGCGCTGCTGCTCGGCATCGGACTGGCGGAGCTGGCGGTGATCGCGACGAGCGGCGCAACCCCGGTCAGCGGACCAGGCCAGAATGCCAGCCCGGCGGCACGCCTGACGGGGCATGACGAAGCCATCTCCGCGCGGCAGGTCGGCTATCCGCCGCTCGACACGCCGAAGCCTGTGGCGGAGAACGTCTTCATCGTGGACAGCCTGCTGCCCGGCCCGCTCGGCGCCGTGCTGCCGGTGCGGATGACGGTGATCCGCCTGCCCGATGGCAGCCTTCTCGTGCACTCGCCCACGCGGTTCAGCGATCCGCTGAAACAGAAGCTGGAGGAGCTTGGCCCCATCCTGCACCTGGTGGCGCCCAGCCTCGCGCACTGGCGGTTCCTGGAGGAATGGCAGCACGCCTGCCCGAGTGCCATCACCTGGGCCGCGCCCGGCCTGGGCGAACGCGCCGCCGTGCGGCGAAGCGGCGTGCGGCTGGACCATGAGCTGCGCGATGCGCCGCCCCTCACCTGGGGCGACGCCGTCAGGCCGGTGACGGTGGAGGGCGCCATGGGGTTCCATGAGGTCGCGCTGTTCCACACGCCGACGCGCACGCTGGTGCTCACCGATCTGGCGATGCGGCTGGAACCGCCCAAGGTCCCTGCATTGTTGCGCCCGCTGATCCGGATGTTCGGCACGATGGCGCCGGACTCCATGCCGCCGCCCTACCTGCGCGCGGTGGTGAAGCAGCGGCGGCGGCAGGCGGCGGACGCCGCCAGGCGGCTGCTGGACCTGCGGCCCGAGCGAGTCATCTTCGCGCATGGCCGCTGGTTCGACCAGGACGGCGCCGCCGAGCTAAGGCACTCCCTGCGCTGGCTGCTGGACTGAGCCGGCCTCAGGCGAGCGGTGCGCCCGGGTCGCCTGGCGCCGTCTCGTGCCCAAGTTCCACCAGCGCCACGATGCGGCGCCCGGCGGCATCGGGGCGGCAGACGATGGCGCCCTGCTCCTCCATATAGGCCAGCAACCGCCGCGCCCGGCCGGGCGAGCGGGTGCCGTAGGCCTGGGCAATGGTCGCATCCGAGGGACACGGCAGGCGCTCCAGCGCGGCGCGGGCGAGCAGCAGGTAGACGCCCTGGGCGTCCTCCGGCAGGGCGGCGGCACGCGCCTCGACCTCCTGCCAGGCATCGCCCTCCGCCGCCTCCGCGCTGACGCCCGCGCGCGCGACGGCCAGCATCCGGCGAAAGGCGGGGATCTCCGGCGGCTTGCCGGAAATCGCGTGGATCCGCAGCCGCACCAGGAAATCCTGGTACAGCACGCTGACGGAGCGGAAGGCGGCCTCCGGCTCGGCCAGGATCTGCCGCAGGATCTCTTCGAGGCGCCGCTTGCGGGCGGCGCGCTCCTCGGGCGTCGGCTCCGGCTCGGCGCGTGGCGCGGCAACGGCGGGACGGGCCTGGGCGAGCTGCGTCAGGATATCCGGCGGCGGCGGCGCGGCAGCGCGGCGCGGCGGCGGACGCATCGCGGGCTCCGGCTCCGCCGCCGCCGCCAGAACAAGCTCCTTCGCCTCCTCGGGCGCCGTTTGCGGCAACGGGATCAGCCCGGGATTGGTGCCGCGCGATTCGGTTTCCACGACGCCGATGCGGATCGGCAGCGGCCGCCGTGAAAGGGCCGGCCCGAGGGCGACGAAGGAGCCGCGCGGCAGGTCGCGGAACATCTCCGCCTGGCGCCGCTCCATGCCCAGCAGGTCGGCGGCGCGCGCCATGTCGATGTCGAGGAAGGTGCGGCCCATCAGGAAGTTGCTCGCCTCGGCGGCGACGTTCTTCGCCAGCTTGGCCAGGCGCTGGGTGGCGATGACGCCGGCCAGCCCGCGCTTCCTGCCGCGCGACATCAGGTTGGCCATGGCGCCGAGCGAGGCGCGGCGAGCCTCGTCCGACACCTCGCCGGCGGCGGCGGGGGCGAAGAGCTGCGCCTCGTCCACCACCACCAGCATGGGCGACCAGTGGTCGCGCTCGGCGTCGAACAGGCCGCCGAGAAAGGCGGCGGCGTGGCGCATCTGCCCGTCGGCGTCGAGGCCCTCGAGGTTCAGCACGACGGAGACGCGGTGCACCCGCACCCGGTCGGCCGCGCGCTGCAGCGCCGCCTCCGTGTGCTGGGCGGCGTCGATGACGAGATGGCCGAAGCGTTCGGCGAGCGTGACGAAATCGCCCTCGGGGTCGATCACCGCCTGCTGCACCCAGGGCGCGGACTGCTCCATCAGCCGGCGCAGCAGGTGCGACTTGCCGGAGCCGGAGTTGCCCTGCACCAGCAGCCGCGTCGCCAGCAGCTCCTCCAGGTCCAGGGTTGCCGCCTGCCCGGCCGTCGTCTTCCCCATCTCGATGCCGACCGTCATCCACCTCTCCGCCGCGTCCGGGCGGACCTAATAGCGGATCGCGGCGGAGTCGCCAGGGATGGCTGGCCTGCGGGGGAAGCGCGGGCCGGCCACGGGTAGTTCAGGCCTTCACCAGCGGGCAGCCCCCTTCGGCGAGCGGCCGGAACGCCTCCTCGGCCGGCACGGTGCCTTCCAGCCGGTAGTAGTCCCAGGGGCCGCGGCTCTCGGCCGGCGCCTTCACCTGGAACAGGTAGGAGGGATGCACCTTCCGGCCGTCGGCGCGCAGCGTTCCGGCGCCGAAGCAGTCGTCGTCGGCCGGCATGGCCTTCATGCGCGTGACGACGTCCAGCCCGCTGGCCTTGGCTGCCGGCAGCCCCATGTCCGCCACCGCCTTCAGGTAGTGCAGCACGCCCGAATAGGTGCCGGCATGCTCCTGGTTCGGCCAGTTGCCGGCCACCTTGGGCTTCACCCGCTCCAGGAAGGCGCGGGTGCGGTCGTTCAGGTCCCAGTAGAAGGCTTCCGAGAGCAGCAGGCCCTGCGCCGTCTCCAGTCCGAGCGCATGGATGTCGGTGACGAACATCGGCGTGCCCGCCAGCCGCACGCCACGCTGCGTGACGCCGAACTCGCGCGCCTGCTTGATGCAGTTGACCATGTCCGCGCCCGCCATCAGCAGGCCGACCACCTTGGCGCGGCTGGCCTGCGCCTGCACGAGGTAGGAGGCGAAGTCGGTCGTGCCCGGGAAAGGGAAGCGAACCGAGCCCGCGACCTTGCCGCCGCTGTCCTTGATGAAGCGGGTCAGATCGCGCTCCATCTGATGCCCGAAGGCGTAGTCGGCGACGATCAGGAACCAGCTGTCGCCGCCACCGCGCACGGTGGCCTTGCCGACGGTGTTGGCCAGCATCCAGGTGTCGGCCGTCCAGTGCACGGTGTTGGCGGAGCAGCGCTCGCCGGTCAGCGCCGCGGAAAGCGCGCCGGTGTTCACCTGGACCTTGTTCTTCTCCTGCACCAGCCCGGCGATCGCCAGGGCGATGGCGGAATTGTTGACCTCGCAGATCATGTCCACGCCGCTCTGGTCGATCCACTGCCGGGCCAGGGCGAGGGCCAGGTCCGGCTTGTTCTGGTGGTCGCCTTGCAGCACCTCGACCGCCATGCCACGGGCGGAAAGGTTCAGGTCCTCCACCGCCTGCTTCGCGCAGGCCAGCGCCGTGGGGCCCGAGGTGTCGCGGTAGGGGCCGGAGAAATCGGCCAGCACGCCGATGCGGAGCGGGGCGGAGGTCTGGGCGCGCACCTTTGGCAGCGGGGCCAGCAGCGCCGTTCCCCCGGCCAGGAGCTGGCGACGGTTGATCTGGAGCATGTCTTGAACTGTTCCCTTCCGGGTGGCGCTTGGTGGCCACCGCGGGGTGGGATGATCGGCCGGGAGCGGGACCCGCCGCAAGCGGAAGTTTTCCGAAGCCGGAATGGCCTTCAGAAGCTGGAACACCTAGCGGTGCAACGGCAGGCGCAGCGTGCCAAGGGCGACGCCGCCCAGCACCAGCGCCATGGCGACGGCATGGTAGGGGTGCAGGCTCTCGCCCAGAATCGCGGCGCCGAGCGCCAGGGCATAGGCCGGCACCAGGTACATGGACATGCTGGCCCGCGCCGCGCCGAGCATGCCCACCACCCGCGCGAAGGCCCCATAGGCCCCGATGCCGGCGACGATGCCGAGGAACAGCATGCCCCAGAAGGCCTGGGCGCCGAGCGCGGGCACACCCATGCTGGCCCATTCCAGTGCCACCAGCGGCACCATTCCGAGCGCGCCACCCGTCGCCACCACCCAGATCAGCAGCATCGGCGGCAGCGGCACGGGATGATGACGCAGCAGCGCCGTGTAGCCGGCCCAGGCCAGGATGGCGCCAAACATCAGCGCGTCGCCCGAGTTCAGCTCAAGGCGCAGCAGCGCCGCCATGTCGCCACGGAAGGCGGCCACGGCGATGCCGCAGAACGCACAGCCGATCCCTGCCAGCATGGCGGGCCGCAGCCGCACGCCCCAGACGACCCGCTCGATGATCGCGACCAGCAGCGGCGACATGGCGGCGATCAAGGCGATGTTGCCGGCGCTGGTATACCGTGCCGCGCCGTATTGCGGGGCCACGCTCGCCACGCCGCCGAGCAGCGCCAGCAGCGCAAGCGCCCCCGCCGGGGCACGCCACAGCGCCCCCTGCCGCAGATGCGGCCAGACCAGCGGCAGGAGCAGCAGCGCGGCGACGGTCCAGCGGCCGAAAGCCAGGGTGACCGGCGGCACGGAGCCGCTGAGCCAACGAGCCCCCACCATGTTGCTGGCGAAAAGCAGCGGCGCCCCAAGGAAAAGCAGGATGACCAGCCAGCGCGGGCCGGAGGGAGTGCCTTGCGGGAGATGGGAATCGGCAACGAGCTTCGGCGGTGACATCGCCCTTGGGCCTGGATCCTGTGTAGGTTCAGGCTAGGGCGATTGGGTCAGTCGTTCTTACCGAATTGAGGGTGGGATGCGAGGAAGGGCAGGGAAATCCTTCCGCGAGAATGCCAAGCTACGGATGAATCTTCCGCAGCCTGAGCGATCCCTCCCCGGTCAGGCCGGCCGTGAGGCGAGTTCCGCCAGTGCCCAGTCGATCCAGGGCAGCACGGCGCGCAGGTCGGCGGTCTCCACCGTGGCGCCGCCCCAGAGGCGCAGGCCAGGCGGCGCGTCGCGGTAAGGCGCCACGTCGAGCGCCACGCCCTCGCCCTCCAGCAGCGCGACCAGCGCTTTCGTGGCGGCCGCCTGCCCGGCAGTGTCCAGCGCGGTGAACCAGGGCGCCACGATGCGCAGGCAGATGGAGGTGCAGGACCGCGTCTCCGGCCGCTCCGCCAGGAAGGCGACCTGCGGCTGGCCCTCAACCCATTCCGCCACCGCGGCCAGATTGGCTTCCGAGCGGGCGATCAGGGCCGGCAGGCCGCCGATGGCCTCCGCCCAGCGCAGCCCATCCAGCGCATCCTCCACCACCAGCATCGACGGGGTGTTGATGGTGTCGCCCTGGAAAATGCCTTCGATCAGCCTGCCTCCCTTCGTGAGGCGAAAAATCTTCGGCAGTGGCCAGGAGGGGGTATGGGACTCCAGCCGTTCCACGGCGCGCGGCGAAAGGGCCAGCATGCCATGCGCCGCCTCGCCGCCCAGCACCTTCTGCCAGGACCAGGTGACCACATCGAGCTTGTCCCAGGGCAGGTCCATGGCGAAGGCGGCGGAGGTGGCGTCGCAGATCGCCAGCCCCTCGCGGTCCGCCGCGATCCACTCGGCATCGGGCAGGCGCACGCCCGAGGTGGTGCCGTTCCAGACGAAGACGAGGTCGTGCTTCGGGTCGGCCCGGGTGAGGTCGGGAAGCTGGCCGTAGGGCGCCTGCAGCAGCCGCACGCCGGGAAGGCGGAGCTGGCTGGTGATGTCGGTTGCCCACTCGCCGGAGAAGCTTTCCCAGGCCAGCACGTCCACGCCGCGCGGGCCAAGCAGCGACCACAGCGCCATTTCCACCGCGCCGGTATCGGAGGCCGGCACGATGCCGAGCCGCCAGCCCGCCGGCATGCGCAGCACCGCCTTGGAGCGCGCGATCACCTCCGCCAGCCGCGCCCTGGCGGCCGGCGCACGGTGGCTGCGGCCCAGCAAGGCGCCGTCCAGCGCCGCCAGCGACCAGCCCGGCCGCTTGGCGCAGGGGCCGGAGGAGAAGCAGGCACTGGCCGGGCGCTGGCTGGGCCGGGGGTTGATTTGCGCCATGGCGGGTCACACTCGCGGTTCGGAACGGTAGGCGGGGTTTGCGCCGCCTGGGCCGGCGGATCAAGCGGCGTGCGGCGGCCGGCGCGCCCGCTCAGCCCAGCGCGGCGAGCCGTGCCGGGTCCAGGGTGACGGCATGGTTGAGCGGGCCATGCCCCTTTCCCAGCCCGGGCGCCGTGCGCAGCGCCGCCTGCACATAGGCGCGCGCCCGCACCACCGCGCCGCGCAACCCCAGCCCCTGCGCCAGCCCGGCGGCGACGGCCGAGGCCAGGGTGCAGCCGGTGCCATGGGTATGGCGGCTCTCGATCCGGTCGCTCTCAAACGCCTCGATGCCTTCCCGCGTCGCCAACAGGTCCACCAGCCGCGGGCCGGGAAGATGGCCGCCCTTCAGCAGCACCGCCGGCGCGCCGAGCGCCAGCAGCTTTTCCGCCGCCGTCCGCATCGCGGCGACCTCGCCTATCGGCATCCCGGCCAGCACCTCCGCCTCGGGCAGGTTGGGCGTGATGATGCTGGCGAAAGGCAACAGGCGGCGCTTCAGCGTTTCCACCGCCGCCTCGGCCAGCAGGTGATGGCCGCCCTTGGCCACCATCACCGGGTCCACCACCACCGGCAGAGGGGTGCCATGCGCCGCCAGCGCCTCGCAGACGGCCTCGATGGTCGCGCTGTCGCCCAGCATGCCGGTCTTGACCGCGTCGGCGCCGATATCCTCCAGGCCGAGGCGGATCTGCTGCCGGATGAACTCCGGCGGCACCGGATGGACGCCGTGCACGCCCAGGGTGTCCTGCGCCGTCAGTGCCGTGATGGCGGTGGCGGCATAGGCACCGAGCGCCGTGCAGGTCTTGATGTCGGCCTGGATGCCGGCGCCGCCGCCCGAATCGGAGCCGGCGATGATCAGAACGCGGCCCCGCATCAGCCGGCCTCCCCAAGCTGGCTGGCCAGGACGCGCTCGGGGCCGGCCGCCGCGCGGGCGCGGATCAGGGCGGCCAACTCCTCCACCGTACTCTCGACGAGCGGCTCCTCCTCCGCCTCGGCCATCACGCGGATCACCGGCTCGGTGCCGCTGGGACGGATCAGCACGCGGCCGCGCGCGCCGAGCCGCGCCTCGGCGGAGGCGATGGCCTCCCGCACCCCGGCATCCTCCAGCGGGCTGCTGCCGGCGTAGCGGACATTCACCAGCCGCTGCGGCAGGGGCGTGAAGCGGCGGCAGACCTGGCTCGCCGGGCGCCCCTCCTCCACCAGCACGGCCAGCACCTGAAGGGCCGCCACCAGGCCATCCCCCGTGGTGCCGAAATCGCTCAGGATCATATGCCCGGACTGCTCGCCGCCGAGGTTGCAGCCGGCCTCGCGCATCCGCTCGCCGACGTAGCGGTCGCCCACCTTGGTCCGCAGCAGCCTGAGGCCCTGCGCCTTCAGGAAGCGCTCCAGGCCGAGGTTCGACATCACGGTGGCCACCACCGCATCGCCCCGCAGCCGGCCCTGCGCCGCCCAGGACTGCGCCACCAGCGCCAGGATCTGGTCGCCATCCACGACCTGGCCCTTCTCGTCGGTGAGAACGAGCCGGTCCGCGTCGCCGTCGAGCGCGATGCCGAGATCCGCCCGGCGCTCGCGAACCAGCTCGGCCAGGCGCTCCGGCGCGGTGGAGCCGCATTCACGGTTGATGTTGAAGCCGTCCGGCGACACGCCGACCGGCACCACCTCCGCGCCCAGTTCCCACAGCACGGTGGGCGCCACCTTGTAGGCCGCGCCATGGGCGCAATCCACCACGATGCGCTTGCCGGCCAGGCTGAGGCCCTTGGGGAAGCTGGCCTTCACCGCCTCGATGTAGCGGCCCGGCGCGTCCTCCAGCCGGCTGGCGCGGCCGAGGCGGGAGGGAACAACAAGCTGGGCGCTGAGGTCGCCCGCCATCAGGTCCTCGATCTCCGCCTCCTCGGCATCGGAGAGCTTCAGCCCGTCCGGGCCGAAAAGCTTGATGCCGTTGTCCTCGAAAGGATTGTGGCTGGCGGAGATCATCACCCCGAGATCGGCCCGCAGCGAGCGGGTCAGCATGGCGATGGCCGGTGTCGGCAGCGGCCCGACCAGCACCACGTCCATGCCGGCGCCGACAAAGCCCGCCGTCAGCGCCGGCTCCAGCATGTAGCCGGAGAGGCGCGTGTCCTTGCCGATCACCACGCGATGCCGGTGCGCACCGCGGTTGAAGAACCGCCCCGCCGCCTGGCCCAGCCGCAAGGCCGTGGAGGCATCCATCGGCGCCCGGTTCGCCACCCCGCGAATTCCATCCGTGCCGAACAGACGGCGCACCGCATCAGCCATGCCGGGCTTCCCTTCGCTTGAGCCTACACGGTGGCTGTAGCGCAGAACCCCCGTGTTGATGAATTCCCCCGAGGGGGGAGGCAGCCGAAAAACCTCACTCCAGTTCCGCCGAGCCCGGCTCCGCGCAGGCCCGCCACATGCGCAGCGCCTGCACCGTCTCCGCCACATCATGCACCCGCAGGATGGAGGCGCCTCCCGCCGCGGCGGCCAGCGCGACGGCGAGGCTGCCCGGCAGGCGTTGGGCCGGTGCCTCCACCCCTGTCACACGGCCGATGAAGCGCTTGCGCGAGGCGCCGACCAGGATGCGGCAGCCGATGCCCGCGAGCAGCGGCAGCCGGTTCAGCAGCAGCAGGTTCTGCATGCCCGTCTTGCCGAAGCCGAGGCCGGGATCCACCACGATCCGGCCGCGGGAGATGCCCAGGGCCTCCGCCGTCTCGACGCGCTGGCGCAGAAAGCGGGCGACATCCAGCACCACGTCGTCGTAGCGGGTCACCTCCTGCATGCGCCGCGGATCGAGCACCGGCATGTGCATCAGCACCACCGGCGCGCGCGCTTCGCGCACCACCCGCTGGGACGCCGGGTCCTGCCGCAGCGCCGTGACGTCGTTGACGATCTCCGCCCCGGCATCCAGCACCGCCCGCATGGTGGCGGGATGGCGGGTGTCCACGCTGACCACCGCGGCCTTGGCCAGTTCCCGCACGACCGGCAGGACGCGGGCGATCTCCTCCTCCGGGGTGACTGGCTCGGCACCCGGCCGCGTGCTCTCCCCCCCGACGTCCAGGATGTCCGCCCCCGCCTCCAGCATGGCGTGGCCGGCGGCGATGGCGGCGGCGGGGTCGAGGTGCTGGCCACCGTTGGAGAAGCTGTCGGGGGTGGTGTTGAGGATGCCCATGACCAGCGGCCGGGAGTTGGGCAGATCGCCGAGCGGAAGCGGGCGGCGGGTCAGCGGAGGCAGCAGGTCCTCCCAGCCTTCCGGCAAGGCGCGGGCCGCATGGATGCCGAGGTCACGCCCGTCCTCGATCAGCCGCGCCAGGGCAAAGGCAGTCGGCCCGCCGGCCAGCGGCAGCGCGTGGCCGTCCCGAATGGCCTGCAGCGCCGCCGGGCCGTGCAACAGGCCGGCCGGCTCCACCCAGCGTTCGCGCATCCCGACCTCCAACAGAAAAGGGCCCCGACTTCCGGGGCCCTTTCCTTAACGCAGGTGGCGGTGCGGGATGAAGGCGCCTCAGGTGCCCGGTTGCGGGGCCGGGCTGCCGAAGCCGCCCCCCGGCCGCGTCGGGCGGCCGGAGCTGGGCACGCTGCCGCGCCCCGCGGGCACTGGCTCGTCCGGGCGGTTGCGCACCACCGGCTCGCCGCGGATCACCTGCCGGATCTCGTCGCCCGAAAGGGTCTCGTGCTCCAGCAGGCCCTTGGCCAGGGCGTGCAGCTCGTCGATATGGGTCTGCAGCGTGTGCTTGGCACGCGCATAGGACTCGTCGATGACCGAGCGGATCTCGCCATCGATCTCGCGCGCCGTCGCCTCGGAGAGGTTCTTCGACTGCGTCACGGAATGGCCGAGGAAGACCTCCTGGTCGTTCGAGCCATAGGCGATCATGCCGAGCTTCTCGCTCATGCCCCATTCGGTGACCATGCGGCGGGCCTGGTCGGTGGCCATCTTGATGTCGCCCGAGGCACCGTTGGAGACGTTGTCCGGGCCGAAGATCAGCTCCTCGGCGACACGGCCCCCCATCGCCATGGCAAGCTCGGCCTTCAGCTTGGACTTGTGCTTGGAGTAGCGGTCCCCGGCGGGCAGCGACATCACCAGGCCCAGCGCGCGGCCGCGGGGAATGATGGTCGCCTTGTGGACCGGGTCACATTCCGGCTCGTGCAGAGCAACAAGGGCGTGGCCGGCCTCGTGGTAGGCCGTCATCTTCTTCTCGTCGTCCGACATCACCAGGCTGCGGCGCTCGGCGCCCATCAGCACCTTGTCCTTGGCCATCTCGAACTCGTGCATCCCGACGGTGCGGCGGCCGCCGCGCGCGGCCAGCAGCGCCGCCTCGTTCACGAGGTTGGCGAGATCGGCGCCGGAGAAGCCCGGGGTGCCCCGCGCGATGGTCTTGGGATCCACGTCGGAAGCCAGCGGCACCTTGCGCATGTGAACGCGCAGGATCTTCTCGCGGCCCTGCACGTCCGGGTTCGGCACCACCACCTGGCGGTCGAACCGGCCGGGGCGCAGCAGGGCCGGGTCCAGCACGTCCGGGCGGTTGGTGGCGGCGATCAGGATGACGCCCTCGTTCGCCTCGAAGCCGTCCATCTCCACGAGCATCTGGTTCAGGGTCTGCTCGCGCTCGTCGTTGCCGCCGCCCAGGCCGGCGCCGCGATGGCGGCCGACCGCGTCGATCTCGTCGATGAAGATGATGCAGGGAGCGTTCTTCTTGCCCTGCTCGAACATGTCGCGCACGCGGGACGCGCCCACACCCACGAACATCTCGACGAAGTCGGAGCCGGAGATGGTGAAGAAGGGCACGTTCGCCTCGCCGGCGATGGCGCGGGCAAGCAGCGTCTTACCCGTACCGGGCGGGCCGACCAGCAGCACGCCCTTCGGGATCTTGCCGCCAAGGCGCTGGAACTTCTGCGGGTCGCGCAGGAAGTCCACGATCTCCTCCAGCTCGCCCTTGGCCTCGTCGATGCCGGCGACGTCCTCGAAGGTGACGCGGCCCTGCTTCTCCGTCAGCAGCCGGGCGCGGGACTTGCCGAAGCCCATGGCCCGGCCGCCGCCGCCCTGCATCTGGCGCATGAAGAAGATCCAGACGCCGATCAGCAGCAGCATCGGGAACCAGGAGAGGATGTAGTGGAAGAGCGGATTGACGTCGCTCTCCTCCGGGCGCGCCACGACCCGCACGCCCTTGTCGGTCAGCTTGCTGACCAGGGTCGGGTCCTCGGGCGTGTAGGTGCTGAAGCTGCGCCCATCCGAGAGCTGACCCGTCAGGGTACGGCCCTGGATGGTGACATCCCGGACACGGCCGGAATTCACCTCGTTCAGGAAGTCGCTGTAGGCGACCTGCTGGCCGGTCTGGCGGGTGGAGGACGAAGGCTGGAAGAGGTTGAAAAGCGCCACCAGCAGCAGCGCGACAATCACCCAGAGAGCCAGATTGCGGCCGAAATTGTTCACCGTGCGGTTCCCATCCGTGTGCCGGCCAAGGGGCAGCCCCAGCCCGGCGCATTGACAAGATAGGACGCCGGACGCCGTTCTGAAACCTTGGCGGGCGCGCCATCTTGCTCCGTTTTCACATTTAGGCGGACAAAGGACCGCCAGCGGGAGCAAAAACCGCGTCCGCGGCGACGCCGAGCCCCAGGCACGGGATGCCCACGGGGCAATCCTCCCTCCACAGCGCGGGAAGGCCGGCCAGAACGCGGGCCGGCAGGCCACGCCGCGCGGCGCGGTCCAGACCGGCGGCGGCCGTGCCCAGGGCACCCCAGCGCAATTCCTCCCCCCCCGGCTGGCCAAGCAGGCGCCAGCGGCCATCCCAGACCGCGCCGGCGCGCGCCGGAACGGGTGGCGCACAGGCGGCGGGCTCGCGGCAAAGCCGATCGCCCTTCCAGACGACGCCGTGCAGCGTTCCCTGCCCCCGCGCCAGCAACCTCGCCACAGCGGCGCCGGCAGGAGCGTGTTCCGCCCCGGCAAGCAGCCTGAGCAAGGCGCCCAATGCCGCTTGCGCCACATCGTCCTTCCCGAGCGACGGGGGATCGAGCTGCGCCCAGCCCTCGGGATGCAGGGCGACGGCCCCGGCGAGGCGCCGAGCGACCTTGGCCTCCAGCCTTGCCCGCCGCCGTGCGAAGGCCCGGGCGGCGGCAGCCAGCGCGGCCGTGCCGGCGCCCGTGCCATCCGGGTCGCGCAAGGCGGTGCGGAGGCGCACGCGGGTGAAGCGCGGATCGGCGTTCGAGGGGTCGCGCAGCGGCTCAAGGCCGCGCCGGCGCAGCAGCGCCTCCAGCCGCGCCGGCGGCATGTCGAGCAAAGGACGCAGGATCAGCGCCTCGGCGGCGGGGCGCAGGGCGGCCATGCCGGCCAGCCCGGCCGGACCGCTGCCGCGCAAGGCCCGGAAGAGCAGCGTCTCCGCCTGGTCCATCCGGTGCTGGCCGAGCAGCAGCCAGGGAAGGCCCCGTGCCGCGCAGGCCTCCAGCAGCGCGGCCAGACGTGCCGTGCGCGCGCGTTCCTGCAGGGCCGGGCCGCGCGGCAGGGCAAGCGTGATCCGGTCGGCGGCGATGCCCTGCGCCGCGAGGGTGCGCAGGGTCCATGCCGCCTCCCCTGCGCTATCCGGGCGGAGGCCGTGATCCACGACCAGCGCCTGCACCTCCCCGCCACGCGCAAGGGAGAAGTCATGCGCCAGCAACGCGAGGGCCAGGGAGTGCGGGCCGCCGGAGACGCCAACCGCAAGGCGGGGCGCCTGCCCGAACGGCCCGAGCGGCGCCATCAGCGCCGCGAATTCCGCCCCTTCGGGCGGAGTGTCGGCCGTCAGCGGCACCCGCCACGCTGGCGGGCGTCGGCGGCGCGCTGCGCCAGGTTGCCGGAGAGCTTCGGGAACTGGCTGCGCAGATCGTCCAGCGTGGCGCAGGCCTCCCGCTTGGCGCCGAAGCCGAGAAAGGAATTGCTCAGCCCGATCAGCGCCTCAGGGGCACGGGCGCCGCTGCGGTTGCGCCGAAAGGCATCGTCGAAGGCCAGGGCGGCGTTCTGGTACTCGCGCCGGCCGAGAAGCGACTCCCCGAGCAGCAGTTGCGCATCCTGCATGCGGGCGGTGTTGCGGGCGCCGATCACCTCGCGCGCGGCGGCCTCCGCCGTGCTGTAGTCGCGGCGGGAAAGCGCCGCCTGCCCATCCGCGAGGGCGCGCTCGGCGGTGCGCGGCCCGGCATTCGCGGCCGGCGCCACGGGGGTCTCGGCCTCGCTGCGCTGCTGCGGGCGCGGCGCCTGGCTGGCAGGCCGCGCCGCGCCGCCCCCGCCCTGCTCAAGCTGCTGCAGCCGGTAATCCATGTCGCCCTGCAGCTTCTCCAGCGCCTGCTGGTTGGTGCGGATGCGGTAGTCGGACTCCTCCACCCGGCCACGCAGGCGGCGCACCTCGTCCTCCAGCGCGCCAACGCGGTCGAGCAGTTGGGTCAGCAGCTCGGAAGAGCCCGCGGCCGGCGCACCGCCGCGCATCGGCGGCGCCATCGGCACGGGCGTCGCATAGCCGCTGCCGCCCTGCTGACGAAGCGCGTCGAGTTCCTGCCGCAACTGCAGGATCTGGTTCTGCAGCGCGATGCCTTCGCGGCTGTCCATCTGCGCCAGAGCAGGCGCGGCGCCCAGCAGGGGCAGCAACGGCGCGAGGCGGAGGAGCGTGCGGAGCATGGCGAAGTCCTTCCGGTGGCGAGTCGGGGCCGCGAAAAAAAACTCAATTGGCGAAAATTAAAGCGGCGGCTCCCTCTCCTTCGAGCAGGGGCCGCCGCTTCTCTCAGCCTGTCGGCCCCGCGTCAATGCAAGGCCGCGTTGGGCAAGGCCGCGTTGGACAAGGCCGCTTGGCGCGGCTCAGCGCACCGCGGTGACGGCGCGGCGGTTCTGCGCCCAGGCGTCCTCGGTGGAGCCGAGCGCCGCCGGGCGGTCCTTGCCGTAGGAGATGGTGCTGATGCGGCCGCCGGCCACGCCGTTGGCGACCAGCACGTCGCGCGCCGCATTGGCGCGGCGCTGGCCGAGAGCGAGGTTGTACTCGCGCGTGCCGCGTTCGTCGGCATGGCCTTCGACGGCCACCTGCGCCTGCGGATACTGGGCGAGCCACTGCGCCTGGCGCTCCAGCGTCGGGCGCTGGTCGGCGCTGACGCTGCTGCTGTCCGTGGCGAAGAAGACGCGGTCGCCAACATTGGCGACCAGGTCCTCCTGGCTGCCGGGCCGGATGGTGCCGGCGCCGAAGCCGCTGGCGCCGGCCCCACCGGCCGCACCGGCGCCGGTGGCGGCGCCGGAGGTGTCCTCGCTGGCGCAGGCCGCGAGGAGCGCAACAGCGGCAAAAGCGCCAAGGAGCTTGGTCTGCATGCGTTCGATTCCTGATGTCAGAACGAATTAAGGCGGCGGTTACGCTGCGATTGAGGCAGGTTCAAGGCAACCAACCTTCGCGCGAGGAATGGTTGCCCCTCCGAAACTGCACAGCTTCCGCCGCATTGTTTCAGGACGACAACAAGGGCGACCAGTTCGGGTCGGTCGCGTCGGTGGGGGTGAGGATCTGCCGCTCGTTGAAGCCGGCGATGTCGATCATGGCGAGCCGCGCGGAGTATCCGCCGCCCCGCGCGTCGCGCGCCGGCGTCTCGCGGTAGAAGGCGAGCACGCGGCCGTTCGGCGCAAAGGTCGGCCCTTCCATGCCCCAGCCCTCGGAAAGGATGCGCTCACCGGAGCCGTCCGGCCGCATGACGCCGATGGCGAAGCGGCCGCCCGACATCCGGGTGAAGGCGATCAGGTCGCCGCGCGGCGACCAGACCGGAGTCGCGTAGCGTCCGTTGCCGAAGGAGATGCGCCGCGCGCCGCCGCCATTGGCATCCATGACGTAGATCTGCTGGTCGCCGCCGCGGTCGGAGTTGAAGACGATCTGCGAGCCGTCCGGCGAGTAGCAGGGCGAGACATCCAGCCCGCCGCCGGAGGTGAGCTGCCGCTCGCGGCGGCTCGCCAGGTCCACGACATAGATGTTGGCGTCCCCGCCGCGGGCGGAGGAGAGCACCACGCTGCGCCCGTCCGGCGAGAAGCGGGGGGAGAGCGTCATGCCCTGGAAGTTGCCCAGCACCTCCTGCCGGCCGCTGTTCAGGTCGAACAGGTAAACCCGTGGCTGGTTGTTGTAGTAGGACATGAAGGCGATCTGCCGCGCGTTCGGATGGAAGCGCGGCGTCAGGGCCTGGAAGGTGCCGTCGGTCAGGAAGCGGTTGTTCTCGCCGTCCTGGTCCATGATCGCGAGGCGGCGGGTGCGCCGGTCGCGCGGGCCGCTCTCGGCGATGTAGACGATGCGGGTGTCGAAATAGCCCTTCTCGCCCAGCATCCGCTCGTAGATCACGTCCGAGATGACATGGGCGATCTGCCGCCAGTTGTTGGCGGCGGCGGTATAGGCGGTGCCCTGGAGCTGCTGCTCGGAGTTCACCTCCCAGAGGCGGAACTCGATGCGAGCGCGGTCGCCCTGCGGCTCGGCGCGGCCGGTGACGAGCGCCTGCGCGCCGATCACGCGCCAGTCCTGGAAGCGCGGCGCGGCGGCGGCGGCATCGGCCGTCTGGATGTAGGCGGCGCGCTCCACCGGCCGGAACAGCCCGGAATTGCGCAGGTTGTTGGCGATGACGCGGGTGATGTTCTGCCCGAGCTGCTGCGCCGCCGGGGAGGAGCCGGCGAAGTCGGGCAACGCGATCGGAATGGGGTCGGTGCGCGCGCGGGTGATGTCGATCACCTGCCCGCCGGCGGCGGTGCCGCCCGGTGCCGGCGCCTGGGCGCGCGCCAGCGAGGGCGCCGCGAGCAGGCCGGCGCCACCGAGCAGCGCGAGGCGGCGGGAGAACAGCGGGTTCGGCTGGGTCATCGGACGAGGCCCTTCGGATTGAAACGGAAGGTCGCGGCGTTCAGCGACTGGATCTTCTCGCGGGGGACGGGCAACGGGCTGCATTTCTGGTCCAGCAGGGCGCGGCGGGCGCTCTCGTAAACCGCGCGGGCGCGCGGGTCCGAGGGAACGCCGCTTGCCGGGCGGACGTTGCGTATGACCCCCGAGGGGTCCATGTCCACCTTCAGCTCGACCACGATCTGGTCAAGCCCGAGCATTCCCGCGTCCACCGACCAGCACTCGCTGATCCGCTCGGCGACGCCGCGCACCTCGCCGGAGGTCAGCAGCGCGGTCCCGGTGGGGGCGCCGCCGCCCTGGACCGGCCGCCCGGAGGCCTCGGAAGGCCGGGCGCGCGGCGGCTGGTTCTGCTGCTGCGCGGCGCGCAGCTTCTCCAGCGTGCTCAGCACCGAAGAACTGCGCTCGGCCGCGCGGGGCGGCGGCGGGGTCTGGCCGGTGCCGGCCTCCTTGCTCGGCTCCGGTGCGGGCGGCGCCGTCGAGGGCTTGGTCGGCGTCGGGCGCGGCGGGGCTGGCGGCGGCGCGGAAGCCTGCTTCTGCGGCTGCGGGCGCTCCGCCTCCTTGCTCGGCTGCGGCGGCGCGGGTGGGGCCGGCGGCGTGGGGGCGGGCGGTGGCGGCATGGGCAGCGGCGGCGCGGCGGCCTGTTGCTGCTGCTGTGGTTGCGGCTTCGGCGCCTCCGGCGCGGCGGCAATCTCGCCCTGCTCGGCAGGCGGCGCCGGGGCGGGCGGCGGCGGCATGGGCAGCGGCGGCTGCGGGGCGGGCGGCT
>NZ_SNVJ01000003.1 GCF_009829925.1 Teichococcus coralli
CGGCGGCGCGCTCGGCCTCGGCCGCCAGGGCGGCGGCAACGTCGCGCGCCGCCCCGGTCCGCGCGCGCCCGGCGGCAAGCGCCTGCCGCGCCGACTCGACGCCCCGCCGCATCTGCTCAAGGTCCGGCAGGGTGCCCAAAGCGGCCTCCGCCTCGGCCTGCAGGCGTTCGGCCTCCGCGCGGTCCTCCGCCACGCGGGCAAGCTGCGGCGCCAGCGCCCGCAGCCGGCTCTCGGCGCTGGCGGCCCGGCTGGCCAGCCGCGATTCCTCCGTTCGCGCCGCTTCCAGCGCCGCCTCGGCCTTGCGGCGCGCGTCGCGGGCGGCGGCCTCGGCGGCCTGGGCGGCGCTCTCCTGCCGCGCCGTCTCGTCGCGCGCGGCGCGGGCTGCCGCGGCGTCCGGCAGGGCGGCGAGCACCTCCTCGGCGGCCTCGCGCGCGGCCAGAGCGGCCTGCAACTCGGTCTCCAGCCGTTCCAGCTGCGGCCCAAGCGCGGCCAGACGGCTTTCCGCCCGCTCGGCCTGGGCGTTGAGGCGCGCCTCGGCCTCGCGGGCACGGGCCAGCGTGGTTTCGGCGGCACTGCGCGCGGCACGGGCCTGGGACTCGGCGCCTGCCGCCTGTGCCTCGGCCTGCTTCGCCGCATCCGCGGCGGCGGCAGCCTCCTTCGCGGCGGAGACCGCCTGCGCGAGCGCCTCCTCGGCGACGCGCAGGCGGTTGCGCTGGGTCAGGCGCACCGCGCCGGGGCTGGGCGCGCCGGCCTGGATGCCGTGCCCGTCCCAGCGCCAGAGCGCGCCCTCCCGGGAAACCAGGCTCTGCCCCGGCGCCAGCCGCGCCTGCAACACGGTGCCGTCGGCGCCCTCCGCCAGCAGCCCGATCTGCGACAAGGCACGCGCCAGTTCCGGCGGCGCCTCGACAAGCTGGCCGAGCGGCGTGGCGCCCTCGGGCAACGGTGCCGGCACCTCCAGCGGCGGCAGGCGGCGCCAGTGGCGCGGCGCGCGCGGATCGGCGGGGCTTTCCAGCGCCTCGCCGAGCGCGGCGCCGAGTGCCGCCTCCAGCCCTGGCGGCACCATCACGGCTTCCAGGATCGGCGCCGCCGCACCCGGCTCGCGGGCGCGCAGCAGGTCGGCCAGGCCCTGCCGTTCGGCGTCGGCGCGGGCGCGGGCGGCCTCGGCGGCGCTGGCATTGCCCCGCGCCAGCACATGCGCCCCGGCGGCGGCGCTGCGCGCGCCCTCCGCCTCGGCCAGCGCCTTGCGCGCGGCCGCAAGCCTGGCATCCGCCTCGGCGGTCGCGGTGCGGGCGGCGTCCAGCGCCGTGGGGTCGGGCCGCTCGGCGGCGGCGGCATCGCGCTCCCGGCGCAGACGGTCGCGCTGCTCCGTCACCTGGCGCGCGCGATGGGCGGCGGCGTCGCGTTCGGCGGAGGCACGGTTGCGCGCCGATTCGGCCTCGGTCACCGCCCGGCGGGCGGCGGCGTGCCGCTCCTGCGCGGCGGCGCGGGCGGTCTCGGCCTGTTCCAGCGCGGCGCGCCCCTCGGCGATCGCGGTCTCGGCCGCCTGCCGGGCGGCACCAGCCGCCTCGATGGCCTCGGGCGGCACATGCGCCGCCTCGGCCTCGCGCTGCTGGCCGAGCAGTGTCTCGTGCTGCTGGCGGAGGCGCTCGCTGCGCTGGCGGGCGGCGTTCATCTCGCCACCGACGCGCGCCTGCTCGGCGGCCGCCTCGGCGGCCAGCTGCGCGGCGCGGTCCGCCTCGCGCTCCAGCCGGGCCACCGCCTCCTCGGCCTCGGCCTGCTCGGCAAGCGCGGCCTCGCGGCGCTCCGGCAGGGCGGCGACCACCCCTTCCAGCGTCCGCGCCTCCTCGCCCAGCCGCCCTTCGGCGGCGGCGGCATCCTCGACCAGCCGCTTCGCATGGCCGAGATCGTCGCGGATCTGCGCCAGCCGCGCCTCGGCATCGGCCAGGGTGGCGCGGGCGCGGCGTTCCTCCGCCTCCAGGCCCTCCGATTCGACGCGGTGCCGCTCCAGCGCGGTCCGCGCCTCGGCTTCCTCGGCACGCGGCGCAGGCAGCTCCCGCTCGGCGGTGAAGGCGCGTTTGGTGGCCGCCTCGGCGGCCTGTTCGGCACGGGCGGTGGCGGCGCGGGCGGCGGCATGGGCGTTGCGGCTGCCGGCCAGCGCCTTCTCGGCGCGGGCGACCAGCAGCGAGAAGTACTCGGCCTCCGCCTGCCGGGTCAGGCCGGAAAGGTTGCGATAGCGCGCCGCCTGCCGGGCCTGCCGCTGCAGCGACTGCCGCTGCACCTCTAGCTGGCCCTTCAGGTCGTCGGCGCGGGTCAGGTTCTGCTCGGCCTGACGCAGCTTCAGCTCCGCCTCGTGCTTGCGGGCGCGCAGCCCGGCGATGCCGGCGGCCTCCTCCAGCACCTGCCGGCGCTCCTCCGGCTTGGCGGCGATCAGCGTGGCCACCTTGCCCTGGCTCACCATGGCGGAGGAGCGCGCGCCGCTGCCGATATCGGCGAACAGCGTCTGCACGTCCCGCCCGCGCACCTCGCGGCCGTTGATGCGGAAGCCCGTGCCCTCGCCGCGCACGATGCGGCGGGTGATCTCCAGCTCGGCCGCCTCCTGGTGCGGCGGCGGGGCAAGGCCGGAGGCCTCCTCCAGCAGCAGCGTCACCTCGGCCTGGTTGCGCCCCGCGCGGCTGGCGGTGCCGGCGAAGATCACGTCGTCCATCTCGCCGCCGCGCATGGCGCGGGCATTGGTCTCGCCCATCGCCCAGCGCAGCGCCTCGACCACGTTGGACTTGCCGCAGCCATTCGGACCGACGATGCCGGTCAGGCCCGGCAACACGTCCAGCGTGGTCGGCTCGGCGAAGGACTTGAAGCCGGCGATGCGCAGCCGCGCCAGCACCGCCCGCAGCGCCGCGGCGCGCGCCGCGGCCTCGGTGGCGGCGTCCCGCGCCGGCTGGGTGTCCTCGGCCGCGTTCTCCGCGGGCGCGGCGCCCTCCTCCGGAGCGCCCCCCTCAGGCACGACCCCGGTCAAGCGCCGGAGGCCTCCTGCACCAGCTGGGAGAAGCGGTCGAAGGACAGTTCGCCCGGAACCACCTTCGAAGCGCCGAAGGCGAAGCTGGGGGTGGAGCTGACCTTGTACTGCTGCTCCGCCTTCAGCCGCTCCTCCAGGATGGCGCGGCGCAGCGCCTCGTTGTTGATTGCGGCGTCCACCTGCTGGCGGTTCATCCCCGCCAGGGCGGCGATCTTGGCGATCTCGGCGATGTTGTCGGCGTTGCGGTTGAAGGCCCAGCGCTCCTGGCTGGAAAGCAGCGCGCCGATGAAGCCTTCATAGCGCTCCGGCGGCAGGGAGCGCGCCACCTGGGCGGCCGCCAGGGCAAGCTGGTCCAGCGGGAAGTCGCGCCAGACCATCCGCATCCTGCCCTTCTCCACCAGCTCCTGCTTCACGCGCGGCCAGGTCTCGCGGTGGAAGGCGGCGCAATGCGTGCAGGTCAGCGAGAAGAACTCCTGCACCGTTACCGGGGCGTTGGCGGGGCCGGCCGAGCGCTCGCCGAGATCGACGCCGCCCCCCTGTGGGGTTCCCTGGGCGGCTGCGGCGACGGGGAGCAGAACGGCCGGGGCCAGCATCAGCGTGCGGCGGGAGAGAGACATGGAAGCTCCTTCGGCTTGGCGATGGCGGCGCCGCGTCCGGGCGGGCGGCCTGCGCCGTCTCTAGCGCAGAATCCCACCCCGAGGCGATCCCGCCGCAGATGGCCGGGCGGCGGGCAACTGTCCATCCTTCGTTGCACTTCGCCATGCCGGCTCAGCGGCGGCGGTAGACCCCCTGCCCCAGCCGCGCCAGGGCGGCGCGCAGCTCCGGGTCCGGCACCGCCTCCAGCGCCTCGCTCACCGCGGCCGGCAGCTTCGCCGGCGGCGGCCGCTTGGCGCGGGGGGCGGGGGGCGGCATGGCGCCCTGCACGAAGCGCAGCCGCTCCACCAGCCGCTGCCCGAGCGCGGTGTTGATCCGGGCGACGAGCTGGGGCGCCATGTGCTGCAGCTCCATCGCCATCGGGCCGGCGCAGCGCAGCGTCAGCGTGCCGCCGGTCATGCGCAGCGGCATGCTCTGCGCCGCCAGCGCGGGCCCGACGATCTCCGGCCAGTCGGTCATCAGGTGCGCGGCGGCCGGGCTGCGCCGCTTGAAGGCGGGCCGCGTCAGGCGCGGCAGCAAGGCCGAAAGCGGGCGTGGCCCGAGATCCGCCCGCCAGACGGGGGCGGGCCGGGTCGCCTCCTCCGGTTTTTCCGTCCGGGGACTTGATCCGCGCGGCGGTTCGTCCTCTTCCTGCATCCGTGCTTCCCTCCGCTTCCGACCTGCTCGCCTGGTACGACCGTCACCGCCGCCGCCTCCCCTGGCGGGAGGCGCTGCGCGACCCCTACCGCATCTGGCTCTCCGAAGTCATGCTGCAGCAGACCACCGTCGCCGCCGTAACGCCGCGCTGGCGCCGCTTCCTCGACCGCTTCCCGACCGTGGAGGGGCTGGCCGCCGCGCCCTGGGAGGCGGTGGCCGAGGAATGGGCCGGGCTCGGCTACTACGCCCGCGCCCGCAACCTGCATGCCTGCGCCCAGGCCGTCACGGCGCGCGGCGGCTTTCCCGATACGGTGGAAGGGCTGCGCGCGCTGCCGGGCATCGGCGCCTATACCGCCGCCGCCGTGGCCGCTATCGCCTTCGATAGGCCGGTGGTGCCGCTGGACGGCAATGTGGAGCGCGTGACCAGCCGCGTGAAGGCGGTGGAGGAGCCGCTGCCCGCCGCCCGCCCCCGCCTTGCCGCCCTGGCGCAGGGCTGGATGAGCCAATCCGCAGCGCAGGCCCGGCCGGCCGACTTCGTGCAGGCGCTGTTCGACCTCGGCGCCACCATCTGCACACCGCGCAATCCCGCCTGCGCCCTCTGCCCCTGGCAGGCGGGCTGCGAGGGCCGCAAGGCGGGCATCGCCGCAAGCCTGCCGCGCAAGGCGCCCAGGGCGGCGCGGCCGACAAAGTTCGGCGTGCATTTCCTGCTGCGGGACGACGAGGGCCGCCTGCTGCTGCGCCGCCGGCCGCCCACCGGCCTCCTGGGCGGCATGCTGGGCCTTCCCGGCACCCCCTGGCGGGAGGAAAGCTGGGCGGAGGAGGAGGCACTCGCCTTCGCGCCCGTTGCCGCCCTTGACTGGCGCCCGCTGCCCGGCGAGGCGAAGCACGGCTTCACCCATTTCGAGCTGCGCATGTCGCTGCTGACGGCCACCGCACCGCCCGCCTTGCGCACCGAAGGCGAATGGTGGCCGCCGCCAGCCGCCGCCCAGGCGCTGCCCGGTGCCATGCGCCGGCTGCTGACGCTTGCCGAAGGCGCCGGCGCCATGGCAAGCCCTGTTCCCCGCGCGCCTCGCCCCGGGCCGCGCAAACGAACACAGACGGGACGCCCCGCATGACGCAACTGACCGCAACCCGCGCCCGCACCGGCCTGCAACTCGCCGGCTTCGCCCTGCTCGGCTCCGCCGCCCTGGCCGCCTCGGCGCAGATCACCCTGCCGATGTGGCCGGTCCCCGCCACCATGCAGACGCTGGTCGTGCTGCTGCTCGGCGCGCTTGGCGGCGCCCGGGTGGGAGCGGCCGCGGTGCTGGCCTACCTGGTGGAAGGCGCGCTCGGCCTGCCGGTCTTCGCCGGCGGCACCGCCGGCCCCGCGGTGCTGATGGGTCCGACCGCCGGCTTCCTGCTCGGCTTCCTGCCCGCCGCCGCGCTGGCCGGCCTTGCCCGCGGCTCGCTGCCGCGTCAGGCCGCCGTGCTGACCGCGGCGCACCTGCTGCTCTTCGTGCCGGGCGTGCTGTGGCTGGCCCAGTTCACCGGCCTGGAGAAGGCAGTGATGGCGGGCTTCGTGCTGTTCATCCCCGGCACGGTGGTGAAGACCGCCCTGGCCCTCGCCACGCTGCGCGCCCTGCGCCGCGCCTGAACCGAAGCGCATCCCTGGCAGGCGCGTGCCTGCCAACCTTCGCCGGGGTGGCAGCGGCCACCCCGGCCCCCACGATCCCCAAGGCCTCAGCGGACGTCAGGCGAGCCAATCCGTCAGGGGCAGGCCGGGACCGAAGGTCACGCTGCCGTCGTGGTGGATCGCGGCGTGGAACAGCGGATTCCCCTCGGCGTCCTGCAGATCCGCGGCGACGATCCAGGGCTTCGCGTTCGCCGCGTCATGGCTGAGCACCAGCGTCGCGCCATCGCCCAGCCCGGCGGTGCGCAGCACCACCGTGCCGTCGCGGCTGATGCTCTGCCGCCAGGGCAACTCACCGAACATCTCCCCCAGCGAGGCGTCGTCGCGCAGGACCAGCGTGCAGGCGGGAAGGCCATCGGCCAGCAGGACACGCATCTGGACGCGCCAGGGTTCGGCCTCCGCCGCGTCGCTCCGCAGCACCACGCGGAACCCGGCGTCGAGCTCCACCACGCCTTCCAGAACCCGCCCCTGCGCGTCCTGCATGGTTGCGCAGCCACTCCAGGGATGCGATCCGGCCGCATCGAGGAACCGCTCCGTGGCGGTGCCGTCGTCCTGCATCACCTGCTCATGCAGCATGCGGCCGGCGGCGTCATAGTCCCGCCGCAGCGTCTGCCAACTGGCTGCTCCGGCCGCGTCGTACCGTGTCAGGCTGCGGCTGCCGTCGTCGAGGTTGACCGTCTCCGAGGTCAGGCGTCCCGCGCCATCCCAGGTCCGGCTGATGCTGGACCAGGGCGCCGAGCCAGCGGCATCATAGTCGATGGACACGCGCCCGCCCTCGTCGGGCAACTTGTCCAGGCGCGTGCGGGCGCCTGCCGCGTCGTAGGTGATCGCGATCTCCGACCAGCTCTCCGCGCCGGTCACGTCGTAACGGGTGAGCGTGCGGCTCCCATCCGCGTGGCTTTCCGTCACCAGCAACAGGTTTCCTTCCGCGTCATAGGTGTAGCGGCTGGAGCTGCGGGCGCCATCGGCCGGCCTGACAGCTTCCGTGAGCAGATGCCCCGCGGCATCGAAGCTCCGCTGCACGAGCTCGATGCGGCCATCGTCGCCTTGCCTTTCCTGCCGTACCACCTGGCCTTCCGCGCTGCGCGTGATGGCCATCCGCGCCCAGGCCTCGGCATCCGCGGCATCGAAGAAGACGGTCAACGAGCTTCCGTCGTCACGCTCCTCGCGCGTTCCGTCGCGCCGGCCCAAGGCGTCGTAATGGATGGTGAAGCTGTTCCAGGGTTCCGCCTCCGCCGGGTCGTAGCGCGTGACGCTGCGCGCGCCATCCGCCTCCCACACCGCGAGGGAGGCGAGTCGCCCGGCGGTGTCGTAGGCCTGCGTCCGGCTCGCCCAGAGGATGCCGGCGGGGTCGATGTCGGTCGTCGCCGCCTCGCCGCCATCCAGCGCCAGCTCGCGGCGGAGGAGCCGGCCAAGCGTGTCATAGAACAAGGTTCGCGAGGCCCAGGAGGCCTCCTCGGCGAGATCCGTGATGACCCGCTGCATTGCCATGCCGCGCCTTCCCCGATGCTGGCGGTTTGACTCGGGTGCCGCAGTCTTCGCCGGCGAGGTCAGCGCATTTTGCGGCAGGCTTTTGGCTTGGAAGCTCTGGCGGCAACCTCACGAAAATGTAAGCGGAGCTTCCGTCGCTGTAAATGCCCACGGGCCAGGCGGGGCTGCCGTTGTCCCCCCCCCCCCCGGCCCCGATGCGGGCGGCGGAAGCGGCCCGGCCGATCAGGCCAGCGGCGACGCGATCGTTTCGGAAAGGCTGCCGTTGTCATTGATGCCGGCGGAATAGAGCGCCGCGCCATCGGCGCCGTAGAGCACCGCATAGACGGACCAGTCATGCGCGTCGGCCACGTCATAGTCCACGATCAGCGTGATGCCGTCGCCGAACTCGGCCGAGCGATGGACCACAACGCCGTTGCCGTCGAAGATCTCGTGCCAGTCGGCGCCGCCGAGGTCCTCCTGCAGGCTGCGGTCGTCATGGACGGTGGCGCGGTAGGCCAGCGTGCCGTCCGACATGGAGAGCCGCGCATCCGCGGTCCAGGCCTCGGTGCCCGCGACGTCGTATCGCATCACCGCCTGCCCGCCCGCGTCGAAGGTGACGGCACGTTGGCTCACCGCACCGCCCGCGGCATGGGAGATGATGTATTTCGACCACTCGGCATTGTTGCCGGCATCGCGGAAGATCTCGGCGCCGGTTCCGTTGTCGTACTCGATGAGCTGGCTCGCGAGCTGGCCGTCGGCATTGTAGTTCAGCGTCACCTGCTGCCAGTCCTGCAACCCGGCGACGTCGTACTGGACGGTGACCCGGCTGCCGTCGTCGTAGTTGGTGGCCTGGAAGGTCACATGGTCCTGCGCATCGTAGGTGAAGCTCTGCTTGCTCCAGCCTTGCGCGTTGCCGGCGTCATAATGATTGATGATCTTGCCGCCGTCGTCGAGCACCACGTCGAGGCGGACGCGCTGGTTGCCGGTGTCGTAGGAGACGGTTTGCGTCTGCCAGGCTTCCGTGCCGCACGCGTCGTAGAAGGTGTTGGTATGGCCGCCGTCGTCGAAGTTGGTGGTCTTGGACCGGAGGTGGCCCTCGGCGTCGTAGGTGGCGATGATCCTCGTCCAGTCCTGGAGGTCGGCGGGGTCGTAGACCACGTGCGTCGCGCCGTTGTTGTCGAGGACGAAGTCCCGCTGGATCAGCCGGCCTTCGTCGTCATAGGTGAGGGTCTGCACCGACCAAGACGCGGCATCCGCGGTGTCGGTGATCACACGCTGGGTGGTCATCGCTGGCTCTCCTGATTCTTCTGGGCAGCGCAGGCCTTGTGAAGCTTTCCCGGCAGGACGCGCCGTCGGTGGACATGGGGCGAACGGCCAAGCCAGGGGTTGCGGATCGAAGATGAAGCCAAGGGCAGAGGCTGCGAAAGCACCCTGCGTTGAAATTTTTGCGAGAATTTTTCGCTAATCTGTTCGCGCGGATGGTGCATGCGCGACCCTTCGGCACCCGACAAGACCCCGCTTCGCGCCAAATCAAAAGGTTAATTCCTGGTTGATCTGTCAGTCAGGAAGAATCGCCTTCTGATGCATACCCCTGCAGGCTTTGATCAACATGGGTTCAGCAGGTCATCTCCTGCGCGGGAAGCCTGCGAGCCAGGGCTGCAACCTCTGTGCGGATCAGCCGTTCCTTGGAACAAGCCGTGAACACTCACGGCTTTCCCCGACGCTTCCGGAGCGAAGAGAACCCCCATGGACGACAAGGCCAAGAACCCGCCCGACAATGCCGTCAAGGACCCCGCCGACTGGACGACCGGCGAGGAAACCATGACCGGCGCGCAGGCCAGCTACCTCAAGACCCTTTGCGAGGAAGCCGGCGAGGCTTTCGACGAGACGCTGACCAAGGCGGACGCCTCCCGCCGCATCGACGAACTGCAGGCCAGAACCGGCCGCGGCCGCGACCACTGAGGCGGCTGTGCTCCGCCCGCGCCGGCGCGGGCGGAGCGGCGAATCAGGCCACCCAGTCGCCGGCCTGCCCGGGCGCCATGGTCTGGTGCAGCACGCCGTCGTCGCCCAGGGCGGCAACATAGAAGGCGTCGCGGCCGGAGACATCGCTGAGCGTCATCTGCATCACCCAGTCCTGCGTCCGCGCCGTGTCGTAGCTGAGCGTGAGAAGCACGCCGTTGCCGAGGTCGAGGCTGCGCTGCCGCACCCCGTCTTCCACCGTGGTGTCCACCTTCCACGCGGCGTCGGCGAACCGCTCGATCAGGGTGAGGTCGTCGCTGAGCTGCACGGAATAGGCAAGCTCGTTGTGCAGGTCGGTCACGCGCAGCTGCGCGGCCCATGGCGCCACTTCGCCCGACCAGCCATTGGCGGGATCCACCCGCGCCACCAGGTGCCCGCCATCGTCGAAGTTCACCGTGTAGCTGCTGATCTCGGTGTTGCGGTAGCTTCCTGTCTGCGTCGCCCGGGACCAGGCATGCTGATCGCCGGCGTCGTACCAGGCATCCAAGGATTGCAGGTCGTCATACTGGATGAAGCTGGAGGTCAGCTCGCCCGCGGCATCGTATCTCCGGCTGTGCGAAGTCCAGTCGCGGCCGCCGCTGTCGTATTGCAGCACCTCGCGGCTGCCGTCCTCGGAGAATTATTCCACGGTGTAGAGCTGGTCCGCCGTGCCCTGCGTCGTGCGTGCCACGATGCGATTGGACAGCGCGTCGCCGCTGTAGGCGGTGGTGACGGAATGCCCGTCGTCGAACTGCATGTCGCGGCTCAGGATCACGCCGGAGGCGGCATAGTCGGTGGCGATGCTGTCCCAGCTCGCGCTGTCCGCCGCATCGTGCATCACAACGCTGCGGTGCCCGTCATCCCAGTTGGTGGCCTCCCGCAGCAGCGTGCCGGCGGCGTCGAATTCCCGCGTGACCTTGCTGATGGCGGAAAGGCCGGCCGGATCGTACTGCGCTTCGAGATGCCCGCCGGCATCAAGCAGCAGGTAGCGCCCTTCAACCCGCCCGTTGTCGTTGTAGAACGCGGTCTGCCTCGACCACGGGTGCAGGTCCGCGGCATCGGTGAACTCTCGCTGGTAACTCACGGCACACTCCAAGGATCAGCCGCGGCAGGCCGGCCGCCCTTGCCACGGGCAGGCCCGTTGATGGATCCTACTACCGCACATGCTAAGGCTGCCGCCAACTTTGCCGACGCCCGCAAAAGCTGTGCGACCCCGCCAGAGCTCTCGCTCACAAATATTTGATAACGGACTCTCCTCCTCCGGTTGGGATTGCCTGAACAACACAACCTCGACAGATCTCATGCCTCCTGAACACAATCCACGAGGCGCAAATCTTCAGCCGCGCAGCGGCCGCTGCGCGAATCGGCGTGTTGGGAGCGGACTCGCTTCAGCCCATGCCGCGCGCAAGCTCGGCGCGAAGCTCGTCGAGCAGCCGCAGCGACCCGTCGCGCCGCTCGACATGCCAGAACAGCCAGCCGTTGCAGGAAGGCGCCTCCTGCACAGCAGCGCCAACCTGGTGGATCGAGCCCTGCGCCTGCCCGCAGCGCAGCGAGCCATCCGCGCCCACATCGGCGACGAAGCGCCGGTGCCGGTCCACCAGCCTGGCGCCCGGCGGCACGAGGCCGCGCTCCACCAGCGTGCCGAAGGGAATGCGTGGCTGCTCGCGCCTGGTCGGCATCACCAGGGCGGCGCTTTCGGGCAGTGCCTCCACCGCCTCGATGCGCGCCCGCGCCGCCGCGGCGTAGTCGGGGTCGCGTTCGATGCCGATGTAGCGCCGCCCGAGCCGCTTCGCGACCGCCGCCGTGGTACCGGAACCGAGAAAGGGATCGAGCACCACCTCCCCCGGCGCGGTGCAGGCCAGGATCACCCGGTGCAGCAGCGCTTCGGGCTTCTGCGTCGGGTGCACCTTCTTGCCCTCCGCGTCGCGCAGGCGCTCGCCGCCGGTGCAGAGCGGGATGAACCAGTCGCTGCGCATCTGCACGTCGTCGTTCAGCGACTTCATGGCGGTGTAGTTGAACTTGTAGCGGCTCTCCTGCCCGCGCGCCGCCCAGATCAGCGTCTCGTGCGCGTTGGTGAAGCGGCGCCCGCGGAAGTTCGGCATCGGGTTGGCCTTGCGCCAGATGACGTCGTTCAGGATCCAGAAGTCGAGGTCCTGCAGCGCCACGCCGAGGCGAAACACGTTGTGGTAGCTGCCGATCACCCAGATCGTGCCGTCCTTGCGCAGCACGCGCCGCGCCTCGGCCAGCCAGGCGCGGGTGAAGGCGTCGTAGGTGGCGAGGTCGGTGAATCGGTCCCAGGCGTCGTCCACGCCGTCCACCACGCTCTCATCCGGCCGCCGCAGCTCGCCCCGGAGCTGCAGGTTGTAGGGCGGATCGGCGAAGATGGCATGCACGGAGGCCGGCGGCAGCCGGCGCAGGGTCTCGATGCAATCCCCTTCAAGGATGCAATCCACCGGCAGATCCAAACCCGTACCCACGCCCGCGAAACCCCCAGCGACTCGATGAGAGACAATGCGTTGGGTCGAGTCGCGCCGTCAAGGAAGCCGAGTCGGCGATCTTTCAGGATGTTCAGAGCAGCGCGAGCCGATCCACCGGCGCGAAGCCGCGGCGATGATGCGGCGAGGCGCCCAGTTGCAGCAGCGCGGCGCGGTGCTGCGGCGTCGGGTAGCCGGCATGGCGGGCGAAGCCATAGCCGGGCCAGCGGCGGTCGAGCCGGGCCATGGCGCGGTCGCGCGTCACCTTGGCGATGATCGAGGCGGCGGCGATGGAGAGGCTGGTCGCGTCGCCCCTCACCACGCAGCGCACGGCGCAGGGCAGGCCAGGCGCGGCGTTGCCGTCCACCAGCGCGAGGTCAGGCAGCGCCGGCAGGCGCAGGATGGCGCGCCGCATGGCCAGATGCGTGGCGCGGAGAATGTTGATGCGGCCGATCTCGGCGGCGCTGGCCGCACCCAGCGCGAAGTCCAGCAGCCCGGCGCGGGCGGCGGCGCGCAGCGCGGCGCAGGCCGCCTCGCGCCTTGCCGCGTCGAGCTTCTTGCTGTCGTCCAGCAGGTTCGCCAGCTCTCCCGGCGGCGTGGCGCGGAACACCACGGCGGCGGCAACCACCGGCCCGGCCAGCGGCCCGCGCCCGACCTCATCCACGCCGGCGACGCGGCCGCCCGCCTCCCGCTCCAGCGAATAGTCCGGCATTCACCCGAGGCCCCTGGTTTCCAGCACGTCGCCCGGCGCCAGCAGCCCCGGCGCGCCCTCGCGCAGGAACTGCCGCGCCGCCGGGTCCTTCCGCCATAGGGCGCGCAGAAAGGCAACGGCAAGCCCGGCAACGCGCGGGTGGAAGGTCGCCTCCTCCCAGCGGGCGCCGGCCCCCGCTTCCCCGGCGAAGCTGGCATGGGTGGCGCCCTCCAGCACCGCCAGCGCGCCGGGCGCGGCGATGGCGTCGAAAGGGATGCGCCGATCCGCCGCGCGGGTGCCGTCCACCCAGGTGTCGTCCAGCGTGCCGGTCACATGCAGCATCGGCGCCTTCACGCGCGCGAAGGCGAGCGCCGGCGGCAACCCGGCGGAGGGCACCGGCGAAAGGGCGATGCCGGCCGAGAGTCGCCGATCGGGCAGCACCAATCCCCGGTCGCCGCCGGGGATGCGCTCGCCCAGCATGTGCTGCACCAGCCAGGCGCCGTAGGAATGCCCGGCGATACCCAGTCGCGCCGGATCGAGGCGCCCGGCCAGCTCGGGGCGGCGCGACAGCTCGTCCAGCACGAAGATGGCGTCCTGCAGGCGGTCCAGCGCCCGTCCCGCGTCGCCGATGGCGGCGGCGAAGGCGAGGCGTCGGTCGCCCGCACCGCGCCAGAGGCTGTCATCGGTGCCGGGGTGCTGGATGTGCAGCGCCGCAATGCCGGCCGCCGCCAGCGCCTCGCCGAGATAGGCCAGCCCTTGGCGCGAGCCGCCCAGCCCGTGCGAGACCAGAACCAGCGGCACCGGTCCCCGGCCCTCCTCCGGCCAGCGCAGCAGCACCGGCAGGGTGCGGCGGCGGGCGGGGTCGGTCCAGTCCTGACGCTCGGCCTCCTGCGCGCGGGCGGCGGGAGCGGCAAGCAGGAACGGCAGGGCAAGCATGGCGCGGCGGGGCATCATCGCCTGGAGATGGCCCCGCCCCGCCGGGTTGCGAGAGGTGCCCGCCTCAGCCTTCCAGCTTGAGGCCGAGACGGCGGATCACCTCGCCCCAGCGCTGGCTCTCCGCCTGCACGAAGGCCGCCGCCTCCTCCGGCGTGCCGGTCACCACCTCGAAGGCGGAGGCCTCCATCGCCTGCTGCGCCTTCGGGGTGGCCAGGGCCACGCGGGCTTCCCTGGCGAAGCGGCCGACCCGCTCCTCCGGCGTGCCGGTGGGCACGATCAGCGCCTGCCAGCCATAGGAGGTGGCGTCCGGCAGCCCGGCCTCGGCCAGGGTCGGCACCTCGGGAAGCTGCGGCATGCGCTTCGCGGAGGTCACCGCCAGGGCGCGCAGCGCGCCTTCGCGGATCTGCGGCAGCACGGCGGCGGCGGTGGCCACCGTGGCGCTGATGCGCCCGGCCACCAGGTCCAGCGTCGCCTGGCCGAAGCCCTTGTAGGGCACGTGCTCCAGCCGGATGCCGGTGCGCGCCTTGATGTCCTCCATGGCCAGGTGGCCGCCCGAGCCGGCGCCCACCGAGCCGTAGGTCAGCTCCGCCGGGTGCGCCTTGGCATAGGCGACGAAGCTGGCGAAGTCCTGCACCGGCAGTTTCGGGTTCACCGCCAGCACCTGCCCGCCGCGCACCAGCAGCGAGACGATCTTCAGGTCCTTGGTCGGGTCGTAGGGCAGGCTGGGATAGAGGGCCGGGGCGGTGGCCAGCGGGCCGTTGATGGAAAGGCCGATGGTGTGGCCGTCGTTCGCCTTGGCCACCACGTCGGTGCCGATATTGCCGCCGGCGCCGGCGCGGTTCTCCACCACGAAGGGCTGGCCGAACACGTCGCTGAAATGCGAGGCGACGAAGCGCCCGGTCAGGTCCGGCGTGGAGCCGCCGGGAAAGGGCACGATGAAGCGCACCGGCCGTTCCGGCCAGGCCGCCTCGGCACGCGCGACATGCGGCGCGGCAAGCAGGGCGGGTCCGAGGGCAAGCAGCGAACGGCGGGGCAGCATGGTGGCGGATCCTCTTCCTGACCTTTGCCCCGCTTGCAGCATGGCGCGGCGGCCCCGTCCAGCCCGATCAACGCCCCGCGATCACCGAACGGCCATGCACGAAGCCGTCCACCGGGTAGGCGCTGCTGCCATAGCCGCCGATCGGCGGATACCAGACCCGCACCAGGGACCAGTCGTTGCGTGGCGAGACGTCCAGCACCGGCTGGTCCCGTGCGATGCGGCCCTTGCCACTGCCGCTGGCCCAGTTGGCATGGTCCACGCGAATCTCGCGGCGGGAGAGCACCCGCGTCACCACCGAAAGGTGCCCATCCCGCAGCCGCCCGGCGCGGGCGAACACCATCACGCTGCCGGGGCGCGGCACCTGGCTGCGCTCGTAGAGCCCGGCGGCGGCGGACCACCACTCCCAGGCGTCGCCGCGCAGGTCCACGCCCGAGCGGGCACGGGCATAGGGCACGCAGGTCACCGGCTCGCGCAGCGCCGCCGCCCCCAGCACCGGTCCGCGGGGCGTGCCGCCGCAGGCCGCCAGCAGCAGCATGGGCAGAAGCAACAGCCAGCCCCCGCGCATCCCTGCGGCAGCCCTCCTCAGGCCGCGGCGCGCGCGCCGGGCACGCCGCGCACCCGGCCGCCCGGCTGCCCGCCCGGCACGGCGGCGCAGAGATCGGCTGCCACCAGAAGCTTCGCCCAGTCCAGCCCGGTGGCGGCGCCCATGCGGCGGAACATCCAGGCCAGGTCCTCGGTGGCGGTGTTGCCGGTGGCGCCAGGAGCGAACGGGCAGCCGCCGAGCCCCCCCGCCGCGCCGTCGAAGATGCGGCAGCCGACCTCGTAGGCGGCCAGCGCATTGGCCAGTCCCATGCCATAGGTGTCGTGCCCGTGGAAGGCGAAGGGATTGCCCCAGGACGCCAGCGCATGGGCGAAGACCGCCGCAACCTGGTCCGGCGCGGCGTTCCCCGTGGTGTCGGCGATGCCGATCTCCAGGCCTGGATCCAGGGAGAAGACCCGCTCCAGCATGTCCACGGCCTCCGTCACCGGCACCACGCCCTCGAAGGGGCAATGAAAGGCGCAGGACAGGTTGAAGCGCATCGCCACACCGGCCGCCGCGCCCTCGCGCACCAGGGCGGAGAGCTCCGCCAGGCTCTCGTCCCGGCTGCGGTTGAGGTTGGCGCGGTTGTGCGCCTCGGTCACCGACATGAAGAAGCCGAGCCGGTCGGCGCCGGCATCCATCGCCAGGTCGAAGCCCTTCCGGTTCGGCACCAGCACGGTGCATTCCAGGCCGGGAAGCTGCTTGGCCGCCTTCAGCACCTCGGCCGTGTCGGCCATCTGCGGCACATGGCGCGGGCTGACGAAGCTGCCCACCTCCATCCGCCGCACGCCGGCCTCGTAGAGCGCCCGCACCATGGCGATCTTGGTTTCCGTCGGCACGAAGGAGCCGATGGACTGCAATCCGTCGCGCGGCGCGACCTCGCTGATGATGACCGCCTGGCTCATTCCCGCTCACTCCCTTTCGCGCCGCAGCCTTGGCGAGCCCGCACCGGATCGCAAGGGGGCGGCCCCGATCTCCCAATTTTTCCATGCTTCACCGGCCTGCGGGAAACGCATTGTCAACATCCTCGCGCCAGAATGCCTGCGGGCTCGGCTCCCGTGGCCCTGTCTCTCCCGATCCGGCGCCGGTCCTCTTCTCCGGCGCCCCCCGCACCACCGTCCTCCCGGTGCGGTCCACCTCTGGGCAGGTTCCTCCTGGGAACCTGCCCCTTTTTTTCTCATCAGCCCTGCGTGGGCAGGGGTGGAATCTCCGCACCCGGCGGAGGGAAATACCCTTCCGCTCCCTGAACCGCCGGACCGCCCCGCCGATGACCTTCCGCCATACCCCCGCCCTCCCGCGATCCGTCCCGGAGCGGCGGCCATGATCCCCGGCCTTGCCATCCTGCTCGGCTGCCAGCTCGTCGGCGAGGTGCTGGCACGCTCCCTGCACATGCCCGTGCCCGGCCCGGTGATCGGCATGGCGCTGCTCTTCCTCGGCCTGCTCGCGCGGGACCAGCTCTGGCCCCGCGCCGCCCGTCCCGACCCCGGCACCCCCGGCCTTGGCCAGGTTGCCGACGCGCTGCTCGGCAGCCTCGGCCTGCTTTTCGTGCCGGCCGGCCTCGGCGTGGTGGTCTACGGGCCGCAGCTGGCGCGGAGCTGGGCGCCGCTCTCGCTCGCCATCGTGGTGGGCACGCTGCTCTGCATCGCCTTCACCGGCCGGGTCGCGCAGGCCTTGATGCGGCGCTTCGGCTGATGGTGGATCTGGCGCAGATCTGGGTCTACCTGGCGCGTGACCCGCTGGCGGCGCTGACGGCCACCCTGCTCGCCTGGATGGCCGGGCTGAGGCTCGCCGAACTCTGCCGCTGGCATCCGGCGGCCAACCCGGTGGTTTTCGCGGTGGCCATCCTGGTGGCGCTGCTGCTCGCGAGCGGCGTCGAATACCGCGCCTATTTCGAAGGCGCGCAGTTCGTCCATTTCCTGCTCGGTCCGGCCACGGTGGCGCTGGCGGTGCCACTCTACCGGCAATGGCGCCATGTCCGCGCCTCCGCTCCCGCGGCGCTGCTGGCGGTCGTCTCGGGCGGCGCGGTGGCGGCGGCGGTGGGCGTCGCGCTGGGCTGGGCCTTCGGCGCCTCCCCGGCGGTGGTGGCAAGCTTGGCACCACGCTCCGTCACCACCCCGGTCGCCATGGGCATCGCGGAGCAGATCGGCGGCCTGCCCGGCCTGACGGCCACGGTGGTGCTCGCCTCCGGCGTGGTGGGCGCCACGCTGGGGCCGCTGGTGCTGAACGCCGCACGCATCCGCGACTGGCGCGCCCGCGGCCTGGCCATGGGGACGGCCGCCCATGGCCTGGGCACGGCGCGCGCCCTCTCGGTGAACACCGCGGCCGGTGCCTTCAGCGGCCTCGGCATGGGGCTGAACGCCCTGGCCACGGCGCTGCTGCTGCCGCTGGTCTGGCGCTTCTTCGCGGGCTGACCAGGGCGACCGGGGGAGAGGGGGTTCCGGGGGAGTGCATCTCCCCCAGCTTTCTTCGGAACCCTGGTCAGACGCCCAGCGAGCCGTCCTTGGCGGCGGCGTAGCGCTTGGCGACGCTGTCCCAGTTCACCACGTTCCACCAGGCATTCAGGTAGTCGGCCCGGCGGTTGTTGTACTTGAGGTAGTAGGCGTGCTCCCACACGTCGTTGCCGAAGAGCACCCGCTGGCCGTCCATCAGCGGCGTGTCCTGGTTGGGGCGGGTGGTCAGCGCAAGCTTGCCGTCGCGGTCCACCGTGACGAACACGAAGCCCGAGCCGAAGACGCCGGCACCGGCCTTGTTGAAGTTGCCCTTGAAGGCGTCGAAGCCGCCCAGGTCGCGCTCGATGGCCTGGGCCAGCTCGCCGGAGGGGTTGCCTCCCTTTCCGCCCATCACCTGCCAGAACATGGCATGGTTCGCATGGCCGCCGCCATTGTTGCGGATGGCGGTGCGGACGGCCTCCGGCGCCTGGCCCAGCTTGGCCAGCAGGTCCTCCAGCTTCATCTGGGCAAGCTGGCTGTGGTCCTTCAGCGCGTTGTTGAGGTTGTTGACGTAGGCGGCATGGTGCTTGTCGTGGTGCAGCTCCATGGTCTTCGCGTCGATATGCGGCTCCAGCGCGTCGAAGGCGTAGGGTAGCTGCGGCAGCATGAAGGGGCCGCTGGACGTGCCGCTGGCGGCCTGCGCGAAGACGCGGCGCGGGGAAGCAAGCATGCCGGCGGCGAAGAGGGAGGCGCCGGCGGTCAACATCCCGCGGCGGGCGAGCATGGGGGTCGTCATTGGCGGAGGGCTCCCGGATGTGCCTTGCGCTCCAACGCGGCAGCCTGCCGCCGGATGCGGAGCAGTTCTGAACACTACCGAGATGAGGCCTCGCCGCGCCGGCGCAAGAGCGTCACCGCCAGCAGCAGCAACACCGAGAGCAGCACCATGACCATCGCCGCCGCCATGATGGTGAGGCTGAGCTGGTCGTTCAGCCCGGAAAACATCTGCCGGGGCAAGGTGCGCTGCGCCGGGCCCGCGAGAAACAGCGTGACCGTCACCTCGTCCAGGCTGGTGGCGAAGGCGAAGAGCGCCCCCGCCGCCACCCCCGGCAGGATCTGCGGCAGGCAGATCCGGCGGAAGGCCCGGACCGGCGAGGCGCCACAGGCCGCCGCCGCGCGGAGCTGCACCGGATCGAACTGCTCCAGCGCCGCCAGAACCGTGACCACCACGAAGGGCGCGCCCAGCGTGGCATGGGCCAGCACCAGGCCGGTGAAGCTGTTGCTCAGCCCGAGCGGGCCGAAGGCCAGCAGCAGCGCCACGGCGACCACAATGGCCGGCACCACCATCGGCGCCATCGCCACCGCCAGCACCAGCATCCGGCCGGGAAAGCGGGCGCGCCACAGGCCGAAGGCGGCCAGCGTGCCGAGCGTGCCGGCCAGCAGCGCCGCCCCGGTGCCGATGCGCAGCGAGTTCCACAGCGCCGGCAGCCAGAAGCTGGAGGTCCAGAAGTCGGCATACCAGCGCAGCGAAAGGCCGGGCAGCGGGTAGGAAAGGAAGGAGCCCGCGGAGAAGGAGAGCGGCAGCACCGCCAGCACCGGCGCCACCAGGAAAAGCAGCGCCAGCAGGCCGAAGGCCCAGAGCAGGATGCGGGCGGGCCTCATGCCGTGCGCATCCGCGAGAAGCCGACCAGCCGGCCATAGATCCCGACCACCACGGCGACGGCCGCCAGCAGCAGCAGCGAGAGCGCCGCCGCCATGCCCCAATTGACCGTGCGGGTGGCGTAGAAAGCGACGAAATAGGGGATCATCTGGTCATTGGCGCCGCCCAGCAGCGCCGGCGTGACGTAGAAGCCCAGCGCCTGGATGAAGACCAGCAGGCACCCCGCCCCCACCCCGGGCAGGGAGAGCGGCAGCGAGATGCGCAAGAAGGTCCGCCAGGGCGAGGCACCCAGCGAAAGGGCCGCGCGCGGCAGGCGCCAGTCCAGCGCGCGCAGGCTGGCATAGATGGGCAGCACCATGAAGGGCAGCAGGATGTGCACCATGCCCAGCAGCACGGCGCCCCGGTTGAACAGCAGCGGCAGCGGCCCGGCGGTGAGTTGCAGCGCCTGCAGGGCGGCGTTGACCACGCCCTCCCGCTGCAGCAGCACCGTCCAGGCGGCGGTGCGGACGATCAGGCTGGTCCAGAAGGGCAGCAACACCCCCGCCAGCAGCCAGGGTACCGCGCGCGGCGGCGCGGTGGCGATCAGCCAGGCCAGCGGATAGCCGATCGCCAGGCAGGCCAGCGTTGCCAGCGCGCCGATCCAGAGCGTTCGCCAGAGGATGCCGCGGAAGATCGCCTGTTCCGGCGGCGCCGCGCCGATGCTGCCCGTGGAGTCGCGCTTCAGGTCGAGCACGGCGAGCAGGTGGAAGTCGGAGACCGGCCCTGCGGCCCGGCGGATCGCCGCCCAGGGCGTGGGCGTGCCCCATTCCTCGGCGAGGTCGAGCAGCTTCTCGCGCGCGCCACCCTCGAAGGGCGGGGCGACGCGGCGGGCGGTCATCGGCAGCAGCGAGCGGAAGCCGGGCCAGTCGTTGTTCAGCCGGGCGGCGGCGCGCGCCACCTCGCCCTCGCCGTTCGCGCGGTCCCGCTCGCGCGCGGCGCGCAGGTCCTCGACCAGCGCGGCGAAGGCGGCCTCGCCGGGCGCCGCCTTGCCGTCCCAGCCGTCGAGCGCCGCCAGGGTGCGCGGCAGCACCGGCGGCACGTCCGGCTCGCCCACGGCGCGCAGCAGAAAGGCGCCGATCGGCAGCACGAAGACGGCCAGCAGGAAGAGGAGCAGCGGCGCCACCAGCGCCGCCGCGGCGAGCCGTCCGCGCAAGCTACTTCGCGACCCAGTTGTTGAAGCGCTGGTTCAGCTTGTCGAGGTTGTCCAGCCAGAACTGGTCGTTGATCTGCAAGGCGTCCTCGTGGTTTTCCGGCGTGGTCGGCAGGTTGGCCTGCACGGCGGGGGGGATGCTGTCCGCCGCACCCTTGGCGGTCGGGCCGTAGGGGATGCGCTGGGCGAGCTGCGCCTGGCGCTGCGGCTGGGTGGCGAAGTTGATGAAGTCCAGCGCCTTCTGGCGGTTCGGGCTGTCCTTCATGACCACCCAGGAGTCCAGCGTGAAGAGGTTGTTGGTCCAGGTGATGCCGAAGTTGCGGTTGTCGTTCTGGTTGGCGGCGGTGATGCGGCCGTTATAGGCGTCGGTCATCGCCACCTCGCCGCTGGCGAGCAGCTGCGCCGGCTGGCTGCCGCGCTCCCACCAGACGAGGTCGGACTTCAGCGTGTCGAGCTTGCGGAAGGCGCGGTCCACGCCGGCATTGGTGCCGAGCATCTTGTACACCTCGCTCGGCTTCACGCCGTCGGCCAGCAGGGCGATCTCCAGCGTGGTCTTCGGGCCCCGCCGCAGCCCGCGCTTGCCCGGGAACTTCTTGGTGTCGAAGAAGTCGGCCCAGCTCTTCGGCGCCTCCTTCAGCCGCTCCTTGTCGTAGGCCAGCACGAAGGAATACAGGATGGTGCCGACGCCGCACTCGTTCACCGCAGCGGGGATGAAGCGGTCCTTGCCGCCGAGCGCGCCGTAGTCGATGCGCTCGAACAGCCCCTCGTCGCAGCCGAGCAGCAGCTCCTCGCTCTCCACCTGCACCGCGTCCCAGTTGTTGGCGCCGGACTGCACCTTGGCGCGCAGCACGCCGACGCCGCCGTCCCAGGTCTCCTCCAGCAGGCGGGTGTTGGCCTCCTGCTGGAAGGGGCGGAAGAAGATGTCCCGCTGCACGTCCTGGTAGGCCCCGCCCCAGGAAACCACCGTCAGGTCCCGGCCCTGGGCCATCGCCTGTCCGCCCAGCAGCACCGTTCCCAGCGCCAGGGCGGCGCAAAAGCCTCTCCGCAGCATCATGCTCTCCCTCTGCCTTTCCCTCTGCGCCTTGCCCGGCGCTTCCCGCCGCGAGGGTAGTGCCGAGGGATGCGGGTTGCGAAGAGGGTTTTCAGGCCGCGTAGGCCAGCGCATGCGCCGCCTCCCAGGCCAGCGCGGCGGGACCGCCGATGGCGGGAAGCTGCCCGCCGCCGACCGGCCGCTTCACCAGCACCTCCCCACGAGCCTCGTCCCCCTGGCCGAGCGCCAGCCGCAGCCGGACATGGTCGCCCTGGAAGATCGCCTCCTGCAGGGTCGCCGCCAGCGCGCCCTCCCCCAGATCCTGCGGCGCCACCGGCGCGACGGCGACCCGCTCCGGCCGGATCGTCACCCAGCAGCGGCTGCCCGGCGGGCCGCAGTCCACCGGGCGGGCGGAAACCTCGGGGCCGCAGTCCAGCGCCACGCGCACCAGGTCGTCCTCCGCCGCCAGCACCTTGCCCGCCAGCCGGTTGTTCTCGCCGACGAAGCCGGCGACGAAGGCATTGGCCGGCCGCTCATAGATCTCGCGCGGCGGCGCGAGCTGGCGGACCAGCCCGCCCTCGAACACCGCGATGCGGTCGGAGAGCGTCAGCGCCTCCGCCTGGTCGTGCGTCACATACATCATGGTCAGGCCGAGCCGCTGGTGCAGCGCGCGGATCTCGTACTGCATCTCCTCGCGCAGCGCCTTGTCGAGCGCGCCCAGCGGCTCGTCCAGCAGCACGATCGGCGGCTCGAAGACCATGGCCCGGGCCAGCGCGATGCGCTGCTGCTGCCCGCCCGAGAGCTGCGCCGGCCGGCGGTCGCCAAAGCCTTCCAGGCGAACCATGGCGAGCGCCCTGGCCACCCGCCCGGCGCGCTCGGCCTTCGGCACGCCGCGCACCTCCAGCGGGAAGCCGACATTCTCGGCGACGCTCATGTGCGGGAACAGCGCGTAGGACTGGAACACCACGCCGATGCCCCGCTTGTGCGGCGGCAGGCGGGCGATGTCGCGCCCCTCCAGCAGGATATGGCCCTCGCTCGGCTGCTCGAAGCCGGCCAGCATCATCAGCGTGGTGGTCTTGCCCGAGCCGGAGGGGCCGAGCAGGGTCAGCAGCTCGCCACGCTCCACCGCCAGGTCGAGCTGCCGCACGGCATAGCCCGACGCCGCCGGCCCATAGGCCTTGCGCACCCCCTCGAACCGGACCAGCGGCTCCGCCATCGCCCACTCCTTCGCGTTCCGGCACGCTGCATCGGGTCGTCCGGGCGGGGTTGTCAACCGGGCGCCGCACCGCGAGGGTGGGCGCGAGAGAACCGGAGGACAAGCATGGCCGAAGCGGATGCCACCCTGATCGCCACGCGCGATGGCGCGGTGGGGCGGCTGCTGATGAACCGCCCGCGCGCCCTGAACGCGCTGGACCTGGCGATGATCGACGGCATGGCCGCCGCGATCGCCGCCTGGCGCGAGGACCCGTCCCTGCGGCTGGTGCTGCTGGAAGGCGCCGGCGGCCGCGCCTTCTGCGCCGGCGGCGACGTGCGTCGGGTGCGCGAGCAGGTGCTGGCCGGGGACCACGCGGCGGTGGAGGCCTTTTTCAGCCATGAATACGGGGTGAACGGCGGCATCGCCGCCTTTCCGCGCCCCTGGGTCAGCCTGATCGACGGCGTCTGCATGGGCGGCGGCATCGGCGTCGCGGTGCATGGCAGCCACCGCATCGTCACCGAGCATGCCATGCTCGCCATGCCGGAAACGGCGATCGCCCTCTTCCCCGATGTCGGCACCAGCTACGTGCTGCCGCGCCTGGCGGGCGGGCTGGGGCGCTGGCTGGCGCTGACCGGCGCGCGGCTGAACGGCGCCGAGGCGGTGGAGGCCGGGCTGGCGACGCACTTCGTCCCGCGCGAGCGGCTGGAGGCCCTGCGCGCCGCGCTGCTGGCGGAAGGCGATGCGAAGGTGGTGGAGCGCTTCGCCGAGCCGGTGGCGCCCGGCCGGATCGCCGCCCTGCGCCCGGCCATCGACCGCTGCTTCGCGCATGACACCCGCGCCGCCATCGAGTCGGCCCTGCGGAAGGAGGACAGCGACAAGGAGAGCAGCGACAAGGAGGGCAGCGGCTGGGCGCGCGAGCAGCTCGCCATCCTGGAGCATGTCTCGCCGACCAGCGTGGCGGTGACGCTGGAACTGCTGAGGCGCGGCGCGACGCTGCCCCTGCCGGCCTGCCTGGAGATGGAGCTTTCGCTCACCCGTGGCGTCACCCGCCACCCCGACTTCGCCGAGGGTGTGCGCGCCGTGCTGGTGGACAAGGACAACGCGCCGCGCTGGCAGCCGGCGGCGGACCCGGTCAGCCTGTTCGGCTGAGCCTGCCGGGCCGGGCGTCGGCCAGCGCCACCAGCAGGGCGGCGAGCGAAAGGCCGAGCCCGGCGCCGAACACGGCGGCATGGCTGTCCCCGGTGGCGTGGAACAGCGCCGCCAGGGCGAAGCCGGTGCCGGACTGGGCCAGCGCGTAGATCGCGGTGGCCCGCACCCAGAGCAGGCCCGCGGCCTGCCCGGCCCGCTCCCGCGCGTCGGCGAGCGCCACGGCGGTGGCCCCGATACCGGCGAAGCCGCAAGCCGGCGCGGCCAGCAGAAGCGCCGCGGGGCCGGGCAGCAGGGTGGCGCCCAGCCCGACGACCTGCAGCGCCATCCAGGCCGCCAGCGTCCTCCGCCCGCCGAGGCGCCCGGCGATCCGCCCGCCCATGAGCGTGCCGGCGATGCCCCCCAGCCCGAACAGCACCCAGAGCAGCCCCACCGCCACCACGCCCAGCCCGCGGCCCCGCGCGCCCAGATCGGCCAGGTAGACCATCGGCGCGGTCATGCCGGCGGCCGACAGGCCGTAGGCCAGCAGCAGCGCGCCCGCCCGCGGCACCGGCTGGCCCCGCGGCAGGCGGGTGACCTCGGCGGCCGGCGGGGCCGGCCAGGAGCGGCGCATCGCTCCCCAGATCATCGCGCACAGCGCCGCCAGCCCGAGCCAGCTGCCGATGATTCCGACCGGCCGCAGCGCCGGCACGGCCAGCGCGCCCAGCACCACGCCCGCCCCGACCCCGGCGACGACGATGCCGCCCGCCGCCCCGCGCCGCGCGGGCGCCGTCACCGCCTGCACCGCCGGGCCGGCCAGCGCCATCAGCACGCCCCCCGCCACGCCTGCCAGCCCGCGCCAGAGGCCGAGCCAGGCGACGCCAGCCGGCAGCGCGCAGGCCAGAAAGGCCAGCACGACCAGCGCCATGCCGGCATCCAGCGCCGCCGGCACGCCAAGCCGGCGGCCGAGCCCGCGCCCGCCCAGAACGCCCAGCAGGTAGCCCGTGAAGTTGCAGGCGCCGAGCAGCCCGGCCTCCGCACCGCTCACCCAGCCGGCGGCGACCAGGGCGGGAAACAAGGGCACATAGGCGAAGCGGGCCAGCCCGATGCCGGCGCAAACCGCGCCCGCCCCGGCCAGCGGAACGGCCAAGCCAGGCCGGCTCAAGCGGTGGCCCTAGTCGGCGGGAACCGGGCGGGGATTGTGCTGGGCGGTGCGCAGGGCACGGCGCAGCTTGGAGACGCCCTGCCGGACCTGCCCCTCCTGGCAGAGCTGGACGCCTTCCTCGCCCAGGCTGCGGGCCGGCTCCTGCCGCCCGCGCGGCAGGAGGGCGAGGCGCTGCGCGAGGTCCTCGCAATCCTCCGGGCCCGGGCTGAGCACGCGCAACTCCGCCGCGCCGGCCGGAGCGGCGGCCAGAAAGGCGACGAGCAGGCAAAGATGGCACAGCGGCATGGCGCCCAGTCTGGCCGCCGCACCCCTGCCCGGCGATGGGCTGGGCATGAAGCCTCGGTCATGCGGCGCTGGCCGGCAGGCGGAACAGCACGGCCAGGCCCGGCCGCCTGGGCGGGCCGCCGGCATCGGCGAACCAGATCGTGCCGCCGTGCAGCTGCACGACCGCCCGCACCAGGGAAAGGCCGAGGCCCGAGCCCGGCGTCGTGCGGGCGGCATCGGCGCGAAAAAAGCGCTCGCCCACGCGCGTGCGGTCCTGCACCGAGAGGCCCGGCCCTTCATCGGCCACGCGCACCACCACGGCATCCGGCTCCTGCACGGCGGTCAGGCTGATGGCGCTGCCCGGCGGGCTGAACTTCACGGCATTGTCCAGCAGGTTGGCCAGCACCTGCAGCAGCAGGTCGCGGTCCCCGCCCAGCGGCAGCGGCTCGGGCCAGTCGGTGTGCAGGGTCTGGCCGCGCGCCTCCGCCGATGCGCCATAAAGCTCGGCGGCATCGGCCAGCACCTGCGCGAGGTCAAAGCGCGCGAAGGCGGCGCGGCGGGCGCCGGCCTCCATTTCCGCGATGCGCAGCACCGCCTGGAACACGCGGGTGACGTTGTCGAGGTCGGCAATGCCGCGCTCAATGGCGCCGCGCAGCTCGCCAGGGTCGTCGCTGCCGCCGAGCAGCGCCTCCTCCAACCCGTTGCGGGCCCGGGCGATGGGCGTGCGCAGGTCATGCGCGATGGCGTCCGAGACGCCGCGCACACCGTCCATCAGCTGCGCGATGCGGTCCAGCATGGTGTTCATGCTGGCGCCGAGCCGGTCGAACTCGTCATCGTGCAGGGAAAGCGGCACGCGCGGCGAAAGGTCGCCGCCGGCGATCAGCGCCGCCGTGGCGGAGGCTGGCGCGAGGCGCCGCTCCAGCGCCCGCCGCATCAGCCAGGCGCCCACCAGCGCGAAGACCAGCGCGCTGCCCGCGGCCCAGTAGAGCCCGTCCGTCAGCAGGGCGCGCAGGCGCTGCTTCTCGCCCACCTCGCGGCCGACCGCCAGCTTGCTGCCGTCGGAGAGGTCGAGCACCAGCAGGCGGCCCTCGCCGGGCTGGCCGTCCTCGTGCTGCAGGGTGAGGCTGTACCAGTCCTGGTTCCCCGGGCGCTCCGGCGGCAGCGCCGCCAGGTTGCCGACAACGCGGCTGCCGGCGGCATCCTGCAGCCGGTAGAGGGTCTGCCCCTCCACATCCACCGCCAGGCGCTCCTCGATCGCATCCACCAGCCCCTGCTGGCCGGCATCGCGCCAGCGATCGCTCAGCGCGTGCGCGTCGGCGCGGATGGCGGCGTCCGTCTGGCGCTCCAGCGCCCCGGCGGTGCCCCACCAGAGCACCGCCGCGAAGGCGAGGCCGGCCATCAGGAACATCGCCGCGAAGAGCACGGCGAAGCGGAAACCGGCCGAGGAAAGCAGGCGCCAGAGCGGCCCGGGGTGCTGCTGCCGCCGCCGCGTATGGGGCATCAGGCGCGGGTCACGGCTCGCCGCGGATCATGTAGCCGGCATTGCGCACCGTGTGGATCAGCGGCTTGTCGAACCCCTTGTCCAGCTTCTGCCGCAGGCGGGAGACATGCACGTCGATCACGTTGGTCTGCGGGTCGAAGTGATAGTCCCACACCTTCTCCAGCAGCATGGTGCGGGTGACGACCTGCCCGGCATGGCGCATCAGGTGCTCCAGCAAGCGGAACTCGCGCGGCTGGATGTCGATCTTCTTGCCGCCGCGGGTGACGGTGCGGGAAAGCAGGTCCAGCTCCAGATCCGCCACCTTCAGCCGGGTCGCGGGGGTGTCCACCGCCGGGCGGCGGCCCAGCGCCTCGACGCGCGCCAGCAGCTCGGCGAAGGCGAAGGGCTTCACCAGGTAGTCGTCGCCGCCGGCCTTCAGGCCCTTCACCCGCTCATCCACCCCGGCGAGCGCCGAAAGGAACAGCACAGGAGTGTGGTTGCCCTGGCCGCGCAGCGTCTCGACCAGGCGCACGCCATCCACGCCGCCGGGCAGCATGCGGTCCAGCACCAGCAGGTCGAAGCTCTCGCCGGCGGCCATGAACAGCCCGTCCCGCCCGCTGGCCGCGTGCTCGACGGTGTGACCGGCCTCCTGCAGCCCCTTCTTCACGAAGCGGCCGACCTCGGCATCATCCTCCACCAGCAGAATTCGCATGGTGCCACGCTCCTTGTCCTGTGCGCCGCCCTCCCGCGGGCCGGCAGGGCGGAGGGAGGCGCAGCCGGCGCCAGGATGCCTCGCCGCGCGCCGCCGCGCCAGACCGGGCCTTGCCGTTGCCATTCCCTGCGGGCGGGGCAGCTACCCTTCCGGCCATGCCGCCGCTGCCCCGCCGGGCGAGTTTTTCGCCTGGGTGGCGGCCGAATCGCTGGTGGCGAAGGCGCTGCGGCACCCGTTGATCGCCGAGAAGAAGGCCGAGCCGCGCTGGCTCAAGGCGGCGGGCTATTGGAAGCTCGGGCAGGCCGCGGTGCACGAACAGCATTCCGGGGACTGATCCCGGAGCCCAGGGTGGCGGTTGCCACCCCGGCGGGGGCTTTTTCCAAAGCGGGCGGCGGCGCCCCCTTTGCCGGGTTCAGGCCGGCAACGGATCGTCGGCCAGCACCTGGAGGTGGCCGAGCGAGCAGCGCTCCACCCGTGCCGAGACGCCATAGACCTCCGCCAGCAGCGCGGGCGTCAGGGTCTCCTCCGGCGCGCCTTCCGCACGCACCGCCCCCTGGGACAGCATCACCAGCCGGTCGGCGAAGCGCGCCGCGAGGCCGAGGTCGTGCAGCACCACCACGGTGACCAGCGCCCTCTCACGGGTCAGCGCCTGGACGAGCTGCATGACGGCCAGCTGGTAGCGCAGGTCGAGGGCGCTGGTCGGCTCGTCGAGCAGCAGCACCTCGGGCTGGCGCACCAGGGCCTGGGCGAGCCCGGCCATCTGCCGCTGCCCGCCGGAGAGCCGGTCCAGACCGACCAGCGCGAGATGCGCGATTCCGAGCCGCTCCAGCAGCGCCAGCGCCCGCTCGGCGGCGGCGCGGGCGGAGATGCCGGAGGCGCCGAAGCCGCCCGGGCTGGCCTTCAGCGCGCCCAACAGGGTTTCCAGCACCGTCAGCGCCACGCCCTGCGGCAGGCTCTGCGGCATGTAGGCGATGTGCCGGGCACGGCGCTCCAGCGGCAGGCCCACCATCTCCTGCCCGTCCAGCCGGACCGAGCCGCGCGCCGGCAGCAGCCCGGCGAGGCCGCGCAGCAGGGTGGACTTGCCGGCGCCGTTCGGCCCCACCAGCGCGGTGATGGCGCCCGCCTCCAGCGGCGCGAGGCTGGCCTCCCGCAGCACCGTGCGGCGGCCATAGCCGAGGGTGAGGCCCTGGATCTCCAGCCGCCTCATGCGCGCCGCCCCCGGGTGAAGACCAACACGATGAAGACCGGCACGCCGACCAGCGCGGTAACGATGCCGATCGGCACAAGAAGTCCTGGCACCAGCAGCTTGCTCGCCACCGAGGAGAGCGAGAGCAGCAGCGCCCCGCAAAGCGCCGCGGCGGGCAGGAAGAAGCGGTGGTCCTCGCCCACCAGCAGCCGCGCCGCATGCGGCCCGACCAGCCCGACGAAGCCGATGGTGCCGACAAAGGCCACCGAGACGGCGGAGAGCAGCGAGACGCGCAGCAGCGCACCGTCCCGCAGGCGGCTGGCGTTGACGCCGAAGGAAAGCGCCCGCTCCTCGCCGAGGCGCAGCGCCGTCAGCTTCCAGGCGGCGCGGGCGATGAAGGGGATGACGACGGCCAGCGCGAGGGCGAGGATGCCGATCTTCGGCCAGGTGGCGCGCGCCAGACTGCCCATGGACCAGAAGACGAGTTGCTGCAGCGCCTGCTCGGTGGCGACGAACTGCAACAGCGCCACGGCGGCGTTGAAGGCGAAGACCAGCGCGATGCCGAACAGCACCAGCGCCTCCACCCCCGCCCCGCGCAGGCGCGACAGCGCCCGCAGCAGCATCACCGAGCCGAAGGCGAAGAGGAAGGCGTTGCCGGACAGCAGCCAGGCCTGCGGGACCCACGGCACGCCCACCCCGAGCACGATGGCCAGCGCCGCCCCCAGCGAGGCGGCCGAGGAAACGCCCAGGGTGAAGGGGCTGGCCAGCGGGTTGTTCAGCACCGTCTGCATCTCGGCGCCGGCCAAAGCCAGCGCGGCGCCCACCAGCACGGCCATCACGGCATAGGGCAGCCGCACATCCCAGACAATGACACGCACCGGGCCGCTGGCGGCGGCGGGGTGCAGCAGCACGTCCACCACGTCGGCGAGGCCGAGGCGGGAGGGGCCGGTCGCCACGTCGAGCAGCAGCGAGCCCGCCAGCAGCAGCGCCAGCGCCGCCAGCAGCGCCGAGCGCCGCCAGAGCAGCGCGCGATAGCCCTCGGCCGCACCGGCGGCGGAGACGGACAGGGCCGTCACCTCAGGCTGGCCCAGGAGCGCTGCGGGGCGGCTCGGCGACGGCGGTGCCGGCCCGCAGCACGCCAGCGCGGAGCAGGCAGGGGAGCTTCACCAGGCAAATCTTCCAACGGAGGAACTCATCAGCAACCAATAATCAGTCGCAACTCCAAGACCAACCCCCCTGTTCGCGCCCCAGGCATGTCCCGGCGCAGAATTCCCGGCGAAGTTCCTGCCTCCGGCTCCGCTCAGCCCGCCGAGCCCGGCCGGCGCCCGACCTGCACGGCCATCTCGCGCGGCCGGCCGTCCCGCGTCAGCGTCAGGCGGATGGTCTGGCCCGGCGGCGTCCCCGCCACGCCGCGGATCAGCGCGCGCGAGGTCTCGATGCGCTCCCCGTTCAGCGCGGTGACCACGTCGCCCTGGCGCAGCCCGGCACGGGCGGCGGGGCTGTTGCGCTCGACGTTCTGCACCTGCACGCCGCGGTTGCGCATGCCCGGCCCGGCCTCCTCGCCCGTGTCCTGCACGGCGATCCCCAGCCAGCCGCGCTCCACGCGCCCGTCGCGCCGGAGCTGGTCGATCACGCCGCGCGCCAGGTCGGAGGGTGTGGCGAAGCCGATGCCGGCCGAGGCGCCGGTGGGCGAGAAGATGGCGGTGTTGATGCCGATGACCTCGCCCGCCGCGTTGAACAACGGGCCGCCCGAGTTGCCGGGATTGATGGCGGCGTCGGTCTGGATGAAGTCGTCGAAGGGCCCGGCGCCGATCTCCCGCCCGCGCGCCGAGACGATGCCCGAGGTCACGGTGCCCCCCAGGCCGAAGGGGTTGCCGGCCGCCAGCACCCACTGCCCGACGCGCAGCTCGGCGGAGGCACCCCAGGGCACGGAGGGCAGCGGCCTCGGCGCCTCCACCCGCAGAAGGGCGAGGTCGGTCAGGTCGTCGGTGCCGACCACATGGGCGGGCAGTTCCGTGCCGTCCTGCAGCGAAACCACCACCCGCACGGCGTTGCCGACCACGTGGTTGTTGGTGACGATGAAGCCGGCCGGGTCAACAATGAAGCCGGAGCCGGCCCCCTGCACCTGCTGCTTCCCGCGCCGCTCGCGGAAGTAGCGCTCGAACGGCGTGCCGCGCAGCTCGGGCGGGATCTGGGTCGTGGTCTGCTCGGAGAGCACGGCGATGTTGACCACGGCCGGCAGCACCGCCTCGGCCAGGTCGGCGAAGTCCGGCACCGCGCTGCGGGCGCCGCGCTGCGCCATGGCCGTGGGCGCCTGGCAGGCGGAAAGCACCGCCAGGCTGAGGAAGCCGGACATCACCATGCGGCGGGAGGCGGGGGTCGGGCGGGTCATTCCATCATCCATCGGCCGGGGTGCGGGAGCCTGGGGGGGCATGTGCGTTGCAGATTTGCAGCAGGAGCGGCGAAGGCAAGGCCTTTAGGTGCCGCGCGCCGGCTCCTCCGGCCAGTCGTGCTTGGGATAGCGGCCGCGCATCTCCTTGCGCACCTCCGCCCAGGCGCCGCGCCAGAAGCCCGGCAGGTCGGCGGTGACGGCGATCGGCCGCCCGGCGGGAGAGAGCAGCGCCACCTGCAAAGGGATGCGCCCCTCGGCCAGCGGCGGCAGGGTGGCGAGGCCGAACAGCCATTGCGCCCGCGCCTCCAGCCGCGGCACCTCGCCGGTGTAGTCGATGGCGGCGCTGCGCCCGCCGGGCAGCGCCACGCGCGGCGGCAGGGCGGCGTCCAGCCGCTTCTGCAGGGCGTGCGGCAGCAGGCCGCGCAGGACCGCCACGGCGTCCAGCCCGCGCAACGCGGAAAGCTTTGTCATCCCGGAGAGCCAGGGGGCAAGCCAGGCCCCCTCCTCCGCGGCCAGGGCCGTATCTGAGACATCCGGCCATTCGCCGCCCTCGGTGCGGTGCATCCAGCCCATGCGGGCGCGGGTCTGGCGGGCGGCTTCGGTCCAGTCGAGGTCACGGAAGCCGCGCGCGGCCGCGGCGGCGGCCAGCGCGGAGGCGACGGCGGCCGGATCGGCGTGCGGCAGGGTCGCCTCCTCCAGCACCAGCGGGCCAAGCCGCAGGCGGCGCCGCGCCACCACGGCATTGGCGCGCGGATCGAAGGCGGCGCCCTCCTCGCGCACCAGCCGCCCGGGAAAGGCGGCTTCCAGCGCCTCGCGGGTCAGCGGCGCGGCCATGCGGATGCGCGCCTCGGTGCCCAGCAGTTCGAGATCCGCCACCGCCAGCAGCGGCGCCTTGCCGAGCGGATCGGTGGCCGGCAGGCGGGCCCCCTGGCCCGAGGCGATGCGGAAGGCGCCGGCCATGCTGCCGCGCCGGGCGGCGATGCGGTCGGGAAAGCCGGCGGCCAGCAACAGCCCGGCATCGCCCTCCGCCTCCACCCCGCCGGGCACGCCGAGCCGGCGCCGGTGCAGCGTCACCGCGCGGCGGATGCGGCCGAGCGCGCCGCGGTCCGCGTTCGGATCGTCGGCGCCGTGCAGAAGGTCGAGGCGCAGCTGGATGTCGGAGGGCGCCTCGCGGCCACGAATGGGGTCGCGCTCCTCCAGCAGGGCGGCGAGTTCGGCGGCCAGCGCCGCCGCCTCGGGCGTTTCCGTCGCCGCCATCATCCGGGCGAGGCGCGGATGCGTTCCCAGCCGCGCCATGCGCCGGCCCATGGGCGTGATGCGCCCTCCGGTATCCAGCGCATCAAGGTCGCGCAGCAGGGCGCGGGCGGCGGCCATGGCGCCGGCCGGCGGCGGGTCCAGAAAGGCCATCTCCGCCGGCTCGGCGCCCCAGGCGGCGCAGTCCAGCGCCAGGCCGGAGAGCTCGCTCTCCAGGATCTCTGGCCGGTCGGCCTGCGGCAGGCCGCGGTGCAGCGCCTCCGTCCAGAGCCGGATGGCGACACCCGGCTCGGTGCGCCCGGCGCGGCCGGCGCGCTGCTCGGCGGCGGCGCGCGAGATGCGGACGGTGGCCAGGCGCGAGAGGCCGGTCGCCGGATCGAGCCGTGGCGCGCGGCGGAAGCCGCCATCCACCACGATGCGCACCCCCGGCACGGTCAGCGAGGTCTCGGCGATGGAGGTGGCCAGCACCACCTTGCGCCGGGAGGACGGGTTCAGCGCCTTGTCCTGCTCGGCCGGCGGCAGCTCGCCATGCAGCGGCAGCACCTCGGCCGCGACGCCGCCCAGCCGCTCGGCGGTGCGGCGGATCTCGCCCCAGCCCGGCAGGAAGGCCAGCACGTCGCCGGGGTGCTCGGCGAGCGCGGCGCGGATGGCGCCGGCCATGGCCTCGGGCAGGTCGCGCGGGTCCTGGAGGTCGCGCGGGCGGTGCTGGATGACGACCGGATGCGCCCGCCCCAGGCTCTCCACCACCGGCGCGTCGCCGAGCAATCGGGCAAAGCCCTCCGCCTCGATGGTGGCGGACATGGCGAGCAGCCGCAGCTCCGGCCGCAGCGCGTGCTGCAGGTCCAGGCAGAGGGCCAGGGCGAGGTCGGTGTCGAGGTTGCGCTCATGCGCCTCGTCGAACAGCACCGCCGCGACACCCTCCAACCCGGGGTCGGACTGCAATCGGCGGACCAGCAGCCCCTCGGTGACCACCTCGACGCGCGTGGCCTCCGAAACCGCCCGGTCCAACCGGGTGACGACGCCCACGGTGCGCCCCAACGGCTCCCCCAGCAGCTCGGACATCCGTCGGGCGGCGGCGCGGGCGGCGACGCGGCGCGGCTCCAGCACCAGGATCTTGCCGCCCTCGGCCCAGGGCTCGTCCTTCAGCAGCAGCGGCACCAGGGTGGTCTTGCCAGCGCCGGGCGGCGCCACGAGCACGGCGTTGCTGCCGGCGCGCAGGGCCGCGGCCAGGCGCGGCAGGGCCTCGGTGACGGGAAGCTCGGGCAGCAGCGGCGAAACATGGTCCATGCCCGCCCCTCTAGCGCATCGGCGGGGGGTCCGCAGCCGCGCAACGCTTCGTCACCGGGCGGGGCTTTCCCCGGGAGGGGAAATCGGCTTTCAGTGCGCCATGCTGCGCGCGCTGATCCCCGCCCTCGCCCTGCTCGCCCTCGCCGGCCCGGCCCGGGCGCTGGAAAGCGCGCCGGTGCGCTCCGAGCGCGCCACCATGACGCTCGCCGCCGAGGTGGACGCCGTCGCCCCCGGCCAGTCCTTTCGCCTCGGGCTGCGCCAGGTGCTGGCGCCCGGCTGGCACACCTACTGGCGCAATGCGGGCGATGCCGGCGCCCCGCCGGAGATCAGCTTCACCGCGCCCGACGGCACAAAGACCACCGGCTTCGACTGGCCGGCGCCGCAGCGCATCCCCTTCGGGCCGCTGGTGAACTACGGCTACGAGGGCCATGTGCTGCTGCCGCTGACGGTAACCCCGCCCGCGAGCCTGAAGCCCGGCGATGTCTTCACCCTGGAGGCACAGGCCAACTGGCTGGTCTGCGAGCAGGTCTGCGTCCCGGAGGAGGGCAGCTTCCGGCTCGACTTCCCGGCGGAGGCCGCCCCCCGCCCCGACCCCGCACTCGCCGAAGCCTTCCGCGAGGCCGAGGCCGCCCTGCCCCGCCCCTCCCCCTGGAAGGCCAGCCTGGGCTTTGACGGGCAGAAGGGCGCCCTGCGGCTGGACGGCACCGACCTGACCCCCGCCACCATCCGCGCGGCCGGCTTCTTTCCCGCCGCGCCGACCGTGCTGAACCACGCCGCGCCGCAGCCGATGACGGCATCGGACGGCGCCCTCCGGCTCGGCCTGGAACGCGGCGCCGTTCCCCTGCCGCCCGGCCCGGTGGAGGGCGTGGTGGTGCTGACCGACGCCGCCGGCGGCCGCAGCGCCTTCAGCATTTCCGCGACGCCCGGCGCCGTGCCCACCGCCCTCGCGGCTTCCGCCTCCGCCGGCCCCGGACTGTGGCAGGCGGCGCTGCTGGCGGCGCTTGGCGGCCTGATCCTGAACCTGATGCCCTGCGTGTTTCCCATCCTGGCGATGAAGGCCATGGCCCTGGCCCGCCTTTCCGGCGCGGCGCGCGGCGAGGTGCGCGGCCACGCAGCCAGCTACACCGCCGGCGTGCTGCTCTGCTTCCTGGCCCTGGCCGGGCTGCTGCTGGCGCTGCGCGCGGGCGGCGTCGTGGCCGGATGGGGCTTCCAGTTCACCGCCCCGGCCTTCGTGGCCGGCATGAGCTGGCTGATGCTGGCCGTCGGCCTGAACCTGGCGGGCGTGTTCCAGGTCGGCGGAGCGGTGGGGGCCGGTGCCGGGCTGGCGGCGCGCGGCGGGCATCTTGGCAGCTTCGCCACCGGCGGGCTGGCGGTGCTGGTGGCCACGCCCTGCACCGCGCCCTTCATGGCCACCGCCATCGGGGCGGCGCTGAGCATGCCGCCCGCCGCCACCCTGGCCATCTTCGCGGCCATGGGCCTCGGCATGGCCGCGCCCTACGCGCTGCTCGCCCTTGCGCCGGGGCTGGCCCGCCTGCTGCCGCGTCCCGGCACCTGGATGGAGCGGCTGAAGGAGCTCCTGGCCTTCCCGATGTTTGGCGCCGCGCTCTGGCTGCTCTGGGTGCTGGCGCAGCAGGTCGGGCCGGAGGGGCTGGCGGCGGCGCTGGCCGGGGCGCTCGCGGTCGGCTTCGCCGCCTGGGCCTGGGGCACGGCGCAGCGCGCGCGGACGCCGCGCGGGCGCTGGCTGGGGCGGGCCGGCGGGACGCTGGCGCTGCTGGCGGCGCTTGCGGCGCTTCCCGGGCTCGCGGCTGCGCCCGCCGCCCGCCCCGGCGCCCTGGCCGCCGCGGGGAATGGCGCCGAACCCTGGTCAGCCGCGCGCCTCGCCGCCCTGCGCGCGGAAGGCCGCCCCGTCTTCGTCAACCTGACCGCCGCCTGGTGCATCACCTGCAAGGTGAACGAGCGCGTGGCGCTGGACACCGAGGCGGTGCGCGCCGCCTTCGCGCGCCAGGGCGTCGCCTACCTCAAGGGCGACTGGACGGACGGCAACGCCACCCTCGCCGCCGTGCTGCGCGCGCATGGCCGGGCCGGCGTGCCGCTTTACCTCCTCTACCCGCCCGGCGGCGGCGAGCCCGCGGTGCTGCCGCAGATCCTGACCGAAGGCATCATGCTGCGCGCCCTCGGCGCGGACCCGGCCTGAGGCCAGCCCCGCCCCGCCCGGCTGCCCGTTTCCCAAGGGGCGGCGGAAGGCGGCCCGGATTGCATTCCGGTCATGAAATCCCCGGCCTACGCGCAGGAACCACCGCTCGCGAACCGCGTTCTTTGCGCGGAGCAGCATCCCTCCTGCTGAACCGATCGCGCCGCCTGTCCTTCAAGGACGTGTGTTTCGCATACATTTTTGTTCGTATGTCACAGGCTCCGTCTGCCGGAAGAACCTGCGCGCCGAGTGACGAGGATTTCCAGTGGCTGATCACGAGCAGGGCGCGCATGCGGCGCCGGTCGCCGACAAGCGGCATGCCTTCGGGCGCAACACTCATGCCGGCCGTTCCCGTTCCGCCGTGGCCGCCGCGCCCGCGTCGGAAGACGCGCCGCCCGCGGAGGGCAGGCCCCGCAGCCGCGACAACAGCGACAGCGGCCAGGAGGATCGGCGGAATGGCGCTTCCCGCCAAACGGATGAGCGCGATCACCAGGACCAGCGTGACCCTGACGACGACGGCGGGCAGGACGGTGACAAGGGCCGCAAGCGTCCCGGCCGCCTGCCGCTGATCATCGGCGGCATCGTGCTGGCGCTCGCGATCCTCGGCGGCGCCTGGTACTGGTGGAGCCATCGCGATCTCGAGTCCACCGACGACGCCTATACCGAGGGCCGCGCCATCGCCGTCGCGCCCAAGATCTCCGGCTACGTCGCCGAGCTGGCGGTGAAGGACAACCAGCTCGTCCATGCCGGCGACCTGCTGCTGCGCATCGACGCCAGCGATCTCACCGCCCAGCGCAACCAGGCGCGCGCCAACCTCCAGCTCGCGCGCGCCCAGCTCGATGCCGCGCAGGTGCAGCTGGAGGTGGCGCGGGTGCGCGCGCCGGCACAGCTGCAACAGGCGGAGGCGCAACTGAAGGCGGCGCAGGCCAGCCAGGCGCAGGCCGAGGCCGAGTACCGCCGCCAGCGCCGCGTGGACCCGCGCGCCACCACGCAGTCCAGCATCGACACCGCCAATGCCCAACTTCAGGCGCAGACGGCGAACGTCGCCCAGGCCGAGGCGCAGCTCCGCATCGCCAAGCTGATCGAGCAGGACATCGAGCTGGCCCAGGCGGCGGTCGAGCAGCGCAAGGCGCAGGTCGCGCAGGCCGAGGCACAGCTCAACGAGGCCGAGACCATGCTCTCCTATGCCGTGCTACGCGCGCCGCAGGATGGCTGGGTGACCCGGCGCAACGTCGAGCAGGGCGGCTTCGTGCAGCCCGGCAGTACCTTGATGAACCTCGTCACGCCCGACCTCTGGGTGACCGCCAACTTCAAGGAGACGCAGCTCACCGCGATGCAGCCCGGCCAGCCGGTGACGATCGAGGTGGACGCCTATCCCGACCTGGAGCTGCGCGGCCATGTGGACAGCATCCAGCGCGGCAGCGGCGCGCGCTTCAGCGCCTTTCCGGCCGAGAACGCCACCGGCAACTTCGTCAAGATCGTCCGCCGCGTGCCGGTGAAGATCATCATCGACAGCGGCCTGCCAAAGGACGAGCCGCTGCCGCTCGGCCTTTCCGTCGTGCCGACGGTGAAGCTGGAATGAGCGGCTCCGTCGGCAAGGGCTGGCGGCCTGCCGCCAATCCCTGGGTCATCACCCTGGTGGTGACCATGGCCGCCTTCATGGAGGTGCTCGACACCACCATCGTCAACGTCTCGCTGCCGCACATCGCCGGCAGCATGTCGGTCAGCAACGACGAAAGCACCTGGGCGCTGACCACCTACCTCGTGGCCAACGGCATCGTGCTGACCATCTCCGGATCGCTCAGCCGCATGATCGGGCGCAAGCGCTACTTCGTCATCTGCATCAGCGTCTTCACCGCCGCCTCGCTCGGCTGCGGCATGGCCACCGAGTTCTGGCAACTCCTCCTGTTCCGCGCCCTCCAGGGCTTCTTTGGCGGCGGCCTGCAGCCGACGCAGCAGGCCATCATCCTCGACACCTTTCCGCCGGAGCGGCGCGGCACCGCCTTCTCCGTCACCGCCATCGCCATCGTCGTGGCGCCGATCCTCGGGCCGGTGCTGGGCGGGTACCTCACCGACACCTATTCCTGGCACTGGATCTTCCTGATCAACGTGCCGATCGGCGTGCTGACGGTGTTTGGCGTGCTGCAGGTGGTGGAGGACCCGCCCTGGGTGGAGGAGGAGCAGTCCCGCCCCTTCCGCTTCGACTATGTGGGGCTTGGCTTCATCGTGCTGGCGCTGGGTGGCATGGAGCTGGCGCTCGACCGCGGCGAGAACTACGACTGGCTGGACTCCGACTTCATCCGCAAGGCGGCGCTGGTCTCGGCCGTCGGCTATGTCGGCGGCGTCTACTGGCTGCTTTACGCGCGCAACCCCATCGTGGACCTCCGGGTCTTCAAGGACCGCAACTTCTCCGTCGGCTGCGCCGCCATCGGCCTGATGGGCTTCGTGCTCTACGCCTCGGCGGTGCTGATCCCGCAGATGGCGCAGCAGCAGCTCGGCTACAACGCAACCTGGTCCGGCCTGGTGCTGGCACCGGGCGCGGTGCTGCTGGTGATGCTGATTCCCGTCACCGGCAAGCTGATGAGCTTCATGCCCGCGAAGTACCTGGTGGCCTTCGGCGGCCTCTGCCTCAGCGCCGCGCTCTACTATTCGCAAGGTCTGACGCCGGACATCGACTATGCCGAGCTGGCCATCATGCGCGCGGCGCAGACGGTGGGCCTCGCCTTCCTCTTCGTGCCGATCAGCACCATCGCCTATGCCACCCTGCCGCGCGCGCTGAACGGCGACGCCACCGCGCTCTTCACCATGATCCGCAACGTGATGGGCTCGGTGGGGATTTCGGTCTCGACCGCGCTCGTCACCAACCACGAGCAGATCCGCACGAGCTACCTCGCCGAATACATGACGCCGCTCTACCAGCCCTTCAACACGACGCTGCAGCAGATCGAGCAGGCGCTGATCGACCACGGCTACTCCGCCGCCGCCGCCGGGCAGCTTGCCATGGGGCAGATGGCGCAGATGCTGCGGGAGCAGGTGGCCATCCTGGCCTATTCCGACACCTTCAGGATCACCGCGGCGCTGGCGCTGCTGATCGTGCCGCTCGCCTTCCTGTTCACGGGCCAGAAGGTCCAGGGCGGCGGCGGGGGACATTGAGTTGCACGTGATGAGCTTTCGCGCCGCCCTCGCGGTCGCCCTGGCCGGCGGCCTTGCAGCCTGCACCGTGGGCCCCGACTTCGTGCCACCCCGCGCCGAGGTGCCGCCCGCCTGGAGCGACGCCGCGCGCAACCCGAACCAGGCGGTTTCCCTCCAGGCCGATCCGGCCCCACGCTGGTGGACCAGCTTCAACGACCCGGCGCTGAACTCGCTGATCGAGCGCACGGTGGCCGGCAACCCGGACCTGCAACAGGCGGTGCTGCGCATCGTGGAGGCGCGGCAGGCCGAGGCGGCGGCGCGCGGCGCGGGCCTGCCGAGCCTGAACGGGAGCGGCACCTACACCCGCCAGCAGCTCGGCCTGCGCGGCCTTCTGCGATCGCAGGGCGCCTTCGGCTCGATCGAGGGCCTGCGCAACAACCAGCAGCTCAATGGCCAGGAGCCCGGCCTCGGCAATCGAGCGGCGGATGCGCTGGAGAACGCCCTCAACGGCCTCACCGGACCGAGCAACCTGTTCCAGCTCGGCTTCGATGCAAGCTGGGAGCTGGACCTCTTCGGCCGCGTCCGCCGTTCGGTGGAGCAGGCCAACGCGCAAACCCAGGCCGCCGTCGAGGGCACCAACGACGCGCTCGTCACGCTGCTGGCCGAGGTGGCGCAGACCTATGCCGGGCTGCGCGGCGCGCAGGCCCTGGCGCGCACCCAGCAGCAGAACGTGGACACCGCGCGCGACCTGCTGCGGCTGACGGAGCGCCGCCGTGGCCAGGGCCTGACCACCGAGCTGGACGTGGCCAACCAGCGCGCCCAGCTGGCCAGCTACGAGGCGCAGCTGCAGCCCTTCAAGCGCCAGGCGCAGCAGGCGATGAACCGCCTCAGCGTGCTCACCGGCCAGCCGCCCGGCGCGCTGGACCAGGAGCTTTCCGTCACCGCGCCGATCCCGCCGACGCCGCCCTCCGTTCCGGTGGGCCTGCCCTCCTCGCTGGCACGGCGGCGCCCCGACATCCGCCAGGCGGAGGCGCGCCTGCACGCCGCCACCGCCGGAATCGGCGTCGCCACGGCGCAGTTCTACCCGGACATCTCGCTGACCGGCAGCATCGGCGTGCGCGCCATCGACGCCGACTACCTGACCAACTGGGCCAGCCATTTCTACTCCTTCGGCCCGGCCATCTCGCTGCCGATCTTCCAGGGCGGCCGGCTCACCGCCAACCTCCGCCTCGCCCGCGCGCAGCAGGCCGGGGCGGCGCTGGCCTACCGCGGCACCGTGCTCAACGCGCTGCGCGAGGTGGAGGACAGCCTGGTCGCCTACCGCACGGACAAGGTGCAGCGGGACCTGCTGGAGCGCGCCGTCAAGGCGGCCGAGACCGCCCTCTCCCTGGCCCGCAGCCGCTACAACAACGGCCTGTCCAACTTCCTCGACGTGCTCGACGCGCAGCGCAGCCTGGTGGAGGCGCGCCAGCAGCGCGTGCGCGCGACGCTCGCCCTGACCACCGACCTGGTCTCGCTCTACAAGGCGCTGGGCGGCGGCTGGCAGGAGGGGCTGGTGGCCTCGGTCGTGTCCATTCCGCCGCCGGAGGGCGGCCGGCCGGTGGAGTCGCTTTCGCCCGACAGTCTCGCCGGCGTGGATCCACCCGGCAGGCCGGTGCCCACCACCGCCGGCGTCGGGCCGCTGCAACCCTCCTTCCCGGCCGCCCAGCCGGCCCGCCTGCCCCCCGCCGTGCGGCCCTGAGGAGGGGAAACCGTCACGGAACCGACGCCGGGCTGTCAAACCGGCATCACGCGGAGATGCGAACACGTCGCCCGGACAACCGGGTGACCTCTCATGACGCTTCCTCGCCGCTCCCTGCTCGGCGCCGGCATGGCGCTGCCCTTCGCCAGGGCCGCCGCCGCGCAGGCCGACGCCCGGCCGGTGCTGAACATCGGCGTTCCCGAACTGCCGCCGACGCTGGAGCCGGCGCGCGAGCTGTCCAACGTCGGCACGCGGATCACCTACTCGATCTTCGACACGCTGATCCGCCGCGACTTCCTGGCCTCGCCGGATGGCGGCGGCGCCGGGCTGAAGCCCCACCTCGCCACGTCCTGGACGCGCAATGGCCCGAGCGAGCTGGTGCTGACGCTGCGCGAGGGCGTGCGCTTCCACAACGGCGACCTGCTGACGCCGGAGGACGTGGTCTATACCTTCACCTCCAATCGGATGCATGGCGAGAAGCCGCTGATGCCGGAGGCGAGGTCCTACTTCGCCACGCTCGCCGGCGTGGAGGCGGTGGGCGACAACACCGTGCGCTTCCGCACCCGCGTGCCGGACGTTCTGCTGGAGCAGCGCCTGGCCTCCTGGTGCGCCTGGATCGTCAGCAAGCGGGCCTATGAGGAGCGTGGCTTCGACGGCTTCAGCCGCGACCCCGTCGGCACCGGTCCCTACAGGCTGCGGGCGATGCAGAGCTACCAGCGCATCACCCTCGACGCCTTCGACGACTACTGGATGGCCCGCCCCACCGCGCGGCAGGTGGTGTTCCGCCAGATCCCCGAGCTGGCCGCGCGCGTCGCCGCCTTGCAGGCCGGCGACGTGGCCCTGATCACCAACGTGCCGCCCGACCAGCTGGAGATGCTGAAGCCGGTCGGGGAGGTGGATATCCGCCAGGTGGTGCTGGCCAACGTCCATGTGCTCACCTTCGACGAACGAGGCCCGGGCATGGGCGACAAGCGCATCCGGCAGGCGCTTGCCCTCGCGGTGGACCGCCGGCTTCTGGTGGAGACGCTCTGGGGCGGCGCCGCCGTGGTGCCGCACGGCCACAACTTCCCGGAATATGGCGACATGTTCCTGGAGGGCCGCTCCCTGCCCCACGACCCCGAGCGCGCGAAGCGGCTGCTGCGCGAGGCCGGCTACAACGGCCAGGAGATCACCTACCGCACCCTGCCGAACTACTACACCAACGCGCTGCGCGCGGCGCAGGTGATGATCGAGATGTGGCGCGCCGTCGGCATCAACGCGCGGCTGCAGGTGGTGGAGAACTTCCCCCAGATGCGCGCCGAGGGGCAGCAGATCGGCAACAACTCCAATTCCACGCGCCTGCCCGACCCGCTCGGCTCGCTCTGGATCTCTTGGGGGCCGTCGAGCTGGTTCCAGAAGTCCGGCGCCTTCGCCAGCACCGCGGCCTTCAACGCCGCCGGCCGCGCGCTGGAGGGCGAGACCGATCCCGCGAGGCGCAAGGCGCTGTTCAGGGCGATGCTCGACGCCTGGGAGGATGCCGCGCCTGGCACGGTGCTCTACCAGCCCGCCGAGTTCTATGCCGTGCGGAGCCGGGTGAAGTGGCGCCCCTGCACCTTCTACTTCATGGACCTGCGACCGGACAACCTGAGCTTCGCATGAACAACGACGCGCCGATCCGCCTGGTGCAGGTGAGCGACACGCATCTCTCGCCCAGCCATGGCTATTTCGCCGGCAACTTCGCCGCCTTCCGCGCCGCCATGCGTGCGGCACCGCCCGACCTGATCGTGCATTCGGGCGACCTCGCCTTCAACGGTCCCGCGGCGCCCGAGGACCTGCGCTACGGCGCGGCCGCCATGGCGGCGCTGGGGGTGCCCTGGCTGGCCATCCCGGGCAACCATGATATCGGCGAGGCGCCGCGCTTCGCCCGCCTGGAGCAACCGCTGACGGCCGCCCGCATGGCGGCCTGGCGGCAGCATGTCGGCCCGCAATGGTGGCGGCGCGATCTCGGCGCCTGGCGCGTGATCGGGCTGGACAGCGCGCTGATGGCCAGCGGCCTACCGGAGGAGGCCGAGCAGCAAGGCTTCCTCGCCGAGGCGCTGGCCACCCGCCAAGACCGGCCGGTGATGGTCTTCACCCACATGCCGCCCTTCGCCGACGATCCTGAGGACCGGGGCTTCACCACCTCAAGCCTGCCCTACGAGGCGCGCCGCGCCTTTCTCGACGCCTGCGCGGACGGCGGCGTGAAGGTCATCGCCTGCGGCCACCTGCACCTCTACCGGACCCTGCGCCATCGCGGCATGGCCATCGTCTGGGCACCCGCGACCGCCATGGTCAGCGCCCGGCGCGGCCTGGAAATGGATGGCCACCTGCCCCGCCCGGGCTACCTGGAATGGGCGCTGGAAGGCCGCGCCGCGCGCCACCGGCTGGTGCAGCCGCAGCGCATGTTCGTCATCGACATGACCGGCTGGACCGCGGCGAACGGCGGCACCACCACCACCCTGCCGCCGATGCCGGATCCGGCGGAGTTGCTTGGCGCATGAACCAGGAGAGGCGCGCGGGCGGTCCGGCCCGGCGCCTCCTGGCCAGCGGCTCAGAAGAGCAGGTTCGGCAGCACCAGCACGATGGCCGGCACAAAGATCATCAGCACGATCAGCGCGATCACCGCGCCAAGGAACGGCAGGGCGTCGCGCGTGTATTCCTCCATCGGGCAATCCAGCATGCCGCAGACGGTGAACATCGCCACGCCCACGGGCGGCGTCATGCCGCCCAGCGTCACCGTCGTCATCATCACCACGCCGAAATGCACGGGGTCGATGCCGAGGCGTGTCACCACCGGCACCAGGATGGGCGTCAGCAGCAGGGTAATGACGGTGGATTCCAGGAACATGCCGAGCACCGCGAGGAAGGCGGTGATCAGCAGCAGCAGCACGTAGCGGTTCTGCGAAAGGCTGGCCAGGAAGGCCGTGGCGTTCTGCGGCACCCGCTCCATGGTGATCATGTAGCCGATCATCGCCGAGAACATGATGATCAGCATGATCATGCCGGTATCGGCCAGGCTGTGCTGCAGCGCCTGCACCAGCTTCCGCCAGGTCAGCTCGCGATAGACCAGCATGCCGACGATGATCGCATAGGCGACGGCAAAGGCGCCCGCTTCGGACGGCGTGAAGATGCCGTAGCGGATGCCGCCGATCAGGAAGAGGGGAAAGAGCAGCGCCCACTTGCTCTCCCACACCGCCCGCAGCAGCTCGCCACCGCGCGGCGGCCGTTCCAGCTCCGCTTGGTATCCGCGCCGGACGGCGACCGCCCAGGCCGTCGCCATCAGGAAGACGGTCATCAGCACGCCCGGAATGATGCCGGCGATGAACAGCCGGCCGATCGAGACATTGCCAAGGAAGCCGTAGAGGATCAGCCCGATGCTGGGCGGGATGGTGGCGGTGATCAGCGAGCCGACGGCGATGGCGGCGGAGGCGAAGCCGCGCGAGTAGCCGCGGCTGAGCATGGCGGGGCCGAGGATGCGCGCCTCCATCGCGGCATCCGCCACCGCCGAGCCGGAAACGCCGCCCATCAGCGCGCTGAGCGCGATGGCCACCTGCGCCAGCCCGCCTCGGATCCAGCCGGCCATCGCCGTGGCCAGCCGGATCAGCCGCTCGGTGATGCCGGCCTCGTTCATCAGGTGGCCGGCGAGCACGAACAGCGGCACGGCCAGCAACGGGAAGGACTGCGTGGCCGAGACGATGCGCTGCACCGCGATGGCCGGCGGCACCGGCCCGAACAGGTAGAACAGGAAGGAGGCGCAGCCGATGGCGAAGGCCACCGGCATGCCCAGGAACATGAGCACGAAGAACAGCAGGCTGACGATCGCGGTCACAGCACCATCCCGTCCCGGCCTTCGAGGTTGAGGGCGCCATCCCGCCGCCGCAGCCCGCCGACCAGGCGGCCCACCACGGTGATCAGCATCAGCGCCGCGCCGGCCGGGATCGCCGCGGTGACCCAGCCATAGGAGATGCCGGCATCGCCCAGCTCGCGCTCCAGGTTCAGCAGGGTCAGCTTGACGCCGAGCCAGACCAGCGTCGCCAGAAAGGCGGCGATGGCCAGCAGCCACACCATCGCCAGCAGGTGCCGCACCCCTGGCGGGAAAAGCCGCACGAGGATGTCGATCTCGATGTGCTGCCAGCGCTTCAGCGCCACGTCGGCGCCAAGCACGGCAGTCCAGGCGAACAGCATCTGGGCCATGTCGATGGACCAGATCAGCGGCATGCCGACCGTGCGGGACAGCGCCCCCAGCAGCACCAGCAGGCAGACGCCGGCGAAGAGGAGGACGCCGAGCGCCTCCTCCGCCCTTTCCAGGGTCCGCATCGGCTCAGCCGGCGATGGCGGCGTCGACTTCGCGCCGCAGCGCGGCGTAGTTCAGCTTGTCGTAGACGACCTTCGTCGCCTCGCGGAAGGGCGTCAGATCGGGCGTCGCGATCTCGACCTTGGCCGCGCGCAGCTTCTTCTCGAAATCGTCCAGCGAGGCGAGGGTGGCCTTCGAGCCGACATCCCCGCCGTTCAGCGCCTCATCCCGCAGGATCGTCCGCTGCTCCGGGGAGAGCCCGTCGAACCAGGCGCGCGAGCCGACCAGCCCGGTGATGAGGTTGATGTGGCCGGTCTTGGTGATGTTCTTGATCACCTCGTAGAGGCGCGCGCCCCAGACGGCGGGGTATTGCGCCTCCGCGCCGTCGATGGCGCGCAGCTGCAGCGCCGAATAGACCTCCGTCCAGGGCAGCGGCGTCGGCGTCGCCCCCATCGCGCGGATGGTCTCCAGCCAGACCGGCGCGCCGGGGGTGCGCATCCGCACGCCGCCGAGATCGGCGGGGGTGGTCACCGGCTTGTTGGTCAGCAGGTGGCGGTCGCCCTGGAACCAGTTGAAGGACAGCACCTGGTGGCCGGAGGCCTTGCGCAGCTTTTCCGTCCAGCCCTCGAACAGTGGCGAGGTGGCGATCTTGCGCAGCTCCGGGAAGCCGCTGGCGATGTAGGGCGCGCCGAGGATGCCGAATTCGTGGACATAGGGCGCGAGCCGGCCGCCATCGACCAGCACCGCGACGCCGGCGCCGGCGCGCGCCTGCTCCAGCACGTCCTCATCCGGGCCAAGCTGCGAGGAGGGAAACAGGTTCACGCGCAGGCTGCCGCCGCTGCGCTTCTCGACCGCCTCCTTGAAGGCGCGCAGGCCGTTGAACATCGGGTCGTCATCGGTCAGCGCCGAGTTGACGCTGAGCGTGGCCGACTGGGCGAAGGCGCGGCGAACCACCAGGGGAGAGGCAAGCGCGCCAGCCATGACGATACGACGGGTAAGCATGAACGTCCTCCTTTGCTGCCGGTCTGTTGGGCTGCCGGTCTGTTCGGCTGCCGGTCTGCGCACGCCGCGGCGTGCGGTCTGGTTGTCGCGCCCGCCCCGTCGCGGCGGGCGGCGGCGCGGGTCCGTCTTCCGCGCCCTGCACGCCTGCCGACCGGATCGCGGGAACCGGCGGCAGCCCTGCGGGCTCGCTTCCTTTCAGCGCCCCGGCGGCCCTTCCGTCGCCTCCGCTTGCCAGATCGCCGCGGCGGCCTCTTCCGGGAAAGCGACGGCGAGCGAACGCAGCGCGTGGTCGCGCATGATCGCTTCGGCCTTCCGTGCCGCCCCCGCCTCGATCGCGGCCACGATCGCGTGGTGTTCCTCCACGGCGCGCTGCCGCTCGGCGGGCGAGGACAGCACGCGGGCGCGGCCGAGATAATCGTAGGCACGCAGGCGCTCGAGCAGCCTCCGCAGATCGCCGCTGCCCGCCGCGGCATGGATCGCCGCATGCAGGGCGTCGTTGGCGGCGGCCACCGCCTCGGCGTCCTCCTGTTTCGTGGCGCGGCGCACGGCGGCGAGGCGGCTGCGCAGCGCGGAACAGCCGGCGGCGTCGATGCGGGTGGCGGCCAGCGCCGCGGCCACGCCCTCCAGCGCGGAGCGGATCAGGCCGATCTCCGTCAGCCGCGTCGCGCTGAGATCGGCCACATAGGTGCCGCTGCGCGGCTGCGTCTCGACCAGCCCCTCGGTTTCCAGGCGGCGCAGCGCATCCCGCACCGGCTGCGCGGAGATGTTGAGGGCGGCGGCCAGGCCCCGTTCGGAAAGGCGCGCGCCCGGCTGCAGGGTGCCAAGCACGATGGCCTCGCGGATGCGCTCATGGGCCAGGTCGGCCAGCGAGCGCGGGTCGGTGGCATCCAGGCTGTTGAAGGGCTGAAGGCTCGGCACAAAACTGCAATAGCAGATCACGCCGTTGCGAAACAAGAACGTTGGCGCCAAGCGGCTCAGGCGGCCGTTGAGGCTTCTGTGATGCGCCTGCGCATGCTGGCGGCGGGCACCAGGACGCGACGGAGGACCAGGCGTGGCGGCGCGCCCCGCAGCGATGCGCAGGTGCCTCGCTGGTCCTGATGGGGCGATGGACGGGAATGCGCAGATGCGTTCCGCGCGAGGCCGTGGCGGGCCAGGGCTGGTTGCCGGAGCGATCCGGCGGGAGAAAACCGGCCGCGTGCCGGAAGCGCCTGGAGCGGGCGATGGGAATCGAACCCACGACATTCAGCTTGGGAAGCTGACGTTCTACCTCTGAACTACGCCCGCGTCGCCGGTCGTTGTAGCCCGGCCTTGTGCGGGGGGCAAGCCGGGCGTAAGGTCCGGCGGCCTTGCGAGAGGCGCTCGCGATTTGTCCGGCCAGCTTGCGGCGAGCTTAAACAATCGCGCTAAACGGCCGCGGCGGGGCTGTTGTGCCAGACCTCCGCCCGACCGGGCCGGTTTGTGTGTGATGCAAGCCCGAGAGTCGCCCGTCCCATGGCAAAGCCCGCCTCAGACCGCCCCTTTCGCCCCGCCACCCTGCTGGTGCGCGGCGGGCAGATGCGCAGCAACCTCGACGAGACCTCCGAGTCGCTCTACCTGACCTCCGGCTTCGTCTATGACAGCGCCGTGCAGGCCGAGCAGACCTTCACCGGCGAGGCGCAGCACTTCCAGTACTCCCGCTTCGGCAACCCGACCGTGCAGATGCTGGAGGCCCGCCTCGCCGCGCTGGAAGGTGCCGAGGCCTGCCGCGCCACCGCCACCGGCATGGCCGCCGTCAGTTCCGCCATGCTTTCGCATCTGAAGACAGGCGATCGCGTGGTGGCCAGCCGCGCGCTGTTCGGCTCCTGCCACTGGATCGTCTCCACCCTGCTGCCCCGCTATGGCATCCAGACCGAGTTCGTGGACGGCGGCGACCTCGCGCAATGGGAGGCGGCCTTCAAGCGCCCCTGCCAGATGGTGCTGATCGAGACGCCCTCGAACCCGATGCTGGATCTCGTGGACCTGAAGGCCGTCTGCGACCTGGCGCATGCCGCCGGCGCGGTGGTCGTGGTGGACAACGTCTTCGCCACGCCGCTGCTGCAGAAGCCGATGAAGTTCGGCGCCGACGTGGTGGTTTATTCCGCCACCAAGCACTTCGACGGCCAGGGCCGCGTGCTGGGCGGCGCCGTGCTGGGCAGCAAGAAGTGGGTGGAGGAGGTGCTGCAGCCCTTCATCCGCAACACCGGCCCGGCCATCTCGCCCTTCAACGCCTGGGTCATCCTGAAAGGGCTGGAGACGCTGCACCTCCGCGTGCCCGCCATGTGCCGCAGCGCCGCCGCCATCGCGCAGATGCTGGAGGAGCGCGCCGAGATCGGCCGCGTCTGCTATCCCTACCTCGCCAGCCATCCGCAATACGCGCTGGCCAAGCAGCAGATGACGGGCGGTGGCACGCTGGTCAGCTTCGAGCTGAAGGGCGGCAAGGAGGCGGCCTTCCGCTTCCTCGACGCGCTGCGGGTGGTGGACATCTCCAACAACCTCGGCGACTCCAAGAGCCTGATCACCCACCCCGCGACGACCACGCATATGCGCGTCTCGGCCGAGGAGCGGGCGCGGCTCGGCATCTCCGATGGCGCGGTGCGCCTTTCCGTCGGCCTGGAGGATGTCGAGGACCTGGTGGAGGACATCGCCGCGGCGCTGGACGTGGTGGCGGGCAACCCGGCGCCGAAGAAGAAGCCCTTGGCACGGATGGTGGTGGAGGAAAGCGTGGCTCCCGCGCCCAAGAAGCCGGCCGCGCGCTCCAGGACCAGGCCGGCGAAGCCCGGGCCGGCGAAACCCGCGCCCCGCAAGACGGCCGCCAAGACCAGGTCCGCCGAGCCCGCCGCCGCCCCGGCCGCGGCGCCGGAGCCCGACCTCTTCGCCGAGCCCGCACCCCGCCGCAAGCGCGGCTGAGGAAGCAGGAAAAATCGGGGGAAGCAATTCCCCCGAACTCCCATCTTCTTTTTGTCGGCCTGGCGCTGCGCGCGCCGCCGGCGCGGGAAACCCGAAGAAAATGGATGGGGCTTTCGGGGAATTCCTTCCCCCAGGCTTTTCCTCCCCTGGGCTTTTCCTCCCCCGGGCTTTTCCTCCCCCGGGCTTTTCCTATGCCACCGCCCGCCCGAACCGGGCACGGTACTCCGCCGGCGAGGCTTCGAGCCGGCGCAGAAATGCCCGGCGCATTCGCTCGTCATCGCCAAAGCCGCAGCGGCGGGCGATTTCCGCCACCGCCAGTTCCCCGGTCTCCAGCAAGTGCCGCGCCGCCTCCACGCGCAGCCCTTCCACCGCATGGGCGGGCGTTTCGCCGGTCTGCGCGACAAAGGCGCGGGCGAAGCTGCGCGGCGCCATGCCGGCGCGCTCCGCGAGCACTTCCACGCGCAGGTCGGCCGAGAGATTGGCCGCCATCCAGCCCAGCAGCCCGGCGAAGTCGCTGTCGCGGCTGCTGGCCTGGGCTGCCAGCGCGGCGCTGAACTGTGCCTGCCCGCCGGGCCGCTTCAGGAAGACCACAAGGCGCTGCGCCACCTCCAGCGCCGCGGCGTGGCCAAGATCCTCCTCCACCAGCGCCAGCGCCATGTCGATGCCGGCGGTCACCCCGGCCGAGGTCCAGAAGCGGCCGTCGCGCACGAAGATCGGCTCCGGCCGCACCATCACGCCGGGGTGGCGCCGCTGGAGCGCGGCGCAATGGCGCCAGTGTGTTGTGGCGGCGCGGCCCTCCAGCAGCCCCGCCGCGGCAAGGATGAACGAACCCAGGCAGACCGAGGCCACCCGCCGCGCCGCGCCAGCCATGCTGCGCAACCAGTCCAGGAAGGCGGCATCCTCCGCCGCCGCCAGCGCCCCTTCGCCGCCCGGCACAAGCAGCGTGTCGGCCGGCGCCTCTCCCAAGCTCGCCCAGGGCATGCTGTCCAGCCCGACCCCCAGCTCGGTCGCCACTGCACCACCCTGCGGCGAGACGAGGTGCAGGCGGTACGGAACCGGAGCGCCCTGCCCCGCCAGCCGGGCGGCGGCGGCGAAAACCTCCGCCGGCCCCGCCACGTCGAGCAGCATCACCCCGGGATAGAGCGGAAGGACCACGGAGCGCGGCTTGGCAGGAAAGGAGGGCATGATGTCCTTCATGCCAGAGCCTCCGCGCGGCAGGCTAGCGCCAATGCCCCGAGGAACCATCTCCATGCCCCAACCCATCAACGAGACCTGCCCCTGGTCGGGCAAGCCGGTCGCGCCCGAGGCCCTGACGCGCTGGCAGGACGAGCCCGTCGGCTTCTGCGATCCCGGCTGCCGCGACAAGTTCGCCGGCGCGACGGCACATTTCGAGGCCGCCCTCGCCGCCCTGCCGCCGCCGCCCACCCTGCTTGGCCTCGCGGGCGTGCAGCCGGCCCCCGCGCGGCTGGCCGAGGCGGTGCTGGTGGTGATCGACGCCCAGGAGGAATACCGCAGCGGGCATCTGCCGCTGGAGGGCATCGCGGCGGCCAGCGAGCGGCTCGCCGCCCTGCTCGCCCGCGCCCGCGCGGCCGGGACGCCGGTGATCCATGTGGCGCATCGCGGCCGCGCCGGCGGCCTTCTCGACCCGGCCGCGGGCGGCGCCATCCTGGAGGCGGCGCGGCCCGAGGCGGGCGAGGCGGTGATCGGCAAGACCCTGCCCAACGCCTTCGCCGGCACCGACCTCCAGGCGCGCATCGCCGCGACCGGCCGGGGCAAGCTGCTGCTGGCCGGCTTCATGACGCATATGTGCGTCTCCTCCACCGCGCGGGCGGCGCTGGATCTCGGCCTGCCGGCGACGGTCGCCGCCGACGCCACCGCGACCCGTCCCCTGCCCGATCCGCTCGGCGGCATCCGGCTTCCGGCCGCCTGGGTCCAGCGCGTGGCATTGGCGGCGCTCGCGGATCGCTTCGCCGCCGTGGTTCCGGTGGAGGCCGTGCCGGCATGAGCGCGACGCTGTTCCATGGCGCTGCCCTGCCGGGCGGCACGGCCTGGTCCGGCCCCGCGGTGGCGCGAATCCCCGACGCGGTGGTGAAGCTGCGCTGGACCGACCAGCCCTATCGCTGGCACGTCAACACGGGCCAGGAGGTCTTCGCGGTGCTGGCCGGGCGGGTGGCGATGCACCTGCGCGAGGATGGGGCGGAGCGGGTCGTCACGCTTGGCCCCGGGGACCTGCTGCACCTCCCCGCGGGCGCCGAGCACGTGGCGCATCCGCAGGGCCCGGCCTGCCTGCTGGTGGTGGAGCAGGCCGGCAGCGACGAGCTCACTTGCGCGGCGGGAAGAAGCTCTTGCCGTCCAGGTAGCCCTTGCGCCAGCGCGAGATCTGCACGCGCTCGAAGAGGCCGGCCTTGCTGAAGGGATCGGCGGCGATGAAGGCCTCGGCTTCCGCGCGGGTCTCGACATCGACGATGTAGAGGCCGCCGCCGGCGTCGCTGCCGTCGTCCTTCAGCTTGGCGCCGCAGGCGAGCAGCCTGTCCATGTTGGCGTCCAGGTAGTCGAGGTGCTCGTCGCGCGTGGACTTGCGCAGCGCGAGGCTGTCCGGCTTGTCGAAGGTTTCGATGATGTAGGGCATCGGGCTGCGTTCCTCCAGGCTTATGGCTTCGGCCAGCCTAGCGTCTGGACGGGCCGGCGCCATCCCCCGCCATGGCGGAAGGAAGGGCGCGGACCGGGGCCTGCACGCCCTGCCCGCGTGCAAAGTCAGCCCCCGGCGGCACCCCCTTCAGGCGCCGCGCGGTTTGATCGGGCGGTTCGCAAGTCTGCGCCCGATCGCCCCGGTCCGCTTCCGGCGCCCGCCTCCCCTGCGGGCCGGCGCCGGATCTCGCAAAGCTGGATGGGCTGGCGGATCCGGGGGGAGAAGCGGGACCCTCTGCGCGGTGGGACGGTAGTGACCGCGTCCACCAGCCTATCGCTGCAATTGCGAGTTATTCGCAGTAAATGCCGGCAGGCCGGCCGCGTCAAGCACGCTTTGCGGGGTGGCGGGAAAAAACCGGCGGGGCGATGGGCGCCCCGCCGGCTGGCCGTCAGATCACCAGCTCGATCAGGAACGGCGCGTTCTGCGCGCAGGACTGCGCCAGCAGGTCGCCGCACTGCTCCAGCGTGGTGGCGCGCGCGGCCTCCACCCCCATGCCGCCGGCCAGCCGCAGCCAGTCGAGGTCCGGGTTGCCGAGGTCGAGCATGCTCATCGCCGTCGGGCCCGGATTGGCGCCGACGTTCTGGTACTCGCCGATCAGGATCTGGTACTTGCGGTTGGACAGGATGATGGTGGTGACGGGCAGCTTCTCGCGCGCCTGGGTCCAGAGCGACTGCAGCGTGTACATGGCCGAGCCGTCGGCCTGCAGGTTGATCACGCGCCGCTGCCCGCCGGCGCCGATCGCCGCCCCGGTGGCCAGCGGCATGCCGCAGCCGATGGCGCCGCCGGTGATCTGCAACCAGTCATGCGGCGGCGCCGCGTGGGTCTCCTTGTAGAAGCCGCGGCCGAAGGAAACGCTCTCGTCGGCCACGATGCTGCCCTCCGGCATCAGCGCGGCCAGCGTGCGGGCCAGGCCCTCCGGCGTCGGCGCGCCACGCGCAGGGTCCGGGCGCGGGCCGGGATCGGGCATGGCGGCCTCCGGCGCGCCCAGCTCCTCCACCAGCGCCTGCAGCGCGGCGATGCCGTCCTCCTCGTAGCGGGAGAGGACATGCACCTCGGCCGTCTCGGGGTAATGCCGGCTCGGCTTGCCGGGATAGGCGAAGAAGCCGACCGGCGCCTTGGCGTTCACCAGGATCAGGTGCTCGACCCACTTGAGCGACTCGATCGCCATGTCCACCGGATAGGGCACCCGCTCCAGCTGGAGGCGGCCGCGGCCGCGCTCGACGCGGGCGTTGGACATCTCGGCCAGCACGCGCTGGCCGGTGGCCTGCGCGGCGCGCCAGGCGAGCGCCTGCGCCTCGCCCCGCAGGCCGATGCCGCCCAGCAGGATCAGCACGTTCTTCTTCTCGCGCAGCACGCGGGCGGCGGTCTTCACTGCATGCGGGTCGGGCGTGGTGGCGGGCGGCACGGGCAGCGCCTCGGCGGGCTCGCCGCCCTCGTTCCAGGCGGTGTCGGCCGGCAGGATCAGGGTGGCGATCTGCCCCGGCGCGGTGCGGGCGGCCTGCACGGCCACGGCGGCATCGGCGCCGACGCGCTTGGCGTCCATCGCCGTCCGCACCCAGCCGGAGACGGGCCGCGCCCAGCCCTCGGTATCGGCGGTGAGCTGGGCGTCGAGCGGGCGGTGGTAGGTCGCCTGGTCGCCCACGATGTTGACGATGCCGCTGCGGGCACGCCGGGCGTTGTGCAGGTTGGCGAGGCCGTTGGCGAGGCCCGGGCCGCAGTGCAGCAGGGTGGCGGCCGGCTTCTCGCTCATGCGCCAATAGCCATCGGCCATGCCGGTGACGATGTTCTCCTGCAGGCCCAGCACGCAGCGCATGCCGGGAATCCGGTCCAGTGCGGCGACGAAGTGCATCTCGCTCGTGCCTGGATTGGCGAAGCAGGTATCCACCCCGCTCTTCAGCAGCGTATGGACCAGGCTCTCGGCGCCGTTCATAGACCGTCCTCCCTTGGCGAATCAGCCGCGCAGGGTGCCGCCAAAATCAGGATGGGCCAAGTGGGGCGGGAACGGATTGGCGGGGTCAGGGGGAACACCGCTCCCCCGGCGGGGGTCGCCGGAGGCGGCGTCCCCTGCCCCTTTCAGGCCAGCCAGTGCGGGACCGGCAGCCCCTTGCTCCGCAGGAACTCGGGATTGAACAGCTTGGACTGATACCGCGCCCCACCGTCGCAAAGGATGGTGGCGACGGTGTGCCCCGGCCCCAGCGCCTTGGCGACGCGCACCGCGGCCGCCACGTTCAGCCCGGCGCTGCCACCGACCGAGAGCCCTTCCTCGACCAGCAGCGAGAAGACCCATTGCAGCGCCTCGGCGTCCGGGATGGTCTCGGCGCTGTCGATCGGCGCGCCCTCCAGGTTGCCCGGCACGCGGGCCGCCTGGCCGATCCCCTCGGTGATGGAATTGCCCGGCGTGGCCTTCACCGTGCCGGCCTTCACCCAGGGGGCAAGCGCGCTGCCCTCGGGATCGGCGAGCACGATGCGGACCCGGTCGTTCCGCGCCTTCAGCGCCAGGGCCACGCCAGCCAGGGTGCCGCCGGTGCCGCAGGCGCAGGTGAAGGCGTCCACCCGCCCCTCCGTCTGCTCCCAGATCTCGCGGCCGGTGTACTGCTCATGCGCGCGGCGGTTGGCCAGGTTGTCGAACTGGTTGGCCCAGATGGTCCTGCCCCCCGCGGCCTGCATCTCCTCCGCCAGCCGCCGGGAGACATGCACGTAGTTTCCGGGATCGGCATAGGGCTTGGCCGGCACCGGCCGCAGGTCGGCACCGATCATGCGGAGGAAGTCGAGCTTCTCCCGGCTCTGCGTCTCAGGCACCACAATGACGCTGCGCCACCCCCGCGCATTGGCGGCCAGCGCCAGCCCGATGCCGGTGTTGCCGGCGGTGCCCTCGACCACCGTGCCCGGCTGCCCCGGCACCAGCAGCCCCTGCTCCACGGCATCCTGCAGGATGCCCAGCGCGGCGCGGTCCTTCACCGAGCCGCCGGGGTTCATGAACTCGGCCTTGCCCAGGATCTCGCAGCCCGTCTCCTCGGAGGCGCGCTGGAGGCGAATGAGCGGCGTGTTGTGCACCGCCCCCCAGAATCCGTCGGCGATGGGGAGAGCCGGCATCAGGAATCCTTCAGGTCGACCCAGCGGAGATAGGGCTTCTGCGCCTCCCAGCCCTGGGGGAACCGCTCCTTCGCCTGCTCGTCCGTGACGCTCGGAACAATGATGGCGCGCTCGCCCTTCTGCCAGTTCACCGGCGTGGCGACCTTGTGGCGGTCGGTGAGCTGGAGGCTGTCGATCACCCGCAGCACCTCCTGGAAGTTCCGCCCGGTGGAGGGCGGATAGGTGAGCATCAGCCGCACCTTCTTCTGCGGATCGATCACAAAGACCGTCCGCACGGTGACCGCCGGGTCGGCCTCGGGATGGATCATGCCGTAGAGCTCGGACACCTTGCGGTCCTGGTCGGCGATCATCGGGAAGTTGACGGCCGCGCCCTGGGTCTCGGCGATGTCGGCCTCCCAGCCGGCATGGCGGTCCAGCGGGTCCACGGAAAGGCCAATGACCTTGGCGTTGCGCCGCTCGAACTCGGGCTTCAGCCGGGCCGCCTCTCCCAGTTCGGTGGTGCAGACGGGCGTGAAATCCTTGGGATGGCTGAACAGCACCACCCAGGACTCGCCGGCCCAGTCATGAAAGCGGATGGTTCCGGCAGTGGTCTCGGCCGTGAAGTCCGGGGCCGTTTGTCCGAGCTGAATGGTCATGCGGCGTCCTCCTGGTTCCGGCGCGGAAGAAATCACGCGACAGGAACGTGGTCAATCCGCCCTCAACACCACCGGCGGGGCCTAAAGCCCTTGAAACCCGCGTAGATTTGCGGCTCCGGTCCCGGCACCCACGAGCCGGCTAGAGCAGATCCCGTTCCGGTTGCATCATCGGGACGGGTGAAGATGCTCGTCAAAACAAACGGCTAGAGCATGCTCTCGGGATGTCGAAGCAGCCAGAGCCGCTCATGCGCGGCGACGAGGCTCTCCATGCTCTTGCGCCGGTTCTGATCGGGCATGGTGGGGCGGCGCGTCACCATCTTCTCCAGCACCAGGAGCAGTTCCTGCGCCACCTCTAGATCTCCCTGGTCGCAGGCCTGATGGAAGGCGATCAGGATCTTGTCGGACAGGCGGCGTGTATGACGAGGCGTTGCAGGGGTGCTGCGCGACGCGTCATGCCCTGCGGGGCCGTCCGACCACTCATCCGCCATGTCGCCCATGCTCCTCATCCTCACCAGCGGGATGCCAGTACACACTTGCAGTCAATTCCGCCCCACCCTCTTGGGTTGTGGCGAATCGCGTTTGTATGAATTTACCGACGATACTCCGGTTCACAAGCCGCAAGACGCTGGCAGCCCTCCAATCCTGCCCCCCGGCGCCGGCGGCTCCGGAAAAGCCTCAGCGCCTGGCGAGCTGCGCCCGGATCGCGGCGGCGACCGCCTCGGGCGGGGTCTGCGGGCGCAGCAGGGCCGTCACCTTTCCCCCCTCGCCGATCAGATAGATGAAGGAGGAGTGATCCATGAGGTATTCGCTCATCTCCGGCCGCTCCACCTTGGCGTAGAAGACGCGGAAGCGCCGGGCCGCCTCGGCCACCTGCTCCGGCGTGCCGGTCAGCCCCACCATGCGCGGGTGGAAATTGCTCACATAGGCCTTGAGCTGCGCCGGAGTGTCGCGCTCTGGATCGATGGTGAACAGCGCCGGCGTGACCTGCGCCGCCTCCGCGGGCGTCAGCAGATCCATGGCGCTGGCGATGCCGCCCAGCTCGGTCGGGCAGACATCGGGGCAGAACGTGTAGCCAAAATAGGCCACCATGACCTGGCCCTTGAAATCCGCCTCGGTGACGGGGCGACCCTCCTGGTTCACCAGGGTGAAGGGGCCGCCGAGGGACATGCTGCCGGGAAGCTGGACGCTTCCGGGAATGGCAGGCGCGGGTGCCTCCCCCCCCGTCAGCCGGGCGATCTGGCGGACAAAGGCATCGCCGAGCGGCTCGCCCGGCTCCCGGCCGAACCAGGCGACGCCCCAGAGCACGGCAAGGGTCGCGATCAGAGCCAGGACGAGGATGCGGAGGGCGCGTTGCATGGCCCCCTGCTTAGACCATCCCGCGCCACTTGGTCAGGGGGTGCGGCCCGCGCGGGGAGCCGCACCGTGTTGCAATGCGTAACCGCCGCGGCTCAGCCGGGGAGGATCGCACCTTCCGGCTGCTTCTCGGAGAAGATGCCCTCGGCGAAGGCCTCCTCCCAGGTGCCCTGGGTGCTGGCCTTGGAATACTCGGTCGCGCGGCCCTCGAAGAAGTTCATGTGCTCGACCGCGTTCAGGATCTCGTCCAGCCAGGGCAGCGGGTTCTTCTCGATGCCGTAGAAAGGGTCGAGCCCGAGCTGCTGCAGGCGGCGGTCGGCGATGAAGCGGATGTACTTCTTGATGTCCTCCGGCGTCATGCCCTGCACGCCGCCCAGCTCGAAGGCGAGGTCGATGAAGGCGTCCTCGTGCTCGACGATGGTGGTGCAGATGGTGACCAGCTCCTGGCGGAACTGCTCGGTCCAGATCTCCGGGTTCTCCTGGATGAAGGTGCGGAACAGCCGGATGACGGAAAGGCAGTGCAGCGTCTCGTCGCGCACCGACCAGGTCACGATCTGCCCCATCCCCTTCATCTTGTTGAAGCGGGGGAAGTTCAGCAGGATGGCGAAGGAGGCGAAGAGCTGCAGGCCCTCGGTGAAGGCGCCGAAGGCGGCCAGCGTCTTGGCGATCTCGGTCTTGTTCTCGACCGAGAAGGTCTGCATGTAGTCGTACTTGTCCTTCATCTCCTTGTACTTGAGGAAGGCCTGGTACTCGGTCTCGGGCATGCCGATGGTGTCGAGCAGGTGCGAGTACGCCGCGATGTGGATCGTCTCGATGTTGCTGAACGACGAAAGCATCATCAGCACTTCGGTCGGCTTGAAGACCTGGCTGTAGTACTTCATGTAGGCGCCGTTCACCTCGACATCCGCCTGGGTGAAGAAGCGGAAGATCTGCGTGACGAGGTTGCGCTCCACGTCGGTCAGGTTCTTCTGCCAGTCCTTCACGTCATCGGCCATCGGCACCTCTTCCGGCAGCCAGTGGACGCGCTGCTGCGTCAGCCACGCGTCGTAGGCCCAGGGATAGCGGAAGGGCTTGTAGACCGGGTTGGCGGTCAGCAGGTCGAACTTCTCGGGCGCGCTTTCGGCGGTCGCGGACATGGCGGGATCTCCGGCATTCGGTCGCGGGGCTGCCGCCCCGCCCCCGGAGGGGACAGGCGGCGCCGCCGCGGGTCAAAGAGAGTCTGTGTGAGGGGCCGGCGCCTGCCTCACTGGCAGGCGAGGCATTCCTCGTAGTTCGTGGCGTTCTCGCCGGCCACGGCGCGGGTCGGGCGGGCCGGCGTGGTCGGCAGCACGGCCTCGACGCTGATCCCGGCCGCACCGAGCGCGGGCTGGGCGGCAACCTTCTCGCTGATCGTGTCGGCGCGCTGGATGGAGAGGCTGCGGCAGTAGTAGAGCGACTTCACGCCCTTCTTCCAGGCCTGGTAGTGGATCTGGTGCAGGTCGCGCTTATGCACGTCGGCCGGCACGAACAGGTTCACCGACTGGCTCTGGCAGATGAAGGGCGTGCGGTCGGCGGCGTGCTCCACCACCCAGCGCTGGTCGAGCTCGAAGGCGGTCTTGAAGACGGCCTTCTCCTGCTCGTCCAGGAAGTCCAGGTGCTGCACGCTGCCCTTGTTGACCGTGACGGTGGTCCAGGTCTCCTCGTCGTCGCGGCCGTGCTTCGCCAGCACCTTCTTGAGGTACGGGTTGCGCACGATGAAGCTGCCGGACAGCGTCTTGTGGTTATAGACGTTCGCCGCGATCGGCTCGATGCCCGGCGAGGCGCCGCCGCAGATGATGGAGATGGACGCCGTCGGCGCGATCGCCATCTTGTTCGAGAAACGCTCCATCGAGCCGTACTCGGCGGCGTCCGGGCAAGGCCCGCGCTCCTCCGCGAGCTGGCGCGAGGCGGCATCGGCCTGCTCGCGGATGTGCTTGAACATCCGCTTGTTCCAGACCTTCGCGATGACGCTCTCGAAGGGCACGTTCTGCGCCTGCAGGAAGGAGTGGAAGCCCATCACACCGAGGCCGACGGAGCGCTCGCGCATGGCGCTGTACTTCGCCCGCGCCATGCTGTCCGGCGCGTGGTCGATGAAGCTCTGCAGCACGTTGTCGAGGAAGCGCATCACGTCGGGGATGAAGCGCGGCTCGTCCTTCCACTCGAACCAGGTCTCGAGGTTCAGCGAGGAGAGGCAGCAGACGGCGGTGCGCTCCTCCCCGTGCTGGTCCCGCCCGGTGGGCAGCGTGATCTCGGAGCAGAGGTTGGAGGTCTTGACCTCCAGCCCGGCCAGCTTGTGGTGCTCCGGCCGCGCGCGGTTCACGTGGTCGGAGAAGATGATGTAGGGCTCGCCCTGCTCGATCCGCGCCATCAGGATGCGGATCCACAGGCCGCGCGCCGGGATCTTGCGGATCACCGCGCCGTCCTTCGGCGAGGTCAGCGCCCATTCCTCGTCATTCTCCACCGCGCGCATGAAGGCGTCGGGGATGAGGATGCCGTGGTGCAGGTTCAGCGCCTTGCGGTTCGGGTCGCCGCCGGTCGGGCGGCGCATGTCGATGAACTCCTCGATCTCGGGATGCGAGGCCGGGAGATACACCGCCGCCGAGCCGCGCCGCAGCGAGCCCTGCGAGATGGCGAGCGTCAGGCTGTCCATCACCCGGATGAAGGGGATGATGCCCGAGGTCTTGCCGTTCTGGCCGACCTTCTCGCCGATCGAGCGCAGGTTGCCCCAGTAGGAGCCGATGCCGCCGCCCTTGGAGGCCAGCCAGACGTTCTCGTTCCACAGCCCGACGATGCCGTCCAGGCTGTCATTCGCCTCGTTCAGGAAGCAGGAGATCGGCAGGCCGCGCGTGGTGCCGCCGTTCGACAGCACCGGCGTCGCCGGCATGAACCAGAGGCGGCTGATGTAGTCGTAGATGCGCTGCGCATGCGCGGCGTCGTCGCCGAATGCACTGGCCACGCGGGCGAACAGGTCCTGGTAGGACTCGCCCGGCATCAGGTAGCGGTCGCTCAGCGTCGCCTTCCCGAAATCGGTGAGCAGCGCATCCCGCGAGCGGTCCACATGCACCTGACCATGCCCGGGAAGCTGGATGTCATCGGCAAGCTGAACGGCATCGAACACGGCGAGAATCCCTGAATCGCTTGGGCGGGTCGAGGCGCACCTTTGCACCCTGCCGCCGCCGGCTTCAACCCACATCTAGGGGGTGGGATGCATGGCGGACCGCTACAAGTTGGTCTGCCGCCCCGCTGTCCACAGGCGCCGCCCCTGCCCGAATCCCCGGAAAATCTGGCGAAGCCAAGGTTATCCACCATCCTGTTCAGGCGGCTTGGCAAGGCGCGGGGGATTGAGAATTTTTTAACCGGTGGCAAGCATGCCGCACCCTTCCGGCCGCCTGCGGATTCGGCCGGCCGGCGCCGGAGACTCCATGGCGCAAGGAGGGACGCACCGCCGCCCCCCTTGCCCCGAATCCGGCCGGCCGGATGGCCCCCCGCCGCTGCCTCCGCCTCAGCCGGACTTGCCGCCGGCGCGCTGCTCCACCTTCTGCCGCAGGGTGTCCACGGTGTTCAGCACACGGCGTGCGGCGCCGTTGGTCTCGTCCAGGCTGAGGGGCTGGGAGAGGCTGAAAAGGTCGTCGCGCACCGACCGCTCGGCGCTTTCGTACACCGCGTCGTCGCGCAACTCGCGGGGCGCGCGGAGCATGGCGTTGTGCACCCGCTGCGCCGCCGCCTTGACGTCCATCCGCGCCGGCGTCATCGCGTTCTGCCGGTTGCCGGCAGGCTCGTCCCCGCTGCGCCGGATGGCGGTTTCAAGTTGCGACTGCGCGTCCTGCAGCAGGCCCGCATAGTCCTTCAGGCTGCCCGCCGCGGGCTGCGGCGAGAATCCCAGGCTCGGGTCGGTCTGCGGCCGGCTTGGCGTCGGCGGGGTCACGGGCGCCTGCCGTGGATCGGTCTGCGCGAGGGCGTGGCCTCCCAGCCCCAGCATCATCGCCAGGGCCAGAGCCAGGGCCAGCGCGGGCTTCCGGATCGGCATGCTCAATCCTCCTTCATGGCCGTTATGCCGAGAGGAACCGGTTGGGGCAGCCAGGGTTCAGCCCGGCACGCCGCCGCGCCCCTTTCCGCGAAACCGGCCCTCCGGCTGGCAGCCCGCCGCCCCGAGCTGGCCTTCATCAAGGCCTCCGGCGGAGGAATCCCGCCGTTGGAGGCCTCCGCGCCTCGCCTCCCGGGCGCCCCGCCCCGATGCGCGGCGCGCATCCGCCGCCAGGCGCTTTCCTTGCGGCGGGGCGGAACTTCGCGAGGCCGAGGGCGGTTGCTGACGCATTGCGGCAACTGGGCAAGCACCACCATGCGCGGATCGCAAGCTTCTTCCCTCCTCCTCTGGGGCTCCGGGCTCGTCATCCTCCTGATCGGCCTGGCACTGGGCGCCGCGGGCACCTGGCTCATCCTCCTCGGCGGGTCCTGGTATTACGCCATCACCGGCCTCGCCTTCGCGGCGACCGGCGCGCTGCTGATGCTGCGCAGCCCCTTGGCCCTCTGGCTCTACGCCCTGGTGGTGCTCGGCAGCGTCCTCTGGGCCTGGCGTGAGATCGGCCTGGACTGGTGGCAGCTCGCACCCCGCGGCGACGTCATCTTCATCATCGGCCTCTACTTGCTGATGCCCTGGATCACGCGGCCCCTGCGGCGGCGTGAAGCGCAGCCGGCGCTGTCCTGGACCGGCGCGGCGCTGCCGCTGCTGGCGGCGCTGGCGCTGGGCGGCGCCTATGGTGTCGCGGCGATGTTCGGCGGCCCGCACGGCCGGGCCGGCACCCTGCCCCGCGCCGGCGCCGCCCCGGCGGCGGACGATGCCGGCGTGCCGGGCGGCGACTGGCACGCCTATGGCCGCACCGACCACGGCAACCGCTACTCCCCGCTGGCCGAGATCACGCCGGAGAACGTGGCCGACCTGCAGGTGGCCTGGACCTATCGCACCGGCGACATGCCCCAGCCCGGCGATCCCAACGAAACGACCTTCGAGCTGACCCCGCTGAAGGTGGGCGACAAGGTCTTCATCTGCACGCCGCATGACTATGCGATCGCGCTGGATGCCGAGACCGGCCGCGAGCTGTGGCGCCACGACCCGCAGATCAAGGTCTCCAAGGAACTCCAGCACCTGACCTGCCGCGGCGTCTCCTACCATGCCGCAGCCCCCGAACAGGCGGCGGCGGCCGGCGACTGCTCCGCCCGCATCTTCCTGCCCACCGCCGACGCGCGGCTGATCGCGCTGAACGCCGAGACCGGCCAGCCCTGCCCCGGCTTCGGCGAGAACGGGCATGTGGACCTCTGGCGCGGCATGCCCGACCTGCAGCCGGGCTTCTACTACTCCACCTCGCCGCCGGTGGTGGCGCATGACCTCGTCATCATCGCCGGCAACGTCAGCGACAACGTCTCCACGACCGAGCCCTCGGGCGTGATCCGCGCCTACGACGTCTTCACCGGAAGGCTGGTGTGGAACATGGACCCCGGCGAGCCCGACAGCACGGAGCCGATCGGCCCCGGCGAGACCTACACCCACAACTCGCCGAACAGCTGGAGCATCTCCAGCGCCGACGAGGAACTCGGCATGATCTACCTGCCGATGGGCAACGCCACGCCGGACCAGTGGGGCGGCCACCGCACGCCGAACATGGAGCGCTTCTCCAGCGCGATCCTGGCGCTGGACATCGACACCGGCCAGGTGCGCTGGGTCTACCAGACCGTGCACCACGACCTCTGGGACATGGACATCGGCGGTCAGCCCAACCTGGTGGACCTCGACGTCCGGGGCCGGACGGTGCCGGCGCTGGTGGCCTCCACCAAGCGCGGCGACCTCTTCGTGCTTGACCGCCGGACCGGCGAGCCGATCTTCCCGGCGCCGGAGCGCCCGGTGCCGCAGGGCGCGGCGGAGGGCGACCACACCGCTCCCACCCAGCCCTTCTCCAGCGTCACCTTCGCGCCGCCCCGACCGCTGGAGGGCCGCGACATGTGGGGCGCCACCATGTTCGACCAGCTTTATTGCCGCATCCGCTTCCACCGGCTGCGCTACGAGGGCATCTTCACGCCGCCCAGCGTGCGGGGCTCGCTGGTCTACCCCGGCAATTTCGGCGTCTTCGACTGGGGCGGCATCGCGGTGGACCCGGCGCGCCAGGTGGCCTTCGCGGCGCCCAGCTACTTCGCCTTCTACTCGCGCCTGATCCCGCGCGGGCGGCAGCAGCAGGAGAATCGCCCCGCCGACATCCAGAGCCCCGCCGGCGGCTCCGACATGCAGGGCGGCGCCGACGAGCTCGGCGTCAACCCGAACTACGGCGCGCCCTTCGCCGTGGACATGGGCCCGCTGGTCTCGCCGCTCGGCCTGCCCTGCCAGGCGCCGCCCTGGGGCTATGTCGCGGGCGTGGACCTGCGCACCGGCGAGATCGCCTACATGCACAAGAACGGCACGGTGCGCGACCAGTCGCCGGTGCCGCTGCCCTTCAAGATGGGCGTCCCGGCGCTGGGCGGCCCGATCATTACCGCCGGCGGCGTCGCCTTCCTGACCGGCACGATCGACTACTACGTGCGCGCCTATGACGTCACCACGGGCCGGCAGCTCTGGCAGGACCGACTGCCGGCCGGCGGCCAGGCGACCCCGATGACCTACCGCGCCCCGAGCGGCCGGCAGATCCTGCTGGTGCCGGCCGGCGGCCATGGCTCGCTCGGCACCAAGCAGGGCGACTATCTCATCGCCTATGCCCTGCCCCGCGGCGGGCAGAGCAGCCGGACCAGCCGCCGCTGAGCACATGGCCTTCCCGGCCGCCCCTGCGGGTGTCCCTTCCGGCGCCCCTTCCGGCGTCCCTTCCGGCGCCGCGGCGGCGAAAGGCTTGCGCCCCGCGCCGGGCGGAGCATCTTCTGCTCGGCATGATCCGCTCCGCCTTCCTCGCCGCCATGCTTGCCCTCGGCATCGCCCTCGCTCCTCCCGCCCGTGCAGCGGAGCGCGACGCGGCGCTCTGCCGGCAGGCGATCGCCACCATCGCCCCGGGTGCGGGGGTGCCGCCGGGGCTGCTCGGCGCCATCGCCCTGGTCGAGAGTGGCCGGCCCGATCCCGCCACCGGCCGTCCCGTGCCCTGGCCGTGGTCCTACAATGTCGGCGGCGAGGGCTTCGCCGCCCCCAGCAAGGCGGCCGCCGTCGCGGCGGTTGAGAAGCTGCAGGCGCAGGGCGTCCGGTCCATCGATGTCGGCTGCATGCAGGTCAACCTCCTCTACCACCCCCAGGCCTTCGGGAACCTGGAGGAGGCCTTCGATCCGGAAGGCAACACGCGCTACGCCGTGCGCTTCCTTCGCATGTTGCAGGCGCGGCATAGCGATTGGGGCAGCGCCGTCGCGCATTACCATTCCGGCGAGCCGGAGCGCGGCCTCGCCTACAGCCGCCGCGTCGCCCTTGCGCGCCTGGGCGCGGCCTGGAACGGCGGCGGTGCGGCGCCCTTGCCGCCCCAGCTGGTCTCCGGCCTCTGTGCCCGCGGGCGGGTGGCCGCGCTCCGCTTCACCGCGGCTCGCGGCGGGCACCGCCTCGCCACGCCGCGGCTGGTCTGCATTCATTCCGGCGCGCGGCAGCAGTAGCGGAGTACATCGCGGGTCATTGCGCGACGTTCAGCGGAAGCCGGCAAGTCCTGTCCTGCCGTGGAAACCGCGTTTTCCGCGGCGCGTTGAACTTCGATCGCGAACTTCGGAAAGCGCCATGCTCAGCAATGCGAGCCTGCGGACGCTCTTTGAACCCGCCGAGCACGTCGTTTCCGCCTACCTCCCGCTCGATCCCGAGCAGCACGACATCCGGCCGCAGCGCGCGCGCCTGCGGGAAATTCTGCAAGCGGCGACAGAAGGACTGGAGCGCCGCGGCCTCGACGCGCGCCGGCGCAGGGCGGTTCTGGCTCCGCTTGAGGAAGTCGCCGTCAATCTCGATCTCGTCGAGCACCGGGAGCCGGCCATTGCCCTGTTCCTGCATGCCAGCGGGGTGCGGCTGCTGCCGCTGCCGCAGGAGGTGCCCTTCCACGTCGCCGTGGCGCGGCATGCCTGCATCAAGCCGTTGCTGCCGATGATGGCGCGTCATCGCCGCTTCTGGCTGCTGGCGCTCAGCGCAGGGCGTGCCCGCCTCTTCTCCGTCACGCCTTTCGAACGCGGCGAAGTTCCCCTGGCGCTCGAGCGGTCGCCGTCCGATGCGGCGGAGCAGCCGGAGCTTCGTGAGGAGACGGCGGCGCAGGAGGGCCTGCTGGGCGAGATCCAGCGCGTCGCGGAAGCGTTGAAGGCGCGCCTGAGTGGTGATTCCGCTCCCCTGCTGCTGGCGGCGGAACCGAAGGTGAGCGGCCATTTCCGCAGGATGGCGCCGCTGCCGCAGCTGCTCTCCGAGGGCCTGTCGCTCAATCCGCACGCCTTCTCCCCCGCGGCATTGCAGGAACGTGCCCTCACCGTCATCCGGCCGTTGCTGGAAAGCGAATCGCAGACGCTGATCGAGAAGCTCGGCGCCCGCCTGGGCGCGGCGGAAAGCACCGTGGCGATCCGGCTCGAGGAAATCCTGCACGCGGCTGAGGAAGGCCGGATCGATGCGGTCGCCGTCGCTTCCGACACCGCCGCCTGGGGCCGTTTCGACCGGCGGGGCGGCCTGCACGAGGTGCGTGGCACGCCCGGCGGCATGGACGAGGATCTGCTCAACCAGGTGGCCGTCAGCACGTTGCGCAATGGAGGCCGCGCCTTCGCCCTGCCGCGCGAGCGCATCCCGCGCGCCAGCCTGGCGGCCGCGCTGCTTCGCTACTGACCGAACGAAAGGAGGATCCCGATGGATCGCCCGCTGGAGATCGCCTTCCACAACATGCCCTCCTCCCCTTCCCTCGAAGCCGAGATCCGGCAGGCCGTGGACAAGCTCGAGAAGCGCTACACCCACCTGATCGGCTGCCGCGTTTCCGTGGAGGCCCTGCACCAGCAGCACCAGACCGGAAACATCCACGAGGTGCACATCACCCTCTCCGTCCCCGGCCGCGACCTCGCCGTCTCGCGCGAGCCGCAGCGGGCCAAGGAGCGCTACGCCAATCCGGACGTGCGGACCTCCATGCGGGACGCCTTCAAGGCGGCGGAGCGCCAGCTCGAAGCCTTCAAGGGCAAGCTGCGGGAGGACACCACCAAGCCGGGCGCCGAGGCCGTGGCCGGCCAGGTGACGCTGATCGAGCCGGGGCAGGATCACGGCTTCATCCTCACCAACACCGGCACGCAGCTCTACTTCCACCGCGACAGCGTGACCGACGGCCGCTTCGAGGACCTGCACGAGGGCGACCGGGTCCACTACGTCGAGGAGCAGGGCAGTGCCGGCCCGACGGCAACAAAGGTCCGCACCGTTTCGCCCAAGCCTGTGGCGTGAGGCGGGGGGCGGGGGCATCCGTCACCGTTCCTTCGGGAAAGCGTCACAAAAGGGCAGCCGCCGCGGCCTAGGAATGGCCGGTGCGAGAGCCGGGCGCAGCAGGGGTGGCCGGGACCAGGGGCGCCGCCCTTGCAGCCCTCCCCCAGGGGGGTGGCGGCGTCACCTCGGACACCGCCTTTCCTGGGCCGCGCCCGGCGACGCTTCACGGCAGCATCAAGGACGGCCATGACCGATACCCGCAGCGCGCGCCCCCTTCTTGGCGCCGCGCTTCCCCTGGAAGGGCTCCGCATGCACCGGGGCTGGATTCTTGAACGGCAGCGCGATCTGGAGCTGCAGGACTTCTACGCGCCGGACGTGCTGAACGGCGACTGGCGCCCGCTGGCGGAGCAGGCCAAGGCCCTGCTCGACGGCCATCGCGGACGGCTCGGCCTGCACGGGCCTTTCCTTGGCTTCCGCCTGGATTCCGAGGACCCGGAGATCCGCGCCATCGTCGCGCGCCGGCTGGATCAGGCGCTCGACATCTGCGCCGAGCTTGGCGCCACGCAGATGGTCGTCCATTCGCCCTATACCACCTGGGCCCACAACAACCTGGACAACCACCGCCACGCCCGCGAGCAACTGGTCGGGCGTGTGCACCAGACCATGCGCGCGGCGGTCGCCCGCGCCGAGGGAATGGGCTGCACGCTGGTCATCGAAAACATCGAGGACAAGGACCCGCACGCCCGCGTCGCCCTCGCCGCGTCCTTCGGCAGCCCGGCGGTGCGCGTCTCGCTCGATACCGGCCACGCCCATTACGCGCATGGCAGCACCGGCGCCCCGCCGGTGGACTACTACGTGCACGCCGCCGGCAATGCCCTGCAGCACGTCCATCTGCAGGACGCCGACGGGTTCGCCGACCGCCACTGGCATCCCGGCGAGGGCACCGTGCGGTGGGAGGCCGTCTTCGCCGCCATCGCGGCACTGGAGTCGGACCCGCGCCTGATCCTGGAAGTGCGGGAGCCCGCCGGGCTGCGCAAGGGCGCCGCCCATCTGGAGCGGCTCGGACTGGCGGAATGACCCCAGGGCCGGGGGGCAGCCCTCCCCCGGCCGCCTTGACCCCCTGCGGCGCTTCTCTACGCTTCCCCCGCGACACGGGGAGCGGGCGAGCAAGATGACGCTGGCGATGAGCTGGGACGAATGGGCGGAGCATGATGCCACGGCGCTGGCCGGCCGGGTGGCCAAGGGCGAGCTGACCCCCGCCGAGCTGGCCGCCCAGGCCGCCGCCGCGATCGCCCGCACCAACCCCGCCACCAGTGCCGTGATCGAAGTGTTCGAGGACGTGGTGGCCGACCCGCTGAAGGATGGCCTGGACCCGCGCGGCACCTTCGCCGGCGTGCCTTACCTCATGAAGGATCTCGGCCCGACGCTGAAGGGCCGCTTGCAGGAGATGGGCTCGCTGCTGATGCGCGGCAACCGCGCCGCGGCGGACAGCTACCTGACCGGGCGCCTCCGCCAGGCCGGGCTGAACATCCTCGGCCGGACAACCACGCCCGAGTTCGGCCTTTGCAGCTCGGCCGAGAACCCGGCCGTCTATGTCACGCGCAACCCCTGGGACACGGACCACACCACCTGCGGCTCCTCCGCCGGCAGCGCGGCCATGGTCGCCGCCGGGGCGCTGCCCATCGCGCATGCCACGGATGGCGGCGGCTCCATCCGCATCCCCGCGGGCGTCAATGGCGTCATCGGCCTGAAGGCCTCGCGCGGCGTCTTCTCCATCGCGCCCGGCGCCTCGGACCTGACGGGCCTGGTCTCCACGCAGGGTTGCGTCACCCGCTCCGTGCGCGACACGGCCGCCTTCGTGGACAGTTGCCGCGGCGGCGCGCCGGGCGAGTTCATGCCCTACTGGATGCCGGCGGAACCCTGCTCCACGCTGATCCGGCGCGATCCCGGCCGGCTGCGCGTCGCCCTCTCGCACGAATGGGGGGATTACCGCGCCACGCCCGAGCGGGTGCGGGCGCTGGAGGAAGCGGGCCGCTTCCTGGAGAAGCTGGGCCATCATGTGGAATGGGCGCTGCCGGCGGTGGACTTCCGCGCCGCCTTCGCCGCGCAGACCACCTGCTACATCAGCAACTTCGCGCAGACCATCAACAACCTGCTCGCGCCGCGCGGGCTGGAGCGCCCGCCCGCCGGGCTGATCGAGCCGGTCTGCGTCCGCGTCTGGGAGGAAGGGCTGAACATCTCCTACACCGAGCGGGCGCAGATGCAGGCGGTGTTCAACACGACGTCGCGGAGCTTCGGCGCCTTCTTCGAGGAATGGGACATCATCCTGACGCCGATCACCGCCTTGCCCACGCCGCGCATCGGCACGACGGAATACCTGACGATCAGCGATAACCCCTCGGTGCTCGACTGGTTCGGCAACCTCTGGCGCAACTTCGCCTATACGCCCCTGGCCAATCTCTGCGGCATCCCCGGCATCTCGATGCCCATGGCCATGCAGGAGAACGGCCTGCCGCTCGGCATCCAGGCCCTGGCCCGGCAGGCGAATGACGGGCTGCTGCTGCAGCTCGCGGCGCAGATCGAGCGGGCGCTCCAGGGCCGCTGGAACGCCGGGAAGCGGCCGGGGGTGCATGTCACCGGCCGCTAGAGCGGATCCCGTTCCGATGATGCCCTCGGAACGGGGTCCGCTCTAGAAGCCCGGCATTCCCCCCGGCCCCGTTTCCCGGCCGGTGACGTCCGGGCTATGGGCCGGCTGGCTGATCGGCGCGCGGGTCGCCTGGTCCGCGAAGACCAGCGCCAGCAGGAAGCCGAGCCACAGCAGCCAGGCGCCGCCCGAAAGCCGCAGCAGCGGGTCCGGGCGGCGGAGATGCATGAAGAACACGCCGACCAGCACCATCTTCGCCGCGGCGATCGCCAGGCTCGCCGCCATGTTGAACCCGCCCATCGGCACATAGGCCAGCGCGCAACTCGACAGGGCCAGGGCGATCAGCGCCGCCCAGACCGGCACCGTGCGCCAGAGGATGGCGCGCAGCGTCCTGGGATCGCCCTCGCCCAGGGAATGCCCGCTCATGACGAGGCCCGCCCCTGCAGGTAGATCAGCGGGTAGAGAAAGATCCAGACCACATCGATCAGGTGCCAGTACAGTCCCGCCGCCTCGAAGGCGGGGCTGCGGAGCGGCCGCTTGCCCCGCGCGGCCTGCCAGGTGAGGAACCCCACCGTGCTGAGGCCGCCGATCATGTGCAGCGCGTGCAGCGGCGTCAGCGCCCAGTAGAAGCCCCAGAAAAGCGCCGCTCCGGGCTGCTCGATCGGGAAGCCCGGGCCGGGGAACATGTTCTTCTCCAGGTCGGACCGCCACTCCATGATCTTGAGGCCAAGGAAAACCACCCCGAGGGCCAGGGTCAGGCCCAGGCTCCAAAAGCTCACCCGCCGCAGTTCCGCCCGCGTGGCGAAGGAGGCCATTGCCATGGTCAGGCTGCTGGTCAGCAGCACCAGCGTGTTCACCGTGCCATAGACGATCTCGGCTTCCCTGCCCCCGGCGGCGAAGCCCTGCGGGTGAAAGAAGCGCGTGGCGAAGAAGGCGCTGATCAGCGCGCCGAACAGCAGCGCCTCGCTGTTCAGGAACAGCCACATGCCGAAGCCCGCCGCCTCGCGCTGGCGCCGCAGGCTTTCCCAGGGCTCCCGCAGGGCCTCGCCGCCGCTCATGCGCCCCTCCCCTGCCGCTCATGCGGCTCGCGGTCGGTGTGGTGCGGTCCTTCGGCCTCGGGATGGTAGAGGTAGGGCCCCTCGTCCACCACCGGCATGGGCTCGAAGTTGTGCCGCGGCGGCGGCGAGCGGGTGCGCCATTCCAGGCCGGTCGCGGCCCAGGGGTCGTCGGTGGCGCGCGCGCCGCGGAACAGCGAGAGCGTGAGGTAACCCATCGGCAGGAGATAGGCTGCCGCCAGCAGCACCGCGCCGGAGGAAGCCATGACATGCCAGATCTGGAACTCCGGCGGATAGGCCCCGTAGCGGCGCGGCATGCCGGCATAGCCCATGATGAACATGGGAAAGAAGGTGAAGACGAAGCCGAAGAACATCAGCACGGCGGCGAAGCGCGCCCAGCCCTCGGGGTAGAGGCGCCCGGTGATCTTCGGCCACCAGAAGGACAGCCCGCCATAGAGCGCCGTCACCGCGCCGCCCACCATGATGAAGTGGAAATGGGCGACGACGAAATAGGTATCGGTGACGTGGATGTCGATCGGAACGGAGGCGAGGAACAGCCCGGTCAGCCCGCCCAGCGTGAACAGCCCGATGAAGCCGAGCGCGTAGAGCATCGGCGCCTCGAAGGTGATTTGTCCGCGATAGAGGGTGAAGCTCCAGTTGAACACCTTGATCGCCGAGGGCACGGCGATGACAAAGGAGAGGAAGGAGAAGATCAGGCTGGCGAAAAGCGACTGCCCGGAGACGAACATGTGGTGGCCCCAGACCAGGAAGCCGATCACCGCGATGCAGAGGATGGCGTAGATCATGAAGGTGTAGCCGAAGATCCGCCGCCGCGCGAAGCAGGTGACGATCTCGCTGATCACGCCGAAGGAAGGCAGGATCATGATGTAGACGGCGGGATGGCTGTAGAACCAGAACAGGTGCTGGAACAGCAGCGGGTCGCCGCCATGGGCCGGGTCGAAGACCGGCAGGCCGAAGCCGCGCTCGGCGACGATCAGCAGCAGCGAGGCCGTCAGCACCGGCGTCGCCAGCACGATGACGATGGACGTGGCGTAGAGCGCCCAGACCAGCAGCGGCATGCGGAACCAGTGCATGCCCGGCGCGCGCAGCAGGTGCACGGTGGCGATGAAGTTCACCCCGGTCATGATGGAGGAGAAGCCCACCAGCACCACAGCCAGCGCCGCCAGCAGCACGTAGCCGTTGGAGAACATGGTGGAAAAGGGCGTGTAGAAGGTCCAGCCCGTGTCAACGCCGCCCAGCAGCAGCGAGAACAGCAGCAGCAGGCCCGCGCCGTTGAACAGGTACCAGCTTGAGAGGTTGAGGCGCGGAAAGGCGACGTCGCGCGCGCCGATCATCAGCGGCAGCAGGAAGTTGCCGAGCGTGTTGGGGATGGACGGCACCAGGAAGAACCACACCATCACCGTGCCGTGCAGGGTGAACATGCGGTTGTACTCGTCCGCCGTCATCAGGTCCTGCGCGGGGGTGAACAGTTCCAGCCGGATCATCACCGCCGCGAAGCCGCCGATGATGAAGAAGGCCAGCAGGGATGCCATGTAGAGCAGGGCGATCCGCTTGTGGTCGGTGGTGGTGAACCAGGAGAGGATGCCCTGCTCGGAGGTCAGGTAGTTGTCCTGCCACGGCTCGGCCGGCGCCTCGGCGGGGCGGACGCGCTGGGCGGCGAGGTCGCTCATGAGCCGCCCTCCCGCCGCAGGGACATGAGGTAGGCCAGGATCTTCTGCAACTCGTCCTCCCTCAGGATGCCCGCGAAGGTCGGCATGATCGGCGCGTAGCCGGCGGCGATGTCGCGCCGCGGCTGCAGGATGGAGTCCCGCAGATAGGCCTCGTCGGCCCGCACGGTGCGGCCGTCCGCCAGGTTCACCAGGCGGCCGTAGAGCCCGGCAAGGCTCGGCGCGTGCACCGGCGAGGCCGGGGCATGGCAGCCGGAGCAGCCGACGGTGCGGAACAGCGCCTCGCCCTCCTTGGACTGGTCGTCCTCCTGCGGCTGGGCGGCGCGCCAGCGGGCGTAGTCCTCCGGCTTCATCACCACCACCTTGCCGCCCATGCGCGAATGCAGCGTTCCGCAGTATTCCGCGCAGAAGAGCGAGAACTCGCCTTCCTCGGTCGGCGTGAAGCTGAGCTGCGTGATGCGGCCGGGCAGCACGTCCTGCTTTTCCCGGAAGGCGGGCACGAAGAAGCTGTGGATGACATCCTGCGACTGCATCAGCAGCCGCACCGGCTCGCCGGCCGGCAGGTGCAGCGTGTTGATCTCGCGTGCGCCGTCGGGGTGGCGCGCCTTCCACATCCACTGCCGCGCCTCGATATGGATCTCCAGCGCATCGGCCTGCGGCTTCTCGGCCGTCAGCACCGTGATGCTCGCCCAGCCGAACAGGAAGAGCGCCAGAAACAGCGTCCCGGCCGTCCAGCCGACCTCCACCTCCTTCTGGATGAACTCCGGCAACTGTCCGCGCTGCGCGTTGGAGCCGCGCCGGTAGCGGATGGAGAAGCCCAGGATCAGGCCGCCGACCAGCAGCACAATGGCCGTGCTGATCAGCAGCAGGGCGATGACGATGACGTCCACCCGCGCGGCGGCGGCGGAGGCCTCGGGCGGCCAGAAGGTCACGCCACTCATGCCCGCCGCTCCCGCCAGAAGGCCCAGGCCAGGAAGCTGCCGAGCAGCAGCACGGTGACGGTGGTGCCGATGGTCAGCACGCGTTCCACCCAGGCATTGTAGATCCCCCGCGCGGCATCGAAGCCGTAGCAGAACAGGCGCAACTGCTCGCCGAGGCTGCCGACCCGCCCCTGCCCCGCCTCCACCAGCGCCAGCCGCAAGGTCGGGGGATCGATCTCCAGCCCGCTCAGCACGCGGGAGACCGCGCCGTCGGCGGTCAGCACGAGCAGCCCGAGCGGGTGCGCGTAGCTGTCGGTCTCGGCGTCGTAATGCGCGGTGTAGCCGAGCGCCGTCTCGGTCCGCTGGATTCCCTCGGCGTCGGCGACGAGGAAGCGCACCGCCTCCGCCGGCGCCTGCGGGAAATGCGCGGCCTTCATCGCCGCCGCCGCGGCGGGGCCGTCCTTCGGGTCGATCCCCAGGGCGAGAAAGGTGTAGTCCGAGCCTGCCCGCAGCTTCACCTTCTCCAGCGCCGCCGAGGCCAGGCCGAGCTCGGTGCCGCAGAGCACCGTGCAGGTGTAGTCGGCGAGCACCAGCACGGCCGGCCGCCGGCCCTGCGCCTGGGCCGGAGTGGTGGCTTGGCCCGCCGCGTCCCGCAGCGCGAGGCCGGGCGGCAGCCGTGCCCCGGGCGGCGGCGCCAGCGTCACCTCCGAAAGGCTCGCCTGCGTCAGCGCCGCCCGCGCGGAGCCGGCGGCAAGGCTGGCGAGCAGCGCCAGGGCAAGCAGCCGGACCCGCCTCATCGGACCGCCTCCGGACGCACGGGCAGCGGGGCGGCGGGCGGCGCTTGCAGGGGCGCATAGGCCTGTGCGCCGCGGCGGGCGATGGTCTCCATCGCCTGCTCGATGGAGAGGCGCAGGGTGCCGTCCGGCTGCGGCCCGCCCTCCAGCTCGGCCCGCTGCGCCGCGCGGAAGGTGGCGAGACTGGCGGCAGGATTGGCTTCCAGCCGCGGCTGCGGGAATTGCCGCGGCGGCTCGTAGGTCATCGGGGCCTGCGTCCAGCGGTAGAGGGCGTAGAGGCCGCCCATGGCGAGAACGAGGAAGGCGGCCGCTCCCAGCCCGACGCCCAGGATGAGCCAGGAGCGCAGGTCGATGCGGGAGCGGCGTTCGGTGAGTTTGTTCGGCATGGCGTCAGGACCCGGCGGCCGTGGTGCGGACCAGGCGCCCGGCGATCAGGCCGTAGGCCAGGCCGAACCACAGCCCGCCCACCGCCAGAACCGCCAGGGCGGCGACCGGCAGCGCCCAGAAGCCGGCGCCGGGTGCCACCAGCCAGGCCTGGTGCAGCAGGATGCCGGCCAGCAGCCAGGGAGCGAGTTGCGCCAGCGCCGCCGGGCTGCCGCGCTGGGCGGTGGGCAGCAGCATGACCAGGGGCAGCAGGGTGGAAAGCAGCAACGAGAGCAGCTCGACGGCGAGCCAGCCCCAGTGCTGCCGCAGCACGTACCACGCCACCTTCTCCGGCAGGTCCCCGTACCAGATGACGAGATACTGGCTGAAGCCGAGATAGAGCGAGCCCAGCACCGTTGCCAGCAGCATCCCGCCGACATCCGGCGCCGCTTCGGCCGGCGCCGGGCGCAGCAGCACCGCCCAGGCGAGACACGCCATCAGCTGCAAAACCAGCGAGGCCATCCCGAAGGAGGTCGAGTGGAAATGCGGCTCCAGCGACTGCACCCAGTCGAAGCCGAGCAGCGTGGTGGCGGCCATGTGGAAGACCAGCCCCAGGGCCGCCACCATCCGCCGCACCCCGCCGGGCCGCAACCCCACGAGCAGCAGGGCGAGCACCGACCAGACCAGCAGCGCCACCACCCCGCGCAGCGTGGCGCCCGGCAGGTTCAGATAGAGCTGCGCCACCACGTCCCGCTCGGGGTGGCCAGGCTCACCAGCCCAGGGGTAGAGCCTGCCCACGCCGACGACGAGCGGCAGGATCAGCAGCAGGAACAGCGGCAGGCTCGCGGCCGCGGGAGCCAGGGCGGGCCAGAGCGCGCGTCCCCACCGGCCGCCGGTCAGCGCATGTGCCGCCAGCAGCGCCAGCGCGCCGAGCGCGATGCCGAGCCAGAACAGCAGGCCGATCAGCCAGCCCGCCGCCAGGATCTCACGCGCCTGCGGCAGCACCAGCAGCGCCGCCAGCAGCAGCGCCGTGCCGCCCGCGCCCCACAGAAGGGCAAGCCGTACCCACCCGGACCGGGCGCTCAGCGCCTCGGGGCTCATGGGTTGCCCTCCCCCGCCTGCGCCAGTGCCGGCGCCCGCGTGAGCTGCAGCGCGCGGATATAGGCCACGATGGCCCAGCGGTCCTCCGGCGCGACGCGGCCGCCATAGCCGTACATGACGCCGTAGCCGTTGGTGATGACGTCGAAGAAGTGCGCCGCCGGCGCGGCGCGCAGGCGCTGCGTGTGATAGCTCGGCGGCTTCGGGAAGCCGCGCCGCACGATCATGCCGTCGCCCAGGCCGGCGGTGCCGTGGCAGGGCGTGCAGTAGATCTCGTACTGTGCCTTGCCCCGCGCCAGGAGTTCCGGCGTGGCGGGCGGCGGGCTGGCGGCGGCGGCCTCCCGCGCCAGGTCGCCCTGCGCCACCACCCCCTCGGGAAGCGGCTGCGCCTCGCTGCCGTTCGGCCAAAGGCTGGTGCGCTCATAGGTGTTCAGCTTGCGCTGCTGCTTCATGTCCAGCTTGCAGCCGGCGAGCGCGAGCAGGGTGGCCGCGCAGGCCAGGATGCGCCTCATCGCGCCACCTCCCGCACCGCCACCGGCCCGAGCCCGTCCAGCAGCAGCGCGAGGCGCTCCGCGTCCACCTTCGGGTCCTGCACGGCGAGAAAGAAGGCGTCCTGGCTGGCACGCTCGAAGTCGCGCGCGGCGAACAGCGGGTGATGCAGCCGCGGCAGGCCGCTCAGGGCGAAGAAGGCGATGAAGCCGGCCAGCGCCGCCGCCAGCACGGCCGCCTCGAAGCAGAGCACCATGAAGGTGGGCCAGCTGTTCAGCGGCCGGCCGCCGAGGTTGAGCGGATAGTCGATCACCGCGCTGTACCAGCACATGGCGAAGGTCAGCACCGCCGCCGCCGCGCCGGCGGCCAGCATGATGGGGCGGATGCGCGCGGGCGGCAGGCCGAGCGCCTCCACCAGTTCGGGGACGGCGAAGGGCGTGTGCGCGTCCAGCCCCTTCCAGCCGGCATCGCGGGCGCGGCGCGCCGCGGTGATGAGGGTCTCCGGGTCGCGGAACTCCGCCAGCAGCAGCGCGGTCATGATCCCTTCCTCCGCTCCCGCAGCAGCTTGCCGAGGTCGTGCATCGCCACCGCAGGCAGCAGGCGGGCGAAGCAGAGGAACATCATGGCGAAGAAGCCGAGCGAGCCGGCCAGCACCAGCCAGTCGAACACGCTTGGCCAGAACACCGACCACATCGAGGGCAGGTGCCCGTGCGACAGCGTGTTCCAGATGATCAGGATGCGCTCCAGCCACATCCCGACGTTCAGCACGACGGCGACGCCCACCACCGCGAGGATGTTGCGCCGTGCCTGGGGGATCCACATCAGCTGCGGGACCAGCAGGTTGCAGGCCAGCATCGCGACGTAGAGCGGCGTGTATTCCCCGTCGAACAGCTTGTGGAGATGCACCAGCTCCGCGCGGCTGCCGAGCGACCATGCGAAGAACCACTCGGTGGCGTAGGAGAGGCCCATGCCGAGCGAGCAGGCCAGCACGATCTTGCCCATCACCTCGAAATGGCGCGGCGTGATGATGGCCTGCAGCCCGAGGCCGAGCCGCACCAGCGCGGTCAGCACGATCACCATGCCGAAGCCGGAGAACAGCGCGCCGACGACGAAGTAGGGCGGGTAGATCGTCTCCTGCCATCCCGGCATCAGGCTGGCGGAGAAGTCCATCGCCGCCACGCTGTGCACGGAGACGACGAGCGGCAGCGCCATCACCGCCAGCGCGCGATAGACGGCATCGTGCAACTGCCAGTGCCGCGCCGAGCCGCGCCAGCCCATCGCCAGCACGCCGTAGGCCACCTGGCCCGTGCGGGTCTGCGCCCGGTCCCGCAGCGTCGCCATGTCCGGGATCAGGCCGAGATACCAGAACAGCAGCGAGAAGATCAGGTAGCTGACGATGGCGGCGAAGTCCCACACCAGCGCGCTGCGCCACTGCGGCCAGAGCCCCATCACGTTCGGATAGGGCGCCAGCCAGTAGGCGTATTCCGGCCGGCCGAGATGCAGGATGGGGAACAGCCCGGCGATGGAGACGGCGAAGATCGTCATCACCTCGGCGAAGCGATTGATCGCCGCGCGCCAGGGCTGGCGCGTCAGCAGCAGCGCCGCCGAGATGAAGGTGCCGGCATTGCCGATGCCGATCCACCAGACGTAGTTGGCGATCGGGAAGCCCCAGACCACGGCGGTGTTGTTGCCGAAGATGCCGAGCCCGCGCAGGAACAGCCAGGCGATGCAGCCCGCCAGCATCAGCGTCATCGCCAGCGTCACGCCGAAGGCCGCGTACCAGCGCCAGCCGACGTTGCGGCGCATCAGCGCGTCCGCGACCAGGCCGACCAGCGCGCCGTAGCTCGTGCCGCGCGGAAGCAGCCCTTCCGTGCCTCCCCCGCCGCCGCTCATGCCTCCGGCTCCTCCAGCGCGGGATTGGGGTTGCGCACCTGCGCCAGGTAGGTGGTGCGCGGCCGGGTGCCGAGATGGCCAAGCAGCGCATAGTGCTGCGGCTCATGGCGCAGCCTGCTGACGGCGGCCGTCTCCTTCCGCAGGTCGCCGAACTGGATCGCCTGTGCGGGACAGGCGGACTGGCAGGCGGTGCGCACCTCCCCCTCGGCGACCGGCCGGTCCTCCTTTTCCGCCTGCCGCCGCGCGGCGCTGATGCGCTGCACGCAGTAGGTGCACTTCTCCATCACGCCGCGGCTGCGCACCGTGACGTCCGGATTGTAGTGCGCGGCGACGATGGGCTCGCCCTGGTTGGCGTATTCCTGCCCGTCGGCATAGCCGTGGAAGTTGAACCGGCGCACCTTGTAGGGGCAGTTGCCCTGGCAGAAGCGGGTGCCGATGCAGCGGTTGTAGACCTGCACGTTCAGCCCCTCGGCGTCATGCACCGAGGCGGCGACGGGGCAGACCGGCTCGCAGGGGGCGGCTTCGCAATGCATGCAGGGCACCGGCTGGAAGCCCGGCCGCGGCCGCGCCTCCGAGCCGTGCCAGTAGGTGTCGATGCGCAGCCAGTGCATGTCGCGGCCCTTCGCCACCTCCCCGGGCCCGACCACCGGCACGTTGTTCTCCGCCTGGCAGGCGACCACGCAGGCGTTGCAGCCGATGCACAGCGTGCTGTCGATCACCATGCCCCAGGCGACCGGAGCATCCGGCTCCAGCGGCTTGAAGAGGCTCGTTGGCGGCACCTTCGGCGCGGGTTCCAGCGGGTGCCGGAGGAAGTCGGAGAAGGGCCGCTCGGGCAGCAGTTCCCGCGCCTCGCCCTCCAGCTGATGCGCCGCCTGCAACTGCAGAACTTCTTCCCGCCGGCCGGCCGGCGACAGTTGCAGGCGGGAAACCTCCCAGAGCGCGTCCTGCCGGCGCAGGCGATAGGCATTGGCACCCAGGTCGTTGCCGATGGCGCCCGCCCGTTGCCGGCCATAGCCCAGGCTCAGCATCACCACCCCGGCCGCCATGCCGGGCAGCGGCAGCACCGCCGCCTCCAGCACGCGGCCGCCGGCATGCAGTTGCACCACGTCGCCCTTGCGCAGGCCGTGCCGCTCCGCCTCCCCGGGCGCCATCAGGGCCGCATTGCCCCAGACCTGGCGGGTCAGCGGCTTCGGGCATTCCTGCAGCCAGGGATTGTTGGCGTGCCGGCCGTCCCACACGGTGGGGTCGGGCCGCAGCAGCAGCGTCGGGCCCTCGTCCGGGGCGGGCGGCAGCGCCGGCGGGCGGGCGGCGGGCGGCGGCAGCGGCCGCGCGGCACTGTCCGGCACCACCCCGTCATGCAGCGCGCGGCGCCAGTTCGCCTCGAAGCTTTCCGCGGCCCATCGCGCTGCCCAGGTCTCCCGCACGGCGGCGTGGGCGGTGAGCGAAAGCTCGCCTCGCAGCAGCCCCAGCAGCCATGCGGCGGAACGGGTGGCATAGAGCGGGCGGATCAGCGGCTGGGCGATGCTGGCGGTGCCGTCGGTGGCACGCAGGTCGGCCCAGTCCTCCAGCGGGTGGTGCTGGGGAAGGTGCCAGCGGCAGAGCGCGCCGGTCTCGTTGCGCCAGGGGCCGGAATGCACCGTGAAGGCGCCCGTTCCGCGCAGCGCGCCGGCGAAGTCCAGATCCGCCGGCGCATCGTAGGCCGGGTTGGCGTCCAGGATCACCAGCGTGTCCACGCCGCCGCCGCGCAGGGCGGCGCCGAGCGCGGCGAGATCCTCCGGCTGCTCCGGCGGCGGGGGAAGGTGGTCGACCGGCGCCTCCAGGCGGTCGTTGATCCAGTGCACGAGCGCCTGCATCTCGGGCGGCGCCCAGGGCCCCGCCAGCACCAGCGCCGCGCCGCGCGCGCCCTGGAGGTCCTGCACGACCGCATCCAGGAAAGGCGCCATGGGCGCCGGCAGCGTGGGCGCCGGCAGATCGGCGCCGAGCCGCGCCGCCAGGGCCAGGGCGAAGTCCCGCAACCCGGCCGGTGCCAGGGCCAGCCGGTGGTCGGCCTTGGCGCCGGTGGTGGAGAAGCCCGGCTCCACCGCGTAGAGCCGCGCGAGGCCGCCGGCATTGTCGCGGCGGGCGCTGCGGATGGCGGCGAAGGCACGGCCATGGCGGATCTGCTCCGGCCCCGGCCCGAGCGGATCGGCGTCGAGGGCCAGGATCACCCGTGCCCTCTCAAGGCGCGGCAGCACGGTCAGCGGCGTGCCGAAAGCCAGTTGGGCGCCGGCGCGCGCCGCCTCCTCGCCGACCGGCTCGTGCACGTGCCAGCGCATCGCCGGAAAGCGTCCGCGCAGGTCGGCGATCAGGCGCAGCAGCGTGGGCGAGGTCTGCCGCCCGGTCAGCAGCCGCAGGCCGGCGCCGCCATCGGCCTCCGCCGCGGCCAGGCGCGGCAGCAACGCCGCCTCGAAGCCTTCCCAGGTGTCCACCCGCCCCTCCCGGCGCACGCTGCGGGAGCGGTCCGGGTCGTAGAGCGAAAAGATCGCCGCCTCGGTGAAGACGTCGGTGGCGCCCTGGCTGGCCGGATGGCGCGGGTTGCCCTCCAGCTTCACCGGCCGCCCCTCGTAGGTGGTGGCCAGCACGCCCCGCCCATAGCCGCTCATCGGCAGGCTGGTGGCGAAGCGCATCGAGACGCCCGGCGTCAGCCCTTCCGGCTTGTTGACATAGGGGAGGATCTCCTCCTCCGGCTGGCCGCAGGAGGTCAGCGTCAGGGCGGAGGCGAGCAGGCCGAGCGCGGCCTGGCGACGTCCGAGCAAGGGGCCGGCGGGGGGCGTCATCGGTGGCACCGCGAGCAGTCCGTCAGGTTCTTGGTTTCGATCAGGTAGTGCTGGATCAGCTTGCGGCCACGCTCCTCCTGGTCCGCCGGCGGCGTCCAGGTCATGTCGAAGATCTTGTCCTCCGGCCGCAGGAACTGCGCCGGGTCGCGGTGGCAGTCGAGGCACCACTGCATGGTGAGCGGCTTGTCCTGCCAGACCTGCTGCATGGTGTGCACGGGGCCGTGGCAGGTGCTGCAGCCGACGCCGTTCCTCACATGGACGCTGTGGTCGAAATAAACGAAGTCGGGCACCTGGTTGACGCGCTGCCAGGGGATCGGCTTGCCCTCGCCCAGGCTGCGGCGCACCGGCGCCAGCATCTCCGCATTGGTCCAGAGCTGCGAGTGGCAGGTCATGCAGGTGTGCGTCGGCGGCAGGCCGGCGAAAGAGGATTTCTCCACCGCGTCGTGGCAGTAGCGGCAGTCCAGCCCGAGCCCCCCGACATGATGGGCGTGGCTGAACTGCACGGGCTGCTCGACCACCCGGTTCTGCGACGTGGAATAGGCGGTGTAGGGCCGCACCAGCAGCACGGTGGCGATCACCAGCGCGAACACGGCGGCACCGGCCAGCGCCGCCCGCAGGATGGTGTCAGCACTGGGGGGGAAATGCTGGGCCATGCCAGCTCAGCCGCGTCGGGACGCCAGCGCGCAGCCACCGGCCTCGCGGCGGAGTTGTGCTTCCGTTGCAGCTCGCTGCCTCAAGACGCCGCCCCCCTTCTTCATGCCCCCGCACCTGACGACCAAATCTTGGCCATCCGCCAGGGTTGCCCGGCTTGTGGATTCTTAATGTTTTGCCCAGGCCATGGGAGGGCTGGCCCGGGCCCCGAGCTCAGCCCCCCCCCCGGGCTCAACCCCCGGGCTCAACCCCCGGGCTCAGCCGGCCGGGCTCAGCCGACCGGGCGCAGTTCCACCTTCACCCAGCCTGGCTTGCGCAGGTCGAACTGCTTGTAGGCTTCGATGACGTCGGCCATCGGTTCCTGCTGCGTGAGCACGACGGTTGGGTCCACCGTGCCGGCATCCACCATCTCGACGAGGCGCGGAATGTAGGTGCGGTGGTTGCAGTTCCCCATGTTGATGGTGAGGTTCTTGTTCATCGCCGCGCCGATCGGGAAGAACTGGTCGGTCTGCGGATAGACGCCGATGATGCCGAGCGTGCCCGCCTTGGCCAGCGTCTGCACCGCCCAGATGCTGGCCTGCGAGGGGCCGTCGCCCGGCTTCCAGAGCTGGCCCTGCGGGCTGGCGTTCGGCGCGATCTTCGCGACCTGCTCGTCGAACTGCTTCGCCTGCTCCCCGCTCACCGCGGCAGGACCCTGCTTCGGCCGCTCGGCATCCACCCCCACCGCGTCGATGGCGCGGTCCGGCCCGATGCCGCGCGTCAGCTCCTTGATCGCCTCGACCGGGTCCTCCTCGTTGAAGTTGATGGCTTCGGCGCCAAGCTCGCGCGCCTTCTCCAGCCGGTCGGCATGGCCGTCCACGGCGAGCACGCGGTGCGCGCCGCGCTGGAAGGCGCTGAGCACGGCGAAAAGCCCGACCGGACCGCAGCCCCAGACCGCCACCACGTCGCCCGGCCCGACCTCCGCCAGCACGGCGCCGAAGTCGGCGGTCGGGTAGATGTCGGAGAGCAGGATCGCCTGGTCGTCCGAGACGTCGCGCGGCAGGCGGATGAGGTTGTGGTGGGCGAAGGGAATCCGCGCGTATTCCGCCTGCAGCCCGTCGAAGGGGCCGGTCGACCCGGGGCCGCCGAAGAAGGCGGTGCCGGCGGTCGGCCCGTTCGGGTTGGCGTCGTCGCACTGCGCCGTGTAGCCGGAGCGGCAATAGGAGCAGTTGCCGCAGCCGATGGTGGAGGGGATCACCACGCGGTCGCCGCGGCGCAGGTTGCGCACGCCGCGCCCGACTTCCTCGACGATGCCGACCCCCTCGTGGCCCAGGATCGTGCCGGGCCTCATGCCGGGAAGGGTGCCGCGGATCATGTGCAGGTCGGTGCCGCAGATCGCGCTCGCGGTGAGCCGGATGATGGCGTCGGTGGGCTGCTTCAGCTTCGGCGCCGGCACCGTGTCCAGCCGGATATCGCCGATGCCGTGGAAAACGACGGCTTTCATGCGGGGGGTCCCTGTTCTCTGGGCCGGCGGGCGCCGCGCGCCCCGGCCTTGCCTCAGGCGAGGCGCGGCCGCTCGCCGCCGCGCCTCGCTGGGAAACCCGCGCGGCCGGGACCGGTTCCGGATTGCAAGGCATTTCCACGCCTGCACAGGAAGGGACCGCGAGCATGGCCGACACCACCGCGATCAAGATCGACGCCGCGCATGCGCCGAAGGGGCCTGAAGGCCAGAAGTACCTGGCCAGCGGCAAGGCGGTTTCGATGCGCCTGTGGGAGAACGAGCCGCCGGGCGAGAGCCCCGCCGTCCGCCGCGACTACGAAACCGTGGGCTATGTGGTCGCCGGCCGCGCGGAACTGCTGATCGAGGGCCAGGTGCTCACGCTGCATCCCGGCACCTCCTGGGTGGTGCCGAAGGGCGCCGAGCACCGCTACCGCGTTCAGGAGGCCTTCACCGCCGTCGAAGCCACCGCCCCCCCGGCGCAGGTGCATTCCCGCGACGAGCCGGCGCGCGGCTGAGGCGCCGGACCTTTTCCCGCTCTGTCGCGTTAGGATGCTCCCAGGGCCGCCGCAACGCACCGGCGCCCCCCACAGAGCCAGGACGACGCGATGGATCTGGAACCCGAGGGCCTGCTGGCCGCGCAACTGGTGGAGCGGGCGGAGGAGAGCGGGACGGCCGGGCTGATCCATCTGGCCCGCTCCGGGCCTCGCGCCGCGCGGCTGCACCAGGCCGTGCGGGCGCTGGCGCCGGGGCTGGAGGCCTTGCTGCTGCCGGGCTGGGATTGCCTGCCCTATGACCGCATCTCCCCTTCCCGCGCGGCGATGGGCACGCGCATGGCGGCGCTCGCGGCGCTGGCCCGTCCGCCGCGCGGCCCGCGCCTGGTGATCGCCGGCCTGGCCGCGGCGATGCAGCGCCTGCCGCCGCCCGCGGCGCTCGACGCGCTGACGCTGCGCAGCGGCGAGCCGCTCGACCGCGAGGCCCTGCGCGACCGCCTCCTGCGCCTCGGCTATGTGCTGGACGAGCGCGTGGACGAGCCCGGCGAGGCCGCCTTGCACGGAACCGTGCTCGACATCTTTCCCGCCACCGAGGAAGCCGGGCCCTGCCGGATCGAGCTGGAGGGGAACCGCATCGGCGCCATCCGCCGCTACGACCCGCTGACCCAGCGCAGCGTGGCGGAGGTGGAGGCGGTGACGCTCGGTCCCGCCTCGGAGATCGTGAATCCGCAGGGCGAGGAGCTGCCGCTGCCACCCGGCATCGAGCACGCCCTGGCCGAGTTCCACCCGCGCCTCACCAGCCTGTTCGAGCTGCTGCCGGAGGCGCCGCTGGTGGAGGAGCCTGAGGTGAAGGAGGCCCGCGCCCGCCGCGAGCAGGAGGTTTCCGAGGCCTTCCGTACCCGCCTCGGGCTGGACACCGGCGAGGGGACGGCCCCGCGCCTGAGCGAGCCGGCGGCGCTGCATCTCGACCATGCCGCCTGGAAGGCCGCCCGCGCCAGGCGCGACGTGACGGTGCTGGATGAAGCGCCGGAGGCGCCGCCCGGCCGCCTCCCCCGCTTCGCCGCGATGGAGGAGCCGGAGGAGGCGTTCCTCGACTTCCTGGAGGTGGAGCGCGCCGCCGGCCGGCGTGTCGCCGTGGCCGGTCCGCCACGCGCCGCCCGCCCGCTGCTGCGCCTCGCCGCCGCGCGGCTCGGCGCGCCCGCCGAGCCCCTCTCCGGCTGGCAGGCGCTGCGCGCCGCCCCGCCCGGCTGCCTGGCCCGGCTCGACGGTGCCCTGGCCAGCGGCTTCCGCACCGATGCGGCGGCGGTGGTTGCGCTCGCCGATGTCCGCCCCTCCTATGCGCGGGAGCGCGGCCTTCCCTCGCCCGGGCTGGTCTTCGGCGCGGCGCAGCTCCAGCCCGACGACGCCGTGGTGCATCTGGAGCACGGGCTGGGCGCGCTGCGCGGGGTGGAGGCGGTCGAGCTGGACGGTGTCGCGCAGGACTGCCTGCGGCTCGAATATGCCGGCGGCGCCACCGCCCTGGTGCCCGGCGACGAGATGGACCGGCTCTGGCGCTATGGCGCCGGGGCGGAGAGCGTCAGCCTCGACAGGCTCGGCGGCGAGGCCTGGCCGAAGCGCCGCGGCGAGGTGGAGGCGCAGATCGCCGGGACCGCGCGCGCCATGCTGAAGCTGGCCCGCGAGCGGGGGGCGCAGAAGGCCCCCGTGCTGCGCGCGCCCCGCGCCGCCTATCAGCGCTTCATCGGCGGCTTTCCCTTCGCTCCCACCGCCGACCAGGAGGCGGCCATCGAGGCCACGCTGCAGGACCTCGCCGCCGGCCGCCCGATGGACCGTCTGGTCTGCGGCGATGTCGGCTTCGGCAAGACCGAGGTGGCGCTGCGCGCCGCCGCGGTGGCCGTGCTGGCCGGCTACCAGGTGGCCGTCCTGGCGCCGACCACGGTGCTGGCGCGGCAGCACCTGGAAACCTTCCGCCGCCGCTTCGCCGCGCTCGGCACCCGCGTCGAGATGCTCTCGCGCCTTTCCTCGCCCGCGGCAGCGCGCGGCACCAAGGCGGGGCTGGCCGCGGGGGAGATCGGCATCGCCATCGGCACGCAGGCGCTCGCGGCGAAGGACGTCCGCTTCGCGAAGCTCGGCCTCGTCATCATCGACGAGGAACAGCGCTTCGGTGCCCGCCAGAAGGCCATGCTGCGCCGCCTCGGGCGGGGCGCGCATTGCCTGACCCTCACCGCCACGCCCATCCCGCGCACCTTGCAGTCGGCACTGATCGGGCTGCAGGCGCTGAGCGTCATCGCCACGCCGCCGGCCCGCCGCCAGCCCATCCGCACGCTGCAGTCCCCCTGGACCGACAGCATGGTCAAGGAAGCCCTGCAGCGCGAGCAGCGCCGTGGCGGGCAAAGCTTCATCGTCTGCCCGCGCATCGCCGACATCGCGCCGATGCGCGCCCGCATCCGCCGCCTGCTGCCGCGCCTGAAGCTGATCGAGGCGCATGGCGACATGCCCGCCGAGGAGATCGACGCCGCCATGGTGCGCTTCGCCGGCGGCGGGGCGGATGCGCTGCTTTCCACCAACATCGTCGAGACCGGGCTCGACGTGCCGCGCGCCAACACCATGCTGGTCTGGCGCGCCGAGCTGTTCGGCCTGACCCAGCTTCACCAGCTGCGCGGCCGCGTCGGGCGCGGCCGGACGCGCGGCAACATCCTGCTGCTGACCGACCCCGAGGCGCCGCCGACCGCCGCCGCCGCCCGCCGCATGGACACGCTGCAGGCCTTCGACCGCATCGGCGCCGGCTTCGCCATCAGCGCGCGCGACATGGACCTGCGCGGCGCCGGCGACCTGCTGGGCGAGGAGCAGGCCGGGCACGTCAAGCTGATCGGCATCGGCCTCTACCAGCACATGCTGGACGGCGCGCTCCGCGCCGCGCGCGGGGAGGCGGCGCGGGAGGAGTGGTCGCCCGCCGTGCTGCTCGGCATCAGCGCCGCCATCCCGGCCGACTACGTGGCCGAGGACGCGCTGCGCATCGAGCTGCACGCCCGCATGGGCGAGCTGCTGCGGCAGGGCCAGGCCGGCGCGCTGGAGGAGCTGGCGGAGGAGATCGAGGACCGCTTCGGCCCGCCCCCTCCCGCCGTGCGGAACTGGCTGGAGCTGGGGCGGCTGCGGCTGCGCTGCCGGCGCCTCGGCGTGCGGCGGCTGGAAGTGGGGCCGCAGGGCGCGGTGGCGCAGCTCGCGGGCGAGCGGCTGGTGCTGCGCCAGCCCAGCGGCACCCCGGCGGAGCGGCTGGCCAACGCCGCCCGGCTGCTGAGCAACGTGCGCCGGCACGTCCGGAAGGTGGCGGCCTAGAGCAGCTCCCGTTCCGATTGCATCATCGGGACGGGTGAAGATGTTCGTTAGAACAAACGGCCAGACCATTTTCCGTGAGCCAGAGCGAACGGAAGATGCTCTAGCGCGCCTGCGCCAGCCAGGCCCGCGCCGCCTGGTCCGAGCCCGAGGGCAGCGGCGCCGCCGGGTCCTGCATCCAGGCCAGCACGTCCGCCGCCACGGTGACGCGGTTCTTGTCGCGCAGCAGCATGTGGTAGCCCTGCGGATAATAGGCGCCGCGCTGCCGCGCCGGGTCGGGCAGCGCCCGCAGCAGGCGTTGCACCGGCTTCGGGTCGATGATCCGGTCCTCGCCGCCATAGAGCACCAGAAGGTGCTGCGTGACATGCGGCGCCGCCGCCACCGCCACGTCCATCAGCCCGACCAGCCCGAACACCGCATCCACCCGCACCTCCTTGTAGGTCAGCGGGTCGCGGCCCCAGCCGCGCATCGCCTCCTCGTCGTCGGTGGGCGCGAAGCCGGGGGCGGAGTTGCGGATCTCCAGCAGCGGCACGGTATGCGCGGCGAAGTCGAGCAGGCCGCGCGTGAGCCATGACATGCTGGCCCGCCCCTCCACCGCCGGCGCCACCAGGATGATGCCGTCCACCGGCGGCGGGTCGGCCGAGGCCGCGGCGGCCAGGGCTACCGCGCCGCCCATGCTCTCGCCCATCAGGTAGAGCGGCAGGCCGGGATGGCGCTCGCGGATCAGCCGCGCCACCCGCGTGGCGTCCTGCACCAGCCCCTCCACCCCCGGCCAGACGCCGCGGTGCGGCGCGCCCCCGAAGCCGCGCTGGTCATAGGCGTAGAAGGCGATGCCCGATGCGGTGAAGGCCTGCGAAGCGCGGCCGAAGGCATTGCTGGCGGTGTCCCCGAAGCCGTGCAGGCCGAGAATGATGGCGCGCGCCGGCTCCGGCGCGGTCCCCTGCGCGACCCCCTGCACGGCTCCCTGCGCCGGCCACGCGCGCAGCGGCAGCGCGGCGCCGTCCGGCATGGTGAAGGTTGCCGCCGCCATGCTGGAAGGCATGATGGCCGGACCCGGGCCGATCATGCGCGGCGCGCAGCCGGCCAGCAGGGCGGCCAGCAGGGCGGTCAGCGATCCCAGGGCGAGAGCAAGACGCGAGGCTTTCATGACGGCCAGCGGCGGAAAAGGGCCAGGGCGGGGGAGCTTAGCCCCGCGCGCCGCGGCAAGGCGAGCGGCGTTACCGCCGCCGAAAGCATGAACCGGGCGGGGAGCAGGAGACCCTCCACCCCGCCTTCTCCTGCTCGCCTACCGCTGGCCTTCGAGGGCCAGCCGCGCCGCCAGGCCGGCGAAGACCGCCCCCAGCAGGAACTGCGGCGCACGGCCGAGCCGTCCGCCCGAAAGGGTGCGGCCGATGCGGCCGGCCGCCAGGATCACCCCCCCGTTCACCGTCGCGCCGATCACGTTCAGCACCGTTGCCAGCACCATCGTCTGCGCCAGCACCGAGCCGGCTTCCGGGCGCAGGAACTGCGGAAACAGCGCCAGCACGAACAGCGCCACCTTGGGGTTGAGGAGGTTGGTCAGCAGGCCCTGGCGGAACATCGCGCCCACCGGGGCGCGGCGCAGGCCGGGCGGCGGGCTGGCCGCCGGGGCCGGAGCGCGGAACGCCTTCCAGGCCAGCCAGAGGAGATAGGCCGCGCCCGCGTAGCGCACGGCGTCATAGGCCAGCGGCACCAGCACGAAGAGTTGCGACAGCCCCAGCGCGGCGGCCAGCGCATGCCCGTAGATGCCGGCCTGGATGCCCGCCAGCGTCGCGAAGCCCGCCGCCCGCCCCTGGCTGAGGCTGCGCGAGGCGACCAGCAGCATGTCCGGCCCCGGCGTGATGGCGAGCGCCAGGCAGGCGGCGGCGAACAGCGCGAGGGTCGAAAGGTCCGGCATGTCACAGGCTCCTGCGGGCTCCCAGGCTAGGGCAACCGGTGCCTGGCGGAAACCGCCGGCCGCTTCCCGCCGGCCGCCGGGCGCGGTAGCAGGACGGCATGAGCGCGACCCTCCGCCCGATTCCCGTCCAGGACCTGACCGAGGCCCAGGCCGCCGAGGAGCTTGCCGCCCTCGCCCGCGAGATCGCCGCGGCCGACATCGCCTACCACCAGGAAGACGCGCCGGAGATCACCGACGCGGACTACGACGCCCTGCGCCGCCGCAACGCCGCCATCGAGGCGCGCTTCCCGGCGCTGAAGCGGCCGGACAGCCCGAGCGAGGCCGCCCCGGGCGCTCCCGCCGCCGCCGGCTTCGCCAAGTCCCGGCACCGCACGCCGATGCTGAGCCTGGACAACGCCTTCGCGCCGGAGGACTTCGCCGAGTTCGCCAAAAGCGTCCGCCGCTTCCTGAAGCTGCCGGAGGAGGAGACGCTGCAATTCGTGGCCGAGCCCAAGATCGACGGGCTCTCGGTGAACCTGCTCTACGAGGAAGGCCGCTTCGTGCGCGGCGCCACGCGCGGCGACGGCACGGTGGGCGAGGACATCACCCGCAACCTCGAAACCTTCGACAACAGCATCCTGCCGCGCCGCCTCGCCGCCCCGCACCCCGCCAGCATCGAGATCCGCGGCGAGGTCTTCATGAGCAAGGCGGATTTCCTCGCCTTCCAGGCCGAGCAGCAGCGCCTGGCCGAGGAGCGGGAGGAGCGCCGGGAGCGCGGCGAGAAGGTCGGCCCCGAGATCCGCATCCCCGCCAACCCGCGCAACGCCGCCGCCGGCTCGCTGCGCCAGCTCGACCCCGCCATCACCGCGAAGCGCCCGCTGCGCCTCTTCGCCTATGCCCAGGGCGAATCCAGCGAGCCGGTGGCGGAGACCCATTCCGGCTACCTGGAGCGGCTGCGCGGCTGGGGCTTCGCGGTGAACCCGCTCTCCCGCCAATTGCCGGACGAGCACGCCGCCGAGGCCTTCCAGGCCGAGATGGCGACGCAGCGCGCCGGTCTCGCCTATGACATCGACGGCGTGGTCTTCAAGCTGGACCGGCTGGACTGGCAGTCGCGCCTCGGCTTCGTCGGCCGCGCCCCGCGCTGGGCCATCGCCTGGAAGTTCCCGGCCGAGCAGGCGATGACCACCCTGCTCGACATCCAGATCCAGGTCGGCCGCACCGGCGCGCTGACGCCGCGCGCGGTGATGCAGCCGGTCAATGTCGGCGGTGTCATGGTGCAGCACGCCACGCTGCACAACGAGGACGAGATCGCCCGCAAGGACGTGCGCATCGGCGACACCGTCATCCTGCAGCGCGCCGGCGACGTCATCCCGCAGATCGTCGCCGTGGTGCCGGAGAAGCGGCCGGCCGGCAGCCAACCCTTCGCCTTCCCCACCCGCTGCCCGGCCTGCGGCAGCCATGCCGTGCGCCCCGAGGGCGAGGTGGTGCGCCGCTGCACCGGCGGCCTGATCTGCCCGGCGCAGACGGTGGAGCGGCTGAAGCACTTCGTCGGCCGCAACGCCATGGATATCGAGGGGCTGGGCGAGGAGAACATCCTCAGGCTGCACGACGAGGGGCTGGTGCGGAGCCCCGCCGACATCTTCCGCCTGGCGCAGCACACCGGGCGGATGCGGCAGTGGGAGGGCTGGGGCAAGTCGGCCAAGGGCACGGCGACGCGGAAGGTCGCCAACCTGCTCGCCGCCATCGAGGCGCGGCGCCAGGTGCCGCTGGAGCGGTTCATCTTCGCCCTCGGCATCCGCCGCATCGGCGAGCAGAACGCCAAGCTGCTGGCGCGGCACTACCATTCATTCGCCCACTGGCGGGCGCGGATGCTGGCGGCCACCACCATCGGTTCCGAGGCGCGGGAGGAGCTGGGCTCCATCCAGGGCATCGGCCCGGCCATCGCGCAGGAGCTGGTCGAGTTCTTCGCCGAGCCGCGCAACCTCGCCGCGCTGGACGACCTCGCCCGCGAGGTGACGCCCGAGGAGGCCGCCGGCTTCGCCGGGGCCGACAGCCCCTTCGCCGGCAAGGTGGTGGTGTTCACCGGCACGCTGGAGCAGACCTCGCGCGACGAGGCCGAGGCGGTGGCCGAGCGGCTCGGCGCCAAGGTGACCAAAAGCGTCTCCAAGAAGACCGACTTCGTGGTGGTCGGTGCCGATGCCGGCTCGAAGGCCAAGAAGGCCGCCGAGCTCGGCATCCGCACCCTCACCGAGGGCGAGTGGCGGGAGATGGCGGGCCTCTGAGCCCGCCCATCTTCACGGCCGCGCCTCCAGGACCATGTTGAACGGCGTCTCGGCGGCGCGGCGGATGCGGGTGAAGCCCGCCTCCTCCAGCACCCCGCGCAGCCGCGCCTCCCCGGCCTGGGCGCCCAGCGCCAGCCCCACCTCCTGCGACAGCGAGGCGGGCGTGCAGATCATCGTCGAGGCCGAATAGTAGATCCGCCCCACCGGGTTGAGGTTGTCGGCCAGGCGGTCGCGCGCGAAGGGCTCGACCAGCATGAAGGTCCCATCCGGCGCCAGCGCCTCGCGGATGCGCCGCGCCGCGCCCACCGGGTCGCCCATGTCGTGCAGGCAGTCGAAGGCGGTGGCCAGGTCGAAGCCCGAGCCGCGGAAGGCCTTGGCCGAGGCGACCTCGAACCGGACATTGCCCAGCCCGCTCGCCTCCGCCGCCTTGCGCGCGCGGCCGACCGAGCCGTCATGATAGTCGAAGCCAAAGAACTGGGAGTTGGGGAAGGCGCGCGCCATCAGGATGGTGGAGGCGCCATGGCCGCAGCCGACATCCGCCACCTTCGCGCCCTTCTCCAGCTTGGCCACCATGCCCTCCAGCGCGGGCAGCCATTCCTGCACCAGATGCGCCGCGTAGGCGGTGCGGAAGAAGCGCTCGGTGCCTTGGAACAGGCACTGGCTGTGCTCGTGCCAGCCGACACCGCCGCCGGTGCGGAAGGCCTGCCGCACCTTCGGCTCGTCGATATAGGCCGCCGCGATGACGTCGAAGGCGCCGGCCACGAAAACCGGGCTGTCCTCCCGCGCCAGGGCCATGGCCTGTTCGGGCGTCATCGAGAAGCAGCCGGACTTGGCGTCATAGGTGACGTAGTCCGAGGCGGCCTGCGCGGCCAGCCACTCGCGCACGTAGCGCTCCCTGGTGCCCGTGCGCTCGGCGAGTTGCCGGGCGGTGAGCGGCCCATGCTCGGCGACCGCCCTGTAGAGGCCGAGCTTGTCGCCGATCAGCACCAGGGCGCCGCTCATCGCCGCGCTCATGTCGTCGAGCATCTTGCCCATGAAGGCCTGCAGCCGGCCTTCATCGACGGCGGTTTCGGTGGACATCCGTGTTCTCCCCTCCGCCCGGGCCGCCGGCGCGCGCCGCGCAGCCGGAGCGGGTTCGCGGGCGCGCGGCGGCGCATGGGGCCTTGCTGCCGTGCCAGGGGCGCGCTCCCGGGGCGAGATCACACATGTGGCGTAGCCGGCGCACGCGAAGGCAGCGGCGGAACGGGCGCAGCTTGCGGCAGCGCCCGTTCCGCCTGGAAGGTGAAAGCCCTGTCCTCCCGCCGGATTGAAGCGGAACCCGGCCTCGCCGTACCGCCCGCCGCCTCAGAGCGGCGCGCAGGCCTCCGCCAGCCAGTCGCGCACCGCCGGCTCCACCTTCTCGCCCACCTCCGCGAGCACGCGGGCGTGGTAGGCGTCCACCCAGGCGCGCTCCGCCGGGGTGAGCAGTGCCACGCCGATCAGCCGGCGCTCATAGGGCACGAGCGTCAGCGTCTCGAACTCCAGGAAGGGCTTCACCTGGCCGGGTTGCTCCGCCGCCGGCCGGGCCAGCAGCAGGTTCTCGATGCGGATGCCATAGGCGCCCGGCTGGTAGTAGCCCGGCTCGTCCGAGAGGATCATGCCCGCCCGCACCGGGATCGGCCGCGCCGCCCGGCTGATGCTGACCGGGCCCTCGTGCACGGAAAGGAAGCTGCCGATGCCGTGGCCGGTGCCGTGGTCGTAGTCGAGCCCCGCCTCCCAGAGCGGCGCCCGCGCCACCGCATCGATATGCGGCCCCGCCACGCCCTGCGGAAAGCGCAGCGTGGCGAGGGCGACATGGCCGCGCAGCACGCGGGTATAGCGCTCCACCAGATCGGCGGGCGGCGTGCCGGGGCCGGTCCAGAGGGTGCGGGTGATGTCGGTGGTGCCATCCGTGTACTGGCCGCCGCTGTCCACCAGGTAGCATTCGTTGACGCGAACGGCGCGGTTGGTCGCCTCGGTGGCGCGGTAATGGACGATGGCGCCGTTCTCCCCGGCGCCGGAAATGGCGGGAAAGCTTTCGGCGCGGAACATCGGCACCTCGCGCCGGAACGCCAGCAGGCGGTCGGCGGCGCTCATCTCCGTCACGCCGCCGCGCGGCGCCTCGGCGGTGAACCAGGCCAGGAAGCGGGCCATGGCCACGGCGTCCCGCCGGTGCGCGGCACGGGCTCCGGCCTGCTCCACCGGGTTCTTGCAGGCGCGCGGCAGGCGGCAAGGGTCTTCGCCTGGCCGCAGCGTGGCACCCGCCTCGCGCAGGGTGGCGGCGAACCAGGCCGGCGTGCTTTCCGGGTCCAGCCGCACGGCCTGCCCGGCCAGGCCGGCCAGGATGGTGGGCAGGCCCACCGGCGGATGCACCACCACCGCGTTGCCGAGATGCGCGCGCGTGGCCTCCGGCACCTTGGACGGCTCCATGAACAGGTCCACCGTCGCGTTGCTGTGCAGCAGGGCGAAGCCCAGGGCCAGCGGCGTGTATTCCAGGTCGGCGCCGCGGATGTTCAGCAGCCAGGCCAGCGAATGCGGGTCCGCGAGCACGGCCGTGTCCTCGCCCGCCTGGCGCAGCGCGGCGGCCAGCTCGGCGCGCTTCTCGGCGGAACCCTGGCCGGCGAACTCGGCCGGCTGGGGCATCGCCTGGGTGCGCGGCGCAGCCGGCCGGTCGTGCCACACGGCGTCCAGCGGATTGGCCGCCAGCGGCACCAGCCGCACGCCCGAGGCAGCCAGGCGCTCGACGGCGGCCTGCGCGTGCAGCCAGGGATCGTAGCCGATGCTGCGGCCCGCCGCGTGCTCAGCCAGCCACTCCTGCGCCGGCTGCTCGATGATGTGCAGGCGCTCCCACAGGGCGGGGTCGGTCTGGCTGGCCACCTGGGTGGTGTAGCGGCCATCGGTGAACACCGCTGCCCGCTCCGCCAGCACGATCGCCATGCCGGCACTGCCCGTGAAGCCGGTGAGCCATGCAAGGCGCTCAGCGCTCGGGGGCACGTACTCCCCCAGGTACTCGTCGCTGCGGGGCACCAGGAGCCCATCGATGTCCAGGCGGGCAAGCTCCGCGCGGAGGGCGGCGAGGCGTTTGGCGTGTGTCACTTCGGTTAGCATCCCGTTAAAGGCATGTTTCCACAGATTTCAATGCGTCCCACGCATGGCTCCGTATCAATCGCTGCGCTCCTGTTCGCCCGCGTAAAGGACTACATCACGGCCAACGCGCCAGGGACGGGTGGTTGACGGCAAGAGCGGGTCCCACGGACCGCCCCGACGCGAAAATGGAACGCTAGACAATGGACGCCCGTATCACCAAGCCGGAGTTCGACTCCGCGATCCCCAGCTGCGCCGGCACCCTGAGCAGCGCCGAAGCGGTCCGCCTGGAGGCGACGCGCCTGCGGGATGAGGCGATCGGCCGCTGGATCCGCAGCGCCGCCCGCGCCCTGTTCCGCGCGGTGGCCGAGTATCCCCGCCGTCGCCGGGTCTATGAGGAGCTCTCGACCCTGTCCGACCGCGAGCTGGCCGATATCGGCCTGAACCGTGGCGACATCACCCACGTGTTCGAGGACGAGTTCCGCGCCCGCGAGCGGCTGGCGGCCAACGCGCCGGCCAAGGCCCGCCCGGCCAACGCGGCCTGAAAATCCTGTCCCGGCCCGCGCAACCCGCGGGCCGGGCCGCAGTTATTCCGGCATACGACGCGGAGCGGTGCCTCCTCCCCCCTCTCCCCCGCCGCTCCGTCGCAAGCCGCCCCGCATCTTCCCCCGATGCGGGGCGGTTTTCCTTTTCCGGCGGAGCCAGGGAAAAGGTTGCGCCTCAGCCGCGCCGCCGCAGCACGAGGGCCGACCATGCGCCCTGGTTGATGCGGCGCTCCAGCACCAGCCCGGCGCGGCGATGCGCCGCCAGCACCATGCGCACCTGCGTGCCCAGCAGCCCGGCCAGGATGGCGGTGCCGCCCGGTGCCAGGTGGTCGGCCAGCGACTTGGCCATGGAACAAAGCGGCCGCGCCAGGATATTGGCGAAGACCAGGTCGTAGGTGCCGGAGCGCACGGCGCGGTGGCGCCAGCCATCCGCGAGGCGCGGCCGGATCAGGTTGCGCAGCCCGTTCAGCCGCGCGTTCTCCTCGGTGATCCGCACGCTCCAGGGCTCGATATCGGTCGCCAGCACCGGGCGCCTCAGGTGCCGGGCGGCCGCCATGGCCAGGATGCCCGACCCGGTGCCGATGTCGAGGATGCGGCGCGGGCGGCGATGCGCCACGCCCTCGAAGCCGATCAGGCAGCCGCGCGTCGAGCCATGCTCGCCTGAGCCGAAGGCCAGCCCCGCATCCAGCCGCAGCACGATGCGGCCATAGGTATGCGGGTTGGGCAGGTGGGTCGGGCGGATCAGCACCCGGGCGCCGATCTCCTGCTCCGGGAAGGATTGCAGCGTGCGCGCCAGCCAGCCCTCCGCCTCCACCGGCTCCCGCCTCAGCTCCGGCGCCTCGATGCCGGACAGCGCGGCGGCCAGCACCAGCGCCGGCATCAGCTCATCGTCGCCCACGCCGGTCTCGCGCACGGCCTCCAGGCGCCAGGTGTCGGTGGCCTCGTCGCGGAAATAGCCGACGCTGGGGCAGACGGTCTGCATCGCGGATTCGAAGGCCGGCACGGCATGCTCCGGCAGGCCGTCGAGGCTCAGGGTTTCCAGCGTCTGGGGATGGCGACGGTTCACGGTCAGGCCTTTTCCACGAAAGTGTCGAGCACGCGCTTGCGGCCCGCCTTCTCGAACTCGACGTCGAGCTTGTTCTCGTCGGCGGCCACCACGCGGCCATAGCCGAACTTGTTGTGGAACACCCGGGTGCCGACCGGAATGGCAGCCGCGCGTGCCGGACGCTCCGCCACCTCCCAGGCGCCGGCCTCGATCACCCGCGGCTTGCGCGCCACCAGCGGGAACTGGTCGGGGAAGGCGGAAGGCTGGCTCATCATCCGCGCCCGCGCGGCGCCGGCCCCGCCCTCCACCTCGACCTGATCAGGCGGCAGCTCGTCCAGGAAGCGGCTGGGGATCGCGCTGGTCCAGTTGGCGTAGATCCGCCGGTTGGCGGCATGGCTGATGATGCAGTGCCTGCGCGCCCGGGTGATGCCGACATAGGCGAGGCGCCGCTCCTCCTCCAGCCCCTTCTCCCCGCCCTCGTCCAGCGCGCGCTGGTGCGGGAACAGCCCCTCCTCCCAGCCCGGCAGGAAGACGGTGTCGAACTCCAGGCCCTTGGCGGCGTGCAGCGTCATCAGGCTGACCCGCTCGCCCTCCGCGTTCTCGTCATTCTCCATGACGAGGGCGACATGCTCCAGGAAGCCCGCCAGGCTCTCGAACTCGCCGAGCGCGCGCAGCAGCTCCTTCAGGTTCTCCAGCCGCCCCGGCGCCTCGGGCGACTTGTCCTGCTTCCACATGTCGGTGTAGCCGCTCTCGTCGAGCAGCGTGCCGGCGACGACCACATGCCCCTCGCGCGGCAGCATCTCCCGCCAGCGCGCGAAGCCCTCCAGCAGCTCGCGCAGCGCCTGGCGCGGCTTGGGCCGCAGCGCGCCGGTCTCGATCAGCCGCCAGGCCGCGACGATCAGCGGCTTGCCCTCGCTGCGGGCCAGCTCGTGCATGGCGCGCAGGCTGGTGTCGCCCAGCCCGCGCTTCGGCGTGTTGACGATGCGCTCGAAGGCGAGGTCGTCCGCCGGCTGGTTCAGCACGCGCAGATAGGCCATGGCGTCGCGGATCTCGGCGCGCTCGTAGAACTTCAGCCCGCCAATGACGCGATAGGGCACGCCCAGCGTGATCATCCGCTCCTCGAAGGCGCGCGTCTGGAAGCCCGCGCGCACCAGGATGGCGACCTCGGAGAGGTTGTGCCCGCCCCGTCGCGCCGCCTCGATGCGGCTGCCGACCATGCGCGCCTCCTCCTCCGAGTCCCAGAGCGAGACGACGCGCACCTTCTCGCCCTTGGCGTCGTTGCGCCCGGGGCGCAGCGTCTTGCCGAGGCGGCCGCTGTTCTTCGCGATCAGCCCGGAGGCGGCGGCGAGGATGGGCGCGGTGGAGCGGTAGTTGGCTTCCAGCCGCACGATGGTGGCGCCGGGAAAATCCTTCTCGAAGCGCAGGATGTTCTCGATCTCGGCGCCGCGCCAGGAATAGATCGACTGGTCGTCGTCGCCGACGCAGCAGATGTTGCGCTCGGCCGGATCGGGCCGCTGCGCCAGCAGCCGCAGCCAGAGATACTGCACCAGGTTGGTGTCCTGGTACTCGTCCACCAGGATGTAGCGGAACATGCGGTGGTACTGCGCCAGCACCGCCTCCTGCGTGCGCAGGATCTCCGTCATGTGCAGCAGCAGGTCGCCGAAGTCGCAGGCGTTCAGCGCCTTCAGTCGCTCCTGGTAGGCGGCGTAGATCGCGCGGGCGCGGTTGTTGGCGTAGTCGGAATCCTCGGCGGGCGTGACGCGGGCCGGCGTCAGGCCGCGGTCCTTCCAGCGCTGGATCAGCGCCATCATGCCCTGCGGCGGCCAGCGCTTCATGTCGATGCCGGCGGCCTCCATCACCTGCTTCAGCAGGCGCATCTGGTCGTCGGTGTCGAGGATCGAGAAGTTGCTGGAAAGCCCGACATACTCGGCATGCCGCCGCAGCATCCGCGCGCAGAGCGCGTGGAAGGTGCCGAGCCACAGCCCCTCGGCGGGCTGGCCGAGGATGCCGGCGACCCGCTCGCGCATCTCGCGCGCCGCCTTGTTGGTGAAGGTGACGGCCAGCACCTGGTTGGGATAGGCGCGGCGCGTCATCAGGATATGCGCGAAGCGCGTGGTCAGCACCCGCGTCTTGCCGGTGCCCGCGCCGGCCAGCACCAGCAGCGGCCCGTCCACCGTCTCCACGGCGGCGCGCTGCTCCGGGTTGAGGCGCGACAGGTAGTCCGGCTGGCGGGGCGCGGTCGGGAAGTCGGTCACTGGCAGATCCCCACGGAACCGGCGGCGCAGCGCTTCTCCCCGTCGACCCAGCGGGCGCCGTCCAGCGTGGCGGCGGCGAAGTCCGCTCCCGCGATCTCGGCGCCGGTCAGGTCCGCGTCGGTCAGGTCGGCGCGAAAGAAGCGGGCGCGCCGGAGGTCGGCCCGCACCAGCTTGGCGCCGACGAGGTTGGTGCGGGTGAAGTCGGCGCCGCGCAGCACGGCGCCGGAAAGGTCGGCGCCCGTCAGCTCGGCGGAGGTGAAGCGCGCCTCGGGCGCCTCCGCCCCGATCAGCTTCGCCTGCTGCATCCGGCTGCGGCCGAGGCTCGCATCGCGCAGCACGGCGCCGGAAAGGTCGGCCCGCTGGAGATCCTGCCCGTCCTGCAGGCAGCGGCGCCAGTTCACCTTCGGCGCGGGCGCGTCGGTGCAGGCCGCCAGGACCGGGGAGGCCCCCAGCAGCAGCGGCAGGAAAAGGGCGAGGAGAGGAAGGATTGGCGTGCGCACCCACCGGATATAGAACGGGAGGCGAACGCGGCCAACCTCCCGCCGCCCCGCCCGAGGACGTTCCCATTTCCCGCCTGCCCGTCCGCCTGCTCGAATGGTCCGCCCGGCAGGGCGGCCTGCTGCTGGCCATCGGCATCTTCGCCGGCCTGGCCCTGCCACCCCTGGCCGCGGCGCTGCGCGACGTGGTGACCCCGGTGGTCGCCCTGCTGATGACGCTGGTGCTGCTGCGGGTCGATCCCGCGCAGGTGGTGGGCTATCTGCGCCGGCCGCTGATGGTCGCCGCGTTGCTCGCCTGGCTGCTGCTGGCCTGCCCGCTGCTGGCCTATGCCGCGGCCTGGGCGACGGGGCTGGCCCAGGGCGCCTCCGCCCCGCTCGGCGCCGCGCTGGTCATCATGGCGACGGGCTGCGCCGCCACCTCCTCGCCCGCCTTCGCCCGGCTGGTCGGGCTGGACGGCGAGATCTCCCTGGTGGCCGCGCTGCTCTCCACGCTGCTGGTGCCCTTCACCGCGCCGCCCCTGGCGCTCGGCCTGCTGGGGCTGGACCTCTCGCTTTCCATCGGCTCGCTGATGGGGCGGCTGGCCCTGGTGGTCGGCCTGCCGCTGCTGGCCTCGCTGGTGATCCGCCGCCTGGCCGGCGAGGCGCGCCTGCGCCGCTGGGGACCGGCGGTGGACGGCGCGGTGGTGCTCTCCGTGGTGCTCTACGGCTTCGGCGTGATGGACGGGGTGCTGGCGAAGCTGCTGGCCGATCCCGGCTTCGTGCTGGGCGGCGTCCTGCTCGCCTTCGCCGGCAGCTTCGCGCTCAACCTGCTGACAGCCCTGGCCTTCCTGCCGGCGGGCCAGGGGCTGGCGCTTTCCGCCGGGCTGCTCTCGGGAAACCGCAACATGGCGCTCTACCTGGCGGTGCTGCCGGCGACGACCGAGCCGCGCATCCTGCTCTTCTTCGCGCTGTGCCAGTTCCCGCTCTTCCTCAGCCCCTTTCTGCTGAAGCCGGTCTATGGCCGGCTGCTGCGGCGGGGCTGAGCGGCGCCGCGCTCAGTTGATGCGCGGCGCCGGCTTGGCGAAGCTCGGCGAGGAGACGTCGAGCGGGTTGCGCATCACCAGCCCGGGATCGGGATAGTAGTCCACGAAAAGGTTGATCCGGTCGCGCTTGCCGTTGTTGCGAACGGAGTGGCGGACCCGGTTGTTGAAGTCGTAGGCGTGCCCCTTCAGCATGGTGAACTTGCGCCCGTCGATCTTGTACTCGACGGATGGGGTGCTGCTGAGGGAGAGATGGATGCGGTGCGCCCGCGCCGCCATCGGGTGGCCATCGGTATGCGGCGCGACATGCGTGCCGGCCCGCAGCCGCACCAGCGCCAGGCGCGTGACAACGCCGCGCGGCTGCTTCAGCGGCGCGATGACCTGCTCCACCACCGGCGCCAGCACGTCCTTGTACTGCAGCCATTCCGGCATGGTGAAGACCGGCCAGAGGTCGGTGTCCTCGCGCGCGATCGGCATGTACTTCTCGGGATCCACGCCGCGCTCCTTGGCCCAGACGTGGATCAGGTCCTCGAAGTGCTGGATGCCCGTGCTGTTGGCCGAGGGATGCCACTCGGTCTTCATCAGGATGTTGTCGGCCGCGGCATGCGCGCCGGAGGCAAGGATGTCCCGGCGCATGGTGTTGCCGGTCCAGTCTTCCTCGGTGAGCGAGTCGACCAGCCTGAGAAGCTCGCTGACCTCGATCGCGCCAAGGTCCTTCAGCGGGACTCCGATATCCATGGCCACTCCTCCGCCGGCCCGGCAGGATTGCGCCGCGGCCGGGCGAGAGTCAATCGCGCCCCCGGCGGCGCCTCAGGACAACGCGGCCGGCTGCGCCTCAGAACAGCGCGGCCGGCTGCGCCTCAGAACAGCGCCCCCGGCTGCGCCTCAGGGCAGCGCGCCCGGCTGCGGGCGCACGCCGAGAATATGGGCAATGGCGTAGGTCAGGTCGGCGCGGTTGAGCGTGTAGAAATGGAACTCGTCCACGCCATTGGCCTGCAGCAGGCGCACCTGCTCGGCCGCCAGCGCGGCGGCGACCATGCGGCGCGTTTCCGGGTCGTCGTCCAGCCCTTCGAAGAGGCGTCCCATCCAGCCTGGCACGGTGGTGCCGCACATGCCCGAGAACTTGCGCACCTGGGTGAAGTTCGAGACCGGCAGGATGCCCGGCACGATCGGCACGGTGATGCCCGCGGCATGGGCACGGTCCAGGAAGCGCAGGAACACCTCGGTGTCGAAGAAGTACTGCGTGATGGCGCGGGTCGCCCCGGCGTCGATCTTGCGCTTCAGGTTGTCCAGGTCCGTATCCGGCGAGCTGGCGGTCGGATGCGTCTCCGGATAGGCGGCGACGGAGATCTCGAAATCGCCGATGCGGCGCAGGCCGGCCACCAGGTCGGCGGCATAGGCATAGCCGTCCGGATGGGGCACGTAGCCGGCCTCGCCGGCCGGCGCGTCGCCGCGCAACGCCACGATGTGGCGCACCCCGGCCTCCCAGTAGCGGCGGGCGACGTCGTCCACCTCGCCCCGGCTGGCCCCGACGCAGGTCAGGTGCGCGGCGGGGGTCAGGCTGGTCTCCCTGACCAGGCGCGCCACCGTGGCGTGGGTTCGCTCCTGCGTCGAGCCGCCGGCCCCGTAGGTCACGGAGACGAAGCGCGGCGCGAGCGGCTCCAGCCGGCGCACGCAGGCCCAGAGCTGCTGCTCCAGCGTCTCGGTACGGGGCGGGAAGAACTCGAAGGAGAGCGCCGGGGGCGGCAACTCGGTGGGAACCGGCAGGCCGGCCACGCGCGGGCCGGTCAGCCAGCGCTGCAGGGTACCGGAAGCGGCATGGTCGGCGAAATGGTTCATGGCTCCCCCCATAGCCTACCGCACCGGCAATTTGAACCGCCGCAGAAAAGTGAAGGCTGCCGCCCCCGCGGAATCCTGGCGGCCTCCCGCGGACGTTGCCATTGGGTATTCCTCACATTCATCCCAGAATGTATGTAGGCATGCTCGCTCCTCAGGCCGCGCCGTTCAGGAACCCCCCGCCCGATGTCCTTTCTCCGCCGCCCGACCCTGCTGCTGCTCGGCCTGCTCACCCTTTCCGCCTGTGCCACCCGGCCGCCGGCGAGTGAACCGGAGGCCCTGGCGGAGTACGAGCAGGCCAACGACCCGCTGGAGCCGTTCAACCGCACCATGTACACGGTGCACAACGGCATCGACACGGTGCTGCTGCGCCCCGCGGCCGAGTTCTACCGCTTCTTCCTGCCGCCGCCGGTGCGCACCGGCGTGCGCAACGTGCTGGCCAACCTCCGCAGCCCCATGGTTCTGGTGAACGACGCGCTGCAGGGCGAGACCCGACGCGGCGCCACCACCCTCGCTCGCTTCCTGATGAACAGCACCTTCGGCATCGGCGGCCTGTTCGACGTGGCGGAGCAGGTCGGGCTGCCAGGCCATACCGAGGATTTCGGCCAGACGCTGGCGGTCTGGGGCCTTGGCGAGGGACCCTTCCTCTTCATCCCGGCGCTCGGCCCAAGCAACCCGCGCGACCTTGCCGGGTTTGGGGTTGATATCGCGGCTGACCCGGTGGGCTGGGGCATCAGCGATGGCGGCGGCACGGCCGAGGCCCTGGGCTGGACTCGCCTGGGCCTGACCGTGGTGGACACGCGCGAAGGACTGATCGAAGCGCTCGACACCGTCAACGAAACCAGCCTGGACCCCTACGCCACCCTGCGCAGCGCCTATCGCCAGCGCCGGCGGAGCGATATCCGGAACGGCCGTCCCGCCGGGGAGGCGCCCGCGGCGACCCTCGGCACCGGGCTGGACGTCACCGAGCCCCCCGCCGGCCAGGCGCGTTGAAATCCGGCGCCTCGCGGCGCCGCACAGAACGAGAATGAGACGGAACAGGATGAATCGCCGCTCGCTGCTGGCCGCCGTGCTGGCCACCTCCACCGCCCTGCCGCTGCTTGCGGCCTCCCCCGCCCGGGCGGAGATGGACATCAACCAGGCTGCGTCCTTCGTCGACTCCACCGGCCGGGAGCTGGTGGCGACGTTGAACAGCAACCAGCCGATCGCCGCCCGGCGGCAGCGCGTGGCGCAGATCCTGCGCAGCGCCGTGGATGTGGACGGCGTCGGCCGCTTCATCCTCGGCCGCTGGTGGCGCGTCGCCACGCCGGCGGAACAGCAGGAATACATGAAGCTGTTCGAGGAGACGCTGATCCGCAACCTCTCGGCGCGCTTCGGCGAGTACCAGGGGGTGCGCTTCAGCCTGGGCCGCGCGCAGCAGCGCACCGAGGACGACGTCCTGGTCAACACCATCATCGAGCGCCCGAGCACCGCGCCCTTCAGCCTGGACTGGCGGGTCAGCGACGTGAACGGCCGCCCCCAGGTGGTTGACGTGATCGCCGAAGGCACCTCGCTGCGGCTCACCCAGCGCAGCGAGTATTCCTCCGTGATCAGCCGCAATGGCGGCCAGGTGAGCGCCCTGCTCGATGCCATGCGCCGGCAGATCTCCGCGCTGGCGGCCCGCGAAGGCCGCTGAGCCTCTTCGCCTGAGGCTCCGTCCGACCGGGCGGAGCCGGTCAACCGGCCCCGCCCGGGCGGCCACGCGCCGCCCGGGTCTTGTTTTGCCGCAACGCCGGCACTGCCCGCTCCCGCGCCATGCCTGCCCCCGCCCTGCCATGCCCCTGCGCATCTGATCGCCACCCTGCCGGCCGGCCGGGCTGATTTTCAGGCCGTCTCCGACTTTTCGTGGCCGGCCACCCAGAGTGGTGCGCTCCTTGCATGGCCTCTTCCGCGTCACCACGGGAGGGGTCGGGCGATTGCAACCAGATGTCGAGCTGATCCGGGTGACCAAGCGCTACGGCGGCGCCGCGGCGGTTGATGACGTTTCCCTGGCGATCCCCGCTGGCAGCTATTGCTGCCTGCTCGGCCCCTCCGGCTGCGGCAAGACCAGCACGCTGCGCATGATCGCCGGTCACGAGAGCATCACCGAGGGGGATATCCTGCTCGGCGGCCGCAACGTGACCGACCTGCCGCCCGCCGCCCGCGGCACGGCCATGATGTTCCAGTCCTACGCCCTCTTCCCGCACCTGACGGCGCTGGAGAACGTCGCCTTCGGGCCGCGGATGCGCGGCGTCGGCAAGGCCGAGCGCCTGGCCGAGGCGGCCGAGTTCCTGCGCCTCGTGCAACTGGAGCGGATGGCGGACCGGCTGCCGGCGCAGCTCTCGGGCGGCCAGCAGCAGCGCGTGGCGCTGGCGCGGGCACTGATCACCCGCCCCCGGGTGCTGCTGCTCGACGAGCCGCTCTCCGCCCTCGACCCGTTCCTGCGGGGCCAGATGCGCGAGGAGCTGAAGCGCCTCCAGCGGGAGCTGGGCATCACCTTCATCCATGTCACGCACGGGCAGGAGGAGGCGATGGCGCTCTCGGACCTCGCGGTGGTGATGGACCATGGCCGCATCGCCCAGGCCGCGCCGCCGCGCGAGATCTTCGAGCGGCCGGCCAGCGCCTTCGTCGCCCGCTTCATCGGCGGGCACAACGTGCTGGACCTCCCGGAGGGCCGCTTCGCCATCCGCACCGACCGCACCCGCCTCGCCCCCGCGCCGGGTGGCCCGGTCCTGCCCGGCCATGTCACCGCCGTCGAGTACCAGGGCGCCGCCGTGCGCGTGGTGGTGCGCGGCGCGGGTGGCCAGGCGGCCGAGGCGCTGCTGCCGGATGCCGTTTTCCACGCCGCGCCGGTGGAGCCCGGCGCGGCGGTGACCCTGGGCTGGGATGCCGCCGCGGCCCATCCCCTGCCCGCGACCGCGGCCGCCTAACCGGAACAGGCTGACAGGAGAAGCGTAAGGATGACCGAGACGAAGACGTCCCTCACCCGCCGTGGCGCGCTGGCGCTGGCGGGTGCCGCGCTGGGCAGCGGGGCCGTGACCGGCTTTCCCACCCTCTGGGCGCAGAACATCAAGGACGTGACGCTGCGCCAGATCGGCACCGGCGTCTCCGGCCTGAACCCGATCGCCGAGCAGGTGAAGAAGGACCTCGGCTTCAACCTGCAGCTCACGGTGACCGACACCGACGCGGTGGCGCAGCGCGCCGCCACCCAGGCGCGCAGCTTCGACATCGCCGACATCGAGTACTTCTCGATCAAGAAGGTCTACCCGACCGGCGCGGTGCAGCCGATCGACACCACGAAGATCAAGCTGGTGGACAAGATCGTGCCGATCTTCACCACCGGCCGCCTGACGCCGGACAGCCCGCCGGGCCAGGGCACCACGCCCTTCTCGGTCGGCTTCGTGGAGAGCCCCACCGCCAAGGGCTTCGCCGGCAAGCGCACCGAGTTCATGACGCTGCTGCCGACCATCTACAACGCCGACACGCTGGGCATCCGCCCCGACCTGGTGGGCCGCCCCATCCGCAACTGGAAGGACCTGATCGACCCGGCCTTCAAGGGCAAGGCGAGCATCCTGAACATCCCGGGCATCGGCATCATGGACGCGGCGATGATCTGCGAGAGCGCCGGCATCGCGAAGTACGGCGACAAGGGCAACATGACGCAGCCCGAGATCGACAAGACCATCAACTTCCTGATCGAGCAGAAGCGCGCCGGGCAGTTCCGCGCCTTCTGGAAGAGCTTCGACGAGAGCGTGAACCTGATGGCCTCGGGCGAGGTGGTCATCCAGTCCATGTGGTCGCCGGCGGTGGCGGCGGTGCGCTCGCGCGGCATCGCCTGCACCTACCAGCCGCTGGAGGAGGGCTACCGCGCCTGGGGCTCCGGCCTCGGCATCATGCGCCATGTCTCCGGCCTGCAGCTCGACGCCGCCTACGAGTACCTGAACTGGTATCTCTCCGGCTGGGCCGGCGCCTTCCTCAACCGCCAGGGCTACTACTCGGCGGTGCTGGAAACGGCCAAGGCCAACATGAGCGAGAACGAGTGGGGCTACTGGATGGAGGGCAAGCCGGCGACCGCCGAGATCCTCTCGCCCGAGGGCAAGGTGATGGAGAAGGCCGGCGCGGTGCGCGACGGCGGTTCCTTCACCGAGCGCATGGGCAAGGTGGTCTGCTGGAACTCGGTGATGGACGAGGACCGCTACATGGTGCGGCGCTGGAATGAGTTCATCGCGGCCTGACCTGATGGCGGGGTCCGGGGAGGCACTGTCTCCCCGGCGGAGGGGTCCAGGGGAAGCGGCGCCTCCCCTGGCCCCGGCGGGAGCCCTGTCCCGAATGCCCCGCCTCTTCCCCTGGCTGCAGACCGCCCCTTTGCTGGCGGTGCTGCTGGTCTTCCTCGTCATTCCCCTGGCGATGCTGGTGATCGTCAGCTTCTATGACTATGACAGCTTCAGCCTGATCCCGGCCTTCGTGCTGACCAACTACAAGGAGGTCTTCACCTCCGCGGTCACCTGGCGCACCTACCTCAAGACGCTGTGGTTCGCCGGCCTGACCTGGGTGGTGACGCTCGGCCTCGGCTTCTGGCTGGCCTATTTCCTGGCCTTCGTGGTGCGGAGCCCGACCTGGCGGATGGTGCTCTTCGTGCTCACCACCGTCCCGTTCTGGACCTCCAACCTGATCCGCATGATCGCCTGGGTGCCTTTCCTCGGCCGCAACGGCATCCTGAACAACGGCCTCATGGCAGTGGGCGCCATCAACGCGCCGCTGGAGTTCCTGCTGTTCTCGGACTTCGCGGTGATCCTGGCCTTCGTGCACCTCTACACGCTGTTCATGGTGGTGCCGGTCTTCAACACCATGATGCGGATCGACCGCCGCCTGCTGGAGGCGGCGCGCGATGCCGGGGCGGGCTTCTGGCAGGCGCTGTGGTGCGTGATCCTGCCGCTGTGCAAGCCCGGAATCGGCATCGGCAGCATCTTCGTCGTGGTGCTGGTGATGGGCGACTTCGCCACGGTGCGGCTGATGAGCGGCGGGCAGAGCGCCTCGGTCGGGCTGATGATCAGCAACCAGATCGGCCTGATGCAGTATCCGGCGGCGGCGGCGAATGCCGTGGTGCTGCTGGCCATGGTGCTGCTGCTGGTCTCGGCCATGCTGCGCGCCATCGACATCCGCAAGGAGCTCTGAGGCCATGCCCGGTCGCGCCGCGCGCATCCTGCTGGGCGGGCTGTTCGGCCTGTTCCTGCTGTTCCTCTACGGCCCCACCATCACCATCGGCATCCTCTCCTTCCAGGGGCCGGATGGCGGGCTGACCTTCCCGATGAACGGCGCCTCGCTGCACTGGTTCGCGCAACTCTTCCAGCCGCAGGCGGTGGGCGACCTCGGCGCGGCGATGCGGCGCACGCTGACCCTGGCGGCGATGGTGACGGTGAGCACGGTGGTGATCTCGCTGATGGCGGGCATGGCCTTCCGGCGCCGCTTCCGCGGCAGCGGCGCGGTGTTCTACCTGACCATCGCCAGCCTGATCGTGCCCTCCATCCTGGTCAGCCTGGGCATCGGGCTGCTGTTCAACCAGATGGAATGGGAGCCGGCCTGGTACTCCTCGGCCTTCGGGGCGCAGCTCACCTGGACGCTGCCCTTCGGCCTGCTGATCATGTTCGCCGTGTTCAACCGCTTCGACCGGAGCTGGGAGGAAGCCGCGCGCGACATGGGGGCGACGCCCTGGCAGAGCTTCCGGCACGTGGTGCTGCCGATCATCGCGCCGAGCGTCGTCGGCATCGCCCTGTTCGGCTTCACGCTGTCCTTCGACGAGTTCGCCCGCACCCTGCTGACGGCGGGCAGCGGCAATACCCTGCCGCTGGAGATCCTCGGCATGACCACCACGGTGACGACCCCGGTGCTCTATGCGCTCGGCACCGTCTCCACCGCCGTGTCCTTCCTGGTGATCGGCGGGGCCATCCTCGGGGCGCGGCTGCTGGGGCGGCGGCGCGGCGCCTGAGGGCGCCTCAGAACACCAGGCGAAGCGCGGCGACGCCCAGCAGCGGGCGCTCGGCATTCGCCGCCGCGCCGGCCACGCCGGCCGAGACATAGGCGTTCAGCGAAACGGCGGCGGCGCCGAGGCTGCCCAGGTCGAGCCGGCCATTCAGCACCAGCTGGGGCCGCGCGTCGAAGACCGGCGCCACCATCCGGGAAAGCGGCAGGCTGCTGGCGAGGGAAAGCTGTCCATTGCCCTGCGCGGCCTGCGTCAGGTCGGCGACGACGTAGGACTCCTTTTGCGCAAACGGCACCGCCCCACCGAGGGCGGCGCGCAGCGAGAACAGGTCCTCGCTCTGCGCCTGCGCCGACGGTGCCGCGGCCCAGCTCCCGAGCAGGGCAAGCGCGGCGGCGAGGAGGCGGAGGGACTTCATCAAGGGAGCTCCGGTTAAGCCTCGGTTTCCGGAGGCATGCTTAGGACATTTAATTGCCACATTTCAACCACATTTAAGGGTATTTCGCCTTATTCTCGCCTCATCCGCGCATTCGGGTCGGGCGGAGCCCAGAAGGAAACCTAATTCTGAACAGCATATTAATGGGATTTCTGGGTAGCCGCCAAAAGTGCTGCACCGCACACGAATTGTGGCAATTTGTGGCGCGGTTGCCATATTCCGGCGCGGGCGCAGCGCTGCGGATGGCAGCACGGAAGGCACGCCGGGACACCCGGCGGCACGCCAAGCCATTGTCCTGCGGCGAGGCTCCCTCGCCTCCCGCCACGGCGGTCAGGAAGGCGGCGGCGCCGGGACGGATGCGGAAGAAGGAAATGGCGCGCCGGCCCGTCAGGCCGGCGCGGGCCGGCTCAGGACGCGGGGCCGGAGCTTGCCTGCTGGGCCGGAGCGGCAGGCGGCCGCAGGCTTTCAAAGACCAGCATCGGGTATCCCTGGTGCTGGAACGTGCCGCAGGGCCGCAGGCCGAGATCGCCCAGCACGGCGCGCGAGGCCAGGTTGCTCTCCCGCGCCACGGCGATGATGCGCGCCAGCCCCGCCCGGTGCCCGAAGGCCAGCGCGGCGCGCGCCGCCTCGCGCGCATAGCCCTGGCCGCGGCATTCCGGCCAGAGCGCGAAGCGCAGCGCCACGCCGCGCCCGTCCGGCCGCTCCATCAGCCCGACAATGCCGAGGAAGCGGTCATCCGTGCCGCGATGCACCGCCCAGGTGCCGTAGCCGCGCACCTGCCAGAAGGCGATGTCGTCGCGCAGCTCCTCCCCGGCGCGCTCCGGCGTGCGGACGCCGTGCAGCATCAGCCCGAAGGCGGCCTCGTCGCCCTTGAGGGCGACGAGATCCGCGAGGTGCCCGGGGCCGACGGGGCGCAGCGTCAGCCGCGGCGTGCGCACCGTGTGCGGGGATGCCGCCCGCGGGGGACCGTCCACGGCCTTACCGGGTGAGCGGCCGGTACTTGATCCGGTGCGGCTGGTCCGCCGCCGCGCCGAGGCGTCGGCGTCGGTCGGCCTCGTAGGCCTGGTAGTTGCCCTCGAACCACTCGACGTGGCTGTCACCCTCGAAGGACATGATGTGCGTCGCCAGCCGGTCGAGGAACCAGCGGTCATGCGAGATGATCACGGCGCAGCCGGCGAAGTCCTGCAACGCCTCTTCCAGGGCGCGGAGCGTGTCCACGTCGAGGTCGTTGGTCGGCTCGTCGAGCAGGATGACGTTGTGCGGCTTGCGCAGCATCTTGGCGAGATGGACGCGGTTGCGCTCGCCGCCCGAAAGCACGCCCACCGGCTTCTGCTGGTCCGAGCCCTTGAAGTTGAAGGCGGCGGCATAGGCGCGCGAGGGCACGGCGCGCTTGCCCATCATGATCAGGTCCTCGCCGTCCGAGATTTCCTGCCAGACGGTGCGCTTGTCGTTCAGGGTGTCGCGCGACTGGTCCACGTAGCCGAGGTCGACGCTCTCGCCGATCTTCAGCGTGCCGCCATCCGGCTGCTCCTGCCCGGTGATCATCTTGAACAGGGTGGACTTGCCGGCGCCGTTCGGCCCGATCACGCCGACGATGCCGCCCGGCGGCAGCTTGAAGGAAAGGTCGTCGATCAGCAGGTTGTTGCCGAAGCCCTTGCGCAGGCTCTCGGCCTCGATGACCAGGTTGCCCAGGCGCGGCGCGGGCGGGATCTGGATCTCGGTCGGGTCGGGCGCGCGCTCCTGGCTCCTCGCCAGCAGCTCCTCATAGGCCTGGATGCGGGCCTTGCTCTTGGCCTGCCGCGCGGCGGGGGAGCGGCCGATCCACTCCTGCTCCTCGGCGAGCTGGCGCTGGCGGGTGCTCTCCTCCTTCTCCTCCTGCGCCAGGCGCTTGCGCTTGGACTCCAGGTAGGCGGAGTAGTTGCCCTCATAGGGGATGCCGCGGCCGCGATCGACCTCCAGGATCCAGTTGGTGACGTTGTCCAGGAAGTAGCGGTCGTGGGTGACGATCAGCACCGCGCCCTCGTAGTTGCGCAGCGTCTTCTCCAGCCAGGAGACGCTTTCGGCGTCCAGGTGGTTGGTCGGCTCGTCGAGCAGCAGCAGGTCGGGCTTCTCCAGCAGCAGCTTGCAGAGCGCCACGCGGCGCCGCTCGCCGCCGGAGAGGTGGGTCACGGCGCTCTCGGCCGGCGGGCAGCGCAGCGCGTCGAGCGCGATGTCCACCGTGCGGTCAAGCTCCCAGCCATTGGCGGCGTCGATGCGCTCCTGCAGCTCGGCCTGCTCGGCCAGCAGGGTGTTCATCTCGTCCTCGCCCATTTCCTCGGCGAACTTCATCGAGATCTCGTTGAAGCGCTCCAGGTCGGCGGTCAGCGTGCCGAAGGCGTCGCGGACGTTCTCGCCCACGGTCTTGCTCGCGTCGAGCTGCGGCTCCTGCGGCAGGTAGCCGACCCGGGCGCCCTCGGCGGACCAGGCTTCGCCGCCGAACTCCTTGTCCATGCCCGCCATGATGCGCATCAGCGTCGACTTGCCGGCGCCGTTCGGGCCGAGCACGCCGATCTTGGCCGTGGGCAGGAAGGAGAGGGTGATGCCTTTGAAGATCTCTCGCCCGCCCGGGTAGGACTTGGTGAGATCCTTCATCACATAGACGTACTGGTAAGCGGCCATGATTACACGTGTCCCGGGGCAGAGGTTCGGCCCTGGTTCTAGCCATCCGGGCGCCGCGCGCCAAGCGTAAGGGTTCCGGGGCGGCCCCCGCGGGCCGGGCTTCTCCCCGGCGCATCATCCGGCGGCCAGGGGCGGCGCCGGGCGGCGCCGGCCGCGCCTCAGCCGGCCACCTGCACCCGGTCGCGCCCCGCATGCTTGGCCGCGTAGAGCGCCGTGTCGGCGCGGCGCAGCAGATCTTCCAGCCGCCCCTCCCCCGGCTGCGCCAGCGCGAGGCCGAAACTGGCGGAAAGATGCTGCGCCGGCGTCCCCGCCGGCAGGCGGATGCGGGAGAGCACCTCGCGCAGGCGCTCGGCGATGTGCTGCGCCTCGATGAACTCGGTGCCCGGCAGGGCGATGGCGAATTCCTCGCCGCCGAGGCGGCCCAGCAGGTCCTGCCGCCTGAGCCGCGCCATGCAGCATTCCGCCACCCGCCGCAGCACCAGGTCGCCGCCCGCATGGCCGGCGCCGTCGTTGATCGCCTTGAAGTGGTCGAGGTCGAAGGCGATCAGCGCGAAGGGCCGCCCGGCGCCGGCGTCGCGCTGCAAGGCCGCCTGCGCCTGGGCCAGGAAGCTGCGCCTGTTGGCCACCCCGGTCAGCGCGTCGGTATCCGCCAGCCGGCGCAGCTCGGCGGTGCGCTCGGCCACCCGGCGCTCCAGCAGGTGGTTCGCCTCGGCCAGCCGCAGCTCGGCCTCCCGCCGCTCGCTGACCAGCGCCAGCAAGGTCAGGACATTCATGCCGCAGAGCACGATCAGCAGCCCGACCGACTGCATCGGGTTGCCCACGGCCTCGTTCTGGAACGGTCCGTGCCCCGCCACCGTTCCCGCCGAGGCGATGACGCAGAGCAGCGTCAGCAGGGAATAGGCGGCCCGCAGGGAAACGCGCAGCGCGATCCAGGAGAGCGGCACCGCCAGCAGGAAGACCAGCTGGGCGGAGGGCAGGCGGGCGGGCAGGTCGAGCTGAAAGACCACCAGCGCCAGCAGCCCCGTGCCCAGCCAGACCGAGCCGTCCAGCAGCCTCAGGCCGGGTTTCTGCGGCACCGAGGGCGTGCGCTCCACCCCGAGCCAGAGCGCCAGGGAAGGCGCGAAATAGAAGGTGCCCCCCGCGTCGCAGAGCAGCCAGCCCGACCAGATGCCCGGCAACGCCTGTGGGGGCGCCGCGCCCAGCAGCCACATCGCCAGGGCGCCGCCGAGCGCCGTGAGGAAGCCGTGCAGCAGCACCGCGCCCGCCAGGAACGCGATCACGCCGCGGAAGCGCGTGAACAGCCCGGTGGCGGGACGGAAACGCCGCGTCAGCGTGACGCCGGCGAGCGGGCCCAGCGCGTTGCTCACCGAGATCAGCGCCGCCAGCTCCGGCCGGCTGCCAAAGATGAAGGCGTTCACCAGAAAGGAGCCGGCGAAGAGCCCCGGCACCAGCCGCCACCCCCCAGCATCGCCGCCACGGCGGCCAGACCGGCAGGCAGCCAGATCGGCGCGGGGAAAAGGCCATAGGCGGCGAAGAAGCGCCCCACCGCGCAGCCCAGCCCGAAATAGCCGAGCAAGACCGCGAGGTTGAGGCCCAGCCAGAGCCCCAGCCCGCCGGCACGCAACCGGGCGGGACACCAGGCGGCGTCAGGCTGCGGCCACAGGCGCCCCAGATGGCCGATCCGCAGGGAAGCGGGCAGCGGCGCAGGCACAGTCGCGGACAAGTGGTCCCTCCGGCGGCGGAAACTGCCCGATACGTGGGCAGGCGCGCATCTCACGAGCTTTTGAGTTGAGATGCAAGAAAGATTGCACACGCCCTGCGCGCACCACGCCGGAAAGACCCGCCTCCTCCCCCTGCGCCCGGCAGGATTTGAACCCGCAACCAAGCCGTTATGAGCGGCCCGCTCTAACCGTTGAGCTACAGGCGCGCCGGGAGAGGAAAGGCGCGATTCGTGCCTTGCCGCCTCTGCTAGACCGGGATGCCCTCAGCCGGCAAGGAAACTGCGGATCGGCTCGGCGGCCTGCGCCATGCCCGCCACTCCCTCGAGATGGCCGAGCCCGCCGGAAAGCGGCGCCAGGGTGACGGTCCTGCCGGCCTCCTTCAGCTCCTTCACCAGTTCCTCGCTGTATTCCATGGGGAAGACGCGGTCGGTCCGGCTCGGCACCACCAGCCAGCGCGCGCGGCTGCGCGCGAGCGCCGCCTTGCTGCTGGGATACTCGTTCAGGAAGAGCTGGTTGGCCCGCGTCAGGTAGAGCAGCGAATTGGCATCGGCCTGCTTGGCGCGGGCCGCCGCGGTGCTTTCCATCCATTGCTCGATGGCGAAGCGGTCCTGGATGCGGCGGGCCGGATCCTGGCCCTCCACCGGGCGGCGGCCGAACTGCTGGGCCCAGCCGCGGTCGCGCGAGTGCAGGGTGATGAGCTTGAGGGCCTCGGTCAGCCCGCGCAGCGGCGGCTCCCGGCCCTGGGCATAGTAGTCGCCGTTGCGCCAGTTGGGGTCCATGCGGATCGGGGCGGCCCAGAGATCCAGCCAGCCCAGCATCCAGGCATCCATCTCGCCGGTGCCGATGGCCGGCATCACCCGCTCCACCATCTCCGGATAGGCCACCGTCCACTCGATGGCCTGCAGCGAGCCCATGCTCGGCCCGGCCACCAGCGCCAGCCGCTTCACCCCGAGCGAATCCAGCAGCCGCTTCTGCACCTCCACGAAGTCGCGGATCGAGACGACCGGGAAGCTCATCGCCCAGGGCCGGCCGGTGGAGGGGTTCACCGAGGCGGGGCCGGTGGTGGTGGTGAACTGGTCGGCCGCGTTCAGGTTGACCATGGTGTCGGCGGCGACAACAAAGAAGCGCTCCGTATCGATCGGCTTGCCCGGGCCGATGATGGCGTCCCACCAGCCGGGCGGCCCGCCTGCCTGGAGCTGGCCGAAGGCATGGCTGTTGCCGCTGAAGAAGTGGGTGATGAGCACCGCGTTGTCGCCCGCCGCGTTCAGCCTGCCCGCCGTCTGGTAGCCGGTGCGCACCACGGGGATCGTCGCGCCGCCGCGCGTCGCGTAGTTCTCGAAGCGGAATTCCCGCTTCTCGACAAGGGCCGCCGGCGTGTCGGCGCTGGCTCCTGCCGGCAGCACGCTGGCCAGCGTCCCGGCGAACGCGGCGGAGAGCAGGAGGCGGCGCGTGGTCATGACCTGATCTTTCCCTTCTGGCCCGGCGGGCGGGTGCCCCGCGGCCGGGGGTGGCACCGCCATGGTGCCCGCGGGCGCGGCAGGCGGGCAAGCCCCGCCGCGCGCCGTCGCGTTGCCGCCGCCGCCGCCCCCTGCTAACAGCCAGCCACACTGCCCCGCCCACCAACCCCGCCCACTGACCCCGCCCACTGACACGGAACGGATGCCCGCCATGGACGTCACGAAGCTTTCCACCGGCAAGAACCCGCCGCACGACATCAACGTGGTGATCGAGATCCCGCAGGGGAGCTCGGTGAAGTACGAGGTGGACAAGGACAGCGGCGCCGTGGTGGTGGACCGCTTCCTGTTCACCCCGATGGCCTATCCGGCCGCCTATGGCTTCATCCCCGGCACCCTGGCCGACGACGGCGACCCGTCGGACGCGCTGGTGCTGGTGCCGACCCAGGTGGTGCCGGGCGCCGTCATCCGCGCCCGCCCCGTCGGCGTGCTGTTCATGGAGGACGAGAGCGGGCAGGACGAGAAGCTGGTCTGCGTGCCGCACGACAAGATCACCCTCGCCTTCACCGACGTGAAGGAGCTGGAAGACCTGCCGAAGATCACGCGCGACGCCATCGAGCACTTCTTCACCCGCTACAAGGACCTGGAGCCGGGCAAGTGGGTGAAGGTGAAGGGCTGGGGCAACGCCGCCCAGGCCGCCGAGATCATCGAGAAGCAGATCGCCGCGGCGAAGTGAGCCGCCCCGGGCGCCGGCGGCCACACGCCGCCGCGCCCTCCCCCGGCTGAGCCGCGCCCCTCAGCCGCGCCCCTCAGCCGCGCCCCTCAGCCGCGCCCCTCAGCCGCGCCCCTCAGCCGCGCCCCTCAGCCGCGCCCCTCAGCCGCGCGCCTCGGCGGCGCCCTGGAGCCGCCCGACCAGGCCCGAGAGCGCCGCCCGCAGCGCCTCCCCCTGCCGCGCCACCGCCGCGCCCGCCTTCCGCATCCCCTCCAGCGCGGCGGCATCGGCGGCGATGCACTGGTCCATCTGCCCCATCCCCGCCGCCACCCGGCCCGAACCCGCCGCCGCGTCGGCCACGTTGCGGGCGATCTCCCGCGTCGCCTCGCCCTGCCGCATCACCGCGGCGGCGATCGCCTCGGCAATGGCGCCGCTCTCGCCGATCGCCGCGCCGACGTCGCGGATGGTCACCACCACCTGCTCGGTGGTGCGCTGCATGGCGCCGATCTGCGCGCCGATCTCCTCGGTCGCGCGGGCGGTCTGCCCGGCCAGCGCCTTCACCTCGGAGGCCACGACCGCGAAGCCCTTGCCCGCCTCGCCGGCGCGCGCCGCCTCGATGGTGGCGTTCAGCGCCAACAGGTTGGTCTGCCCGGCGATGTCGCTGATCAGCTTCACCACGTCGCCGATGCGGCGGGCCATCTCGGCCAGGCTGCCCACCGCCTCGTCGGCACGCACCGCCTCGGCGGTGGCGCGGCCGGCGGCGCCGGCGCTCTCCGCCACCCGCGCGGCGATGGCGTTGACCGAGGCGGCCAGCGCCTCGGCGGCCTCCGCCACCGCCCGCACGTTGCCGCCTGTCCGCTCGGCCTCCGCCACGACGGCGGAGAGCTCGCCCGCCACCTGCTGGCGGGTATGGGCCATGCCGTCGCTGGTGCGGTTGAGGCCGGTGGCGGACTCCGCCAGCGCCGCGGCGACACCGCCGAGCGAGGCCTCCACCTCCCGCGCCAGGGCCTGCTGCGCCGCCTGGCGCTGCGCCTCCGCCTGGCGCCTGCCGGCCTCACGCTCCTCGCGCATCTGCTCGGCCTCCAGCAGGGCGCCGCGGAAGACGGCGACACTCTCCGCCATGCGGCCGATCTCGTCGCCGCGGCCGAGGCCCGGCACCGGCGCTGCGCGGTCGCCGGCCGCCAGCCCCTGCATCCGCGCCCCCAGCGCCGCCAGGGGGCGGGTGATGCCGCGCCCGATCAGCGCCGCCAGCACTCCCAGAACCGCCGCCACCCCGAGCGCCATCCCGCCCAGTGTCAGCGCGCTGCTCCACTGGACGGCGCGCAGATCGTCCACATAGACACCGGTGCCGATCACCCATCCCCAGGGCGCGAAGCCGCGCACGAAGCTCACCTTCTCCACCGCCTGCTCGCTGCCGGGCCGCGGCCACAGATAGGAGACGAAGCCGCTGCCCGAGCGCCGCACCGTCTCGACCAGCGCCATGAAGAGGGGAAAGCCGGCGGGGTCGCGCACCGCCGCCACGTTCTGACCTTCGAGCGACGGCTTGACCGGGTGCATCACCACCCGCGGCTCCATGTCGGTGATGAAGACGTATTCGGCGCCGCTGTAGCGCAGCGACCGCACGGCACGCAGCACCCGCGCCTGCGCCTCCGCCCGGCTGGTGCGGCCGGCCCGCTCCTCGGCTTCCGCATTCGCGGCGATGGTGACGACGGATTCGACCACGGCGCGCAGCATGGACATGCGCCCCTCCTCCAGGGCGGCGGCCTGCCTGTGCACCGCCTCGGCGGCGAAGCCCGCCAGCGCGGCCATCGCCAGCAGCACCACCAGCCCCAGGCGCCAGGCCAGGGGCAGGCAGGCCAGGGGCAGGCGGGCCAGCAGGCTAGGCGAGTGCGTGGAAAGGGACATGGGACCGCCTCCGAGGATGCTTGCAACCGGACGTTCGGCGCAGCTTTCCCCGGCTTCGGTTAGCGGAGGGTTAGGCGACGTGCCGCGGGCGGCCTCAGGCCAGCAGCCGCTCCGGAACGGTGAGGCCGAGGCGCACCGGCACCGGCCACACCTCGCGCACCGCGCGCAGCCGCAGGAAGCCGGCGGCCAGGTAGTTGGGCAGCGCCCGCGGGTGATCGGCCGTGCAGGTATTGACCGTCACGGCGCCGCAGCCGGTGGCCCAGGCGGCGTCCACCGCAGCGCGCAGGAAGGCGCGCCCCATCCCCCGCCCGACGGCATGCGGCAGCAGCCCGAAATAGGCGATGTTGGTGGTGCCGAGGCTCGGGCGCCGCTCCAGCTCGAAGAAGCCGGCCGGGGCGCCCTCCAGGTACAGGACGTGGATGGCCACATGCGGGTCGGCCAGGATGGCGGCGAGTTCGGCATCCGGCGTGGCGCGGCGCAGCCACCAGAGATATTCCCCGCCCACGGTGTTGTAGAGGTAGCGGTAGAAGGGCACCGTGCAGTGCGCCACCCGCTCCAGCCGCGCGCCGGCCGGCAGCGCCGGCGCGGGCTCGGCGGGCCTTGCCGCCATCCGCAGGAAGGTCACCTCCACCGCCGCGCGGATGACCGGCTCCACCGCCGCGAGCGCCATGTCAGCTGTCCAGGCCCATATCAGTTGTCCAGGCCCATGTCAGTTGTCCAGGAACGAGCGCAGCTTCCGCGAGCGGCTGGGATGCTTCAGCTTGCGCAGCGCCTTGGCCTCGATCTGGCGGATGCGCTCGCGCGTCACGTTGAACTGCTGCCCGACCTCCTCCAGCGTGTGGTCGGTGTTCATGCCGATGCCGAAGCGCATCCGCAGCACCCGCTCCTCGCGCGGCGTCAGGCTGGCCAGCACCCGCGTGGTGGCCTCGCGCAGGTTGGTCTGGATCGCCGCGTCCAGCGGGATGATCGCCGCCTTGTCCTCGATGAAGTCGCCGAGGTGGCTGTCCTCCTCGTCGCCGATCGGCGTCTCCAGCGAGATCGGCTCCTTGGCGATCTTGAGGACCTTGCGCACCTTCTCCAGCGGCATGCCGAGCTTCTCGGCCAGCTCCTCCGGCTGCGGCTCGCGGCCGATCTCGTGCAGCATCTGCCGGCTGGTCCGCACCAGCTTGTTGATCGTCTCGATCATGTGGACGGGGATGCGGATGGTGCGCGCCTGGTCGGCGATGCTGCGGGTGATGGCCTGCCGGATCCACCAGGTCGCGTAGGTCGAGAACTTGTAGCCGCGGCGGTACTCGAACTTATCGACCGCCTTCATCAGGCCGATGTTGCCCTCCTGGATCAGGTCCAGGAACTGCAGGCCGCGGTTGGTGTACTTCTTGGCGATGGAGATCACGAGGCGGAGGTTGGCCTCGATCATCTCCTTCTTCGCCTGGGTCATGTCGCGCTCGCCGCGGCTGACCGTGGAATAGACCCGCTTGAACTCGTCCACCGGCAGGCCGGTGACGGCGGCGGTGTTGCCAATCTGGGTGCGGATCGCCTCCACCTCGCCTCGGCTGCGCTCGATGAAGTTCTTCCACGGCTTGCCCGGCAGGGTGTTGATCCGCTCGAACCAGGCCGGGTCGATCTCGGCGCCGCGCCAGTGCTGCAGGAAGTCCTCCCGCTTGACGCGGCTCGCCTCGGCGAGGCGCAGGATCTGCCCCTCGAAGGCGGTGATGCGGCGGTTCAGCCCCTTGAGCTGGTCCACCAGCTCCTCGATGCGGTTGTTGTGCAGGTGCACCTTCTGCACCAGCCCGACCAGCTCCACGCGCTGCTTTTCGTAGCTCTGCTCGCTGCGCTCGGCGAAGTCCTCGCCGGCGGTATAGGCGTCCATCCGCTTCTGCTGCAGCTTCTGCAGCCGGCCGTAGAGTTCCTCGATGGCCTCGAAATTGGCCAGCACGTCCGGCTTCAGCTTCTCTTCCAGCGCGGAAAGGGAAAGCCCCATCCCCTCGCCTTCCTCGCCTTCCTCGAACTCCTCGGTATCGGGCGTGGGCGCGGCCTCGGGGTTCTCGGCGGCGGCGGTGGCCTCTAGGTCGATCACGTCGCGCAGCAGCATGCGGCCTTCCTTGACCGCCTCGTGCCAGTTCAGGATCGCCTGAAAGGTGAGCGGGCTCTCGCAGAGCCCGCCGATCATCATGTCCCGCCCCGCCTCGATGCGCTTGGCGATGGCGATCTCGCCCTCGCGGGAGAGCAGCTCCACGCTGCCCATCTCGCGCAGGTACATGCGGACGGGGTCGTCGGTGCGGCCGAGGCTTTCCTCGTCCACATTGCCGCCGCCCTCTTCCTCCTCCTCTCCCTCCTCGGCGCCCTCGGTCTTGGCGGCCGCCTTGGTGCCCTCGGGGTCCTCGGTCTCCTCGGCCTCCACCACGTTGATGCCGAGGTCGTTCAGCATCGCCATGGTGTCCTCGATCAGCTCGGAGGAAACCTGCTCGGAAGGAAGTGCCTGATTTAGCTCATCATAGGTGACGTAGCCGCGTTCCTTGCCACGCGCGACCAGCTTCTTGACCGCCGCCGAAAGCGTGTCGAGGAGCGCCCCTTCCACCGCCTCGTCGCGGTTCTCGACCGTGTCGGTGCCGTTCGCGACCTTGCTCGCCATGCCGATCCGCTCCGTCTGACGCTGTCCGGCCCGCCATTCTGGCCGGGGTGCCTCACCCAGGTCCTGCGACCCTCGCACAAGGGCCAAAAATGCCGCGCCCGCATTGCACGCCATACATGGGGGCCATAACGCCCCGCCCCCCGCCAGCACAAGAGCACGGCCGCATTCGGCGAGGCGGCGCCTGGGAGGTGCCCTCCCCGCTTAGGCCTCCCCGCTCAGGCCTTCCCGCTCAGGCCTCCTCGCCCGGCACATCCTCCTCCATGCCGCCGCGGCGCTGGACCGCGAGCAGCTCGTTCAGTCGGATGATGCGGGTCTGCGCCGCCGGATCGTTGGTTTCCTGCCAATCCCGCAACGCTGCCTGGCGCTCGGCCAGCAAGGCCGCCTCACCCCGGAGGCCGGCATAGAAGTGCCACCAGCTCTCCGCCACCTGCTTGGGCAAGGCCTTGGCGGCGGCGGCGGCCGGCGGAGCCCGGGTGAACCGGCGTGCCCAGGCCAGTCCTTCCGGCTCCGTCTCGTTCAGGTGGTTGACCAGATCATCGGCTTCAAGCCGCTCGGCTCCCGCTTGCCAGGTGACCAGCCGGTACCGTAGCCGCGCTGCAACACCATCCGGCAAATCGAGTTGCATCAGCGCCTCTTCCACCTCCGGCAGCAGCCAGGGATGCGCGATCAGCACCGCCAGCAGGCAGCGCGCCTGCTCCTGCCGGACCTCCGCCGGATCGATGCCCGGGCGCGGCAGGTCGAGCGGCGGCGGCCCGGCGCGGCCGCGCCCGAAGCCCGGCCGGTCCGCCCGCGCCCGCGGCGCGAAGGCGGGCGCCGGGCGGCGGCTGCCGGCGAAGAAGCGGTCCAGCAGCAGGCGGCGGTACTCGGCGCCCAGGATCTTGTCCGGGATGCTGTCCGCGGCGGCCACCAGCCGGTGGCGCAGCGTGGCGCGCGCTTCCGGCGTGGCGCCGGGCGACTGTGCCGCCAGCATCTCGTACAGCACCTCGGAAAGCGGCCGGGCGGCGTCCAGCACCGCCTTGAAGGCCGCCGGCCCGCCACGGGCGACCAGCGTATCCGGGTCCTCCCCGGCGGGCAGGGTGACGAAGCGCAGGGAATGCTCCGGCGTCAGCAGCGGCAGCGCCAGCTCGGCCGCGCGCGCCGCCGCGCGCCCACCGGCCGCGTCCCCGTCGAAGCAGAGCACCGGCTGCGGCGAGAGGCGCCACAGCTCGGCGAGCTGTTCCTCGGTCAGCGCCGTGCCGAGCGGGGCCACGGTGCCGCCGAACCCCGCCTGGTGCAGCGCGATGACGTCCATGTAGCCTTCGACCACCACCACCGGCGCGCCCTTGAAGGCGGCCTCCCGCGCCAGGTCCAGGCCGTAGAGGTTGCGGCGCTTGGAGAACAGCTCCGTCTCCGGCCCGTTGACGTATTTCGGCTGGCCGTCGCCCAGGACGCGGCCGCCGAAGGAGATGATCCGCCCGCGCCGGTCGCGGATCGGGAACATGACGCGGTTGAAGAACAGGTCGGCCGGCGGGGCGTCCCCCTCCCCCGGCCGCATCAGCCCGCCCTCGATGAGCTGCCTCGCCTCGATGCCCTGCGGCTTCAGGTCGGCCGCCAGCGCCCCGCGCCCGGCGCCCGACCAGCCCAGGCCGAACTTGCGGATGGTGTCCTCGGAGAGGCCCCGGCGCAGCAGGTAGTCCAGCCCCGCGCGCCCCTCCGGCAGGCGCAGGCGGCGCTGGAAGGCCTCGGCGGCGAGGTCCATCACCCCGTGCAGGTCGCGCTGCTTGGCTTCCCGCCTCGCCTGCTGCGGGGTGGCCTTGGGCACCTCCAGCCCCGCCTCGCCGGCCAGCCGCTCCACCGCCTCGGGGAAGCTGGCGCCCTGGGTCTGCATGACGAAGGCGATGGCATCGCCATGCGCGCCGCAGCCGAAGCAATGGTAGTGGTCGTCATAGACGTAGAAGGACGGTGTCTTCTCGCCATGGAAGGGGCAGCAGCCCCGCCACTGCCGGCCGGCGCGCGTCAGCTTCGTGGCCCGCCCGATCAGCGGGGCCAGCGGCGTGCGGAGGCGAAGCTCTTCCAGGAAATTCGGCGGCAGCGACATGACGGCCCTTCAGCCTGGAGCTTAGCGCGAGGGCGGGGAAAAAGGCTGGGGGAATGAACTCCCCCTGGCCCCCTTCTTTCTTCTTCGGGGTTTTGCGCCCGCCCGGCGGCCCGCGCAGCGCTCAACCAACAGAAAAAAGATGGGGGTCCGGGGGAATTCCTTCACCCGGCCTGCTTCCTCAGCCGTTCAGCGCCGCCTTCACCAGCGGCCCGGCCTTGGCCATGTCCATCGTCGCGGCGTGCTTCGCCCGCAGGGCGGCCATCACCTTGCCCATGTCCTTCATGGAGGCGGCGCCGGTCTCCGCCACCGCCTCGGCCACGGCGGCCTGCATGGCGGCGTCGCCCATCTGCTGCGGCAGGAAGGACTCGATCACCGCGATCTCGGCCTCCTCCTTCTCCGCCAGCTCCATCCGGTTGCCCTGGCGGTACATCTCGGCGCTCTCGCGGCGGCTCTTCACCATGCCGCGCAGCATGGCGACGATCTGCTCCTCCGGAACCTGGTCCACCCCGCTGGGGCGGGCGGCGATGTCGGTGTCCTTCAGCTTGGCCATGATCATGCGGACGGTCGAGGTGCGGGCGGCATCCTTCGCCAGCATCGAGGCCTTCATTTCCTCCGTGAAGCGGCTGCGCAGGCTCATCGGCCTTCTCCTTTTCGGCGGCTCGCCCGGATGAAATCGCGGGCAGGCGGATTGCCGGGTATAAACCGCGTCGGCGCCACCAGGGCCAGAGGGAACCCCTGGGAAAAAACTTCCCAGGGCAACGGATGGGTGTTGAACCCGGAAAAGAATTCCCAGATAAGCCGTCATCATGCGGTCCGTGGAAGACATCATCGCCCTCATGGGTGGCCCCGACGCCGTCGCGGCGCGCTGCGGCGTCGGCACCGAGGCGGTGCGCAAGTGGCGCCAGGCGCGCGCCATTCCCGCCAAGCACTGGCCGGCGGTCATCGCCGCCACCGGCCTCTCCCTGGCGGAGCTTGCCCCCGGCGCCGTTCCTGCCGCTTCCACCCTGCCCCCTGCCCCCAGCCCGGAGACGAGCATGCCCGCCGCGACCAACCCGCACGCCGCCGAACTGGCTCCCGCCGGCGCCACCGCCGCCCTGGTGCTGGCCGATGGCTCGGTGTTCTGGGGCATCGGCTTCGGCGCCAACACCACCACGGTGGGCGAGGTCTGCTTCAACACCGGCATGACCGGCTACCAGGAGACGCTCACCGACCCCTCCTATGCCGGGCAGATCATCACCTTCACCTTCCCGCATATCGGCAATGTCGGCGCCAATGCCGAGGACGTGGAAAGCATCACCCCCGCCGCCCGCGGCCTGGTGGTGAAGCAGGACCTGACCGACCCGGCCAACTACCGCGCCACCCGCCACCTCGACGACTGGCTGAAGAGCCACGGCATCCCCGGCATCGCCGGCGTGGACACCCGCGCGCTCACCGCCCGCATCCGCGACGGCGGCGCCCCCACCGGCGTGCTGGCCTTCCCGGTCGAGGGCCGCTTCGACATGGCCACGCTGAAGGCGCAGGCCGCCGGCTGGCCGGGCCTGGAAGGCATGGACCTCGCCAGGGAGGTCTCCTGCCGGCAGGCCTACCAGTGGGAGGAGGGCCTGTGGCACTGGGGCCAGGGCTATGAGAAGGCGCCCGCCCGCAAGCACAAGGTGGTGGCCATCGACTACGGCGCCAAGCGCAACATCCTGCGCTGCCTGGCCGATGCCGGCTGCGCCGTGACCGTGCTGCCCGCCACCGCCACCGCCGAGGATATCCTCGGCCACGACCCCGACGGCGTCTTCCTCTCCAATGGCCCCGGCGACCCGGCGGCGACCGGCGCATACGCGGTGCCCGCCATCCAGGGCGTGCTTCAGTCCGGCAAGCCGGTCTTCGGCATCTGCCTCGGCCACCAGCTCCTGGCGCTGGCCCTCGGCGGCAAGACCTTCAAGCTGGACCGCGGCCATCGCGGCGCCAACCAGCCGGTGAAGGACCTGGCCACCGGCCGCGTCGAGATCACCAGCCAGAACCACGGCTTCGCGGTGGACGAGACGTCCCTGCCGGAGACCGTGAAGGTGACGCACATCTCGCTGTTCGACGGCTCGAACGAGGGCATCGCCGCCACCGACCGCCCGGCCTTCTCCGTGCAGTACCATCCGGAGGCGAGCCCCGGCCCCTCCGACAGCCACTATCTCTTCCACCGCTTCGTCGAGATGATCGAGAAGCACAAGGGCGCCTGACCTCAGGCAGCACCCCAAGGGCAGCACCCCAAGGGCAGCACCCCAAGGAGAGGAGCGAGACGATGGCGGGAAACTTCGACCTGTCCGGCCGGGTGGCGGTGGTCACCGGCGGCAATGGCGGCATCGGCCTGGGCATGGCGCGCGGCCTCGCCGCGGCCGGCGCCTGGGTGGCCGTGATCGGCCGCAATGCCGAGAAGAACAAGGCGGCGGTCGCCGCGCTGGGCGAGGACGCCTTCGCCATCCAGGCCGACCTCGCCGAGCCCGGCGCGGCCGACCGTGTGATCGCGCAGGTGGTCGAGCAGGCCGGCGGCATCGACATCCTGGTCAACAACGCCGGCACCAACATCCGCCGCCTGCCGCAGGAGGTGACGGACGAGGAGTGGATGGCCGTGATGGACGCCAACCTCACCAGCGCCATGCGGATGAGCCGCGCCGCCTACCCGCACCTCAAGGCCAGCGGCCATGGGCGGGTGATCTGCGTGGGCTCGATGATGTCCCTCTTCGCCCTGCCGCTCTCCCCGGCCTATGGCGCCAGCAAGGGCGGCGTCGTGCAGTACACGCGCAGCCTGGCGGTGGCCTGGGGGCCGGACGGCATCACGGCCAACGCCATCCTCCCCGGCTGGGTCGAGACCGAGCTGACCGCCGGCGCCCGGCAGGACATCCCCGACCTCTACGACCGCGTCATCGCCCGCACGCCGCAGAAGCGCTGGGGCGCGCCGGCCGACTTCGCCGGCCTCGTCACCTTCCTGGCCAGCGACGCCAGCGCCTTCATCACCGGCACCGCCATCCCCGTGGATGGCGGCCTCTCGGTCCACGGCTGATCCCGGCCCCCGCGCCGGCTCTACTCCTTACGCAGACAGGGTCCCCCGATGCCGAAGCGTACTGACATCAAGTCCATCCTCATCATCGGGGCCGGCCCCATCGTCATCGGGCAGGCCTGCGAGTTCGACTATTCCGGCGCGCAGGCCTGCAAGGCACTGCGGGCGGAGGGCTACCGGGTGATCCTGGTGAACTCCAACCCCGCCACCATCATGACCGACCCCGGCCTGGCGGACGCCACCTACATCGAGCCGATCACGGTCGAGATGGTGGAGAAGATCATCGCCAAGGAGCGGCCGGACGCGCTGCTGCCCACCATGGGCGGCCAGACCGCGCTGAACACCTCCCTCAAGCTCGCCGAGGCCGGCGTGCTGGCGAAGTACGGCTGCGAGCTGATCGGCGCCAAGGCCGAGGTGATCGACAAGGCCGAGGACCGCCTGAAGTTCCGCGATGCCATGACCAAGATCGGCATCGAGAGCCCGAAGAGCGCCATCGCCCACACCATGGAGGAGGCGCGCGCCGGGCTGGAGGAGGTCAAGCTCCCCTGCGTCATCCGCCCCTCCTTCACGCTGGGCGGCACCGGCGGCGGCATCGCCTACAACCGCGAGGAGTTCGAGCAGATCGTCTCCGCCGGCCTCTCCGCCTCGATGACCAACGAGGTGCTGATCGAGGAAAGCGTGCTGGGCTGGAAGGAGTTCGAGATGGAGGTGGTCCGCGACCAGGCGGACAACTGCATCATCGTCTGCTCCATCGAGAACCTGGACCCGATGGGCGTGCACACCGGCGACTCCGTGACGGTGGCCCCCGCGCTGACGCTGACCGACAAGGAATACCAGCGCATGCGCGATGCCTCCATCGCCTGCCTGCGCGAGATCGGCGTGGACACCGGCGGCTCCAACGTGCAGTTCGGCATCAACCCGGTGGATGGCCGCATGGTGGTCATCGAGATGAACCCGCGCGTCTCCCGCTCGTCCGCGCTGGCCTCGAAGGCAACCGGCTTCCCGATCGCCAAGATCGCCGCCAAGCTCGCCGTCGGCTACACGCTGGACGAGCTGAAGAACGACATCACCATGGTCACGCCGGCCTCCTTCGAGCCGACGATCGACTATGTGGTGGTCAAGATCCCGCGCTTCACCTTCGAGAAGTTCCCCGGCACGCCGGCGACGCTGACCACCTCGATGAAGTCGGTCGGCGAGGCGATGGCGATCGGCCGCTCCTTCAACGAGGCGCTGCAGAAGGGCCTGCGCTCGCTGGAGACCGGCCTTTCCGGCCTCGACGACATCGCGGCGCCCGGCGACGGCAGCAAGGAGGCCTTCATCGCCGCGCTCGCGACGCCGAAGCCCGACCGCGTTCTGGTGGTGGCGCAGGCGCTGCGCGCCGGCCTCAGCGTGGAGGAGATCCACGAGGCCTGCCGCTTCGAGCCCTGGTTCCTGCGCGAGGTGGAGAAGATCGTCCGCGCCGAGAACGCGGTGCGCGAGGCCGGCCTGCCGCGGGACGCCATCGCCTTCCGCCGCCTGAAGGCGATGGGCTTCGCCGACAAGCGCCTGGGCGCGCTGGTCGGGCAGGGCGAGGCGGAGGTGCTGAAGCACCGCCTGGCGCTCGGCGTGATGCCGGTGTTCAAGCGCATCGACACCTGCGCCGCCGAGTTCGCCTCCGACACGCCCTACATGTACTCGACCTATGAGGGCGGCTTCGGCGCGCCGGTCTGCGAGAGCCGGCCGACGGAGGCGAGGAAGATCGTCATCCTCGGCGGCGGCCCGAACCGCATCGGCCAGGGCATCGAGTTCGACTATTGCTGCGTCCACGCGGCCTACGCGCTGAAGGAGGCCGGGTTCGAGACCATCATGGTCAACTGCAACCCGGAAACCGTCTCCACCGACTACGACACCTCCGACCGCCTCTACTTTGAGCCACTGACGGCCGAGGACGTGGTGAACCTGATCCGCAAGGAGCAGGAGAAGGGCGAGGTGCTGGGCTGCATCGTGCAGTATGGCGGGCAGACGCCGCTGAAGCTCTCCCAGGCGCTCGACAAGGCCGGCATCCCCATCCTCGGCACCAGCGCCGAGGCGATCGACATCGCCGAGGACCGCGAGCGCTTCCAGCAGCTGCTGAAGGGCCTCGGCCTGAAGCAGCCGCAGAACGGCACCGCGCGCGACCTGGATGAAGCCGTGGCCGAGGCCGAGCGCATCGGCTACCCCGTGGTGGTGCGCCCCTCCTACGTGCTGGGCGGCCGCGCCATGGAGATCGCCTGGAACCGCGAGCAGCTCCTGCGCTTCGGCCAGGAGGCGGTGAAGGTCTCCGGCGAGAACCCGATCCTGATCGACCAGTACCTGCAGGACGCGATCGAGGTGGATGTGGACTGCATCGCCGACGAGGCGGGCGAGGTCTATGTCGCCGGCGTGATGGAGCATATCGAGGAAGCCGGCATCCATTCCGGCGACAGCGCCTGCTCCCTGCCGCCCTACTCGCTGCCGCCCGCCATCATCACCGAGCTGAAGGGCGAGACGGAGGCGATGGCGCGGGCCCTCAAGGTTAAGGGCCTGATGAACGTGCAGTACGCGGTGAAGGACGGCGAGATCTTCGTGCTGGAGGTCAATCCGCGCGCCTCCCGCACGGTGCCCTTCGTCGCCAAGGCGACCGGCGTTCCGGTGGCCAAGATCGGCGCCCGCGTCATGGCCGGCGCCAGGCTCGCCGAGTTCGACCTGGACGACGCGGCGATCAGCCGGCACGTCGCGGTGAAGGAGGCGGTGTTCCCCTTCAACCGCTTCCCCGGCGTGGACGTGCTGCTCGGCCCGGAGATGAAGTCCACCGGCGAGGTGATGGGGCTGGACGCCAGCTTCGAGCGCGCCTTCGCCAAGAGCCAGCTCGGCGCCGGCGTGAAGCTGCCGGCCACGGGGACCGCCTTCGTCTCGGTCAAGGACAGCGACAAGAAGGCCGCCGTCTCGGTGGCGCGCCGCCTCACCGACCTCGGCTTCCAGGTGATGGCGACGCGCGGCACCGCCGCCGTGCTGCGGGATGCCGGGCTCAGCGTCTCCGTGGTGAACAAGGTGATGGAGGGCCGCCCGCATTGCGTGGACGCCATCCGCAACGGCGAGATCCAGCTCGTCATCAACACCACGGGCACCGGCCAGGCGGTGGCGGACAGCTTCGACATCCGCCGCGGCGCGCTGACCAACGGCGTGCCGCACTACACCACCATGGCCGGCGCCCGCGCCGCGGCCCATGCGATTGCGGCGCTGAAGGCCGGAACCCTTGATGTGGCGCCGCTCCAGGCTTATTTTCCGCCTTCATTCTGAGGGCGGGCGGGTCCGGTCGTGGACCGTGGCCGCGCCCGCTCCTTGTCCCCATCGTAGGCCCCAGGCATGGGTGCCAAGCCGCCGCCGGGTTTTCCGCCCGGCGGCTGATGCCGTGTATGAAGGAAGGAACTGCCGTGCAGAAGTTCCCGATGACCGCCGAAGGCCTGGCCCGGCTCGAAGAGGAATTGCGGCACCTGAAGTCGGAGGAGCGTCCGGCGGTGATCCGCGCGATCGCCGAGGCCCGGGAACATGGGGACCTGTCCGAGAACGCCGAGTACCACGCCGCGCGCGAGCGCCAGTCCTTCATCGAGGGCCGGATCGCCGAGCTGGAGGGCATCGTCCCCTCCGTCGAGGTGATCGACGTCTCCAAGCTCTCGGGCGACCAGGTGCGCTTCGGGGCCACCGTCACCATCATTGATGAGGAGACGGAGGAGGAGAAGACCTACCGCATCGTCGGCGCGCATGAGGCGGACACCAAGAACGGCTCGGTCTCCATCTCCTCCCCGCTGGCCAAGGCGTTGCTCGGCAAGAAGCTGGGCGATTCCGTCGAGGTGCCGGCGCCCGGCGGCGCCCGCGCCTACGAGATCGCCAAGGTCCGCTTCGCCTGAGCATGGGCAGCCCCAGCCTGCAGGGCCTGGTGGCCGAGCCGCCGGTGGCGCCCCCGCTCTCCCTCGCCGACGTGCGGGCGGCGGCGGAGCGCATCCGCGGCGCGGTGCTGCGCACGCCCACCGTGCCGGCGCCCGCCATCGGCCGCGCCGCCGGCTGCGAGGTCTGGCTGAAGCTGGACAATCTCCAGGCCACCGGCGCCTTCAAGGAGCGCGGCGCCGCCAACCGCCTGGCGCTGCTGACCCCGCGCGAGAAGGCCACCGGCGTCATCGCCATGTCGGCCGGGAACCACGCCCAGGCGGTGGCCCGCCATGCCAGCCTGCTCGGCATCCGCGCCACCATCGTCATGCCGCGCTTCACCCCGGCGACCAAGGTGGTGCGCACCGAGAGCTGGGGCGCCAACGTGGTGCTGCACGGCGAGACCCTGGCCGAGGCGGCCGCCCACGCCCATGCCCTGGCCCTGCGGGACGGCCTCACCTTCATCCACCCCTATGACGATCCCGGCGTGATGGCCGGCCAGGGCACCATGGCGATCGAGATGATCGAGGACGCCCCGGGCCTGGACACGCTGGTCTTTCCCGTGGGCGGCGGCGGGCTGCTGGCCGGCTGCGCCGCGGCCGCGCTGGAGCTGAACCCGGCGCTGACCGTCTATGGCGTCGAGGTGGAGGGCTATCCGGCCATGGCGCAGCGCCTCGCCGGGCAGCCCGTGGCGGTCGGCGGCCCGACCATCGCCGAGGGCATCGCCGTGCGCGACGTCGGCGAGGCCCCCTATGCCCTGCTGAAGCGCCTCGGCGTCGAGGTGCTGGTGGTGCCGGAGCGCGCGGTGGAGCAGGGCGTCGCCCTGCTGGCCGAGGGCGCCAAGGTGGTGGCCGAGGGCGCCGGCGCGGCCGGCGTGGCGGCGCTGCTGACGCATCCCGGCCGCTTCGCCGGGCGGAAGGTCGGCACGCCGGTCTGCGGCGGCAACATCGACGCCCGCGCCCTTTCCAACGTGCTGCTCCGCCAGCTCCTGCGGGATGGCCGCATCCTGCGGCTGCATTTCGACATCCCCGACCGGCCCGGCATGCTGGCCGACATCTCCAGGCGCATCTCGGATGCCGGCGGCAACGTCATCGAGGTGAAGCACCAGCAGCTCTTCGGCGCCCCCACGGTGCAGTCCACCGAGCTGGAGCTGATGATCGAGGTGCGGGACGCCGCCCAGGGCAACGCCATCATCGCCGCGCTGGAGGCCGCCGACTACGCCGTCCGGCGCGGCTGAGCGGCCAGCCGGGCGGCCACCGGGCGCTCTTCACCGAGGCGTGGCCGGGGCAACCGCCGCGCCCCGGACTTTTTCCGCTTCCTAGAGCGGCACTCCCGGCACATCCTTGGCGGTATGAATCGTTTGCAACGTGGTGACCCGCCCGACATTGGGCGCGGCGGTCAGGCGGTTGGTCAGCGCGTTCTCGTGCGCCGTGTCGCGCGCCACCAGCCGCAGCAGGAAGTCGCCGCCGCCGCGGATCATGTGGCACTCGCGCACCTCCGGCCAGGTGGTCACGTCCTGCTCGAAGGCGGAGAGCACGGCGTGCTTCTGGCTCTCCAGGCCCACCAGGGCGAAGAAGGTGATCTCCCAGCCCAGCGCCACCGGGTCGATGTCGGCATGGTAGCCGCGGATGATGCCGCCCTCCTCCAGTCGCCGGACCCGGCGCAGGCAGGGCGGCGCCGAGAGATCGACGCGGCGGGCCAGCTCCACATTCGTCATCCGCCCATCGGCCTGCAACTCCGCGAGGATCTGGCGGTCTACGGTGTCGAGATGGTCAACAGTTTCAGGCTTCATCGGAACCGTTTCGTTGCTCATGCGGCGCTTCAGGCGCAATATCCTTGCACGAGCGCCCATGTTCAAGGCATCGGCTTGCGGGGATAGCCCATCTTTCCGATATCCTCCGCATCTCCAGCGTTTTCAGGACCAGAACCTTGCCCGAACTGCACCGCACCCGCCTGCTGATCCTCGGTGCCGGCCCCGCCGGGTACACGGCGGCGATCTACGCCGCCCGCGCCGGCCTTTCGCCCCTCGTGGTCGCCGGGATGCAGCCGGGCGGGCAGCTCACCATCACCACCGACGTCGAGAACTTCCCCGGCTTCGCCCAGCCGGTCCAGGGCCCCTGGCTGATGGAGCAGATGCGCGAGCAGGCCGAGCATGTCGGCGCCCGCATCCAGCATGACCTCATCACCGCCGTGGACCTTTCCCAGCGCCCCTTCCGCTGCACCGGCGACTCGGGCGACACCTTTGAGGCCGAGGCGCTGGTCATCGCCACCGGCGCCCAGGCCAAATGGCTGGGCATTCCGGGCGAGAAGGAGCTGTCCGGCTTCGGCGTCTCCGCCTGCGCCACCTGCGACGGCTTCTTCTACCGGGGCAAGGACGTGGCGGTGATCGGCGGCGGCAACTCGGCGGTGGAGGAGGCGCTCTACCTCGCCAACCTGGCGAAGTCCGTCACGCTGATCCATCGCCGGAACACGCTGCGCGCCGAGCGCATCCTGCAGCAGCGGCTTTTCGCCAAGCCGAACGTCACCGTCCTGTGGGACACGGTGACGGAGGAGGTGCTGGCCGAGACCGGCGGCCGCGCCCCGGTCGCGCGCGGCCTGCGGCTGCGCGACGCCCGCACGGGCGAGAGGCGTGAGATGGCGGTGGATGGCGTCTTCGTCGCCATCGGCCATGCGCCGGCCACGGAGCTGTTCAAGGGACAGCTCCACATGGATGGGGAGGGCTACCTGGTGACGGCACCCGATTCGACGCGGACCAGCCTGGAGGGCGTCTTCGCCGCCGGCGATGTGCAGGACCGGATCTACCGCCAGGCGGTGACCGCCGCCGGCACCGGCTGCATGGCGGCGCTGGAAGCCGAGAAGTTCCTGGCGCTCCGCGAGGACGACGCCCAGGCGCAGGCCGCCTGACCGCCATGCCGCTCGATTGGGACAAGCTGCGGGTCTTCCATGCCGTCGCCGAGGCGGGAAGCTTCACCCATGCCGGCGAGTCGCTCAACCTCAGCCAGTCGGCCGTCTCCCGGCAGATCCAGGCGCTGGAGGAGGCCCTGCAGGTGCCGCTCTTCCACCGCCATGCGCGCGGGCTGATCCTGACCGAGCAGGGCGAGACGTTGAACCGCACGGTGCGCGAGGTCTTCGCCAAGCTGGCGATGACCGAGGCGCTGCTGACGGAAAGCCGCGAGCGCGCCGCCGGCCGGCTGAAGGTCACCACCACCACCGGCTTCGGCTCCACCTGGCTGGCGCCGCGGCTGAACCGCTTCATGTCCCTCCACCCCGAGGTGACGGTGACGCTGCTGCTGGACGATGCCGAGCTGGACCTCGCCATGCGCGAGGCCGATGTGGCCATCCGCATGCACGCGCCGAAGCAGCCGGACCTGATCCAGCGGCATGTGGCGACCTTTGGCTGGAAGATCGTCGGCTCGCCGGAATACCTGAAGCAGGCCGGCATGCCGCAGCGCGCCGAGGACCTCGACGCCCACCGCCTGATCATCTACGGCGACTACCGGCCGCCGGTGGAGAGCATCAACTGGCTGGTCGAGGCCGGCCGGCGCCCGGGCAGCCCGCGCCGCGCGGCGGTGGAGGTGAACAGCCTGCCCGCCATGCTGCAGGCCGTGCGCTCCGGCCTCGGCCTCGCCGCCCTGCCCGATTACATGGGCGACGACCTGCGCGACCTGATCCCCGTCCTGTCCGACCTGAAAGCCCCCCGGATCGACGCCTACTTCGTCTATCCCGAGGAGATGCGGCACTCGAAGCGCGTCGGCGTGTTCCGCGACTTCCTGGTCTCGGAACTGGCGGCGCTGAACAGCTGAGGCGCCGCGGGTGGAGGCCCCGCTTTCACCCTTCGCGCCGACACCAAAGTTTAACCATGCAGGATACGCATGGCCGACGGGCGATAATGTTGGAAGGCGCATATCGAGGCTGCGGTTAAGATGTGTTCATCCGACGATTGGGTCGGAAAGGGTCTCTGACCCTTCGTCTCCCAGACGTGAAGCCTCCCTGTTTACTTCGGGCGCTACCCCAACGGGTCAGCGCCCTTCTTTTTTGCGTGCCGGCAGGCGTGGCAAGCTGCCCGCCCCGCCCCGCTGCCGCAGCCCTCCCCTTTCTCTCCCCTCCCGCCGGAGAATGCCCGATGGAAGATCTGTTGCCGAAGGCCGAACGGCTTGCCGCCCTGCTCAAGGCGCGGGGGGAGACCATCGCGGTTTCCGAGTCCTCGTCCGGCGGGCTCGTCGCGGCGGCCCTGCTCGCCGTTCCGGGTGCCAGCGCCTACTTCCGGGGCGGCGCCGTGGTTTACACGCCGCAGGCGCGCGCCGCCCTGCTCGGCATCGGCGCGCCGCAGATGCAGGGCCTCCGCTCCGCCTCCGAGCCTTATGCGCGGCTGCTCGCGGACACCCTGCGCGAGCGCCTCGGCACGACCTGGGGCCTCGCCGAGACGGGAGCGGCGGGGCCGGGCGGCAATCGCTATGGCGATGCCGCCGGCCACACCTGCCTCGCCGTCAGCGGGCCGGTGACGCTGGCGCAAACCATGGAAACCGGCATCGCGGACCGTGCCGCCAACATGCGGACCTTCGCCCATGCGGCACTGAACCTCCTGGCTGAGGCGCTGGACGCCGCGCCCGCCCCGGCCTGAGCCGCCGGAACGCGAGCGGGCCCGCTTCCCTCGCGCAGCGCATGTCACCCATGCAGGCGTGCGGTGCGGTTGCGCCTGCCGGAAGGGGGGCGCAATACTTCCCAGGCGTTACACAACAGAGATGACACAGCCATGAGTCAGGCGGCGCTTACCCCCGGTCGTGGCCCGAAGGCCGATGCGGCGCCCGCGGCGGCGGCGCAGGCCGGCGCGGGGGAGACCGCCTTCGCCGTGCTTCTCTCGCTCAGCTTCTGCCATCTGCTGAACGACATGATCCAGTCGCTGGTGCCGGCGCTGTATCCGATCCTGAAGCAGAACTACGCGCTCGACTTCGGGCAGATCGGCCTGATCACCCTCGCCTTCCAGTGCACGGCGTCGCTGCTGCAGCCGCTGGTCGGCCTCTACACCGACCGCCGCCCGATGCCCTACTCGCTGCCGGTCGGCATGGCCTCGACGCTGGTCGGGCTGCTGGTGCTCTCCCAGGCCGGCAGCTACGGCGTGATCCTGCTGGCGGCGGCGCTGATCGGCGTCGGCTCCTCGGTCTTCCACCCGGAGTCCTCGCGCGTTGCGCGGCTGGCCTCGGGCGGGCGCTACGGGCTGGCGCAGTCGCTGTTCCAGGTGGGCGGCAATTTCGGCCAGGCGATCGGCCCGCTGCTGGCCGCCTTCATCGTCGCGCCGCGCGGCCAGGGCAGCCTGGTCTGGTTCTCCGCCGCCGCGCTGCTCGCCATGCTGCTGCTGGTGCGCGTCGGCGGCTGGTATGCCCGCAACCGCATCGCGTCAGGCGCCCGCGGGCGGGGCGGCGCGGCAGCCATCGTCGCGCTTCCCCGCGGGCGCGTGCTCTTCGCCGTGGCGGTGCTGGTGGCGCTGCTCTTCTCCAAGAACGTCTATACGGCCAGCCTCAGCTCCTACTACACCTTCTACCTGATCCAGCGCTTCGGCGTGTCGGTGCAGGCGGCGCAGATCTACCTTTTCGTCTTCCTCGCCTCGCTGGTGGTGGGGCTGGTGCTGGGCGGGCTGGTGAGCGACCGCGTCGGCCGCCTGCCGGTGATCTGGTTCTCGATCCTCGGCGTGCTGCCCTTCACCCTGGCCCTGCCCTATGTCGGCCTGACCGCGACGGTGGTGCTGACCGTCGTGATCGGCCTGATCATCTCCTCCGCCTTCCCCGCCATCCTGGTCTATGCGCAGCAGCTCATGCCCGGAAAGGTCGGGCTGGTGGCGGGCATCTTCTTCGGCCTCTCCTTCGGCCTCGGCGGCCTGGGCGCCGCCGCGCTGGGCCAGATGGCGGACTGGGCCGGCATCGCCACGGTCTACCGCATCTGCTCCTTCCTGCCGCTGCTCGGCGTGCTGGCCGCCTTCCTGCCGAACATCGAGCGCCGCGCCGGCTAGAGCGGATCCCGTTCCGATTGCAGCATCGGGACAGGTGAAGATGCGCGTCAAAGCAAACGTCCAGAGCATTTTCCGTGAACCAGGGCGAACGGAAAATGCTCCAGAGCGGCTCCCGTTCGCTTTGGCCCACTTCAGCCGCTTCCGTCTGATCGGGCCCTGCTCTCAGGCGCGCCGCCGCGGGGCCTCAGCGGCCCCGCGCCTCGGCCAGGTGGTCGAAGCTGTGGACGTAGCTGCCCAGGCCCTGGGTCTGCGAGCGCAGCTCGATGATCAGGTCGGTCAGCGCCTCCTCCGGCACCAGCGCCTGCACCTCGTCCCAGCCCTCCCAGTCCGGCTTGGCGGCGAAGCCCAGGATCTGCCCGCGCCTGCCGGTCAGCAGGCGCTGGGCGGCGGCGGTGAACTCGGCCGGCACGCTGATCGTCACCGCATGCACCGGCTCCAGCAGGACCGGCTCGGCCTTGCCCAGCCCCTCCTGCATGGCCATGCGGGTGGCGGTGGCGAAGGCCATGTCGCTGCTGTCCACGCTGTGGAAGCCGCCGTCGAGCAGCGTCACCGCGATGTCCACCACCGCGTGGCCGAGCGGCCCCTTGCGGGTCGCCTCCTGTGCCGCCTCCGCGACGGCGGGGATGAAGCGCCTGGGCACCGCGCCGCCCACCACCTTCTCGTCGAAATGGAAGCCGGCGCCGCGCGGGCGCGGCACGATCTGCAGCTTCACGTCGGCGAACTGCCCGTGCCCGCCGGTCTGCCGCTTCAGCCGGGCGCTCTGGACCACGGAATGGCGGATGGTCTCGCGGAAGGGCACCGGCGCACGGGCGGTGCGCAGCTTCACCCCGGCGGCGGCGGCCAGCCGGTCCAGCGCCGTGCGCAGATGGATCTCGCCCTGGCCTGAGAGCAGCGTCGCGCCGCTCCCGGCGTCCTGGCTCACCGTCAGGGCCGGGTCCTCCTCGGCCACGCGCTGCAGGGCGGTGGAGAGCCGCACCTCGTCCTTGCGGTCTTCCGCATGGATGGCGACGGCGTGCACCGGCGGCGGCGGCTCGGGGAAAGGCAGTTGCGCTCCTCCCAGGGTCGCGCCCGTCCGCACGCCCTCCAGCCGACCGATGGCCACCAGCTCGCCCGCACCGGCCTGCGGCACCTTCTGCGCCTCGCCGGCGGGAAAGCGGTGGAGGGCACCGCAGCGCTGGCCATCCAGCCCCGCCCCTTCCCGCAAGGTGCCGCGCCAGAGCCGCGCGTAGGAAAGCCGGCCGGCATGCCCGGCCTGCTGGGTGCGGAAAACCTGCGCCAGCGGGTCGCCCGCCGCCGCGATGCCGCGCCGGGCCGCCGTCTCGGCGGCGGCGGGCACGTCATGGCGCAGCGCCTTCCAAAGCCGCTGGATGCCGTTGTTGCGCTCCGCCGCGCCGATCAGCACGCCGACCACGGCGCCGCTCGCCTCGCCGCTGTGCAGCGGGCGATAGATCTCCTCCGGCGCCACCGCCGCGTCCTCCAGCACCTTCTCCAGCAGGGCGTCGTCATGGTCCGCCAGCACTTCCAGCAACTCGCCGCGCGCCTCGGCCTCCCGCGCGCGCATGGTGTCCGGCAGGGCGATGCGCTCGGAGGCCTCGCCCCGCCGGTAGCGGTAGGCGCGGCCGCTGACGACGTCCACGTAGCCGACAACGCTATCCCCCTCGCGGATCGGCACCTGCCGCAGCACCAGCCGGCGCCGGGTCTGCGCCTGCAGGGCGGCGAGGGTGTCGCGCACCGCACCCGCCAGCGTGTCGAGCTTGTTGACGAAGACCAGCGCCGGCACCTCCGCCTCCTCCAGCCGGCGGAACAGCGGGCCGAGGGCGATCGCCCGCTCCGGCGCGGGTTCGCAGACCACCACCGCGAGGTCGGCCACCGCCAGGGCGCAGTCCGCGTCATGGGCGAACTCCACCGAGCCCGGACAATCGAGCAGCGCCCAGGGCTCCTCCTGCCAGGTGGCGTGGCCGAGCCGCATCTCGGTGCCCAGGCTGCGGGCGCCGGAGCGTCGCAGCGGCGTGCCGGCGGCGGACAGCAACGTCTCGAACAGGGTGGTCTTGCCGCTCCCCTGCGGGCCGACCAGCGCCACGGAGCGGGGTGGCGCCTGGCCGGGTTGGTTGCCGTGCGGTTGCGTCATGGCGGCACGCCTCCTGGATTTTCCCCCGTTTTCCCTAGCGTACAGAGGCGGCCCAAGTTTCGGAACCGTTTCGAATTGGCGGCGCGCCACCCCTCCGGATGGCGCTTCACCGGCCGGCCCGCGCCTGCTCCAATGGCGGGATGAGCAAGTCCCGCCTGCAGCACCGGCAGTTGGAGGTCTTCCGGGCCGTCGTCCGCAGCGGCAGCGTCACCGGCGCCAGCCGGATCCTCGGCATCAGCCAGCCCGGGGTCAGCAAGATCCTGACCCAGACCGAGGAGCTGTGCGGCTTCTGCCTGTTCGAGCGGCTGCACGGGCGGCTGGTGCCGACGCAACGCGGGCTCAGCCTGTTCGACGAGACGGAGCGCCTCTTCGTCGGTATGGAGCAGATCGAGCACCTGATGGAGCGGCTGCGGGCGGAGGAGCCGCGCCGTGCCGTCATCGCCTCCATCCCGGTGCTGGCACAGGAGCTGATGCCGCCGGTGGCGCGGCGCTGGCTCGACGTGCCGGGCGCCGAGCGCCTCGCGCTCACCACGCGCGATGCCGGCGGGGTGATGGCCATGGCTGCCTCCCGCCGGGCCGAGATCGGGCTGATGGGCAGCTTGCAGCGGGTTCCCAGCCTGCGCAGCTTCCTGGTGGCGCGCACGCGGGCGCTCATCGCCCTGCCGCCGGGACATCCGCTGGCCGCGCGGGCCACCATCCGCCCCGCTGACCTGCATGGGCAGCCCTTCATCGGCATCTCCCGCCACGAAGGGCAGCAGACGCTGATCGACCGCGTGCTGGAGGACGAGGGCGTGCGCCCGCTGGAAGTGGCGGAATGCCCGCTGATCGCCGGGGCGGCGGGCATGGCGCTGGCCGGGGTCGGCATCACCTTCACCGACGCCTTCGCCGCCCGGCCCTTTCTGGGGCGCGGCCTAATCCTGCGCGACTTCGCGCCGGCCGTGACCTTCGAGTACCGCGCGATCTGGTCCGAGGGGATGAGCAACCCCTTCGACCGCACCGCCTTCCTGCGGCTGCTCGGCGAATGCGCCGAGGCCATCCTGTCCGAGCCGCCGCCCGAGGGGGTTACACGGCTGTCATAACCAGCGCTGGGCGGCATAACCAAAGTTGGGCTGCCGGACCGCGCGCGGCGCGTGCCAGCCTCGCGGCGTGAACAAGCAGCAGACCCCCTTCGCCCCCGGCTTCGTCGAGCGCCCCTACTGGTGGGAGCTCGCCCCGCCCCCGCCGCCCGGCCCGCCCGCGCCGCTGCCGGAGGCGGCCGAGGTCGCCATCATCGGCGGCGGCATCGCCGGCCTGTCCACCGCCATCGAGCTGGCCCGCGGCGGCGTGCGGGCCCTGGTGCTGGACCGCGAGGCGATCGGCTGGGGCGCCTCCTCCCGCAACGGCGGCGCGCTGTCCGGCGCCGGCAGCCTCGGCCGTGCCCGCTCCGACCTGCACAAGGCGCTGGACCAGACGCTGCTCGACGAAATGGTGGAGGAGGCCGAGGCCTCCTTCGACGACATGGAGGCCTTCCTGCGCGAGGAAGGCGTGGAGTGCTTCTTCCGCCGCACCGGCCGCTTCGTCGGCGCCCATGCCCCGAAGGCGCTCGACACGCTGAAGCGCCGCGCGGAGATGCTGAACCGCACGGGACGCGACACCGCCACCATCCTGGAGCGCGGCCGCGTGCGCGAGGAGGTGGCGACCGACCTCTACCATGGCGGCCTGCTGATCCAGCGCGCGGGCTCGCTGCATCCCGGCCTTTATGTCCAGGGGCTGGCCAAGGCGGCGGCGCGGCACGGCGCCACGCTGCGCGGCGGCGTCACGGTCACGGGGCTGGAGAAGGAGGGCGCCGGCTACCGCGTGCGGACCAGCCAGGGCGACGTGCTGGCCCGGCAGGTGATGGTGGCCACCAACGGCTATACCGGCGCCGCCACCCCCTGGCACCGCCGCCGGCTGGTGCCCGTCGCCAGCTACATGATCGCCACCGAACCGCTCGGCGAGGCGCGTGTGCGCGCCCTGCTGCCGAAGCTGCGCGTCTACGGCGACACCAAGAAGGTGCTCTACTACTTCCGCCCCTCGCCCGACTTCACGCGCATCCTGTTCGGCGGCCGCGCCAGCTTCGTGGACGCCGACGCGACGCGCTCCGCCGCCCGCCTGCACGGCTTCCTGACCGGGCTGCTGCCGGATCTCGCCGGGGTACGCGTCAGCCATGGCTGGAAAGGCAACGTCGCCTTCGCGCTGGACTACCTGCCGCATGTCGGCCGGCAGGAGGGCATCCACTACGCGCTGGGCTGCAACGGCAGCGGCGTCGTCACCATGACGCATCTCGGCCGCTGTGCCGCGCGGCAGATCCTGGGCGGCGCCAACCGCGCCTCGGCCTTCACCCGCCTGCCCTTCCCCACCATGGCCGGATACCACGGCCGCCCCTGGTTCCTGCCCCTGGTCGGCGCCTCCTACCAGCTGCGGGACCGGCTGGACGGCTGGCGCTCCACCCCCGCGAAAGGCCACCCATGACGGTCGACGTGCCGTTCCCGGCCAAGGACTACGCCGACCGCCTCGCCGCCCTGCGCCACCGCATGGAGGCCGCCGGCGTCGAGGTGGCGCTGCTCGACGAGATCGAGGCGATGACCTGGGTCTCCGGCTATGGCAGCTCGCTGAACCGCTGGCGCTGCGTGGTGGTGCCGCTGGACGCCGAGCCCTTCCTCCTGATCCGCGCGCTGGACGCCGCGCCCTGCCGCCAGCGCACCTGGATCAGGGACATTCCGACCTACCGCGACTGGGAGGACCCGATGCCGGTGCTGGCCGCCGCACTCGCCGGGCGCGGGCTGTCGGGCGCGCGCATCGGGCTCGACTTCAACTCCTACGCCATGTCGCTGCGCCGCTTCGAGCAGCTGAAGGCGGCGCTGCCGGACGCCGTGATGGTGGACATGGGCCCGGCGGTGAACGAGCTGCGGCTGATCAAGTCGCCCGCCGAGATCGCCATCCTGCGGCGCAGCGCGGCGGTGGCCGACGAGGCGCTGCGCCGCGCGGCGGCCGCCTGCGTCGCCGGCGGCACGCAGCGCGACGCCGCGCGCATCGCGGTCGCCACCTATGTCGAACTGGGCGCCGATCCCAGCCCGGCGGGGCCGATCAGCGCCGGCACGGGCTGGGACTTCCTGCACGGCCATCTCAGCGACGCGCCGCTCTCGCCGGGCGACGTGGTGCACATCGAGCTGACGCCCCGCATCGCCGGCTACAGCGCGCGCATCATGCGCTGCGTCACCCTCGGCAGGCCCGCGCCCGCCCTGGCGGCGGCGGCGGAGACGCTGATCGCCCTGCAGGACGCGCAGATCGCCGCGCTGCGCCCCGGCGCCCGCGCGCATGAGGTGGACGCCATCCTGCGCGAGGGCGTCATCCGCTCCGGCCTGCGCCCGAGCTACGACAACATCACCGGCTACACGCTCGGCCTCTACGCGCCGCAGACGCCGCGCACCAGCGACTTCACCCGCATCCTGCATCCCGGCGCCGACTGGACCGTGGAGGCCGGCATGGTCTTCCACATCTACGCCTCCGCCGGCGGCGCCTCCATCAGCGAAACCGTGCTGGTGCGCGAGGACGGGCCGGAGCTGCTGACCCGCTTCCCGCGCGGCCTCATCGTCAACGAAACCGGGAGCTGACCATGTTCGAAGCCGTCAAGACCGGGCTGATCCCCTCCAAGGGGCCGATCTCCGGCGTGGTCCGCAAGGGCCCGCTGGTGATCACCGCGCAGATCCCGAAGGACCCCGTCACCGGCGAGATCGTCCAGGGCGACATCGCGGTGCAGACGCGCCGCACGCTGGACAACCTGCGCATCGCCATGGAGGGCTGCGGCGGAACGCTGGCCGACGTCATGATGCTGCAGGTCTACCTGGTGGACGGCGCCGACGCGGCGGCGATGAACGCCGTCTGGCGCGAGGTCTTCACCGCGCCCTTTCCCTGCCGCGCCACGGTGGTGGTGAAGGAGCTGCTGGCACCCGGCATGCGCATCGAGATGGTCGCCACCGCGCATCTCGGAGCCGCGTGAGGTGAGCGGCGCGGCGGGGCCGGGCAGCGCCCCCACGGCCATCGTGGTGGGCGGCGGCGTGGCGGGGCTTTCCGCCGCGCTCAACCTGCTGCGCCTGGGCCATGCGGTCACGCTGATCGACCCGCTGCCCTCGCCCGGCGGCGCCTCCTTCGGCAATGCCGGGCTGATCTCGGCCGAGACGGTGGTGCCGATCGCCCTGCCCGGCATGCTGCGGCAGGTGCCGCGCTGGCTGAACGACCCGCTCGGCCCGCTTTCCATCCGTCCGGCCTACATGCCCAGGGCCATGCCCTGGCTGATGAAATGGGTCCGCGCCGGCCGCATGGACCGCGTGATCGAGGTCGCGCAGGCGATGCGCGCGCTGCACCGGAACGCCTTCCAGGACTGGAAGGACCTGCTCGGCGAGGCCGCCTTCCGCGACCTGATCCGCCAGAGCGGCCAGGTGCAGATGTGGGATTCCGCCACCGAGACCACCACCGGCCGGATCGAGCGCGGTCTGCGCGAGGCGCACGGCATCCGCAGCGAGGAACTCGGCGCCGACGACCTGCGGCAGATGTTCCCGGGCCTGGCGCGCGACGTGGTGCGCGGCGTGCTGATCCCCGGCAACGGCCACACCGCCAGCCCGCCCCGGCTGATCCGCACACTGGCAGAAATGTTCCGTGCCGAGGGCGGCACGGTGCTGGCCGAGCGCGCCCTGAAGCTGATCCCCGAGGACGGCGGGCGCTGGATGGTCTTCACCAACACCGGCAACCACCGGGCGGACAAGGTGATCCTGGCCGGCGGCGCCTGGTCCGGGCAGTTGCTGGAGCCGCTCGGCATCACGGTGCCGCTGGAGACCGAGCGCGGCTACCACGCCATGCTGCCCTCGCCCTCCATCAGCCTGCGCTTCCCGATCCTGCACAAGAGCCGCAGCTTCGGCATGACGCCGATGGAGCACGGCATCCGCGTCGCCGGCACGGTGGAGATCGCGGGACTGGACGCCGCCCCGGACGAGCGGCGGGCGAGGATCCTGCACGAGCACGCCAGGCGGCTCTTCCCCGAGTTGCAGACCGGCGAGCCGGTGCTCTGGATGGGCCACCGCCCCTCCACGCCGGACAGCCTGCCGGTGCTCGGCCCGGCGCCGGGGCATCCCGGGCTGTTCCTCTGCTTCGGCCACAGCCATTTCGGCATGACGGGCGGGCCGCCAAGCGGCAAGCTGGTGGCGCAGCTCGCCGCCGGCCGGCCGCCCTCGATCGACCCGGCCCCCTATTCCGCAACCCGGTTCTGACCAAACAAGGCCGGGAGCGGGCGCCTCGCGCGACCACGCCTTGCAACACGAGCCTTCACCAGGGAGCTTCGACATGCGAACCGAACACCGCCTGCTGCTGCCCTCCCGGCGCCGTTTCCTGAGGCTGGGGGGCGCCGCCCTCGCCGCGCCCTTCGTCATCACCGGTCCGGCCCGCGCGGCCGGCCAGGTGATCGTCCGCACGCCCGGCGGCGCCTATGACGACATCATGCGCCGCCACGTCTACGACCCCTTCACCCAGGAGACCGGCATCACCGTGATGCCGGTGGCGGCGACGGTCGCCAAGCTGCTCGCCATGTTCAAGGCGAACAACGTCGAGCTGGACCTGATCGACACCGGCGACGGCCCGCTGGTGACGCTCGGCCGCATGGGCGCGCTCGATCCGGTGGACTATGGCAGCTGGAAGTGGACCAGGCCCGAGGATGTCGGCGCCGAGTACCGCAGCGAGACCCGGGTGGCGAACTTCGTCTACGCCACCGTGCTCGCCTACAACAAGGAAAGCTTCCCCGACGGCAAGCACCCGAAGGGCTGGGCCGAGTTCTGGGACGCGGAGAAGTTCCCCGGCCCGCGCATGCTGGCCGACATGGCCACCAGCGCGCCTGACCTGGAGTTCGCGCTGATCGCCGACGGCGTGCCGCGCGACCAGATCTACCCGCTGGACGTGGACCGCGCCCTCAAGTCGCTCTCCCGCATCCGCCCGCAGATCCGCAAGTTCTGGGACACCGGCGCGCTCTCGGCGCAGATGCTCTCCGACAAGGAGGTGGTGCTGGGCTCGATCTGGAACGGCCGCCTGCAGACGCTGATCGACAAGGGCGCCCCGCTCGGCTTCGACTGGACCGGCAACATGATCCAGGTGCAGGCGCTCGGCGTGTTCAAGGGCTCGCCCAACAAGGCCAACGCGCAGCGGCTGATCGACTTCATGATGCAGCCCGCGGTGCAGGCCAAGTATTCCAAGGACCTGCAATACGGCCCGACCAACCAGAAGGCCTTCGACATGCTGCCGGCCGACCAGGTGGAGCGCATGCCCGGCAGCCCGCGCTCCAGGGAGACCGGCTTCATGCGCAACGTCGAGTGGTGGGAGTCGAACCGCGACAAGGTGAACCGCGCCTGGTCCCGCTGGATCCTCGGATGAGGGAGGAGGGCTTCGCGGGCGTCCGCCTGGAGCGGGTAAGCAAGGCCTACGGACCGGAGACGGTGGTCAGGGAGATTTCCCTGGCCATCCCGCAGGGCGAGTTCTTCACGCTGCTCGGACCCTCGGGCAGCGGCAAGACCACCACCCTCTCGATGATCGCCGGCTTCACCCTGCCCAGCCAGGGCAGCATCCATATCGACGGCCGGGACGCCACGCGCGCCCCGCCGCGCGCGCGCGGCCTCGGCATGGTGTTCCAGAACTACGCCATCTTCCCGCATCTCGACGTGTTCGGCAACGTCGCCTTCCCGCTCACCGTGCGGAAGGTGCCGAAGGCCGAGGTGGCGCGGCGGGTGGCGGAGGCGCTCGCCATGGTGAAGCTGACCGGCCTGGAGAAGCGCTTCGCCCGCCAGCTCTCCGGCGGGCAGCAGCAGCGCGTGGCGCTCGCCCGCGCCATCGTCGGCCAGCCGCGCGTGGTGCTGATGGACGAGCCGCTCGGCGCGCTGGACAAGAACCTGCGCTACCACATGCAGGTGGAGATCAAGGAGATCTCGCGCCGCCTCGGCATGACCGTGGTCTACGTCACCCACGACCAGGAGGAGGCGCTGACCATGTCGGACCGGATCGCCATCATGGACCGTGGCCGCATCGCGCAGATGGGGCCGCCGCGCGAGGTCTATGAGCGCCCGGAGAGCGCCTTCGTGGCGAAGTTCCTCGGCGAGGCCAACCTGATCCGCGCCCGCAGGCGGGACGGCGCCCTGCGCGGCGCGGGGGCGGCACGCTTCGAGGTCGCCGCGGACCGCCCCGGGCTGGCGGAAGGCCAGGTCTTCGTGCGGCCGGAGAAGGTGCGGCTGCTGCCGGAGGGCGCCGCGCCGGCGGCCAACCAGGTGGCGGGCACCGTGCGCCACACCGCCTTCCTCGGCAACGTCGTGCGCTACGAGGTGACGCTGCCGGAGGGCGAGGTGATGCTCTGCGACGCCACCAACGCCTCCGGCACCGTGCTGCGCCAGCCGGGCGAGCCGGTCGGCCTGGCCTGGAACGCCGCCGACGCCCTTCTGCTGGAGGGGTAAGCCCATGCCGCTCCGCCATTTCGCGAAATGGGCGCTGATCGCGCCCGCCCTGGCGCTGCTGCTGCTGCTCTTCATCACGCCGATCGGCTGGTTCATCGCCGAATCCCTCGCCGAGCTGGGCAGCGCGAGCGAGGTCTGGCTGGAGGCGAAGGCGGTGCTGGGCTCGCGCGCCATTCTCGGCGCCATCCTCAACACCAACGGCATCGCGCTCACCGTCACGCTGATGGTGCTGGCGATCGGCTATCCGCTCTCCTACGCGCTCTCCCGCGCGCGGGGGCTGGCCTTCTCGCTGGTGCTGATCTGCGTCGTCATCCCCTATTTCACCAGCGTCATCGTCCGCACCTATGCCTGGATGGTGATCCTCGGGCGCAACGGGCTGATCAACCAGGTGCTGCTCGGCCTCGGCCTCGCCAGGGAGCCGGCGGACCTGCTCTACAACCGCACCGGCGTCATCATCGGCATGACCTACGTGCTGCTGCCCTACATGGTGCTGACGCTCTACGCCGCCATGAAGGCGGTGGACCCGCGGCTGCTGCAGGCGGCCGAGGGCATGGGCGCCGGCCCGCTCACGGTCTTCGCCAAGGTCTTCCTGCCGCTCACCCTGCATGGCGTGACGGCGGGCGCGCTGATCGTCTTCATCCTGGCGCTCGGCTTCTTCATCACGCCCGCGCTGATGGGCGGCCCGGGCGACGTCATGATGGCCATGCTGATCGAGCGCGAGATCGAGCTGTCGCAGAACTGGCCGGTGGCCGCGCTGATGACCATCGTGCTGCTGGCCATCACCCTGCTGCTCTACGCCGTCTATGCCCGCTTCGCCGACCGCACCGAGGAGGGCTTCGCGCGATGACCGGCTCCATCCTGCGCCTCGCCGCCATCCGCCTGCTCGTCGTGCTGCTCTGCACGGCGATGCTGGCGCCCATCGCCATTGTCGTGATCGCCTCCTTCAGCGGCGACGGCTACCTGAAATTCCCGCCCGACAGCCTCTCGCTGCGCTGGTATCTCCGCTTCCTCGGCGACCCGCGCTGGCTGGCGGCGCTGTGGAACTCCTTCCTGGTGGCGGCGATGACCTGCCTGCTCGCCACCGCGCTCGGCTTCCTCGCCGCCTATGCCATGGCGCGCGGCCATTTCAGCTTCCGCCGCGCCATCACCGCGCTGCTGCTGATGCCGCTGATCGTGCCGCATGTGGTGACGGCGATCGCCATGTACTTCCTTTCCGCCCGGCTCGGGCTGATCGGCGTCCGGCCCTGGATCGCGGTGGCGCACAGCGTCGTGGCGCTGCCGGTGGTGCTGGTGATCCTGCAATCGGCGCTCAAGACGGTGGACCCCAACCTGGAGCGCGCGGCGATGATCTTCGGCTGCACGCGCGCGGGCGTGTTCCGCCGCGTGGTGCTGCCGCTGGCGCTGCCCGGCCTGGTCTCGGCGATGCTGTTCTCCTTCCTCACCTCCTTCGACGAGCTGGTGATCTCGCTCTTCCTCGCCGGCATCCGCGCCGAGACGCTGCCGGTGCGGATCTGGAACAGCCTGCTGCTGGAGGTGGAGCCGACCATCGCCGCGGTCAGCGCCCTGCTGATCGGCGTCACCTGCCTGGCGCTGCTCGCCGAATGGGCGGTGCGCCAGGCGCGCGAGCGGAGCGCCACCGCCACGCGGTGACGCCCCCACCCTCGGAACGGCAGGGCCTCAGGCGACGGCCGCCTCCGGCCAGGCCGCCGCCCAGGGGCGCGCCGCCTCCAGCACGCCGCCGAGGCGCAGCAGGTCAAGGTCCGCGCCCCAGCGGCCGACCAGTTGCACCGCCGTCGGCAGGCCGTCCGTGCCGAAGCCGGAGGGCACGGTCAGCGCCGGATGGCCGGTCAGGTTGAAGGGATAGACGTAGCTGCTCCAGCCCTGGCGGGTGATGCCGCAGCGGACGCCCTCCACCTCCACCTCGTCATGGGCGGCGTCGAAATCCGCCGGCAGGGCGGTGCGGCTGAGGGTGGGCGTCACCAGCAGGTCGTAGCGCTCGAACAGGCCCTGGATGGCGCGGAACAGGCGCGTGCGGGCGAACTGCGCCTGGCGGAACTCGTGCAGCGAGAAGCCGTCGCCGCGCTGCATGAAGGCGAGCAGCGTGGGGTCCATCTTCTCCTGCCATTCCGGCAGGTGCTTCGCCATCGCGACGGCGAAATTGGCCTGGTACATGATGCGGCCGGGGAACTCGATCCAGTCGATCGCCTCCGCCACCGGCTCCACCATGGCGCCCTGCCCCTCCAGCACGGCGAGCATGGCCCGCGTGTTCTCCGCCATGTCGGCGGCGAGGCGCGGATTGGCCGCGTGCTCGATGAAGCCGATGCGGAGGCCGGAAAGATCATTGCCCGCCAGCGCCGGGCTCAGCCGGGGCGCCGGCTGCGCCGCCATCGTCCAGGGGTCGCGCCCGGTCGGGCCGGCCATGGCGGCGAACATCACCGCGGCGTCGCCGATGCTGCGCGCCATCGGCCCGGCATAGGTGTAGTTGGCGAAGGCGTCGGCCGCCGACTGCCAGGGCACCGTGCCGAGCGTCGGCTTGAGCCCGACGATACCGCAGCAGGCGGCCGGGATGCGCACCGATCCCGCGCCGTCCGTGCCGAGCGCGATCGGCCCGACGCCCGCCGCCACCGCCGCCGCCGCGCCGCCGCTGGAGCCGCCGGAGGTGCGCGACAGGTCCCAGGGATTGGGCGTGGTCCCGAAGGCGGGGCCGTCCGTCAGGCCCTTGTGGCCGAACTCCGGCATGTGGGTCTTGGCGAAGACGATGGCGCCGGCCGCGCGCAGCCGCTGTACCAGCACGTCGTCGGCCGCCGCCGGCGGCTGCCCGGCGAAGATGGCCGAGCCGTGCGCGGTGGTCAGGCCGGCGACGTCCACCTGGTCCTTGATGCTCACCGGCACGCCATGCAGCGGGCCGAGCGGCCCGCCCTGCATCACCGCGGCCTCGGCCTGGCGGGCGCCTTCCAGCGCCGCCTCCTCGGCCAGCGCGGCGAAGGCGTTCAGCCGCGGCTGCGCGGCGCGGGCGGCGGCCAGCACGGCCTGCATGTACTCGACGGGGGAAAGGCGACGGGCGCGGATCAGGCCGGCGGCGCGCTGCGCGGTCAGCCGCAGCAATTCGGTCTCGGGCATGGAGCCTCCTTGAATCTGCGCCGTCCGGGAATGCGGCGCTTGACGTGGGGAGCAGCCTGATATCGGATATATCATCTTTCAAGTCGCTTCCGGCCAGGACCTCGCCAGAAGGTCGCCGGACGGAAGGGCGCGCGCCCTTCCAGGGAAACACGCCGGACCAACGGCACCGGGCCCGCCCGGTGAAGCCGCCGCGAAAAGGGAGAGCTGAGCATGATCCGAGAAGGCTTCAACAGGCGCAGCCTGCTCGCCGGCAGCGCCGCCGCCATGGCCTTGCCGCTGATCGGCATGCCGCGCCCGGCGCGCGCGGCCGGTGGGCAGGTCACCGCCGTGCTGGAATCCGAGGTCGTCATCCTCGACCCGCACATGACCACCGCCGCGATCACCCGCACCTTCGCTTATCACGTCTTCGACACGCTCTTCTCGATGGACTCGGCAGGCAATATCCGCCCGCAGATGGCCTCCGGGCACCAGGTCTCGGAGGACGGGCTGACCTGGACCATCCCCCTGCGCGACGGGTTGCTCTGGCATGACGGCGCGCCCGTCACCGCCGCCGACTGCGCTGCCTCGCTGGCGCGCTGGGCACCGCGCGACGGGCTCGGGCGGATGATCATGGCCGCGGGCGCCAGCTTCGCGGCGAAGGACGCGAAGACCGTCACCATCGCGCTGAAAGAGCCCTTCCCGCTGATGCTGGACGTGCTGGGCAAGCCGAATGCGCCGGTGCCGGTGATGATGCCGGAGCGCATCATCAAGGCGGCGGGCGACCAGCGCATCAAGGAGATCACCGGCTCCGGCCCCTTCCGCTTCCGCCCCGACCTCTGGCGCACCGGCGACAGCATGGTGCTGGAGCGCAACGACAAGTATGTGCCGCGCGAGGAGGCGCCCGACTTCCTCTCCGGCGGCAAGCGGGTGCAGATCGAGCAGCTGCTGCTGAAGGTCATGCCGGACGACACCACCGGCGCCAACGCGCTCGCCGCCGGCGAGATCGACTACATGCAGTATTTGCCCTTCGACTTCCTGGGCCTGTTGGAGCGCAACAAGGATGTGAAGCTGATCGGCCTGGGCGGCATCCACATGTTCCAGGGCAATTTCCGCCTGAACCATGCGAGCGGCCCCTTCGCCGACCCCGCGGTGCGGCGCGTCCTGTGGAAGCTGGTGGACCAGAAGGCGACCCTGACCGCCATCGGCATCCCCGAGAAGTTCCGGGTGGATGCCTGCGGCTCCTTCTTCATGTGCGGCACGCCGCTGGAGACCGAGGCGGGTGCCCGTGTTGCCAAGCTCGACATCGAGGGCGCGCGCGCCGAGCTGAAAAAGACCGGCTACAAGGGCGAGCCGGTGATGATGCTGGAAGTGTCCGGCTCCATCTCGCAGACGGCCGGGCACGTGCTGGCCGAGAACCTGAAGGCGGCCGGCTTCACCGTGGAGGAGCAGACCATGGATTGGGGCACCGTGCTCGCCCGCCGCAGCAAGAAGGAAGGCTGGAGCCTCTATCCCGTCTATTCCAACGGCGTGGACATGATGTCGCCGCTGAACCACTTCTACATCGGCAACAACTGCGTGGACTACGCCGGCTGGAGCTGCGACGCACGGATGACGCGGCTGTTGGAGGACTTCGTCAAGGCGCCCGACGCCGCCGCCCGCAAGGACATCGCGGGGAAGATCCAGGAGATCGCCTACGAGACGGTGCCGAGCGTGATGTGGGGCCAGTTCTCGCGGCCGGCCGGCTACCGCGCGCGGCTGAGGAACATGATCGAGTCCAGCTTCCCGATGTTCTGGCAGGTGGAAGTCTGAGAGACAGCCTGGGGGAAGGAATTCCCCCAGACCCCCATCTTTCTTCTGCCCGTTGGCGTTGCGCCCGACGGCGCCGCCAGCTCTTCCCGCCAAGGACCTCCGATGCCCCTCGACCGCGCAACCGTCGAAGCCGCGCTGCCGGACCTCGACGCCCGCCTGCCGCTGCCCGGCCTCTCCGCCCCCGCCACCGTTCTGCGCGACGAATGGGGCATTCCGCACATCCGTGCCGCGACCAGCCGGGATGCCTGGATGGCGCTGGGCTTCGTCCACGCGCAGGACCGCCTCTTCCAGATGGACCTGACCCGGCGCCGCGCCATCGGCCGTGCCGCCGAGTGGCTGGGCGCCCCGGCGGCGGAGAGCGACATCCTGGTGCGCCGCCTCGGCATGGAGGCCGCCTGCCGGCGCGACTTCGCCGCCCTCGGCGGTGCCGCGCGCGAGATGCTGGAAGCCTACAGCGCCGGGGTGAACGCCTGGATCGGCGGCGGGCAGCCGAGGCCGGTCGAGTACGCGCTGCTGCAGGACGCGCCGGACCTCTGGGAGCCCTGGCACAGCATCGCGGTGATGCGCCGGCTCGGGCTGCTGATGGGCTCGGTGTGGTTCAAGCTGTGGCGCGCCGCCGCGCTGCCGGTGGTGGGGCCGGAAGGCGCGGCCAAGCTGCGCTACGACGACAGCGGCGCCGACCTGCTGTGCATCCCGCCCGGCGCGGAGGCGGAGCGCCTGCAGGCCGACCTGGCCGCCCTGGCCCCTGCGATCCGCGCCCTACTGGAAAGCATGGGCAAGAACACCGGCGGCGACGAGGTGGGTGGCGGCAGCAACAACTGGGCGGTGGGACCAACGCGCAGCGCCACGGGCCGGCCGGTGCTGGCGGGCGATCCGCACCGCGTCTTCGAGATCCCGAACATGTATGCGCAGCACCACCTCGCCTGCGACGCGTTCGACATGATCGGGCTCACCGTTCCCGGCGTGCCGGGCTTCCCTCACTTCGCCCACAACGGCCAGGTCGCCTACTGCGTCACGCACGCCTTCATGGACATCCACGACCTGTTCCTGGAGCGGTTCGACGCGGATGCCAGCCATACCGAGGCGCCCGACGGGCCGGCGCCCGTGATGCGCCGGCGCGACAGCATCCGCATCCGGGGTGGCGAGGCGCGCGCGTTCGAGATCGTGGAAACCCGGCACGGCCCGGTGATCGCCGGCGATCCCGCGAGCGGCAGCGCCATCGCGCTGCGCTCGGTGCAGTTCGCCGAGACCGATCTTTCCTTTGAGTGCCTGCCGCGCATGACCACCGCGAGCGGCGTGGAGGCGCTCTTCGAGGCGACGCGCGGCTGGGGGCTGATCGACCACAACCTGGTGGCGGGTGATACGGAAGGCCATATCGGCCATCTCGTGCGTGCCCGGCTGCCGCGCCGCCCGCGCAGCAACGGCTGGCTGCCGGTGCCGGGCTGGATGTCCAGGCATGACTGGCAAGGCTGGATCGCGCATGAGGAGATGCCGCGCAGCCTCGACCCCGAAGGGGGCATCATCGTCACCGCCAACAACCGCGTCGTCGCCGACGATGCGCATCCCGACTATCTCTGCACGGACTGCCACCCGCCCTATCGCGCGCGCCGCATCGCCGCCCGGCTGGCGGAAGGGGGCGCCTTCGCGCCGGAGGATGCCGCCGGCATCCATGCCGACACGCTTTCGCCCAACGCCCTGCTGCTGCGCGAGCGGCTGGCCGCCTCGCCCGCCCCCGAGGAGCCCGCCGCGGCGGCGCTCCGCGAGCGCCTGCTGGCCTGGGACGGCCGGATGGAGGCCGATGCCGAGGCGCCGCCGGCCTATATCGCCCTGCGCAGGGCGCTGACCGCGATCCTGGCGGAGCGCAGCGGCCTTGCCGCCGCGGGCGCAAGCCCGCTGGCGCAGGTTACGCCGGGGATCGCGCCGCAGAACCAGCTGTGGTGGACATTGCCCGAGCTGCTGCGCCGCGACGATGCCAGCCTGCTCGGCGGCTGGAGCTGGCGAGAGGCCTTGCAGGCCGCCCTTGCCCGCGCCGCCGCGGCGCCCGCCGGAGAAAGCTGGGGCGCGGTGCACCAGCCGCGCTTCACCCATCCGCTCTCGCCGCTCTTTCCCGAGGCGGCGGCGCTGCTCGACCCTCCCTCCCGGCCGGTGGGCGGCGATGGCGACACGGTGCTGGCCAACGGGCTGCTCTGTGCCGGAGGGCCGACCGCCACCTACGGCGCGCTGGCGCGCTACGTCTTCGACGTGGGGAACTGGGATGCCTGCCAGTGGGTGGTGTTCCATGGCGCCTCGGGCCAGCCGGGCAGCGCGCATTATGCCGATCAGAACGAAGCCTGGTCGGCCACGCGGATGGTGCCCATGCGGTACGCCTGGAAGGGCATCGAGCAGGCGGCACGTCACCGCCAGGACCTGGTGCCGGCGGCGTGAACGCCTCGCCTGCCGCGCAGCCCCCGCAAGGGGCGCGAGAAGCCGCGGGAAGCACGATCCCTGCACAGCAGGCAGCAAGCACCGGCTTGCGGTCCCGCTGATATATCAAATAGTCTTTCCTGGAACCAAGCCGCCGAGGAGGCAGGGTGCGGAAGCTCGACGCGGACCGAAATGCCGGCAGCATCTCCATTGAAGGCCTGACCAGGCGCTTCGGCGCGGTGCATGCCGTCGACGGGGTTTCACTGGACATCCGCGCCGGCGAGTTCCTGGCCCTGCTCGGTCCCTCAGGCTCCGGCAAGACAACCATCCTGATGTCCATCGCCGGCTTCGAATATCCCGACGAGGGCCGCATCCTGCTCGGCGGCGAGGACATCACCTGGCTGCCGCCGAACAGGCGCAACCTCGGCATGGTGTTTCAGCGCTACACGCTGTTCCCGCATATGAGCGTGCTGGAGAACATCGCCTTCCCGCTGAAGATGCGCGGCCTCGGCCGCGCGGAGCGGGAGGAGCGGGCGCGTGCGGCCCTGCGCACCGTGCGGCTCGATCAGCTGGGCGAGCGCCGCCCGGCGCAGCTCTCGGGCGGGCAGCAGCAGCGCGTGGCGATCGCGCGCGCCATCGTCTATCGCCCCCGCGTGCTGCTGATGGACGAGCCGCTCTCCGCGCTCGACAAGAACCTGCGCGAGGAAATGCAGATCGAGATCAAGCACCTCCAGCGCGAGATCGGCATCACCGTCGTCTTCGTCACGCATGACCAGACGGAGGCGCTGACCATGGCCGACCGCGTGGCGGTGCTCGACCACGGCCGGCTGCAGCAGCTCGGCGCCCCGCGCGAGCTGTATGAGGCGCCGCAGACGGAGTTCGTCGCCGGCTTCATCGGCGAGACCAACTTCTGGTCCGGCAGCGCCGCCGCCGCCGCCGCGCCTGGCGAAGCGGTGGGCGTGCGGCTTGAGGGCAGCGGCGTCATGCCCGCCCTCGCGGTTTCACGGGTGGCGGCCGGCGACCGCGTGCGGCTCGCCTTGAGGCCGGAGCGGCTGCGCATCCTGCCCGGCGCCGCCGAAGGCGTTCCAGCCCTCGTCACCGAGGCGATCTATGCGGGAAACGCAACGACGCTGATGCTGGAAGCGGCGGGCGGGCAGGTGCTGCGCCTGCGCATCCCGGCCGGCGCCGGGCTCCCTGAGGCCGTGGCCGGCGAGGCCGTCACGCTCGGCTGGCAGGCCGCCGATGCGCGCGCCTTCGGGGTGGCGCCGTGAGCCGCCGGCCCTCGCGCTTCATGCTGGGCGGGCGCCGATTCAGCCCGGCGGCGAGCCTGGCGCTGGCGGCGCCCTTCCTGCTGCTGCTTCTGGTCGTTTTCATCCTGCCGCTGGCGACGCTGCTGCATGAAAGCCTCTTCGTGCCGTCGCCAGGCCTCGGCAACTACGCGCATGCGCTGGAGGAGCCGGTCTATCTGCGGGTGATGCTGCGCACGCTGCGCATCGCCTTCCTGGTCACGCTGCTGGCGCTGGTGCTGGCCTGGCCGCTGGCCTGGGTGATGTCGCGCAGCCGCGGGCTCGGGCTGGCCTTGCTGGGCGCGGCGGTGCTGCTGCCGCTCTGGACCTCGGTGCTGGTGCGCACCTATGCCTGGATGGTGCTGCTGCAGCGCAACGGCGTGATCAACCAGATGCTGGCGCGGCTCGGCCTGATCGAGCAGCCGGTGCGCCTGCTCTACACCGAGGGCGCGGTGGTGCTGGCCATGGCGCATGTGCTGCTGCCCTTCATGGTGCTGCCGCTCTATTCCGCGCTGAAGGGCATCCCGGAGGATTATCCCCGCGCGGCGCAGATGCTGGGCGCCTCGCCCTGGGCCACCTTCCGCGAGGTGGTCTGGCCGCTCTGCCTGCCCGGTGTCACCTCGGGCTGCCTGATGGTCTTCCTGCTGGCGCTGGGCTTCTTCGTGACGCCGGCGCTGATCGGCGGGCCGCAGCAGATGATGATCGCGACGCTGGTTTCCCAGCAGGTGCGCGAGCTGCTGGACTGGCCCTTCGCCGGCGCGCTGGTCGGCATCCTGCTGGCCTTCGTGCTGGCGCTGGTGCTGCTGTTCCGCCGCGCCGTGCGGCTCGACCGCTTCGTGGGGCAGGCATGAGCGGCGGCGCCCCGAACCGCGCCGGGCGAATGGCGGTGAACGCCGCGGCCTATGCCGTGACGGTGTTCCTGTTGCTGCCGACCCTCATCATCATCCCGATGTCGGTCGGGCCGGAGCGCTTCCTGCGCTTCCCGCCCGCCGGCTTCTCGCTGCGCTGGTATGCCGAGTATTTCCGCGACCCGGACTGGGTGGCCGCCACGCTGTTCAGCCTGGAGGTCGCGCTGCTCACCGCGCTCTGCGCCACGGTCGCCGGCACCATGCTGGCGCTGGCGCTGGTGCGCGGGCGTCTGCCCGGGCGGGGGCTGGTGGAGCTGCTGGTGGTCGGGCCGGTGATCGTGCCGCATGTGGCGCTGGCGGTGGCGATGTTCCTGGTCTTCGAGCGGCTGCGGCTGACCGGCACGCTGCTGGGCTTCACCATGGCGCATACGGTGCTGGCGCTGCCCTTCGTGGTCTTCACCGTGCTGGCGGCGCTCTACCGCTTCGACGCCGAGCTGGAGCGGGCGGCGCTGTCCTGCGGGGCCGGGCGGCTCGCCACCTTCCGCCATGTCACGCTGCCGCTGATCGCGCCGGGCGTGGTCTCGGCGGCGCTGTTCGCCTTCATCATCTCCTTCGACGAGCCGGTGGTCTCCTTCTTCATCTCGGCGCTCGACCGGAAGTCGCTGCCGCGCAAGATGTTCGAGGACATCGACTACAACATCTCCCCCACCCTCGCCGCCGTCGCCACCATGCTGACCGCGCTGACGGTGCTTGCCCTGCTGCTGGGCTTCGTGCTGAAGCGCGCCGCGGAGCGGCGTGCCGCGGCAAGGAGTGGCTGAGGATATGGCGGAAGCAGCGCAGGTCATCGATTTCGTGGCGCCGGTGGGGCGGGAGAACCTGGCCGGCCGGGTCTATGAGGAGCTGCGCACGGCGCTGTTCGAGGGGCGGATGCGACCCGGGCAGCGGCTGAAGATCCGCGACCTGGCGGCGGCGATGCAGGTTTCGGAGACGCCGGTGCGGGAGGCGGTGGTGCAGCTCGCGCGGGAGCGGGCGCTGCGGCTGGAGGCGGCGCGCTCGATCACCGTCGCCGGGCTGACGCTCGACCAGTACCTGGAGCTGCGCACCATCCGGCTGGAGCTTGAGGGGCTGGCGGCCGAGGGGGCGGCGCTGCGCATCGGCGAGGCCGGCATCGCGGCGCTGGACGCGGCGCACACGGCGCTCACCGCCGCCGAGGAGGCCGGCGACGCGGTGGCCGCCAACCGCGCCAACTGGGCCTTCCACCACGGCCTGTACCGGGCGGCGGCGATGCCCGAGCTGCTGACCATCGTGGAGAGCATCTGGCTGCGCAACGGCCCGATGCATGCCTTCCTCTACCCCGATGCGCGGCCGAGCTATCCGGGCCGGCACCGGCACCTGGACATCATCGAGGGCCTGCGGGCGCATGACCCGCTGGCGACGCGGGCGGCGCTTTGCGCCGACCTGACCGAGGGCGGCGCCAACCTCGTGGCGCTGCTGGGCCGCATGGAGGGCGCATGACCATGCTGCGCTGCCCTCGCAACGGCCGAACTGGCAGAAAGAAGAAGGGGGCCCGGGGGAATTCCTTCCCCCGGCCTTCCGCAAACAGGGAAGCTGGGCAATGGAACTCAATCGCAGAGGACTTCTCGCCGCTTCGGCGCTGACCGCGCTTGGCGCGCCCCGACTGGCAAGGGCGCAGGGCAAGGGCGAGGTCATCATCGCCGCCACGGGCGGGCTGATGGAACGCAGCCTGCAGGAGCATTTCTACAAGCGTTTCGAGCAGGAGGCCGGCATCCGCGTCCGCTCGATCCCGATCGAGCTGCCGGACCAGTGGGCCCGCGCGCAGGCCGGGGCGCGCAGCGGCAACGTGCCCTTCGACATCGTGACGGCGACGCCGCCGGACCTGATCCAGCACGCCGAGATCCTGCAGACCATCGACTGCAAGGGCATGCCGGGCATCGTGGCGCATGCGCTGCCGAACGCCTGCTTCGACAAGGGCATCATCCGCACCGCCGGCGGCATGACGATGGTCTGGAGCAAGAAGGCCTTCCCGGACAAGGGCCTGGCCTCCTGGGCGGATTTCTTCGACGTGCAGAAGTTCCCCGGCCCCCGCTCACTGCCCGACACCGGCGACCGCGAATGGTGGGTGCCGCTGGCCGCATTGATGGCCGATGGCGTGCCGCGCGACACGCTCTTCCCGATGGACCTCGACCGCGCCTACCGCAAGCTCGACACCATCAAGCCGCACGTGGCCGCCTGGTGGAAGAGCGGCGACAACTGCATGCAGATCATGCGCGGCGGCGACGCGGTGATGACCATGGCCTATTCCAGCCGCTCCGTGCCGCTGGCCAAGAGCGGCGAGTTCGACTTCACCTGGAACCAGGCGATCCGCGACGTCGGCAACTGGGCGGTGCTGAAGGGCGGCCCGAACACGCAGAACGCCCTCAGGTTCCTCGACTTCTTCGTGCAGAACGCGAAGGAGCACCTGGCCTTCAGCGAAAAGGTCAGCTTCGACTCCAACAACCGCGAGGCGCCCGCGCTGGTGCCGGAGGCCGAGCGGCGCTTCCGCCCCTCCTGGCCGGAGAACTGGGACAAGCTGGTGATCGCCGACTATGACTGGATCGCCCAGAACCGCCCGGCGCTGCGCGAGCGCTGGGTGACCTGGCTGACGGCCTGACGCACCGATGCTGGTCAACGACCCCGAGGCGGCACACTGGCCGGTCGACCCGTCGCGGCTCGACCTGGTGGAGGAGTTCCGCCGCAAGCCGCGCGGGCCGCACAGCGACGCGCTGCAGAAGCTGCTGCACCGGATGCGCTGGTCGGGCGTTGGCCGGCGCCACGTGCTGATCGTGCTGGAGCCGAACCGCCGCTGGATGCTCGGGCGGATGCCCGGGCGCCGCGGCGCGCCGGTCGAGACCTTTCCCAACCGCGTCTTCACCGATCTCGCCGCCGCCGAATGGGCGGTCTTCGTCCTGCGCTGGGAGGCGCTGACGGGGCAGAAGCTGGAGGATGGAAGCTCCGCCGCATGACCGACACCACCGCTGTTCTCGGCTATGCCTGGCCGCTGGTCGTCTCGCCGGGCGAGGAGGTCGCCTTCCATCTTTCCAGCGCCAGCCTCGTGGAAGCCGAGTCCACGCTGCTGCGCGTTCGCTGCGGCGACCCCGATCCGGATGGGCCGGGGCTGCGCTTCACCACGCCCGGCGCGCCGGTGGACGGGCGCGTGGCGCTGCGCCACCAGCCGCTGCATCCCGGCTCCTGCGCCATCGTGCCGGATGCGCCGGCGCTGCGGCGGACGGGCTCCCTCTCGGTCGGCTGCTTCCTTTGGCCGACCGCGCCGCTTTCCGGCCCGCAGACCATCCTTTCCCGCTGGCGCGAGGATCGGCGGGAAGGCTGGCGGCTTGGCCTCGATGCCGAGGGGCGGCTGGAGTTCGAGGTCGGCGGCGATGGCCAGTCCTGGCGCGTGACGGCGCCGCAGCCATTGCTGGAGCGGGAATGGGTTTTCGTCGGCGGTGTGCTGGATGCCGAGGCCGGTGAGCTCCGCGTGGTGCAGCAAAGCCTGGACTCCCAGGCCGGGCGCGACCGCAGCGGCGAAGCCATTGCCGCCGGGCCGAAGGCCCTCTCCTGGCCGGAAGCAACCGCCCTCGTCATCGCCGCCCAGGCGCGGGAGGGCGGCGATGCGCCACTCACCGCCCAGCATTTCGACGGCAAGATCGACCGGCCGCGCCTGCACGCCACGGCGCTGGATGCCGCCGCGTTGCGCGGCCTCTGCGAAAGCCTCGCGCCGTCGCCAGGCGACCCGGACCTGCTGGCCGCCTGGGACTTCTCGCGCGACATTCCGACCGGCCGCGTATTCGACCTTTCCGCCAACCGGCTGGACGGCACCCTGCGCCATCTGCCCATGCGCGGCATGACCGGCGCCAACTGGGACGGCCGCACGGTGCAATGGACCGAGGCACCGCATCTCTACGGCGCCATCCATTTCCACAGCGACGACATGCACGACGCCGGCTGGTCGTCGGACCTGCGCCTCACCATCCCCGAGGACTGGCGCAGCGGCTTCTACGCCCTGCGCCTGCGCGCGCGGCAGGGTTCGGACGACCCGGTGGAGAGCTTCGTCGCCTTCTTCGTCCGCGCGCCGCTCGGCAGGCCGCGCGCGCGGCTGGCGCTGGTGGCCAGCACCGCCACCTTCCTCGCCTATGCCAACAGCGCGCTGCGGCTTGACCAGGTGCATGCCGAGGCCATGCTGGAAGGCCTGCTCGCCCTCTCGCGCGACGATGTCTATCTGCAGGAGCACCGCGAACTCGGCCTCTCCACCTACGACACGCACAGCGACGGCAGCGGCTGGTGCTATTCGAGCGCGAAGCGGCCGATCCTGAACATGCGGCCGCGCGGCGCCACCTTCAACTACGGCAACGACACCCACATCATCGACTGGCTGGAGCAGATCGGGCAGGACCACGACATCATCGCCGATGACGACATCCACCGGCACGGCGCGCAGCTTCTCGCCGGCTATGACTGCGTCATCACCGGCTCGCATCCCGAGTATTTCAGCCGCGCCATGCTCGACGCCTTCGACGCCTACCAGCGCGGCGGCGGGCGGCACATCTATCTCGGCGGCAACGGCTTCTACTGGCGCATCGGCTGGCACCCAAGCCAGCCGCACACCATGGAGATCCGCCGCGGCATGAACGGGCTGCGCACCTGGGAGGGCGAGGCGGGGGAGAACGCCCTCTCCTTCACCGGCGAGCCCTCCGGCCTCTGGCGCAGCAACGGCCGCCCGCCGCAGCGGCTCGTTGGCGTCGGCTTCGACGCGCAGGTCTTCACCCGCTCCTATCCCTATCGCTGGCGGGAGGAGGCGCGCGACCCACGCATCGCTTGGCTGGTGGAGGGGATCGACCTGGAGAAGCCGCTCGGCGACGCGGGCCTGCGCGGCGGCGGCGCGGCGGGGCTGGAGGTGGACCGCGTGGATGCCACCCTCGGCTCGCCCCCGCACCTGCTCTGGATCGCCACCGCCGACCAGCTCGACTACGGCGGCGTGCCCACGCTCGAAGAACTGCGCACCCTGCACCGCGGCACCATGGGCGACCAGAACGCGCGCGTCCGCGCCGACGTCGCCTTCTTCCCGACGGCGAAAGGCGGCGCGGTGTTCTCCACCGGGTCCATCGCCTGGGCCTGCGCTCTCTCCTGCAACAACTACAACAGCAGCGTCAGCCGCCTGACCGGGAACGTGCTGCGGCGCTTCCTCGACCCCCGGCCCTTCGAGGGCTTCGACTGACGGCCAGGGAGGACACCGCCTTCCCTGCACCCACCCGCCGCGACGCGCCAAGCACCGAGGAACGGACCATGCAACGGACCCCCATCAGCACCGAAACGCCGTGGTTCCGCCTCGAATCCGACGAAGGCGACTGGGCCGCCGAAGATCCGGCCGACCTCGCGCGGTGGATGGAGCAGCTCCTGCTGATCCGCCGCTTCGAGGAAAAGATCCTCGACCTGCACGGCCAGGGAATGATCCACGGGCCGGCGCACGCCTCGATCGGGCAGGAGGCCGGCGCGGTCGGCGCCATGTCCGTGCTCGGCACGCAGGACAAGATCAACGGCACCCACCGCGCCCATCACCAGATCCTCGCCAAGCTGCTGAACAGCGCCCTCCCCGAGGGCTACGACCCCCGGCAGGACGCGCCGCCGGAGGAGGCCGGCACCCTGGTCCGCCGCGCCATGGCCGAGATCATGGGGCTGGAGGAAGGCTTCTGCGCCGGGCGCGGCGGCTCCATGCACATGCGCTGGGCGCCCTCCGGCATCGTCGGCACCAGCGCCATCATCGGCGCCAACCTGCCGCACGCCGTGGGCTATGGGCTCGCCGACAAGGTGCTGGGGCGCGACAACGTTTCCGTCGCCTTCTTCGGCGACGGCACGCTGATGGCCGGCCAGTCGCTGGAGGCCATCAACCTCGCCGCCCTCTACCGCCTGCCCGTCATCTTCTTTCTGGAGAACAACTTCTACGCCGTCTCCACCCATGTCCGCGAGCAGACGCGCGAGACGCGGCTGACCTCGCGCGGCGCCATGTTCGGCGTGCCCAGCGTGGAATGCGACGGCATGGACCTGCTCGCGGTACGGAGCGCCATGCGCTGGGCGGTGGAAACCATCCGCGAGGGTGGCGGCCCGGTCTTCGTCGAGGCGGTCTGCTACCGCTTCCTGCACCAGAGCGGGCCGCTGCTCGGCAGCCAGTTCGGCTATCGCGACAAGGCCGAGGAGGAAGCCTGGCGCGCGCGCGACCCGCTGGCCACCATGCCGGCGAAGCTGAAGGCCATGGGCGTGCTGGATGAGGCCGGCCTCGCCGCGCTGGATGCCCGTGCCCGCGAGATGGTCGAGACCGCCGCCGCCGCGCTCACCGAGGTGCCGCGCGATTCGAACAGTCTGCAGGTGCGCGGCGGCGCCTATCCCGATCCCGCGCGGGTGGACGAGGGCATCCGCGGCGACCTCTCGGAGCTCGCCGGCGAGCGGTTCTCGGAAGCCGAGCAGGTGCCGCCCGAGGCGCGTGCCGAGCAGAAATACATCGAGGCCGTTGCCGCCGTGCTGCTGCGGAACATGGAGCGCGACCCGCGCATCGTGCTGATCGGCGAGGACGTGCACCGGCTGCGCGGCGGCGTCACCGGCTCCTCCCGCGGGGTGATGGAGCGCTTCCCCGAGCGCGTCTTCGCCACGCCGATCTGCGAGAACGGCTTCACCGGCATGGCGCTCGGCGCCTCGCTCTGCGGGCTGCGGCCCGTGGTGGACATCATGTTCGGCGACTTCTGCATCGTCGCCGCCGACCAGATGTTCAACGGCATCGGCAAGTTCGCGCACATGTTCGGCGGCGGCTTCGGCGTGCCGGTGGTGGTGCGCGCGCGCGTCTCGCCGCAGACGGGCTATGGCTCGCAGCACTCGATGGACCCCTCGGCGCTCTTCGCGCTCTATCCCGGCTGGCGCATCGTCGTGCCTGCCACGCCGCACGACTATGTCGGGCTGATGAACGCGGCGCTGCGCTGCGACGACCCGGTGCTGGTCATCGAGCACCAGGACCTGTTCCAGACCACCGGCCCGGTGCCGCGCGACGACCTCGACTTCTGCCTGCCGCTCGGCCGCGCCCGCATCGCCCGCGCGGGCCGCGCCTGCACCGTGCTCACCTATGGCGCCATGGTGGCGCCCTGCATCGGCGCCGCCGAGGCCGCCGGGGTGGATGCCGAGGTGGTGGACCTGCGCAGCCTCGACCCCACCGGGTTGGACTGGGAGACCGTCACCGCCAGCATCCGCCGCACCAACCGCGTGCTGATCGCCGAGCAGACGGCGCGCGGCACCAGCCATGGCGCGCGCCTGGCGCAGGAGATCCAGGAGCGCTGCTTCGACTGGCTGGACGCCGAGATCCTGCGCGTTTCGGGCGGAGAGGCCGCGCCGGTGGTGTCGCGCCCGCTCAACATGGCGGCGCTGGGCAATGCCGCCAAGGTGGAGGCGGCACTGCGCCGGCTGGCGGCCTGAGCGGCAGCCATCACCCTGGATCGTGTTCTCGGGATATGATATATCAAGCTCAGCCATGCCGCAGGACAGCCCGATGCCGGAGCCGCTTCCCCTCGCCAACCATTCCGTCGATGCCGAGCTGCGCCAGCGGGCCCGGCAGGTCATCCCCGGTGGGCTCTGGGGTCACCTGAACGCCGCGCGGCTGCCGGAGGGCTATCCCCAATACTTCGCCTCGGCTGAGGGCTGCCGCCTGCGCGACGTGGACGGGCGGGAGTTCATCGACTTCATGTGCTCCTGGGGGCCCGTGGTGCTCGGCCACCACCACCCTGCCGTCGAGGCCGCCGCGCAGGAGCAGGCGGCGCGGGGCGACTGCATGAACGGCCCCGCCCCGGTGCTGGTGGAACTGGCGGAGCTGCTGGTCGAGATGATCCCGCATGCCGACTGGTGCCAGCTCGCCAAGAACGGCACCGACGCCACCACCACCTGCGTCACGGTCGCCCGCGCCGCCACCGGCCGGCGCAAGGTGCTGGTGGCGCGCGGCAGCTACCACGGCGCCGTGCCGTGGTGCTCGCCCTCCGTGGCCGGCGTCACCGCCGAAGACCGTGCCCACCTGCTCACCTTCGAGTACAACGACCCTGCAAGTCTGGACGCCGCCGTCGCCGAGGCGGCGGGCGATTTCGCGGCGGTGATCGTCACGCCCTTCCGGCATGATTTCGGGCGCGAGCAGGAACTGGCCACGACGGCTTTCGCGCGGCACCTTCGCGAGGTGTGCGACACCACCGGCGCGGCGCTGATCCTGGACGACGTGCGCGCCGGCTTCCGCCTGCATCTCGGCGGCTCCTGGGAGACGCTGGGCGTGCGGCCGGACCTCGCCGCCTACAGCAAGGCGATCGCCAACGGGCATCCGCTCGCCGCCGTCACCGGGCGCGAGCGCTTCCGCGAGGCCGCCACGCAGGTCTATTCCACCGGCTCCTTCTGGTGCGGCGCGGTGCCGATGGCGGCCGCCATCGCCACCCTGCGCGAGTTGCGGCGCATCGACGGCCCGGCACGGATGCGGGCCTTGGGAGAGCGGCTGCGCGAGGGGCTAGACCACCTGGCGCGGCGGCATGGCCTCGCGATCCGGCAGACCGGCCCGGCGCAGATGCCGCTGATGACCTTCGCCGATGATCCGGAGTGGCGGAAGGGCGACGCCTTCTGCGCCGGGGCGCTGCGCCATGGCGCCTACTTCCATCCCCGGCACAACATGTTCCTCTCCTGTGCGCATGGGGAGGTCGATATCGATCAGGCGCTGGAAGCCGCGGATGCGGGCTTCCGCAGCGTCAGCGCGCTGATCTGAGGCTCAGGGCGCGCCGGATGCTCTCCGGCAGGCTTGCGGAAGCCTGTCACGTGGGGCCGGCAGATCATGCGTGCCGATTCCGGCCGCGGATCTTCACGGCCCGCTGCTGCATCCTTTCGCAGAGTCGCAGCTTGTGGAGAAGCGCCGCGCCACGGTGAGAATGCTCGCGTTCTGGTGAACGAGTTCTGTTTCTTGCTGAGCCATCAAGCGATTCGCGGATGGTGGCGGCATTTTCATGAAAAAGCATTTGTCGGACGCGCAGGCTCCTGCTGCTTTGCAGCACAACCTGCCCGGCGATCCTGTCGCCTGTCCGCCTCCGCCCTCCCTTTCCAGGAGGCGCGCTTCGTGACGCTTCTCCGGACCGGTCTTGCATCTCCAGGCAAGGGACGGTCATGCCACTTACAACACGCCGCCGGTTGCTCGCTGCAACCGCGCTGGTCGCCTTCTCTTCACAGGCGGTCGCGCGCAGCGTCACGGGGCGCCTGCCCTGGTCGCCGAACGAGGCCTATCCCCCCGACGTCGTGCGGCCCGGCGGATGGCTCTTCCTGCGGCCGGAGGAAGCCGCGACGCTGGACGCGATCGTCAGCCGCCTGATCCCCGCCGACGATCTCAGCCCGAGCGGCAAGGATCTCGGCTGCACCGTCTTCATCGATCGCCAGCTCGCCGGGCCCTGGGGCACCTACGAGTGGCTCTACATGCAGCCGCCCTTCGCGGAGAAGCCGCTGCCGACGCAGGGCATCCAGTCGCCGCTGGTGCCGCAGCAGCAGTACCGCAAGGGCCTGGCGGCGCTGACCGCCCATTGCCGCGATGCCTTCGGCGGCAAGACCTTCGAGCAGCTCTCCGCCGAGGAGCAGGACACGCTTCTGCAGGGCATGGAGAAGGGCGAGGTCCACCTGCCCGGCCTGACGGCGCCGCAGCTCACCACCACCATGTTCTTCGCCCAGGTGCTCGACAACACGATCGAGGGCTTCTTCGCCGACCCGATCTACGGCGGCAACAAGGACATGGCGGGCTGGAAGATGATCGGCTTCCCCGGCACCCGCTACGACTTCCGCGACGTCATCGCCAATCCCGGCAAGCCCTACACCAAGCCGCCCGTCTCCATCATGGGCCGGCCCGAATGGAACGGAAAGCCCGCATGAGCCGCCTGCCCAAGAAGGATGTCGTCATTGTCGGGCTGGGCTGGACCGGCTCGATCATGGCGCATGAACTGGCGATGGCGGGGCTCGACGTCGTCGCCATCGAGCGCGGCCCGTGGCGCGACACCGCGGCCGACTACAACATCGGCACCGCGCCCGACGAGCTGCGCTACGCCGTCCGGCAGGACATCTTCCTGCGCCCGGCGCAGGACACGCAGACCGCGCGCAACAGCCCCGACCAGATGGCGCTGCCGATCCGCAAGTACGGCTCCTACCTGCCGGGCAATGGCGTCGGCGGCGCCGGCGTGCACTGGAACGGCCATACCTGGCGCTTCTTCCCGAGCGATTTCCGCCTGCGCTCCCATTATGTCGAACGCTATGGCGCCGGCATCATCCCCGAGGACTGCACCGTGCAGGACTGGCCCGTCAGCTATGACGAGCTGGAGCCGCATTACGACTTCTTCGAGAAGGTCAACGGCACCTCGGGCAAGGCGGGCAACCTGAAGGGCGCCATCCAGCCCGGCGGCAACCCCTTCGAGGGCTGGCGCTCGGACGAGTACCCGACCAGGCCGCTCTCGCCCAACCTGGCGCAGACCATGTTCCAGAAGGCGGCGACGGATCTGGGCATGCACCCCTTCCCGCTGCCGTCGGGCAACATCTCGGAAGCCTATACCAACCCCTACGGCGTCCGTCTCGCGCCCTGCACCTATTGCGGCTTCTGCGAGTGGTTCGGCTGCGCCAACTATTCCAAGGCCAGCCCGCTGACCTGCGTGATGCCGGCACTGGTCCGGCAGCCGAACTTCGAGGCGCGCACGCTCTGCGAGGTGACCAGGGTCAACACCACCCCGGACGGCAAGATGGCGACCGGCGTCACCTATGTGGATGCCGACGGGCGCGAATGGGAGCAGCCCGCCGACCTCGTGCTGCTCTGCGCCTATGCGCTGTTCAACGTGCGCCTGCTGATGGTCTCCAAGATCGGCGCGCAGTACGACCCGGCCAGCAACACCGGCACGCTGGGGCGCAACTACGCCTACCAGACCAATGCCGGCTCGGTCGGCTATTTCAGCAAGGACACCAACTTCAACTCCTTCGCCGGGGCCGGCTCGCTCGGCATGATGGCGGACGACTACAACGGCGACAATTTCGACCATACCGGCCTCAGCTTCATCGGCGGCGCCAACATCAACTGCACCACCACCAACGCCCGGCCGATCCGCACCCACCCGACGCAGCCGGGTGCGCCGAAATGGGGCTCGGCCTGGAAGCGAAGCATGGTGGACACGGTCAACCACTACCAGTCGGTCGGCACGCAGGGCAGCTCGATGGCCTATCGCGACTGCTACCTGGACCTCGACCCGACCTATACCGACCGGCTCGGCCGCCCGCTGATGCGCATGACCTTCGACTTCAAGGAGAACGACCTGAAGATGTCGCGCCACGTCGTGGACAAGACGGCGGAGATCGTGCGCGCCATGGGGGCGGAGAAGGTGACCACCAGCTACAAGAAGGGGCCGTGGAGCGTCGTCCCCTACCAGACGACGCACAACACCGGCGGCGCGGTGATGAGCAGCACGCCGCGGGATGGCGTGGTCAACCGCTACACCCAGCACTGGGACGTGCCGAACCTGTTCGTCGCCGGAGCCTGCCTGTTTCCGCAGAACGCCGGCTACAACCCGACCGGCACCGTCGGCGCGCTGACCTACTGGGCGCTGGAGGCGATCAAGAACCACTACCTCAAGAACCCCGGCGAGGCGCTGGTGCAGGCATGATGCGCAGCACGATCCTCGCGGCGACGCTGCTCGCCGCCACGGCCATGGCCACCGCCGCCAAGGCCGATCCGGACAACTTCACCGAGGTGCAGCGCGGCAGGTACCTCGCCACCGCCGGCGACTGCATGGGCTGCCATATCGGCCCGGACGGCAAGTCCCTGGCGGGCGGCAACCTGCTGGAGACGCCCTTCGGCAAGATCAGCGTGCCGAACATCACGCCGGACAACGAGACCGGCATCGGCCACTGGTCCGCGCAGGACTTCTACGAGGCGATGCACGAGGGCAAGCGGCCAGGTGGCACGCACCTCTACCCCGCCTTCCCCTATACCGCCTTCACCAAGATGCCGCGCGCCGACACGGACGCGATCTACGCCTATCTGCGCGCCCAGGAGGGCGTGACCAACAGGGTGGATCGTGACACCCTGCCCTTTCCCTTCAATATCCGCCTGCTGATGGCGGGGTGGAACTGGCTGAACTTCACCCCCGGCGCGTTCAGGCCGGACCCGCAGAAGTCGGCCGCCTACAACCGCGGCGCCTATCTCGTGGAGGGGCCGGCGCATTGCGGCCTCTGCCATACGCCCCGCAACTTCATGGGGGGCGACAAGGACGGCGAGCACCTGCAGGGCGGCGCGCTGCAGGGCTGGTTCGCCCCCAGCATCACCGCCAACAAGCGTCTGGGCATCGGCGCCTGGTCCGAGGCGGAAATCGTGGACTATCTCCGCAGCGGCCACACGGAGCGCGGCGCCGCGAGCGGGCCGATGGGCGAGGTGGTGGCCTATTCCACCAGCCGGATGACCGGCGAGGATCTCAGGGCCATCGCCACCTACCTGCGCGAACGCGGCGCGGCCGGGGCGGCGGCACCACAGCCGGTGGCCGCCGGCGACGCGCGCATGCAGGCCGGCGCGGCGATCTATGAGGACAGCTGCGCCGCCTGCCACACGCGGGACGGCAGCGGCGTGGCCGGCATGTTCCCGCGCCTGGCCGACAACCAGCTCGTGCAGCAGCCCGACCCCGCGGGCATCCTGCATGTGGTGCTGCAGGGCTCGCAGTCCGTGCCGACGCCGCAGGCGGTCACCGCGCCCGCCATGCCGTCGCTGCGCTGGCGGTTGACGGACCAGCAGGTGGCGGATGTCGCCACCTTCATCCGCAACAGCTGGGGCAATGCCGCGGCGGCGGTCACCACGGATCAGGTGAAGGCGATGCGCGAGGCCACGGCCGGCATCGCCATGCCGCAGCGCCACTGAACACGCCCTCCCGCGCCCGGAACCCCGGCGCGGGAGGGCCGTGCCGCCCGGCGGTGCCGGCGCCGCCGCCAGCCGATGTGGCCTGCGCTACAACTTTCCGCCCGGGCACCATGTTGAGCGAGGTTGCCACACCTTGCTCTCTGCGGCATTTTCCCGCCGCAATGCCCATCAAGGACCCCAAGCCCGGCCCTCCCCCGCCCCCTGACGCGGATGTGGCGCCGGAGCCTTTCGAAATGCCGGCCGAAGGCACCCAGGCGGCGCGCCACGCCTCGGCGCGCGCGGGGCGCGCCTCGGCCGTGCTGGAGGACTATGTCGAGCTGATCGACGACCTGCTGACCGAGGAGGGTGAGGCCCGGCCCACCGACCTCGCCCGCCGCCTGGGCGTCTCGCACGCCACCGCCATCAAGAGCATCGCGCGGCTGAAGGCGCTGGGGCTGGCCTATTCCAAGCCTTATCGCAGCATCTTCCTGACCGAGGAGGGCCATGCGCTGGCCCGCAAGGTGCGGGCGCGCCACCGCGTGGTGGTGGACCTGCTGAAGGCGATGGGCGTGCCCGACGACGTGGCGGAAAGCGACGCCGAAGGGCTGGAGCACCATGTCAGCGAGGTGACGCTGGAAGCCTTCGCCGCCTTCCTGCGCCGGATGGCCGACAGGGCCTGAAGGAGGCGTTGGGCGGAGCGGAGGCCACGCCCGGCGCTCCACTCCCGGCCCATCCCGCGGACGGGCCAGGGCCCGTCGGACAGCCAATCTAGAGCAGATCCCGTTCCGATGGCATCATCGGGACGGGTGAAGATGCTCGTCAAAACAAACGGCTAGAGCGTTTCCCGTGAGCCAGTGCGAACGGAAAATGCTCTAGACCGCTTCCTTCTGCGGCCGCATCATCCGCAGCATGCGCAGCAGCATCGGCCCGAGCAGCCCGGCGAGCGTCACCGCCAGCAGCAGCAGCGCGATGGGACGCTGCGCGAAGCCGAGCGGGTTCTGGTCGAAGATGATCATCGACTGCTTCAGCGCCTCCTCCAGCATTCCGCCGAGCACCAGCCCCATGATCAGCGGCGCCGGCGAGAAGCCGTGGCGGCGGAACAGGAAGCCGACACCGCCCGCCACCAGCATGATGACCACGTCGCCCATGGATTGGTTCGGCCCGTAGGCACCGATGATCGAGAGCACGAAGACGGCCGGCCAGAGGATGGTCGGCGGGATCAGGCTGATGCGGGCGAAGAGCTTCGCCATGCCGAGGCCGAGCACGAGATAGAGCAGGTTGGCCGCCAGCATCGACGCGAAGACGGCGTAGAGCAGCACCGGCTGCTCGTTGAACAGGTGCGGCCCCGGCCGCACGCCCTGCACGATCAGCCCGGCGAGGATGATGGCCGTGGTGGCGCTGCCGGGGATGCCGAGCGCGAGGGTCGGCACCATCGAGCCGCCGACGGCCGCGTTGTTCGCCGATTCCGGCCCCGCCACGCCTTCCAGCGCGCCGTGCCCGAACTCGTGCTTGTGCTTCGACCAGCGCTGCGTCTCGTTGTAGCCGACCAGCGCCGCCGTGGTGGCGCCGAGCGCCGGCAGCGCGCCGATGAAGGCGCCGATGACGCTGCCGAGCCCGATGGCGCGGGCGCATTTGCGGAAATCCGCGAGCGTCGGCAGCTTGGCCGCGTCCATGGTGATCAGCTTGGGCTCCTCGGCGCGGCGGGTGGACTGGTCGAGCATCTCCGACACCGCGAAGAGGCCGATCAGCACGGGCACGAAGTTGATGCCGTCGGAGAGCTCCATGATGCCGAAGCTGTAGCGCTCGACGCCGCTGGTCAGGTCGATGCCGACGGTGGCCAGCAGCACGCCGAGCGCGGCGGTCATCAGGTTCTTCACCCGGCCGTCGCCGCCGATGGCCGCGCACATGGAGAGGCCGAAGACGGCCAGCGCGAAGTATTCCGGCGGCCCGAAGCTGTAGGCGGCGCGCGCCAGCAGCGGCGCGGCGAAGATCAGCATCACCACGCTGAAGATGCCGCCGATCGCCGAGGCCACGGCGGCCATGCCGAGCGCCAGCCCGGCCTGGCCACGCTCGGCGAGCCGGTAGCCCTCGATGGCGGTGGCCGAGGCCGAGGGGTCGCCCGGCGCGTTGACCAGGATTGCGGTGATCGAGCCGCCGAAGTTCGCGGCGCAATAGATCGAGCCCATGAACGCGAGCGCCGCGATCGGGCTGACGCCGATGGTCAGCGGCAGCAGCAGGGCGATGGTGGTGCTGCCGGAAATGCCCGGCAGCGCACCGACGACGATGCCCAGCACCGTGCCCGCCAGGATCATGCCGAGGATGAGGGGATCGGTCAGCGTGGCCATGCCGGCCAGGAAGGCTTCCATGCGCCGTCTCCTCAGGAAAAGAGCCGCTCGCCGAGCCAGCCGCCCGGCAGGCTCAGCGCGAAGAGGCGGACGAAGACGATCCAGATGCCGGCGACCAGCCCGATGGCCGAGCCCAGCAGCACGCCCCATCGCCGCTCGCCCCAGAGCCATCCCATCGCGACGAGGAAGACCAGCATCGCCGGCAGCATGCCCACCACCATCATCAGCGGCAGGAAACCCACGGCGAGCGCCATCGTGGCCCAGCCGGTCGCCGGCACACGTGGCGGCGGGTTGCGCGGGGCGGCGCCGAGGAAGAGCAGCGCGGCGAGGCCGAGCAGCACCAGGCAGACCAGGCGCGGGAACTCGGCGGCGCCAAGGCCCTGGGCGAGGCCCGGCGGCACCTCGTCGAAGCCATAGGTGGCGGCGAAGGCGAGGACGGCGACCGCCGCCATCGCCGCCGCGCAGGCCCGGTCGGGCAACATCCTCATCGCAGCAGCCCCAGCGTGGTCAGCGCCTCGCGCGACTGCTCGTTGAACTCGGCCAGCTGGGCTTCCCACTCCTGCCGCCCGGCGACACTGTCGGCCGCCTGGCCGGAGGACTTCAGGTAGGACTGGAAGACCTGGCCGGACATCGCCTTGACCAGCCCGGCCTCCAGCTTCGCCACGCGGTCCTCCGGCGTGCCCTTCAGCACCACGAAGCCGCGCGTGGTGGCCGCGGTGGCGCGGATGCCGAGCTCCTGCGCCGTCGGCACCTCGGGCATGTTGGCCAGCCGCTGGCGCGACAGCACGAAGACGGGCTTCACCTCGCCCGCGGTGATCTGTGCCTCGGCCTCGGCCGGGTTGAGCAGAGCGACGTCGATGTTGCCGCCGACGAGGTTGATGACGATGTCGCCGCCGCCGCGGAACGGCACCAGCGTCGGCGCCTTGAAGCCGCCGGCGCGGGCGAAGGAGAAGATCGCCACATGGTCCACGCTGCCGACATGCGTGCCGCCGTATTTCAGCCCGCGCTCCTTTGAGGCCTCGACGAAGGCGCGGGGGTCGGCCAGCGGGCTGCCGGCCTTCACCATGATCACCTGCGGGTCCTCGGTGGCCCGCGCGACGCCGACCAGATCGTCGAACTGCGGCAGGCTCTTGTTGCGCAGCATGGTGAGCAGGTGGGTCTGGGTGATCAGCAGGATGGTGTGCCCGTCGCGCGGGCGGGAGGCGGCGTATTGCAGCGCCGCCGCGCCGCTGCCGGCGGTGCGGTTGACCACGGTGAACTCGGTGCCGAGCGCCGCCGGCGCCTGCACCATCATCATGCGCGCCGTGATGTCGGTGCCGCCGCCGACGCCGGCATGCGTCACCACCTCGATGACCTTGGAGGGGAACTTCTCCTCCTGGGCGTGGAGCAGGCCCGGCGCCGCGAGCAGGCCGAGGCTAGCGGCGCCGGCGCCGAGCAGGCTGCGGCGGGTCGTGCTGAGGGGGGGATTCCTGGTCATCGTGTCCTCCTGGCGCCGTCTGTTGCGGCTTGGTGGAATTCGCGCCGGGGCTGCTGGCGGCGAAGCGCCGCTTGCCGCCCCGGATATGCGCCTCGCCGGCCGCGCGGGCGGCCGCCGGATCGCGGGCGCGAAAGGCAGCCAGAAGGGCGGCGTGCTCGGCATTGCTCTCGCGCATCTTCTCCGGCTGCACCAGCGCGCGGCGGCGGAACAGGTGCAGCTCGTTGCCGAGGTCGGCATAGATGCGCTGCGCGCGCGGGCCGCTGCCGAGCTCCATCAGCGCGTCGTGGAACTGGAGGTTCAGCGCGTAGTAGCGCGGGGCGTCGTCGGCCTCGGCGGCGCGCTCCATCTCCTCGACCAGGGCGGCCAGGCGCGCCTCGGCGCCCGGCGGCGGGCCGGCGGCGATCACCTCGCAGGCGCGGGCGGTCAGCAGCGCGCGCAGGTCGTAGAGCTCCAGCGCCTCCTCGACGCTGACCTTGCGGACATAGCTGCCCTGGTTGACCACGGTGACCACCAGGCCCTGGCGCTCCAGCCCGCGGATCGCCTCGCGCACCGGCCCGCGGCTGACGCCGAGGCGCGCGGCCAGGGCCTGCTCGTTGAGCCGGCTGCCGGCCTCGATGGCACCGGTGAGGATCAGCCGCTCGATCTCCTGCCGCACCACGGAGGTGAGCGAGCGGGTGCGCAGCAGGGTGATCTCGGTGGGCGCTTCGCCTGTCATGGCCACATCAAATCCCGCGAAGTGCAAATCGTCAACAGTTTGCACCCTAACCGGAACATGCTAGGCCTTCGGCACGGAGGAACAGCATGAACGACATCGCCACCGACCCCGCCATCGCCAAAGGCCCCGCGGCTTCCTCGGCCCTCGCCGGCACCGTGGTGCTGGACCTCACCCGCGTGCGCTCCGGCCCCACCTGCGTGCGCCAGCTCGCCGACTGGGGCGCCGAGGTCATCAAGATCGAGATGCCCGAGGGGCTCGACGCCGGCGACCCGATGGGCGGCCCCCGCCAGGGGCCCGACTTCCAGAACCTGCACCGCAACAAGCAGGGCATGACGCTGAACCTGAAGGACAAGGACGGCCTGGCGCTGTTCCGGCGGCTGGTCGAGAAGGCGGATGTCGTGGTCGAGAACTTCCGGCCCGACGTGAAGGACCGCCTCGGCATCAACTATGCCGAGCTGGAGAAGATCAACCCGCGCATCATCCTCGCCTCGATCTCGGGCTTCGGGCAGGACGGCCCCTACGCCAACCGTCCCGGCTTCGACCAGATCGCCCAGGGCATGGGCGGGCTGATGTCGATCACCGGCCTGCCCGGCCAGGGGCCGGTGCGCGTCGGCATTCCCATCGCCGACCTCTGCGCCGGCATCTTCGCCTCCCAGGGCATCCTGGTGGCGCTGCTGGAGCGCGAGAAGAGCGGCCGGGGCCAGTGGGTCTCCACCAGCCTGCTGGAAGCGCAGCTCTTCATGCTCGACTTCCAGGCCGCGCGCTGGCTGATGGCCGGCGAGGTGCCGAAGCAGGCCGGCAACAACCACCCCACCAGCATTCCGACCGGCGTCTTCCCCACCAGCGACGGCCACATCAACATCGCCGCCTCCGGCCAGCGCATCTGGGAGCGCGCCGCCGAGGCGCTCGGCCGCAAGGACTGGCTGGAGAACCCGGACTATGCCAGCGGCCAGGCCCGCAGCAAGAACCGCGACAGGCTGAACGACGAGATCGCCAAGGTGACGGCGACGCGCACCAGCGCGGAATGGGTGGAGGCGCTGAACGGGGCCGGGGTGCCCTGCGGCCCGATCTACTCCATCGACCAGGCCTTCGCCGACCCGCAGGTGCGGCATCTCGGCATCGCCCGCGAGCTGCCGCGCGACGGCCAGCCGGTGCGCTATGTCGGCCAGCCGGTCCGGCTCTCGCGCACGCCAAGCCAGGTGGTCTCGCATCCGCCCGCCATCGGCGAGCACACGGACGCGGTGCTGCAAAAGCTCGGGCTTGACGCGCCGGCGATCGCCGAGCTGCGCAGCCGGCAGGTGATCTGAGGCCGCGCCGGCGGCGGGACGCCGCGCCCGCCGCCCCTTCCCGCTCCGGCACGGCGCCAAGGAGACCGCGATGGAACTGACGACCTCCACCCCGAAGATGCTGGCCCGCAAGGAAGCCGGCATCGGCTGGATGACCTTCAACAACCCCGAGCGCCACAACGCCGTCAGCATGGAGATGTGGCAGGCGGCGGAAAGCATCCTCGCCGACTTCGCCGAGGACCCGGCGGTGCGCGTCATCGTGCTCGGCGGCGCGGGCGGCAAGGCCTTCGTCTCCGGCGCCGACATCTCGAAGTTCGAGAGCGAGCGCTCCTCCGCCGAGGCCGTCGCGGCCTACAACGCGCAGACCGAGCGCGTCTATGGCGGACTTTACCGGCTGGCCAAGCCGGTGATCGCGATGATCGAGGGCCATTGCATCGGCGGCGGCGTGGCGCTCGCCACCTGCTGCGACATCCGCGTCTGCAGCGAGAATTCCAGCTTCGGCATCCCCGCCGCGAGGCTCGGCCTGGGCTATGGGCTGAAGGGCGTCTCGCGGCTGATGAGCCTGGTCGGCCCCTCCTACACCAAGGAGCTGTTCTTCACCGCCCGCCGCTTCACCGCGGCCGAGGCGGAGCGCATGGGGCTGGTCAACCGCGTGCTGCCGAAGGGCGAGGTGCAGGACTTCGTCGCCGCCATGGCGCAGGAGATCGCCGGCAACGCGCCGCTCACCGTCACCTCGGTCAAGCGCATCGTCGGCGAGGCGCTGAAGGACGAGGCGACGCGCGACGCCGCGCTCTGCGACCAGATGGTGACGGAGTGCTTCGCCAGCCAGGACTATATCGAGGGCCGCCGCGCCTTCCTGGAGAAGCGCAAGCCGGCCTTCCAGGGCCGCTGAGGGACGGAATGGCAGGCAGCGGCCGGGGAGGAGCTCCGCTTCCCTGGCTCACGCCATGCCGCTCGCCCGGGCGGCACCGTGAATCCCGCGCGAGGCGGGGAACCGCAGGCCGCTTGCCGGTGTTGCTTGGCCAACGCGCCGGCGACCCGCCGCGCCGCCGGTTCGCACGCCAGGAGGGGGAGAGCCCATGAGACCGACCGTCGTCCTCGCCGCGGCCCTGGTCGCCGCCATGCCCGCCACCATGCCCGCCCTGGCCCAGCCGCAGGGCGGGGCGACCATGCCGGCGCCGCGGCAGGTGCAGACCGATGCCGGGCCGGTTCAGGTGGTGGCGGTGGCCGCCGGCCTGGAGCATCCCTGGGGCCTCGCCTTCCTGCCCGACGGGCGCATGCTGGTGACGGAGCGGCCGGGACGGCTGCGCGTTGTCACGCCGCAGGGGCAGGTCTCGCAGCCCCTTCAAGGGGTTCCGGAGGTTTTCGCCCAGGGCCAGGGGGGGCTGCTCGACGTGGTTCTGGGCCCCGATTTCGCCAGCAGCCGCCGCATCTACCTCTCCTATGCCGAGCCGGGCCCGAATGGCACCGCCTCCACGGCCGTGGCGCGCGGGAGGCTGGACGAGGGCGCCACGCGCCTGCAGGGCGTGGAGGTCATCTTCCGGCAGGAGCCGAAGGTGGGCGGCGGCAATCATTTCGGCTCGCGGCTCGCCTTTTCGCCCCAGGGGCCGCTGTTCGTCACGCTGGGCGAGCGCTTCAAGTTCCAGCCGGCGCAGGACCTCGCCAGCGACCTGGGCAAGATCGTGCGCATCAATCCGGACGGCAGCATTCCCCGCGACAACCCCTTCGCCGGGCGGCAGGGCGCGCGGCCGGAAATCTGGTCCTATGGCCATCGCAACGTGCAGGGCGCCGCCATCAACCCGGCGACGGGCGTGCTCTGGACGCATGAGTTCGGCCCGCGCGGCGGCGACGAGCTGAACATCCCGCAGGCCGGCCACAACTACGGCTGGCCGCTGGTGAGCTGGGGCCGGCACTATAATGGCGAGCCCATTCCCGATCCCTCGACGCGGCCGGATCTCGCCGGCTCGGTGCGCCACTGGACGCCGGTGATCTCGCCCTCCGGCATGATCTTCTATACCGGCGCCGCCTTTCCGGACTGGCGCCACAACATCCTGATCGGCGGCCTCACGGCGCAGGGCATCGTCCGGCTGGAGGTGAACGGCGACGACGTCACGCAGGAGCATCGCATCCCCCTCGGGCGGCGCATCCGCGACGTCGAGCAGGGGCCGGACGGCGCCGTTTATGCCCTCACCGACGGAAGCCAGGGCGAGATCCTGCGCCTGACGCCTGCGAGCGGCGGGGCGAGGCGCTGACCACCGCGCCGGGCGGAAGACCGCCAGAGCAGGAGGCACCAGGCGGGCGGCACCCAAGCGGGCGCCGCCTTCCCCTGGCGGAACGGCTGCTTAGCCGGGCTTGTGCGACTGATAGGCCGGCAGCCGCTCCAGCTCCTCGCGCGTCATGCTCAGCCGCGCGCGACCGTCATCGCCGGCGGGCATGCTGATGCGGCTGATCGGCACCACCGCCCGGCGTTCACCAAGGCCGAGAAAGCCGCCCCATTCGATCACCGCGCCGCGCACACGCCAGTTGCCGTCCATCACGAGATCCTCGACCTTCGCAACATCATTGTTGTTGCTGCCGACAAGATTCTTGTCGAGCAATGCCGAGGCGTAGCGTGCATCGGTGACCGGGCCGGCGTCGAAGCCTTGCAGGGACACCGTCAGCTGGTCCACCGCTTGCTGCGCCTGCTGCTGATCGGGCTGCCGGGCGTTCAGGCTCGCCTGCGCCTGCCCCGCACGCTGCTGGGCCTCGCGCCAGGCATCGGTCTTGCGCAGGTCCGCCGGCAGCCGAATCATGGCCGCCTGCGTTTCGAGCAGCGCATCGCGTGCCTGGGCCATCGCCTGGTCGCGGCGGTCGCCCGCCGGCTGCTGCGCCATGGCCTGCATCGCCTCACGCAGGCGCTGCGCGGCAAGCCGCAGTTCCTCCATGGACTGGGTGTCGCCAGGCTGGGCGACGGAGCTGCCGCTGCTGCCCTGCATCCCGCTCGCGTGGCCGGCGGCAGCTCCACCCTGCGCAGTTCCACCCTGCTGGACGCGCGGCGGCGGCTGGCTGCTCTGCGCCATCCCGAGTTGCGGTGCCAGCAGGACGACGGCCGCGAGGGCGGTGCTCGTGAGCAATGGCTTCATGGCTCTTCCTCCGTCTGTTGACTCACCGCCCATGAGGGCCGCGAGTTGGGAGGCTAACGCCCTCCCTCCGCGGGAGTTGGCCGGATAAGGCCAAATTGTGTCACATCCGCCTTTGTGTCGTCATATTTCGGCATGGGCCGGCGTTACCAGCCCTGCGTCGCATTCCCGATCTGCTGCGACGCCTCGCGCAGCACGGGCAGGAAGCGGCGGCGCATCAGTTCCAGCGAGGCGCGGGCGCTGGAGGTGCCGATGTTCAGCGCAGCGCAGGTCCCGCCGCTGCGATCAAGCACCGGCACGGCCACGGAGCGGCTGCCGATTTCCAGCTCGCCATCAATGATGGCGTAGCGCTGGCGCCGCACCTCGGCGATGCGCGCGCGGAACTTTCCAGGATCCACCAGGGTTCGCTCGGTCCAGGCCGTGAGCGGGTGGCGTGCCATCCAGGCCTCGAGCTCCGCCTCGCCCAGCCCGGCGAGCAGCACGCGCCCCAGCGAGGAGCAATGCGCCGGCAGCCGGGTGCCCACGTCGATGCGCGAGGAGAAGACGCGCTGCGTCTCCACGCGCGCGACATAGACGATGTCCGGCCCGTCGAGCACGGCCATCGAGCAGGATTCGCCGAGCTTCTCGCTGACGCCTTTGATGATCGCTGTCGCCACCTCGCCGCGGCCGAAGGAGGCGAGATAGCCCTGGCCCAGGTTCAGGACCTTCGGCGCCAGCCAGAACAGCTTGCCATCGCTGGCGACGTAGTTCAGTTCGGAAAGCGTCAGCAGCAGCCGCCGCGCCGTTCCGCGACTGAGGCCGGTCATCTGCGCGACATCCGAGAGGGTCATGCGCTCGCGGCCCCGCCCGAAGGCGGCGAGCACCGCCAGGCCACGCTCCAGCGCGTTGACGAACTCGCGGCCCTGCCGCCCTGTCGCCTCGGCGCGCGGCCGCCGCTGCACAGCCGCGGCACGCCCTTGCACCGCCGAAGGCTGCTTGGGTCCTGGCTGCAAACTCTTCCTCCCCGCCAGCGGACACGGCGTCGCTGCGGCATTACCGCCTCCCCCTCCGCGGCGGCAAGACGCAATCACCGGATGCGCGAGCCGGATTTTCCGCTTGACAGAGCGGCGACCTCGGCTTGACCCTTCCGCCAGGAAACGGACACTTGTCCGCTATGCGGACAAATTCACGCGCGGCGCAGGCCGCGCGGCAAGCAATCAGGCGGCCCGCCTCCGCCAGGAGGAGGGAAGGCCGCAGAAGGGGACGAGATGGTTCTGGAGCCTCGCGGCAAGCCATGCCGGCCGGACAGGCCTGCCGACGGCGCCGCTCTGCCCGGGCGCGCGGGAACACGCCTGCCCGGCACCTGGCACCGCGCCACGAAGCCCGCCGCCGCACGTTGAAGCCGCGGGGCCGGCGCGCCAACTATCCGTCCAGACAAGCAAAACACATCACCGGGAGAGAAACACGATGCTGCAACGCCGCACATTCCTGCTGACGACCGCCGCCGGCCTCGCCGCGCCCGCCGTCCTGCGCGCGCAGGGCAGCCCCTATGTCGTCGGCACCCTGTTCCCGATGTCGGGCCCCAACGCCGAATACGGCATGCTCTTCACCAACGCCGTGCAGCTCGCCTTCGAGCACATCAAGGCCGACGGCATGCTGAAGCGGCCGATCGACCTGCGCGCGCAGGACAGCCTCGCCACGCCGCAGGGCGGCGCGGTGGGCATGCAGAAGCTCGCCAGCGTCGATGGCGCCTCCTATGTGATGCTCGGCTTCACCGGCGTCTCGAAGGCCGCCGCGCCGATCGGCACGCGCAGCAAGGTGATGATGGTCAACGGCGGCGGCGTGGGGCCGGACCTGGCCGGCCTCTCGCCCTACTTCTGGAACGTCATCCCGCTGGTGAACCAGGAGGTGAAGGCGCTGCTCCCATGGCTGCGGCAGAAGAGCCTGAAGCGCATCGCGCTGATCTATGTGGATGATCCACTCGGCAATTCGGTCCTCGAGCAGCTTCGCAAGGGTCTTCCGGAGGCCGGCGGCGAGCTTGCCGACACCTACAGCGTGCCGCCCACCGCGCAGCAGTTCGCCGCCGTCGCCGCCAAGGTGCGCAGCGTCAATGCGGACGCCGTGTACTTCGCCAGCTACGGCGCGCAGCAGTCGCAGATCATCAAGCAACTGCGCGACAACGGCATCAAGCAGCAGCTTCTGACCTACTCCGCCGGCAGCATCCCGTCGGTGCTGAGCCTGCCGGAGAGCGAGGGGCTGGTCTATACCAGCCAGGCGGCCGACTGGTCCTCGGCACAGGATCCGGTGACCCAGCGCTTCGTGAAGGACTGGCGCGCCAAGCACAATTCCGATCCGTCGATCTATCACCAGAACTACTACAACGCGATGCGGCTTTTCGCCCTGCTGGCGCAGGAGCTGGAGAAGGCCGGCACGCCGGTGAATGGCGAGAACCTGCTCGCGACCCTGCTGAAGGTGCGCCACTTCACCTTCGTGGGTGGCGAGGGCACCTTCCAGGACAACGGCACGCTGGAGCTGCCCATGCAGATCAACCAGATCCACGACGGCCGCGCGCAGAAGATCGCATGAGCCCATGCTGTTCCTGCAGCTTCTGCTCAGCGGCATCCAGACCGGGGCGATCTACGCGCTGACGGCGGCGGGCTTCGCGCTGATCTTCGGCGCGACCCGCATCTTCCATGTCGCCCACGGCGCCAGCTTCGCCCTGGCGGGCTACGCCTTCCTCGCCTGCAGCCAGATGGGCCTGCCCTGGTTCGTCGGCTGCCTCGCCGCGCTGCTCCTGGCGGTCGGCTTCGGACTGGCCATGGACGCCTTCATCTACCGCCCGATCCAGCGGCATGAAGGCTCCTTCTTCACCGTGTTCGTCGCCGCCTTCGGCATGACGATCGTGGTGCAGAGCCTGATCGAGCTGGGCTTCGGCCGGGGCTTCGTGGTGGTGGACTCGCCGCTGACCATGGCGCGCGCGATCGTCCCCGGCCTTTATCTCGCCGACATCTTCTGGGTGGCGATCGGGCTCGCGGTGGCGCTGTTCGTGCTCGTCACGCTGTTCCTGGAGCGAACGCGGGCCGGCATCGGCCTGCGCGCCCTTTCCGAGAACCCGGAGCTGCTGCGCGCCTATGGGCTTTCCTCCCGCCGGCTTTCCGCCCTCGCCTTCGGTCTCGGCTCGGCGCTGGTGGTGCCCGGGGCGGTGCTGACGGCGACCACCTCGGGGCTGCAACCGGCGATTGCCGCCCAGGTCATGCTGATCAGCCTCGCCGCGGCGGTGGTGGGCGGCATCGGCAGCCTGCGCGGCGCGGCGCTGGCAGGGCTGCTGCTCGGCGTGGTGGAGAACCTCGTCATCGCCTTTGTGGACACGCAGTGGAGCAGCGCGGCCGGGTTCGTCGTGCTCTTCGCCTTCATCCTGTTCCGCCCCAGCGGCCTGTTCGGCCAGGCGGTGGCCCGATGATCGCCTACCTGACCAACCTCGCGACGCTGGCGACCATCTTCGGCATCCTGGCGGCGAGCCTGAACCTGCTGATCGGCTATGCCGGCATCTTCAGCATCGCCCATGCCGTGTTCTTCGGCCTCGGCGCCTATGCCGGCGCGCAGCTCGCCATGCTGCTGGTGCCCGACCTGCTGCTCGCCTGCCTCGCCGGCGGCCTGGTGGCGGGGGCGCTCTCGCTCTGCCTGGCGCTGCCGGCGCTGCGGGTGCGCGGCGAGTACTTCGTCGCCGCCAGCCTTGGATTGCAGATGATGGCGGTGACGGTGTTCTCCGAGGCGCATGCCTTCACCGGCGGGCATGGCGGGCTGGTCGGCATTCCGCTGGCCTCGCTGCTGGGCTTCGACATCTCGGCGCCCCCCACCTTCCTGGTGGTTTGCCTCGTCGTGCTGGCGCTGGTGCTGGTTGTTATCCGGGTGCTGATGCGCGGCAGCTTCGGCCGCAGCCTGATGGCGATCCGCGACAGCGAATCCGCCGCCGAGGCCTTCGGCAAGAACGTGGCGCGGCTGAAGACCCTCGCCGTGGTGCTGGGCTGCGCCATGGCCGGCGTCGCGGGCGTGCTCTTCGCCTTCTACATGGCCTTCGTGAACGTGGAGAGCTTCACGCTGGAGCAGTCCATCCTGGTGATGGCCATGGTCATCATCGGCGGCACGGCGACGCTGATCGGCCCGCTGGTGGGCGTGCTGCTGCTGTTGCTGCTGCCGGCCGGGCTTTCCTTCCTGCCCTTCATCCCGCCCACGGAGATCGGGTCCGTGCAGCAGCTCATCTATGGCCTGGCCATGGCGCTCCTGATGATCTTCCGGCCGGCGGGGCTCGCCGGGCGCTCGGCGGGGCAGCGCTGATGGCCGACATCCCGCTTTCCGTGCGCGGCCTGGACAAGCACTTCGGCGGCCTCGCCGCGGTGCAGAACGTCGATCTCGACCTGCGGCCGGGCGTCACCACCGCCCTGGTCGGGCCGAACGGCGCCGGCAAGACCACGGTGTTCAACCTCATCACCGGCAACATCCCGGCGGATGCCGGCGACGTGCTGCTCGACGGCGCCTCCGTCCGCGGGCTGCAGCCCTACCAGATCGCCCGGCGCGGCGTGGCGCGCAGCTTCCAGGACCTGCGGCTGTTCGGCCGCATGTCCGTGCGCGACAACGTGCTGGCGGCGCTGGAGCCGGCGCCCTGGCTCTGGCAGCCCGGCGGCGGCGGCGCCCGCCGGGCACGGGCGAAGGCGGTGGAGACCGCGCTTGAACGCACCGGCCTCACCGCCCAGGCGGATGCCCGCGCCATGGACCTCGCCTATGCCGAGCGGAAGTTCCTCTCCCTCGCCCGCATCCTGGCGACCGGCGCGCGCATCTGGCTGCTCGACGAGCCGGCCTCGGGCCTTGATCCCAACTCCAGGGCGCGCTTCGTCGCGCTGGTGCGGCAGGCAGTGTCGGAGGGCGTGACGATCTGCCTGATCGAGCACAACCTCGATATCGTCACGGAGCTGGCGGACCGCATCGCCTTCCTCGACCGCGGCGCCAAGCTGGCCGAGGGCGAGCCGCAGGAGATCCTCGGCGATCCGCAGCTCATCAGCATCTATTTCGGGGAGCCGCGGTGATGAGCAGCATGACCGCGGCGAGCAAGGCCGCACCCGGCACCGCCGCCCCGCCCGCCCTGGAGGTGCGCGGCCTCACCGCCGGCTATGGCGGGCGCGAGGTGCTGAGCGGGCTCGACCTCGCATTGCCGCAGGGCGAGGTGCTCTGCCTCGTCGGGCATAACGGTGCCGGCAAGTCCACGCTGATGAAGCTGCTTTTCGGCCTGCACCAGCCCGAGGCGGGCAGCATCCATCTGCGCGGCAGGGCGATCCAGCCGCGCCCCGACGCGATGGCGCGCGAGGGCGTGGCCTATGTGCCGGAGGGGCGCGGCGTCTTTCCCGGCCTCAGCGTGCGCGAGAACTTCGCCCTCGCCCTCTGGTCCGCCGGGCTTGAGAAGGTGGAGGGCGAGGCGCGCACCGAGGAGGTGCTGAAGGTGCTGCCGCGCATCCGCGAGTTCTGGACGCGCCGCGCGGGGCAGCTTTCCGGCGGGCAGCAGCAGATGGTCTCGGTCGGCCGCGCGCTGCTCTCCCGCCCCTCCATCCTGCTGCTGGACGAGCCCTCGATCGGCCTCGCGCCCAAGACCTTCCAGGACCTGATGACGCCGATCCGCGAATTGCAGCAGCGTCTCGGCATGTCCATCCTGCTGGTCGAGCAGAATGTCGGCGAGGCCTTCGCGGTGTCCGACCGCGTGGTGGTGATGAAGTCCGGCCAGGTCATCTTCCGGGGCGTGCCGGCCGACCTCGCCGACCATGCCAGGCTGATGGAGATGTTCTGATGGAGGAGGCCCTGGAGCGGCGCCTGCGCCGCATCGAGGACGAACTGGCGATCGGCCAGCTCCGCGCCCGCTACTGCCATCTGCTGGACGACCGCCAGTGGCCCGAATTCGTCGACCTCTTCACCGAGGACGGGCTGTTCTGCGGCCTCAAGGAGGTGCGGGGCCGCACCGAGCTGCTGCGCTTCTTCCAGGAATTCGCCGAGGCCACGGAGGATTTCTGGCACTTCTGCACCAACGGCACGGTGGAGATCGAAGGCGACACGGCGCGCGGCCGCATCTCGCTGGAGTATCTCTCCGTCACCGACGGGATGTCCTACGTCTCCGCCGGCCATTATGACGACGTGATGGAGCGGGTGGATGGGCGCTGGCGCTTCCGCTCGCGCCACATCACCTTCTACTTCCTGACGCCGCTGAGCGAGGGCTGGGCCGGGCGGCCCTTCCCCGGTCGCCGCGCCACTTCCTGACAGGAAAGACCACGCAATGCTGTTTCACGTCCGCATGGAAGTCCGCCTGCCACCCGACATGCCGGCCGAGCAGGCCGACGACATCAAGGCGCGCGAGAAGGCCCACGCCCAGGACCTGCAGCGCCAGGGCAAGTGGCCGCACCTGTGGCGGGTCGCCGGGCGCTACGCCAACATCTCCATCATCGACGTGGCCGATGCGGACGAGCTGCACGCGCTGCTCTCCTCCCTGCCGCTCTTTCCCTACATGGACATCCATGTGACGCCGCTGGCGCGGCATCCCTCGGCGATCTGAAGCAACGGGGGCAGGAGACGTCATGGCCGAAGAGAACAACCCGCCGCTGCGCGTCCTGGCCGAGGGGCTGCGCTTCCCGGAAGGCCCGGTCTGGATGCCGGACGGATCGGTCTTGCTGGTCGAGATCGCGGCCGGCGTGGTCAGCCGCATCGGGCCGGACGGGCGGCGCAGCGTCGCCGCGCGCACCGGCGGCGGCCCGAACGGGCTCGCCATGGGGCCGGGCGGCAAGCTCTATGTCTGCAACAACGGCGGCTTCGACTGGACCGAGGCCGAGGGCCTGCTGCGCCCGCATTCGCAGGCGAAGAGCTATGCCGGCGGCAGCATCCAGCGGGTGGATCTCGCCACCGGCGCGGTCGAGACGCTCTACACCGAGTGCGACGGCGTGAAGCTGCGCGGGCCGAACGACATCGTCTTCGACAACGAGGGCGGCTTCTGGTTCTCCGACCTCGGCAAGGTGCGGCCGCGCGACCGCGACCATGGCGCCGTCTTCTGGGCCGCCGCCGACGGCTCGCGCATCGTCGAGGCCGCCCTGCCCGTCCCCGGGGGCGCCAACGGCATCGGCCTCTCGCCGGACGGCAAGGTGCTCTACGCCGCGGAGACCGAGACCGGTCGCCTCTGGGCCTGGGAGATCGAGGGTCCGGGCAGGCTGCGCAAGCAGCCCTGGCCGAGCCCGCATGGCGGCCGGCTGATCTGCCAGTTCCCCGGCTTCCGGCGGCTGGACAGCCTCGCCGTGACGGCGGCGGGCAACATCTGCGTCGCCACGCTGGTGAGCGGCGAGATCACCACCGTCGCGCCCTCGGGCGAGATCCTGCGCGTGGTGAAAATGCCCGAGCTGATGCCGACCAACATCTGCTTTGGCGGCCCCGAGCTGCGCACCGCCTATGTTACGCTGTCCACGACCGGCAAGCTGGTGGAACTGCCCTGGGACGAGCCCGGCCTGCGCCTCGCCCATGACTGACGCCAAGCCGGGGCGGGTTCGCCGCCCCGGCCGCTCCCCAGGGGCGGCTCCCCAAGGGCGGCTCCCCAAGGGCGGCTCCCCAAGGGCGGCTCCCCAAGGGCGGCTCCCCAAGGGCGGCTCCCCAAGGGCGGCTCCCCAGGGGCGGCTCCCCAAGGGCGGCTCCCCAAGGGCGGAGATCCGCCCTAGAATGCCCTGCATGCCCCAGGAAGCCCCGATGCATCAGCCGCCGCAGGCCCAGGTGCCCGCCCTCTATCACCGCCGGATCGGCGAGATCGTCGTCACCGCCGTCAGCGACGGCTACCTCGACGGCTCCAACGCCATCCTGCAGAACCTGCCGCAGGAGCAGATCGCCGAGCTGCTCACCGGCGCCTTCCGCCCCTCGCCGCGCCGGGGCTCGGTGAATACCTTCCTGATCCATTCCGCCGGCCGCGTGGCGCTGATCGACACCGGCTGCGGGCCGAACATTCAGGCCTCGGCGGGCAAGATGTTCGACAACCTCGCCGCGCTCGGCCTGCCGCTGGCGGCGGTGGACACGGTGATGCTGACCCACATGCATCCCGACCATTCGAACGGCCTCGCGGACGCGGAGGGCGCCGCCCTGTTTCCCAATGCCGAGCTTGGGCTGCACGAGGCGGAGCTGGCCTACTGGCAGGATCCGGCCGCCGCCGAGCGCGTCAGGGCCAGCGGCCAGGGCGTCCCCTATTTCGCCGTGGCGCAGGCGCAGATGGCGCCCTACCGGAACCGGCTGCGGCCCTTCCGCGGTGGCGAGGTCTTCCCCGGCGTCACCGCGGTGCACCTGCCCGGCCACACGCCGGGGCATACCGGCTACCGCATCGAATCCGGCGATGAGTCGCTGCTGATCTGGGGCGACATCATCCATGTGCCGGAGGTGCAGGTGCCACACCCCGAGGCCTGCATGCAGTTCGACGTGGACCCGGCGCAGGCGGCCGAGACGCGGCGGCGCATCTTCGACATGGTGGCCAGCGATCGTCAGCTCATCGCCGGCATGCACACCCACTTCCCGGCCTTCGCGCATCTGGCCCGGCGGGCGGACGGCTACCACCTTTATCCCGAGGCCTGGCGGACCGCCCTGTAAGGCGGCCCGCCCGCGCCCGCCTCAGCCGAAGCGGACGGCGAGGCTGATCAGGTCGTGGTCGGTCAGCACGGTGCCGTCCGGCGCCAAGGCGGGCACCATGTGCGGGTCGCTGACATGGCAGCCGCGGGTGCAGAACCAGTCGAGCTGCCGCTGCTCCGCGCCCGGGCTCCAGCGGCTCGGCCGCGTGCTGGGCGAGGCGAGGTTGGCGGCGCGCCAGTCATAGCCCTGCCGGCGCGCCGTCTCGAAGAGCAGCTCGCGGGGATCGTCATGGCCGCCGGCGGCGACCTGGGTGTTCAGGTCGCCGCCGATCACCACCGGCAGCGATCCCGCGAGCTCGTCCAGCGCGGCCAGCAGGGTCACCATCTGGCGGTCGCGCCCGGCGAAGTCGGCGCGGCTCTCCAGATGAACGCTGCAGCCGACGAAGTCGCGCCCCTCATGCCGGAAGACGGCCGCCAGCGCCATGCGGGTGCCGATGCGCTTCTGGCCACCCTTGGGCTCCACGAACCAGTCGGCCACCTCGTCCAGCCGGATCAGCACGGGGTCGCGGAAGGGCAGCGCGGTGGTGAAGGCGTTGCCGTGGAAGCCGAGCGTGTTCTCCGCCGGGTTGCCGGGGAAGTCCACGGGCGCCGGCATGGTCGCCAGCTCCAGGAACTCCAGGCCGAAGGCGTAGCGATGGCCCAGCGCCTCCGCCACCGCGCGCGTGGCGTGGCGCTGCCCGGTGCGGTGGCAGCCCTTGTCCACCTCGCTCAGCAGCACGAGGCCGGCGCCCTCCTGGCGCAGCAGCGCGGCGCTCTCCGCCGGGAAGAGGCCGCGCTCCAGGTTCCAGGCGGCGATGCGCAGCGGACCAGATGGCGGCGCCGCACGCGCTTCGCCGCCGGTCTCGATCTCGCGGAAGGCCGGCACGGAGGCCAAAGCCTCGGCATGGACGGCCGCGTCGCCCGGCGAGGCCGCGTAGCCGACACGCCGGGAGGCCGGCACGGGCGTCATGGTGGGAACCGTGTCGCGAAAGAGGGGGAGAGGCATGGCGATGACCTTGTCGGCAGCCGCAGTGGCGCGAAGCTCTAGGCTCCCGGTCTGACAGCCGGATGGCGCTTGCATAACGCTTTCATGTCACCGGGCGTCTGGCCCCGGCGCTGCTTCACGATTCCGAAACGCAACCGTCATCCGGCCTCCGCACGGGGATGGTGGCACGCGCCGCCATGACATCGGCCCCAGCGCGACCGCACGCCATCGGCCTCGAAGGCGTCAGCAAGGAATTCGGCACGGCGGCCCGCGCGCCTTGCCCGGGCCACCCCCGACCGGTTGATCAGCGAGGCCGGCGCCGGCCTCCCCTGCCCGCGCCGCCGGGCGATTTGACTACCCGTCCGAATCTTTCGGTGCCTTAATCGAGCGTCCATCAAACCTGCTCAGACGTCCGCGAGGATTGGCAGAGATGGGTGCCGATACGCTGTCCGAGGTGCTGCGGGCCGTCCGGCTGAGCGGCGCCGTCTTCTTCCGCATTGACGTCTGCGCCCCCTGGGTCGCGGAAACCCCTCCGGCCGCGATGTGCGCGCCCTTCATCATGCCGCAGGCGCAGCACCTGATGGAGTTCCACATCATCGGCCACGGTCCTTGCTTCGGCGGCCTCGCCGATGCCGAGCCGGTCGCGCTGGAGGTCGGCGATGTGCTCGCCTTTCCGCAGGGAGATCCGCATGTGCTGTCGAGCGCGCCGGGGCTGCGCCAGCGTCCCGATCTCGGGCTCTACCGCTCGGCGGGCAGCGCGCGCCTGCCTTTCGCCGTCGCGCTGGGCGAAGGCGGCCCGCCCACCGGCAGGCTGATCTGCGGCTTTCTCGGCTGCGACGCGCGCCCCTTCAACCCGCTTCTGCAGGCCTTGCCGCGAATGCTGCATTTCCGCAGCCGCGCGGAACCGGATGCGGGCTGGTTCCGGCCCCTGGTGGAGGCCGTGGTCGCCGAAAGCGCCGCACCGCGCATCGGCGGCGAATGCATCCTGGCGCGATTGAGCGAGCTGCTGTTCATCGAACTGGTGCGGCGCCACCTGCGCGCCACGCCCGAGGGCGAAACGGGCTGGCTGGCCGGCCTGCGCGACATCCATGTCGGGCGTTCGCTCAACCTGCTGCATGCCCGGCCGGCGGTGGCCTGGACGCTGGAATCCCTGGCACGCGAGGCCGGGCTGTCGCGCTCGTCCCTCGCGGAGCGGTTCACCCGGCTCGTCGGGCAGCCGCCGATGCAGTACCTCGCGCGATGGCGGATGCAGCTCGCGGCCGGGCTGCTGGCTGACGACGACCGGCCGGTGGCCCAGGTCGCCCTGGCGGTAGGCTATGAATCGGAGGCGGCGTTCAGCCGGGCCTTCCACCGGCTGACCGGCCTTCCCCCGTCCGCCTGGCGCCGCGCCCGGGCGCAGGAGCCGGCCGGCGGCATCTCCTGAGCGGCAGGTTCCGTTGCCCATGCGGCACAGGCGGGGCAGCCATCGGCGGAGGGCGGCGCCCCGGCCGGTTCCCCGCGGCGGGCAAACGCCGTAGCTAGGTTGCATGCCAAAACCACCGACTCTCCGGCGTCCGCTGGTGCTGGCGTCCGTCATGGCCGCCATGTTCATGATCGCCATCGAGGCCACCATCGTCTCGACCGCGATGCCGCAGATCGCGAGCCAGCTCGGCGACCTGCACCTCTATTCCTGGGTGTTCTCCGCCTTCCTGCTCAGCCAGACCGCGACCACGGTGGTGTTCGGCAAGCTGGCCGACCTCTACGGCCGCAAGCCGGTGCTGCTCGCCGGCATCGCCGTGTTCCTGGTGGGGTCCTTCCTTTGCGGGGCGGCCTGGTCCATGCCCTCGCTGATCGTGTTCCGGCTGCTGCAGGGCATTGGCGCAGGCGCCATCCAGCCGATCGGGATCACCGTGATCGGCGACCTCTACTCCGTGCAGGAGCGCGCCAAGATCCAGGGCTATCTCGCCAGCGTCTGGGGCATTTCCTCGGTGATGGGGCCGCTCGCCGGCGGGCTGATCATCCAGCACCTGAGCTGGGCCTGGATCTTCTGGATCAACCTGCCGATCGGGGTCCTGGCGGCGGCCGGCTTCTTCGCCTTCCTGAAGGAGCGGGTGGAGCACAAGCAGCGCAGCCTGGACACCATCGGCGCGGCGCTGTTCGCGGTGGCGGTGGCGTCCCTCATGGTCGCGCTCACGGAGGCCGGCACCGATGGCGGCACGGCGGCGGCGGCGGCGGCGATCTGCGCCGCCAGCACCGTTCTGTTCGTGTTCCAGGAACGGCGCGCCCGCGAGCCGATGATGGCCTTCGGCCTGTGGTCCCGCCGGCCGATCGCCACGGCCAACGCCGCCACGCTGCTGAGCGGCATGACCGTGATCGGGCTGACGACCTTTCTGCCCATGTATGTTCAGGGCGTGCTCGGCCAGTCCGCCCTGGTGGCGGGCTTCGCGCTGACCATGATGGTGCTGGGCTGGCCGGTCGGCGCGACGATCTCCGCCAAGAGCTTCACCCGCTTCGGCCTGCGCAGCATCCTGCTGTTCGGCGCCGCGCTGCTGCCTTTCGGGGCGCTGGCCTTCCTGGTGCTCGGCCCCGGCAGCTCGCCGGTCGTGGCGGGGCTCGGCTCGCTGGTCATGGGGTTCGGGATGGGCTTTCTCAGCAATGCCTCCATCGTGCTCATCCAGACCTGCGTCGGGTGGGCCGAGCGGGGCGCGGCGACCGCCTCGAACATCTTCTCCCGCAACCTCGGCAGCACGCTGGGCGCCACGGTGCTGGGCGCGGTGCTGAACTTCAGCCTGGCACGGGGCGGCAACGGCCTCTCGCCGGCCAGTTCCGAGCAGATCCGCGAGTTGCTGGAGCATCCGGGCACCGCCATCAGCGAAGCGGCAGTGCGCGCGGCGCTTGACCATGCGCTGCACCTCACCTTCTGGGCGGTGTTCGCGATCGCGGCGCTGACGCTGCTGGCCGCGACGCTGGTGCCGCGCGTCTCGCTGGACGCCGCGCCACAGAAGGCGGCGGGGGAGTAGCGGAAGGGGCGCTCCGCGCCTTTCCCTCGCGGCGGCCCTGAAGCGGCCCAGCCCTGGTTCCTGCCCCGGTTTCCGCGCGCCTTCTCCCCGAGGCTGCCGGCGGAACCCTTCAACCGGTCCCTGCAAGCCATGGACGCCGCATCCGCTGTGGTTGTCGGGGAAGGCGAATCCCCTCTTCCCCGCGCGCCTCGGAGCCCGTTCGAGAAGGGGGAGGCGGAGGGCTGGCGAGGGGCCTTCCCGCCCGGCGCGGAAACGATCCGCCAGGCCGACCCGCAGCCCTTCTCAAGCGGGCTCCCAGAGCTGCCGGACGGCGCCCGGTCTTCAACGCAAACCGGGACGGGCCCCCTGCGGCGGCGCGTTCGAGCAGGGGCAGGAGCGCGGGCTCAGCCGCCTTCCTCCTCGCCGAACATGTAGGCCTGCACGTATAGGATGTGCTCGCGCATGGCGCGCCGGGCGGCGCCGCGGTCGCGCTGGCGCAGCGCCGCGATGATGGCGCGGTGCTGCCGCTGCAGCGCCGCGCGGCGCGCGGGCGTCGCGCCCCTCGCCTTCAGCGCCCCCCATTCCGCCTGCAGCCGGACCCGCGCCAGCGAGCGGGACAACGCAAGGGCCGCGCCGTTGTGGGTCGCCACCGCGATGGCGTCGTGCAGCGCACCGTCCCAGTGCTCGAACTCCGGCAGGTCCGCCGCCGCGTCCGCCCGGCGCAGGCATTCCTCCATGCGGGCAAGGTCGGCCGGGCTGGCGCGCGAGACCGCCAGCGCCACCAGCTCCGGCTCAAAGGCGAGGCGGCACTCCACCACCTCGGCCGGGCCGAAGGATTCCGTGCCCGGCAGGGCATCCAGCGCGGCCGCGGGCGAGGCGGCGGCCATGGCGGGACCGGCAGCCCCCGTGCGGAAGGTGCCCCGCCCAACATGGCGCTCGATCAGCCCTTCCGCCGCCAGGGCATCGAGGGCGCGGCGCACGGTGTTGCGCGCCATGCCGTACTGCTCGCCCAGGCCGCGCTCGGTGGGCAGCTTCTCGCCGGGCTGCCAGCGCCCAGACTGGAGGTCCTGCGCCAGCCGCTGCCGCAGCCGCTCCGCATCCCCCCGTTCGCGCGGCGGGGCGGCCGGAAGTGCCGTCATGCAGGCCGCCGCGCTGCTTGACGTGCCGGATTGGTCCAATCATCATGGCTCATAATTGGATCAGTATAGCGGTGTAATTGGTCCATTTCCAGAGAAGGGTTCCCGATGCGGCTCGCCACCATCCTAGTCGAGGGTCGTCCCACTGTCGCGCTGGTCACAGCGCAGGGCGACCGCTTCCACCCGCTGGCGGAGCTGGTGCCTGGCCTGCCGGAAGCGGCCACGGGCGACATGACGGCGGCCATCGCGCATCTCGCCGGGTCGGGCACGCCGTCCGCGCCACGGGGCGAAGGCCGGCCGCTCGACACGGCCTCGCTGCTCGCGCCCCTCCCGCGGCCGCCGCGCAACATCTTCTGCGTCGGCAAGAACTACCACGCCCATGCGCGCGAGTTCGCGGGCAGCGGCTACGACTCCAGCGCCGCCGGCGCGGCGGACGCCATTCCCTCCAGCCCCATCATCTTCTCCAAGCCCTTCACCAGCATCTCCGGGCCGGCGGCCGACATTCCGCTGGTGCCCGGTCTGGACGGCGGCGTGGACTACGAGGCGGAACTGGCCGTGGTGATCGGCAAGGGCGGCCGGGCGATCGGCAAGGCCGACGCCATGGCGCATGTCTTCGGCTACACCGTGGTGAACGACGTCACCGCGCGCGACCTCCAGCAGAAGCACAAGCAGTGGCTGCTGGGCAAAGGCATCGACGGCTTCTGCCCGATGGGCCCCTGGATCGTCACGGCGGACGAGGTGGATGCGGCGGCCATGCGCGTCACCTGCACCGTCAACGGCGAGGCGCGGCAGGATGCCAGCACCGCCGACCTGATCTTCGACATCCCGACGCTGATCGAGACCATCTCGCTCAGCACCGCGCTGCTGCCGGGCGACGTCATCGCCACCGGCACGCCGGAGGGCGTGGGCATCGGCTTCAAGCCGCCCCGCTTCCTGCGCGACGGCGACGTGGTTGAGTGCGCCATCAGCGGCATCGGCAGCATCCGCAACACGGTGCGCCGCATGGCCCCCGCGCGTCAGGCCGCCGCCTGACCGACCGCGGCGGGCGCCCTGCACGCGTCCGCCGCACTCCTGACGTCCAAGGCAAGCAAACCGGCAGGAATCCGGAAGGAACGAGGCATGTTGCGACGACAGCTCCTCATGGCTGGCGGCGCCCTGGCGGCCATGCCGCTGGCCGGCACCGCGCGGGCGCAGGAGACCTACCCCAATCGCCCCATCCAGATGGTGGTGGCCTTTCCGCCCGGCGGGCAGGCCGACGTGACCGCCCGACCGGTGGCCGCCGCCCTGGAGAAGCTGCTGCACCAGCCGGTGCCGGTGGTGAACCGCGCCGGGGCCGGCGGCATCGTCGGCAGCGCCAGCGTCGCCCGCGCGGAGCCGGACGGCTACACGGCGCTGCTCGCCCTCTCCTCCCTGGCGGTGCTGCCGGAGGCCGAGCGCATCCAGGGCCGCACGCCGGCCTATACGGTGGACCAGTTCGCGCCAATCGCCCGCATCACCGCGGACCCGACGCTGCTGGTGGTGCCCGCCTCGGCGCCCTGGCAGAACGTGGCCGAGCTGGTGGCGGACGCGAAGAAGCGGCCCGGCGCCATCAGCTACGGCTCGGCCGGCAACTACTCCACCCTGCACGTCGCCATGGCGATGTTCACCAACGCCGCGGACCTCGACCTGCTGCACGTCCCCTTCCAGGGCGGCGGGCCGGCGCTGACGGCGCTGCTTTCCGGCACCGTCAACGCGATGGCCTCCGGCCCCGGGCCGGTGCTGCCGCACCTGCGGGAGGGGCGGCTGCGGGCGCTGGCCTGCTGGGGCTCCGAGCGCATCGCCGACTTCGAGGGTGTGCCGACCTTCATCGAACTCGGCTATCCCGAGGTCGAGTTCTACATCTGGACCGGCCTTTTCCTGCCCGCCGCCACGCCGGCGCCGATCCAGGCGCGGCTGCGCGACGCGCTGCGCGAGGCCTGCCAGTCGGAAGCGCTGCGCCGCACGCTCGCCACCGCCGGCAGCCCGGTCGCCTACCAGGACGGCGAGGCCTTCGACCGCTTCTTCGCCGCCGACAGCGAGCGGCTGATCCGCGCCGTGCGCCGGATCGGCCGGCTGGACTGAGCCGGCGCGCGCGGGCCGGAAGCGAACCAGGAAAAGCGAGCGGGGAGGAGCGACACGATGGAACTCACACGACGGGGCCTCGCCGGGGCCGGGCTGGGGCTGCTGTCCGCCGCCGCGCTGCCGAGGATGGCGCGGGCGCAGGGCGGATGGCCCTCGCGCACGGTTCGGATCGTGGTGCCGTTCGGCGCCGGCGGCTCGGCCGACATCTATGGCCGGCTGCTGGCCGAGCGGCTCAGCGAGGCGATGGGCCAGGCCTTCGTCATCGAGAACCGGCCGGGCGCCGGGGCGGTGATCGGCACCGACGCCGTCGCCAAGGCGGAGCCCGATGGCTACACGCTGCTGGTGATGTCCAACACCCACACGGCCAACGAGACGCTGCTGCCGGGCCGTCCGTACCGGCTGATGCGGGACCTGGAGCCGGTGGCGGCCATCAACATCGCCCACCACGTGCTGGTGGTGAACCCCGCGCTGCCCGCGAAGAACGTGCGGGAGCTGATCGCGCTCGCCAAGGCGAAGCCGGGCAGCCTGGACTTCGCCTCCTCCGGACCCGGCACGCCCTACCACATCGCCGGGGCGGTGTTCTGCGCCATGGCCGGCATCGAGGTGCAGCACATCCCGTTCCGCGGCAGCGGCGAGGCGCGCAACGCCGTGCTCGGCAACCAGGTGCCGATGATGTTCGACGCCATTCCGACCATGCGCCCGCTGATCGAATCCGGCGGCGTGCGGGCGCTGGCCACCACCGGCCCGCAGCGCGACCCGCTGCTGCCGGACGTCCCCACCGTCGCCGAGAGCGGCCTGCCCGGCTACGAGGCCTCGATCTGGCTCGGGCTGATGGCGCCCAAGGGGACGCCGCGCCCGGTGGTCGAGAAGCTGCATGCGGCGGTGAACAAGGTTCTGCAATCGCCCGGCACGGTGAAGGCGATGGCGCAGCAGGGTTCGCAACCCATGCCGATGGGCGTGGCCGAGTTCGGCGCCTACCTGGAGAAGGACATCGCCACGCAGCGCGAATACATCACCCTGGCGAAGATCCAGCCGCAATGACCGGCGCCCGGATCGGCTTCATCCTCAACGGGCAGCCCGTGCAGGTGGAGGCGCTGCCGGGCATGACCCTGCTGGAGGCGCTGCGCGGCCCGCTCGGCCTTTCCGGCCCGCGCTTCGGCTGCGGCGAGGAGGCCTGCGGCGCCTGCCACGTGCGGATCGACGGGGAGGCCCATCCCTGCTGCGCGCTGCCCGCCGAAGTCGCGGCTGGCCGCGCGGTGCAGACCGTGGAAGGGCTGGGGGATGCCGCGCACCCCCACCCGCTGCAACGCGCCTTCGCCGCGGAGCAGGCCGGGCAGTGCGGCTACTGTCTGTCCGGCATCCTGATGAGCGCCGCCGCCCTGCTGGAGGCGAACCCGGCGCCGGACGAGGCGGCGGTGCGCGGTGCGCTGGAGCCGCATCTCTGCCGCTGTGGCGCGCAGAACCGCATCGTCCGCGCCGTGCTGCGCGCGGCGCAGGAGCGTGCCGCATGAACCTCGCCTATTCGCTCGCCACCGGCGGCGCCGAGGCCGCCCATTCCCTGCCCGGCAGCCTGGCGGTGCAGCCGCGGCTCTCGCGCTGGCTGCGCATCGCGGCGGACGGCGCGGTGACGCTCACGCCCGGCAAGGTGGAGCTGGGCCAGGGCATCCTGACCGCCCTCGCGCAGATCGCCGCCGAGGAACTGGACGTGGCGCTGGAGCGCATCCGCCTGCGCCCCGCCGCCACGCCGGACAGCCCGGACGAGGGCGTCACCTCCGGCAGCCTTTCCGTGCAGGAATGCGGCATGGCGCTGCGCCAGGCCTGCGCCGAGGCGCGCGCCATCTTCCTGTCCGTCGCCGCGCAGCGCAGCGGCGTGCCGATGGAGGCCATCCGCGTCGAGGACGGCGCGTTCTTCGGACCGGAGGGGCGGCTGGGCTCCTATGGGGAGCTGGCGGAGCAGGACCTGCTGGAGACGGACGCCACCGGCCAGGCGGCGCCGAAGCCGCCCGCCGCGCACCGCATCGTCGGCCGGCCGGTGCCGCGCCTGGACCTGATGGACAAGCTGACCGGCGCGCCGCGCTTCCTGCACGACCTGCGCCTGCCGGAAATGCTGCATGCCCGCGTCATCCGCCCGCCGGCGCGCCGCGCCCGGCTGGTGGCGCTGCGCGACGGCGCCCTGCCGCCCGGCGCGCGGCTGGTGCGGGATGGCAGCTTTCTGGCCGTGGTGGCGCCAAGCGAGACCGCGGCCGAGGCCGCCGCCGCCCGCCTTGCCAGCCGCGCCGAATGGCAGGCGGAGGACAGCCTGCCCGAAATGGCCGCCCTGCCGGACTGGCTGGCCGCCGCCGCCGCCGAGGAAAGCACCGTCGCCGAACGCGACGCCGAACTGCCGCCGGCCGCGCATCAGGTCAGCGCGCGGTTCTTCCGGCCTTTCCTGGCGCATGCCTCGGTCGCTCCCTCCTGCGCCGTGGCGCGCTGGCAGGAGGATGCGCTGGAGGTCTGGACCCATAGCCAGGGCGTCTACAACCTGCGCGCCGACCTCGCGCTGGCCTTGCGGATGCCGGCGGAGCGCATCGCCGTCCGCCATGCCGAGGGCGCCGGCTGCTACGGCCACAACGGTGCGGACGACGTGGCGCTGGATGCGGCCCTGGCCGCCCGCGCCTGCCCCGGCCGGCCGGTCCGGTTACGCTGGAGCCGGGCGCAGGAACTGGCCTGGTCGCCGCACTCGCCCGCCACCCTCGTGCGCGTCGAGGCCAGCCTGGATGCGGCGGGGCGGCTGCGGCACTGGCGCTCCGAGATCACCGGCAACGGGCATTCCTCTCGCCCGGGCCGTGCCCGGTCCCCGACACTGCTGGCGGCGCAGGACCTGGAGGCGCCGTTTCCGCACCCGGTCGCCGTCAATGCGCCGGCCAAGGCGGGCGGCGGGGCGCAGCGCAACGCCGAGCCGGGCTATGCCATCCCGGCGCTGCACATCACCCTGCGGCGGCTGACGGAGATGCCGCTCCGCAGTTCCGCCCTGCGCGGGCTGGGCGCGCTCATCAACGTCTGGGCCAACGAGTCCGTCATGGACGAGCTGGCGGAGCGGATTGGCGAGGACCCGCTGGCCTTCCGCCTGCGCCACCTCGAGGACGCCCGCACCGCCGCCGTGCTGCGCGAGGTGGCGGGGCTGTGCGGCTGGCCGCGCGGCGACAAGGCCGAGGGCGTGGGCCGCGGCCTGGCCGCCGCGCGCTACAAGGGCAGCGGCGCCTGGTGCGCCGTGGCCGCCGAGGTCGAGGCCGCGGAGGTGGTGCGGGTGCGCCGCCTCTGGATCGCCGCCGATGTCGGGCAGGTCATCAACCCCGACGGGGCGCTGAACCAGCTGGAGGGGGGCGCCATCCAGGCCACCTCCATCGCGCTGAAGGAAGAGGTGGCCTTCAACCGCCGCACCGTCACCAGCGATGCCTGGGAGCGCTACCCGGTGCTGCGCTTTTCCGAGGTGCCGAAGGTGGAGGCGCGGCTGCTTTCCCGGCCGGAGGAGCCGCCGCTCGGCGCCGGCGAGTGCAGCATGGGGCCGACCATCGCCGCCATCGCCGCCGCCATCCATGATGCGCTGGGCGTCCGGCCGCGCGCGCTGCCCTTCACGCCCGACAACCTCGCCGCCGCGATGGAGCCCTGAACCCCGTGACCGAGACGCTGACCCTCTCGCTGGCCTGCACCCTTTCCGACCGCACCCGCCCCGTGCTGGACGGGCGCGTGCGCGTGCCGGGCGCGCGCTTCATCGCCCTGCCCGGCGAGCCGGAGGACATCTTCCGCCGCGCCCTGCGCGACAAGGCCTTCGAGGTCACCGAGTTGTCGATGGGCAGCCATATCGTCACCACCGCGCGGGGCGATTCGCCCTATGTCGGGGTGCCGGTCTTCCTCTCCCGCGCCTTCCGGCACTCGGCGATCTATGCGCGGACGGACCGCGGCATCCGCGGCCCCGCCGACCTCGCCGGGCGGCGCATCGGCCTGCCGGAATACCAGCAGACGGCGGCGCTCTGGGTGCGCGGCATGCTGCGCGAGCACTACGGGGTGGACACCACCGGCATCGCCTGGCGCACCGGCGGGCTGGAGGAGAAGGGCGGCAGCGAGCGCGTCGCCCTGACGCTGCCGCCACATCTCGACGTGCGGCCGATCGGCCCGGAGGAGACGCTGAACGGCTTGCTGGCGGCCGGCGAGCTGGACGCCATCGTCGCGCCGCGCCCGCCCTCCTGCTTCACCGCCCGCAGCGCGCCCGTGGACCGGCTCTACCCGGATTACCGGCGCGAGGAGGAGGCCTATCACCGCGCCACCGGCTTCTTCCCGATCATGCATTGCCTGGCGGTGCGGAAGGACGTCGCGGCGGCGCATCCCTGGCTGCCGCTGGAGCTGTTCCGCGCGTTCAGCCGGGCGAAGGAGATGTCGCTGGAGGAGCTTTCGCGGGTGAACGTGCTGCGCGTCTCCCTGCCCTGGATCGCGGCGGAGTTTGAGGCGCAGGCGGCGGCGATGGGCGGCGATCCCTGGCCCTATGGCTTTCGCCGCAACCGGGACGAGATCGCCGCCATGATCCGCTACGCCGCGCAGGATGGGCTGGCGGCCGAGTCCATCGGGCCGGAGGCGCTGTTCCATCCCAGCACGCTGTAGCCCGCCAGGCGGGGCGTGGGGGCGGGACCTTTCGCCCCGCCGCGCGTTATTCCGCCATGACGAACGGAACAGCGAGGAGCCGCGGCGCCCGGCCGCAACGGACGGCGCGGACCGTGGCCCTGCCCGGCGGCGCCCGGGCTAGCGACGAAAGGCTGCGGCGGCGCCTCGACGCGATCGCCCGCCTGCTCGACAGCCGCTGGCGGATTCCCGGCACCGGCATCCGCTTTGGCGCCGATCCGGTGCTGAACCTGCTGCCCGGCATCGGCCTGCTGGCCTCGAAAGGGGTCTCCGCCTACCTCCTTTGGGAGGCTTGGCGGCTCGGCGTGCCGGGCCGCACCCTGCTGCGCATGCTGGGCCATCTGGGACTGGATACCCTGATCAGCGCCGTGCCGGTGGTGGGCTGGGCGGGCGACGTCTTTTATCGTGCCAATCTGCGCAACATGGCGCTTCTGCGCGCCCATCTGGCGCGGCAGACGCCCTAGCTTGCGCTTGCGCCGACCGCGCGAGTATTAAACTACCTTTATCTTATGGGCGGATATGGTCGGCGGCATGGCCGGCCGCCCGGCATCCGCAACACGGATGATGCGTGGGCTGACTGTGCCGCTCCCACAGGAACTGAAGGGCTGAAAGGTTCTCCTCGCCTTGTCGCATCGCATGCGTGCCGTTGCCGTGCTGTTGGCTTGGCTGGCCTGCTCCGGCGGCGCCTGGCTCATTGCCGAGCGCCAGGCGGCGCGCCTGGAGGCGGAAGCGGAGACGGCGGCGCTGGGCCGCGCCGACCTCGCCGCCGAAGCCATCAAGCAGAACGTGCTGCGCACGCTGGAAGCGGTGGAAAGCCTGCACGACCTGGCGCAGTCCCGCCAACGGCTTCTCGAGAACGGGGACGCGAGCGGGGCCGAGGCCATCGAGATGCAGCTCGCGCTGGTTGCGCGGCGCGGGCGCTTCGGCGTGCTTCAGGTCGGCATCATCGGGCGGGACGGGCTGCTCACCTGGTCTTCCCTGCCGCAGTGGCGGCCGGTGAACCTGAACGACCGCGAACATTTCCGCATTCATCGCGACGGCTACCAGGGGCTGTTCGTCAGCGCGCCCCTGGTGGGCCGCGCCTCCGATCAATGGAGCGTGCAGCTGACCCGGCCGCTGCACACGCGCGAGGGGGCCTTCGCGGGCGTGGCGGTTGTTTCCATCGACCCGCTGGACCTGGCCAGGGACCTCAGCAGCCTGCAGTTCGCTCCCGGCAGCAGCGCCGCCCTGCTGCGCAAGGACGGCACCTTCCTCGCGCGCAGCAGCGACATGCGGCGTTTCCTGGGCCTGGTGCTCAAGCCGGACGCACCGCTGATGATGCGGCTGAACGCCTCGGAAAGCGGCCGTCTGCGAATCGAGCGAAGCACTTTCGACCAGCGCCCGAAGCTGGCGGGATACCGCGTGCTGGCGGAGGCGCCACTGGCCGTCGCCGTGATCCTGGACGCGCGGCGCGAACTGGCCTCGACCAGCTTCGTGCGCCCTGCGGTCCGCGCGGCGGCGGGCGCCATTTCCCTGCTCGCCCTGGCCCTGGCGGCGCTCGGCCTGCTGTGGCTGGAGCGGCAGCGCACGCAGGCCGACCTGGAGATGGCGCGGCGCGAGCGCGAGGCCATGCTGGAGCGCCTGGCGCAGTCGCAGCGCATGGAGGCGCTCGGGCGGCTGGCCGGCGGCGTGGCGCATGACTTCAACAACGTCCTGCAGGCGGTGCTCGGCGGCGCCAAGACCATCCAGCGCCGCGCCGAGGACACCAAAGCGGTGCAGCGCATGGCCGGCATCGTCGTGGAGGCGGCCGAGCGCGGCGCCTCGGTGACCCGGCGGCTGCTGGCCTTCGCCCGCCGCGGTGAGTTGCGGGCGGAAGCGGTGGAGGTCGGCGCCCTGCTGGCCAGCCTGCGCGAGGTGCTGACCTATACCCTTGGGGCCAACATCAAGGTGCAGGTCGAGGCGCCGCCCACGCTTCCCCGGCTGCTGGCCGATCGCGGCCAGCTCGAGACCGTGCTGGTGAACCTCGCCATCAATGGCCGCGACGCCATGGCGCCGCTCGGTGGCGGTACGCTGACGCTCTCCGCGGCGGCCGAGGTGGTTTCACCCGGCGGCGCGGGCGAACTGGGCCTGGCGGCGGGCAGCTATGTCCGCCTCGCCGTCACCGACACCGGCACCGGGATGGACGCGGCCGTGCTGGCGCGCGCCGCCGAACCCTTCTTCACCACGAAGCCGCAGGGCAAGGGCACGGGGCTCGGCCTCGCCATGGCCAAGGGCTTCGCCGAGCAGTCGGGCGGCGCCATCCGCATCCGCAGCCAGCTCGGCCGCGGCACGGCCGTTCTGCTCTGGTTGCCGGAAGCCGGGGAAGGCGCCGCGGCGAAGCCGCCGCCCGTCCCGGAACCGGCCGAAACGCCGCTTCTCCGCGCCGGACGCGTTCTCCTTGTGGATGATGAGCCGCAGGTGCGCTCGGTGCTTTCCGCCAGCCTGCGGGACCGCGGCCATGCGGTCGAGGAGGCCGAGAACGGCAGCGCCGCGCTGGCCGTGCTGGCGGCCGCGCCCCGCTTCGACGTGCTGGTGAGCGACCTCGCCATGCCGGGGATGGACGGGCTGGAATTGCTGCGGCAGGCACGGCGCAGGCATCCAGGCCTGCCGGCCCTCCTGATCACCGGCTATGCCGGAGACCTCCATGGGGACGGGTTCGTTGAGGCCGGGGGCCAGGGACCGTTGCTGCTGCTGCGCAAGCCGATCACGCCGGAAGAACTCGCCGACCGTGTCGCCGCGCTTCTGAACGCCCGTGACGCGGCACCCGCGAATCCTGGAAGCACGTGAAACAGGAGCCTGGATTCAGTCCGCCAGGATGCGCGCCATTTCCTCGTCCCAGTCCCGCGCGCTGCGTATCGCATCCGCCTTGGCACGCGCGAGCGACGAGTAAACCCGCGCCGACTTTCCATCCACTTCAAGCGTATAGGGCTGTTCCCGCCCCGTATGCAGCCTGATCCGAACGGGATAGCCGCTGAGGCAGAGGGTCAGGTCTGCTGGTTTCGCGATCCAGGCAAAGGGCATTCACTCCCTCCAGGGACAAGCTACCGGGCCGGCCGACAATATGCCAACCCCAACAGACCATCTTCTGATGCCTGGCTGCAAGGCGAGTCTGCGTGAACCGTCCTCCCCGGAGCGGCGGGCGCCAGGCACCCCGCGGCCTGGCGCTCCTCCCTCGGCCGAAGCCTCAGCCCGCCGCGGCGGTCTCCTGCATCCAGCCGCGGTGCCGCCGCTCATCCTGGGCCGCCTGCTCGAAGACGCGCAACGCTTCCGCCGGCACCTCGGAATGCTTGCAGGCACGCTCATAGGCCGAGACGGTGTCCTCCTCGTTCGACTTCATGGCGCGCAGGATGGCGGCATCGCCCATGATGCTGGCCAAGGCGACCTTGCCGGTGGTCAGCAGCTGCTTGGCATCCCCTTCCGTCGGCGCCTCGGTGCCCAGGCTGTCGGCCAGCCGCGTCAGCTCCATGACATGGCGGTCGTGGTCACTCTTGAAGGCCGCGATCTGCTGCTTGTAGGCCGGGTTCTCCAGCCGCTCGATGGTCTGCTCATAGGCCGCGATCGCATCGTGCTCCAGCAGAAGCAGGTTGCGGACCAGCTTCGGAAAGGTGCTTTCGGTGCCGACGGTGGTGACCATGACGAACTCTCTCTCCTCTCGGAACGGGCCGGGAGCGCCGGCGGTGGGGTTCGGGGGAACAACCGCCGGCGCGCCCCAGGGTTCTCCCGTGGCTCAGCCGCCCGACGCCGGCTTCCCGATCTGCTCCGCCTGGGCCCCCGACCCCTCGCGCGCCGGGCCGAGAACCGGCTCGTCTCCCAGCGGCATGTTCTGCATCACGCTGAACTGGCCCTTGCCGTCCAGCGACGGCCCGGTGGTGAAGCGGCCCTCCGGCGGCGGCACGCCGTCGCGGTCGGTGCCGAGAAAGACGTAGCTGAACTCCTGCTTCTCCTTGGACTGGTCGAAGCTGTTCGGAATCGGCAGCGCCCTGGCTCCGCCCAGTTCCTCGATCGCCGCCAGCCATTGCTGCTGGTGCATGGTGTCGCGCGCGATCAGGAAGCTCAGCATGTCCTTCATGCCGGGATCATGCGCGGCGTTGTACAGGCGCACGGCCAGCACGCGACCGGTCGATTCGGCGGTGACGTTGGCGAACATGTCGGCCGCGAGGTTGCCGCTGGCATAGACATGCGAGCAGTCGAAGGGCACGCCGTCGGCGTTGGCCGGGAAAGCCGCCATGCCGGTGGACAGGATATGCCGCTGCAGCATGCCCTCGACCATGTGGCGCGGCCGCTCGCCGCCCATCACCGCGTTGACCACCGGGTTCGCGGCCACCGTGCTTTCCTGCAGGCTGAGAGGCGCGTTCTCCAGGTTCAGCGCCACGGCCGTGGCCAGCATCTCGATGTGGCCGATCTCCTCGGTCGCGGTGTGCAGCAGCATGTCGCGATACTTGGTGCTCGGCCCCCGCGCGCCCCAGGCCTGGAAGAAATACTGCAGGCAGACGCGGATCTCGCCTTCGATGCCGCCAATCGCCTGCTGCAGCTGGCGGGCGAACAGCGGATCAGGCGTCTCGACACGGACCGGATACTGCAGGCGCTTGTCATGGTAATACATCGGCCACTCCTGTCTGTGGGGGGCGCCGCAGGGTCGCCTTCAGCGCCTCTGTGCAGCAAACCAGCGCCACGGCAGGGAGGTTCCGAAGCAGATGCGAGTTGTTCGCAGAAAAATGCCGGGCCGTGCGGTCCGCCGCTGGCGGCACGAACAAGAAGGTCCGGGGAAACGAATTCCCCCGGACCTTCATCGTCCTGCCACAAGCTCGCCGCCGCTTCGGAAGGCGCGGGGAGCGCCTGGCTCTCCCGCGGGCCTCCGCCTCAGGCGGAGCGCATCATCTCCGGCGGCGCGGTGCGGCTGCGTTTGGCGAGCAGCTTGTTGAGCGCGTGCACATAGGCGCGGGCGGAGGCGATGATGGTGTCGGTATCGGCGCCCTGCCCGTCCACCAGCTTGCCTTCCTCCTCCAGGCGCACCGTCACGCGCGCCTGCGCGTCGGTGCCGCCGGTGACGGACTGCACGGCGTAGAGCTTCAGCGTCGCCTGGTGCGGCACCACCTGCTGCAGCGCGTTGAAGGTGGCGTCCACCGCGCCGTCGCCGCCGGCCACCGCCTCGACCTTCTCGCCGTCGATCTCCACCGCCAGCGAGGCCGTGGGGCGCGTGCCCATGCCGGTGGCCACCGTCAGCGCCAGCAGCTTCAGCCGGTCCTGCGCGCGCACCACCTCGTCATCCACCAGCGCGACGATGTCCTCGTCGTAGACGACCTTCTTGCGGTCGGCGAGGTCCTTGAAGCGGCGGAAGGCGTCGTTCAGCTGGTTGTCGCCCAGCGTGTAGCCCAGCGTCGCCAGCTTGTCGCGGAAGGCGGCGCGGCCGGAATGCTTGCCCATCACCAGCGAGTTGGTGGACCAGCCGACGCTTTCCGGCGTCATGATCTCGTAGGTGGTCTTGTCCTTCAGCACGCCGTCCTGGTGGATGCCGCTCTCGTGCGCGAAGGCGTTGCGGCCGACGATGGCCTTGTTGGGCTGCACGTCGAAGCTGGTGATGGTGGCCAGCAGGCGGCTGGTCCGCAGGATGTTCTGGGTGACGATGCCGGTGGTGTAGGGCATGACGTCCGCGCGGGTGCGCAGCGCCATCGCCACCTCCTCCAGGCTGGCATTGCCGGCCCGCTCGCCGATGCCGTTGATGGTCGCCTCCACCTGCCGCGCGCCGGCCTCGATGGCCGCCAGGGTGTTCGCCACCGCCAGGCCCAGGTCGTCATGGTTGTGGGTGGAGAAGATCACGCCGTCGGCGCCCGGCACCCGCTCGCGCAGCATGGTGAAGATGCGCTTCAGGTCGTCGGGAACCGCGTAGCCCACGGTGTCCGGGATGTTGATGGTGGTGGCGCCCGCCTTGATGGCGGCCTCCACGCAGCGGCACAGGAACTCCGGGTCGGTGCGCGAGCCGTCCTCGGCCGACCACTCGACATCGGCCACATGGTTGCGCGCCAGCGAGACGGACTTGGTGATCGCCTCCAGCACCTCCTCGCGGCTCATGCGCAGCTTGACGCGCATGTGCAGGTCGGAGGTGGAGAGGAAGGTGTGGATGCGCTGGCGGGCGGCGGGCTTCACCGCCTCCACCGCGCGCAGGATGTCGCCGGGCGCGGAGCGCGACAGGCCGCAGACCACCGGCCCGTCCTTGGCGAAGCGCTGGGCGATGGAGAGCACGCTCTCGAAGTCGCCCTGGCTGGCGATGGGGAAGCCGGCCTCCATGACGTCCACGCCCAGCTCGGCCAGGGCCTCGGCCATGCGCAGCTTCTCCTCCAGGTTCATGGAGAAGCCGGGCGACTGCTCGCCGTCGCGCAGGGTGGTGTCGAAGACGATGACGCGCTTGTCGTCGATGGTGCCGAAGCTGGGATGGCTGATGGCCATGGGGCGTTCCTTCGTTGCTGCCGTGAACCGGATAGGCGGAGGCGCGTGCTGCGCCTCAGGGTCCCCCTGAGCGATGCCGGCAGAAACAGCCGGGCGTCACGCTCAGGGGCGGCTAAGTCGAAGGAGAAGGAGGCCGGGAAGCGCGCGCGCGGCAGCGACGGCGGAGCCGTTCGTCAGGCCGGGAAGGCGCGCGCGGGCGTTCATGCCCTGGACGATAGGGAGGGCGCCGCCCTGCCGCAAGCCCTTTTCGGCGCGCTCACGCCGCCTGCACCGCCTCCAGGAAGGCGTCGGACTTGCGGCGCAGCGCCACCGCCTGCCCGCTCAGCTCCGCCGCCGAGTCGAGAACGCCGCCGGCGGCCGCGCGGGTGGTCGCCGCCGCCTCGCTGACATCGCCGATGCGGCGGCTGACCGCGCCGGTGCTCTCCGACACCTGCGCCGCGCTGCGGGCGATCTCCTGCGTCGCCGCCGCCTGCTGCTCCACCGCGGCGGCGATGGCGGCGGTGACCTCGTTCATCCGCTCCACCGTGGAGCCGATGCCCTGCAGCACGTCCACGGCCTGGGTTGTGCTGCCCTGGATCGCCTGGACCTGCTGGCCGATCTCCTCGGTGGCCCTGGCGGTCTGCCCGGCCAGGTTCTTCACCTCGGAGGCCACCACGGCGAAGCCCTTCCCCGCCTCCCCGGCGCGCGCCGCCTCGATGGTCGCGTTCAGCGCCAGCAGGTTGGTCTGGGCGGCGATGTCCTGGATCAGCTGCACCACGTCGCCGATCCGCCCGGCGGCCTCGGCCAGGGCGCGGATGGTGGCGTCGGCGCGGCGGGTCTCGCCCGCCGCCTCCTGGGCGACCCCGGCGCCGCTCTGCACCTGCCGCGTCACCTCGGCCACGCTGGCGGCGAGCTGCTCGGCGCTGGCGGCCACCGCCTGCACGCTGGCGCCGGCCCGCTGGCTTTCCTCGGCCACCCGGCCAGCCTCCTGGCCGGAGCGGGTGGCGCTGGCGCTCATGCCGCGCGCCGCCTCCTGCAGGGCGTCGGCGGAACGCGCCACCGCGTTCACCACCGCGCCCACCTCGGCCTCGAAATCGGCGGCGAGGCGGGATTGCGCGGTGACCAGGGACCAGCTCAGCATCGGCCCGACATAGCCACCGCGCGCATCGCGGATGGCGGTGATGCGCAGGGACAGCATCTCCTCGCCAAGCCGGATCTTGGCGGCATGCGGAAGCCGCTCGGGTTGCGCGAGGATGTCGCGGATCCGCTGCCGCTGGGCCGGGGGGTGGAACAGGTCCACGCTCCGGCCGGGCAGCTCCTCCACCCGGCAGGGCAGCAGGCGCTCCAGCGGGCGCAGCCCCTGGCGGCTGGCCTCGTTCATGTAGGTGATGCGGAAGCCGTCGTGGGGATCGGCGGTCATCACGCCGATCGGCAGCTGCTCCAGCATCTGGCTCTGGGCGAAGGCGCGGCCAACGGTGGCCTGCAGGTCCTGCATGGCGGCCGCGATGGTGCCGATCTCATCCCGGCGGCCGAGGCCGGGGATGCCTTCGGGCATCCGGCCCGCCGCCAGCTCCCCCACCGCCCGGGTCAGCCGGCGCAGCGGACGGCTGATCGAGCGGGCGTTCAGCAAGCCCAGCGTCGCCAGCAGCAGGGTCACCGCGAGGCCCAGCACCAGCAGGCTCTGCCGCGCGCCGCCGATCGCCGCTTCCAGCCGCAGCCGGGCCTGGCGGGCCTCGGCCTGCAGCAAACTGTTCGCCTCGCCCAGCGCCGCCTCGATGCGCTCGCGGCTGGGCGTCAGCACCTCGCGCCGGAGCCGGCCGATCTCGTCGAGCGCCCGCAGAACGGCCGCGGCGTCCTGGCCGATCCGCCCGGCCTGGGTGCCCCAGTCCCTCTGGACGGGGGAAGCCGCCTCGTTCTCCACCACGCTCCGCAGGTAGACGCGGGACTGCTGGATGGCGCTGCGGGCGCGGCGCGCGGGCAGGGCCTCGCCCGTCAGCATATGGTCCTGCAGGTTGATGCGGGCCTCCGTGACGGTCCGGTGGAGGGTGAGCAGGTTCTGCCGGACCTCCTCCTGCCGGGCGGCGGACATCGAGGCATCGATGCCGCCCATCACCATCTCGAACATGCGGTCGTAGTCGCGCCCGAGCGTGGCGAGATGGTCGCGGGTCTCCAGCATCCGGCGCCGTTCGGCGACCAGCGCCTCGCGCGCCGCGTCATGCTCCCCGAGCTGCGCCTGCGCCTCGCGCAGCTTCGCCTGCGCCTCCGGGCCGCCGGCATCGGCGGCAGCGGCGCTGACATGCTGGCGGGCCTGGCCAAGCTCCCGTGCGCCCAGGTTGCCGGCCTCGTCGAGCACCTTGAGGTTCTGCGCTGAAACAACTTCGTGCAGCTGCGCGCGGGCGGCCTGAAGGGCATTCTCCGACTGCTTCAGGCGCAGCTCCACCGCCGCCGCCCTGAACTCCGCCGCGCTCTCGTGCCGGATCAGGTCCAGGCTGCGGCAGACATCGGCGATCATGAGGCCGAGCAGCAGGAGCGGCACCAGCGCTCCGAGGGCGAGCTTGCGGCCGACGGTCAGGGCGAAGGGAAGGGCGCGCAATTTTTCCTCCATGTCCTTCCCCGCCTTCTGCCAGGAGGACATGAAGGCCCGGTGAAGGCCTGGCCTCAGCCCGTGGGCGGGTGCACCTTCAGCCAGTGCCGCGCGATCTCCTCCCGCGTGGCCACCCAGACATCCGGGCAGGCCGCGACATGGTCGAGGAAGCGCGCCAGCGCCGCCGCCCGCGCCGGCCGGCCAACCAGCCGGCAATGCAGCCCGACGCTCATCATCTTGGGCGCGGCGCGGCCCTCCTCGCGCAGGAAGTCGAAGGCGTCGCGCAGGTGCTGGGTATAGCCGTCATTCGCCGTGAAGCCGGGCGGCACGGCGAACTTCATGTCGTTGTTGTCGAGCGTGTAGGGGATGACCAGCAGCGGCTTGCCGGCGACGGTGACGTAGTAGGGCAGGTCGTCGTCATAGGCGTCGCTGTCGTAGAGGAAGCCGCCATGCTCGGCGACCAGGCGGCGGGTCCGCGGGCTGATGCGCCCGGTGTACCAGCCGACCGGCCGGCGCCCGACCACCCGCTCGATGGTTCGCACGCTCTGCGCGATGTGCTGGCGCTCGGTGGCCTCGTCCACGTCCTGGTAGTTGATCCAGCGCCAGCCATGGCTGGCCACCTCGTGCCCGGCCTCGGCGAAGGCGCGGCCGACGGCCGGATTCAGCTCCAGCGCCCGCCCGACGCCATAGACCGTCAGCCTGAGGTTGCGCTCGGCGAAAAGGCGCAGCACGCGCCAGACGCCGGCGCGGGCACCGTAGTCGAACTGGCTCTCCTTGCCGATGTCCCGCGCGCCCAGCACCGGGGTCCCGCCCGGCGTCTCGTTCAGGTAGATCTCGCCGCCGGGGTCGCCGTTCAGCACGGTGTTCTCGCCGCCCTCCTCGTAGTTCAGCACGAAGGAGAGGGCGAGGCGCGCGCCGCCGGGCCATTGCGGGTCCGGCGGGTTGGGGCCGTAGCCGAGGAAGTCGCGCGGATAGCCGCTGTCGGGGGCGAGGATCGTCATGGCATCCGGCAGGGTGCTGCGACGCGGTGGATGACGTCAACTCCCTCCCTTGCCGGCCTCCGCGCCGGGCAGCGTGCCGTGCACCAGCGCCTGGATGAAGGCGAGCTTTTCCACCACCGCGGGCGAAATCACGAAGGGATAGAGGTCGGGCGCGCCCATGCAGCGGTTCAGGCTGTTCACCGCGGCCGTCATCGGCACCCATGCCTCGATCACCGGGGCGATCTCCGTGGTGCGGTAGGGGTTGAAGTCCACTTCCGCCGCCAGCTCCTCGCCATGCTCCACCCGCGGGGCGATGCCGAGGCCAAAGGCGCGCGCCATTTCCAGCGTGTCCACGATGTGCAGGTAGTGCGCCCAGGTCTCGGCGAAGTCCTCCCAGGGATGGGCGGTGGCGTAGGTGCTGACGAAATGCTCCTGCCAGTCGGCGGGCGGCCCCGCGTTGTAGTGCCGCTGCAGGGCGGCGCCGTAGTCCTCGCTGTCATCGCCGAAGAGCGCACGGCATGCCTCCAGGTGCCCGCCGTCGCGCACCAGGCGGTCCCAGAAGTAGTGGCCGGACTCATGCCGGAAATGTCCGAGCAACGTCCGGTAGGGCTCGCCCATCTCGGTGCGGCGACGGTTCCGCTCGGCGTCGTCGGCCTCGACGAGCGCCAGGGTGATCAGGCCGTTGTCGTGGCCCGTCATCACCTTGGTCCCTCCCTCGCCAAGGGGATCGGCCAGGAAGTCGAAGGCGAGGCCGTTCTCGGGGTCCTCCACCCGGTTGATCAGCGGCAGGCCGAGCCGGATGAAGCTGTAGAAGGCGCGCCGCTTGGCTTCCTCGATCTTGCGCCAGTGCGCCAGGTTCGTCGGGTCGGCCAAATCGGGAATGGTGCGGTTGTGCCGGCAGGCCAGGCAGAACACGCCGGGCGCATCCTCCGGCACCAGCCAGTTGCAGGCCTCGTGATGGGCGTTGCTGCAGAAGCGGTAGAGGCGGCCGGGGTCGGCGCGCGGGCGCCAGAGCTGGCCGACGGCGCGCCGCCCCACCTCCGGCTGGCCCGCCCCCTCCTGCCCGACCATCTGCTGGTCCTCGGCGGGGTGGCCGACCTGTGGCTGGTCCTCGCTGCCCTGCGGCACGCCGCGCTCGCCCTCCGCCGGATCAAGCGCGGAGAGCCGGTTCGCCTCGGGCAGGTAGCCGAGCGTCGCGCCGCAGCGCATGCAGCGGGTGTTTTCGAAGTAGAGAAGCTGTCCGCAGACGTCGCAGTTGAAGAGCCGCATGTCATGCCGTCCTTCCCGAGAGGGCGTGGCAGCAACGACTTGGCCGCGGAACAGTTGCCGCGCGCCCCGCGCGCAACTGGGCTGCGCGGGCATGGAAAGGGGCGCCGAAGCGCCCCTGCCCGTCTCAGTTGCGGCTCTTGTCCACCAGCGCGCCCTTGGTGATCCAGGGCATCATGCCGCGCAGCTTGGTGCCGACCTCCTCGATGGAGTGCTCGGCGAGGCGACGGCGGGTCGCCTTGAAGCTGGCCTGGTTCACCTTGTTCTCCAGCATCCAGTCGCGGGTGAACTTGCCGGACTGGATGTCGTTCAGCACGCGCTTCATCTCGGCCTTGGTCTCGGCGGTGATGATGCGCGGGCCGGTGACGTACTCGCCATACTCCGCGGTGTTGGAGATGGAGTAGTTCATGTTGGCGATGCCGCCCTCGTAGATGAGGTCGACGATCAGCTTCACCTCGTGCAGGCACTCGAAATAGGCCATCTCCGGCGCGTAGCCCGCCTCGACCAGGGTCTCGAAGCCCGCCTTGATCAGCTCGACCAGGCCGCCGCAGAGCACCACCTGCTCGCCGAACAGGTCGGTCTCGCACTCTTCCTTGAAGGTCGTCTCGATGATGCCCGAGCGGCCGCCGCCGACGGCGGAGGCATAGGAGAGCGCGATCTCCAGCGCGTTGCCCGAGGGGTTCTGGTGCACCGCCACGAGGCAGGGCACGCCGCCGCCCTTCTGGTACTCGCCGCGCACCGTGTGGCCGGGGCCCTTCGGCGCGATCATGAACACGTCGATGTCGGCGCGCGGCTCGATCAGGTTGAAATGCACGTTCAGGCCGTGCGCGAAGGCCAGCGCGGCGCCCTCGCGCATGTTCTCGTGCAGCTGCTCGCGGTACAGGTCGCCCTGGCCCTCGTCCGGGGTCAGCACCATCACCACGTCGGCCCACTTGGCGGCCTCGGCGGGGCTCATGACCTTGAAGCCGGCGGCCTCGGCCTTCTTGGCGGAACCGCCGGGACGCAGGCCGATCACCACCTCGGCGACGCCGGAATCGCGCATGTTCATCGCATGCGCATGGCCCTGGCTGCCAAAGCCGATGACGGCGACCTTCTTGCCCTTGATCAGGCCCACATCGGCATCACGGTCGTAGTAGACGCGCATCTCTGGCGCACTCCCCCGATTGAAAAACCAAAGCCCTTGCGAGAGGGCTCCGCCCTCTCGCGCTCTCCCGCCAGGACCCTGAGGTTCCTGGACCTCCCGTCAGATGGCGGGGTCCGGGGGGCAGCGCCCCCTGGCGCAGATCAGACCGAAAGACTGGCCGTGCCGCGCGCGATGGCCACCGCGCCGGTGCGCGAGACCTCCACGAGGCCGATCGGCCGCATCAGGTTGATGAAGGCGTCGAGCTTCTCGCTGCTGCCCGTCATCTCGAAGACGAAGCTCTCGATGGTGGCGTCCACCACGCGGGCGCGGAAGGCATCGGCCAGGCGAAGCGCCTCCTGCCGCGCCGAGCCGCTGCCCACCACCTTGATCAGCGCCAGCTCGCGGTTGAGGTGCGGCCCTTCCAGCGTCAGGTCCGCCACCTTGTGCACGGGAACCAGCCGGTCGAGCTGCGCCTTGATCTGCTCGATCACCATCTCGGTGCCCGAGGTGACGATGGTGATGCGTGAGAGGCGCCCCTCCGCATCCACCGGCGCCACGGTCAGGCTGTCGATGTTGTAGCCACGGCCGGAGAACAGGCCGATGACGCGGGCCAGCACGCCGGCCTCGTTCTCCACCAGCACCGCGATGGTCGCGGCGCGCTGGGACATGTCGTTGGGGTCGGGCATTCTTGTGTCCGTATGATCGCGGGGCCGGGATGGCGCGGGGTCGGAGTGGCGCCGGCTCAGACCAGCGCCGTCCCTTCATCCGTCACGCCCGCGCCGCCGGCGATCTGCCCGGAGGCCAGCAGCATCTCGTTGTGCGCAGCGCCCGAGGGGATCATCGGGAAGACGTTCTCCTTCGGGTCCACGGCAACGTCCACGATCACCGGCCGGTCGATGGCGATCATCTCGCGGATGACGCGGTCCAGGTCGTCCGCGCTTTCCGCCCGCATGCCGACGCCGTGGAAGCTCTCGGCGAGCTTCACGAAGTCGGGCAACGCCTCGCTGTAGCTCTCGGAGTAGCGGCCGCCATGCAGCAGCTCCTGCCACTGGCGCACCATGCCCATGTACTGGTTGTTCAGGATGAACACCTTCACCGGCAGGCGGTACTGCGCCAGCGTCGCCATCTCCTGGATGTTCATCAGGATCGAGGCCTCGCCGGCGATGTCGATCACCAGCGCGTCCGGGTGCGCGACCTGCACGCCCATCGCCGCCGGCAGGCCATAGCCCATGGTGCCGAGGCCGCCCGAGGTCATCCAGCGGTTCGGCTTCTCGAAGCCGAAATACTGCGCCGCCCACATCTGGTGCTGGCCGACCTCGGTGGTGATGAAGGTCTCGCGGCCCGTCTCCAGCGTCAGCTCGTAGAGCCGCTTCACCGCGTGCTGCGGCTTGATCAGGCTGCCTTCCTGCACGTAGCGCAGGCATTTCGTCTCGCGCCAGGCGTCGATCTGCCGCCACCAGGCGGCCATCGCCTCGCGGTCCTGCCGGGCATCGTCATCTTCCCAGGCGGCGATCAGCGCGCGCAGCACGGAGGCCGCGTCGCCCACGATCGGCACCTCCACCTTGACGTTCTTGTTGATCGAGGAAGGATCAATGTCGGCGTGGATCTTCACCGCGTCCGGCGCGAAGGCGTTGAGCCGGCCGGTCACGCGGTCATCGAAACGGGCGCCGATGTTGAACATCACGTCGCACCCGTGCATGGCGAGGTTCGCCTCGTAGGTGCCGTGCATGCCCAGCATGCCCAGGAACTGCGGGTCGCTGGCGGGGAAAGCGCCGAGGCCCATCAGCGTGTTGGTGCAGGGCAGGCCCGCCATGCGGACGAACTTCGCCAGCAGTTCCGAGGCCTCGGGGCCGGCATTGATGACCCCGCCGCCGGAATAGACCACCGGGCGCCTGGCCTCCTTCAGCAGCCGCACCGCCTTGCGGATCTGCGCCATGTCCGGCTCGGTCTGCGGGCGATAGGAGCGGTGCTCCTGCGTCGGCGGCGGCGCGTAGCGGCCCTTGCCGATCAGGATGTCCTTCGGCAGGTCGATCACCACCGGGCCGGGGCGGCCGGAGCGCGCCACATAGAAGGCGTCGTGCACCGTCCGGGCCAGGTCCTCCATCCGCTTCACCAGGTAGTTGTGCTTGGTGGCGGGGCGGGTAATGCCGGTGGTGTCGGCCTCCTGGAAGGCGTCGTTGCCGATCAGGTGCGTCGGCACCTGGCCGGTCAGGCAGACGACGGGAATGCTGTCCATCAGCGCGTCCACCAGCCCGGTCACGGCATTGGTGGCGCCGGGGCCGGAGGTGACGAGCACGCAGCCCACCTTGCCGGTGGAGCGGGCATAGCCCTCGGCCGCGTGCACTGCCGCCTGCTCGTGCCGCACCAGGATGTGGCGGATGGCGTTCTGCTGGAAGATGGCGTCGTAGATCGGGAGTACCGCGCCGCCGGGATAGCCGAAGATAACCTCTACGCCCTGCTCCTTCAACGCGCGCAGGACAATCTCGGCACCCGTCATGATCTGGGTGTCGGACGCGGCGGGAAGGTTGGCAGCAGACATGATGGCTTCTGGCTTTCCTGCGGGGCGGTGTTGCCGGGCGTTCCTGCCCGGGCCCCCGATCTACGCCCCCTCCCCGCCCCCGTCAACGCGGGAGCGAACAAACGAGAAAATTTCCCCACGCTCTCTTTCTGAAAATTGCTCCATTCCCGCCACCCGCGCATGGATCGTATGCGTTTCGCTGGGAGCAGCCAGCGGCTGGTGGCGGAACCAGGTAGCCTGCCGCTTGGTGTACTGCCCGGTGACGAGGCAGGCCCGCTCCCCGGCCTGCTCCGGCGTGAGCCGCCCGGCCAGCAGGGCGGACAGTTCCGGCACGCCATGCGCGCGCATCGCCGGCAAGGCGGGGTCGAGGCGGCGCGCCACCAGGGCCCGCACCTCCTCCACCGCGCCGGCGCGCAGCATGGCCTCCCAGCGCTGCCGTATGGCGGCCCGGAGGGCGTCGCGCGGGGGGTCCAGCCGCAGCGCGGCGAAGCGCCAGGGGACTCCGCCCAGCCGCGCCGGGCCGGTGCCCGGCTCCCGCTGCCAGGAGGCCAGCCCCCGCCCGGTGCCGCGCCAGACCTCGAAGGCACGGGCGAGGCGCTGGCTGTCGCTGGGGCGCAGGCGGGCGGCGGTTTCCGGATCGGCGGCGGCGAGCAGGGCATGCAGCGCGGCCGGACCCTTCTCCGCCAGCAGCGCCCGTGCCTCCTCCCGCGCGTGAGGCGGGATTTCCGGCACGGGCGCGATGCCCTCGGTGAGGGAGCGGAAGTAGAGCCCGGTGCCGCCGCAGAGGATCGGCAGGCGCCCTGCCGCGCGCGCCGACGCCAGCTCGGCCAGGGCCTGCCCGCGCCACCAGGCCACGCTGGCGGCCTCGGCCGGGTCGCGCACCCCGTAGAGGCGGTGCGGCGCCCGCGCCTGCTCCTGCGCGGAGGGCTGCGCCGTCAGCACTTCCAGCCCGGCATAGATCTGCATGCTGTCGGCGTTGATGATCGCGCCGCCCAGGTGCCCGGCAAGGCCGAGGGCCAGCGCGGACTTGCCGCTGGCCGTCGGGCCGGCCACCAGCAGCGCGAAAGGTTGCCTGCTCATGCGCGCGCGGGCATGGTCCGCTCCCCATGCAGCATGTGCTCACCCTGATCGCGCCCGCAGGCCAACTGCCGGCGCCCCTCATCGCGCGGGTCCGCTCCGCGCTGGTCACCCTCGGCGCCAATGCCGGCAGCGCGGACTGGCTGGCCGCGGAGGAGGCCGCGGACCTGCCCTTCGACGGGCTGGCCCCCGAGCAGGCCCAGGCCGCCGCCGCCCGCGTCTTCGAGGGCGCGCCGGTGGACAGCATCGCCCAGCCGGCGGAGGGACGCCGCAAGCGGCTGCTGATCGCCGACATGGACAGCACCATCGTCACCAGCGAGACGCTGGACGAGCTGGCCGCCTATGCCGGGCTGAAGGAGCGCGTGGCCGAGATCACCCGCCGCAGCATGAACGGCGAGATCGACTTCGCCACCGCCCTGCGGGAACGCGTGGCAATGCTGAAGGGCCTCGCCCTCGCGGCGCTGGAGGCCACCTGGGCCGACACGCACCTGATGCCGGGCGCCACGGCGCTGGTCCGCACCATGGTGGCGAACGGCGCGCATTGCGCCCTGGCCTCGGGCGGCTTCACCTGGTTCACCAGCCGGGTGGCGGAAAAGGTCGGCTTCACCAGCCACCATGCCAATCTCCTGGAGGATGACGGCAGCAGCCTGACCGGCACCGTGGCCGAGCCGGTCTTCGACCGGCATGCCAAGCTCACCACGCTGAAGCAGCTGGCGGCCGAGCTGGGCCTGCCGCTCACCGACACGCTGGCCGTTGGCGATGGCGCCAACGACCTGGACATGCTGGCCGCGGCGGGGCTTGGCGTGGCCTACCACGCCAAGCCGGTGGTCGCTGCCGCGGCGCGCGTGCGGGTGGATCATGCGGATCTGCGGGCCCTGCTGTTCGCGCAAGGATATCGCGCAGCCGAGTTCGTCGCGTAAGCCCATGAAAAAGGCCCGCAGGAAAATCCGGGCCGGAACCTGGCGGGGCGGTGAAAAGGTCGGGGGAGCGAACTCCCCCAGACCTCCTCCCTTTTCTGCCAGTCAGAGCCGAGATCCTCACCCGCGCGCCCAAACCGACAGAAAGAAGAAGAGGAGGGCCGGGGGAGAATTCGTTTTCCCCCGGGATCAGCTTCCCCTGGGATCAGCCTTCCCCGGGATCAGCCCGGGCTGCCGTTCTTGCCCTCGGGCGCCAGGCGCAGGGGCACGAAGCGCTGGCCCTGGCCGTTCTCGATCAGCAGCAGCGCCGTTGGGCGGTTCTGCCGGCGCAGGCGGGCGATCTGCTCCTGCACCTCCTGCGGCGTGGTGACGCGGTTCTGCTGCACCTCGACGATCAGGTCGCCGGCGGTGAGCCCGCGCTCGGCCGCGCTGCTGCCCGGCTCCACCTCGGTGACGACCACGCCGCGCGCATCCTCCTTCAGGCTGAAGCGGTCGCGCGTCTCGGCCGAAAGCGGGGCAACCTTCATGCCCAGGCCGGAGAGCGCCATGGCTCCGCCGGCGCGCGGCTGCTGCGGAGCGGCCTGGGCGGCGGCCTGCTGCTGCTCGGCCGGCAGTTCGGCGACGGTCACCTGGAGCGTCTCCTGCTTGCCGTTGCGCCAGACCGTCACCGGCACGGCGGTGCCCACCTTGGTCTCGGCCACGATGCGCGGCAGGGCGCGCATCTCCTGCACCTCGTGCCCGTTGAAGCTCAGGATCACGTCGCCGTTCTGGATGCCGGCCTTGGCGGCGGGGCCGTCCTCCTGCGCCCGCGCCACCAGGGCGCCGCGCGCATGGCCCTGGAGGCCAAGGCTCTCGGCGATCTCGTCCGTCACCTGCTGGATGTTCACGCCCAGCCAGCCGCGCCGCACCTTTCCGCTGTCCACCAGCTGGGCGACGATGTTCTTGGCCAGGTTGGCGGGAATGGCGAAGCCGATGCCGATCGAGCCGCCGGAGGGCGAGACGATGGCGGTGTTGATGCCGATCACCTCGCCCTTGGTGTTGAACAGCGGGCCGCCGGAGTTGCCGCGGTTGATGGCGGCGTCGGTCTGGATGAAGTCGTCATAGGGGCCGGCATTGATGTTGCGGCCGCGCGCCGAGACGATGCCCGAGGTGACGCTGCCGCCGAAGCCCAGCGGGTTGCCGATGGCCAGCACCCAGTCGCCCACCTCGGCGCTGTCGGAATCGCCGAACCCCACCACCGGCAGCGGCTTGTCGGACTTCACGCGGAGCACGGCGAGGTCGGTGCGCTGGTCCACGCCGACCAGCTCGGCCTTGAGCGTGGTGTTGTCCTGCAGCACGACGTTGATCTCGTCCGCGCCGTCAATGACGTGGTTGTTGGTCACCACGATGCCGCCGGCATCGATGATGAAGCCCGAGCCCTGGCTCTGCTGCCGGCGCGGCGGCTGGCCTGGCCGGCTGCCCGGCGGCCGCATGCGCTCCATGAAGTCGCGGAACAGCTCCTCGAAGGGGCTGCCGGGCGGGAACTGCGGCATCTCCGGCGCATCCGGGCGGTTGCCGCCGGCCTGCAGGGTCTGGCTGGTCTGGATGTTGACCACCGAGGGCAGCAGGCGGCGCGCCAGCGGGGCGAAGCTCTCCGGCAGCCGCTCCGTCAGCGCCTGCGGCACCTGCGCCGGCTGGGCCGAGGCGGACGGCGGCAGGACGAGCGGCGCCGCGGCGACCGTGGCACTCAGGATCAGGGTGGCGACACGCATCGGCAAACCTCGCTTGGGAGACGATCCGGGCCACGGCCCGGCAGACGTGAAGATGGGGCAGCCCGGGCAGGAGCGGAAGGGCGGCGGCGCCCGCGCCCGGTGGAAAAGCAGGCGGCTTCCCGCCCCGGCGGCCCCAGGGATGGTCTCAGTGGCGCACCAGCAGCGTGGCCAGCGCGATCCCGGCCGCCGCCACGGCCAGCCCGGCGAGGCGGAGCCTTTCCGGCGGCAGGCCCGTGATGCCGGCGAGGGCGCGCTGCATGGCCGCCGGAAAGGCTGCGTAGAGCAGCCCCTCCAGCGCCAGCACAACCGCCCCGCCGGCGATGAGTTGCAGCAGGCTCAAGGCGCGCGGCTCACCGGGCCGGCGCCGCGCCCTGCGGCTGTGGCTGCGGCGAGGCCGGGGCGCCGCCGGCCGCACCCAGGCCGGAGCCATCCGGCCGGCTCTGCCGGAAGTAGCGGAAGAACTCCGAATCCGGCGTCAGCACCAGGCGGGTGTCGCCCTCGGACAGCGCCTCCCGGTAGGCCTGCATGGAGCGGTAGAAGCTCCAGAAGCTGGGGTCGCGCTGCGCCGCTTCGGCGAAGAGGCGGATCGCCTCCTCGTCGCCCTGGCCGCGCAGCGTGTCGGCCTGGGCCTGGCTCTCGGCCAGCAACACGGTGCGCTCGCGGTCGGCCTGCGCGCGGACGCGCGCCGCGACCTCGGCACCCTCCGCCCGCGCCTCGCGCGCCACGCGCTCGCGCTCGGATTGCATGCGGTTCAGGATCGCCTGGGTGTTCTCGTCCGGCAGGTCGGTGCGGCGGATGCGCACGTCCTCGATGGCCACGCCGAAGCTCTTGGCCTCCGCGTTCACCTGGCGCTGGATCTCGTTCATGATCCGCGCCCGCTCGCTGGACAGCACGGCCATCAGCGTCTCGCTGCCGAGCACGCGGCGCATCGAGGAGGCCACGATGGAGGAGAGGCGGGCGCGGATGCCGCTCTCCTGCGTGCCCGCCGTCTGGAAGTAGAGCAGCGGATCGGTGATGCGGAAGCGGGTGAAGGTGTCCACGATCAGCCGGCGCTGGTCGGCGAGGATGACCTCCTCGCCGGGCGTGTCGTAGTCCAGCAGGCGGCTGTCGAAGCTGCTCACCGTCTGGATGAAGGGGATCTTCACGTGCAGGCCGGGTTCCTTGATCACCCGGATCGGCTGGCCGAGCTGCGTGATCAGGACCTGCTCGGTCTCCCGCACCGTGAAGAGGGCGGAAAGCGCCGTCACCAGCGCCACGAGGATGACGCCGCCCAGCAGCAGCATGCGGTTCATCGGCTGGCTCCCTGCGAGGCCTGCGGCTGCGCCGGCGCGTTGTTCAGCGCGGAGGGCGGCACGGGCGGGCGTGCCGGCTGCTGCGGTCCCGCCGTTCCGGCGGGGCGGCTTGCGCCGTCCAGCGGCAGGTAGGGCACGATGCCCTGCAGGCGGTCATCCACCAGCAGCTTCGGGTTGCGGCGCAGGATCTCCTCCATCGTCTCCATGTAGAGGCGGCGGATCGTCACGTCCTTGGCGCCCTGGTAGGCGGAGAGGACGCTCAGGAAGCGGGCGGCCTCACCACGGGCGCGGGCGATCTGGCTTTCCTTGTAGCCTTCCGCCTCCTGGATCAGCCGTTGTCCCTCGCCGCGGGCGCGGGGGATGATGTCGTTGCGGTAGGTCTCGGCCTCGTTGCGCAGCCGCTCGCGGTCGGCGTTGGCGCGCTGCACGTCGCGGAAGGTGTCGATCACCTCGGTGGGCGGGTCCACCTTCAGCAGCTGCACCTGGGTGATCTCGACGCCCGACTTGTACTGGTCGAGGATGAACTGCACCCCGGTGCGGACGCGGCTCTCGATCTCGGCGCGCGCCTCGGTCAGCGCCGGCTGGATCGGCGTCTGGCCGACCACCTCGCGCATCACGCTTTCCGCCCCGGACTTCACCGTCTGCTCGGGGTTGCGGGTGTTGAACAGGAACTCGCCGGCGTCCCGGATGCGCCAGAACACCGCGAAGTCGATGTCGATGATGTTCTCGTCGCCGGTCAGCATCAGGCTTTCCTCGACCACGTCGCGCGATGGCACGGGGCGGGTCAGCGGCGCGTCGCCGGCGGCGCGGAAGCCGATGTCGATGCGGTTGATGCGCGTCACCCGCGGGGTGGTGACGCTCTCGACCGGCCAGGGGATGTGGTAGTTCAGGCCCGGCTGGGTGGTGCGGTCGAAGGCGCCGAAGCGCATCACCACGCCCTGCTCATCGGGCTGCACGCGGTAGATGCCGCTGGCGGCCCAGAGGCCCAGCACCACCACGGCGCCGATGCCGAGCCACCTGCCCATGCCGCCGCCACCGCCCGGCAGAAAGCGGCGCAGAACCTCCTGCGCCTGGCGGATCGCCTCGTCCAGGTCAGGGCCGCCGCCGGGACCACGCCCACCGCCGCCGCCGCCCTGAGGCGGCTGCCCCCAGGGTCCGCCGGGGCGAGGATTGCCCCACGGGCTGCCTCCCGGACCGGATCCGCCTTGATTGTTCCAGGGCATAGGCTGGCTGGTCTCCCCTCTTTCCACTCGTTCCCGGCCGCGGACGCTTGCGCGAAGGCGGTGCATGCGCGACAGGGTCGAACCATATGTCGCCCTGTCCGGGCCGGGCGCAATGCGCAACATGAATTCGGCGCAATGCAATCCGACGGGGGCTTGGCCGATATTGTCCGCGAGCGAGGGGTTTTCAAGCGATGTCGGAAACACTGACCGAGGCGGTGCGGACCGCGTTGCGCGCGGTGCGCGACCCGCAGACGGGGCAGGACGTGGTCGCCGCCGGCATGCTGCAGGGCCTCTCCGCGCGCGACGGGATGGTGCAGTTCGCGCTCGCCGTGCCGCGCGAGCAGGCGCGCGCCCTGGAGCCGCTGCGCGCGGCGGCGGAGCGCGCGGCGGCGGCGGTGCCCGGCGTGCTTTCCGCCACCTGCGTGCTGACCGCGCACCGCGACATCCAGGCCGCGCCGGCGCAGGGGGGGCATCGCCCCGCCGCCGCGCCGGGCCTGCCGCCGGCCGGCGGCCCCTCGCCCGCGCTCGGCCCCTCCGCTGGCCCTTCCCCAGGCGCCGCCCGCGCCAGCCGCCCGGCGCCGGGCCAGGGGCCGATGCTGCTGCCGGAGGTCGGCGCCATTGTCGCCGTCGCCTCCGGCAAGGGCGGCGTTGGCAAGTCCACCACGGCGGTGAACCTCGCCGTGGCGCTCGCCGCCGACGGGCTGCGGGTCGGGCTGCTGGATGCCGACATCTACGGACCCTCCCTGCCGCAGATGCTCGGCACCCGCGAGCGGCCGCGCGCCACCGGCGGGCGCATCCTGCCGCTCTCCCGCTGGGGGCTGAAGGCCATGTCCATCGGCTTCCTCGTGGAGGAGGAGACGCCGATGATCTGGCGCGGCCCGATGGTGATGGGCGCGCTGGAGCAGATGCTCGGCCAGGTGGAATGGGGGCCGCTCGACGTGCTGGTGGTGGACATGCCGCCCGGCACCGGCGACGCGCAGCTCACCATGAGCCAGCGGGTGCCGCTGGCCGGCGCCGTGATCGTTTCCACGCCGCAGGACGTGGCGCTGATCGACGCCCGGCGCGGGGTGCGGATGTTCGAGAAGGTGAGCGTGCCCGTGCTCGGGCTGATCGAGAACATGTCCTACTACTGCTGCCCGAACTGCGGACACACCGCCAACATCTTCGGCCATGGCGGCGCCCGCGCCGAGGCGGAGCGGATGGGCGTGGAGTTCCTGGGCGAGCTGCCGCTGAAGCTGGAGATCCGCGAGCTGGCGGACGCCGGCACGCCGATCGTCATGGCGAAGCCGGAGAGCGATGAGGCCGGGCGCTACCGCGGCATCGCCCGGCGCCTGCGGGGGAAGCTGGCGGCACGCCCGGCGGCGCCGAAGATCGTGGTGGAATGAAGGAACAGGCTGGGGGCAGGGATTCCCCTCGCCCCCTTCCGTTTCCCCCGCCTTCGCGCGCTGGCGGCCAGCGCCGCACCACGGCCGACAAAAGGAAGATGGCGGGTTCGGGGGAAATTCCTTCCCCCCGACCTGCTGCCGCTCAGCGCGGGTGCAGCGCGCCGTCTTCCTGTTGCCGTTTCCGGCCGTAGCGGTAGCCGACATAGAGCGCGCCGACCACCAGCAGCGCCAGCGGCGCATCGTGCAGCACGAAGGTGATGACGCCCCAGATCAGCGCCAGCACCAGCCAGACCAACCAGAGGCCGAAGGACAACGAGGCGATGACCAGCATCGCCGGGAAGCCCAGCAGAAGCAGCACGGCAAGAAGCAGCCAGACCATCGCAGAACCCCTTCCCGGCCGCTCAACCCTGTTGCGCGCGGCCCTTGCGCGGTGCCGGCCCGGCCAGGCGGCGGGGCGCGGTGGCGCGGCCGAGCGCGAAGCCGCCGCAGCCCGTCAGCAGCAGCAGGGCCCCGAGATCGCCCAGCATCGCATGCGCCAGCGGCACGCCGATCAGCAGCACCGCCACACAGATGATGACGGCGAGCCACCGGCGCCAGGGGAAATCGTGCAGCCAGCGCCGCAGGCCGCCTCCGCCCAGCCTGGCGCGGCCGCCCGCAGGCTTCCGCCGGGCCGGTGCGCCGGCGGGGCGCGCGGAGCGCGGGGGAGCGGCCATGGCGGGAAAGCTCAGGCCGGACGGCCGAGCTGCTCCATCAGCTCCCGCCATTCGCGCCTGGAAAGGCCGCTGCCGGCCTGCTCCACCGCCTCACCGGCCAGCAGGCGCTTCACCACCTCCAGCATCTGCGCCGAGAACGTCACGGCGCCGAGCCGGTAGTCGCGGAAGGCCTCGGCCACCGCCGGCACCCAGGCTTCCAGCGAGGCCATCATCACCTCGGCATAGGCGCGGATCTCGTACTGCGCGTGCGGATCGCCCCTCAGGCTCAGGAAGTTCAGCAGGTTGTGCAGGTCGGTCTTCCAGTACCACTGGGTATAGGCGTTCAGCGTCAGGTTCATCCGCGCCAGCTCGCGCGCCAGGCCCTGGCGGGCGGGGTCGAGCACCTTGCCCTCCTCGTCCGCGTTCAGCATCTCCTGGTAGTGGTCGTAGTTGCGCAGGGAATCCTCGCGCAGCAGGTCCAGCACATGCGCCGCCTCGGCGCCCTGCAGCACCTCGCCCCGGCCCTGGCGGTTGCTGGCGGACTGCGCCGCCAGGTGCTCCGGCGCGGGCAGGTAGAACTCGCGGTCCATGATCGAGTAGCGCGCGGAGTATTCGTTGACGTTCGCGGTGCGGTGGCGGATCCACTGCCGCGCCACGAAGATCGGCAGCTTCACGTGGTACTTGATCTCGCACATCTCGAAGGGCGTGGAGTGGCGGTGCCGCATCAGGTAGCGGATCAGCCCGCGGTCCTCCAGCACGGCCTTGGTGCCGCGCCCGTAGGAAACGCGGGCGGCCTGCACCACGGCGGCGTCGTCGCCCATGTAGTCCACCACCCGGACGAAGCCGTGGTCGAGCACCGGCACCGGCTCGAACAGCATGGCCTCCAGCGCCGGCACGGTGGGGCGCCGGGTTTCCGCCCGCGCCGCCTTCGCCTCGGCCAGCTCCTGAAGCTGCGCTGCCGTAAGTGCCATCTGGGAAACATCCTCAAGTCTGGAGTCCGCGGCCAGGCGTGCCGCGCGTCGCGCCGGGGTGTAGCCGGGGGCGGTGGGGCGCGGCAACAAGGGCACGCGCCGGCCAGCTCCGGCATGGCCGAAAAAGGCGGCCCTCCCCCCTCGCAATCGGGCGAGGGAGGGTCTATATCCGGCCTGCTCGCCTTCGGGCGGCTATGGCGATAAACGGCGTGTGGAATAAGCGTTGCGGACCCGGGGGCAGTGCCCGGCGTCTCCACCAGTTTTGGCCCAGGCCTCGGCCTGTGGCTCGCATGGGGACGAAACAGGCTCGACGCGCGCGGTAAAGACCCGTCTTTTGCCCGGCATTGTACCACCGTCATCGGGCTATATCACAAGTGCCAACGATAACAGCCGCGAGGCTGTGGCGCTCGCTGCCTAAATAGGTAAGCGCGGTCCGGGGGGAACCGGGCAACAGAATCCCCCCACTTCGTTTTCTGGCTGCGCCTACTTTCCGCTGATTGCCGGCACCGCTATGGGTCTTCCATTGTTTCGGGCGTCCGGTGGGGTGGAGTGCATGACTGAAGACAACAAGCCAGTGGAAAGCCTGCTACCCTACGATCGCTGGACCGAGGAGGCGATGCGTGAGGTGGCGCTGAAGGCGCTCGAACACGCTGGCGCCAACGGCCTGCCCGGCGAGCACCACTTCTACCTGACCTTCCGCACCGATCATTCCGGCGTGGCGATGCCGGCCCACCTCAAGGCCCGCTACCCCGAGGAAATGACCATCGTCCTCCAGCACCAGTTCTGGGACCTGAAGGTGGAGCGCGAAAAGGGCTTTCTCACCGCCGGCCTCTCCTTCGGCGGGGTGCCCGCCACCCTCACCATTCCCATCAACGCCCTCACCGCCTTCTGGGACCCGCATGTCCGGGTCGGCCTGCGCTTCCCCTCGGCCGAGGCGCCGGCCAAGGCGCCCGGCGAGGAGACAGCGGCCGAGCCGGGTCCGGCGCCCATGGCCGAGCAGGGCGACGAGGCCGACCCGAAGCCGGAGGCCGAGGAAGGCCCGGCCCAGGTGGTCAGCCTCGACGCCTTCCGCCGCCGCCCCTCGCGCGACTGAGTCCTGCCCCTTCCCGGCCGGGCCCCGCGCCCGGTTGGTTTGCCGCGCGGCCTGCGCTACCACTGCCCGCAACCCGACGACGCCGCCGCCCAGGCGACGCCTGCCCTGCCCGTCATGCCGGAGCGTCCCGATGTCCCCTGACGACAACATCCCCCCCGCCGCCCCGCTTTCCGATACCCCGGTCAACGAAACCGATGCCGGGATGCCGGTCTCGCAGCGGCCCGAGAGCTTCCGCTACAGCCCGATGCTGCCGCTCGGCGCGGACAAGACCGCCTACCGGCGCCTCGACATCGAGGGCGTGAAGGCGATCGAGGTCGAGGGCCGCACCGTGCTCAAGGTGTCGCCGCGCGCGCTGGAGGAGCTGGCCTTCGCCGCCTGCAGGGAGGTGTCCCACTTCCTGCGTTCGGGCCACCTGGAGCAGCTGGCGAAGATCCTGACGGACCCCGAGGCCAGCGCCAACGACCGCTTCGTGGCGCTCGACCTGCTGAAGAACGCCTCCATCGCCGCCGGCGGCGTGCTGCCGATGTGCCAGGACACCGGAACCGCCATCGTCTTCGGCAAGAAGGGCCAGCGGGTCTGGGTCGAGGGCGACGAGGAGGAGGCACTCTCCTACGGCGTCCACCGCACCTATACCGAGACCAACCTGCGCTACTCGCAGATGGCGCCGCTCTCGACCTTCGAGGAGGTCAACACCGGCAACAACCTGCCGGTGCAGTTCGACATCTACGCCGCGCCCGGCGACCACCACGCCGACGAGTTCCACCTGATGTTCGTGCTGAAGGGCGGCGGCTCGGCCAACAAGACCTTCCTCTACCAGCAGACCCGTGCCGTGCTGCACAAGGAGAAGCTGCTGAAGTTCCTGGAGGAGAAGATCAAGACGCTGGGCACCAGCGCCTGCCCGCCCTACCACCTGGCCATCGTCCTCGGCGGCACCTCGGCCGAGACCACGCTGAAGACGGTGAAGCTCGCCTCCACCCGCTACCTGGACGAACTGCCGACCACCGGCGACCGCTCCGGCCACGGCCTGCGCGACCCGGAGCTGGAGGCCGAGATCCACAAGCTGACGCAGAACCTCGGCATCGGCGCGCAGTTCGGCGGCAAGTATTTCTGCCACGACGTGCGGGTGATCCGCCTGCCCCGCCACGGCGCCTCGCTGCCGATCGGCATCGGCGTCTCCTGCTCGGCCGACCGGCAGATCAAGGCCAAGATCACCCGGGACGGCGTGTTCATCGAGGCGCTGGAGCATGATCCGGCCCGCTTCCTGCCCGAGACCACGGACGAGATCCTGGGCGGCGAGGTGGTCAAGATCGACCTCAACCGGCCGATGGACGAGATCCGCGCCGAGCTGTCGCGGCATCCGGTGAAGACGCGCGTCTCGCTGACCGGCACCATCGTGGTGGCGCGCGACATCGCCCATGCCAAGCTGCAGGAGCGGCTGGACCGTGGCGAGGGCCTGCCGCAGTACATCAAGGACCACCCGGTCTACTACGCCGGGCCCGCCAAGACGCCGGAGGGCATGCCCACCGGCTCCTTCGGCCCCACCACCGCCGGGCGCATGGACAGCTACGTGGCCGGCTTCCAGGCCGCCGGCGGCTCGTTGGTGATGCTGGCCAAGGGCAACCGCTCCAAGGCCGTGCGGGACGCCTGCAGGGCGCATGGCGGCTTCTACCTGGGCTCGGTCGGCGGTCCCGCCGCCCGGCTGGCGCAGGACTGCATCCGCAAGGTCGAGGTACTGGAATATCCGGAACTCGGCATGGAGGCGATCTGGAAGGTCCAGGTCGAGGACTTCCCGGCCTTCATCGTCGTGGACGACAAGGGCAACGACTTCTACGACGGCCTGGAGTGAGTCGCGGCGCGACTCGGCCATGGCCGGGTCGCGCCACCCCGGGGAGGTGAGGCGATGCTGGAGCTGAGGCCCAACTGCGAGTGCTGCGACCGCGACCTGCCGCCGGACTCCCGCCTCGCCCTGATCTGCTCGTTCGAATGCACCTTCTGCCGGGACTGCGCCGAGGCGCGGCTCGGCGGGCGCTGCCCGAACTGCGGCGGCGAGCTGCTGGCGCGGCCGGTGCGCCCGGCGGAAAAGCTGGCGCGCTTTCCGGCCGCCACCGAGCGCCGGCACCGGCCCGAGCGCTGCGCCGGCGGGGCCGCCGCATGAGCCGGCGCCTGATCTCCTCCGGCAGCCCCTTCGAGGAGCGGATCGGCTATTCCCGCGCCGTGGTGGCGGGGGACACCGTCTACGTCTCCGGCACCACCGGCTACGACTATGCCAGCATGACCATCGCGGAGGGCGTGGTGGAGCAGTGCGAGCAGACCTTCCGCAACATCGCCGCCGCCCTGGCCGAGGCGGGCGCGGCGATGGAGGATGTGGTGCGCGTCACCTACATCGTGCCGCGGCGCGAGGACTGGGAGCCCTGCTGGCCGGTCACGCGCAAATGGCTCGGCACGGCGCGCCCGGCCGCGACGCTGCTCCATGCCGGGCTGCAGGCCGAGGCAATGCGGATCGAAATCGAGGTCACGGCGCGCATCGGCGCCAGGAAGGAGTAAGGCATGCGCTTCGCGGTAGACCGGCTCGACCACCTGGTGATCACCTGCCGGGACGTGGACGTGAGCGCCTCGTGGTACCAGCGGGTGCTGGGAATGGAGCGGGAGGCCTTCGGCGAGCAGCGGCGCAACGCGCTGCGCTTCGGCGGCCAGAAGATCAACCTGCGCCCGCAGACGGCGACGCAGGAGGAATGGTTCACCGGCACCGCCGCCGCGCCGGGCACGCAGGACCTTTGCTTCATTGTCGCGGTCACCGCGGAGGACGTCATCGCCCACCTGCACGAGTGCGGCGTGACCATCGAGAAGGGGCCGGTGCCAAAGGCCGGGGCGCTCGGCCCGATCACCTCGGTGTATTGCCGCGACCCCGATGAAAACCTCATCGAAATCGCCACTTATGGGCCGGCCGCCTGAGCGGCGGCCATGATCATACCCTGGCTTCGCCATAATCCCGCGCCGATCCGGGGTATGATGCCAGGGTCAGGCCCGGAGGGCACCACGATGAAACCGATCCGTTCGCTGTTCCTTGCCAGTGCGGCCGGCGCCGCGCTGATGCTGGCCAGCCCAGCCGCCCAGGCCGGCGGCTGGCACCGCCATGGCGGCAATGGCGGCGCCGTTGCCGCCGGCGTGATTGGCGGACTGGCGGTGGGCGCGCTGCTTGGCGGCGTGGCCGCGCAGGCCGCGCCGCCGCCGGTGGCCTACTACGCGCCGCCCCCGCCGCCGCCGCCCGCTTACTATTACGCCCCCCCGCCGGTGGCCTATTACGCGCCGCCCCCGCCGCCGCCTCCGGTGGCCTACTACGCGCCGCCCCCGCCGCCGCCGCCCGCTTACTATTACGCCCCCCCGCCGGTGGCCTATTACGCGCCGCCCCCGCCGCCGCCTCCGGTGGCCTACTACGCGCCGCCCCCGCCGCCGCCGCCCGCTTACTATTACGCCCCCCCGCCGGTGGCCTATTACGCGCCGCCCCCGCCGCCGCCTCCGGTGGCCTACTACGCGCCGCCCCCGCCGGTGGCCTATTACGCGCCGCCGCCGCGCTACCGGCACTGGTAGCCTCGCCCGGCCCGTCCCCGGACGGGCCGGCTTCCACCTGCGCAACCTGTTCCCGGGCTGCCCGGCTTCCCACCTGCACCTCACCACAGGCAGGAGCCCGGACATGGCCGATACCCGCACCGAAACCGACAGCCTCGGCACCATCGAGATCGAGGCCGGGCGCTACTGGGGGCCGCAGACCGAGCGCGCCCGGCGCCTTTTCCGCATCGGCTCGGAACACTTCCCGCGCGGCCTGATCCGTGCCGTGGGCCTGCAGAAGCAGGCCGCCGCCGAGGCCAACAGGCAGCTCGGCGAGCTGCCGGCCGAGCTGGCCGACCCGATCGTCGCCGCCGCCGCCGAGATCGCCGAGGGCCGGCGCGACGCCGACTTCCCGCTGCCGGTCTGGCAGACCGGCTCCGGCACCCAGACCAACATGAACGCCAACGAGGTCATCTCGAACCGCGCCAACGAGATGCTCGGCCAGCCGCTCGGCAGCCGCAAGCCGGTGCACCCGAACGACCACGTCAACCGTGGTCAGTCCTCCAACGACAGCTTCCCCACCATGATGCACATCGCCGCCGCCGAGGCGGTGACGCAGCGCCTCGTGCCCGCCCTCGGCGTGCTGCGGCAGGCGCTGGAGCGGCGGGCGCAGGAATGGGGCGACATCGTCAAGGTCGGCCGCACCCACCTGATGGACGCGGTGCCGGTGACGCTGGGCCAGGAATTCGCCGCCTGGGCCGCGCAGGTGGCGCATGGCCAGGACCGGCTGCGCGGCGCCCTGCCGCGGTTGCTGCTGCTGCCGCAGGGCGGCACCGCCGTCGGCACCGGGCTCAACCGCCACAAGGACTTCGATGTTGCGTTTTGCGAACGAATCCGCGGACTGACCGGGCTCGACTTCCAGCCCAATCCGAACAAGTTCGAGGGCATGGGGGCGGAGGACGCCTTTGTTGAACTTTCCGGTGTGCTGAACACACTGGCTGTTTCGCTCAACAAGATCGCAAACGACATCCGGCTGCTCGGCAGCGGCCCGCGTAGCGGGTTCTCGGAATTGTTCATTCCCGCCGACGGGCTTTCCTCCTCCATCATGCCGGGCAAGACCAACCCCACGCAGTCGGAGGCCATGACAATGGTGGCGGCGCAGGTCATGGGGAACCACACCACGATCACCGTCGCGGGCGCCCAGGGGCACCTGGAGCTGAACGTCTTCAAGCCGGTGATCATCAATGCCGCGCTGCAGTCGGCGACGCTGCTCGCCGACGTGGCGGAGAGCTTTGCCCACAACATGGTAGACAAGCTGGAGCCCAACCGGGCGCGCATCGCCGAGAACCTGGCCAAGTCGCTGATGCTGGTGACGGTGCTGAACCCGCGCATCGGCTACGACAAGGCCGTGCAGATCGGCAAGAAGGCGCTGGCCGAGAACCTGACGCTGCGCGAGGCGGCCGACCAGCTCGGCTTCGTGAAGCCCGAGGACTTCGACACCTGGGTCAAGCCGGAGGAGATGGTGAGCCCCGGCGCAACGCTGGCAGGCGCGGGATGACCGGGCCCCACCTGCTGAAGCGCTCCTTCACCCTGGCCGGGCACCGCACCAGCGTGGCGCTGGAGACGGAGTTCTGGTCGGCGCTGGAGGAACTGGCGGCGGCGCGGGGCCTCACGCTGTCGGCGCTGGTTCAGCAGGTGGACGCCGCCCGCGCGGAGCCGGACCGGCCGCTCGCCAGCGCATTGCGGGTGCATGCGCTGGTGGCCAGCCGGGACGGGCAGCAGGAGTGAGCGCCCTCGGCGCCTGCCGCCCGGAAAAGGTCCCGATAGGGGAGGGCCCGATCTGGCGGGATCACCTGCCCTGGTGACGATGCTCCTTAAACCAAAGAGCTGGAGCATTTGACGTCAGCCCAGGCGAACGGGAACCGCTCCCTAGCGCCCCGCGCTCACCCGCCAGACATGGCCGCCGACATCGTCGGCCACCAGCAGGCCGCCGCGCCCGTCCAGCGTCACGCCCACGGGCCGGCCCTGCGCGTTTCCTTCCCCATCCAGGAAGCCGGTCAGCACGTCCACCGGCGGCCCGCTCGGCGTCCCGCCCTCGAAGGGCACGTAGATCACCTTGTAGCCGCTGGGCGGCCGGCGGTTCCAGGAACCGTGCTGGCCAATGAAGGCGCCCTGCGCAAAGGGGGGCGGCATCGCCCCCTCGCCCGCGCCGGACCAGGCGAGGCCCAGCGAGGCGGTGTGCGGCCCCAGGGCATAGTCCGGCACGATGGCGCGCGACACCAGGTCGGGACGCTGCGGGTCCGGCCGGGGGTCGAGGTGCTGGCCGTAATAGCTGTAGGGCCAGCCGTAGAAGCCGCCATCCCGCACGCTGGTCATGTAGTCCGGCACCAGGTCGCTGCCGAGCATGTCCCGCTCGTTCACCGCGGTCCAGAGCGCGCCGGTTTCCGGCACCCACATCATGCCGTTCGGGTTGCGCAGGCCGGTGGCGAAGAGGCGCTTGGCGCCGCTCGCCCGGTCGATCTCCCAGATCGCGGCGCGGCCCTCTTCGGCCTCCATGCCGTTCTCGCCGACGTTGCTGTTGGAGCCAACCGTGGCGTAGAGGCGCGCGCCGTCCGGGCTGGCGATCAGGCTCTTGGTCCAGTGGTGGTTGAGGAGGCCGGCCGGCAGGCCGGTGACCTTGCTGCCCTGCCCGGCGATGCGTGCCTGTCCGGCCTGATAGGGGAAGCGCAGCACCGCATCGGTGTCGGCGACGTAGAGGTCGTTCCCCACCAGCGCCATGCCGAAGGGGGAGTTCAGCCCCTCCAGGAAGATGCTGCGCTGGTCCGCCACGCCGTCTCCGTCGGTGTCGCGCAGCAGGGTGATGCGGTTGGCACTCGGTGTCCTGGAACCGGCCTTGCGCATCAGCAGGCCCATGATCCAGCCCCTGACGCCCTTGCCGTCCTCCGGCTTCGGCGGCGCGTCGCTTTCCGCCACCAGCACGTCCCCGTTCGGCAGCACATGCAGCCAGCGCGGGTGTTGCAGGCCGCCGGCGAAGTCCTGAACCCGAAGCCCCTGCGCGGCGATGGGCATGGCGCCCTCGGGCCAGCCCTGGGCGGGAGCCACGTTGACGGTGGGAATCCAGCTCTGCCGCGGCGGGGGCAGCTGCGGGTTCGGGCCGGTGCCGGCGGAAACCGGCAGGCGGGCCTCCTCCCCGCAGGCGACGAGGCCAAGCAGCGCCAGGAGAAGAAACGGGTGGGCGAGGCGCATCCGGCAAGGCCTCCTGCAAGGGTGTGACCTCTGGCTAACGCCCCGGCGGCGCTAGCGTTCCGCCCGCCAGCGCAACCAATCGGCCATTTCAGGGACCAGCCTCGGCCTGGCCGCCGAGCCCGTCATGCGCAGGCCGAATTCCGGCGCCTCGCCATCCCGCAGCACGAGCCGCAGGTCCATGCCGCCACGGGCCAGGTCGAACTCGCCGCCCAGGCGGGCATCGGGCGCCTCGGGCAGGGCCAGCCGGCCTTCCTCCAGCACCACATGGCCGGACTGGAAGCGCAGCCGCGCCTGAAGCGCCCCAAAGGCGGTGGCGCCGCCGAGCAGCGCCTGCCGGAGGCTGCTTTCCGCCTCGCTCAGGGAAGCCTGCTCGGACACCGCCAGGGCGGCGCGCAGGTCCGTGCCCTCCAGGACACCGTTGCGCACCGCCACCTGGGCCTGGCCGCCCAGCGTGGCCATCAGCGCCGCCGGGCTGTGGCCCGCGGCACGCAGGCTCGCCTCCGCCTCCACCTGGCCGCTTTTCAGATCCACCGGCAGGCCCGGCAGCGGCTCCGCAAGGGCGACCCCCGCCAGCCGCCCCTGCGCCTCGAACACCGGCGGCGTGGCGCCAGCCTCCACCCTCAGCCCGGCATCCAGCTGCCCGCCGGCGAACAGCCCTTTCAGGTCGTTCAGCTCCAGCACACCATCCCGCAGCCGCAGCGCCGCGGTCGCAGCCTCCAGCGGCGGCAGGCCGAGCGGCTCGACGCGCTGCGCCCGCACCGGCAGCTCCGCGTCGAAGCGGGAGAGCGGCGCCAGGGGAAAGGGATCGCGCGCGTTCCAGTCGAAGCCGGGCAGCGGCAGCCGCTCGGCGGCGAGGCGGCCGGAAAGGCGGGGGCGCGCACCCTCCAGGTTGAGGTCGAGCAGGCCGCCCAGCCGCAGCCCGGCGGCCACGAGGTCGAAGCTCTCCGCATGCACGGCCTCCGGACTGGCCGTCAGGTTGCCGACCAGCGAAAAGGAACCCTCCCCCAGCCATGGCGGAGCGGCGAGCCCGGCCAGCTCGCCCAGCAGGCGCGGCGCGCCGGGGTGGCGCAGCGTCAGCCCGCCGGCGTAGCGGCGGCCCGGCAGGTCCAGCATGCCGCTGGCCTCGGCGCGAAGGTCGCCCAGCTCAAGGCTGCCGCGCAGCGCCAGCGCGCCCAGCGGACCGCTGCCGGAGAGGCGAAGCGCCAGCGCCGCCTCCCCGATCGGTACCTGGTCGGGCCAGTCGCCCGGCACCAGCGCGAGGAGTTGCGCGGCGCCGGGCGCGTTGACCTCCAGCGCCAGGTCGGAGAGCTGCAGCGCCGGGCCAAGCTGCGCCACGCCGGAAAGCGCCACGTCGCCACCCGCCAGCCGGCCGGAAAGGCGGCGCGCGGTCAGGCGGCCATTCTCCAGCGAGGCGTCGGCGGAAAGGCCCTGGATGCTCAGGTCGTGCCACTGGGCCCGCTCGGCGGAAAGCCGGAGGTTGGCGTCCATGCCGGCCAGCCAGGCCTGCGCGGCCGGCCACTCCAGCCCGGGGCGAAGCCAGCCGTCCAGCGGCAGCCGCTCGAAGGTAAGGCCCACACCCAGCGCCGGGCGGCTGCCGAAGCGCAGCACCCCGGCGCCGGAGACGCGCCCGCCGTCCAGCGTGGCGGTGAACTCGGGAATTGCCGCCTGGGTCTCGTCGAGCACCAGCCGGAAGCGGCCCTCGCCCTCGCGCAGGCGGTCCGGCCGCGTGCCTTCCAGCGGCAGGCCGAGCGCCAGCAGGGTGCCGCGCAGCATGGTGCCCTGGAAGCGCACCCTCGCCTCCAGCCGCTCGCCGCTGCCGGCGGCCGCGCCTTGCCCTGCCGCAGGCGGGCGGCTGGTGGTGGCGCCGGAAAGCTCGATCTCGGTGTCGCCGGGCAAAACGGCGCCGACATCGGTCAGGGTCAGGCGATCGCCCGCCAGAAGGGCGGCGCCGCGCAGGCGGCGCAGCGTCAGGCCACGGAAACCCGCCGCCTCGGCGGAAAGATCAAGGCCGAAGGGCAGCGGCAAGGGCCCGGCGCGCCGCAGCGCGGCGATCCAGGGGTCCAGTTCCACCCGGCTGGTGGCCAGCGCCAGGTCCAGCCGCGGCGCCGGCGCCACGCGCAGCGTCGCGGCGCCACGCGCCGGCGTGCCGGCGACGTCGAGCACAAGGTCCTCGGCCGTGAGCAGCTCGGCGGTGACGCTGAGGCGGCCACGCAGGCGGAAGCTGCCGGAGGGGGCGGGCAGCAGGGCCGCGAGGTCGCTGCCGCCGCCCTGCAGGCTGCCCTCGAAGCCGCCTTCGGGCAGCAGCACGCCGCTTGCCGAAAGCGACGCCTTGCCGCCCGAGAGTGTCAGGGTGAGCGGCGCCGCCCCGTCGCCGCCAGGGCGGCCGAGGGCGATCTCGAAGGCCACTTCGGTCTGCCGCCACCGGAAGCGGCCGGTGATCTGGACGGCGTCGGTCGCGGCGCCGGCGGCAAGGGTGGCGGTGACCCGCTCCAGCCCCAGCTGGCCGATCATCACGCGGGAATCCTGGATGCGGCCCTGCAAGCCGGTCAGCCAGGGTGGCGGACGGAAGGACTGGCCGGGCACCGGCGGCCAGGGCAGGCGGATCTCGGCGCCCACCAGCGTCACCTCGCGCGGCTCCAGCCGCAGCCGCAGCAGCGCCAGCCAGTCCAGCCGCAGCCGCAGCGCGCGCGCCTCCACCGAAATGGAGGAATCGGGGCCGCCGATGGTCACGCCCCCCGCTTCCAGCATCGGCTGCGGCAGCAGCGCCAGCTTGACCGGACCGGTCAGCGTCACCGGCTGGCCGAGCCGGCCGGCGGCCAGGATGGCCAGCCGGTCGCGGTGCTCGTTCCAGTCGGTCAAGCGCGGCACGAACCACAGCGCCACCGCCAGCAGCACCGGCAGCAGCACCAGCCCGGCAATCGTCAGGCGGCGGCCGAGGGGCCGGCCGAGGAGGCGGCCGAAGGAGCGGGAGGCGCGCTGCCGCATCAGCCGGCCGCGCGGCCCCAGCCGCCGCCGCCGGGGGTCTCCAGGCCGAGCACCTCGCCGGCCGCAAGCTCCGCGCGGTCGCGGCCGCCGAGCGGCTGGAGCGCGCCATCGAGCCGCTCCACCCATTGCCGGCCCGGCGCGCCGTCGGCGCCGCCATGCAGCCCGTGCGGCGGCACGTCGCGGCGGGAGGCGACGATGATCGCCGTCATCGGCCGGAGGAAGCGGATGCGGCGCCGCGCGCCGTCGCCGCCGCGCCATTCCCCGGCCCCGCCGGAACCGCGGCGGATGGCGAACTCCTCCAGCCGCACGGGATAGCGCAGCTCCAGGATCTCCGGGTCGGTCATGCGGGTGTTGGTCATGTGGGTCTGCACCGCGGAGGCGCCGTGGAAGCCAGGCCCCGCGCCTATGCCGCCGCAGACCGTCTCGTAGTACTGGTACCGGTCGTCGCCGAAGAGCAGGTTGTTCATCGTCGCCTGGGCGCCGGCGCAGGCGTCGAGCGCCGCCAGCAGGGCGTTGGCGGTGGCCTGCGAGACCTCGGTGTTGCCCGCCACCACCGCCGCCCCCCCGCCCGGCCCACCGGGGCGCGGCGAGAGGAAGGAGCCCTCCGGCACGACGATGTCGAGCGGCACCAGGCAGCCGTCGTTGAGCGGGATGTCCTCCCCCACCAGGCAGCGGAAGCAGTAGAGCACCACGGCGCGCGTCACCGCCGCGGGGGCGTTGAAGTTGCCGGGGCGCTGCGGACCGGTGCCGGTGAAGTCGATGGTGGCGCGGCGGCCGGCGCGGTCCACCCGCACGGCGACGTGCAGCGGCGCGCCGTCATCCATGGTGTAGGCGAAGCTGCCATCCTGCAGGCGGTCGAGCACGCCGCGCACCGCCGCCTCGGCATTGTCCATCACATGGCGCATGTAGGCGCGCACGGTGGGCAGCCCGAACTGGCCGATGGCGCGGCGCAGCTCCTGCACGCCGGTCTCGTTGGCGGCCACCTGCGCCTTGATGTCGGCGAGGTTCACGTCCGGACTTCGCGCCGGGTATTTCGCCCCAGTCAGCAGGGCACGGAACTCCGCCTCGCGGAACTGCCCGCCATCCACCAGCAGGAAGTCGTCGATGACCACGCCCTCCTCCTCCAGGGTGGCGGAATCCGGCGGGGTGGAGCCGGGCGTCAGGCCGCCGACATCCGCATGGTGCCCCCGGCTACCGAGGAAGAACAGGATTTCCGTGCCGGATTCGTCGAACACCGGCGTGATGACGGTGATGTCCGGCAGGTGGGTGCCGCCGTTGTAGGGGTTGTTCAGCGCCACCACGTCGCCCGGCTTCAGCGTCGCGCCGCGGCTGGCGATCACGGTGCGCACGCTCTGCCCCATGGCGCCGAGATGCACGGGCACGTGCGGCGCATTGGCCACGAGCCGCCCCTCGGCGTCGAAGATGGCGCAGGAGAAGTCCAGCCGCTCCTTGATGTTCACGCTGAGCGAGGTGTTCTGCAGCACCGTGCCGGTCTGCTCGGCGATGCTCATGAAGAGGCTGTTGAACAGCTCCAGCAGCACCGGGTCGGGCCGCTCGGAGGCACCCTCCCCCACCCGGGCCGCGGCGCGCGGCGCGGTGCGGTGCAGGATCATGTGGTTGAGCGGGGTCACCTCGGCGGTCCAGCCGGGCTCGACCACGGTGGTCGCGGTGCTCTCGCGAACCAGGGCGGGGCCGGGAATGCGGTCGCCGGCACGCAGCGCCTCCCGGTCGAAGACCGGCGCGGCATGCTCCGCACCCTCGGTGAAGAGCGGCACGGTGGCCAGCGGGGCCAGCGCCTCGCCGGCGGCGCGCGGCGGAAGCCGCGGCTCGTCCACCGCCTCGCCGGGCGCGATGCATTCGACCACGCAGGCCTCCACCAGCACCGGCCGCTCCGGCGTCGCGAAGCCGAAGCGGCGGCGATGCGCCTCGGTGAAGCCGGCCAGCACCGCCTCATAGGCGCCGAAGGGCACGGGCAGGAAGGTGTCCGTGCCGGCATAGCGCAGGTGCAGGCGCGGCTCGGCGCGCAGGCGCTCGGGGTCGGCACCCTGCTGCTCCAGCGCGGCGCGGCCCTCGGTCTCCAGGCCCGCCACGCGGGCGGAGAGGTCGGTCATGCCGTCCGCCGAGAGGGGTGCCTCGACGGCGGTCTCGCGGATCACGCTCTGGTCGGCGAGGCCCATGCCATAGGCCGAGAGCACGCCGGCGAAGGGGTGGATGAAGACGGTGTCCATGCCCAGCGCGTCGGCCACCCGGCAGGCATGCTGGCCGCCGGCGCCGCCGAAGCATTGCAGGGCGTGGCGGGCGGGGTCGTGCCCCTTCTGGATCGAGACCTGCTTGATCGCCTGCGCCATGTTGGCCACCGCGATGCGCAGGAAGCCCTCGGCCACGGCGCGCGGGTCCTGCTCCGGCTGGCCGGTGGCGGCGGCGATCTCGCGCGCCAGGGCGGTGAACCGCTCCCGCACCACGGCGGCGTCCAGCGGCTGGTCGGCATCGGGGCCGAAGATCGGCGGGAAATGCGCGGGCTGGATCTTGCCGACCATGACGTTGGCGTCGGTCACGGTGAGCGGGCCGCCGCGCCGGTAGCAGGCCGGCCCGGGCACCGCGCCGGCGCTTTCCGGGCCGACGCGGAAGCGGGCGCCGTCGAAGGCCAGGATGGAGCCGCCGCCCGCCGCCACGGTGTTGATGGCCATCATCGGCGCGCGCATCCGCACGCCGGCCACCGCGGTCTCGAAGGCGCGCTCGAACTGGCCTGCATAGAGGGCGACGTCGGTGCTGGTGCCGCCCATGTCGAAGCCGATGATGCGGTCGTAACCGGCCATTCCCGCGGTGCGGGCGGCGCCGACGATGCCGCCGGCGGGGCCGGAAAGGATGGCGTCCTTGCCCTGGAACTGTTCCGCCAGCGTCAGCCCTCCGGAGGACTGCATAAAATAGAGTGTCACACCTGGCAGTTGTGTCGCCACCTGCTCCACATAGCGGCGCAGGATCGGGGAGAGGTAGGCGTCCACCACCGTGGTGTCGCCGCGCGGCACGATGCGCGGCAGCGGAGATGCCTCGTGGCTCAGGCTGACCTGGGTGAAGCCGGCCTCGCGGGCCAGGGCGCCGAGCCGCTGCTCGTGCTCCGGCGCCACCCAGGCATGCATCAGCACGATCGCCACCGCGCGGATGCCGGCGTCATAGCCCTCCCGCAGCGCGGCGCGGGCGGCCGCCTCGTCCAGCGGCTCGATCTCGCGCCCGTCGGGCGCCAGCCGGCCGCCGATCTCGGCCACCCGCTCATGCAGCAGCTCGGGCAGGCGGATGTCGAGGTCGAAGAGGCGCGGCCGCGCCTGGTTGCCGATGCGCAGCGCGTCGGCGAAGCCGCGGTTGACCAGCAGCAGCACCCGCTCGCCCTTGCGCTCCAGCAGGGCGTTGGTGGCGACGGTGGTGCCCATCTTCACCGCGGCGATCGTGCCCGGCGGGATCGCCGCCCCGGCCGCCAGGCCCAGGCAGGCGCGGATGCCGGCCACCGCCGCGTCCTGGTAGCGGCCGGGGTTCTCGGAAAGCAGCTTGCGGGTGGAGAGCCGCCCCGCCGGATCGCGCGCCACGATGTCGGTGAAGGTGCCGCCCCGATCGATCCAGAACTGCCAGCCGCCCATGGCGCCATCTCCCAGAATCCGGCCTCCCGTGTGGCGCCCGGGCGCGCGGGGCGCAAGAGGACAGACGCCGCCGGATGCCCCAGGGACGCCCCGGGATGCCCCAGGCATGCCCCAGGGATGCCATGGCAGCGCGCCGCGCGGCGTGGTAGGGGTGGACGGAAGCAGGTGCGCAGCAGCGGAGGCGATCGGAACTTGAGTTTCTGGGGGAAGATCCTCGGCGGCGTCACCGGCTTCGCGATGGGCGGGCCCTTCGGCGCGGTGGTGGGCGCCGCGCTCGGCCACGCCGCCGACGAGGGAACCAACCGCCCGCCGGAGCTGGATAGCCGGCCCGAGGCCCTCGCGCGCATCACCAACCGCGACCAGCTCTTCTCGATCGGCGTCATCGTGCTCTCGGCGAAGCTCGCCAAGACCGACGGCGCGGTGAAGCGGGAGGAGATCAACGCCTTCAAGCGCGCCTTCCGCATCCCCCTCGAGAACCAGCGCGAGGTCGGCCTGCTGTTCGACAAGGCGCGCGAGGACGCCTCCGGCTACGAGGCCTTCGCCAACCGGATGGGCGAGGTCTTCGCCGACAACCGGGCGATGCTGGAGGAGGTGATGACGGCGCTGCACCACATCGCCCGCGCCGACGGCCCGCTGACGCGCAGCGAGGCCACCTTCCTGGCCAGAGTGCGCCGCAGCTTCAAGCTGGACGAGCCCGGCGGGCCGCAGTCCCGCGTGCCGCCACTGAGCATGCCGCGCGAGCCCGACCCCTACACGGTGCTCGGCATCGCCGCCTCGGCGACGGACGAGGAGGTGCGGCTGGCCTGGCGCCGGCTGATCCGCGAACACCATCCGGACGGGCTGGCGGCGCGGGGCGTGCCGCCCGAGCAGCTTCGCCGCGCCTCCGCCCGCATGGCCGAGATCAACGCCGCCTGGGACCGCGTCAAGCGGGAGCGCGACCTCTGATGTGGAGCGGAAGCCGCCTCGCCATCCGCGAGCGGCCGAGCCCGAACCAGGACGACCGCCCCGCGGGCACGCCGATCGACACGCTGGTGCTGCACTACACCGGCATGCCGACGGCCAAGGCCGCGCTTGACCGTCTCTGCGACCCCGCGCCGCCCGCGCCGCTGCCGCGCGTTTCCTGCCACTACCTCGTGGAGGAGGATGGGCTGGTCTGGCGGCTGGTGCCCGAATCGCGCCGCGCCTGGCATGCCGGCGCCTCGTTCTGGCGCGGCAACAGCACGCTCAACGGGCGCAGCATCGGCATCGAGGTGGTGAACCCCGGCCACGAATGGGGCTACCACCCCTTCCCCGCCCTGCAGATGGCGGCGGTGGCGGAGCTTTGCCTGGAGATCCTGGCGCTCCACCCGATTCCTGCGCGCAATGTGGTGGCGCACAGCGACATCGCGCCGGACCGCAAGCAGGACCCTGGCGAACTGTTCGACTGGGAGGGGCTGGCGGCGAACGGAATCGGGCTCTGGCCGGCCGGCGTGCCGGGCGAGGATGCCAGCCTGCCGCCCGACGGCGCGGCGCGGGCCGCCGCGCTGCTGGCGCGGATCGGCTACCCCGTGGACGCGGCGCGGCCGGCGGCGGCGCTCACCGCCTTCCAGCGGCACTGGCGCCAGGAACGCGTGAACGGCCAGGCCGATGCCGGCACGCTCGCGCGTCTGGAGGCTGTGGCCCGCCTGGGCGAATCAACCCCTGACTGAATTATCCTGCCGCGGCACCGATTGACTCCAGCCCTTGCCGGCGACAGTTATGCCCCCGCGTCAGGTGGCCGGGCGGCCGCTGGTCATGGGCAGGCCCCATGGCTGGAGGAAAGTCCGGGCTCCACGGGAATACGGTGCCGGCCAACGGCCGGCGGGGGCGACCCCAGGGAAAGTGCCACAGAAATCAAACCGCCGGGCCGGTTCGCCGCCCCGGCAAGGGTGAAACGGTGCGGTAAGAGCGCACCGCGCCCCCGGCGACGGGGGCGGCATGGTAAACCCCACCGGGAGCAAGGCCGAATAGGGGTGGCCGGCGGGGATTCCGCGAGGAATCCGTCCGCGGGGGGCTTTCCCGCCCCGTCACCCGGGTTGGCCGCGTGAGGCATGCCGCAAGGCATGTCCCAGAGGAATGGTCGCCGCACGCCGCCGGTTCGCCGGAGGCGTGGACAGAACCCGGCTTACAGGCCACCTGACGCCTTTCGGCAACACCGCGTCACAATTCCTACAGTCATACGACGGAAGTGCGACAGCACGCCGTAGAGCCATGTTTTTTCTGTTTTTAACCAGGACTTCGGCTGGGGTTTTGCCCTTGCTGCCCTGACTCTACCCATGGTATCCCATGTTATCCCATGAACGATCCGGAGCTCGGGGGGGCGAGGGATCGAAAATCAGGGGATGGTCGGGTGAGCCGGCGAGGTCGGGGGGCCTCGCCGGCCGCTTTCCGGCCCTCGATTGGACTTCCCGCCGCAGGGGGACAAGGCGGCATCGATGGCCCGGTTCATGGGGACCCATACCAATCGGCTGGACCGCAAGGGGCGGGTTTCCGTCCCTGCGCTGTTTCGTGCCGAGTTGGCCCGGCTGGGATCCGACGAGATCGTGCTCCGTCCCTCGCATCAGCATGCCTGCATCGAGGCTTGGCCGATGCCGGCGTTTGACGCAATGGCCAGCAAGCTGGATCGACTCGACGTGTTCTCCGCCGAACAGGACGACCTGGCCACCGCGATCTTTGCCGATGCCTATCCGATTCGCCCGGACGGCGAAGGCCGCATCATGCTTCCCGAGGACCTGGTCGCGCATGCCGGGCTGACCGAGATGGTCGCCTTTGTCGGGCTGGGCGCGAAGTTCACGCTGTGGGATCCGGCGGCCGCGAAGCGCCGCGCCGAGGAAGCCCGCGGCGGCACCCGCGACCGTGCCCTCACCCTGCCGGGCGGCGCGCCCGCGGGCCGGCCGCCGGCGGGGGAATCGGCATGAGCAGCCATATCCCCGTGATGCTGAAGGAAGTGCTCGGCAACCTCGCCCCGCGCGAGGGCGGCAGCTATCTCGACGGCACCTTCGGCGGCGGCGGCTATGCGCGCGCCATCCTTTCCGCCGCGCGCTGCACCCTCTACGCCATCGACCGCGACCCGGACGCCATTGCCCGCGGCGCCGCCCTGGCGGCCGACTGCCCGGGCCGGCTGGTGCTGGTCGAGGGCCGATTCGGCGACATGCTGGAACTGCTCGCCGAGCGCGGCGTCGAGCAGCTCGACGGCGTGGTGCTGGACCTCGGCGTCTCCTCCTTCCAGCTCGACCAGGCCGAGCGCGGCTTCTCCTTCCGCGCCGACGGGCCGCTCGACATGCGGATGGAGAAGCAGGGCCGCTCCGCCGCCGAGCTGGTGAACCGCCTGCCGGAGGCCGAGCTCGCGACGATCCTTTGGGAGCTGGGCGAGGAGCGGCATTCGCGCCGCATCGCCCGCGCGATCGTCGCCGCCCGCCAGGAAGCGCCGATCGAGACCACCGGGCGCCTGGTGCAGATCATCCATTCCGTGATGCCGCGCGATCCGTCCGGCATCGACAGCGCCACCCGCTCCTTCCAGGCGCTGCGGCTCGCCGTGAACGACGAGCTGGGCGAGGTCGAGCGCGGGCTGGCCGCGGCGGCGAAGCTGCTCGCCCCCGGCGGGCGGCTGGTCGTGGTCGCCTTCCATTCGCTGGAGGACCGCATCGTGAAGCGCTTCATGCAGCAGGCGGCGGGCCGCGCGCCCGGTGCCTCGCGCCATGCGCCGGCGGCCATCCTGGCACCGCGCGCCGCGCCGGAGTTCCGGCTGCTGACCACCAACGCCCTGCGTCCGGGGGAGGCCGAGACGGCCACCAACCCCCGTGCCCGATCGGCCCGCCTGCGGGCGCTTGAGAAACTGGAGACGGCCTGATGTTCCGCCCCCTGACCGTGGTTGCGATCACCGCCTTCAGCCTGGTGGGCTGGCACGTCTACCGCGCCGAGGAGGCCGCCACGCAGCTCGACCGCGAGCTGCGCGACGTCACCCGGCGCATCGAGGCGGCGCGCGAGCGCACCCAGGTGCTGAAGGCCGAGTGGGCCATGCTGAACGAGCCCGAGCGGCTGCGGCAGATGGCGCAGAAGCACCTGCCGCTCGACACCATGACGCCGAGCCAGTTCCTGCGCCTGACGGACCTGGAGCGGCGGCTGCCCGCGCCGCTCACCTTCGCCGGGCCGGTGGACCTGTTCGGCCCCGCGCAGGAAACCGCCCTCGCCGCCGCCGAGCCGGCCGCGTCCGAGCCGTCGGTCGCACCCATGAAGACCGCCGCCGCCGCAGTGCCCGCCCCGGCCGCCCATGCGGCGCCCCCGTTCGTGGCGAAGCACCTGGCCGCGGCCGAGCCGGCGCCCCGCCCCACCCCGCGTCCCCTGGCCGAGCCGGCGCCGCGCCGCGCCGAGCCTGTGGCGGTTGTGGCACGCCGCATCGAGCCTGTGGCCCCGCACCGGCCGCTTCCGGCACCGCGTGAGGCGATCCCCGTTTCCGCGCCTGCCCGCCTGGGCATCGCGGAGGTCCGGCCGGTGGCCCGTCCCGAGCCGAGCCTGCTGCGCGCCTCCGCCCAGCTGCCGATGGGCCGCGCCATGGCCGCGCCGGCGCCGGTCGGCTCGGCGCTCGGCAGCTTCGCCGGTGGTGGCAGCCTGCCGCCGCCGGTGCCGATGGCCGCCCCCGTTCCCGTCGCCCCCGGCACCTGGAGCCGCTGAGCGTCATGATGCACCTCCCCCCGCCCTCCCCCGATTCACCGCCGCTGCGCCACCCTGTCGCGGCGCAGGCGGAGGATGCGGAACTGCCGTCGCCGCCGGCGCCGGGCGTGGTGGTGCGCGTCACCCAGCCGGACCTGCAGCGGCGGCAGCAGCTTGAGCGCAGCCGCGGGCGCCTGGTGCTGGCGGCGCTGGGCTTCGGCGCGCTGTTCATCGCCGTGGCGATGAAGGCCACCTGGTCCACGGTGCTCGCGCCGGCCGAGCCGAAGCGGCTGAACGCCGCCGTGCGCGCCATGCAGCCGCCGAGCGAGCAGGTGGCCACCCGCGCCGCCATCACCGACCGCAACGGCGAGATCCTGGCGATCAACCTGCCGGTCAACGCGCTGGTGGCCAATCCGCGCGTCATCCAGAACCCTGTCGAGGTGGCGGACAAGCTGCGCACGGTGCTGCCGCAGCTCGACCGCGAGAAGCTGATCGAGCGCCTTTCCGGCGACCGCGGCTTCGCCTACATCGTCCGCGCGCTGACCCCGCGCGAGCAGCAAGGCATCATCAACCTCGGCATCGCCGGCCTGGACTTCGAGGAAAGCGAGCGCCGCTACCACCCGCAGGGCCGCGCCGCGGTGCACGTGCTCGGCAACGTGGACGTGGACGGCAAGGGCGTTTCCGGCGTCGAGCGCTTCTTTGACAGCCGCCTGCGCGAGGAGCCCACCAAGCCGGTGAAGCTCTCGCTCGACGTGCGCGTGCAGCTCGCGCTGCGCGACGCCGTCAGCCAGGCAATCAGCGACTTCAACGGCATCGGCGGCGCGGGCATCGTGCTCGACATCAACACCGCGGAAGTGCTGGGCATGGTCAGCCTGCCGGACTACGACGCCAGCGACATCACCGATGCCTCGCCGGACCAGCGCTTCAACCGCGCCACCGTCGGCGTCTACGAGCCGGGCTCGACCTTCAAGCTGCTGACGGCGGCGGCGGCGCTCGAATATGGCACCGCGAACGTCAACAGCTCGATGTTCGACGCCTCGAAGCCGATCCGCTACGGGCGCTTCACGATCAGCGACTACAAGGGCAAGAACCGCTGGATCACCTTCCCCGAGGTGCTGGCCTATTCGTCCAACCTCGGCGCCGCCCACATGGCGGAGACCTTCGGCCCGCAACGGCAGCGCGAGTTCCTGAAGAACGCCGGGATGCTGGCGCGCAAGAAGATCGAGCTGCCCGAGACCGCCGCGCCGCTGGCGCCGCCGGCGGCGCACTGGCGCGACATCAACATGTTCACCGTCGCCTTCGGGCATGGCATCAGCGTCACGCCGCTGCACGTCATCTCCGGCATCTCGGCGGTGGCCAACGGCGGCATCCTGCGCGAGCCGACGCTGGTGGCGCAGCCGCCGGGCGTGCCGCGGCCGGGCAACCGCGTCGTCAGCGAGCAGACCAGCGCCACCATCCGCAAGCTGATGCGCCTGGTCGTCACCGACGGCTCGGGCAAGAACGCCGACGTGCCGGGCTATTTCGTCGGTGGCAAGACCGGCACGGCGCAGAAGACCGGCCCGCATGGCGGCTATCTGATGAACAAGCGCATCGCCGCCTTTGTCGGCGCCTTCCCGATCCAGTCGCCGCGCTACGCCGTCTACGTGATGATCGACGAACCCTCGCCCAACGCCAAGAGCCATGGCTACGCCACCGCCGGCTGGGTGGCGGCGCCCGCGGCCTATACGGTGATCTCGCGCATCGCGCCGGTGCTCGGGCTGGTGCCGGAGGACCCGAACGACCCGGCGATCGTCTCCGCCACCTCGATCCCGCTGCAGCCGGGCCGGGCGGTGCGGCCGAGCCAGGCGACCGCCGCCTCCACGCCGCCTGGCGGGCGCCCCGCCGCGCCGCAGCCGCCGCGCGCGGCGGCCCAGCAGGTGCTGCGGCCGCCGCAGCCGATGGCGCCGCCGGCCGCGCGCGCCGTGCCGATGCCGAACCTGCCTTCGCGCCCGGGCACCCCGCCGCCGCCGGTGCCGCTGCGCATGACCATGGCCGAGCCGCAGGGAAGCGGGCCGCAGGCCCCGCAGGGGATCCGCCTTGCGCCTTGAGGACCTCCTTGGCCGGGTTCCCGGCCTCCGGGCGGCGGGCGAGATCCTGCCTTCGATGGAGGTCACGGGGCTGACGGCGGACAGCCGGGCGGTGCGGCCCGGCTTCCTGTTCGCCGCCCTGCCAGGGGCACGGGTGGACGGCCGCGCCTTCATCGCCCAGGCGGTCGAGCGCGGAGCCATGGCCGTGCTGGCGCCGGAGGGCACCGCCTGGCCCGCCGGCGCGGCGCGCCGCCCGCTGCTGACCGGCGACGACCCGCGACGCGCGCTGGCGCTGCTGGCCGCCGCCTTCCATGCGCCGCAGCCGGACAGCGTGGTCGCCGTCACCGGCACCAATGGCAAGACCAGCACGGTGGACTTCCTGCGCCAGCTCTGGAGCCTCGCCGGGAGGCGCGCCGCCTCGCTCGGCACGCTCGGCCTGCGGGCCGAAGGGTTTCCGCCCACCCCTTCGCTCACCACGCCCGACCCGGTGGCGCTGCATGCGACGCTGGCGGAGCTGGCGGAGAGGAGCATCGGCCATGTGGCGCTGGAGGCTTCCTCGCACGGGCTGGAGCAGCGGCGGCTCGACGGGCTCCGCCTCGCCGCCGCCGGCTTCTCCAACCTGACGCGCGACCACCTGGACTACCACGGCAGCATGGAGGCCTACGCCGCGGCGAAGCTGCGGCTGTTCGACACGCTGCTGGAGCCCGGCGCCGCCGCCGTGGCCAATGCCGACATGGCGCCCGAGGTGCTGGGCGCGTTGCGCGGCATCGCCGCCCGCCGCCGTCTCGAACTGCACACCGTCGGCCTCGGGGGCGAGGCGATCCGGCTGCTGCGCCACACGCCCCGCCCCGATGGCCAGGTGCTGGAGATCGAGGCCTTCGGCCGGCGGGCGGAGATCAACCTCGCGCTGCCCGGCCGCTTCCAGGCCGACAACGTGCTGCTGGCGGCCGGGCTCGCGGTCGCGAGCGGGCTTTCCGTCGGGGCGGTGCTGCAGAACCTGCCGCGCCTGACCGGCGTGCGCGGACGGATGGAGCTCGCGGCGCGCTTGGCGAACGGCGCCGCCGTCTATGTCGATTACGCCCACACGCCTGATGCGCTGGAGCGCCTGCTGACGGCCCTGCGCCCGCACACCACCCATCGCCTGCATGTGGTGTTCGGCGCCGGCGGCGACCGCGATCCCGGCAAGCGGCCGCTGATGGGCGAGGTCGCCGCGCGCCTCGCCGACCACGCCATCCTCACCGATGACAACCCGCGCACCGAGGATCCCGCCGCCATCCGCGCCGCCGTGCGCGCCGGGATGGGAGGCGCCGCCGAAAGCCAGGAGATCGGCGACCGCGCGGCCGCCATCACGGCCGGCCTGGCGGCGCTCGGCGCGGGCGACGTGCTGGTGGTGGCCGGCAAGGGACACGAGGCGGGCCAGACCATCGGCACGGTGACGCACCCCTTCGACGACGCCGACACGGTGCGCCGGCTGGCGGGAGCGGTGGCATGACCGCGCCGGCCGGAACTGCCCCTCTCTGGACCGCCCCCCTCTGGACCGCCGCCGAGCTGCGCGCCGCCACCGGGGGCGACTGCCCTGATGGCGTCACCGTCACCTCCGTCGGCATCGACAGCCGCAACGTCGCGCCGGGCGAGTTGTTCGTCGCGCTGCGCGATGTCCGGGACGGCCACGACTTCGTCGCGGACGCGCTGGCGCGCGGCGCCGCCTGCGCCATGGTGGACCACGACGTGCCGGGCGCGGCGGCCGGGGCGCCGCTGCTGCGCGTCGGCCACACGCTTTCCGGCCTGGCCGCGCTGGGCGCCGCCGGGCGGGCGCGCAGCCATGCGCGGATCTGCGCCATCACCGGCAGCGTCGGCAAGACGACGACCAAGGAGATGCTGCGCCAGGGGCTGGCCGCGCTCGGCCCGACCCATGCCGCCGCGGCCAGCTACAACAACCACTGGGGCCTGCCGCTGACGCTGGCGCGCATGCCGCGCGACATGGCCTATGGCGTGCTCGAGATCGGCATGAACCATCGGGGCGAGATCGCGCCGCTGGCGCGCCTCGCGCGGCCGCATGTCGCCGCCATCACCACGGTGGAGGCGGCGCATATCGGCCATCTCGGCTCGATCGAGGAGATCGCGCAGGAGAAGGCCGACATCATGCTCGGCCTGGAACCGGGCAGCACGGTCGTGCTGCCGCGCGACAACGCCACGTTCCCGCAGCTCGCCGCGCGCGCCGCGGCGGCCGGCATGCGCGTGCTGGGCTTTGGCGCCGAGGCAACAGCCGAGGCTCAACTGCTCGCCTACGACGGCGGTGCCGAGGACGGCCGCGCGGAGATCGCCTTCGAGGGCCGGCGCCATGTGTTGCGCCTCGCCGCGCCAGGCCGGCACCTCGCCATGAACGCCACCGCAGCCCTGGCCATCGCCGCCGCGCTCGGCGCCGACCCGGCGGCCTTCATTGCCGCGCTGGACGGCTTCCGCCCGGGCGCGGGGCGCGGCGGGCGCAGCACCCTCGCGGTGCCGGGCGGCAGCGTGCTGCTGATCGACGACAGCTACAACGGCCAGCCGCCGGCCATGCGCGCGGGCCTCGGAGTGCTGGCGGCGCAGCGGGGAACGCGGCGGATCGCCGTGCTCGGCGACATGCGCGAGCTTGGCGAATACGGTCCCGCTTTGCACGCGGGGCTGCTCCCCGATGTGCTGGCGGCTGCCGACCTCGTCTTTTGCTGCGGTCCGCTGATGCGCGCTCTATACGACGCGCTCCCGGAGAACCGGCGGGGCGCGCATCGGGAAAGCAGTGACGAGCTGGCCCCGCTGGTGCGCGAGGCCGTGCACCCGGGCGACGTCATTTTCATCAAGGGTTCGCTCGGTAGCCGCATGTCCGTTGTGGTCCACGCCCTGAAAGCCGCGCGCGAAGGGGCGCCGTCATGATCTTCAACTTCCTCGCCCCCCTTGCGGACGAGTTCATCCTCTTCAACCTGTTTCGCTACGTCACCTTCCGGGCGGGCGCCGCCTGCATGACGGCGCTGTTCATCAGCCTGTTCCTCGGCCCGGCGGTGATCGGCTGGCTCAGGAGCTTCCAGAATGGCGGGCAGCCCATCCGCACCGATGGGCCGCAGAGCCATCTGCTGACCAAGAAGGGCACGCCCACCATGGGCGGCGTGCTGATCCTGCTGGGCCTGCTCGCCTCCACCCTGCTCTGGGCGGACCTGCGCAACGGCCTGCTCTGGGCGGTGCTGCTGGTGACGGTGGGCTACGGCCTGCTCGGCTTCTGGGACGACTGGCTGAAGGTCACCAAGCGCAACACCAAGGGGGTCTCCGGCAAGGCAAAGCTGGTGGCGCAGGCCGGCTTCGGGCTGGCCGCGGCCGTCTGGATCACCGCGCTGATGCCGGGCGAGATCGCCAACAAGCTGGCCTTCCCCTTCTTCAAGGAGGCGATGCTCAACTTCGGCCTGCTGTTTCCGCTGGTCGGCATGCTGGTGATGATGGGCGCCTCCAACGCGGTGAACCTGACCGACGGGCTGGACGGCCTCGCCACCGTGCCGGTGCTGCTGGCGGCGGCGGTCTTCTCGCTGATCGCCTATCTCGTCGGCAACCGCGTCTTCGCCGACTACCTGCAGCTCAACGGCGTGCCGGGCAGCTCGGAGCTGGCGGTGTTCCTCGCCGCGCTGATCGGGGCCGGGCTGGGGTTCCTCTGGTACAACGCGCCGCCGGCCAAGGTGTTCATGGGCGACACCGGCAGCCTCGCGCTGGGCGGCGCGCTGGGCGCGGTGGCGGTGGCCACCAAGCATGAGATCGTGCTGGCCATCGTCGGCGGCCTCTTCGTGGTCGAGACGGTGAGCGTGATGATCCAGGTCTTCTGGTACAAGCGCACCGGCCGGCGCGTCTTCCTGATGGCGCCGCTGCACCACCACTTCGAGAAGAAGGGCTGGGCCGAGCCGACCATCGTGATCCGCTTCTGGATCATCGCGATGATCCTCGCGCTGGTCGGTCTCTCCACGCTGAAGATCCGCTGATGCAGACCGCCACCGCCCCCTCCGCCGAGACGAGCTTCCTGCCCTTCGCCGGGCAGCGCATCGCCGTGGTCGGGTTGGGGCGGGCGGGGCTGCCGGCGGCGCGGCGGCTGCGCGACTGGGGCGCGGAAATCCTTTGCTGGGACGACCAGGCGGCCAGCCGCGCCGCGGCCGGGGCGGCCGGGTTGCCGGTGGGCGATCCCACCGCCCTGCCCGGCTTCCGCTTCGACGCGCTGCTGCTCTCGCCGGGCATTCCGCACATCCTGCCGCGGGCGCATCCGGCGGCGCTGCGCGCGCGCGAGGCCGGCGTGCCCGTGCTGTGCGACGCCGAACTGCTGTTCCGCGCCGTGCGCGCGGCGGGCAGCCGGGCGCGCTTCGTCGGCATCACCGGCACCAACGGCAAGTCCACCACCACGGCGCTGGTGCACCACCTGCTGCGGGGCGCCGGGCGTGTCGCGGAGGTGGGCGGCAATCTCGGCCCGGCCGCGCTCGGCCTGCCGCTGCTCGCCGACGACGGCACCTACGTGCTGGAGATGTCGAGCTACATGCTGGAGCGCACCGACCGGCTGCATTTCGACGTGGCGGCGGTGCTGAACCTTTCGCCCGACCATCTCGACCGGCATGGCGGCATGGCCGGCTATGCGGCCGCCAAGGCGCGCATCTTCGCGCACCAGGCGGCGACGGATACCGCGGTGATCGGCATGGACGACGCCACCGGAGCGCAGTTCGCCGCCGGGTTGGCCGCGCGCGTGGTGCCGGTTTCGGGCGCCACGCCGCAGCCAGGCGGCATCTGGGCGGAAGGGCGGCGGCTGCGCGACGCGCAGGGCGTCATCGCCGACCTGAACGAGGCTTCCGCCCTGCCCGGCAGCCACAATGCCCAGAACGCCGCCGCCGCGACGGCCATCGGGTTCGCACTCGGCCTGCCGCGCGACGCGGTCGCCGCCGGGCTGCGCAGCTTTCCCGGCCTGCCGCACCGGCAGGAGCGCGTCGGCACGCGCGCCGGCGTCACCTTCGTCAACGACAGCAAGGCGACCAACGCGGACAGCACCGCGCGCGCGCTGGCGAGCTACAACCGGGTGGTGTGGATCGGCGGCGGCGTGCCGAAGGCCGGCGGAATCGACGGCCTCGCGCCGTTTTTCGGCCGCATCGCGCATGCCGTGCTGATCGGACAATGCGCCGGTGATTTTGCGTCAACATTGTCCGCGCATGACGTTGCGAACGAAGTTGCGGTGACGCTGGGCGCCGCAGTCCCCGCCGCCCAGGCCGCCGCACGGCGTCTCGGCGTGCCGGTGGTGCTGCTCTCGCCCGCCTGCGCCAGCTTCGACCAGTTCACCGGCTTCGATGCGCGCGGCGATGCCTTCCGCGCCCTCGTGGCCGAGCTTCCGGAGACCGAGTGATGGCTCTCTCGCGCGCCGATACGTCCGTCCTGGGCCGCTGGTGGTGGACCGTGGACCGCTGGACGCTGGCGGCCCTGCTGGCGCTGATCGGCTTCGGCTATGTCATGCTGCTGGCGGCCAGCCCGGGCGTGGCGGAGCGCATCGGCGCCAGCTCGCGCGACCTTTTCATCCTGAAGCAGGTGTTCTTCCTGGCCATCGCCACCGGCGTGATGGTGGCCATCTCGGTGCTGCCGGTGAAGCAGGTTCGCCGGCTGGCGCTGCTCGGCTTCTTCGTTTCGCTGCTGATGACCGCCGCGACGCTCTCGATGGGCGTGGAGATCAAGGGCGCGCGGCGCTGGCTGCATCTGGCCGGCGTGACCATCCAGCCCTCCGAGTTCATGAAGCCCTGTTTCGCCGTGGTGGCGGCCTGGCTGCTGGCCGAGGCGCGCTCGCTGGGCTGGCGCGCCACCGGCGCGGCGATCTTCCTCTTTGCCCTGGTGGCGGGCGCGCTGGTCAAGCAGCCGGACATGGGCATGCTGATCGTCATGGCCTCGGTGTTCTGCGCGCAGCTCTTCGTGGTCGGCATCAACCTGATGCTGGTGGCCGGCTGCGGCGTGGCGGGCGTGCTGGGCGGCATCGGCGCTTATTTCACGCTGCCGCACTTCCAGTCGCGCATCGACCGCTTCCTCGACCCCTCGGCCGGCGACAACTACCAGGTGACCATCGCCATGGAGGCCTTCGGCCATGGCGGGATGCTCGGCGTCGGGCCTGGCGAGGGGCGGCTGAAGGCGCTGCTCCCCGATGCGCATGCCGACTTCGTCTATGCCGTGGCGGGCGAGGAGTTCGGGCTGGCGCTCTGCCTGCTGATCCTGACGGTGTTCGGCTTCATCGTGCTGCGCGGCCTGCTGCGGCTGCTCGGGGAGAAGGACATGTTCATCATCCTGGCCTCCACCGGGCTGCTGACGCAATTCGGGCTGCAGGCCTTCATCAACATGGCCTCCGCCCTGCACCTGATCCCGACCAAGGGCATGACGCTGCCCTTCATCTCCTATGGCGGTTCCTCCGTGGTCGCGGTGGCGCTCGGCATGGGCATGCTGCTGGCGCTCACCCGGCGCCGGCTGGCCCGGACGGGCGAGGCATGACGGCGCCGATCATCATCGCCGCCGGCGGCACCGGCGGGCATTTCTTCCCGGCCGAGGCCCTGGCCGCGGAACTGGCGCGGCGCGGCGAACGCGTCGCGCTGATGACCGATGCGCGCAGCGCCGATTACAGCAGCCCCGCCTTCGCCCATGCCGAGCGCTTCGTGCTGAAGGGCGCGGGGCTCGCCGGGCGCGGGCTGAGGCGCGCCGCCGCCGGCGCCATGGCGCTGGCCGCCGGCACGCTGCAGGCGCGCAAGCTGCTGCAGCGGCTGCGCCCCAAGGCGGTGGTGGGCTTCGGCGGCTATCCCTCGGTGCCGCCGCTGCTGGCGGCGCGCAGCATGGCGCAGCGCCCGGCGCTGGTGCTGCACGAGCAGAACGCGGTGCTCGGCCGCGCCAACCGGCTGCTGGCGCGCGGCGCCGACGTGCTGGCGCTCTCCTTCGCAGCGACCACGCGCGTGCCCGCGGGCACGGACAGCGCCGTGGTGGGCAATCCCGTGCGGCCGGCGCTGGCGGCGCTGACGGGGCACGGCTTCGTTCCGCCGCAGGGCCCGATGCGGCTGCTGGTGCTGGGCGGAAGCCTCGGTGCGCGAATCTTCTCCGAGGTCGTGCCGGCCGCGGTGGCGCTGCTGCCGACGCCGCTGCGCAGCCGCCTCTCGGTGGTGCAGCAATGCCGCGCCGAGGACCTGCCCCGCGTGCGCGCCGCCTATGAGGAGCTGGGCGTTCCTGCCGAGCTGGCGCCCTTCTTCGGCGACGTGGCCGGGCTCTACGACACCGCGCATCTCGTGGTCTCGCGCGCCGGCGCCTCGACCATCGCCGAGCTGGCCTGCGCCGGGCGAGGCGCCGTGCTGGTGCCCCTGCCGCATGCGATCGATGACCACCAGAGCGCCAATGCCCGCGCGCTCGCCGAAGCTGGCGGCGCGGTGGTGATGCCGCAGCTGCGCTTCACGCCGCAGTCCCTCGCCACCGAGTTGCGGCGGATGCTCGAAGCTCCGGAGGTGCTGGCCAGCGCCGCCGCGGCCGCCGCCGCGCTGGCGGCGCCGGACGCCGCCGCCCGCCTCGCCGACCTCGTCCTTTCCCGCGCCGAAGCGCGCCGACTTCAGGAAGCCTCGTAATGCGCGCCCTGCCGCTGAGCATCGGACCTATCCACTTCGTCGGCATTGGCGGCATCGGCATGTCCGGCATCGCCGAGGTGCTGCACAACCTGGGCTACCAGGTGCAGGGCAGCGACATCGCCGAAGGCTACAATGTCGAGCGCCTGCGCGCCGCCGGCATCGCCGTCACGGTCGGGCACGACGCGGCCAACCTGGGCAGCGCGCAGGTGGTCGTGACCTCGACGGCGGTGCGGCGCGACAACCCCGAGGTGGTCGCGGCCCGCGCGCGGCTGATCCCGGTGGTGCGGCGCGCCGAGATGCTGGCCGAGCTGATGCGGCTGAAATGGGGCATCGCCATCGGCGGCACGCATGGCAAGACCACCACCACCTCGCTGGTCGCAACGGTGCTGGAGGCGGCCAAGCTCGACCCCACCGTGATCAACGGCGGCATCATCAACGCCTATGGCACCAACACCCGCCTTGGCGCGGGCGACTGGATGGTGGTGGAGGCGGACGAGAGCGATGGCTCCTTCCTGCGCCTGCCCGCCGTCGCCGCCATCGTCACCAACATGGACCCGGAGCACCTGGACCACTGGGGCACCGAGGAGGCGATGAAGCAGGGCTATGCCCAGTTCGTCGGCAACATCCCCTTCTACGGCTTCGCGGTGCTCTGCGCCGACCATCCCAACGTGCAGGCGATGATCCCGAACATCGACCGGCGCCTGATCACCTACGGCTTCTCGCCGCAGGCCGACGTGCGCGCCGAGCGGCTGATCACCGACCGCATGGGCGCCACCTTCGAGGTGACGGTGCAGGACCGCCTGACCGGCCGCAGCCGCAGCCTGAAGCCGATGCGCCTGCCGATGCTCGGCCAGCACAACGTGCAGAACGCGCTGGCCGCGATCGCCGTCGGCATCGAGATGGACATCGACGAGGGGACGATCCGCTCGGCGCTGGCCGGATTCAAGGGCGTGAAGCGGCGCTTCACCCGGGTGGGCGAGGCCAACGGCATCCAGGTGATCGACGACTATGGCCATCATCCCGTGGAGATTGCCGCCGTGCTGAAGGCCGCGCGGCAGGCCGGCGCGCGCGACGTCATCGCCGTGGTGCAGCCGCACCGCTACAGCCGCCTGCAGGCGCTGTTCAACGAGTTCTGCCAGTGCATGAACGACGCCGGCACGGTGATCGTGGCCGACGTCTACGCGGCGGGCGAGCAGAAGATCGACGGCTTCGACCGGGACGCGCTGGTGGACGGGCTGCGCTCGCACGGCCACCGCAGCGTGGTGCCGCTGCCCGGCCCGGACAGCCTGCCGGAGATGATCAACGCCATCGCCAAGCCGGGCGACTACGTGGTCTGCCTCGGCGCCGGCAACATCACGACCTGGGCGCATGCGCTGCCGGAGAAGCTGGCGGTGCTGCAGCCGCGCGGGCCGCGCCTGGCCGGGGGGGCACGGTGAGCCGCGCCATGCCGCAGAGCGCCGCCCACACCCTGCCGCCGCTGCGCGGGCGCGTCCAGGCGGAGGCGCCGCTGGCGCCCTTCACCTGGTTCCGCACCGGCGGCCCGGCCGAGTGGCTGGTGCGTCCGGCCGATGCCGGGGACCTGCTGCTGCTGCTGCGCGACAAGCCGCGCGACGTGCCGCTCGCCGTCGTCGGCGCCGCCTCCAACCTGCTGGTGCGGGATGGCGGCGTGCGCGGACTGGTGGTCAAGCTGGCCCGCGGCTTCTCCGGGGTGGCGGTGGAGGCCGATGGGCTGGTCGCCGGCGCGGCCGCGCTGGATGCGACCGTCGCCGAGCATGCCGCGGCGGCGGGGCTGGCGGGGCTGGAGTTCCTGTCCGGCATTCCCGGCGGCATTGGCGGTGCGGTGGCGATGAATGCCGGTGCCTACGGAGCCGAGGTGAAGGACGTGCTTGACTGGGCGGAGATCGCCACGCCCGGCGGGCTGCTGCGGCTGGACGCGGCGGAGCTCGGCTTCGCCTATCGCCGCGCCGCGCTGCCGGCGGGCGGCATCGTCACGCGCGCGCGCTTCCGCGCCGCGCCGGGCGACGCGGCGGCCATCGCGGAGCGGATGCGCGAGATCCGCGCCGCGCGCGAGGCGACGCAGCCCGTGCGCGCCCGCACCGGCGGCTCAACCTTCAAGAACCCGCCGGGCGCGAAGGCCTGGGCGCTGATCGACGCCGCCGGCTGCCGCGGCCTGCGCGTCGGCGATGCGCAGGTGTCGGAGAAGCACTGCAACTTCCTGCTCAACCTCGGCGGCGCCACCGCCGGGGAGCTGGAGGAACTGGGCGAGACGGTGCGCGCCCGCGTCGCGGCGCGGTCGGGCATCACGCTGGAATGGGAAATCCGGCGCATCGGGGAGAAGCGCGCATGACGCATGTGGCAGTCCTGTTCGGTGGCTTCTCGGCGGAGCGCGAGGTTTCGCTCTCGACCGGGCGGCAGGTGACCTCGGCGCTGCGCGAAGCGGGCTTCGCCGTCACGCCGATCGAGGTGACGCAGGACCTGCCCGCGATGATCGCGGCGCTGCAGGCGGCCAGGCCCGACGCGGTGTTCAACGCGCTGCATGGCCGCTTTGGCGAGGACGGCTGCGTGCAGGGCGTGCTGGACTGGCTCGGCCTTCCCTACACGCATTCCGGCGTGCGCGCCTCGGCCGTCGCCATGGACAAGGCGGCGGCCAAGGCGGTCTTCGCCGCGCATGGCCTGCCGCTCGCCGAGCACCGCGTGGTGACGCCGGAGGAGCTGGAGGCGGCCGATCCCCTGCCACGCCCTTATGTCGTGAAGCCGGTGAACGAGGGCTCCTCGGTCGGCGTCGAGATCCTCAAGGCGGGCGACAACCGGCGCGCCGAGATCGCGCGCCGCTGGCGCTTCGGCCCGCAGGTGATGACCGAGGAATACATCGCCGGCCGCGAGCTGACCGTGGCCGTCATGGGCGACCGCCCGCTGGCGGTGACGGAGATCGGCACCGGGCACGTCTTCTATGATTATGACGCCAAGTATGCCGATGGCGGTAGCCAGCACACCATTCCCGCCGCCGTCCCCGACGAGGTGGCGCAGGCGGCGATGGACGCGGCGGTGCGCGCGCACGAGGCGCTCGGCTGCCGCGGCGTCAGCCGCTCCGACTTCCGCTACGACGACACGACCGGCCGGCTCGTGCTGCTTGAGGTGAACACCCAGCCCGGCATGACGCCGACCAGCCTGGTGCCCGAGCAGGCGGCGTATTGCGGCATCCCCTTCCCCGCCCTGTGCGCCTGGATGGTGCAGGAGGCCCGCAATGGCCCGTAGTTCCGCCCGCGTTCGTCCCGAGGACCGGACGCGCCTGGCCAGCGATGGCGGCCGCCCCACGCGCGCGGCGCCGCAGCGGCCGAGCGGCCTGCGCCTTTGGCTGCGCCGCAAGAAGCCATGGCTGCGGCCGATGCTGTTCGGCGCGGCGGGGCTGGCGCTGCTCGGCGGCGGGGCGGTGGCGGTGGCGGCGATCCAGCCTTCCGGCCGCTTCGCCTGGCTGGCGCAGTCGGTGGCGGACACGGCGGCGGATGCCGGCCTGACGGTTGGCGAGATCGTCGTGCGCGGGCAGCAGAACACGCCGAAGGAACTGATCCGCGCGGCGATCGGCGTGGGCCGCGGCGACCCGCTGCTGGCCTTCTCGCCCACCCAGGTGAAGGAACGGCTGGAGAGCATCGCCTGGATCGAGAAGGCGGAGGTGCAGCGCCACCTTTCCGGCAACATCGTCATCGAGCTCCACGAGCGCAAGCCCTTCGCCATCTGGCAGCACCAGGGCGATTTCGCGGTGGTGGACCGCGACGGCCGCGTGGTCTCGGCCGACACGCTGGACGCCTTCGGGCCGCTGCCGCTGCTGGTCGGCGACGGCGCGGACAAGCGCGGCGCGGCGCTCTACGACGTGCTGAAGCAGGAGCCCGAGGTGCAGCAGCGCGTGCAGGCGCTGGTGTTGATCAGCGAGCGGCGCTGGAACCTGCGGCTCTACAACGGCGCCGATGTGCTGCTGCCGGAAGGGCATGAGGCGGCGGCGATCCACCGGCTGGGCGAGCTGCAGCGGACGGCGTCGCTGCTCGACCGCCCCGTGCAGGCGATCGACCTGCGCCTGCCGGACCGGCTGGTGGTGCGGCAGCAGCCGGGCACCGAGCCGCCGGCGCCGGAGCATGGCCGCAAGGCCCGCGGGAGCGGCCGCGGATGAGCCGCATGCCCCGGATCGCACCGCCGATCGAGCCCGCCGCGCCGCCGCCGAAGCGGCGCCACGCGCGGAGCGGCGCCTTCGGCGTGCTGGACATCGGCAGCAGCAAAATCGTCTGCCTGATCGCGCGCATCGAGGGGGACGGGCATGCCCGGATCCTGGGCTGCGGCTGGCAGCGCGCGCGCGGCATCAAGGGCGGCAACATCGTTGACCTGCACGAGGCGGAGCAGTGCATCCGCGCGGCAGTGGCGCAGGCGGAGGAGGCGGCGGAGATCAAGCTCTCCGGCGCGCTGGTCAACCTCTCCTGCGGCCAGCCGGCCTCCCGGCTGATGAACATCCAGTGGCCGATCGGCGGCCGGGCGGTGACGGATGCGGACCTGCGCGCCGTTCTGGGCGAAGGCCGCCGCCGCGCCGCCGAGGAAGGCCGCGAGACCGTGCACGCGACGACGCTCGGCTTCACCATCGACGCCACGCCCGGCGTCGAGGACCCGCGCAACATGATGTGCGAGACGCTGGCCGCGCACCTGCACCTGGTGGACGCGACCTCGGCCTCGCTGCGCAACCTCGGCATCTGCCTGAGCGGCTGCGACCTCGAGGTGGAGGAGCTGGTCTCGGCGCCCTATGCCTCCGCGCTTTCCGTGCTGGTCGAGGACGAACGGCAGCTCGGCGCCACGGTGGTGGACATGGGCGGCGGCACGACCAGCATCGCCGTCTATGGCGAGGGCCACCTGCTGCATACCTCGCAGATCCCGGTCGGCGGATGGCAGGTCACCAACGACCTGGCGCGCGGCCTGGCGACGCCGATCGCGCATGCCGAGCGCATCAAGATCCTGGACGGCAGCGCGCTCGCTGGCGGCGATGATGCCCGCACCATGGTGATGGTGCCGCAGGTCGGCGAGGACGAGGACCATCTCGTCAGCATTCCGCGCGCCACGGTGATCAACATCATCCGTCCGCGAATCGAGGAGACGCTCGAACTGGTGCGCGACCGCCTGGACGCGGCCGCGCTCGGGCGCGACGCCGGGGCGCGCGTCGTGCTCACGGGCGGCGCCAGCCAGCTCGTGGGACTCCGTGAGCTTGCGATGCAGATTCTGGACAGGCCGGTCCGCCTGGGGCGTCCCGGATTCGTGCGCGGTCTCCCGGAAGCCGCACAAGGACCGGATTTCGCGACAACGCTGGGCCTTGTCGCATGGGGGGCGGGCGAAGGCCGGCCGCTGTTCGACATCGATTCCGCTCCCGAACGCGGAAACGGTGTGTTTTCTCGTTTCGTCAACTGGCTTCGCGAGCGAGTCTGATGCAATCTGCGCTCGCATTGCCCCGCACCACGTCCGCACGCCGAGGAGATTCGCTGCAATGACGCTGAACCTGACGATCCCGCGCCAGCAGCACACCGATTTCAGTCCGCGCATCACCGTCGTCGGTGTCGGTGGCGCGGGCTGCAACGCGGTCAACAACATGATCGCGATGGGACTCGACGGCGTCGAATTCCTGGTGGCGAACACCGACGCGCAGGCGCTGGTGAACAGCCGCGCGGAGCGCCGCGTCCAGCTCGGCCCGCACCTGACGCAGGGCCTCGGCGCGGGCGCGAAGCCGGAGATCGGCCGCGCCGCCGCGGAGGAGGCGACCGAGGACCTGGCGCGCCACCTCGAGGGCATGCACATGGTGTTCATCACCGCGGGCATGGGGGGCGGCACCGGCACCGGCGCGGCGCCGGTCATCGCGCGCATGGCGCGCGAGCGGGGCATCCTGACGGTTGGCGTCGTCACCCGTCCCTTCGACTTCGAGGGGCCGAAGCGCAAGCGTGCGGCGGAGGCCGGTCTTGAGGACCTGCAGTCCTATGTGGACACGCTGATCGTCATCCCGAACCAGAACCTCTTCCGCAAGGCGAACGAGCGCACCACCTTCGCCGAAGCCTTCAAGATGGCCGACGACGTGCTCTACATGGGCGTGCGCGGCGTCACCGACCTGATGGTCAACCCTGGCCTGGTGAACCTCGACTTCGCCGACATCCGCACCGTCATGGCCGAGATGGGCAAGGCGATGATGGGCACCGGCGAGGCCGAGGGCGAGGACCGCGCGGTGAAGGCGGCCGAGGCGGCGATCAGCAACCCGCTGCTCGAGGACACCTCGATGCTCGGCGCCAAGGGCGTGCTGATCAACATCACCGGCGGCTACGACATGACGCTGTTCGAGGTCGACGAGGCCGCGAACCGCATCCGCCGCGAGGTGGACGAGGAAGCCAACATCATCTTCGGCTCCTCGATCGACGAGGACATGAACGGCCGCCTGCGCGTCTCCGTCGTGGCCACGGGCATCGACGCGGTGGTGGAGCAGGTTGCCGCCGAGCGCCCCAAGCTGGTCGCGGTGGGCGGAGCGGCGCCGGTGCAGGCGGTCTCCAACACCGCCGTGCCGCCGGCCATGCCGCGCGGCATCCCCGGTGCCCCGATGACGTCCCGCCCGGTGATGCCGCAGCCGGCCGCGCCGGTGCGCGTCGGCGGGCCGAGCGCGGGCGCGCCGCGCCGCCCCGCGGGCATGGCCTCCGCCGCGCCGGTCGCTCCCGCCGCGCCGCCGCCGACCGCCTATGAGGCGGCCCCGGCCGGCCTGGCGCCGGAAGCCCCCTCGCCCGAGGACATGCCGGCCGCGGTGGTGCAGCCGGATGCCGGCCTCCGCGCGCCGGCCGCCGCGCCGCGCCCGATGGCCCCCCCGCCGGTCTCCGCACCGCCCGCAGGCGGCGGTGGCTTCAACCTGTTCCGCAAGGCGACCGGCCTGATGCGCCGCAATCTCGGCACCGAGGCCGAGATGGCGCCGGCCCCCCGCCCGGCCGCGCCGCAGCCGGCGGCGCCGCGCCCGGCGGCTGCCCAGCCGCAGGCGCCCGCCGCCCCGCAGAACGAGGAAATGGGGCTTGACATTCCCACCTTCCTGCGTCGCCAGAACAACTGACCGGCTCGGCAGGGCGGTGACGCACCCGGCCCCGCGCTTCGGCGCGGGGCTTTTTTTTGCGCCGCAATAGGTGCCTGAATTCAAGGGCCTATGGGCTGAAGCTAGAGTGAAATAATCGGAAATAAGCGTTGACTCGCGCTGGCGATGCGGCAGTGCCATCTAGAGCCTCGGCGGAGCAAGCCTAGATCCCTCCGCCTTGCAGTGAACGACCAGGGGCAGTGATGGACGGTTTCCTCGCAGCAGGCACGGAGCGACGCAGGACGCTGAAGGCGCCAATCGGCTGCGTCGGCATCGGCCTCCACTCCGGCCGCCGTGTCAGCCTGACCCTGCGCCCGGCCGTCGCAGGCGCCGGCGTCACCTTCCGGCGCACCGATCTCGGCGTTGATCTTCCCGCCCGCTTCGACCTGGTGTCCGACACCCGGCTCTGCACCGCCCTCGCCCTGCCCGACCAGCCGCATGTGCGGATCGGCACCATCGAGCATGTGATGGCCGCGCTCGCCGCCTGCGGCATCGATGACGCGGTGGTCGAGGTGGACGGGCCCGAGGTGCCGATCCTGGATGGCTCGGCGGCGCCCTTCATCTTCCTGATCGATTGCGCCGGCATCGCCACGACGGCCATGCCGCGTGCCACCATCGAGGTGCTGAAGCCGGTTCGCGTGCAGGATGGCGAAGGGCCGGGCGCGGCCTGGGTCGCGCTCTATCCGACCGAGACGCCCGGCTTCGAGGCCGCGCTGGAGATCGACTTCCCCTCGCCGGTGATCGGCCACCAGAGCCTGTCCCTGCGGGTGACGGAGAGCGCCTTCCGCGCCGGCCTGGCGAGCGCCCGCACCTTCACCATGGCCGAGGACGTGGCGCGGTTGCGCGCCGCTGGCCTGGCGCTGGGCGGCAGCCTGGACAATGCCGTGGTGGTGGACGGGCCGCTGGTGCTGAACCCGGGCGGCCTGCGCTCTGACGACGAGTGCGTGCGGCACAAGCTGCTGGACGTGGTGGGCGACCTCGCCCTGGCCGGCGCGCCGCTTTCCGCCCGCTTCGCCGGCAGCCGCTCGGGCCACGCGCTGAACAACCGGCTGCTGCGCGCGCTTTTCGCCGACGCTTCGGCCTGGCGCTGGCGCGATGCGGGCTTCGCCGCCACCCCGGCCGGCCAGTCGGTCCCGCAGGGCGTGCTGGAACCGGTCGCGGCCTGAAAACACCGTCAAGGGCGGCTTGCGGGCTGCCATCCGCCCCCTCTTCGTCTTGGAGGGGGGGCATGGTATAGAGCGGCAGCCATGCGCATCCCCCGTTTGACCCGGACCTCCCGCCTCTCCCTGCTCCTGGCCCTGCCGCTGCTGGCGGGCGCCTGTAGCCAATGGAACGGCAAAGACAGCTCGCTCCGCCCGGATGCGCAGGTCGCGATGGCCTCGCAGTCGCCGGAGGCGCTCTACGCCGCCGGCCTCGATGCGCTGCGCCAGGAGCGCTATCAGCAGGCCGTCGAGTTCTTCGACGGGGTGGAGCGGGAGCATCCCTACTCCACCTGGGCGACCAGCGCGCGCCTGATGTCGGCCTATTCCGACTACATGCGCAACCGCTACACCGAGGCGATCGGCGCGCTGGACCGCTTCATCCAGCTGCATCCGGCGCATCGCGACATCGCCTACGCCTATTACCTGCGCGCGCTCTGCTATTACGAGCAGATCGTGGACGCGCAGCGCGACCAGCGCGGCACCGAGATCGCCCTCGCCCAGCTGCAGGAAGTGGCGAACCGCTTCCCCGAGAGCGCCTATGCCCGCGACGCGCGGCTGAAGATCGACCTGGCGCGCGACCATCTCGCCGGCCAGGAAATGAACATCGGCCGCTTCTATGAGCGCCGCGGCCTCTACTCCGCCGCCATCGGCCGCTTCAAGCGCGTGGTGGAGGCTTACCAGACCACCAACCACGTTCCCGAGGCGCTGCACCGGCTGACCGAGTGCTACCTCGCGCTGGGCCTGGTAGATGAGGCGCGGAAATCCGCCAGCGTGCTCGGCCACAACTATCCCGGCAGCCCCTGGTACCAGGATTCCTATGCCATGCTGGTGCAGGGCGCCAGGTCGGCCGATGGCAGCGGGCCGGGCCTCCTCAGCCGCGCCTGGAACAGCATCTTCTGAGCCGGAACCTGCCGGCGACCCGAACATGCTGACCTCCCTTGCCATCCGCGACATCGTGCTGATCGAGCGGCTGGACCTGTCGCTTGGCGACGGGCTGACCGTGCTGACCGGCGAGACCGGGGCCGGCAAGTCCATCCTGCTCGACAGCCTCGGCCTGGCCCTCGGGCAGCGGGCGGAGGCCGGCATGGTCCGCACCGGCCAGCCTCAAGGCTCGGTGGCCGCCTGCTTCCACCTGCCCTCCGACCACCCCGCCCAGGCCGTCCTCGCCGAGCAGGGGATCGAAGCGGAGGACGACCTCGTGCTGCGCCGCGTGGTGCAGGCCGATGGCCGCTCGCGCGCCTTCGTCAACGACCAGCCGGTGGGCGTCACGCTGCTGCGCCGCCTGGGCGCGCTGCTGGTCGAGGTGCAGGGCCAGCATGACCAGGTGGGGCTGGCCGATCCGGCGACGCATGGCGCCCTGCTGGATGCCTTCGGCGGGCTGGAGGGGCGGCGCAACGCGGTCGGCGAGGCCTTTCGCGAATGGCGTGGCGCCGAGCGCGCGCTGAAGGCGGCGCAGGAGGCCATCGCCCAGGCGCAGCGGGACGAGGAATGGCTGCGCCACGCCGTCGAGGAGCTTTCCGCCCTTGCCCCGCTTGAAGGCGAGGAGGAGGCGCTCGCCGAGGAAAGGCAGGCCATGCAGCAGGGCGAGCGGCGCGCCGAGGCCGTGGCCGCCGCGCTTTCCGAGTTGCAGCCGCGTGACCGGCGCGGCAGCACCGGCCCCGCCGCCGCCCTGCGCAACGCCTCCCGCGCGCTGGAGCGCCTGCCCGCCCCCAACGAGGAGGCCGCGCCGATCCTCGCCGCACTGGGCCAGGCACAGGATGCGCTGGCCGAGGCCGAAGCCATGCTGGAGCGGCTGAGCGCCGATCTCAGCCCCGATCCGCGCCGGCTGGAGCAGGTGGAGGAGCGGCTCTTCGCGCTGCGCGCCGCCTCCCGCAAGCACGCGGTGGCGGTGGTCGAGTTGCCGGGGCTGCTGCAGTCCCTTGCCGGCCGGCTGGCCGCGCTGGACGCGGGGGCGGAGCGCGCCGCCGCGCTGGAGCAGGCCGCCGGCGCGGCCCGCGCCGCCTATGCGCGCGCCGCCGAGGCATTGACCGCCGCCCGGGCGGAGGCCGCGCGCCGGCTGGAGAAGGCGGTGGCGCAGGAGCTGGCGCCGTTGAAGCTGGAACGCGCCCGGCTGCATATCGAGATCGCCGCGCGCGAGGAGCGCGCCTGGGCCGCCGACGGCCAGGACCGCGTCACCTTTCTGGTGACCACCAATCCCGGCCAGAAGCCGGGCGCGCTGGACAAGATCGCCTCCGGTGGCGAGTTGTCGCGGCTGATGCTGGCGCTCAAGGTGGTGCTGGCGCGCGGCTCGCCGGTGCCGACGCTTGTTTTCGACGAGGTGGACAGCGGCATCGGCGGTGCCACCGCCGCGGCGGTGGGCGACCGGCTGGCGCGCGTCGCCGAGCGGCTCCAGGTGCTGGTCGTCACCCACAGTCCGCAGGTGGCGGCACGCGGCAGCCGGCATTGGCGCGTGGCGAAGGGCGTGCGCGGCGATCGCGCCGAGACGCGGGTGGAGCCGCTCGATGCGCAGGCGCGCCGCGAGGAGTTGGCCCGCATGCTAGCGGGCGAAACCGTCACCGAGGCGGCGCGCGCCGCGGCGGACAGCCTGCTGCGCTGAGGCCCGCCATGGCTCGGGAGGCTGCCACCCTTCAGGGCTCCGGCAGCCGGAGAAGGAGGGGGAGCCGAGCGGGCATCCCATGCCCCGGCGGCAGAGGTTAGCGGCCGTTCGACATTCTCGCCGGAACAAGCTTTCCCGCCCTGTGGGGAGCGGAAGCGGCTTCAGCGGCGGCGCCGGCCTCCGGGCTGGCCCTTAATTGACATCGCCGCCAAACCTCCGAAGGATCGCGCACGGTTCACCGCGAGCGGGCGCCCCGCTGCCTGCGATCATTGCCGGATGCCGATGCGCGGCATAGAGAAGCCGGCACAGGAGGAAAGAAAAGCCATGCTCTCACGTCGAAGCCTGATGCTGGCCACCGCCGGCGCTGGATGGATGCTGCACGGATTGCGCTCTGCCCAGGCGGCCGAGTTCATTAACATTCTGACAGGTGGTACCTCCGGTGTCTACTACCCGCTGGGCGTGGCCATCTCCAAGCTGTTCGCCGAGAAGATCGACGGCGTGCGCCCCTCGGTGCAGGCCACCAAGGGCTCGGTCGAGAACCTGAACCTGCTGCAGCGCGGCCGCGGTGAGCTGGCGCTGAGCCTGGGCGACGCCATGGGCTTCGCCTGGGAGGGCAATGCCGAGGCGGGCTTCCCGCAGAAGCTTGACAAGCTGCGCAGCGTGGGCGCGATCTACGCCAACTACGTGCAGATCGCCGCGTTGCGCGACTCCGGCATCAAGACGCTGGCGGACCTGAAGGGCAAGCGCCTCTCGGTCGGCGCGCCGGCCTCGGGCACGGAGCTGAACGCGCGCGCGATCCTGGCCGCCGCCGGGCTGAGCTACAAGGACCTCGGCAAGGTCGAGTACCTGCCCTTCGGCGAATCCGTCGACCTGATGAAGAACCGCCAGCTCGATGCCACGCTGCAGTCGGCCGGTCTCGGCGTCGCGTCGATCCTCGACCTCTCGACCTCCGTGCCCATCAACATCGTCGAGGTGCCGAAGGATGTGATCGCCAAGGTCGGCGCCCCTTACAAGGCGGCCATCATCCCGGCCAACACCTATACCGGCCAGGATGCGGAAGTGGTCACCGCGGCGGTGCCGAACTACCTTGTCACCCGCGCCGGCCTCGCCGATGACCTCGTCTACAACATGGCGAAGGTCATCTACGAGAACGTCCCGGCCCTGGTGGCGGCGCAAGCCGCGGCCAAGGGCATCGAGGTCGAGAGCGCCGGCGAGAACCCGCCCATCCCCCTGCATCCCGGCGCCGAGCGCTACTTCAAGGAACGCAAGAAGGCATGACCCCACCGAACGGGCACGGCACCACCGCCACGGCGGTGCCGTCGCGATGAGCGCCGAGGTCATCGGACACCCCACCGCCGTCGAGGAATCGGCGGCGGTGGAGCATGGCGGCATGGGCTGGGGCGAGCCCGGTGGCCGGATGCTGCTGAAAGCCATCGCCTTCATCTTCTCCGCCTTCCAGATCTACACGGCGGCCTATGCCTCGCTTCCCAGTTCCATCGTCCGCTCCCTGCATGTGGGCTTCCTGCTGCTGCTGCTGTTCGGCCTGACGGCCAACCGGCGGCGCGGCGACTGGACCGCCATCCTCTGGGCGGCGCTGGCGGTGGTCTCCTTTGTCGCCGGGCTCTACCACTGGGTCTTCTATGCCGACCTGATCCAGCGTGCCGGCCTGCCGACCGACCTGGACCTCGCCGTCGGCATCCTCGTCGTGGCGCTGGTCTTCCTGGCCGGCTTCCGGCTGATGGGGCCGTCGCTGCCGCTGATCTGCCTGGTCTTCCTGCTCTACGGCCTCTACGGCGAGTACCTGCCGCCGCCGCTGGACCACCGGCCCTTCGGCTACGACCAGATCATCGACACGCTCTATCTCGGCACCGAGGGCATCTACGGCACGCCGACCTACGTCTCCTCCACCTACATCTTCCTGTTCATCCTGTTCGGCGCCTTCCTGGAGCGCGCGGGGATGATCTCGCTGTTCACCGACGTGGCGCTCGGCACCGTCGGGCACACGCGCGGCGGGCCGGCGAAGGTGGCGGTGGTGGCCTCGGCCTTCATGGGCACGATCAGCGGCTCCGGCGTGGCGAACGTGGTGGCGGTCGGGCAGTTCACCATCCCGCTGATGAAGCGCTTCGGCTTCCGCGCCGCCTTCGCCGGCGGCGTCGAGGCCACCGCCTCGATGGGCGGGCAGATCATGCCGCCGGTGATGGGCGCGGTCGCCTTCATCATGGCCGAGAGCCTGGGCATCCCCTATCTGCAGGTGGTGGAGGCGGCGATCGTGCCGGCCATCCTCTACTTCATGACCGCCTTCTGGATGGTGCATCTGGAAGCCGGGCGGCTCGGCCTGCTCGGCGTGCCGAAGGAGCAGTGCCCCAACGCCCTCGCCGCGCTGCGCAAGGGCTGGTTCCTGCTGCTGCCGCTGGCCATCCTCGTCTACCTGCTGCTGGCCGGCTACACGCCGCTCTATGCCGGCACCATCGGCCTGGGCCTGACCGCGATGATCGTGCTCGGCGCGCCGATCGCGCTCGGCATGGGGCAGGCGGCGCTGCGGGTGGCCTTCTGGATCGCGCTCGGCCTGATGTCGGCGGCCTTCCTGGCCTATGGCATCGGCGTGGTGATCGCCGTGGTGGCGCTGCTGATCCTGGTGAACGCGGTGCGCAAGGGCGGCCGCGAGACGCTGAAGCTCTGCGGCGAGGCGCTGGCCGACGGCGCGCGCCAGGCGCTGCCGGTGGGCATCGCCTGCGCGCTGGTGGGCGTCATCATCGGCGTGCTGTCGCTGACCGGCTCGGCCACCACCTTCGCCGGCGCCGTGGTGGCGGTGGGGCAGAACAGCCTCTTCGCCTCGCTGCTGCTGACCATGCTGATCTGCCTGATCCTCGGCATGGGCATCCCGACCATCCCGAATTACATCATCACCTCCTCGATCGCCGGGCCGGCGCTGCTGCAGCTCGGCGTGCCGCTGCTCGTCAGCCACATGTTCGTCTTCTACTTCGGCATCATGGCGGACCTGACGCCGCCGGTGGCGCTGGCCGCCTTCGCCGCGGCGCCGATCGCGCGCGAGAGCGGGCTGAAGATCGGGCTGCAGGCGATGCGCGTGGCGATCGCCGGCTTCGCGGTGCCGTTCATGGCGGTCTATGCGCCGGTGCTGATGCTGCAGGACGGCGGGCCATTGGCCGAGAGCGTCGGCTATGTTCCCGCCGTGCTCTACGTGCTGCTGAAGGCGGTGCTGGCGATCGGCCTCTGGGGCGCGACGGCGGTGGGCTTCCTGCTGCGGCCGATCCGGCTTTGGGAGCGGGCCTGGGCCTTCCTCGCGGCGGTGCTGCTGGTGGCGGCGGTGCCGCTGACGGACAGCCTCGGCTTCATCGCGACCGCGGCCTTCATCGCCTGGCACCTCTGGTCCCGCAGGGCCGCCACCGGCGGGCGCACCGCCTGAGCGCCCGGCGCCGCGCCGGGGGGCGGCGCGGGTTTTGAATGGCCGGGCGCGGGGCTGGCCCCCGCGCCCGGCGCGAAGCCTGCCGCCGGCCCGTGCCGATCCGGTGCGGCTCAGCCGCGCGGGCGAAGCTTCCGGGAGGCTCCGCCTCCCAAACCTACCGGAAGGAAGCTGAGGTTTCCGGACCTCCCGCCGGCCTGCGGAGCGCAGGAGCCCCGAAGGCCGCGATGGCGCCCTTCGGGGCGCCGGGCGGGCGGTCAGGCCGGCGCGATCTCGCCCCGCTCGATGACATAGCTGCGGTCCACCAGGGAACGCAGAAGGGCCGGGCTGCTCTCGGTGATCAGGATGGCGACCTCCGGCAGGGCTTCGCGCAAGCGGGCCAGGGCCTCGGCGTAGCGCAGCGCCAGGGCAGGGGCGAGGCCCTGGAAGGGCTCGTCCAGCAGCACGGCGCGGGTGCCGACCATCAGCGCCCGGCCCAGCGCCACCATCTTTCCCTGCCCGCCCGAGAGCCCCGCCGCCCGGCGCGGGGCCACGTCGCGCAGCTCCGGCAGCAGAGTGAGAACCAGGCCGAGCCGGCGCTCCAGCTCGGCGCGCGGCAGGCGCAGCACCTGGGCCGGCAGCAGCAGGTTGTCCCGCACCGTGAAGCCGCCGAACAGCCGGCGCTCCTCCGGGGCGTAGCCGATGCCCATGCGGGCGCGGTGATGCGCCGGGATGCCACCGGCGTCCTGGCCGTCCAGCGCGATCCGGCCCTGCTGGACTGGCAGCAGGCCCATCAGCGCGCGCAGGGTCGTCGTCTTGCCGGCGCCGTTGCGGCCGATCAGCGCCACGCGGCCGCCCGGCGGCACGTGCAGCGCCACCTCGCGCAGCACCGGCGCGCCCTCGATCGCCACCGAGACGCCCTCAAGCCGGAGCACGGCCCGCCTCCTCCTCCGGGATGATGCCGATGACGTCCCGCCGCACCTGCGGGTCGGCGAGGATGGCCTGCGGCGGGCCGAGCGCCATGATCCGCCCCTGCCCCCAGACGGCGACGCGGTCGGCGAAGCGGTCCACCACCTCCATGTCATGCTCCACGAAGACCGCCGTGACGCCGGACTGGCGCAACACCCGCGCGAGGGTTTCCACCACCGCCATCTTCTCGGCGGCGGCGACCCCGCTGGTGGGCTCGTCCATCAGCAGCAGGCGCGGCTTCAAGGCCACCGCCATGGCGATGTCGGCCAGCTTGCGCGCACCCTCGTTCAGCGCGTCCCCCCGCTGGTCCGCCAGGGGCGCCAGGCCGAAGCTGCCGAGCAGGGCCATTGCCTCGTCGCGCCAGGCGGGGCGCAGCAGGGTTTTCAGCGGGGACCACGGGCCCTCGCGCGCGGCGATGGCCAGCGCCATGTTCTCCAGCACCGTGTGCTCGGTGAAAAGCTGCGGCAACTGGAAGGACCGGGCGATGCCGAGGCGGACGATGCGGCGCGGCGGCAGGCCGAGGATGCGGCGGCCGCGAAAGGTGATCTCGCCGGCCTGCGGGCGCAGGTAGCCGGTGGTCATGTTGATGAAGGTGGTCTTGCCGGCGCCGTTGGGGCCGATGATGGCGAGGAACTCGCCCTCCTCCACCGAAAGGTCGATGCCGTCGGCCGCGCGGACGCCGCCGAAGGCCAGGCGCAGGCCGCGCGCCTCCAGAAGGGCGCTCATGCCGAGCGCCGCCGCGCGAGAAGCGTCCGGCCCATGCCCCAGAGGCCGCCCGGAGCGAACAGGATGACCAGCAGCAGCACGGCGCCGAGGATCATCTGCCAGGCATCGGCCACCAGCGCGGCGGCATAGACGCGGGTCAGCTCGTAGGCCAGGGCGCCGAGGAAGGGGCCGAGCACGCTGCCGGCGCCGCCGAGGATGGCGATGAAGACCAGCTCGCCCGAGGCGGTCCAGTAGGCCAGAGCGGGGGTGACGTGGCGCGTGGTCATGGCGATCAGCGCGCCGCCGCAGCCGGCCATGCAGGCCGAGAGCACATAGGCCGAGAGCAGCACCCGCCGGGCCGAGACGCCCATGAACTCCAGCCGCGCCTCGCGCGTCTTGATGCCGGCCAGCGCCTGCCCCATCGGCGAGGCCAGGTACAGCCGCACCAGCGCGCCGAAGCCGAGCGACAGAGCCAGCGCCAGCAGCAGCGCCGACCAGCCCTGCGCGGCGCCCTCCAGCGACATGCCGGCGAAGGTGGTGGGCGCGAGACGGATGCCGTCGGTGCCGTGGGTGACGGCGTAGAACTTCTCCAGCACGGAGTAGAAGACCATGCTGAGCGCCAGGTTCAGCATGCCGAAGAAGATCTCGCGGTAGCGCACCACGAACAGGCCGATGAGCAGGCCCAGCAGCGCCGAGCCGAGTGCCGCGAGAGGAAGCAGCAGCAGCACTTCCGGCACGAGCGGCGCCAGGAAGGCGACCACATAAGCGGCGAAGGCGACGAACAGCGCATGGCCGAAACTCACCTGCCCGGCACGCAGCAGCAGCAGGATGCCGAGCACCGCGAGGCCCTTGGCGAGCGCGATGGTCAGCACGAAGCGCAGCCAGGGCACCGCCCAGGCCAGGGCCAGCACGGCCAACGCGCCGAGCAGGGCCAGGATGAGGTCGGCGTGGCGCCTCATATCCGCCGGGTCTCCACCACGCCGAACAGGCCCTGGGGACGCACCAGCAGCACCACCACCATGATGAGGTAGGGAATGACGACCTCCAGCTCCGGCTCGAAATAGACGGCGAAGGCGCGGCCGAGGCCGATCAGCAGGGCGGCGATCGCGGCGCCCTCGATCTGGCCGAGCCCCGCGGTGGCCACCACGGCGAAGGAGAGCACGATGGTCTGCGCGCCCACCCCCGGCACCAGCGAGACGGTGGGCGAGGCCAGCGCGCCGCCCAGCGCCGCCAGCGCCGCGCCGGCGGTGAAGGTGAGCAGCATGACGCGGCCGGCATCGATGCCCATCGCCCGCGCCGCCTCGGCATCGGCGGTGACGGCGACGATCATGCGGCCGGAGAGGGTGCGCCGCAGGAACCAGGCGAGCGCGATCAGCGTCACCAGCGCCACGCCGGGAAGCACGAAGAGCTGATAGGTGGTGAAGGGGATGACGTCGGCGCCGAAGGGCACGTCCACCGTGCCGAGCAGGCGCAGCGGCGCGTCGTTCACCACCGGCTGCACGCCCCAGACGAGCTTCTGCAAATCCTCCAGGATCATGAACAGGGCAAAGGTGATGAGGAGCTGCAGCACCGGCTCGTACCGGCGGGTGGGGCGCAGCAGCAGCTTCTCGATCGGCGGTCCGAGCACGGCGCCGACCAGCAGCGCCGCGACCAGCAGCAGCGGCAGGGAGAACCATTCCGGCAGGCCGCTGGCGGCGAGCAGCAGGCCCAGCGAGGCCGCCGTGTAGCCGCCGATGGCGTAGAGGCTGCCATGGGCGACGTTCAGCACGCGCAACACGCCGAAGACCAGGTTCAGCCCCACCGCCACCATGAAGATCGCCGCCGCGTTGGACAGTCCGTCCAGCGCGGCGAGGCCGAGCAGCAGCCCGTTCTGGGCGAGCCAGTCCGCCATCGGTTCAGGGCTTGTAGGCGATCGGCTGCGGAACGCTGTCCAGGATGGAGGGCTTCAGCGTCTTCAGCCAGTCGGCGCTCTTCTGGCCGACCGGGGTGGTGATGCTTTCGCCCTTGAACACCACCATGTCGGTGAGCACCGGGAAGGGATAGGCGTCCGCGGCCACCGTGGTGCCGATGATCTGATCCTCCAGCCCCTGCCCGTCCTCGCGGATCTTCACCGTGCTGGTCAGCGAGGGGAATTCCAGGCCGCGGAAAGCCTGGGCCAGCTCGGCATCGGCCGGCCAGCCGCCGCCCTTGGCCTGCAGGGCCTTCTCATAGGCCGCCTTGGTGGCGAAGACGGCCTGCGCCATGTGGTGGCAGGAATAGATCGGGTAGGTGCCGAAGCGCTGGCGGAAGTCGTTGGTGAAGCGGCGCAGCAGCTCGGGGTCGCGCGGGTTGGGGTGCAGGAACCAGTGGTCGCCGCGGGCTCCGACGACGTGGCCGGCGGGCAGCGCCTTACCGACGCGCTCCATCGAGGATTCCGCCAGCGGCAGCACGAAGGTGCTGCGCTCGAAGAGGCGGCGGTCGGCGGATTGCCGGATCAGCGTGTCGAGGTCCCCGCCCCAGGCGGTGGAGAACACCACGTCCGGGCGCAGCGCGAGCAGGCGGGTGATCTCGGTGGAGTAGTCGGTGGCGCCGAAGCGCGGGAACAGCTCGGCCACCACGCGCACGCCCGGCTTGAGCGTGTTCATCGCGGTGCGCCAGATGTCCCAGGAATCGCGGCCCCAGGCATAGTCCTGGTTGACCACCGCGAGGCTGCGGAAATCGGGCTTCACCTTCAGCAGGTAGAGCAGCGCCGCCAGCACTTCCGGCGTCGCGTTGGCCTGGGTGCGGAAGGCGTAGTCGTAGTGCGCCTCCTCGAAGATGCGCTGGGTGCCGCAGTCCCACAGGATGGTCAGGCGCTTCAGCTCATCGGCCAGGGGGGCGCAGGCCAGGCAGTCGGCGGAGGAGATGGCGGAGAAGATGAGGTCCACGTCCTCGCTCTGCGCCAGGCGGCGGAACTCGCCGACGACATGGTCCACGCCCGGCCCCTCGTCCACGAAGATGGGGCGGACCTTCACGCCGCCGATGCCACCTTGCGCGTTGAGCTGGTCGAACAGCATCTCGGCCGCCTGCCGCCCCGGCACGCCGAAGACGCTGGCGGGGCCGGACAGGTAGGTGGCGATGCCGATCTTGATTTCCTGCGGCTTGCTGCGCTGCGCCTGCGCGGTGCGGCCAGCCAGCAGCAGGCTGCCGGCGGCCAGGCCGGCCTGGAGCATGCCGCGCCGGCCAAGCGGCGGCAGCCCCGTGCTGGAGGGAGGCGGGGCGACGGATTTCGGGTGCGGCATGGGACGCGTCCTCCGGTCGGGCCTTGTTGTTCGGCTCTCGTTTCAGTGTGGCATGGGAGGCAAGCCGCTTCCAAGAAGCGAGAGCGACACGGTCACCAAACAGTTATTATTGCGAAATCAGAATGCATTGTTTCCGCACGGCAGAGTTGTGTTCCTCTTCGCCCGCGTGCCACGGCTGCACTGCGGGCCGGCGCGCGCCGAGGCAAGAAGCAACGCCCGGACCGGGCCGAGGGAGGAACTCATGACACAGGTGACCCGTCGTGGCCTGCTGGCGGGAGCCGCCGCGCTCGCCGCGCTGCCGGCCGGCATCAGCCATGCCGCCGCGCCCTTCCGCAACACGCTGCCGCCGGCCTGGCACCGGTTCCACTTCGGGGACTACGAGGCGACAGTGATCTCCGATGGCCGGCTGCCGCTGGGCAAGCCGGAGCCCGCCTTCCCCGCCTCGCCGCCGCAGGAGATCAACGGCCTGCTGCAGGACAATTTCCTGCCGCCCGACGCCGCGACGCTGGAACAGAACGTGCTCGTGCTGAACACGGGGCGGCAGCTCATCCTGTTCGATACCGGCATGGGCGAGAGCATGGGCGCGGACAGCAAGATGTTCGGCCCGACCACGGGCAAGATGCTCGCCAACATGCGCGCCGCCGGCATCGAGCCGGAGCAGATCGACCTCGTGGTGCTGACCCATGCCCATTGCGACCATTGCTGGGCGCTGGTGGACGCGCAGGGCAACCGCACCTTCCCCAACGCGCAGGTGGCGGTCAGCGAGGCCGACCTGAAGTACTGGACCGACGACAACAACAAGCGCGGCCCGGCCTTCATGACCTCCTTCATCGAGGGCGCCAAGAAGAACCTCTCCGCCTACCGCGACCGCATGGTGATGGTGCGGGACGAGCAGGAGGTGACGCCGGGCGTGGTGGCGCTCTCGACCCCCGGCCACACGGTCGGCCATCACTGCTACGCCATCCGCAGCGGCAACCAGATGATGATGAACACCGGCGACCTGGCGCATCACCACGTCCTGCTGCTGCGCAAGCCGCTCTGGGAGTTCTCCTTCGACACCGACCCGAAGCAGTCGGCGCAGTCGCGCAGCCGGATGCTGGACCGGCTGGCCACCGACCGGACGCCGGTGCTGTCCTACCATTTCCCCTGGCCCGGGCTCGGTCATGTCAGCCGCCACAGCGACGGCGGCTATGACTGGGTCGCCGCGCCGATGGACCTCTCGACGCTCGGCTGAGCCGGGCGGGAGGGGAGTGGCCGGGCGGCGGAACCGCCCGGCCGGAGCGGATCAGGTCTGCCGGACGGCGGCGCTGACCTGGTCGAGCAGGCGGTCCATCGCCGCCTGGAAGGCGGGGCCGTTCAGGTAGCCCTCGGTGGCGCCGGTGCGCTCCAGGAAGGTCTGCCAGGCCGGATCCGACATGGCCGCCCGGAAGCGGTCGTGGAGCGAGGTGGCCACCGCGTCCGGCATGCCGGCCGGCCCCATCAGCCCCTTCATGTTCTCGATCTCGACGTTCCAGCCCAGTTCGCGCAGGGTAGGCACGGCGGGGAAGGCGGGCAGGCGCCCGGCCGAGGCCACGGCCAGCGGCCGCACCTCGCCATCGGCCGCGAGGCCGCCCATTTCCTCCGGCGCCAGCACGGCCAGTTCCACCGTGCCCGCCAGCAGCGCCTGCAGCGAGGGCCCGCCGCCGGTATAGGGCACATGCAGGAACTCCACGCCGGCCGCCTTGCCCAGCAGCAGGAAGACGGCGTGGTAGAGCGAGCCGATGCCGGAGGAGGCATGGCTGACGGTGCCGGGCTGGGCGCGGGCGGCTTCCACCGCCGCCTTCAGGTCGGCGAAGCGGCCGCGCTTGCCGGCAACGACGAGCAGCGGCTGCCGCGTCAGGCGGAGAATGGCGCGGAAGGAGCGCTTGGGATCGTAGGGCACCTCGCGGAAGGCGGGCAGCGAGGTGCTTTCGCTGCCGCCACCGACCAGCAGCGCCTGCCCGTCCGGCGGCAGGCCCGCCACCTGCTGCGCCGCCAGCGCACCGCCGGCGCCTGCCTTGTTGATCACCACCAGCGGGACGGGAAAGCGCGAGGCGGCCGCCTGCGCGATGGCACGCGCGGCCAGATCGGCGCCGCCGCCGGGCGCGAAGCCGACAATGATCTCCAGGGGGCCGCGCGGCTGCCAGGCAGCGCCGCCCTGCGCCCGGGCCGGGCTCGCCGCAATGCCGGCGGCGGCGGCCAGCAGGCCGCGTCGCTTGATCATTTCCTGGTCTCCTCCTTAATCTTGCCGGAAAGCTTAGTCGAAGGCCGGCGGCGGTCATCCGGGAATCATGCCTTCCCCGGACCGTTCCGGCACGAAAAGGGAAACGTCCCCGCCATGCCGGAAGCCCCGCCTCCCATCCCGGAGGGCGCCTGCGACTGCCACATGCACATCTACGGCGACCCCGCCCGCTACCCGGTGGCGCCCACCAACCCCGCGCCGGTGCCTTCCGAGGGGACGCTCGCCGCCTATCGGCAGGTGATGGCGCGGCTTGGCCTTTCGCGCGTGATCGTGGTGCAGCCGACCGCCTATGGCGCCGACAACCGCTGCACCCTGGACGCGGTGGCGGCGCTCGGACCGGCGGCGGCCCGCGCCGTGGTGGTGGTGGCGGCCGACACGCAGGAGGCGGAGCTCGCGCGCCTGGCCGCGCAGGGCGCGAGGGGCGCGCGCGCCTTCATGATGCAGGGCGGCCTGGTGCCCTGGTCCGAGTTGCAGCGGCTCTCGGCGCGGGTCGCGCCGTTCGGCTGGCATGTGCAGCTGCAGTTCGACGGCGGCGAGCTGCCGGAGCGCGAGGCGCTGATCCGCAGCCTGGAATGCCCGGTCGTCATTGACCATATCGGCCGCTTCGAGGAGCCGGTCGCGCCCGACCACCCGGCCTTCCGCTGCCTGCTGCGGCTGGTGGAGACGGGGCGGGTCTGGGTGAAGGCCTCCTCGCCCTATGGCGTGTCGCGCAGCGGACCGCCGGATTACGCCGATGTTTCCGCCCTCGCCCGCGCGCTGATCGCGGCGGCGCCGGAGCGCGTGGTCTGGGGCTCCAACTGGCCGCACCCGAAGACGCCGGAGCCGAAGCCGGACGAAAAGGCGCTGCTGGACCTGCTGGCCGAATGGGCGCCGGAGGCCGCCCTGCGGCATCGTATCCTGGTGGAGAATGCCGCCTTGCTTTATGGCTTTCCGCCCTAGCCCCGGCCGGGGGCCGGCGAGCCCGCCTTCCGCTTCCTAGGCGGCCGCCCGTGGCACGGCCGGTCGCCGCGCCCCGCTGATCCGGCGGCGTGCATCCTGACAGGAGGGGCAGCCCTTGGAGCGGACGGGCAGCCAGCCGAAGGACAGTGCCGATCGCCGGACCGAGCTGGCCGCGGACCGAACGGTCCTCGCCGCGGAGCGGACCTACGCCGCCTGGGTGCGTACCGGCTTCGCCGCCCTCGCCTCCGGGGTCGGCGCGAAGAAGGTGATGGGCGGCGTGCTGCCGGAATGGGGCGTGCTGGCCACCGGCTCGGTGCTGGTGCTGTTCAGCGCCTTCTGCTTCATCGCCGCCATCTGGCGCGAGCTCAAGGCCGGCGCCCCGCCGCCGCAGCCGGACGTGCAAAGGCTGCCGCGCTTCCTGCTCTTCGCGGTGAACGGCTTCCTGGTGCTGGTCTGCTTGGCGGCCCTGGCTGGCGTGTGGTTCGGCGAAACGACAGGCTAGAGCATTTTCCGTTCGCTCTGGCTCACGGGAAATGCTCTGGCCGTTTGTTTTGACGAGCCTCTTCACCTGTCCGGATGATGCCATCGGAACGGGATCCGCTCTAGCCGGGCGGCGGCCCGGCGCGGCGAATACGCCTTTACATAGGTCAGCAGCCGTGACGTGATTGGGGCATGCGCCGCATGCGCCACCGCCTCGCCTTACGCGTTATCATCCGCCCTGGCGGGCGGGTGACGGGCCTGCGCTGACTCCAGCGGCATCCCCTCCCCATCCCTGTCGGACCGGCCGGGGTTTCGTTGCGCACCTGGCCAGCCAGGTTGTTTCCCGGAGCCAGGCCATGGACCTCCTCTCCTTCCCCGCCGCAGGATGCCCGTTCCGCAGGAGTGCGCCACGGTGAGCACCGATCTTCTGGCCTTTCTGGGCTTCGCCTTCGCCGCATCGGCCACGCCGGGACCGAACAACATCATGACGCTCGCCACCGCCGCGCGGCACGGGCTGCGCGCCACCCTGCCGCTGATCCTCGGGGTTGCGCTCGGCTTCGGCTTCATGCTGACCGTGATCGGCACCGGCCTCGCCCAGCCGCTGGCCAGCCATGCCGGGCTGCACACGGCGCTGCGCTGGGCCGGCGCCGCCTGGATGCTGCTGCTGGCCTGGCAGATCGCCCGTGCCGGCAGCCCCGCCGCCGCGGAAAGCCCGCGCGTCGGGGCGCCGGTCGGCTTCTGGGGGGCCTGCGCCTTCCAGTGGGTGAACCCGAAGGCCTGGATTCTCGCGGTGGCGACCACGGCCACCTATACCTTGCCCGGCGAGAACCTGACCGCGCAGGTGCTGGTGCTGGCAGGCCTCTTCATGCTGGTCACCCTGCCCAGCCTGGGTGCCTGGGCGCTGCTTGGGGCGGGCAGCAGCCAATGGCTCGCCTCGCCGCGCCGGATGCGCGCCTTCAACATCGCCATGGGGCTGCTGCTGGCCGCTTCGGTGGTTCCCGCGGTGCTGGAGTAGCAAGGGCGGTCAGTTCAGGCGCAGCCTTTCCACCCGCCCGAACGTTGATACTCCCCTGAGGCGGAGTGGGAAGCGGATGCTGCCCCGCCCGCCCTTGAGCCCGGGAGGCAACACGCCGGATGAAGCCCCACAGCGACGAGGAGCGCGCGCCGGCAGGCCGGCAGGCCCGCCCATCACGGCCGGGAACGGGCGCCCTCGCGCCCCTGCGGCCCGGTGACCTGACCCGGCCGGTGAAGCAGGCGATCGTCGCCCGGGTGGTCGCCATGTTCAACGATCGCGCCCGTGGCGAGCAACCGGTCGTGCGGCGCCCGGACGGGCTGTTCGGGCCAGGGGCGGTCGCCTGGCGGGTGCATGGCGACGTGGCCTCGATGATGGTCGGCGGCGTTGCCAGCCTGCTGCTGCAGATGCTCCACCCTGGCGTGCTGGCGGGCGTCTGGGACCATTCCAACTTCCGGACCGACATGGCGGGCCGGCTGCGGCGAACCGCCCGCTTCATCGCGCTCACCACCTATGGAGGGCGCGCGGAGGCGGAGGCTGCCATCGCGCGCGTGCGGAACATCCACAGCCGGGTTCGCGGCGTGCTGCCGGACGGCACGCCCTATGTCGCGGACGACCCGGGGCTGCTGGCATGGGTGCATGTGACCGAGGCCTCCAGCTTTCTCGACGCCTGGATCCGCTATGCCGAGCCGCGCATGCCGATGGCCGATCAGGACCGCTACTTCGCCGAAATGGCGCAGGTCGCCGTCGCGCTTGGCGCCAACCCGGTTCCAACGACGCGCTCCGCCGCGCAGCGGCTGATGATCACGATGCGGCGGCAGCTCGCCTGCGATGCGCGGACGCGCGAGGTGGCGCGCCTCGTGCTGGGGCAGTCCGGCGGAGGAAGGCGGGTGGAGCCGGTTCAGGCCCTGACCATGCAGGCGGCGGTTGACCTGCTGCCGGCCTGGGCGCAGCGCATGCACGGGCTGCACACGCCCCTGCTTGGCCGCCCGCTCATCCGCGCCGGCACCTTCGGCGTCGCGCAGACGGTCCGGTGGGCCTTCGGGTGAGCTGACGGCTCGCCCATGGGGGATTAACGAGATGGTGAGGAGTGGCCGGTATTCTGCTTCCTGCCTGCCGCGCCGTCGCGTCCAGGCAAGGGTGCATTTCCCAGAATGGGGAAGGAGCGCAGCCATGCAGATCCTGAAGGTCGTTCTCGGCTCCACGGCATTTTTCCTGTGCCTGTGGCTAACCGCCGGTGTGCTGGGCGACTCGTTGCTGGGTGCCGGCACTCAGGAATGCGCGCGCGCCGCCGAGGCACGCCGCGGAGGCAGTCCGCTCGGCACCGACGACGTGCTGGAAGCCGTCTGCCTGATGAACGGCGAACACGGCTTCAGCACCGAGCTCCCCGACTTCGTCGGTTTCCGCCGGCCTGCCGGCGGGCCGGCCCCGCGGCTCAGGACCGCCGCGGCGGTGACGGGCTGAAGCCAGCCATCAGCGCAGGCGCCGGCGGGCACGGCGCAACAGCCAGCCCCAGACGCCCGGCGCCTTCTCGATGGCGTCCCGCAGGGCCTTCAGCTCCGCCTCGACCTTTGAGCGCGCCAGCGCGGCCTCCACCGCCAGCCCCCGCGCGACCTGACGCTCCTCCTCCAGCGTCGCCAGGCGGCGGGCGAGCGTCAGGCTGCCCGCCTCCGTGCGGTTGAGCTCCACATTGCGCAGCAGGGCGCGCGCCTCTTCCAGTTCACGGCGGAGCTGCGAGATTTCCTGGCCAGGATCCACCACCTGCCGGCCGGATTTGCGCGCCACGCTCTTCGGTCGGCCACGACCCATTCTGCTCACTCCTGTGCGGCGGAAGCGGCCGGCGCTGCGGGCCGCCGCTCCCAGGTCTCGGTTCGGGGCCGCGACACTACGCGAGGCGCCGCCGAAGTCGAGGCCCCGCAGGATTGGCAAACCGACCCGGCGCGGCTACCGCGGGGAGCATGGACCTTTATTTCCCTGCCCTGATGCTGCTGTCCGGTGCCGCCGCCATCCACAGCCGGGCCGGCATTCCAGAGTTGCGCCCGGCTTCCGACGCGGCCGAGGCCGTCTGGAAGATCGTGTCCAGGCTTGCCTTCCTCGCCTGGCTCGGGCTGCTGGCCTGGGGCTGGCTGCTCCACGCCTGGCAGGAGGCGGCGTTCGGCCTCGCGCTTTCGGCCGTGTTCAGCGGCATCCTCGCCGCCCTCGGGCCGCGGCCGGGCTGGTGGGCCTACTCGCTGTCCATGGCGGCGGTGGGGCTGGTGCTCGGGGCCTTTCTCGTGCTGCGCTGAGGACACAGGCGGAAGGGAGGAAGCGTCATGATCTTCGAAGGGTTCACGCTGGAGGAGAGGATGGTCGAGGGCCAGCGTCTCCGGCTGCGGCGCGCCGGCGAGGGGCCGCCCCTCCTGCTGCTGCACGGCAACCCGCAGACCCATGCGATGTGGCACCGGGTGGCGCCGGCGCTGGCGCGGCGCTTCACCGTCGTCTGCCCCGACCTGCGCGGCTATGGCTTCTCGGGAAAGCCGGGACCCAGCGCGGACCACGCCCCCTATGCGAAGCGCGCCATGGCGGGCGACATGCGCGGCCTGATGCGGCAGCTCGGGCATGAGCGTTTCCGGGTGGTGTCGCATGACCGCGGCGCCCGCGTGGCACACCGGCTGGCGCTGGATGCGCCCGAGGCGGTCGAGCGGCTGGCGGTGCTCGACATCGTGCCGACCATCGAGCATTTCGAGCGCACCGACATGGCCTTCGCCATGGGCTACTACCACTGGTTCTTTCTGGCCCAGCAGCACGACCTGCCGGAGCGGATGATCCTGCGCGACGTGGAGGACTGGTTCGACCAGCACACGAGCCGCGAGCCGAAGGGGCGCGGCTTCTTCCACCCGGAGGCACGGGCCGACTACCTGGCGGCGCTGCGGCAGCCCGGCACCGTCACCGCGATCTGCGAGGACTACCGCGCGGCCGCGTCGATCGACCTGGAGCATGACCGGGCCAGCCGGGCGGCGGGCGAGAAGATCCGCTGCCCCCTGTTGGCGCTGTGGGGCGCCAGGGGGAAGATCGGGCTCTGGTACCGGCCTCTGGAAATCTGGGGCAGCTATGCCAGCGGGCCGGTCAGCGGCGGGCCGGTGGAGAGCGGGCACTACCTCGCGGAAGAGGCTCCGGAAGCGGTGCTGGCCGCCCTGGAGCCATTTCTTGGCTGACAATCCGGCCGCAGGGGAGCGGCGTCGCTCCCCTGTGCCGCCTTCTCAGGCAGCCGCGCGACGGCTGTGGCGGCCTTCACGCACTTCCTCGACGATCTTGGCCACGAAGGCATCAAGGTCCTCGGGCGAGCGGCTGGTGACGATCCCCTGGTCAGTCACCACCTGTTCGTCCAGCCAGGTGGCGCCAGCGTTCTGCACGTCGGTCTTGATGGAGGCGAAGGAGGTCATCTTGCGGCCCTTGGCGAGCCCGGCCTCCACCAGGATCCAGGGCGCGTGGCAGATGGCGGCCACGATCTTGCCCTGCGCAGCGAAATCCTTCACCAGCGCGATGGCCTGCTGGTTGACGCGGAGGTGGTCCGGGTTCATCGCGCCGCCGGGCAGCACGATGGCGTCGTAATCGGCCGCCTTCACCTCGCCGAGCTTGCGGTCCACCTTGACCTTCTCGCCCCAGTTCTCCGGCTGCGCGGCGCCGTTCCAGGCGACGATGACGCCGGGCTCACGCGTCTTGTCGGGGGCCGCGACCTCGACCTTGGCACCTTTGGCGCGGAGTTGCTCCAGCGGCACCAGGAGTTCGGGCTGCTCGAAGCCATCTGTCGCGACGATCAGGATACGGGCCTGGTTGATGTCCGTCATTGCGCGTCTCCCTTGTGGTTCGGCAGTGAAAACGCGGCATGGCGGGAGGAGTTCCGGGCGCGGCCTCCCGCTGCGCGAGGGTCAGGGCAGCACGAGAAACAGGTCGGTGTCGCCGGTGCTGGCGCCTTCGGCGGTGAGCAGGGCGTGGGCCTGGCCGCGATGGTGGGTCTGGTGGTTGAAGAAGTGCACCACCAGCAGCGCCATCGGCCGCCGCACCTCGCGGCCGGCCGCGCCGCTGAACCAGGCGAGGTCGCCCTCCAGACGGGACGGGTCGAGCCCTCCCGCCCAGGCCTCGATGCGGGCGTCGAGCGCCTCCCGCGTGGCCTGGAGGGTGGCGAAGTCGGCGATCATGCGGGAACTGTCGGGCAGCTTCACCGGGGGCGGCGGGCCGCCGTCGAAGCGGCTCATCCACATCGTGTCGCCCCAGACGAGGTGACAGAGCGTGCCGTGCAGCGAGCCGAAGAAGGCGCCGCGCGGGCGGCGGCGCGCCGCGTCGTCCAGCCTGGCGGCGGCGGCGTAGAAGCGCCGGTTCATCTCGGCATTGTAGGCCGCCATGGTGCGGCAATAGGCGGGCGTGATCATGCCGGGATGGTAACAGGGCCAACTCCGGCGCCAAGGTGCTGCAGGGCACCGGGGACAAGGTCGGGGGGCGGAATTCCCCCGAGCCCCCATCTTCCTTTTGTCAGCTTCGGCGCGCGTCGGCCGTGAGCGCGGCAAGACGGGCAGAAAAACGAAAGGGGGGCCGGGGGAGAATTCCTTCTCCCCCGGCCGTCCTACACGCCGCGGTAAAGGATGATCTGGTCCGCCGGCGCGCCCTCGCGGGTCCGGCCAAAGCCGGGAATGCGGCCCGCTTCCGTCCAGCCCAGGCGAAGCAGCAGCGAGGCGGCCGCCTCGCCGGCGCGGCAATCCAGCGTAAGCAGGCTGCGGCCGATGCCGCGCGCGGCCTGTTCGGCACGCTGGACCAGCGCCCGGCCGACGCCGGCCCGGCGGAAGTCCGGATGCACCAGGAGCTGGCGCAGCACGGCCCGGTGCGCCTCGGTTTCGGGGGTGGCGAGGTCGAGCTGCACGGTGCCGGCCATGCGCCCCTCCTGCCAGGCGACGAGCAGCAGGCGCGTGCCCATCGCCACATCGGCCGAGACCTTGCGCCACATGGTGCGCGCCATCTCCGCCGAGAGCGGATCGCGGTAGCCGAGGCTGGCGCCATCGGCCACGCAGGCCGCCAGGATGCTGGCCAGGCTGCGCTCGGCGCTGGCGGCCGCGGCGGCGTCCAGCGCCTCCACGGCCAGGCCGGTGGCCGGCTTGGCGTAGCGGAACTCCAGCGACTTCGAGATGTCGTCGAGGATGCGGATGGAGCCGGCGCGGACGTAGCCGCGCTTCTCGTAGAAGCGGTGCGCGGCCTCGAAGCGCGTGTCGGTCCAGAGCACCATGCGCTCCGCGCCCTGCTGGCGGGCGTGGTCCTCGCCGCGGGAGATCAGCGCGTGGGCGAGGCCGGTGCCGCGCTGCGCCTTCTCCACGTACATCTTGCAGATCTCCCAGGCGCGGTCGGAGCCGAGCGGGCGGGTGGCGACCATGCCGGCGAGGCGGCCATCCGCCTCGCCCACCCAGACGGCGCCGCCCGCCTTGGCGAAGTAGCTCGCCAGGGCGCGCAGCTCGGGCACCTCGCCGTCCACGTCTAGGATGCAGTTCGGGTACTCCGCCCAGGCATCGCCGACCAGGCGGATGTACTGCGCCGCATCCTCGTCGCGGCCCGGGCGGATGATGGCCTGCATGGCGTTCACGACAGCTCCCGGCAGAACTCCTGGATGCGGGCGCAGGCCTCGCGCAGGCTTTCGGTGTCGGTGGCGTAGGAGATGCGGATGTAGGGGCTCATGCCGTAGGCCGTGCCCTGCACCGTGGCCACCAGCTTCTCCTCCAGCAGGGCCAGGGCGAAGTCGGTGTCGGTCTCGATCCGCTTGCCGCCCCTGCTGGTCTTGCCGAGGCAGGCGGCGATGTTGGGATAGACGTAGAAGGCGCCTTCCGGCTTGTGGCAGCTGAGGCCCGGCGCGTCCGCCAGCATGGCGCAGACCAGGTCGCGCCGCTCGCGGTAGATGGCGGCGCGCTCGGCGATCAGATCCTGCGGCCCCTCCAGCGCGGCGGCGGCCGCGGCCTGGCTGACCGTGCTGATGCCGCTGGTGAGCTGGCCCTGCATGTTGGTCATCGCCTTGATCAGCGGCTTCGGGCCGCCGGCGAAGCCGACGCGCCAGCCGGTCATGGCATAGGTCTTGGAGGCGCCGTTGACCGTCAGCACGCGGTCCTTCAGGCGCGGCTCGACCTCGGCGATGGTGCAGAACTCGCCCTCATAGACGAGGTGCTCGTACATGTCGTCCGTCAGGATCCAGACATGCGGGTGCTTCAGCATCACCTCGGCGATCGCCTGCATCTCCGCGCGGGAGCAGGAGGCGCCGGTCGGGTTGTTCGGGAAGTTCAGGAACAGCCACTTGGTCTTCGGCGTGATGGCGGCGTCCAGGTCCTCGGCGCGCAGCTTGAAGCCGTTGTTCTGCGGGCAGTTGACGAAGGTGGGCGTGCCGGTGGCGAGCTTCGCCATGTCGGCGTAGCTGACCCAGTAGGGGGCGGGGATCAGCACCTCGTCGCCCTGGTCGCAGGTGGCGAGCAGCGCGTCCATGATGATCTGCTTGCCGCCATTGGCGACGAGGATCTCATCCAGCGCGTAGTCGAGGTTGTTGTCGCGCCTGAACTTCTTCTGCACGGCCAGCTTGAGGGCGCGGGTGCCGTCGGTCGGGGGGTACTTGGTGTCGCCGGAAAGCGCCGCCTGGTGCGCCGCCTCGATGGCGTGGGCGGGGGTCGCGAAGTCCGGCTCGCCGCTGGCGAGGCTGATCACCTTCTTGCCCTCGGCAGCCAGCTCACGGGCACGGGTGCCCATGACGACCGAAGCGGAAACGGCGATGTTCTTGAGGCGTCCGGCAAGGGCGGGCATGGGTGCGATGGTCTCCGACATGTCAGGCGGGCGAAGGGGCGCAGCCTAGGATTGGTTGGCGCCGCCGCCAAGGTGCCGCGGCCCTGATCCGGCGCAGGGCGGCCCCGCGCGGCGCGCCGTATGGTCAGGCCGGCGCCGGCAAGGATGATGAATGATGGCCCGAATGATGGCCCGAATGATGGGGGCCGCGGTGGCGCGGCGCCTGGGCGGGCCGCTGACGATCGAGGCGGTCCCGGCGCCGGTCTTCGACACGGTGCTGAAGCGGATCATGGGGCGCGGCTCCATCGTCGGTACGCGGAAGGACCTGGAGGAGGCGCTGGCCTTCGCCGGCGAGGAAGGTGGCGCCACACTTCAGCTGGGGCGCGCTGGAGGGGATCAACGACATCCTCGCCCGCATGGAGGAAGGCGCCATCGATGGCCGGGTGGCGCTGCGCCTGGACTGAAAAGGCGGCGGGGAGCGGCGCCCGCTCCCCGCCGGCCGCTATTTCGGGGTCACGCTGCGCCCCACCCCCTGCGGCGAGAGCTGCCAGTTCACCGCGCGCATGTCGGCCACCGCGGCGTCGAAGGAGGCCACACGGTCGGGGCCGGCGGGATGGGTGGAAAGCAGGCTCGTGCGGGTCTGGCCCGAGAGCCGGCCGAGGGCCACCAGCATCTCGCGCGCCTCGCCCACGTCGTAGCCGGCCTCGTGCAGGATGGTGGCGCCGATCGCGTCGGCCTCGCGCTCCTGCGCCTTGCTGTAGGAGATGACGGCGAGCTGCGAGCCGATGCCGGCCGCCCCCTGCACAAGCCCATCCGCCTGCAGCCCGGCATAGGAGCCGATCACCGAGGCGAGCACGCCCCCGAGCGCGGCGCCGAGCTGGGCGCGGGTGTTGGTGCTCCGCACGTGGTTGGCGGCATGGTGCGCCATCTCATGGGCGATGACGAAGGCCATCTGGTCGTCGTTGCGGGCGTATTCCGCGGTGCCGCGCTGCACGATGATGTCGCCTTCGCCGGTGGCGGCGGCGTTCAGCTCCTGGCTGGGATCATAGACGAAGCGCCAGGCGCATTGGCGGCCAAGGTCCTGGCAGACGGCGCTGCCGGCGGGCGCCAGCCGGCGCGCCACCCGGGCGATGGCCTCCTTGGCCTGCTCATCCGTCAGGGGGCGGCGCACCGGCGCCTGCCCCTGCTGGATTTCGGCGCTCGCGGCGGCCTGGGCGGCCGGGCTGACGACTGGCACCTGATAGGCCGCATCGGCGCAGGCACCGAGCGGCAGCAGAACGAGCAGCGGCAAGGCAGAGCGCATGAACTTTCCTCCTGCGGGGTTCTTTCTTGCCCAGGCAACGCCACGGGCGGGGGATGGCTGCACTCAGGCGCGCGGCGGCAGGCGCAGCAGCCAGTCGAAGGCCTGTTCCCGCTCCGGCACGAAGCCGAGACGCGCGTAGAAGCGCAGGGCGGGGCTTTCCTTGAGCACTTCCAGCAGGACCGGAAGACCGGGCCGCTCGGACAGCAGGGCGGCCATCACGGCGCGGCCGAGGCCGCGGCCCTGGCAGTCCGGCTCAAGGTAGAGGTTGGCGATTTCGGTGTGGCCGGGATGATGGCGGAGCGTGACACAGCCGAGCAGCCGGCCGGACGGGCCCTCGATGCGCCGGGTGGCGGCGGGGTCGAAGCTTTCGCGCATCCGGGCGCGGCGGCGGGCGGGATCCCAGCGGCCGAGGCGTTCCAGGTCGGCGCGCAGGGCGCGGATGGAGAGGTCGAGGAGGCGCTCGAAATCCGCCTCCTCCGCGGCGCGGAAGCGGAAGGACGGAGCGGCGCCCCGCCCTTCCTCCCCCTCGCTCACCTCAGGCCGGCGCAGAAGCGCTGGATGCGGGTGCAGGCCTCGATCAGCGAGGCGTCGTCGGTCGCGTAGCTGATGCGGAAATGGCCGGGGAACATGAAGGCCGAGCCGTGCACGGCGGCCACGCCCTCCTCCTCCAGCAGCGCGGTGACGAAGTCCTCGTCCGTCTCGATGCGCTTGCCCGAGGCGGTGATCTTGCCGAGGCAGCCATGGACGGAGGGGAAGACGTAGAAGGCGCCGTCCGGCACGATGCAGTGGATGCCCGGGGCCTTGTTGAGCAGCCCGACCACGAGGTCGCGGCGCTTCTCGTAGACCTTGCGCATCTCCTCGACGGAGCCCTGCGGGCCGTTCAGCGCCTCCACGGCGGCGGCCTGGGAGACCGAGGAGGTGTTGGAGGTGGACTGGCTCTGCAGCTTGTCCATCGCCTTGGCCAGCGCCAGCGGGGCGCCGGCGAAGCCGATGCGCCAGCCGGTCATCGCCCAGGCCTTGGAGCAGCCGTTCATGGTGATGGTGCGGTCGCGCAGCCGCGGCTCCACCTCCACCATGGTCCGGGCCTTGAAGTCGCCGTAGACCAGCTTCTCGTAGATGTCGTCGGTGAAGACCCAGACGTCCGGGTGGCGCAGCAGCACCTCAGCCAGCCCCTTCAGCTCGGCCTCGCTGTAGGCGGCGCCGGTCGGGTTGCAGGGGTTGTTCAGGATGAACCACTTGGTGCGGGGCGTGATCGCCGCCTCGAGCTGCTCGGGGGTGATCTTGAAGCCCTGGTTCTGCCCGGCGGAGACGATGACCGGCTTGCCCTCGGCCAGCGAGACGATGTCGGGGTAGGAGACCCAGCAGGGCGCCGGGATGATCGCCTCGTCGCCGGCGTCGATGGTGGCCAGCATGGCGTTGAAGATCACCTGCTTGCCGCCGGTGGAGACGACGATCTCCTCCGGCTTGTAGTCCAGCCCGTGCTCGCGCTTGAAGTAGGCGGCGGCGGCCTCGCGCAGCGTCCTGGTGCCGGAGACGTCCGTGTAGCGGGTCTCGCCGGCCTGGATGGCGCGGATCGCCGCGTCCTTGATGTTCTGGGGCGTGTCGAAGTCCGGCTCGCCCGCGGAAAGGCTGATGATGTCCTTGCCCGCCGCCTTGAGCGCCCGCGCCTTGGCGGTGATGGCGATGGTCTGGGAGGGGGCGATGCGGTCGAGCCGCTCGGCGGTCAGGTTCATGGTCGCAACGGATCCAGCACAGGAAGGCCGCGGACCCTAACGCCCGAACGGCGCCCCCGGCAACCCGCAGCGGGCTGCCGGGAGGCATTTCGGGGCGACCTGCCCCCTCAGTAGGTGACCACCTTGCGGTAGAGGTGCCAGGTGGCGTGGCCGAGCACCGGCACGGCCACCGCCAGCCCGACAAAGAGCGGCAGGCTGCCCAGCAGCAGCAGCACGCCGACGATGAGGCCCCAGAGCGCCATCGGCAGCGGGTTGGCGCGCACCGCGCGGATGGAGGTGCGGATGGCCGTGGCGGCATCGACAGCCCGCCCCTCGGCACCGCGGTCCAGCAGCATGGGGAAGGAGATCACCGTCAGCATCAGCACCGCCAGCGCGAAGAGGAAGCCCACCGCATTGCCGACGACGATCAGCGTGAGGCCCTCGGGCGTGCCGAAGAGCCGGTCGGCGAAGGCGCGGATCGAGGTTGGCTGCATGTCGCCGATGGTGGCGGCGTAGAGCGCCTCGGCCACCAGCAGCCAAACCACGAAGAGGACCAGCAGCATCGCCCCGAGGCCCAGGATGGAGCCGAAGGCCGGCGAATGGCGCACGTCCAGCGCGTTCACCCAGGAGACGGGCAGTCCCTTCTCGCGGCGGCGGCTCAGCTCGTAGATGCCGAGGGCGGCGAGCGGGCCGACCAGCGCGAAGCCCGAGATCACCGGCCAGATCAGCGGCATCAGCGCCCGCCCCGCCATGGCGTTGGCGGCGATCAGGCCGATGATCGGGTAGATGATGGCCAGGAAGATGAGCTGTGTGGGCGTGGCCAGGAAGTCGTCCCAGCCGCGCCGCAGGGCGTCCCAGACGTCAGCGGTGCCGATATGGTGGATGGAGGCCCGCTCGGGCGGCGAGGCGCGCTCCAGGGTCCAGACGGTGTCCATCATGTGTCCTCCCGTGCCGCTCACCGCGGTGGCGGCGACGTTGCGTTCGGCGGAAGGCCCGATGGCGGCCGGAAGCGACCACGCAGGTCGTCCACAGGAAAGATCATGGGGAATGGCCGGGCCGTTGCAAGCGCGGGATGAATCCAAATCCGGCCGGATCCGGGCCCGGTATCGGTTGGCGGCGCCTTGTTGCCGGGCTGCCACAGGGCCGTGGCGGGCGGAGCGGCGCCGCGGCTCAGCGGCGGCCGATCACGCCGCGCAGCAGCAGCAGCGCGCCCCCGGCCGTCGCCAGGGCCACCAGCAGGATGACCACCGCCAGGGCGTTGATCTCCGGGGTCAGGCCGAGGCGGAGCATGGAGAAGACGACCATCGGCAGGGTGGTGCCGGCGGGGCCGGAAACGAAGCTCGCCACCACCACATCGTCCAGCGAGAGGGTGAAGGCGAGCAGCCAGCCGGCCACCAGGCTCGGCGCCAGCAGCGGCAGGGTGATGGTGGCGAAGCTGGTGGCGGGGCCGGCGCCGAGGTCGCGCGCGGCTTCCTCCAGGTCCCGCTCCATCGTGGCGAGGCGAGCCTGGACCAGCACGGCGGCATAGGCGCCGCCAATGGTGGCATGGGCGAGCAGGATGGTGGTGGCGCCGCGCTCGGCCGGCCAGCCGGTGGCGCCCTCCAGCAGCACGAAGAACAGCAGCAGGGACAAGCCGATCACCACGTCCGGCAGCACCAGGGGGGCACCGGCCAGGGCGCCGAAGAGCGGCCGGCCGCGGAACGGCCCCTGCCGCGCCAGTACCCAGCCGATGCAGGCGCCCAGCGCCACCGCCAGGGTGGCCGCGCCCGCCGCGACCCGCAGCGACAGCCAGGCGGCCGCCAGCATGCGCTCGTTGCCCGCCAGCGCCACGAACCAGCGCCAGGAGAAGCCGCCCCACTGGAATGGGATGCGCGCGTCGCTGAAGGCATAGCCGGCCAGCAGCAGCACCGGCAGCCAGAGGAAGAGCAGGCCGAGCAGCAGGCCGAGGCGGGGGAAGGCCGAGCGCCTCACGCGCGCGCCTCCAGCCGCTGGAACAGATGGATGGGAACCAGCAGGGCGAGCAGCAGCAGCACCGCCAGCGCCGCCGCCGTGGGCCAGTCGCGGTTCTGGAAGAACTCCTGCCAGAGCACCCGGCCGACCACCTGGGCGGAGGGCGGGCCGAGCAGCTCGGGGATGACGTATTCTCCGGCCGCCGGGATGAAGACCAGCAGGAAGGCCGCCGCGGCGCCGGGGGTGGCGAGCGGGAGCGTGACGGTGCGGAAGGCGGTGAAGCCGTTGGCGCCGAGATCGGCCGCCGCCTCCTCCAGCACCGGCTCCAGTCGGGAAAGGCTCGCGTAGAGCGGCAGCACGGCGAAGGGCAGGTAGGCGTGCACCATGCCAAGGAAGAGCGCCGGCCAGGAGTAGAGCAGCGGCAGCGGCGTCTCGATGAGGCCCCAGGCCTGGAGCAGGTGGTTGATCCAGCCCTCGTCGCGCAGCAGGCCGATCCAGGCGCCGAGGCGCGGCAGGAAGCCGGTCCAGAAGGGCAACAGCACCAGCAGCAGCAGCGGCGCGCGCCATGCGGCGCGGGCGCGGGCCAGGCCGAGCGCCATCGGGAAGGCCAGCAGCAGGCAGAGCCCGGCGGTGGAGCCGGCCACCACCAGCGCCTTGCCGAAGGCGGCACGGTAGTAGGGGTCGCCCAGCACCAGGGCGAAGGCGTCGCCGTTCAGCCCCGCCACGCCGGGCAGGGTGAAGGGCGGCACGCCTTCCGCCGGCCAGGAGACGGAAAGCACCAGCACCACCAGCAGGGGCAGCGCGACCAGCAGGCCCAGCCAGAGGACGGGAACGAGCAGCGGCAGGCGGCGCATCAGCCGAGCAGCGGCACCACCGCGGCCGCCTCCCAGGCCAGCTGCACCGTGCTGCCGCGCGGCGGCGGGGCGCCGTCCTCCTCGGCATGGCCGACGCGCAGCACCGCGCCTCCGGGCATGCGCACCAGCAGCAGGCTGTCGTCGCCGCGGAAGGCCACCTCCTCGATGATGCCCGCGGCGGTGTTGGTGCCGCTGGCGCCGGGGCGGAGGGCGATGCGCTCGGGGCGAAGGGCGCAGGCGGTGGTGGCCGGCGGCAGGGGGCCGGCGGGGCGAAGCGTGCCGCCAAGCGTGGGGCAGTCCAGCCCCCCTGCTCCGTCGGGCTGGCCTTCCAGCACGTTGGCGCCGCCCAGGAAGCTGGCCACGAAGCGGGTGGCGGGCCGCTCATAGACCGCGCGCGGCGGGCCGAGCTGCACCAGCCGGCCCTGCTCCAGCACCGCCACGCGGTCGGCCAGCGCCAGCGCCTCGCCCTGGTCGTGCGTAACCATGATGAAGGCGGCGCCGGTCTCGCGCTGCAGGGCGCGCAGCTCGAAGCCGGTGCGCTCGCGCAGGCCGGCATCCAGCGCGCCGAGGGGCTCGTCCAGCAGCAGGAGGCGGGGGCGCTTCACCAGCGCGCGGGCCAATGCGACGCGCTGCCGCTGGCCGCCGGAAAGGCGGTGCGGCAGCCGGCGGTCGAAGCCCTCCAGGCCGACCATCGCCAGCGCCCCGGCGACCCGCCGGTCGCGCTCGGCGCGCGGCACGCCCTCCCGCCGCAGTCCGTAGGCGACGTTGCCCGACACCGTCAGGTGCGGGAACAGCGCGTAGGACTGGAACATCATGTTCAACGGCCGCGCATGCGGCGGCACGCCGGCCAGGTCACGCCCGTCGAACAGCACCTGCCCGGCATCGGGGGCCTCGAAGCCGGCGACCATGCGCAGCAGGGTGGACTTTCCCGAGCCGGAGCCGCCGAGCAGGGCCAGGAACTCGCCGGACGGCACGTCCAGGTCGAGACGGTCCAGCGCGACCGTCTCGCCGAAGCGTTTCAGAAGGCCGCGCAGCGACAGCAGCGGAGTGCTCAACGCCCGGCCTTGAAGCGGTTCCAGAGGCGGCTGCGGGCGCGTTCGGCCTGCGGCGAGAGCGCCTTCACGGTGAAGGTGCGGGCCAGCATTTCCGGCGTCGGGTAGACGTTGGGGTCCTCGCGCACCGCTTCGTCCACCATCGACGTCGCGGCGGGGACCGCGTTGGGGTAGTGCACCGCGTTGGTGATGCCGGCCATCACCCCGGGCTGCAGCAGGAAGTTGATGAAGCGGTGCGCCGCCTCCGGGTGCGGCGCGTCGGCCGGGATGGCCAGCATGTCGAACCAGAGCTGCGCGCCCTTCTTCGGCAGGACATAGCCGAGCCGGACGCCCTGCCCCGCCTCGTCGGCGCGCGCCTTGGCCTGGATGACGTCGCCGGAATAGGTCATCGCCACGCAGTATTCGCCGGTGGCCAGCGCATCGAGGATGGTGCCGCTGGCGACAATGGCGCGGACGTGGGGGCGGATGGCCTGCAGCGCCTCGCCGGCGGCCTGAAGGTCGGCACTCCCGGCGCTGTCAGGATCGCGGCCGAGCCAGTGCAGCACGCTGGGCAGCACGTCGGTGGCGGAATCCATCACCGCGATGCCGCAGCCAGCGAGGCGCTTCGCGTTCTCCGGCTTCAGCAGCAGGTCGAGGCTGTCGAGCGGGGCGTCGGGCAGCAGCTCGCGCACCTTGTCGGCGCGGATGCCGAGGCCGATCGTGCCGTAGAGATAGATGGCGCCGTGCTTGTTGCCGGGGTCGCTGCTCCCGACCTGGCGCAGCAGCGTGGCGTCCTGGTTGCCCCAGTTCGGGATTCTGGCGCGGTCCAGCGGCTTCAGCGCGCCGGCGCGCACCAGGCGGGAGAAGGTCGGCTCGCTGGTCGGCACGATGACGTCGTAGCCCGAATGCCCGGCGGAAAGCTTGCCCTCCAGCGTTTCCAGGCTGTCGAACACGTCATAGCGGACCTGGATGCCCGTTTCCTTCTGGAAGCGCTCCACGGCGGCAGGGTCGATGTAGTCCGACCAGTTGTAGACGTTCAGGACCGGCTCCTCGGCGCGGCCGGCCAGCGGCATGGCCGGCATGAGGGCGACGGCACAAAGGGCGGCCACGAGCAGGCGTCGGAGCATCAGGCAACTCCCGGGCGAGGGCGAGAAGGCCGCACGCTAGTGAAGCTTCAAGCCGGGGTCCATCACGGATGGCGAGGGCAAGCCAAATTTGCGCGGCTTGTGTAGGATTTTTTTCTTGACCATGCCCTCCTTCATCTATTAATTCCTATCGCATCAACGGGCGAATTGCGCCTGGTCCTCCCCTCCCGCCGTCATTTCCCCCCCTTCGCCCGGCCCTCCCCCAGGCCGGATGGAGCGCGCGCCTGCGCGCCGGGCGGCGGCACGCCCCGGACCCGCCCCCCTTCTCGCCTCTCCAGGAGACGCGCATGCCTTTCGATCCGCGTGGACTGTCCTCGCTCGCCAGCACGGACAGCTTCACCCTGTGGCTCTACGTCACCAGCGACACCCGTGCCGCGGTGCTGGCGCCCGGCTACTTCGCCAGCGTGACCGACCGCCTGCAGCCCGGCCATGTGGTGGTGCTGCAATCGGCGGATTCGCTGACCTTCCTGCCGGTACGGAGCAGCGCGGGTGTTGGCAACGGGCTGGTGCTCGACGCCTCGGCGCCGCCACTGCGGCTGAACGCCTACAGCGCCTTCGGCCTGCAGTTCAGCATGCCGCTCGTGACGGCGGTGACGCGCAGCGTGGCGCTCGATCCGGTGCCGACCGGCCTTTATGTCGGCCGCAGCTTCACGGTGGGGGCGCGCACCACGGGGCCGGTGACGACGCTGGTCTTCACCATGCTCAACGCGGCGGGGACGGTGATCGCGGGGCCGATCTCGGTGGCCGTCGCCTCCGGCACCGCCTCGGCCAGCTTCACCGCGCCCGAACCCGGCTCGGGCTACCGCATCCGCGTGGCCGATGCGCAGGAGCCGCTGGCGGCACAGACCTCCGCTTCCTTTGTCGTCACCCAGCCCCTCGCGCTGCTGACCGAGTCCGGCGCGACCATCACCGCCCAGCAGGGCGGCGAAATGCTGCTCTGAGCGCACCCGTCCGACCGTCCGCTCCCTTCCGCCGCAAGGATTTCCGCCCCCATGTCCGACAAGAAGATCAGTGAACTGCCCTATGCCGCCGCACTCAATGACGCGGACCTGGCGCCGGTGGTGCAGGGCAGCGCGAGCTTCGCCGAAACCCGCCGCGCCACCCTCGCCCAGCTGCGCACCAGCGTGCTGACCGAGCGGGCGTTGCATGTGCGCGACTTCGGCGCGGCCGGCGACGGCATCACGGACGACACCGCCGCGATCCAGGCCGCGATCGATGCGGCGGCGGCGCAGGGCGGCGGCACGGTGCGGATCGGGCCGCGCCGCTACCGGGTCGTGGCGGCGGAACTGGACGTGAAGGACGGCGTGTTCCTGCAGGGCCGGCCCGGCTCCGGCGGCTGGCGGCAGAACGGCGACTTCGCGGGCGTGCGCTATGCGCTCCTGCTGGACGCGGCGCGCACCATCCGCGTGCGCCGCAACGCCGGGCTCGACGGCATCGCCGTGCTGCGCGACGGGCTGACGCAGCCGGCCAGCCTGCGGCAGGGGCTGGACGCCGCCGCGGCCTTCGCCGGCACCGCCATCACCCTCGGCGACGGCGGCAGCGGCAACAGCGACGGCAACGGTGCCGACAGCCTGCTCACCCGCCTGCTGATCCTCGGCTTCAACTGGGGCATCTACAGCGACGGCAACGCCCGCGTGCGCATCCAGGACGTGCTGGGCGACTGCACCAACGGCCTCTATCTCGGCCGCTCCTACGACGTCTCGCGCATCAGCGCGGTGAACTGGCACCCGCTGATCACCACCTCGCGCAGCTGGTCCAACACGCGGCTGCTGATCACCGGCATCGCCAGCAACGGCGGCGGGCGGTTCCGCATCACCACCGCCACCGCGCACGGCCTTTCCAGCGGCGACCTGGTGAACATCGCCGAGGTGCGCGACTCCGGCGCGCCCGCCACCTATGGCCGCTGGGCCATCACCGTGGTGGACAGCACGCGCTTCGACCTGAACAACTCCACCTACAGCGCCGGCTGGACCTCAGGTGGCGCCGTCTATGTCAGCGCCAACCGGCGCGCCGGCGCGGGCTACGTGGTCTACGACTGCGACATGGCCACGCTGGAGAACTGCTTCGAGTACGGTCACGACATCGGCTTCGACGTGCAGGACCAGACGCATTCCTGCAGCTTCTTCAACATCGGCGCCGATGGCTGGGTGGACGCGGCCGATCCGGCCAGCATCGGCGTCCGCATCGCCGGGACGGCGCTGCGCACGAAGTGGGTGGGTGGCTTCCTCTCCTCGAAGGGCTGCTCGATCCAGGTGAACACCACCGGCGGCGAGCAGCACGAGGTGATCGGCGTCAACGTCACCGGCGGGGCGCGGCGCATCGCCGAGGTGCTGGGCGGGCAGCTTTCGCTGATCGGCTGCGACTTCACCGGCGCGCCGGGCACCGGCAACGTCACCGTCAGCGCCATCCACCTGGGCAATGGCGCGGGCAACCTGATCGTCGCCGGCTGCGACACCAGCTCCACCACCTTCACCGCCGACAACGCGGCCGCCATGCAGCGCCTGCAACTGGCCGGCAACCGCATGGCCGGCGCCACCACGACGCAGCGCATCGCCGCCGGGCGGGTGGAACTGGCCTCGGTCTCCTCGGCCGCGGCGATCGAGACCCGTCTCTCGGCCGATACGGACGGAGCGGTGAACATCCATCGCCGCAGCGCCAGCGCGGGCGCGCAGATCAAGCTCTACGGCACGGGCAACACCAACGCCGCCAGCTTCAGCATCAGTGGCACCGACTGCGTCTTCGCGGGGGACAGCGGCAACCTGAACCCGGCGCTGACGCTCGGCGGCAGCGGCATGACCCAGGCACAGACCCTGCGCCTGCGCCGCCTCTCCAGCAGCGTGGCGGCGAACGACCGGCTCGCGGTGCTGGAGGCCACCGGCAACAACAGCGCCGGCAGCGAGCAGGTCTTCGCGCGGCTGGTGACGGTTGCCGAAGCCGTGGCCAGCGGCGGCGAGGCCGGCGCGGTGGTGCTCGAAACCCGCTCCGGCGGCAGCGTGGCCGAACGCTTCCGGCTCGCGGCCAACGGCACGGTGACGCTGACCGGGCCGCTGGTGCTGCCGGCGAACCCGGCCACCAACCTGCAGGCCGCCACCAAGCAGTATGTCGACGGCCAGTTCACCGAGCGCCGCACGAGCACCCTGCTGCTCTCCGGCGCCACCACGGTGAGCCATGCCAGCCACAACGCACGCATGCTGATCGCGAACGGCGGCACCAGCCTGTCGCTTTCCTGGGCGAACACGGGCGACGGCTTCTCCTGCACCGTCATCAACCGCACGGGAGGCGATCTCGGCCTGACGCTTTCAGGCTTCACCAGCAACACGGCACCGACCAACAGCGACGGCTTCACCCGCATCCGCGCGGGCGGCGTGGCGACGCTGCTGGTCTATTCGCCGGACGGGGGCACAACGAAGATCTGCCAGCTGGCGGGGGCAGGAGCGCCCTGATGAGCATCGCGATCGGCCTGCCCGCCCTTGTGGCGGATCTGAATGCGCTGCGCGTCCTCGGCCCCGGCCATCCCGGCAGGGTCGTCGTGCAGCGGGGCGGCACGGCGCTCACCCTCGATCCGGCGGGCGCCTACCAGGCCGTCGGCAGCGATATGCCACGCTTCCAGGGCGCCGCGCAGCGCCTGCTGGTCGAGGAAGCGCGGACCAATGCCCTGCGCAACCCGCGTGGCGCCTATGCCGGCACGGCCGGCTTCCCGACGGCGAACCCGCCAGACTACTGGTACACCTACACCTCGCCGGGCGTGACCATCAGCTTCGTGGCGACGGGAAGCGAGGACGGCATCCCCTATGTGGATGCCGACATCGTCGCCACCAGCGGGGCCTATGGCTGCCGTGTCGTGTTCGAGGGCAACAGCCAGGTCGTCTGCGCACCCGGCCAGGTCTGGACCTCGAGCTTCTTCATGCGGCTGCTCGCGGGCAGCGTCGGCAACGTGTCCTTCACCCACCGCGTCATGGAGCGCGCCGCGAACGGCACCTTCATCGCTTCCACGGACATCGGCGCGAATGCGCCGACCGCGGCCCCGCTCACCACCCAGCGGGCACGCGCGACGCGCGCCATCGGCGATCCCTCGGCGGCGCGCATCGTCAACGGCGTGGACTTCAACGCAAGCAGCGCCTTCTCGGCGCGCCTGCGCTTCGGCCTGCCGCAACTGGAGCTCGGCGGTGTGGCGACCTCGCCGATGCTGCCCGCCGCCGGCAGCTTCGGGCCGGCCAGCCGGGCCGCGGACCTGGCCGTCTGGGCACCACCGGGCGGCTTCGGCGGCAGCGGCACGGCGGTCATCCGGGCGATGCTGCCCGCCGCCGCGCCCTTCAGCGCCAGCCAGGGGTTGCTGCAGATCGACGACGGCGGTGACGCGAACCGCCTGCTGATCCGCAACACTTCCGGCAGCGCCACCGTCCATGGCGTGGCCGACAGCGGCGGCAGCACGCTGGCGGCCCTGAGCGGCGGCAACATGACCGCCGGAACGCCCTTCCGCGCCGCCCTCGCCTGGGCACCGGGAGAACTGGCCTTCTGCATGAACGGCGGGGCGGTGCAGTCCGCCGCCATCAGCACGCCTGCGGGCCTGTCGCGGCTGCTCGTCGGCCATGGCTCCAGCGCGCTGACCCGAGCGGCGAACGGGGAGGTGGAGTTGATCGACTTCCGCCCCGCGCGGCTGCCCAACGCCATGCTGCAGGCGCTTTCCGCCGCGGCCTGACTTTTCCACCCTCAAGGCAAGGACCACCTTCCATGCCCATCCTGACCGATTACGCCCGCAACCTCCTGGGCCGCGCGCTTTGCGGCCGCGCCCCCGCCCTGCCGACCGCGATCTATGCCGCGCTCGGCACCGGCGGCACCGCCAGCGGCTTGAGCGGCGAGCCGGCCGGCAACGGCTATGCCCGCCAGCGCATGACCTTCACCGGCAACGGCCTGCAGCGGAACGCGGAAACCGTTCGCTTCGTGTTCAACGGCGCCGTGGGCACCCTCACCCATGTCGGCCTCTACGACGCCGCCTCCGGCGGCAACCCGCTGGCCTACGGCCTGCTGGCGCAGAGCGCGGCCATCACCGGCCCCGGCACCGTGACCATCGCCGCCGAGGCGCTGACGGTCGACAGCCAGTAGGCGCCCCCGCCGCCCCATTCTCAACCCGCCTCAGGAGCACCCATGATGGAAACCTGGATTCGCGTGCAGATCAGCCAGCCCAGCACCTGGCGTGGCCTCTTCCTGGTCCTGACCGCCGGCCTCGGCATCTCGATCTCGCCCGAGATGCAGAACGCCCTGCCGAACCTGGCAATCGCCGCGCTGGGTGTCTGGGAGGCGCTGCGCAAGGGCAACCGCTTCGGCGAGCCGGGCGCCTGACGGCCAGGGCGGCGGATGCTCTCCGCCGCCCGCACCGCCCCAGGGCTACGGATCGATGGCCGCGGCGCAGGCATCGGTTGGCACCGCGGCGGCATGGCCCACCAGCGGCACGATCTTGAGGGCGGCCGAGCCGATCCGGCAGGGCGCCGCAACGAGTCCGCAGCCGGAAAGGCCAAGGGAGAGGGCGAGGAGCAGAAGGGCCTTGCGCATCATCCCGCTCTAACGCCCCTGCAGGGCGAGGGATGCGCAGCGGGAACTGCCGCGCGCGAATAGCCGGCCAAGGCACAGAAAAGGGGTTGCGCCCGCTCCCTCCACGGCCTAGAGAGCGCCTCGCTTTCACCGCACCCGCTGCTGTAGCTCAGTGGTAGAGCACTCCCTTGGTAAGGGAGAGGTCGACAGTTCAATCCTGTCCAGCAGCACCATCTCCCCAGACGCCGTTCCAGGCTGGTTTTCCGGGTTCGGGAAGGCGCTTTTTTTTCCGGCGTGGTGAGTTTTCGGCGTGTTGGCTGGCGCCCTTGTGGCCTGCCTCAGCGGCAGCCCTCGCCTTGCCGCTCGAAGTTGAGCACGCGCCCGTCCCGCACCTCGAAGGTCACGACGCAGGGCTCCGCCGGCACCCCCGCCCCGCCGAAGCCGAAGCCGATGCCCGTCCCCACGCCGCCGCCATGCCCCCAGCTTCCGCCGCCGAAGCCAAAGCCGATGCTTGGACTGATGGAGGGCGCGGTGGCGCCGCTGGAAAGGTCATAACGCAGGAAGCGCCGCCCCTCGACCTCGTAGACCTGGTGCGGCACGCCGAGGCTGCTGACGAGCTGGATCTCCGGGCCGGCGACAAAGGTCGCCATGCGGCGGTCGAAATCCGCCGGGCTGGAGGCGGAGCAGGCCGAAAGCAGCATGGCGCCCAGCAGCGCAGCGGCGGAGATGGGGACTGCGCGCATGGTCGTGGCTCCCTGCCATTGGTGGCCTTCAGCAACGTTGCGCCGCCCGCGCGGGTTGCGCCGGCAGATGCCTGCGCGAGGCCTGCCACCCGCAGGCGGCAAAGCGCCCTCTCCCTTGCAGATTCAATGCCTTGACCGAGAAGCCTGCGTTTGATAGGCGCATCTCCGGCGGTTCACCCGATCGGCCGCAGCCTCTTGTCCAGGACGCGTCTGCCACGCCATGGCGAAGCCTCCCCCGCCCCCGTCCAGCGCTGCACAGATGGAACGCGAGGCGCGCCGCGCCGCCGCGCTGCGCGAGAACCTGCGCCGCCGCAAGGCCCAGAGCCGTGCCCGCGCCGAAGAGGCCGCGCCGGCCTCGCCGCCCGCGCCATCCCCCGAGCCCCCGAAGGGCTGACCACCCGCGAAGCTCCGGTTGCCCGCGGCCCGCCGCTGGGCTATCCCGGCCCGCCTTTGCCGCTGCCGCACGGAAGTCTCCGCCCATGTCCATCATGCCTGACAGCTGGATCCGCCGCATGGCGACGGAGCACGGCATGATCGAGCCTTTCGTGGAGAGCCAGCGGCGCGAGGGGGTGATCTCCTACGGCCTCTCCTCCTACGGTTATGACGCCCGCGTGGCCGACGAGTTCAAGGTCTTCACCAACGTGGACAACGCCCTGGTGGACCCGAAGAAGTTCGCCGAGGACAGCTTCGTCACCCGCCGGGGCGAGACCTGCATCATCCCCCCCAACTCCTTCGCCCTGGCGCATACCGTCGAGTACTTCCGCATCCCGCGCGACGTGCTGGTGATCTGCCTGGGCAAGTCCACCTATGCCCGCTGCGGGCTGATCGTGAACGTCACGCCGCTGGAGCCGGAATGGGAGGGGCAGGTGACCATCGAGATCAGCAACACCACCCCCCTGCCCGCCCGCATCTACGCCAACGAGGGCATCTGCCAATTCCTGTTCCTGCAGGGCGCGGGGGCGCCGGAAGTCTCCTACGCCGACCGCAAGGGCAAATACATGGGCCAGCGCGGCGTCGCGCTGCCGCGCCTGTAATCGAAAGGGAGCCAGCCCATGGACCGCATCCGCGTGCGCGGCGGCAGCCGCCTGAACGGCCGCATCGCCATCGGCGGCGCCAAGAACGCTGCCCTGCCGCTGATGGCCACCGCCCTGCTGACCGAGGAGGCGGTGATCCTCACCAATGCCCCGGCGCTGGCGGATGTCGCCACCATGGGGGGCCTGATCGCCCAGCATGGGCTGCGCGTGGAGCATGACACCGAGGGCCGCCGGATCATTCTGGACGGCGCGGCGAACCAGTTCGAGGCGCCCTATGACCTGGTGCGCAAGATGCGCGCCTCCGTGCTGGTGCTCGGCCCCCTGCTGGCGCGCTACGGCCAGGCCCGCGTCTCGCTGCCCGGTGGCTGCGCCATCGGCACCCGCCCGGTGGACCTCCACCTGAAGGGGCTGGAGCAGATGGGCGCGTTGATCGAGCTGGACGCCGGCTACATCAACGCCCGCGTGCCGGCCGAGGCGAATGGCGGCCGCCTGAAGGGCGCCCGCATCATCTTTCCGCAGGTCTCGGTGGGCGCCACCGAGAACCTGCTGATGGCCGCCGCCCTGGCCACCGGCACCACCGAGCTGGTCAATGCCGCCCGCGAGCCGGAGATCAGCGACCTCGCGCACTGCCTGCTCTCCATGGGCGCGCGGATCGAGGGCATCGGCACCGACCGTCTGGTCGTCAAGGGCGTGGACAACCTGCACGGCACCACCCACGCCATCCTGCCCGACCGCATCGAGGCCGGCACCTTCGCCTGCGCCGGCGCCATCACCGGCGGCGAGCTGCTGCTGGAGGGCATGCGGCTGGAACTGTTCGGCGCCTTCAGCCGCGCGCTGCGCGAGGCCGGCGTGGAGCTGGAGGAGGAGGCGGAAGGCGTGCGCGCCAGGCGGCTGAACGGGCTGCATGGCGTGGACGTGATGACCGAGCCCTTCCCCGGCTTCGCCACCGACATGCAGGCCCAGTACATGGCGCTCATGGCGGTTGCCGAGGGCGCCTCGATGATCACCGAGACGATTTTCGAGAACCGCTTCATGCACGTGCCGGAGCTGACCCGGATGGGCGCGCGGATCAACGCGCACGGCTCCTCGGCCATCGTCCGCGGCGTGCCGCGTCTTTCCGGCGCGCCCGTCATGGCGACCGACCTGCGCGCCTCCGTCTCGCTGATCATCGCCGGCCTTGCTGCGGAAGGGGAAACGGTGGTCAACCGCGTCTACCACCTGGATCGCGGCTACGAGCGCATCGAGCGCAAGCTGGCCGCGGTCGGCGCCGAGATCGAGCGCCTCCCCGGCTGAGGCCGGCATGACATCGCTGCGTTTCCGGTGATAGAACCAGACATGGACCAGCCCATCACCAACAGCCCCGCGGCGACCATGGACGAGGCCCAGCCCTTCGTCCTGGCCCTGCCCAAAGGGCGCATCCTGAAGGAGCTGGGGCCGTTGCTGGCGCGCACCGGCATCGTCCCGGCCAAGGATTTCTACGCCGAATCCAGCCGCCGCCTGCGCTTCGAGACCAACGACCCGCATCTCGACGTCATCCGCGTGCGCTCGTTCGACGTGGCCACCTTCGTCGCCTTCGGCGCGGCGCAGATCGGCATCTGCGGCGCCGACGTGCTGCTGGAATTCGACTATCCCGAGATCTACGCCCCGCTCGACCTGGGCGTCGGCCGCTGCCGCGTCTCGGTGGCCGAGCCGGCCGCCGGGGCCGGGCAGGACGGCATGGCCCGCCATTCCCGCGTTGCCGTCGCCACCAAGTACCCCAACATCGCCCGCCGCCACTTCGCGGCCAAAGGCATCCAGGCCGAGGTGGTGCACCTCAACGGCGCCATGGAGCTGGCCCCTTCGCTCGGCCTTTCCCGGCTGATCGTGGACCTCGTGCAGACCGGCTCCACGCTGAAGGCCAATGGGCTGGTGGAGACCGACGTGATCGCGCACATCACCTCCCGCCTGATCGTCAACCGCACCGCGCTCAAGACGCAGCCGGAGGCGATCACCGGCTGGCTTTCCCGTTTCCGCGCCGCGCTGGCCGCCATTGGGACCGAAACCACCGCATGATCCGCCTGTCCACCGCCCATGCCGGGTTCGAGGCCGAGTTCCGCACCCTGCTCGACCAGGCGCGCGAAACCACGGCCAAGGTCGATGCCGCCGTCGCCGGCATCATCGCCGAGGTGCGGGCGGAGGGCGATGCCGCCCTGCTGCGGCTCACCGGCCGCTTCGACCGCTGGGCTCCGGCCAGCGCCGACGGCCTGCGGGTGACGCCGGCCGAGATCGAGGCCGCCCGCGCCGCCTGCGCCCCGGCCCTGCTGGACGCGCTGGACCTCGCGGCCACCCGCATCGAGCGCTTCCACGCCGCCCAACTCCCGCGCGACGTCGAGCTGGACGACCCGCTGGGCCTGACGCTCGGCATGCGCTGGAGCGCCATCGAGGCGGTCGGCATCTACGTGCCCGGCGGCAAGGCGGCCTATCCCTCCTCCGTGCTGATGAACGCCATTCCCGCCCAGGTGGCGGGCGTGCGGCGGATCGCCATGTGCGTGCCGACGCCGGACGGCGCGCTGAACGACCTGGTGCTGGCCGCCGCGCACCGTGCCGGCGTCACCGAGATCTGGCGCGTCGGCGGCGCCCAGGCCATCGCAGCCATGGCCTGGGGCACCGCCAGCATCGCCCCGGTGGACCGCGTCGCCGGCCCCGGCAACGCCTATGTGGCGGAGGCCAAGCGGCAGGTCTTCGGCCGCGTCGGCATCGATTCCATCGCCGGCCCCTCCGAGGTGGTGGTGCTGGCCGATGCCAGCCAGAACCCGGCGCAGATCGCCATCGACCTGCTGGCCCAGGCCGAGCACGACGAAAGCGCCCAGGCCATCCTGATCACCACCAGCGCGCAGATGGCCCATGCGGTGGAGCACGCGGTGGAGGAGGCGCTCGGCACCCTCGCCCGCGCGGAGATCGCGGCCGAGAGCTGGCGCCGCCACGGCGCCATCATCGTGGTGCACGACTGGGAGGAAGGCGCCGCCCTGGTGGACCGGCTGGCGCCCGAGCACCTGGAGATCATGGTCTCGCAGCCCGGCCCGCTGTTCGACCGCATTCGCCATGCCGGCGCCGCCTTCCTCGGCGCGCATTGCCCGGAGGCGCTGGGCGACTACGTGGCCGGGCCGAACCACGTGCTGCCCACCGGGCGCACGGCGCGCTTCGCCTCCGGCCTTTCCGTGTTCGACTTCCTGAAGCGCACCACCTGGATCGCCGCCGAGAAGCGCGGGCTGGAGGCCATCGGCCCCGCCGCCGTGGCGCTGGCCGAGGCCGAGGGCCTGACCGCCCATGCCCGCAGCGTGGCGATGCGGCTGGGGCAGGGCTGAGCCCCGCGCTGTTGAAGAATCCGCGCGCGGGCGCCATTTCAGCGCCGAACAGAGACTCCCGGGGCGGCAGCCATGCTTGACCGGCCCGGCGTGGCCCATCATGGTCCGCCCCGCCCGCGCTTCCGCGTCCGCACCGAACCCGCCCCGCAGCACCAGAAAGAGGCCTGATGTCGAAAGAAGATATGATCGAGTTCAGCGGCCAGGTCGTTGAACTCCTGCCCAACGCCATGTTCCGCGTGAAGCTCGACAACGACCACATGGTCCTCGCCCATACCAGCGGCAAGATGCGCAAGAACCGCATCCGCGTGCTGGCCGGCGACCGCGTGAACGTCGAGATGACGCCGTACGACCTGACCAAGGGCCGTATCACGTTCCGGTTCAAGTAATGCCCATGGCGGGCCAGCCGGCGCTCGAGGCCGCGGCGGCCGAAGCCGCACCGTCCCCCTCCGCGCCCGCCCGCCCGCCGCTGGTGCTGGCCAGTGGAAGTCCCAGGCGCCTCGACCTGCTGCGGCGGATCGGTGTGGTGCCGGCGCGCGTGCGCCCTCCCGAGATCGACGAGTCCCCGCTGGGGCAGGAACTGCCGCGCCAGCTCGCCACCCGGCTCTCCGCGGCCAAGGCGCGCGCCGTGATGGCCGCCGAGCCCGCCGCGCTGGTGCTGGCCGCCGACACGGTGGTGGGCGCCGGCCGCCGCATCCTGCCCAAGGCCGAGACCGAGGCCGAGGCGCGCGCCTGCCTGGCCCTGCTCTCCGGCCGCCGCCACCGCGTCTATACCGGCGTGGCGCTTGGCCTGCCCGACGGCCGGCTGCTGACACGGCTGGTGGAAAGCATCGTGACCTTCCAGCGGCTGACCCCGGCGCAGGTCGAGGCTTACATCGCCGGTGGCGAATGGCGCGGCAAGGCCGGCGGCTACACCATCCAGGAATCGGCCGAGGCTTTTGTCCGTTTCCTGTCCGGCAGCCATTCCAACGTGGTCGGGCTGCCGCTGCACGAAACCGCCCAGCTGTTGCGCGGCATCGGATGGCTGCGCCCCTGATCCTCGTCTCCTGCTCCCCCGGCGAGCAGCGCACCGCGCTGCTGCGGGAAGGACAGCTCGAGGCTGCCTTCATCGAGCGCCCCGCCCGCCCCGAGGGGATCGGCCACCTGCATGTTGGGCGCCTCTCGGCGCGCGCGCCCGCCATGGCCGGCGCCTTCGTGTTGCTGGCGGGTGGCGAGACCGGCTTCCTGCCCGACTCCGATGGCGCCAAGGGCCGCACCGAGGGCGAATGGCTGCGTGTCGCCGTGACCCGTGCGGCCCAGGGCGGCAAGGGGCCACGGCTGGCCGTTCGCGCCGGCCCGGCGGAAGGCCCGCTGCGCCTGCTGGCCCGCGGCCCGGACGCACCGCTGCGGCTGGCCGCGCAGCACCCCGGGGCCGAGCTGCGCACCGACAGCCCGGCCTGCGCCGCCCGGCTGCGTGCCGCCCTCCCCGCCGGTGGGGTCACGCTGCTGAGCCGCCCCGCCTTCGACGACGCGCTTGAAGACGCCTTCGCCGCCCTGGCCGCGCCGGAGGTGCCGCTGCCGGGCGGTGGGCGCCTGATCATCCACCCGACTCCCGCCCTGGTTGCCATCGACATTGATGCCGGCGGCGCGGCGGGGGGCCGCAATGCCGCCTCGCACCGCGCGCTGAATGCGGCGGCCTTGGCGGCGGCCGCCCGGCAGATCCGCTTGCGCCACCTTGCCGGCGCCATTCTGGTGGACATGGCCGGCATGCCCATCGGCCGCCGCAAGGACCTGCTGCCCGGCTTCGAGGCCGTGGCGCGGCAGGACCCGATGCTGCGCGTGGTGGGCCTGACCGGCCTTGGGCTGCTCGAGTTGCAGCGACGGCGCGTCCACACGCCGCTGCACGAGGTGCTGGGGCTGCCCCCCTCGCCGCTCAGCCGCGGCCTGGCGGCGTTGCGGCGGGGCGTCCGCGCCGCTGCGGCGCGGCCGGGCGCGCGCCTCACCCTCACCGCCTCTCCCGGCGTGCTGGCGGCTCTTGAGGCCTGGCCCGGCGCGCTGGAGGAATTCCGGCAAGCGGGCGGCCCGCTGCACCTGCGGCCCGATCCGCTCTGCCCTCCCGGCCAGGAGGATGTCCATGCCGAATGAGAAGCCCGATCCGCCCCGCCCAGCCCGCTGCCCCGTCTGCGGCAAGCCAGCCGAGCCGGCCTTCCGGCCCTTCTGCTCGGCACGCTGCAAGCAGGTTGATCTCGGCCGCTGGCTGAACGGCGGCTACGCCATTCCTGGCGCCCCGGCCGAGCCGCCGGAGGAGGGCGAGGCCTAAGCCAGGTTCGTAACAATGGCATTTCCCTGCTGGACAGGTGCCGCGCCTTCCGGTATCTCGCGGCTCCACCAACGGTGGCTCCGGAAACGGTGCCGCAGCATGGGCCCAGATAGCTCAGTTGGTAGAGCATGCGACTGAAAATCGCAGTGTCGCTGGTTCGATTCCGGCTCTGGGCACCATCCATTTGCTATCGCCTTTGTTTTCAGAGACTTGCGATACGCTTTTGTCCCACTCCGGCCCCGCCAGGCTAGAGTGGGACTTTTCGTTAGCGGGCTTCGCCGCAACGAGGCGGGAGAAAGCGCTCTCCGCCATCACCTTCTGCGCCGCAGCGCGGGTGTATCGGTCCACCTCCTTCAGGGTGCGATGGCCAGTGACGGCCATGATCTCATGCGCCGAGCATCCCAGCTCGGCCAAACGCGCCGCCGCGGCCTTGCGCAGGCCATGCGGGGAGCAGAGCGGCAGGCTGGCCGCCCGACACCAGGCGCGAAATCGATTGCCGAAGGTTTCCGCCGAGTAGGGCGTGCCCTTCCCGCTCACCAGGAAGGCCAGCTCTCCGGTTGGCGTGGCGTCGATGATCCGCTGCAACTCCGGGATGATCGGCAGTTGCAGGCGCACCGGGCGCTTGCTCCGGTTCTTGTGCTGCGTGAAGTGGAGCCAGCCATCCCGCACATGCTGGCGGCCAAGCTGCACCACGTCGCTGCGGCGCTGGCCGGTATAGAGCAGGAGCGCCAGGGCCAGACGGGGCTGCGTACCCACCGGATACTTCGCCTCGAACTGCGCCACCTCCTCCAGCGTCCAGGCGTGGAAGCCCTCGCTGCTGCCCGGAAGATAGGCGACCTTCAGGGCGGGATTGTCGTCCACCAGCCCGAGTGTCACCCCATACCGATAGGCAGCCCGCAGCGCCTTCAGGAGGCTGTTAGCGGCCTCCGGGGTGTCGGCCTTGCTGTCGCGGGTCTGCACCAGGTGGCGGGGCTCCAGGCGGCCCGCCGGCTTGGTGCCGCGCTCCACCCGGAAGCGGTCGAGGATCTGGCGCCGCACCCGCTGGGAGCGCTCGTCCATGCGGCGGAACTCGGCGGACTTGTAGTAGGCGACGCAGAGCGCATCCACGCTGCCGGGCAGCACTGCACCCACGAGTGCGGGCTTCGGCTTTGGCTTGGCATCCAGCGCCCGGCGGTACTCGGCATCGAAGGCATCGCTGCCGGGTTCCTCATACAGGCGCACCTTCGGCTTTCCCGGCTGGCGCAGGTAAACCCGCACATTGCCGTGGCGATCCGTGTCCCGAATGACGAAGCGATAGCGCCGCGCGACCTTGATCATGGTTCGTCCCAGGGGTTCGCATCACCGTCACCGGGAAGCGCTGAGAAAGCCACTTCCAGCGCCCGGCGGTCCCACACCTTCCGCGAGCCGATCCGCTTCGGGCCAGGCATCCGCCCATCCTGCACCATCTGGTCAAAGGTCGTGGTGCTGATGCCCAGGAATGCCGACGCTGCCGCCCGGCACAGGCCGAGCGGCTGGAGCGTCGGAGGAAGGGCGTCGTGGCGAGGCAAGGCGAGCCGCTGTCAGAAGCTGCCGTTGAGCCGCACGGCCGCCGTGGCATCTGCGCTGGCGGCGGTCTCCACGGCCACGCCGATCCGGGTGTTCCCCGTGGCGGTCTTGGTAACAACCTTCGCCGTGTTGTCCCAGAACAGCGCGTCACCCACGGAGAGGGCGCCGGTCGCCTTGGGCAGGGTGAAGACGCCAAAGGTGGCGATGTCCACCGTGGCGCCGCTGGCGGCATCCTCGGCGGCCACTCCGAAGATGGCGCCCAGCAGGACGCCAGCTCCGGAGGTCACGGCGTAGGGGGCGGCCACCGTCAGGTTCTCGCCGCGCTGAACGTAGTTGTGCATTTCACAGTCCTTTCGAGGTACGGAAGAGGATGGTCTGGGGAGGCGTGACGCCCTCCGCCGTGGCAATCAGCTCATTCACGGCATAGAGGGCGCGGGCCAGTTCAAGGTCGCTGCGGTACTCCACACGCCGGCCATCCGACGTTTCCACCGCACGAACCCCGGAGAGCCGGGAGCGCATCAGCGCGTCCCGCTCCTCCTTCAGCCTTGCAAGGCTGTCACTCATGCGCCGGCGTTCCGATAAGCGCCACGCCAATCCACGGCGCCGCAGCCGAAGTCGAGGACCACACGGAACTCGCGGGCCAGCACGTCCCACCCGTCGCGGGTCGCGAGTTGCGGCCCCTGGGCGCTGGAGAGGTAGGCATATTCAAAGACGGTGGAGACCGCCGGGTCCGCGAAGACGTACCAGGCGCCGGCCGGGAGCCGGGACTCCACCAAGAGCGTCAGCTTGCCGCTGAACGGGTTCTGGTCCGCCACGGTGCCGGCCGCCAAGTCCGCCAGGATCTGCTCGGCCAGGGTCTCCAGGTCGGGCGCTACCAGCAGGAAGCGCGGGGTGACGTTGATGGGGCTGGAGCCGTCGAGACCCTTCTGCGTCCGCATCGCCAGGCGGGCGGCGCTGAGAGTGGAAACGTTCAGGGTGCCACCCGTGGCGGCGAGGTTGCCGTGGTCGGCGTGGAACAGGCGCTTGCCGTCCCCCATGACCGGACCGGCGCCGCTGGACTGGATCAGCAGATTGACGAGCTGGTCCGCCTCGGTGTCCGCCGCCGCGCGCCCCATCATGGTCGCCCACTGGCCGAAGGCGCCCAGGTCGTCGTTGATGATCGCCTTGCGGGACAGCGCGAACATTCCGCCGAAGGTGTCGAGGGTGTAGCCCTCGGTAGCCTCGCCGGTCGTCAGGGCCTTGATCTCGCCCATCTCGTTGACCGGCTTCAGCTTGCCGAACTCCCCGATGCGCAGCAGGGAGACGGGGCGGAAGTCGCTGGCGTTGCGCTGGCGCGCGAGCTGGCGGAGGGGCGTCTGCGCCGCCTGATAGGCCGGCAGGAGCACCCGGTTGCCCACGCCCGTCAGAAGATTGGGAAAGTCGCTGAGGGTGTGCGCCGCCGCGCGGGTCAGCACCTCCTCCCGGCTCAGGCTGCCGACACGCTCACCACGGGCCGCCAGGAGGGCGCGGGCGCTGTCTGCCATCCCCAGGCCCATGTACGGGCGGGCCGCATCGCTGGGTGTCTGGCCGGTCAGGTTGGCCGCCAGGGCCTCGGCCATGCGGGTGACGAGCACGGCGGGGTCGTCGTTGGACTGGCCCACCTCGATCCGCTGCGTCTGGATGGTGCCGCCGCCGCGGCGCACCAGTTCCTCGAAGGCGGCGCTGCGGGCCTGATCCACGGTCGCGGCCTGATCGATCAGGGCGTCCGCAAAGGCGGCGTCGAGGCCGGAGACGTTGGCGATGCTGCGGATCTGCTGGTTGATCTCGGCGCGGTTGCCGGTCTCGACCGTCTGCGTTTCGGTTGCCACAGGGGCACTCCTCACTGAAGCGCCGGGATCAGCCGGCAGGGGAACAAAGGAAATCTCGCGCGGCGTCCAGGAGACGGCGGTGCGGGTGCGGGTGCCGTTGGCAACCGCGTCCTGCCAGCGGTCCACGCTGTAGCCGACGCTGACGTGCCGGATGACGCCATCGCGCACGTCCTGCACGATGGGCTGCACCTCGGCGCGGGTGCTGAAGCGGATGGTCGCCCACCCTTCCCCGCTCTCCACGCCCGCCTCCTGCACCACGCCCAGCACGTTCCGAAGATCGCGCTGCTGATGCGTGTCGAGGACGGACGCGCCGCGCAGATGGTCAAGCCGCACATGATCCGGCGCCAGGCTCAGGACTTCGCTGAACGGGCCCTGCGCATCGCGGCGGTTGACGGCGGCTCCGGTGCTCCAGACCACGCGCACCGTGCGCGCAGCCTCGTCGAAGGATTCGGGCTGGATCGCTGCGCTGCGCGTCAGCAGATCAACCGGCATTCTGCTCTCCTGTGTTGGCGGTGAAGCGCAGACCCAGGCGAGCCTCGCGCTGGCGGTCGGCGGCAATCTCGGCGTCCAGCGCCTCCGCGTCGTAACCCAGCTCCGCGATGGCCTGCCGGCGGGACTTCAGGCCAGCGGCAATCATGGTCGCGGTGGCTTCGGCATCCTTCGCCGGATCAATCCACGCCATCGGCGGCGGGTAGAACTCCGCATCGAGCCAGGCTTCCGGGTTCGTCTCGAAATCCGGCGCGGCGATCTGGCCCGAGAGGATCAGCGTGGCGACGAACCGGCGCCACACAGGGCGCACGAGCTGGTGGACGATGATGCCGTGCTGGATGGGCTCGATGCGCTGGCGGAAAGCGACCATGCCGGCGCGGAGACTGCTGTAATTCGCGTTGCTCAGGTCGCCGGTCAGCAGGTGCTCGGGGATGCCCAGCCCGGCCGCCACGGCGCGGAGCTGCGAGGCGGCAAAGGCGGCACCCTCGGCCATCTGCGCCGGGTTGCTGAACTTGATGTCCCACCCGCTCGGCAGATAGCGCAGCGTGCCAGGCTCTAGGCCGGTTTCCATGACGCTACCCGCCTGCGTGCCCTCGAAGGCGGCTCCCCCGGTGCCGTTCTGGTCCACCAGGAAGCCCGCGTGCATGGCCTGGATCTTCGCGGCCATCAGCGCGGCATCGCTGAATTGGTCATGCTCGTGCAATAGCGAGAGGACCGGCGCCAGCCAGGAGATGCCGCGCACCTGCCCCGGTGAAAGCGGGCGGTAGAGATGCACCATGTCGGCGGCGGGGATGCGAACGGTGTTGGTGCGCGTCTCGAAGGCGGCGGTCGGGTCTGAGGTGAAGACGTGGTAGGCGACGCGCCGGCCGTTGCTGTCGAACTCGATGCCGCCAACCACGCGGGCGCCGCCGCCCAGCTCGCGCGTGTCGGCCAGGTCAATCATCTCGGCAGGCAGCGCCTGCACTCGCAGGCCGGAGCGCGTCGGGATCAGCCGCGCGAACGCCTCGCCGCATTCGATCATGGTCTGCGTAAGAAGCGCCTGCTGCCCGTAATGGTCGCTGGCGCCATCAGCGTCCGCTTGAACCGTCCAGCGGTCCCAGGCGGTTTGCAGCGCGGCGCGCACGGCAGCGTCGGGGTGCTTGGAGGTCGGCTTGATGCCGTAGCCGGTCAGATGACTGACCAGAGCGGAGACGCCCGCGATGGCGTGGGGATTGTTGCGCGCGAAGTAGAGCGCCCGGCGGCGCACCGGCTCAGCGGCGGCGAGAACTTCCGGATTTATCGGTCCGAAGCTCGGGGCCGCGCTCCACCGCCGGCCGCCACCCGCCGCGTCAAAACGGCGCGTCGAAGGCTGCGGCAGGATGCGGCGGAGGAGATCGCGGAGCATGGGGTTAGTCGAGGCCCATCTCGCGCAGCGTCGTATCAAGGCGGCGGTGCATCTGGCCGATGTCGATCATGACCAGGATGCGGGCGGGCCCCTTCTGGTCGTCTTCTCCCGTGATGAGCAAGGCGGCCTTGGCGTAGTCAAAGGAGTGGAGCGAGAGAGGGCGATCACTCTCGTCCTCATCAAGCGATCCATCGCCAAAGAGCACGAGCATGTCCGCCCCAGAGCGGGAGTTAATCCCCCCCGGCCCGAAGTCTCGGCCAATGCGCGCGATCTGTGCGGCCTTGCCGATGCTGAAGCCGCTGCGCTTCGCCTCAGCCATCACGCATGCCTCGAAGATGTCGAGCTTGCCGAAGCGCGACCACGTGTTCTGCGCCTCGCGGAAGATGGGATGGAACAGGCCGCGGTTGCGCCACTGGCGGAAGTTGTCGGGGGTGAGGCGGTAGTCGGTCACCTGAGTGACGATCTCGCAGACTTTTCCGGCGGTGACGTTCAGCGACATGGGTGCCCCCTCTTCAATGCGGATAAGATATTCGCTTCGTCGCGCGAGGCAAGGAAAATCGAATGAGTTATCCGTTTTTTGGTGCGAAGTAGGCGTGCGGATGCTAAAAGGCTCCTGCTGCCCCGTCCGCCGGACAGCGGGGGCGGCACTCCTGAGATCGACGAACGATGGCGACTGGCCCGGCGGGTGACACCCCGCCGGGCCGCTTTGTTTACGGGGCGGAGACTATCCGCACCCCAGCCGGGGCGAGCCGCCGCTTGATGCGGGCAAGGCGCCACTGATTGACGACGATCCGCGCCTGCCAGAACGAGATCAGGGCGCGGAGGCACAGGTTGATGGCAGCGCGGCGAAGAAGGCCCAAGAGGCTCAGGAACATGCCGCGGCTCGGGTCGTGATGCCGCCAGCAGCCACCCAGAGCGGCCCCATGTGGGCGTCCGCCTCTCTATGCAGTTTGCTCAGGAGGTCCAGGAGAAGGATGAACTGCCCCTCCAGTTCCCGCCCCATCCTGTCCCCGTGCTGCTCCACGACCAGCTTCAGGAGGTTTAGGGCGGGTTCCATCTCGCAAAGGGGAGAGGATAGGCCGTCGTAGTGCTCGCGGAACTTCTCGCTAATCGCCATCGTCAGAGCACTCCCCCAATGATCACGCCGATGGAGAAGGCGCCCAGCGCGTTGACCAGGGCGAACCCGACCAGCGCGGCGCTGCCGGGCCTCCACGGCTCGGCGGGCTGCTCCGGCGGCGGAGACCAAGGACGGTCGGGGTTCGGCCAGAGGAAGCCCCGGATTGGCGGCAGCGTGCCGGTGGCGAGATACGCCAAGGCACGCTGCGCGAAGGTGGGGGCGATTGTGGTATGGATGGCTTCAGCCATAGCCTGCTGACCCTTTTTCAGCGGGTTGTGGTTAGGCCGGGCGAGGAGGTGCGAACTTCTTGCCCGGCCGCTCACACTCTCTTACAATGTCCACAACGCGGTCAACTGATTTGTAAGAGGATGTGAGAGATGGCCAAGGCAGCCGTCCTATCGTTCCGCATCAACGACGACACAAAAGAAGCAATCACTCGTGCGGCTGCCGCCGAAGATCGCAGTGTGTCCTACTTGGTAGAGCGCATCTTGCGCAGTTGGCTGGAGGAGCATGGATTCCTCGCCAAGGCCGCTGGATAGGGAACCCGGCAATGCGTGAAGGCTACGACGTCATGCAGGTTTGCGTGAACGGACATCAGATCAACAGCTCGGCGCAGTCCATGCCGCAGTTCAATCAACCCTTCTGCGACCAGTGCGGCGCGGAGACTATCACGGCTTGCCCTGAATGCAGGACGCCAATTCCAGGCTATTACTACGCGTCTGGCGTCCTCTCGGTATCGCGTGTTCCGGTACCCAATAATTGCACGCAGTGCGGCGTGGCTTATCCATGGCGGCAGGCTACATTAGCGAGTGCGGTAGAAATATTTGAACTGGAGTTGGACGGCCAAGACGCATCCGACGCGGCTGCACTTCTCCCCTTGATCGCTTCTGATAATCCTCGAACCGAGGTTGCAGCTCTGAAGCTGAAGCGCCTGATGTCGAAGATGGCAAAACCTGCGTACGACATCACTATCAAGGTCATCAGCGATTTAGCTTCTGAGACGGCGAAGAAGACGTTTGGGATGAAGCCTTAGTCCTTCGTTACCTCGCCCGGATGTCAGGGGCGGGAGTTTCCTCTCCCGCCCTTCTCTCCACAGTAGTGACTACCCCTCTCCCTCTAACCACCGCGACCTGATTACCGAAGGTGCCGCCTGCGTCTCCACTCCCCGCATCTCCTCCTCCCGCTGGTCGAAGTGCAGCGTCACGCCATGGCGGGCCGCGAAGGCATACACCAGGCAGTCCAGCGCCTCGGCCCGCGCCCCTGGCTTCCGCTCGAAGCGCCGCGCCGGCTGGCCGCGGACGTATCGGACCACCTTCCGCTCGCTGCAAAGCTGCTCGAAATAGACGGGCTCCAGCGTGTCGCTGAACCGGATGGACTGACCACGCGCCAGACGGCTCATGATGGTGGTCTTGAGCCCGTCCACGCCGATCAGGAACAGCCTGCCGCCCTTCACCTTCCCGGCGGATGCCTGGATCGCTGGGCGGCTCCCGAACACGCCCTTGCCGGCCATCACGCGGCGGCCAAGGCGGGGAAAGCAGAAGGCATAGACCTTCTCCGTCCAGTCGCCGTCGCCGCTGTCCACCACCGCCGCGTCCACCTTCAGCCAGCCGCCGTTGGCGTGCTTCCAGCGGGTCCGTAGCAGCTCCTCCAGCTCGGCCCAGGTCGCATCATCATCGGGCGTGCCCCAGATGATCATGTGACCCAGCACCAGCGCCTCGTCCCGGCTCCAGCCGACAAGCGACACTTCCAGCCGGTCATCCTGCACGTCCACGCCGGCCGTCACCGCCAGCACCTCGGCCGGGATGGCGTTGAGGCTGAACGGCTCCACTCGGCTCAGGAGCGCCGTCTCGTCCAGTTCCTCGCCGGCCTCCCGCCAGCCTTGCGCCAGGATGGTGTTGACGAAGGTCTGCAGCTCGTCGCTGTCATCCTTTGCCGTCAGGAACTCCTCGGCCAGCTTCGCCCAGGAGGCATTTGCCAGCAGAGAGACCAGCGCGTTGAGGCGGAACCCCGCGTGTCCTGCCACGCCCGGCCTCGTTGCCCGCCAGCGTCCCGCCTCCACCATGCCCGGCTTGTGCCGCTCCGCCACCAGCTCGCGGCAATGCGGGCAGCGGAAGGCGGCGGTGGCCGGCGCGTCGGTCTCCCATTCGATATGCGACCACTGGATTTCCGTGAAGGCGCCGCAGGCCGGGCAAGGCACCTCGAAAACCCGCTGATCGCTCGCCGCATAAGACCGCAGGACGTTGCTGGTCTCCTCCAGGAGCGGCGTGGAGCCCAGGACGATTTTGCGGTTGGCGAAGGAGAGCGTCCGGCGCTCGGCCAGGCGGATGCTGGAGCCCTCCTTGCCCGGCTCCATCGCGTCGGCCTCGTCAATCAGCAGCACCCGGACGTTGTGCCGGCGCAGGTTTCGGGGTGCCTTGGCCGCCACCACCTTCAACGAACCACCCGGAAAGCGCCGGCTCAGGAGCGTGTTGCGCCCGCCTTCGTCGGTGTCGGCCGCCAGCAGCCCGCGGAGGACCGGAGACGCCTCGAAGATCGGCTCCACGTCGCTGACGATGTAGTCCCGGCAGTCGGCCTCGGTCGGCAGCAGGGCCAGGATGGGCGCCGGCTCGTTGGCCACGAAAGACGCCATGGCGCCCGTCAGGAGCGTTGTGAAGCCCACGCGGACGGACTTCACCAGCGTCACCCGCTCAATGCCGGGGTCCGAGATCGCATCGGCAATCTCCCGCTGATAAGGCCAGAGGCGCACCGCGCCAGGCAGCGCAGAGACGCCCTCCGGGAGCCGTAGGCTGGTCTCCATCCACTCCGAGAGCGCCAAGCGCGGGGGCGGGATCAGGGCCCGCAGCGCGCGCTTGCGGACGGTCTCAAGCATGCTCGTCATTGCCAGCCTCCGTCAGGGCATCCCGGATCTCCCGATCAATCGTCGCCACGTCATGGGGCGTCAGGTGCCCAAGGCGCTGCTGGCACCGGCCCGGCACCCCCAGCATCCGGCCACGCAAGCCGCGCAGGATATCGGACCATTCCCGCTCAACCTTCGCCGCCTCCACCAGGTCGGCCGTGAGTTGCCCATTCTTCAGCGCCAGGTGGTCGGCCCGTTCCTTGGTCTCGCGGATGCGCTCGCGCGTTAGCTCGGAGCCGGCGGAGTGCTCGCCACGGGCGGCTGCGGCTTCGCGGAGATGCTCAGCGTAGTTCCCGATGCTGGCCCACAGGTCATAGGAGCCGTGACTCAGCTTCACGGCGATTTCCCGCTTGGCCAAGTCGCGGATTGCCCGCTCTGAGAGCCGTAGCCGGGCGGCCAGTTCAGCGCCGCTCACGGAAACGGCAGCCTCGCCCTCGGGGCTTTCGCGGGGGAAATGACGGGGTCCGAACCCCCGCGATTGGTTTTCGTGGGAAGGACCCGCGATGGTCTCAGGTCTGGCCATGTCCGGCCTCCAGTTCCCGCTTCGCCTGTAGGGCTGCGGCCAGGGTGGGATAGATCAGGGGCAGACGGTGCCCAGGCACGGCCAGCGCTGGGCGGGGTTCGCCCTCACGGTCGGCAGCGTCCGGCAGCAGCAGCACGCGCACGGGCTCGCTCATGCCGGCCTCCAGGCTCGCGCCAAGCGGCGCAGCTCGTGCGCCACCTCCGCCTTCTCCAGGTGAAACTGCTCAGGGTCTCGGCGGTCAGGCGCGAGCCGAACCACGCGCCGCGCCAGGGCTTCCAAGTCCTGACGCACTGACGCATCTGACGCAGATTCCCCTACGTGTTCTCGCGCGGGGGCAGGTGCGCGCGTTCCCCTCCTGTCCTCCCGTGATAACTTCCCCAAACCTCGTAGGGAAAAGTGCGTCAGGTGCGTCAGTGCGTCAGGTGCGTCAGCCATTGGACGCCCCCTTGCTCGGCACCCAATTGCGCTCTCCGTTGTTCCCTCGGGCGCCGCGTTCCCATTGCAGGCGCTCAAGGATGGCAACGATCCGCCGCTGATCTGCCGTGCCAATCTTTGCCGTCTCGATGGCCAGCGCACCCCGCGCCAGCGCAAGCACGGTGGTCTGGCGTTTGCCGGGCAGCCACTCGCGGATGGCCTCCTCCCACGCGTCCGCCTCGTAACGGGCCTCCTGCTCCTTGCGGATGTGCTCGGCCTCAAAGTTCCGATCCGGCCACCAGGCAGCGCCCTTGCGGTAGAGCGCCACGGCTTCGGCAAAGAGCTGATCCCGGTCCCGCTTCAGCGCCTCCACGGCAAGCGCGGTGCCCACCTTCACGGGCCAGAAGCGCCGCCCGCCGGTCTCGTCGCGCAGGTATGCTGCCTTATTCGTGGTGCCGATGAACACGCACTGGCGGGGCTCGATCACGTCTTTCCGGCCATAGCTCGGCCGGTACCGCTCCACCGGCCGAGTGATGAACGCCTTGAGGGCGGCGGCCTCCGCCTTGTCGAGGGCGCTCATCTCCGCCACCTCGATCAGCCATTTGCCGTTGAGGTGCTGGCTCACGTCCTTACCGCCGCGGATATCCGGCAGGTTGTCGCTGAACCATTGGCCGCCCAGGATGCCGCAGGCAGTGGACTTCATTGCCCCCTGCGCCCCCTCCAGCACCATCATGTAATCAGCCTTACAACCTGGCTCGAACACACGGGCGACCATGGCCACCAGGAACATGCGGCCGATGCCGGCGGTGTAGTCGGTCTTCTCGGCGCCCAGGTAAGTGTGCAGCCAGGTCGCCAGTCGTTCAGTGCCGTCCCACCGCAGCCCGTTCAGATACTCCTGCACCGGGTGGAAGCCACGCTCGCGGGCGCGCAGGGCCACGGCTTGATGCACGGTATCCTTCGACACCCGCTCAAGCCCCTGCCGCTGCAGGAACTCCTGGATGGCCGACACGTCCGCATCCTGGATGGGACGAGCATCCTCGGCCGGGCACAGGCTGGACGGCACCGGCTTGGCCAGGATCTCCGCGCGGAGCATCTGGTCATAGGCCAGAAGCTCCTTGAGCTGCGGGTCACTCCGCAGGGCCAGCATCGTGTTCGCCAGGTTGGAGCGAGGCTCGCCTTCCCGGTCGGTCTGGCAGTGCTCCAGCCAGGCGGGCGCGTCCTGCGGCTCCTCGGTCGCCGCCCCCAGCTTTGAGCGGGCCGACGACACCGCACGAGGAATGTCGTCATACCGCTTCTGCCAGCGGTCGGGCTCTGCTGGCGTGTTCCGCGCGGCTTGTGGGATGCTGTGATACAGGCCCCGCAGTGTGAGCACCGCCTGAGCGTCCGCCATGCCGCCCTTGAGGTAGCGCATGGCCAGCGTGCGGGTGCAGCCGTGCATCTCGACGCCAGACAGGAGGTTGGCGACCAGCTCGGCCATGTCCCGCGTCTCGCCGGCCGCCTGCTCTCCCGTGCTGCCGGCGGGGTTCGGCTCGCTCTGCGCCTTGGGTGTCCAGATGTTTTCCAGCTCGTCCGCTTCGTCGATCGGCTGGCCATCCACCAGCGCGACGACGTGGGACGGATTGGAACGGACAGAGCCGTAATAGTAGCTCTGGCTCAGTGTCCAGCTCTCGGGCGCCAGGATGCCCCGAAACAGGCCGTTGAGGCGGCCCATCAGGTGGTCACGCTGGTCCGGCCGCAGCTCGGCGGAGGCTGGGCACAGCACCCGCCAGCGCGGCGAATCGGCCGTGTGGCTGGGGCTGGTGTAGATCATGCCAAGGATGCCGGCCTTCTCCAGCACCTCCACCGCTTCCTCGGGCGTGACCTTCCCGCCGTCGTAGTCGGCCTCGATGCCCGAAATGGCCAGCAGGTTGCCGTCATGGCGCAGGCTGTTCTTGTCGGTGCGAGCATCCCCGAACCGGGCCAGCTTCAGCCACGGCAGCTTGCCCTTCTCCCGCTTCGTCTCCAGCCGGATCGTCTCGGCCAGGGTCCGCAGGGTGTAGGTGCGCTGCTGCTTCGTGCTGGCGCCGAAGTCGAAGAAGTGCGTTACCTCGAAGGACAGGTCGAGGCCCCTTCCCGCTTGCTCTCCCGCGGTAAAAGTGGGACTTTCGGCTTCAGAAGACTGTTGAAATTCCTCAGCTTTGTTATAGTCCCACTGGTCGACAGTGTACTGATTTACCGGGACTTCTTGAGCCCGGCTCTGGGCACCATTTCTCCTCGCGCGATGCCGCCCACCAACCCATCGCGCCGGTGCGACGTCGCTCCGCTCAGGCGCACCATTTTCCTTCTGTCAGGCCAAGCTGCTCAGCCATTTCGTGAGCGTCGCGGTCGCGGCGGCTGGACGGATTCCGCCGAAACGCGCCAGAGGCTGGCCGAAGCCGCTTTCCGCATGCGGCCTGAAGCGTCTCCATAGCCTTCCGCTCCCCTGCGGATCGGCCGCGGCCATCCGGGCGCAGCTTGCATCAACACCGCGGCCCTGGTGCGGCCACCTCGGGCTTCGCCGCGGGCAGAGCATGCTCGCCGGAGAACCTTGCACGCAGGCGCTGGCGAGCTGCCGAATGGTGGAACGCATGTTGCGGAGCAGTGCATCCCCAAGCCAGGCCTGACCGCAGCCTCGTTGCTCAGCGGCTTCCTTTGGAGCCAAATGCCTGTTCACGCCGCTTCACCAGGCAATGAGGGGCGGGTGAAGGCTCAGGCGGCCGCCAGTTGCCTCCTTGCCGCACACCAGAAGCCGCCGCCCCTTCTGCAGCGCCTATCGCCACCCTGGCGATGCCGAGGCAGCGCCGGCCTCCGACCCCTTCATCGTCCTCAGCCATAAGGCCATCGCTTCTGCGCGCTCTCTGTCCTGGCGCCCCATGGAGAAACTCTGGCCACCACGTCGCCGGGGGCATCCTGGTGGCATCGCGGATGGGCCTGGTTCCGGCGCGGGAGGAGGGCGAGAGTTCCTGGCCGCGTTCCGATTCCCGCGAAGCTCGGCATGTTCGATCCGATGCGGGAGATGCCGACCCGCCATGACGACGAAGCTGCGCCGACCCTGTCCGTCTCGCCTTCAAGCCTGCGCTTCCGCTCCCTGGCCGGCAGCCTGGAACCGCGCCACACGGCAAGCCGGATACCCTGCGCCAAATAGAACATTATAAGAACAATATCGCGGTCCATTTCCGCGGTTTCGTTTCTGTTTGCTATCAGTCTAGTCTCCTCCCCAAGCCTTCGAACGTAGGGCCATCCAATAGCCGGGGAGAACGACCATGGACCGCAGGACGCTGCTTGCCGCCACGATGGGCATCACGGGCTTCGCCATCACCGGGCGGGCACAGGCGCAGGCCATCACGCTCAATGGTGCCTCGCAGTTCAACGACGAGCACGCCTTCACCCGCAGCCTGGTGCGCTTCGAAGAACTCGTGAAGCAGTACTATGGCAAGCCCATCAACTTTGTCCTCCACAAGAACAGCAGCCTGGGTCTGGAGAAGCAGTACTTCGAGTACATGTCGCAGGGCCGTGCCGTGGACTACGGCATCGTCTCGCCGGCCCACATGTCCACCTTCTCGCGCGCCGCGCCCTTCATCGACGCCCCCTTTCTGTTCCGCGACCTGGCGCACTGGAACAAGGTGCTGGACCAGGACATGCTCAAGCCCATCGCCGACGAGTTGGAGAAGCGCGCGCGGGTGATGCTGATCGGCTATGCCGGCGGAGGCGTGCGCAACATCTTCGCAAGCCGCCGGATCGAGAACATGGAGGCGCTGCAAAGCCTCAAGATTCGCGTGCAGGGCGCGCCGATCTGGAGCCGCACCTTCGCCGCCGCCGGCATGTCACCCACCGTCATCGCCTACAACGAGATCTACAACGCCATCCAGAACAACGTCATCGAGGCCGGCGAGAACGAGGCGGCCGGCGTCGAGCAGATGCGCTTCTATGAGGTCGCCCCGAACCTGGCGATGACGCAGCACGCCATCACCATCCGCCCGCTCTGCTTCTCCGTCGCCACCTTCGCGCGCCTACCGGCCGACCTCCAGGCGGCCATCCGCCGCGCCGGCCCGGAGGCCGCGGCCTATGGGCGGCAGATCGAATCGGGCGAGGATGGGCAGAAGCTCGCCTCCCTGGAATCCGCCGGACGGCTGAAGCGCGTCCCCTTCGCCGAGCGCGACACGCTGCAGCAGAAGGTGGCGCCCGTGCTCGCCGCCTATGCCAAGGAAATCGACGCAGACCCCATCATGCGCCGCATCACCGAGGCGACGAGCTGAGGGAAAAGACCGCCGCCATCCTTCTTCCCTCGAGCCGGACGAACCGATGACTGAATCAAGACGGGCGGGGCCGCTGCGGCACCTCGCCGACGCCTACGCGGCGCTGCTGCGGGGGCTGCTGGGCCTTTGCGTGCTGGTGCTGGTGTTTCCCGTAAGCCTTCAGGTGTTCTCGCGCTACACCGCCCTCATCCCGCACTACATCTGGACCGAGGAGATGGCGCGCTTCGCCCTGGTCTGGATGGTGATGCTGGGCGCGATCCTTGCGGTGCGCGAGGGCACCCACTTCATCGTTGACGTGTTTCCGCTCCTCTCGCCGCGCGCGAACGCGGTGATGGAGCTGGTCTCCGGCAGCTTCGTCCTGGTGATGGCGGTGGTCTTCCTTGTCTGGGGCTGGGAGTTCACCGAGTTCGCCTTCTACCGCATCAGCGAGATGGCGGAGCTGCCGCTCTGGCTGATCCATGTCGCCTGGCCGATCGCCGGCTTCTCCTGGGTGCTGTTCATGGGCCAGCGCATGGCCGATGCCTTCACGCTGCTGCGGGGAGGCGCCGCATGAACGGCAACATCCTCTCCGCCGGCACGGCGGCGGCGCTGATGTTCGGCGTTTTCTTCGGCTTGATGGCCCTGCGCGTGCCGGTGGCCTTCTGCCTCGGCCTGGCCTGCCTGCCGATCATGCTGATCGAGCCGCACCTCTCCCCGGCGCTGCTGGTCCAGGAAACCTTCAACGCCTACAACAGCTTCATCCTGCTGGCGGTGCCGTTCTTCCTGCTCACCGCCAACCTCATGAACATCGGCGGCATCACCGACAGGCTGATGCGCCTGGCCCGTGCCATGGTTGGCCACTTCCCCGGCGGCCTCGCGCAGATCAACGTCGTGCTCTCCTTTTTCTTCGCCGGCATCTCCGGCAGTTCCACCGCCGACGCGGCCAGCCAAAGCAAGATTTTCATCGAGGCGCAGCGCAAGGAGGGTTATGACGACAGCTTCTCCGTCGCCATCACCGCCGTCTCCGCGGTGCTCGCCGTCATTATCCCGCCTTCCATCCTGATGATCGTCTGGGGCGGCGTGCTGAGCGTGTCGATCGGCGCGCTGTTCCTCGCCGGCGTGGTGCCCGGGCTGCTGATCGCCGGGGTGCAGATGGCCACGGTGCACGCCTATGCGCGACGGCGCGGCTATCCCACCTACCCGCGCGCCACGCTGCGCGAGCTGGGGGTGGCGCTGTTTGTCTCGCTGCCGGCCTTGACCACGCCGTTCATCATCATCGGCGGCAAGCTGTTCGGGTGGTTCACCGCCACCGAATCCGCCTGCATCGCGGTGCTCTATGCGGGCGGCCTGTCGCTGCTGATCTATCGCGAAATGGACATGAAGGGCCTCTGGGCCGCCTTGCTCGACTCCGGCCGGCTGGCGGCGGTGGCGCTGTTCTGCGTCGGGACCGCCAGCGCCTTCGGCTGGCTCCTGGCCTATTACGAGATCCCGAAGGTGCTGCTTTCCGGCGTCGAGGCCTGGGGAATGGGCCCGCTCGGGGTCGGCCTTTTCGTTGCCGCGGTGTTCCTGATCACCGGCTGCTTCCTTGATGCCATTCCTGCCATCATCATCGTGGGCAGCATCCTGCAGCCGCTTGCCATCTCGACCGGGATCGATCCCGTGCAGTTCGCCATGATCGGCATCGTCTCGCTCGCCTTCGGGCTGGTCACCCCGCCCTACGGCCTGTGCCTGATGATCGCCTGCTCGGTAGCCGGGATGCGCATGGCGGACGCCCTGAAGGACACCTTCATCATGCTGCTGCCCATGCTGGCGGTGCTGCTCCTGATCATCGCATGGCCGGCGGTGGTGCTGTTCCTGCCCAGCCTCGTCTCGCCGGAATTCCTGAACTAGAGCAGATCCCGTTCCGATGGCATCATCGGGGCGGGTGAAGATGCTCGTCGAAACAAACGGCTAGAGCATTTCCCGCGGGCTAGGGCGAACGGAAAATGCCCTAGGGCGGAGCGGCCCGGCATCGCCGGTCCAGGCTCCGCCTCGGCGCTCGCTGGGCCATGGCCGCCATCGCGCGGAACAGGGCGGGAAGCGCCTCCGGGGGGCAGCGTCCGCAGCAGGAGGCGGGCGCCGCAGAGTTTCGCCGGCCCTGGCCGGAGGCAGAGGCTCCGGCCAGAAACTTTGCCCTGCTCCGGCGCCTCTTATGCCCGGGACCGGCCCACAGCAGGCGAAGGAGGAGTGCGCAGCCCCATGTCCGAGCGGAGCGAAGGCAGAGAGCGGCCAAAGGGGGGCGGGCAGGCGCCTGACGCATCCGAGTGGCAGGCCCGCCCTGCAGAAGCCGCGCCTGGAGCCGGAAGGCGGCTGCGGGCGTGAGCGCGCCTGGCATCGCCCGCCCGGGGAGCGGGCCCGCTGCCGGGAGCGCCGGCCCTGCGCCGCTCCGGCTCGGCTTCCCGGTGAAGCTGATGGGCGACCCTGAAATCAAGAGCAACGATACCCGGCGGTGGCAGCAAGACCCGCATCTGAAGGTCTCCCTGGAGTACATGGACCGGGCCTTGGACTACCTGGACAAGCACGACATCCGCATGTACCGCCTGTCGTCGGACCTGGCGCCTTATGCCACCCACCCGGACATGCCGCAGTTCCACACGATGGTGCGCGACAGCGATGCGGAGCTGCGCGCCTTCGGCGCCAAGGCGCGGCGCCTCGGCATCCGGCTGAGCTTCCATCCCTCGCAATACGTGGTGCTGAACAGCCCGGACCCGCAACTGGTGGAAAAGAGCATCTGGGATCTCAGCTCCCAGGCCGAGATGCTGGACCGCATGGAACTCGGGCCCGAGGCCGTGATGGTGATCCATGTCGGCGGCACCTATGGGGACCGTGCCGCCGCCAACGCCCGCTGGGTGGAAACCTGGAACGCCCGGCTTCCCGAGCATGTCAGGCGCCGGCTCGTTCTGGAGCATGACGACCTGCGCTTCTCCGTTTCCGACATCCTGTGGATTCATGAGCGCACCGGCGTGCGGCTGATCTTCGATCATCAGCACTTCTGGTGCCTCAACCCGGACCGGCTGGAGCTGCGGGAGGCGCTGGAGCAGGTCCTGCGCTCGTGGCCGCCCGGTCAACGCCCCAAGGTGCATTTCTCCTCCCCCCGCACCGAGATGCGGGAGTTGAAGCGGAAGGATAAAGGCACGGGAAGGCAGAGGACGGTGCTGGTACCGCCCGTGAACACCGGCCACGCGGATTTCTGCAATCCCTTCGAGTTCATCACCTTCATGCGCACCGCCGGGGGGCTGGAGTTCGACGTGATGCTGGAGGCCAAGGTCAAGGACCTCGCGCTGCTTCGCCTGCGCGCCGACCTGCTGCGGTACGCACCGGACATCGCGCAGCGCTTCGGGCTTGATCCCGCCGATGCGGCCGACCTCCTGGCGGATGCGGAGGCGGCGCTTCCGGAAGAAGCGGAATAGCGCCTCGGGGGCGGGGGCGGGCGAGGCGGGAGACCTGGGCGCGCCGGATTTCGGTCGCCGCATGGCGCCGGAGCGGTGGTGCGCCTCGCGCCAGGGCCGCAGGCTTTCAGGCTTGAAGCAGGCCCACCCAGAACAGGGCCGCGCGGCCAACATCGAGGTCATGCTTGAAGAGGAATTCGAGCCGCCCGTCGGGCAGGACGCTGAACAGCGCCAACCCCGCGGAGACCTCTTGCGCGGCGCTCCCGGCGTGAAGCAGCCGCGGGCGCGAACTCGCCGCCACGAGAAGCTGCCCTCGGCGGTCGAGCGCGAAGCTCCGCACATGCGCGCCGCGCGGATCCACCCGCTGCACCGCTTCCAACGCGCCGCTCGCAGGGTTGATACGGAAGACCACGATGTTGTTCTCCCCGCCGAGCTGCCGTTGCCCGCCGTCCTCGTCGAGGATCCAGTCGCTGCGGTTCGCGACATAGAGGAACCGGCCATCCGCGCCGCAGCGAATGGCACCGGCGGCCTGACGGGGCATGACCGCGCCGGCGAGCGTGCCGGCCGAGCACAGGGGGCGCTCCGAGAGCCTGCCCTCCGCAAGGGCGAAGCCCTGCACCAGGTTCTGCCGCTCGACGGAGACGAAAAGCCGGGAGTGGCCGGGATGGACGTCCAGGTGCCGCGGGCCGAACCCGTATCCGCCATCCGGCGCCACGCTTTGCGAAGGCGCGAGCCTGCCATCCTCCCATTCGAACACCAGAAGGGCACCCGGATCCTCCGGGCGCCCGGCCGTCGCGTCGTTGCCGCGGCAGACCAGAACCACCTGGCGGCCTCCGGGCAGGACGCGCACCTGATGGGCATAGTGGCCGAACTGCAGGCCGGCGGGCTGCGGAACAGCAGCGCCGATCGTGCCATCCTTCTCCAGGCGATGCACCAGCAGCAGGCTCGGATCGTTGCAGGCCGTCAGGAGGTATCGGCCGGAGGCATCCACCGTGAGGTGGATCGGCCGCGTCGGCAGCGGCGCCGGAGGGCCGTGCGGCGACAGCGTGCCGGCCGCGGCGTCAAACCGCAGCGCGGTGAGCGCATGCCGCTCTCCCTGCGCCTCCCCGCTCCGGTCGCTGGAAGCCACATAGAGAATGGGCTGATGCGGATGCTGCCAGGCATACTGCACCGCTGCCGGCAGGGTGATGCCGCCACGCGGGAGCAGCGCCGCCCGTCCCGCCGCCAGTTCGAAAAGGACCAGGGTGGAACCGACAGCGGCGGCGAGGAACAGCGGATCGGGCGCCGCGGCGATGGCGCTCATGCCTTCTGCCCACCGGCACACAGCCGCGCTCGCACGGCAACGCGCCTCATGCGCGGCAGGACATCGGCCAGCACCAAAAGGTGATGCCCGGAGCAAGCGGTGGGGCACCGGCGAAGCGGCCTCGAGGCCGCAGCGGCCTGAGCGCCTTTGGCCAGCGGCGGAGCCCGCCTGCAGGCCTTCAGGCCAGGACCGCTGGAACCCACCACCTGCTTCGGCATCGCGTTGCCTTCCCTTGCTCCGCCGTTTCGAACCGGCCTTGCATCGTTTCCCGGATCCCGGCACGATATACGATGACCTGACAGGCAATGAAGCAGGCAATAGCGGGAGGAGGCCGGGAATCCATGCCTGGACGCTGCTATCTGTTCGTCCTGTTACCCTTACCCTTGCACATGGGCGGCATGCCGGCCTGCCGCGCAGCCCTTGCGGTGGCGCCCTAGGCCATGGCCTCGCGGCAGCGCATCCTGATCACCGGCGCCGCCGGCCGTATCGGGCAATCGCCCGCCTTCCTGCCGCCACGCGCCGGCAGGCGTTTCCGCCTGCTCGACCGCCCGGCGGCGGCGCTGGCGGACCGCGCACTGGCCGCGCGGACGAGCAGCCATCCACCGACCTCTGGCTGCTCGGGAAATCTTGCCAATCCCAGGCTGGAGCCCTGCGCGGCAAGGCGGGGCGACGCCCCACGCGACGCCACGCGGCCGGCGACCCTGGCGCCACCCTCACCGGACACGCCGGCCGGAGGGCGCGTGGCCGGCTAAGGGCCGCCGGGACCGGGACGGGGCCAGCCGCATGGAGGGCTGGAGCACCTCCCGGACGTCTGCTCGCCGCCGGTGGTCGCCGGCGACGGCACAAGGAGCGGCCCGGGCAGCACCGCGCCTGCCCGCCGGCCTCGGGAGGAACGGAAAGCATGAAAATCGAACACATCGGCGTCCGCGTCTTCACCCACACGACCAAGAAGGAGCGCGACATCGATGGCCACACCCATCCCGGCCCGGCGCGGCAGACCCGCAGCGCGCTGCTGACCATCACCGCCGATGACGGCAGCGAGGGCCATGTGGTGGGCTCGCCCGAGCTGCTGCGGCCGCATCTGCTGGACAGCTTCATCCGGCCGACCCTGCTGGGCCAGGACCCCTTCCTGCGGGAGAAGCTGTGGCTGGCGCTCACCCATTGGCAGCGCGGCAGCACCGGCCAGCTCACCGACCGCACCGTCTCGCTCGTCGAGCTGGCGCTCTGGGACCTCGCCGGGCGCAAGCTCGGGCAGCCCGTCTGGAAGCTGATCGGCGGCTATCGCGACAAGGTGCCGGCCTATGGCAGCACCATGTGCGGCGATGAGATCCCGGGCGGCCTCGCCACCCCGGAGGATTATGGCCGCTTCGCCGAGCAGCTCATCGCCAAGGGCTACAAGGCGATCAAGCTGCACACCTGGATGCCGCCGGTCAGCTTCGCTCCCTCCGTCGCCATGGACATCAAGGCCTGCGCCGCGGTGCGCGAGGCGGTCGGGCCGGACGTGCCGCTGATGCTCGACGCCAACCACTGGTACAGCCGCACCGAGGCGCTGGAACTCGGCCGCGCGCTGCAGAAGCTGAACTACTACTGGTTCGAGGAGCCCATGGAGGAAAGCTCCATGTCCTCCTACGCCTGGCTGGCGCAGCAGCTCGACATCCCCGTGATCGGGCCGGAGAGCGCCGCCGGGCGCGGCCATGTGCGCGGCGAATGGATCAGGGCCAATGCCTGCGACATCCTGCGCACCGGCGTGCACGATGTCGGCGGCATCACGCCGGCGCTGAAGAACTGCCACCTCGCCGAATCCTTCAACATGGACTGCGAGATCCATGGCGGCGGCGCGGGCAACCTGACCGTCGCCGCCTGCATCGCCAACGGCCGCTGGTACGAGCGCGGCCTGCTGCACCCGCATTACGACTACGACGAGGTGCCGGAATACCTGCACAGCCTGCCCGACCCGATGGACGAGGAGGGCAACGTGCACCTGCCCACCAGGCCCGGCCTCGGCGAGGCGGTGAACCTGGACTGGGTGCGCGAGCACACCGTGTCACAGCACTGAAGCGGCGCGGGGCCGGCGCGGCATGAGGCCGGCCCCGCGAGACGGACTGGCGGAAAGCGTGACCGGAGGCGCACCAAGCGCCCCGGCGGGAGGAAACGGCGATGCAGACCAGGAGAGAGATCCTCGGCGTGACCGGCGCGGCGCTGTTTGTCGCCGGCGCGCCGCGCGCGCAGACGGCATCCGCGGGCTTCAAGGAGGCCCCTGCCCTCGCCGCCCGCGTGCAGCGGGGCGAGTTGCCGCCGGTGGCCGAGCGCGTCGGCGCGGAGCCGATGGTGGTGAAGCCGCACGAGCGCGTCGGGCGCTACGGCGGCACCATCCGCAGCGCGCTGCGCGGCGGCGGCGACCACAACGCCATCCTGCGGCTGGTGGGCAACCAGGGGCTGGTGCGCTGGAACCTCGCCATGTCCGAGGTGGAGCCCTGCGTCGCGAAGGCCTGGACCGTCAGCGACGATGCCAGGACCTATACCTTCGCCCTGCGGCGCGGCATGCGCTGGTCGGACGGTGCGCCCTTCACCGCTGAGGACATCCTGTTCTCCTGCAACGACCTGCTGCTGAACAGCGATTTCACACCGACGCCGCCGGCGCGCTACGTCAATGGCGGCAGGCCGATGCAGGTGGAGAAGCTTGACGAGGCCACCGTGCGCTTCACCTTCGCCGCGCCCAACGGCCGCTTCCTGCAGGAACTGGCCACGCCGCTCGGCCAGCATCCCGTGCTTTACCAGAAAGCCTATTGCTCGCAGTTCCACCCGGCCTATGCCGACCCGGCGAAGCTGCAGGCGTTGCTCCAGCAATCCGGCCTGAAGGACTGGACCGCGCTGCTCCGCCAGCGTTGCGGCGACATCGAGATCCCGGCCCGGTGGCAGAACCCCGGCCGGCCGACGCTCGATCCCTGGACCACGGTGGACCCCTACACGGGCGGCGCCACCCGCGTCACGCTCCAGCGCAACCCGTACTTCTGGCAGGTGGACAGCGCCGGCAACCAGCTCCCCTATGTGGACGGGCTTTCCCTGCCGGTGATCTCGGACATCGAGACCATCCTGCTGCGCGCCATGGGCGGCGAGCTCGACCTGCAGCTCCGCCACATCATCCAGGTCCAGAACCGCCCGGTGATGGAGGAGAACAAGGCGCGCGGCCGCTACGAGATCGTGGACCTGCTCAGCACGCAGTCCAACGTCTGCGGCCTCTGGTTCAATCAGACGGCCAAGGACCCGCGCCTGCGCGAGCTGTTCCGCAACAAGGACTTCCGCATCGCCGTCAGCGACGCGCTGAACCGGCAGGAGATCATTGACAGCATCTATCTCGGCCAGGCGGAGCCCTACCAGGTCGGGCCGGTGCCGCAGCATCCCTATTATAACGAGCAGCTCGGCACGCAGTACATCGCCTACGACAAGGCCGCCGCGGCGCGCCTGCTGGACGGCATCGGGTTGACCCGCAAGGACGGCCAGGGCTTCCGCCTCTGGCCGGACGGCAAGCGCGTCTTCTTCACCGCCGACGTTTCCGTCTCCGCGCCGGACCAGGTGGACGCCGCGAACCTGATCAAGCGCGACCTCGCCGCGGTGGGGCTGGAGCTGGGCATCAACACCATGGAGCGCTCGCTCTTCTACGAACGCGCCCAGCGGAACGACCACGAGATCGGCATCAGCAGCGTCAGCGGCGGGCTCGACGCGCTGCAGGAGCTGCGCGCCATCGTGGCGGAACACTCGCTGGACAGCCGGCAAAGCCTGGAATGGCAGAAATGGTTCGAGTCCGGCGGCAAGCTGGGCGAGGAGCCGACCGAGAGCATGAAGCGCCGCTTCGCGCTGCTCACCCGCTGGCGCGAGACCGGCCGCCCGGAGGAGCAGGCGCGGCTGTTCCGCGCAATGCTGCAGGAGGCGGCCGACGCCTTCGAGATCGTCGGCATCGGCCGGCCGCTCGGCGTGCCCGGCATCCGCGCCGCCAGGCTGCGCAACGTGCCGAGCCCGATGATCGATTCCTGGAGCTATCCGACGCCCGGCGCGACGCTGCTGCAACAGTATTTCTACGCGGCCTGAGCGGGAGGCCCGCCATGCTCCATTTCATCGGGCGGCGCCTGCTGGCCATGGTGCCCTTCCTGTTCCTCACCTCGGTCACCGTCTTCACGCTGATCCAGCTGCCGCCGGGCGACTACCTCTCGAACTACGCCGCGCAGCTCGCCGAAAGCTCGGAGACGGTGGACCAGGCCACGCTGGAGAACCTGCGCCAGCGCTACGGCCTCGGCCAGCCGCTGCCCGTCCAGTACCTCAAATGGATCGGCGGCGTGCTGCAGGGCGATTTCGGCCAGTCCTTCGAGTGGCAACAGCCGGTCTGGCCGCTGATCCGCGAGCGGCTTGGCCTGACCCTGCTGGTGACGCTCTCGGCGCTGATCTTCACCTGGGCGGTGGCGCTGCCGATCGGCATCTACTCGGCGGTGCGGAAGTATTCGCTGGCCGACTACCTCTTCACCTTCATCGGCTTCGTCGGCCTCGCCGTGCCCGGATTCCTGCTCGCGCTGGTGGTGATGTATGTGGCCGTCACCTGGTTCGGGCAGAGCGTCGGCGGGCTGTTCTCCGAGCAGTATGAAGGCGCCCCCTGGAGCCTCGGCAAGGTGCTCGACCTGCTGGCGCATCTCTGGATCCCGATGGTGGTCATCGGCCTTTCCGGCACGGCCAGCCTGATCCGCATCATGCGGGCCAACCTGCTGGACGAGCTGAACAAGCCCTATGTCGAGACGGCGCGCGCCAAGGGGCTGCCGGAATGGAAGCTGCTGCTGCGCTACCCCGTGCGGGCGGCGCTGAACCCCTTTGTCAGTACGCTGGGCTGGATCCTGCCGCACCTGGTCTCCGGCTCGGTGATCGTGGCGGTGGTGCTGAACCTGCCGATCGCCGGGCCGCTGCTGCTGCAGTCGCTGCTGTCGCAGGACATGTACCTGGCGGGCGCCTTCCTGCTGCTGCTGTGCTGCCTGACCGTGCTGGGCACGCTGCTTTCCGACATCCTGCTGGCGCTGCTCGATCCGCGCATCCGCTTCGAGTGAGGGCCGCCGCATGAGCACCTCCACCGCCGCCGCTCCGCCCCCCCTGCCCACCAGCCGCCTCGCGGACGCGCTCTCGCCGCGCCGATTGATGTGGCTGCGCTTCCGCCGCCATCGCCTGGCCATGCTGGGCCTGGTTGTTGTCCTGCTGATCTATCTCGCCGCCGCCTTCGCCGAGTTCCTGGCGCCGATGGATCCGAACCGTGCCGCGGCGCGCTACGCGCTGCATCCGCCGCAAAGCGTCACCTGGTTCGAGCACACCGGGGAAGGGCTGCGCTTCCGCCCCTCGGTGCAGGCCTACCGGATGGAGCGCGACCGCCGCACCCTGCAGGCGCGCTTCGTGCCCGAGCCGGACCGGCGCATCCATCTCCACCTGTTCGGCGAGGGCGACCCCTACCGCTTCTGGGGCCTCATCCCGGCGAACCGCCACCTGCTGGCGCCCGAGCAGCCCACCGACCCCGTGTTCCTGATGGGCGCCGACCGGCTCGGCCGCGACGTGCTCTCCCGCACCCTCCACGGCGCGCGGATCTCGATGACGGTGGGACTGGTGGGCGTGGCGCTGAGCCTGCTGCTCGGCGTCGGCATCGGCGGCCTCGCCGGCTACTACGGCGGCCGCACCGACTGGGTGGTGCAGCGCCTCACCGAATACATCATTTCCCTGCCCACCATCCCGATCTGGATGGCCCTGGCCGCCGCCGTGCCGCGCGACTGGCCACCGCTGACGGTCTATTTCCTGATCACCCTGATCGTCTCGCTGATCGGCTGGACGGAGCTGGCGCGCGTGGTGCGCGGGCGTTTCCTGAGCCTGCGCACGGAGGATTTCGTCACCGCCGCGCGGCTCGACGGCTGCTCGGAGTTGCGGGTGATCTTCCGCCATATGCTGCCCTCCTTCGCCTCCCACATCATTGCCTCCATGACCCTGGCGATCCCGATGATGATCCTGGCCGAAACCTCGCTCTCCTTTCTCGGGCTGGGCCTCCAGCCACCGACGATCTCCTGGGGCGTGCTGCTCAAGGAGGCGCAGAACATCCGCTCGATCGCGGCGGCGCCCTGGCTCTTCCTGCCCGGCGCGGCGGTGGTGGTGGCGGTGCTGGCGCTGAACTTCCTTGGCGACGGCCTGCGCGACGCGGCCGACCCCCATGCCTGAGGGCGTGATGCAGGTGCCCGCCCGGCCGGCGCCGCTGCGCCCGCCGGTGCTGGAGGTGCGCAACCTCACCATCGGCTTCCCACTGCGCCAGGGCATGCTGCGCGCGGTGGACGGGGTGGACTTCAACCTGCATGCCGGCCGCACCCTTTGCCTCGTCGGCGAGAGCGGCAGCGGCAAGAGCGCCACGGCCCGCGCCCTTCTGCGCATCGTGCCGCGCCCCGGGCTGATCGAGGCGGGCTCGATCCTCTATCGCGGCGCCGGCGGCGAGGTGGACATCGCCGCGCTCGATCCGGGCGGCCGGCCAATGCGGGCCATCCGCGGCGGCGAGATCGCCATGATCTTCCAGGAGCCGATGACCAGCCTTTCGCCGCTGCACACCATCGGCTTCCAGCTCGTCGAGGCGATCCGCCTGCACACCCGCCTCGACCGCCGCGCCGCCCGCGCCCGCGCGGTCGCGTTGCTGAACCGCGTCGAGGTGCCGCGCGCCGAGGCGGCCTTCGACCGCTATCCCTTCGAGTATTCCGGCGGCATGCGCCAGCGCGCCATGATCGCCATGGCGCTGGCCTGCAATCCGACGGTCCTGATCGCCGACGAGCCCACCACGGCGCTCGACGTCACCACCCAGGCGGAGATCCTCGACCTGATCCGCGAGTTGCAGCGTGNGAGATCCTCGACCTGATCCGCGAGTTGCAGCGTGATCTCGGCATGGCCGTGCTGTTCATCACCCATGACATGGGCGTGGTGGCGGAGATCGCCGACGAAGTGGCGGTGATGCATCGCGGCCGCCTGGTGGAGCACGGGCCGGTGGAGGATGTCTTCCTGGCGCCGCAGGCGGCCTATTCGCGCATGCTGATCCAGTCGGTCCTGCGGCTGGAGGAGCCGGCGCCGCAGCGCGCGCACCGGGCGGAGCGGCTGGAGGCGGCCCCCGTGCTGCTGAAGGTGGAGGGGCTGACCAAGGTCTTCGCGCCGCGAAAGGGGCTGTTCCGGCGCGGCGGCGAAGCCGTGCAGGCGGTGGCGGGCGTGCAGCTCGACCTGCGTGAGGGCGAGACGCTGGGCATCGTCGGCGAGAGCGGCTCGGGCAAGACCACGCTGGGGCGCTGCATCCTGCGCATTCTGGAGCCGGAAGGCGGCAGCATCCTGCTGCGCCGGCGCGACGGAGCGGTGACCGAAGTGCGCGGACTCGACCGCGCCGGCCTGCGCCACGCGCACCGCGAGATGCGCATGATCTTCCAGGACCCCTACGGCTCGCTCAACCCGCGCATGACGGTGGGCGAGGTGGTGGGCGAGCCTTTGCTGGTGAACGGCCTCCTCTCCGGCGAGGCCTTGCGCCGGCGCGTCGGCGAACTGCTGGAAATGGTGGGCCTGCCGGCCGCCGCCGCCGAACGCTACCCGCACGCCTTCTCGGGCGGCCAGCGGCAGCGCATCAGCATCGCCCGCGCCGTCGCCCTGAACCCGAAGCTGATCGTGGCCGACGAGGCCACTTCGGCGCTGGATGTCAGCATCCGCGCGCAGGTGCTTGACCTGCTGCTGGACATGCAGGAGCGACTCGGCCTGAGCTTTCTGTTCATCAGCCACGACATCGGCGTCGTCCGCTATTTCTGCGACCGCATGGCGGTGATGTACCGGGGCCGCATCGTCGAGACGGGGCCGACGGAAAGGGTCTGCTCGGCCCCCGAACATGGCTATACGCGTGCATTGCTTTCGGCCGTTCCGAGCGCCGATCCGCGGCGGCGTGGCCTCGGCCGACGGTCTCGCTACCGTGATGGATGACGGGCGGGCGGGACCGCCGCCTGCCCTGACCCCGGCAGTTGCATTGGCCTCGCGTAATGATGCAAGCTTTCCGCGCCACGCGGCGGCGACAAGGATCGCCCGGGAAGGGAAGAACGTCATGGACAAGGAAGTTCCGCCAGCCGGCGGTCGCCGTGGCTTGCTGCAGGCGGCTGCCGCTGTCCCTCTGCTGGGCGGCCTCGGCGTCGCCCCGGCGCTCGCGGCCGAAATGGGCCGCTCCGAGCGGCCCCTGCGGGCCGCGTTCTCCAATGCCGGGCTGCAGGCCACCTGGTGCGCCCAGGGCAAGGCGGCCGCGGAGTACTGGGGCAAGCTCTTCAACGTCGACGTCACCTGGTTCGACGGCGAGCTGAACGCCACGCGCCAGCGCGGCGCGATCGACAACATGGCCTCGCAGAAATGGGACTTCGTGGCCATCCAGGCCTTCGGCATCGGCACGCTCACCACGCCGGTGCGCCGGATGATCGACGCCGGCGTGCCTGTCATCGACATGGACACGCTGATCGCCCCGCTCGAACAGCTCAACGTGCACAGCTTCCTGGCGCCGGACAACGAGTTCATGGGCGCGTCCGTGACCGAGGCGCTGATGCAGGCGATCGGCGGCGAGGGCACCATCATCATGACGCAGGGCGCGCTGGGCCATACCGGGGCGCAGGGCCGCGCGCGCGGCTTCGAGTCCGTGGTGAAGCGCTACCCCAAGGTCGAGGTGCTGGACACCACGCCGGGCGACTGGGACGTCACCAAGGTGGCCCGCATCTGGGATACGCATCTCACCAAGTATCCCAAGATCAGCGCCGCCTATTTCCACAACGACGACATGGCGCTTGCCGCCTACAACGTCATGCGGGCGAAGGGCCGCACCGACATCAAGATCGGCGGCTGCGACGCCATGCCCCCGGCCCTGGCCGCGGTCATGGACGGGCGCATGCACGCGACGGTGCGCAACCCCTCCTGCCGTATCCATGGCGGGGCGATCGTCGCGGGCGTGGCCGCGGTGGTGGGCGGCGAGAAGACCGGCGACGAGGGCATCCCGAAGCATGTGATCACCGACGGACCGGTGGTCACCAAGGCGAATGCCGCCGGAATGGCCTGGATGCAGAAGCACTTCCTGATCTAGCCGGCGCACCGCATGCAACCGGAGGCGGGCCCCCTGCTGGAGCTGCGGGGCGTTTCCAAGCACTTCGCGGGCGTGACAGCCCTCGGCGGCGTGGACTTCACCCTTGACCGGGGCGAGATCCACGGACTGGTCGGCGAGAATGGCGCCGGCAAGAGCACGCTGATGAAGATCATCGCCGGCGTGCATGCGGACTATGAGGGCGAGATGCGCCTCGACGGCCGTCCCGTGCGCTTCCGCAGCCCGCGCGACGCGCTCGCCGCCGGCATCGGCATGGTTCATCAGGAACTGTCCATCGTGCCGGCCCTGTCCGTCGCGGAGAACGTCCTGCTCGGCGCGCAGCCGGTGAACCGGCTCGGCCTCGTGGCGTGGCGGCGTATGCGGGCGCAGGCGCGCGAGCAGCTGGAGGCGCTCGGCATCCGCGTGGACCTGGCGGCACCGGCCGGATCGCTGCCGCTCGGCCAGCAGCAGATGATCGAGCTGGCGCGCGTGCTGATGTCGGGCGCGCGCATCCTGATCCTCGACGAGCCGACCTCCGCCCTCTCGCCGCCCGAGGTGGAACGGCTTTTCGCGCTGCTGGAGCGGCTGCGGCAGGGCGGCCGCAGCGTCGTCTTCATCTCGCATTTCCTGGACGACATCCTGCGAATCTCCGACAGCGTCACGGTGTTCCGCAACGGCCGGCGGGCCGGCAGCGCGCCCACGCGGGAGGTCGGCAAGTCCTGGCTGATCGAGCGCATGATCGGCGCAGGGCATGAGCGGCTGGAGGAAAGCTATACCGAGGCGGTGACGCTGCCGCCGCCCTCGGCGGCGCCGGTGGTGATGGAGGCGGAGCGGCTGACGATCGCCGGCCTCTTCGAGGATGCTTCCCTGCATCTGCGCGCCGGCGAGGTCCTGGGCATCTACGGCTTCATGGGCTCGGGCCAGCTCGAGCTGGCGCGGGCGCTCGCGGGCAAGCTGCCGCTGGAGCATGGCTCGGTGCGGGTGGATGGCCGCCCGGCCCGCCTGCGCGGCGGCACGCCGGCCGCCAAGCGGGCCGGCATCGCCTTCGTGCCGGAAAGCCGGCGGGCCATGCTCTTCGCGCAGGAGCCGGTCTACCGCAACATCACCATCGCCATCCTGGAACGCATCGGCCGCATCCTGCTGCACCCCAGGGAGGAGCGCCGCATCGCCGAAGGGCATGTCCGGGCGCTGGGCGTGCGGCCGCCCCGCGTGGACCTGCCGGTCGGCCAGCTCTCGGGCGGCAACCAGCAGAAGGTGGCGCTGGCGCGCTGGCTGACGCACCTGCCGCGCGTGCTGCTGCTGAGCGAGCCGACCCGGGGCATGGATGTGGGCGCCAAGGACGACGTGGTGCGGATCGTGCGCGGCCTGCGGGCACAGGGCGTCGGCATCATCGTCTTTTCATCCGAGCCGGAAACGGTGCTCTCGCTGGCCGACCGTATCCTGGTGATGCGGCGTGGCGGGCTGGCACAGGAGTTCGCCGGCGAGGCGGTCGGCAAGGACCGCCTGCTCGCGGCCGCATGAAGGAAGCCCGATGTCCGCACCCCTGACCGAGCCGACGCGCCTGCGGGAGCCGCTCTGGCGGCGCCTGAGCGGGCAACTCCGCAACCTGGCGCCCTTCGCCACCCTGCTGGCGCTGGTCGCCCTGTTCAGCGCGCTCAGCCCGTCCTTCGCCACCATGGCCAACCTGGGCAACATCCTGCAGCAGGTCTCGATCACCGCGATCATCGCGGTCGGCCTCACCTACGTCATCCTGTGCGCGGAGATCGACCTCAGCGTCGCCAGCGTGGCCAACGCCACCGGCATCCTGCTGGCCTTCTTCACGCTGCAGGACGCCAGCGTGAACATCGCCAACCTGCCCCTTCCCGGCCCCCTTGCGGCGCTCATCGCGCTGCTGGGCTGCCTCGCGCTGGGCGCCATCACCGCCTTCGGCGTGACGCGGATCGGCATTCCCTCCTTCATCATGACGCTGGCCATGCTGCAGATCGGCAATGGCATCGCCGCCCTGCTGGTGCGCGGGCAGATCGCCTACAACGTGCCGGAGATGATCCTGACGCTGGGCAGCGGCTCGCTCGGCCCGGTGCCCTGGATCGTGGCGGTCGCGGCGCTCGTGCTGCTGCTCGGGCACCTGGTGCTGACCTACACGCGCTTCGGGCGCTACATCTACATGGTGGGCGGCAACCGCGAGGCGGCGGAGCACTCGGGCGTCAACGTCAAGGCGGTGGTGGGCGCGGTGATGATCGTCTCCGCCGCCTGCTCCGGCCTCGCCGGCATGCTGGGGGTGGCCTATTTCGGCAGCGCGCAGCAGAATCAGTTCGACAACTACCTGCTCGACGCGATCGCCGCCGTCGTTGTCGGCGGCACCAGCCTGTTCGGCGGCCAGGGCGGCATCGGCAACACCATTGTCGGCCTTCTGGTGCTGGGCGTGCTGAACAACGGGCTCGACCATGTCCGCATGGACAGCTTCCTCAAGATCCTGATCCGCGGACTGGTGCTGTTGCTGGCCCTGGTCATCAACGTCTACGCCCAGCGGCTGCGGAACCGGCAGCGCAGCGCGACCTAGCCTGACAGTTCACCTCCCGCGCCGGCCCTGCCTCCCCGGCCAGCGACAACTCGGTTCGTGAAGCGGGTCCGGCGGCGGGGCCGGCGCCTCGCGGTCGGCGGCGCGGCGCGGGCAGGGCCTTCAACCAGGCGCACGGGCTTGGCCGGATCGCACGGTGCCATTCCGACGCCCGCGCTTCCCGCACGGGTGCCCACGACGCCGGGATCGAGGCGCGGTTGCGCTCGATGAAGGGCATGGAGGCTGGCCACGCTCCAGTGTCTCTAGAGCAGATCCCATTCCGCTGGCATCGCCGGGCCGGGTGAAGATGCTCGCCAAAACAAACGG
>NZ_SNVJ01000030.1 GCF_009829925.1 Teichococcus coralli
GATGCAGACTGATCGGAAACCGCTCTAGCTTTCGCACAAGCGCAGACGACGCCGTAGCAGGGCACTACCCGGCATAGAGCTCATCGATGTAGGCAGATGCCTGGTCGCCGAGTTGCTGGATGACGGACGCACGAACTTTGGCATACTCGAGGGGAGAGAGGACCAAGTCATCGGAGATCTGAAACATTTCCGTGCCGCTTCTCGAGAAGCTGAATGACAGCGCGCGCGGAACGCTTTCGCCGGTCGTGAAGAAGGTCACGACCAACGTCATTCGAAGGAAAAGCTCCTGCCCGCAGGAAACCGAAACGATCTGAAAGTTACCCCGCTGCGAGCTGTGGCTGCTGCTCTCGAAAATCACCACCCGACGGTCTCGGTCGCCTAAGCCTCTGAGCACATCGAGTGCAGTCTGTGTGGCTACGAGCGCATCCTGGTTCACGCTTCTTCGGAGGGCATCCACGATGGCCGCGCTGGCAGTGAACCGAGGACCCTCAGCAGCAACACGGTTAAGCCGAAGCTCAGGCAAGTTCGGCGCGATATCCGGCGGCTCCGGCAGAACGGGTCGCGCTCGATGAGGCGAGGGAGTAAGGGAGGCGGGCCGGAGGCGCACCATGGGCGCAGCGGCCGCCCGCAGTACTATGGCGGGACCTGCGGCTCCTACCGGCCGGCGGTCAGGCAAGCGCTTCTCCCTCCTCCATCCGAGGCGCTCAAGCACACCGCGGTAGGTTCGGTACCAGTTGAGAGTGTCCTTCTCCCGGTCGCGCTGCCGGTTTGCAGCAAGCTGTGCCAAGAGCGTCGAGTTCAGCAGATCCTCCTTCTGCTGCTTTGGAACACCGTCGACAAAGGTAACGATGCTGGCAGCCACGACATAGGCACTGCGTGGCTGAGGCTGGTCATCGGCGAGGGCTGCCTCATCACTCGGGCGCCATATCCGGCCGCTTCCGAGTACTTCGATCTCGAGACTCTCCACAAACTTCTCCGGCGACGCAGCGAACTGCGTCGCCCTTGATGCCTGTCCAGTGCCAGCCAGTTCGCTGCGTGAAGCCGGCATAGTCGCCTCCCCCTACTCAATCCGCCGCCGGAATCCGATACTCCGGCGGCGGATCATGCTGAACATCAAGCGGGGAGCTGAATCAGTGCGACCGCTCCCGGCATTCGGCCCTCAAGCTTGCTGGCGATGCTGCTGCGCAGGCGGGCATAGACATCCTCGTTGAGGTTCAGAGCGAGGAAGGCGGTCCGGAACTGTGCGGCCTTCGCGAACTGCTCCAGCATCAGCCGGATGACGTGCTGTGGTGTGTTGAAGCTTATCTGAGCAAGACGCAGGCTGAGAGTCCCGCCTTCCTCGGCGGCCAGGGCAACCTGGAAGTTCCCGATGCCGCCGGAGTGGCTGGGACATTCGAAGACGAGTTGCGCGGTACCGTTGGTATCGGACCTGAAGGCATTGAGGATCGTGGCAATAAAGGCGAGTTCTTCGGCCAGTAGCTTGGGGCGGAGGACGTCGTCCACGACGGTGGAAACGGAGAAGGTGGAGACCTGAGGCAGATATCGCGTCGCCGCGGAACTCGCCTCGATGACCCAAGCCGCCTGCTCGAGAACTCCTCGATAGGCCTGGAACCAGGCAACGGGATCCTTCTGCCGCTCCGCCTTGGCATTGGCTGCGAGTTGGGCAAGCAGCAGGGATTGCATGACATCCTGCCGATGCTGCTCGCTGACCCCCGGAGCAAATGCGACGATACTTCCGGCAACCACCGCACCGGAGAGCTGCTCGTCCAGGGCCTCGTCCCTCAGTAGCGAGAGCGAGCTCACGGGCTGCGGGCCAAGATCAAGAGCGTAGATGGCAGGAGCGGTGGTGGCTGACACGATGGCTCTCCTACCCCTCGGCGAGTTCCAGGCCGCCGATGTAATCGACGCCGCGGTTGCCGAGCTTGTTCACAATCGGATCGCGGAGCCTCGCATAGACCTGCTCATTCAGGACGAAAGTGGACTGCGATACCTTCAGGCTCGTGCTGTTTCCGGAGAAGGAGAACCAGAGGATGTTGGTCACCTCGGTATTGGTGTCGAACGCATAGGCATTGAACTTCATCGAGAGGGTTCCACCTGCCGACGCGCCCACCGAGTTGATCTGGAAGTTACCGTCGCTCTGCTTCTTTGCATTGCGTTCGAAAATAACAAAGCGACGGTCGTTAGACTCCAGTGCCTTCATCGCCTCCATGGTGGCGGTGAGCTTTGAAATCTGATCCGGGTTGAGGAAGCCTTGCACCAGCTTTAGGATCACCTGGTCTATGGTGAAGCGCTGTGCCGATGTCCGTAGATTTCGGAAGGAGAAGGTCGGAACCACCCAGGCGAGGTTCATCAGAATGGTGCCATAGGCGTTGCTCCACTCGACCGGCTGCTCGACCCGCTTGAACTTGGCATTCGCTGCGAGTTGGGCAAGAAGGCAGGAGTTCAGCACGTCGATCTTCTGCTGCCCAGTGACTCCATCGACAAAGGATTCGACCATATTGCCATCGACCGCACCGGTCGCGGGCTGCTCCTCCTCCAGCGGAAGATCCGGAAACGGATCATCTTCCAGTCCCCGCAAGCCACTCTCCCGCGCGAGCTGCTCTGTGATAATCCGGTAGCCCGGAATCCAGAGATCGCGCGCATCGGGAAGCCTGAGGTTCTCGACGAACTGCTCGCCGGCGTCCGCACGGAGATTCATGATTCGGTCGCTGGACAGCTCATCCTGGAGCTGCTGTTCGGGCTCCGCGAACCCCTCCATCAGCGACGGCCCCTTGGGCGAGGCGCCGCGGGTCGTCGCATAGGCGGTGGTCTTTGTGAGCGATGGACGCTTCAGGGTTGTGACTTCGTCCATAATACAAATCCTCCCTTATTTTAGACTGATTGGTAAAAGCAGAGGCTTTGATCAGACTTCCTGATACTGGAAACTGTTCAGAGGCGGCCCATACAGCTGCTGGGCGCCGCTGCGGTCGATCTCGGTGATTGTCAGGCTCCGCGATCCCACGCCACCACAGAAGTAATGCATTACGGAGCGCGGGTCGTAGGCTGTGAGGTCGATCGTCCCGGTCGTGTCTTCATGAGGACACACCGGCGGGGCGCCGGAGCGAATATGCTCATGCCGGAAGCCCAAGATATGCCCTAACTCGTGCCGCAACACTCCGACATGGTCAAAGGTGGTCGTGAAGTAAGAGGGATCGATCAAGACCCTCCTTCGGCTAACCGGATCATTCGGGAAGAAGGAAGCTGCAATGAAAGCTCCACCTGCGCTGATGTATCGTACGGGAAACACAACACCTGAGGGCCGCACGGATGCGCTGGAGTCGATGTCAGGGGCATAGCGGAATTGGACTCCGCAAACGGCCTCCCACGCCTCTGTCGCCAGCTGCATGTTGGCAACGACCTCCTCGTACCACTCCAGCCTGGGAAAGGTGTTCTTGAGAACGCAGTAGGAGAGCACCGTACCTGGACTCCAACGCACGAGCTTGCCATCTTGAATGATGCCAACCAGCGCGCTCGATGCGACGCCCCGCTCGCTAATGGCAACTTCCCCAAGCCCGACGGCCTCGGCTCTGAGGCGAGACCTGAACTGCGACTGACGGGCATTTATCGCCTCCTGCCAGAGCCCCTTCTGGTCGATGTCAAGGACCAGATCGCCTTCGACAACGGTAAAGATCTCATCGTCTATCAGGACCATACGGTGACCATCGTCGTCGAGTTCCGGCGTAGCAGCCCTACCGGTACTCCGGTCGAGCTTCTCAGCGGATGGCTGCACTTTTGGTGACACCTCCTCCGCCGAATTGACTGCGGGCTCCGGGGGCTCCCCTTCCGTAATTTCATGAAGGTCCAGTTCTGACGTTCCGCTCATATCCCTAATCTCCGGAACTATTACTCAATAGACTCGGACGGAACTGATTGATCCAAGCCACTATGATCTGATCTTGGTCCTTGAGCTGATCGCCGCCGATAACAAAGAAGGTTTCTTCGTCGATCTCGACGACTGGAAGCTTGCTGCGCCAAGCGGCAAAATCCGGGCGTGAGACGACCCTCTCCCGCAAACCGGGATTTCGGTTGAGAAGCACCGTTTCGGGCGTCAACTCTTCCACTACAGCTCCTTGCCTTGAAAGGGGCCAAGCGTCGTGCCAGGCCACTCAGCACTGTTGTGTTTAGCCGCTGTTCTTGATGAGCCTGCTTCAGCCACCTTACGCTCTTGCGCAAGATTCCATTCGGATTTGCAAAATGCGACTGGTAGTGCGCAACAGGTGCAGTCGGGGGTGAAGCGGCGGCAATCGCCGTTAGATGTAAAGAAGCTCCATGGCGCTTCCTTCCCTGGCAGAATCCGCGTGACCCAGCTGTAGGGGAAAACGTGGCGGCCAATCGGGCTTTCCACTTAGGTGAGAATTACACCTCCCCGCAGTCAGCTTCCACATTACCGAAATGCGCTCATAGGAAAGTGACGGCTTCTACAGGAGACTGCCTAAATCAACCCTGCCGGATTTGTGGCCGCTCGGACTGCAAATCTTTCGTGGCGGATTGGAGATCCGGCCGGCAGTTCCGCGTCGTCGCCTGAGGCAGGCTCGCACTGCCGAGCTGCTTCCTGCCTCTGCTGCATCCTTGTTGATCTTCGGTGCCATAGCCGCCGCGAGATCGGCCAAGTGCTTCGCGCAGATCTCGCTCTCTGCCATAGGCCCCCTTTTCCCGCACCCGCCGCCTTGTGGGCGCGAATAATGGGGCCGTCGAGAAAGGCCATGCCGAGCGCCATGCCACGCTGCTGAACCGGATCCAACAGGCGCTCCCAAACGCCTGCCTTGGCTCAGCGGACGAAGAGTTGGACCGCCAGCCACCAGGGCCCCAGTTCGGCTGGAATGCTGCGCCGCTTGGCGCCGTTCGGGTGCCGCCAGAGAATAGCGGAGATCATCTGGCGCAGAGCCTTCGGCGGTGTTTTGCCGTGAGGCCTGACCTCCTCAATCAATGGCTCCCACACCGCCGAGGTCGCACCCGTGAGAACCTGATCGTTCCCACCCTCTGCCATGCAGAGAACATGGGAACAGCATCCAAGCTCAAACTGGGCCTAAGAGGCTGGCTGGAAACGGGAACGGAATAAGGGTTGGCTGGCCGGGGCAGGCGCGATTCCAACAGGTTGTCGAGACCGAGTTGGAGTGCCTGATGTGGAGCCTGACCAGCCGGGAGCAGCATAGCCGGGCCGGGCTGCGCATCGCCAGCGACCTGACGGATGCGGAATGGGCGGTGCTGGAACCGATGATGCCGCAAGCCCGGCGGAGGGGGCGGCGACGGACTTGGTCGTCTCGGTTGGTGCTGGAGGCGATCTTCTTTGCCCTGCGCAGCGGCTGCCCGTGGCGCATGCTGGCGGAGCGGGACACTTCGAAGAACCTCGCGGCTAACCCGCCATCGCCACCGCCTCCGCTGATCGAGGTCAGTGAATCAGCTCAGCGCGTCAGCCGCGAGGTTTTTCGAAGTGTCCATTCGCTCGAAGGCACCGCTGCGGGCGAGGCGGAGAAACCAGCGCGGGACCGTCTGCCAGGGCGGAAAGTCGCGCGGCAGGAGCCGCCAGGCGCAGCCGGTCCGCAGCACGTAGAGCACGCCGTCGAGCAGGGCGCGCATCGGCCAGCGCCTGGGCCTGCCGCAGGATGCCGGGGCAGGCAGGAACGCCTGCGCGATCCGCCACTCGGCGTCGGTCAGGCACGTTGCATAGGGCTGGGCCGGGCGCGCAAGCTTGGCCCGGGCGGCGGTGGGCCACATCGGCTGCCTCGAATGACGTCAGACACCCCTCGAACGCCGCAGAGCGCCGCCGCTCACCCCGTCACAGATCTACCCGCCTCCGTTCCGAAGCGGGTTCTCAGGCAATCGTCGCCGCATTCTGGGCGGGCACGTAGAAGGCGATGCCCTCGTAGGTCCAGGCCGGCGCATGCGCCAGGATGCCGTCCCGCTCGGCCGGATCGGCCGTGAAGAAATGCGTGCGCGAGCCGGCGTCGAAGAAGCGATGGACCGCCTCCAGACCCGCGCCGCCCGTGATGCTGGCCAGGAAGACGTTGCCCTCGTCCTGCCAGCCCGGAGTGTTGAGGAGGGCGAAGGCCTCCTCGCCGCTGATGGTGTAGTGGTGGTCGCCCGAGATGGGCTCGTAGAAGCGATGCACCAGGGCGACGCCCGGCGCGGACGGGTCCAGGGGGACGGAGAAGCCCACCCCCTCGTAGCGCATGATCGTTGGGGCGCTCATCGCCATGTCCCGCTCGGCCGCGTCCGTGGTGTAGAGGTGCCCACCCGCGCTGAGGTTGTAGAAGCGGTACACGGCCTGGGTGGCGACAGGCTCCGGACGCAGCAGGGTATCGAGCGTCATCACGCCGTCGGCGAAGGCGAAGAGCTCGACCGCCGAGACCCGGTCGGTTCCATCCTCCGCCGGGCGGCGGTCCGCGATGGTGAGGACGCTGCCCTCCGCGGAGACGGCGTAGTCGCCGCGCAGGCCGCTGAACGCGGCCGTGTCGGTGCCGGGGCCGCCGTGGATCCAGTCGGCGCCGGGGCCGCCAGACAGCCAGTCGTCGCCCTCCCCGCCCCACAGCCGGTCGGCATCCGGCCCACCCTCCAGCCTGTCGGCGCCAGCCATGCCGAAAAGCGTGTCCGCGCCCTCCGCCCCCAGGAGCCGGTCGGCGCCCGCTCCGGCGAAAAGGCGGTCATCGCCGGCGCCGCCGTCCAGAAGATCGGCCCCGTCGGCGGGCACTCCTGGAAGGCCACGCGGCGTCAGGCGGAACACCTCGCCGTCGAGGTCCACCACGTAGAGCCGTCCCTCGGCATCCTCTCCAAAGGAGACGGGGCTGCTCAGCGCCCCGGCATCAGGGACCAGCTTGCCCGTCAGTTCGGTGACCACGGGCGGCACGCCGGATGCCGCCGCACCGTGCTCCAGCGCCCAGACCCGGCCCGAGCCGGAATCGGCGAAGAGATAGGCCCCCTGCAACACCTCCTCGGGCCCGCGGTACACATAGCCGCCGGTCACGGCGGAACCGAGATCGTGGCCATAGGCAAAGAGCGGGGCGGTCAGTCCCTCCGGTGTGGCGCCGGGCGTATAGGGGTCCGGCCCCTCGAAGCGATTCCAGCCGAAATTGGCCCCGGCCACGCCCAGGTTGATCTCCTCCCAGCGGTCCTGGCCGACATCACCGATCCAGAGCTCGCCCGTCGCGCGGTCGAAGGAATCGCGCCAGGGATTGCGGAGGCCATAAGCCCAGATCTCGGGCGCCGCGCCCGTGCCGGCCGCCGCGAAGGGATTGTCAGCGGGAATGCCGTAGTTGCGCTCGGGGTCCGCCGGGAAGTCGTCGCGCCCCGGGTCCAGGCGCAGTATCGCGCCCAGCGGGGTGGCGAGGTTCTGGCCGTTGCCGAAGGGGTCGCCGCCGCCACCCCCATCACCCAGTGCCACATGGAGCTGCCCGTCCGGGTCAAAGCCGATCCAGCCGGCCTTGTGGTTGGAGAAGTCTGGCGGCTGGTCCACGCGCAGCACCAGCCGGGCGCTGTCCGGATCGGCCCGGAGGGCGGAATTGCCGGAGAGGGCGAGGTATTCGCGGACCTCGCTGTCGCCCGCCGGGTTCGAGAGATACACGTAGAAGCGGCGGTTGTCGGCGAAGCCCGGGTCGAAGGCGAGCCCCAGCAGCCCCTCCTCCCCCGTCGTCGCCACCTGGCCGGAGAGGTCCAGGAACGGCTCGGGCGCGATGGCGCCGCTGGCGAGGTCCAGCACCACAACGCGACCCGCCCGCTCGACAATGAACAGATGGTCGGGATCGAGAGGCGGCGCCGTAACGAAGACGGGGCTGGAAAGGCCGGAGGCAACGCGGCTGGCTTCGAGGGTGGCAAGCTGGCCGGCCGCGGCCGTGACGTTCTGGTCGAACCCCAAAATGGCATCTGGTCCGGCCGTGCCTCCCAGCAAGGTATCAGCGCCGGACGTGCCCAGGATCAGGTTGGCCATTTCCCTCCCTCCCGCAGCCGGTTACCGAACGGAGATGGGAGCCGCCGGTCCAACGACCAGAGCCATGCCGCAATGGTGACGCCAGGAGCGACCCCGCCCCGGTGCCATGTCGGCTTCCTGTTGCGGTGGCCGGCGCTTCGCCCCCGCCATCCCGCCTTCCCTGTGCTCGGCGGGGTTCCTGGCCTCCCTCCCAACATCAGGCGCCTTCTGTCGGCATGGCGAAATGCGGCAATCCGCGCCGTGCGTCGCCACACCCGCTAAGCCGGGGCTCTTATGTCCGATGAATGGCTGAACACCGGTTGCCACAATGCCGGTATGACCGGGCTTGGCCGGAAGCTGACTGTCAGCTTTGGAGAGGCAGGAAGAGCGAAGCCGGCATTGCGGCGGTCACCGCAGGCGTCCGCAAGCTGGCTTTCAAGCAGGATTGCTATCAGGCGGGCGGCAGAACACCCACAGGTTCGTCGAGCCGCGCAAGAATGCCACCGATGGCTAACAGGCCATTCGAAAGCTCGGCCGAGGGCGTCGCGCCGATGCAGAGCCGCAGGCCTGACGCCGGACGCTATGGTCTCTGGATCGGCTACGGTCGCCGCCGGCGGGGTGACCAGGACGCCCGATGAGCGTGCGGCGAGTTCGCTCCGCCCGGCATCCTGGCAAGACATTGATAGACGCACGCGACGCCCGTCTTGACGGGCAGGCATGGTGGCCGCGCCCAGCATCGACGGCGCCAGAGTGGTTCGCTGCCTGGCCTCATCGTTCACCGCCCGCCCATTGGCTTCTGCCGTTCTATCCAGCAGCCACTGCTCCATCACCGCGCAACTCATCGAGGAGGCCGTCAGCGAGGTGACGCCGAGCACGGCACGCGCCTTCTCCAGCAGCCGGCCAGGGCACACCGCGGCGTCCACCTGGGGCTCACCCGAGGCGATGAAGCGCGGGATCTAGCGTAACCACCCGTTCATGGAGAAGGCGAAGCTCGTTGAGACCCTGCTCAGCCGTGGCGTCCTGGACCTGGGACATCGCGTCTCCAAACTGCCCGGGCGCTGCTGCGCCACTGGCTGCGAGGTCCCGACCGGGTCCAAGATGTCCAAGGCGGTCCCGTCGGGCCTACCGCCCGCCGCCGAGTAACGGCCGCCGTTGTCGCCGCCCCGCGGCGGCAGCCCTCGAAGCCGACAGTGACGCCACAACGGCGCAGGGAGGAGACATGCGCAAGGGCTATCAGGCCACCTATGACCACTGGCGCCGGGACCCTGGCGCCTTCTGGATGGATGCCGCCGCCGCCCTCGACTGGTTCGAGCCGCCGACCGTCGCCTTCGACCCGAAGCCCGGCGTCTACGGCCGCTGGTTCCCGGACGCGGTGTGCAACACCTGCCACAACGCCCTCGATCGTCACGTCACAGAGGGCCGCGCGGCTCAGCCCGCCTTGATCCACGACAGCCCCGTGACCGGGGAGACGAAGACGTTCAGCTACGCCGCGCTGCTCCGCGAGGTGCAGGCTTTCGCGCTGGTGCTGCGGGACCTGGGCGTCAAGGCCGGGGACCGCGTTATCCTCTACATGCCGATGGTGCCTGAGGCGGTGATCGGCATGCTGGCCTGCGCGCGCGTCGGCGCCGTGCACTCGGTCGTCTTCGGCGGCTTCGCCGCCCGCGAGCTCGCCGCACGAATCGACGACGCGGCGCCGAAAGTCGTCCTGGCGGCCTCCTGCGGCATCGAGGTCAACCGGGTGGTCGCGTACAAGCCCCTGCTCGACGACGCGCTCTCGCTCGCGCAGCACCGCCCTCAGGCTTGCGTGATCCTCGGCCGCGAGCGGCTCGCGGCCGGGCTGACGCCGGACCGTGACCAGGACTGGGGCGTCCTACGGGAGAGGGCTCTGTCCGCGCTCGACGGCGGGCGGCCGAGCCCTTGCGCCCGTCTGGCGGCAACCGACCCGCTCTACATCCTCTACACCTCCGGGACGACCGGGAGGCCGAAGGGCATCGTGCGTGACAACGGCGGCCACATGGTCGCCCTGCGCTGGACCATGGAGGCGATCTACGGCGTGGCTCCCGGCGAGACATTTTGGGCGGCCTCTGACGTCGGGTGGGTAGTGGGCCATTCCTACATCGTCTACGGGCCATTGCTCCAGGGCTGCACGACCGTGCTCTACGAGGGCAAGCCCGTCGGAACACCCGATGCCGGGGCATTCTGGCGCGTCGCCGCGGAGCACGGGGTCAGGGTCCTGTTCACCGCGCCGACCGCGATCCGGGCGATCCGCAAGGAGGACCCGGAAGGCCGACTGCTCGCGCACCACGACCTCTCAGGCCTCCGCGCCCTGTTCATTGCCGGTGAGCGAGCCGACCCCGAGACGATCCGGTGGGCGGAGCGCTTGCTGGGCGTGCCCGTCATTGACCATTGGTGGCAGACGGAGACCGGCTGGGCAGTGGCAGCCAACCCCCTCGGCCTTGAACGGCTGCCCGTGAAGTACGGCTCCTCCGCGGTGCCGATGCCGGGCTACGTCGTTCAGATCCTCGGCGGAGACGGGCGGCCGGTTGAGCGAGGCGCAATGGGCAGCATCGCGCTGGAAATGCCCCTGCCGCCTGGTGCGGCGGTCACGCTCTGGAATGCGGACGACCGCTTCCGGGAAAGCTATCTCGCGGCGTATCCCGGCTTCTACAACACCGGCGACGCAGGCTCATTGGACGAGGACGGCTATGTCTGGGTGATGGGCCGAACGGATGACGTGATCAACGTCGCGGGCCATCGCCTCTCGACCGCTCTGATGGAGGAGGCCGTAGCCTCGCATCCGGCGGTTGCCGAATGCGCGGTCGTCGGGTGCCAGGACGCGTTGAAGGGCGAGGTGCCCTGCGGCCTCATCGTCCTCAAGACCGGGGTGAGCGCATCGCCGGGGACCGTTGCCGAGGAGGTCGTCACGCTCGTCCGGGATCGCATCGGGCCGGTTGCCGCCCTGAAGCGCGTGGTCGTGGTCGAGCGGCTCCCAAAGACGCGCTCCGGCAAGATCCTGCGCTCGACCATCAAGCGGATCGCGGATGGCGAGACCTACACTGCGCCCGCCACGATTGAAGACAGTTCCGTCTTGGCCGAGATTGAACGCGTGCTCGGGCCGTTGCCACCACAACCTTGATGTTGCCGCCGAGGAGCAGCACGGCGTTCCGCTCAGCCATCCGCCGCGCTGCTCCGACAATGCCTCGTGGAAACCGATAGGTCTCCTCGAATAGGGAGGGGTCGCTTTCGGGCCATCAATTAGGACAAATGAATGGCCGGGTTGGGAGCGAAGCGGACCCTGATACTGGGCGGCACTTGCGTAGTCCCAGATCAGCCGTCGGGCCAGACCTGAAGCTACCGCCCCAGGATCCAGCCCTCCCAGGCAGCGGTGCCGTCATGTCGCTCCGTCGCTTCCGCTCGGCGCCCCTCGGCGACCTCGATCATCTTCAGCAGACCCAGCAGGGCGTCGAACTGGTCCTCACCACTGGCGGAGGATCCGAATCCCGCAGCCAGAGCGTCCGCTGCGGGCGCTGCGAACACCACGCCATGACCCTCCGCCCAGGCCGAAATGGCCGCGGCCTTCTCTTGCCGGTCCGCTTGGCGCCGCTTGCACTGCCCAGGGAGAAAGCCTGCCCTCAGCAGCGGCAGCAGCTCCCGGAAGCTGCGCAGACCGGTCCGGGCGCCATAGGCCGCTGGCACGCCGATCGGAAAGTCAAAACCAAGCAGCACGCGCTGTCGCGCCGCGGCGGCAAAGGCGCGGTCGAGAAAGGCCTCGGCCGGTCCAACCAGAGCCGGCGCCTTGACCACCCAGTGGCCAGCCTGGCGCACGGCAGTGGCGGCCCAGCGCTTGCGTGGGCTCACGCTCCAATCCGCATGGATCAGCTGGTCGAACACCGGCGTCCCTCCACGGACGGATCATGAGGCACGGTCGAGCCTCGGTCTGCCGTAGACCGAATAAGCTGCGGCGGCAGGCCGATGAACTCGATCACCCCACCCGCGTTGATGCGCCATGGACCTCGCTGATCAGGGAGACTGCCGGAATGCCAGCCGATGACCAAGTTCTGACGGAGGAGGAGTTGCACGCGCTGGAGACGATCCTGACAAAGTTGCGCGGCCAGGGCGGTGATCTGCCCGCGCCGCTGTTTCGCTTCATCACCGAGACGACGCCGACACCGAACGTCGATCTGCTGGTTCGGGACGAGGCGAAGGGCACCTTGCTGGCCTGGCGCGACGACGCCTTCGGGAGCGGCTGGCACGTTCCGGGCAGCATCATCCGTCACCGGGAGGAGGTCGCCCATCGCATCGCGGCCTGCGCCCGTGACGAGTTCGGCTGCGCGGTGGAGGTCGCCGACCGGCCCGTGGCGCTGACCGAGATCTTCGACGACCGCGGCCACACGCTCGGGCTGTGCTACCGAACCACCTTGCGCGGCATCCCTGGCAAGCGCGTCGTTGGGCAGGACGAACGCCCGGAGGTTGGCGATCTTCGCTGGTTTCTGACGCTGCCTGCCGAGCTCTATCCAAGTCACTTCGTTTACCGAGACCTTCTGGATGCGCTCGACAACGGTTGGCGGGGTCAGGGCGTCCGTCTGTTCACACACAAGGCCGGCAGCCGCGACAGCGCACAGCCCTCGCCAGGCGGCAGCATCCGCTCGGACGTACCGCTCACCGGGCCAACTCGGTCCAGTCGCACGTCCACGAGATAGCCGCCGGCAAGTGCTACGCCCCATCCGGCACAATCAATGCGACCGTGGGGAAGTCGCTGCGGTAGCGCGCCGCATCCCGCGTCAGCAGCGGCAGCCTCATCACCGCGGCCTGCGCCCCGATCAGGAAGTTGGGCAGGACCCCGGTGCGGGAGCCCCCTCGCCCGCGGTAGGCCTTGAAGACCTTGCCGGCGAGGAACAAGGCTGGGCGGGTAAGCGGCTCCAACTGGAGGCCAGCCTCCGCCACGAAGGCGTCCACCTGTTCGATCCCGGGAAAGCGGACCGACAGCTCAGCATAGATAACGTCATTGATCAGCAGCGGTCCCTGTGCCGCGGCCGCCTCCAGCTGCCGCAGGGACCAGTCCGCCCAGCGCGGGTCGTCCGTGGCGAGGTCCAGCAGGATGTTGGTATCGACCAGCGTCGCCAAGGGCCGCTCAGTTCTCGCCGCGGGTCAGCGCCATGATCTCGTCCGTGGTCATGCCAGGGCCTGCCGCCCCGCGCAGCCGCACAAAGCGGCTCTGCGGGCGCGCTGCGGCGTCAGCCCGGGTGAGCAGGACCTGACCCTCAGGCGTCAGACGGAACTCGACTGCGCTGCCGGTGGTGATGCCCAGGAGATCACGCACAGGCTTGGGAATGGTGACCTGACCCTTGCTGGTCACGGTGGTGGCCATAGCTGCCTCCGGTAATACTCTTCATCTGGGAGGTATTACTTAGAGATTTCCGAGGCCGCTGCCAAGCGGGCTCGGGCACAGGTGGAGGGCGTCGCGGCGGCCAAGCGCCATAGCGGCGTCGATTTGCCTCCATCTTCCCCATCTTCGATCGGGCGCTGCGCAACCCGGGCTCGCCGAGCATCGTGTCGCTGACTCAACCCGGGCGCCGCACCGGAGGCTGCCCTGCGGGAGGATGTTCAGCCCGCCTCCCTGCGCAACTGCTGCTCGCGCAGGAAAATGAAGAGGCCGGCGCCGATGATGACGGCAGCTCCGGTGAGGGTCAGTGGCCCAAGCACCTCACCGAAGAAAAGGTAGCCGAAGAGCATGCCCCAGAGGATCAGCGTGTACTGATAGGGCACGACCGCGGAAGCCGGTGCGATCCGCAGGGCTTGGTTCACGCAGAGATTGCCACTGAGCGAGCCAATGCCAAGAAAGAGCATGAGCGCAAGGTCTAGGACGCCAGGCGACGTCCAGCCTTGAACCAGCACCAGCGCCCCGCCGAAGGCCAGGGCGGCCAGGAGTTGCGCCGTCATCAGCACCGTTCCAGGCGTGCTTGCCAGCTTGCGAGTTGCAAGCATGAAGCAGGCATAGCTGAAGCTGCCCACCAGGGCACAAACCGCGCCGAACGAAAGCGAGTCCGGCGAGGGGTGCAGAGCCAGCACCACGCCACCGAAGCCAGCGGCCACGGCCGTCCAGCGGCGCCAGCCCACCCGCTCGCCCAGCAGGAAGGGAGAAAGGGCGGTCACATAGATCGGGCCGGCCATGTAGTAAGTGATGACTTCCGCCAGCGGCAGCTCGGTGAGGGCCCAGAAGAAGAGCGAGGTCTCCAGCGTGGAGAAGACCACGCGGAGCAGCTGCAGTGCGGGGCGCGGCGGCCGAAGAAAGGCATAGGGGCCGGTGCGGCGGATAAAGGGCGCCAGGACACAGAGCCCGGCAATGCTGCGCACCAGCACGAGTTGCCCGACCGTGTAGGCACCCACCAACCATTTGCCGAGCGTGTCGTTGACGGCGAAGAGCAGCACACCCAGCAGCATCATGGCGATGCCACCTGCGGTCCCCGCAGGAGTCACGCCCCGGTGCAGGATTGCGGACACAGCGATTCCACCCTTTGCGGCCCTTCTTGCCCGGAATGGGGGAGCCGCCCCGCAGCAGTAGCCAGAAGGCGCCCTGCTGCAAAGCCCGTGGTGAGGTGACGGGTGCCCCGACCCGCTTGTGCCCTGCCGCCGTGACCAGCCAGCACCGCGCCGGCACAGCGGAGGCTCTCCGCCGAACCAGTGTGGGCAGCGGACCACCGGCCAGAGCTGATGCCTCAGTTCGGGTCGCAGCGAGGGGGAGGCTTCGTCCGCTTCCGAGGGGCCGAGCTTCCACCCACTGCGGTCCCAGTGCGGAGCGGGAGGGACAAAGCGCGCCGCGGTTTGAGCTTACCACCCTGCGTGCCAGCCTCATGATCGGCGGCGGTACTGAACCCCTTTGCTCGGCGCGGCCCCTCGTCCTCGGTATCGGTTTCTTATTCGGCTGCAGCCTTGGTGGCAGCTTGGTCCTGCGGCAGGCTGTAGCGGGTAAAGCGCTGGCCCTGCGCGGGCAACGGCGCCACTTCCATGATGCCCGCGGCGGGCTGCATCACAACCGTCGCCACCGTGGCGGAAAGGTTGTCGTCCGTATTCCGCCGGATTGGCCTGCACACGGAGAAGGGCGTCTGGAAGTCGTCGGCAAGCGCGGCCTTGACGTGGTCGACCGTGACGGCGCCCAGGTGCGGCAACAGCAGGTCACGCACCCGGAGGTCGCGGTACAGGGTGTCACCGTTCAGCACCATCCCGGCGTCTTTCAGCTTGGCCAGGGCCACCGGGCTGACGAAATGGTTCGCATGCACCAGCAGGCCGCGATCCGGATGCACCTGGAAGGTCTCGTCGGGCGCACACTCGAAGTCGATGCAGATGCCGCCAGCCTGGCTGATCATCATGTTGTTGGACGCCGACTTGGGAGTCGAGTAGACCGCCTTCATGGCGTTGGCGACGTAGGCTTGCTGCAGGACTTTGCGGCGGATCAGGGCCAACGGCACGCCGACGTCGCGGTAGTCACGGTCCGACTGCAGGTAGTTGGCGGTGATGGCGATTCCGGCCGAGTTCATGCCGGACCGGGCGAGGCCACCGGCCTCGGTAAAGGTCAGGATGTCCGGCCCGTCCTCCCGCCGGATGCGCAGCACCACCGCGGTCTCGGCGCACTCCGCCTTCCAGTCCCAGTTCTGCGCGTGGATAAGTTCTCCGCCCGCCGTGGCGCCCGGCATGGTGGCGACGGCGGTGCAGCCCTCCGTCTCCGCGGCGAGCCGTGCCCGCAGCTGCGGCTTCTCGGCGAGCTTAAGGATCTCGGTGCGGGCATTGAGCAGCACGATATCCTCAAAGGCAACCTCCGCACCCTCGGCGATGCCGCGCATCTCGGGCACGTAGGTGTCCTCGAACCCCTCGATGATGGGCAGGTAGAGCCTGACCAAGTCTCCGATCTGCGTGTTATCCAGCCCCAGGCGCCGCAGCTGGCTGCCGTAGTGGCCGATGCCCCTGTGGATGCGCTCACGTGCCTGCTGCCCATATTGCCGACCACGTTCCGCCGGTGGTCCGGATACCTCGATCAGGGGGAAAGCGTCAGGCATCCGCGGACCTCCGATGGAATAGAAAATTTCGATCCTAGAATGCACTTTCCCTCGGAAGGAGCAACTGGAGGCGTGCGTTGTCAGGGGCCAATGGAAGGCTGGTGGATGAGGGCCGCCGCCTCGCGATCGTCCTGCTCCAGAGCCCCAGGATGACAAGATGATCGGCTGCGGAGGCGAGGACCTGGGCTACGCCACGAGACCAGTCGTCCCTCCAGAACCAACACCGGCGGCTTTTGCTGCTCCTCGGTTTGCCTGAGGAACCGATTGCCGGACACGTCGTCCAGCTCCTGGTGAAAGGCTGCGCGGAGTTCGGAGAAATCAATGGCATCAAACTCCTCTCACCTGCGCGTCAGATAGGATTGATGCTTGGCTTTCATCCATAACACTACGTGGCGTATTGTGAGGCGAAGGGTCAGGTCCGCTTTGCGGAAAGGTGTCGAGCCATCTGATCGTCGAATGTGGACACAAGGCTACGGAGGCGGCGCAGCGATGCACCATCTTTCAGCCTCGCATTGAGAACCGCTCATAGGCGGTGAACCTCCGCATCAGCGGCTCAACTGGGCGCCCATAGATGCTCTCGCACAGGAAGGCGCACTCCGCCTCCTGCGCCTCCTCGGCCACGTCGATGTACCAAGCCTTGGGGTGCCCGTTGGCCTCGCCGTTCCACCGGTAGCCCCGCGCCTTCAGGGTATCCTTGTGGTGGAAGGCTGCCTCCACCGCCCAGATGCGCCAACTCGGGCGCCGGGCGTCCTCCAGCAGCCGCGCCAAGCCGGTGACGCCGGATCGAAGCAGCGGCCGCGCGAGGATCTGCAATGTCGCCTGGCAGTCGTGCACGGCCCGGTGGCCGTCGAAGAACAGGCCGTGCTTCATGGCCAGGTAGCCGGGCTTGCTGCCTTCGAAGCCCTCCGCCGCCCAGTCAACGCCCTGGAGCGAGCAGGCCCAGGGTTTCGCCACGAAGATGTCGCAGAAGGCCTCCGCGAACGGGCGGTCGAAGCTGGCGTTGTGGGCGATCACCAGGGCGGCGGGCGCGACGAAACGCGCCACCTCCGCCGGGTCGATGCGGTGCCCGGCCACCGCCTCGTCGGTCAGGCCGGTCAAGGGCCGTGATGGCGGGCGGAACCGGCCTGGAGGGCTGCCGAAGCTGGCTGAACGCCTCCCCCACTGAGTAGACCGTGCCGTCCAGCCCATAGGTGAAGGGCAGCATGGCGAACTCGATGATCTCGTCCTTCTGCAGGTCGAGTCCGGTGGTCTCAAGGTCCAAGAGGACGCCGATGCGAGTGCGGACCCCCGCGGGGACATCGACGGGCGGATGCGTTCCGATCCGGCGCAGCACGCGATACTGCCCGCTGGCCTCCAGCAGGGCGGCCACCTCTTCAAGCTGTGCGAGACCGGTCCTGGGCATGGCGTTGTCGGGCATGCCGCCTCCCATGCCTCTCGCGGCCTCCGCCTGCCAGTGGACCAGACCGTGAACATGCTGCAGGCCCGCCAGCCAATCACCGGGTCTCGTCGGCAGAATGGCTCCTCCAGCGCCTGTCAGCCGTGAAGTCCTCGGACGATCCCGGACGACGATCGCGAGCCTGCACCAAGGAGCGCGGCTTCGGCGGCCGACAGGCAACAATCCGCCGCGCCGCCGCCACTCTTCAGCCCGACCTCTGCCAAGTTCCTCCCGAGAATAGAAAACCTGAGGAGCACCGCAGGGAGGTTCCTATGCGTCCGACTGGCATGACGATGATCGCCGCTGCCGCACTGGGCTCGGTCATCCTGGCCCCGCTCGCGACTTCCGCAGCCCTGGCCAGCGTTAAGGGGCCTGCCCCGGCCCCCGCCGTGCAAATGGTCCAGTACTGGACCCCGGCCCCGTATGATGGTGGCTGGGAGCGGCGCCCAGCGTGGCGGGAGTGGCGCCGGGAGCGTGACGAGGCCCGCATCGCGGAAGCCGCACGGCGCGAGGCGTGGCGGATTGAGCAGGAGCGCGAGCAGCGCCGGGCGTGGCGCGAGCAGCAGTATGGTTATGGCCGGCGCCACGGCCGCGGCTGGTGAGGGGAGAACGGCGATGCGCCACCTTGCCGCGGCTCTTCTTCTGATCGGGGCGGCCCTTGCCCTTGGCGGCTGCGTCATCGCGCCGCCGCCAGGCTACTACGATCGCCCTTACGGGTACGGGCCGCCCCACCACCACCGTCCTCCCCCCGGCTACTACCGGCCTTACTGGTAGAGGGAGGGCTCGGCGAAGGGGTGGTCGTCGACCGAACGGTCTTGTCGGCGGCCACCTGGCACGCTGACGCGCGGCGGCGCTCTGCTGGCGCTGAGCGGCTCGCCAACCGCGCTAACCTACAAGAACAGCGGCTCCGCCAGGAACCCGCCGAGCTCGGCCTCGTTCCCGGCGTCGCTCGTCGCCCGCCCCAGCGCCATGATCAGCGCCTTCGCCGCGTCGATCTTCTGCTCCGGCCGGGCCTTGCGCGGGTCGATGTTCGCTCCTGCATCGTAGTGCCCGACCACGTTCCCGATGCACCACTCCAGCACCGGGTTGCCGTCGTGCCGCAACCGCCCGGCCAGCATCGCCGCGCCCAGTTCCTTGGTCGGCTCCGACAGGTTGCCGGTGCGCATGGGGAACTCCACCACCGGCAGCCCGTCGGCCGCCAGCGACTGCCGCATCTGCCGCGCCTGCCAGGGGTCGAAGGCCAGGCTCCGCACCCGAAACCGCGCGGCCAAGCTGCGGAGATCCGCCTCGACGGCCTGCATGTCGGTCTCGTTGCCCGAGGTGACGCTGAGCCAGCCTTCCGCCGCCCAGCTCGGATAGGAGGGGTTGCGCGCCTCCAGCACCGCTGCCTCGTTCAGGTAACAGCGGACGAGGACATCGTAGTGCAGCTTGCCGTTCGGCCAGGAAGCGCGCGGCCGCCTGCTGGACATAGCGGCAAGCGGGAATGGTCCCCTCCCTCACCGCCTCAGCATAGGCCATCGCCTCGACCACGCCGGGGCAGGGCTCAGGCGCGGTCTTGCCGGCCATGGATCACCTGTAGGCGGGTCCAGGGGCTCTCGGGAGCCGGCGCCTCGGTCTGTCCCGGTGCCAGGCGCGGCCGCGCGGCCGGCGTGAACCCCACACCGTTTCGCTGTTCGACGGCCCGGTGCCGGTGATCGGGCTGTTCCGGAACGAGGCGGAGGAGGCCGCTGCCGTCGGTGCCTGGATCGCCGAGCGGCTGCGGGAGGGATGCGCCCCGGATGAGGTCGGCATCCTGGTTCGCCCGCAGGGCGAGGTCGCCCGCCCCCGGGCGGCGGTTAAGGCGGCCGGCGCGAAGGGTACGGAGTTCGACGAGAAGGTGGAGGTGGTGCCGGGCGCCGTCTCGATCAGCCAGATGCACTTGGCGAAGGGGCTGGAGTTCCGCGCGGTGGCCGTCATGGCCTGTGACGACGAGGTGCTGCCCCTCCAGGAGCGCGTCGAGAGCGTGACGGACGAGGCGGACCTCGAGGAGGTCTACGAGACGGAACGGCACCTGCTCTACGTCGCCTGTACCCGGGCACGGGATAATTTGTGGGTGTCCGGCGCGGGGGCGGGATCGGAGTTCCTGCGCGACGTCACTGGCTGACTGAGGAGCATTGGGGCGCAGAATGCCGGCAATGGAGATCGAGTTGGGGGCAGTCTCGCACCAACCTCCCAACCGAGATTCGAAACGTCCGGCCCGGTCTGCCCTGGTAAGCCGCTGTTCTGCATAGCTTTTGAAGCTTGGGACTAAATCGGCCAAGTCCCAAGGTCCGGAGAAATTCCGCCGTTCAGAGAGAGAATTCTGCCTCTCTCTGCTCCCGGCACTCCCAAGGTCCTCGCGCAATCCCAGGCGGAACCCGGGCTTCCAGGCGCCCTCGGCCCGACCAGAGAGCGAGTTCTCAAGAAGGAAATGGTGTCCGCGGCGGGATTCGAACCCACGGCCCCAGGATTCATCCCACTTCGGCTTTCGCCGCCGCCTGGAGAAAAATCTCCGGAGCGTTCGTGGTCTGGACTGTCCCTTCACCTTAGACCGAAGTCCTTAGGTGCCGCCCGTCCAGTCTCTACACCTTCCCCGACTTTCGCCGGGGCTTGGCTCGGGATCGGCAAGGCGGCTTATGCCGCCGAAGCGTTCCCCGACTTTGAGCGGATCCGTTGCGCCGTTTCCGGGCGCAACGCCCAATTCAATAGGAATCCTGTGCTCTATCCAGCTGAGCTACGCGGACATCGCAAGTCGCGGGCCCTTATAACCCAGGCCACGGCATTCGGGAACCTCTCTCCACACGATCTGGGGGAAGGGAGAGCGCCCTTGTCACCCCTTTCGGCGGAACCGCTCCACCGCCGCCACCAGGGCCGTGCGCACGCCAGGCTCGAGTGCTGAATGCCCGGCATCCGGCACCAGCGTCAGGCGGGCGCGTGGCCAGGCAGCGGTCAGGTCGAAGGCGCTCTCCGCCGGGCAAACCATATCATAGCGCCCCTGCACGATTTCCGCGGGCAGGTGGGCGATGCGCTCCATCCGGCCGAGCAGCCCTTCCGGCGGCAAGAAAAGGTTGTGGGCGAAGTAGTGCGCCTCGATACGCGCCAGCCCCAGCGCCGTCCGGTCCTGCGCGAAGCTCGCCACCGTTTCCGGGCTGGGCATCAGCGTGCTGCACAGCCCCTCATACTGGCTCCAGGCCCGGGCCGCCGCGAAATGGACCTGTGGGTCGGGGTCGGTCAGGCGCTTGAGATAGCCGGCCAGGAGGTCGTCGCGCTCCGCCTCGGGCAGGTGCTCGGCGAACTGCGCCCAGGCATCGGGAAAGACGCGGCGCATGCCGTAGAGGAACCAGTCCACTTCGCGTGGCCGGCCGAGGAACACACCGCGCAACACGCAGCCCATGACCCGTCCCGGATGTGCCTGGGCATAGGCGAGGGCCAGCGTGGACCCCCAGGATCCGCCGAACAGCAGCCATTGCTCGATGCCGAGGAAACGGCGCAGCGTCTCGATGTCGGCCACCAGATCCGGCGTGGTGTTCCCCGCCAGTTCACCGAGCGGGCGGGAGCGGCCGGCACCCCGCTGGTCGAAGATGACGATGCGCCAGAACTGCGGATCAAAGAAGCGGCGGTGCACCGCCCCTGCCCCGGCCCCTGGGCCGCCATGCAGGAACAGCACCGGCTGCCCCCGCGGGTTGCCGACCTGTTCCCAATACATCACATGCCCTCCCGATAGCGGCAGCAGGCCGGTCTCGTAGGGTGCGATATCAGGGAAGAGGTCGCCGCGGGGCATGGCCGATGTTTGGCGCGACAGCGGCGCCGGCGCAACATCGGCGCAGCACTTCCATCATCTTCCGGCAAGCTGCCCCTTCGCGCGAGGCCGCTTCATGCCTAGTTTGGAGAACGATGGCGACTTCCTCACCCTCTGCCGGCTCCCCTTCCGCCGGCTCCCGGATTGCCGGCGCGGCAGGCGCCCTGCGTTGCGCGGTGTGCGGCAGCGAAAGCCGGCAGACCCAATTCCGCCCCGCACCGCCGGAACAGGCACCGGACCTCGATCTGCGCCCGGGCGAGCCCCTGCGCGGCACCATGGCGCGCTGGCTGCAGCAATGCCCGCATTGCGGCTATGCCGCGCCGGATATCGGCCGCGCCCACCCGGCTGCGGCGGAAACCGTGGCCGCCGCGCCGTTCCGCGCGCTGATCGCCGATACCAGCCACCCGCCCCTGGCCCGGCGTTTCCTGGCCTGGGCCTATGTGCTGGAGGAGACGGGCGCGCTGCACGCCGCGGCTGAGGCCACGCTGCATGCCGCCTGGGTGGCCGATGACATGAACCGCCAGGACCTAGCCACCGCCTGGCGCCGCGATGCGGTGGCGCTGTGGCGCGCCGGTCCGGCGTTGGATGCCGAGCAGACGGTGCGTGTGATTGACGCCTTGCGCCGTACCGAGGACTGGCCGGATGCCGCCGCCACCGCCGAGGCACTGGCCGCCAGCGCGCCGGAAGAGGCGGTGGCGCAGGTGGTCGCCCTGGAGCGGCGGCTGATCGGCGAGCGGGATGCGGGACGCCACACCCTGGCCAGCGCCCTGCCGCCGCCGGCGCGCCGGCCCCATGTCGCGCACCAGAAGATCCGCCGCAGCCGGAGCGAAGGCCTGTGGTCGCGGCTACGCCGGATGTTTCGGAAGGATTGAAGACCGGCAGGCCGCTTGCGGAGAAGTCCGTCAGGCAGCAATGATACATTATAACGTATCTGGAGCTGCCGATGCACCGCCGCACCCTGCTCGCCCTGGCGCTCGCGACGCCCGCCCTGGCCAATGCCCAGGCCGCGCCTCCCGTGTCTGTTGTCGCCTCCTTCTCGATCCTGGGCGACATGGTCCGGCAGATCGGCGGCGATCAAATCGCCGTTCATGTCATCGCCGGGCCGGATGTGGACGCGCATGCCTTCCAGCCGCGTCCGTCCGATGCCCAGGCGCTTCGCGGCGCGGCGCTCGCGGTGCGCAACGGCCTGGGCTTCGACGCCTGGATGGACCGCCTGCTGCAGGCCGCAGGCGCCACCACCACCGTGACGGCGACCGAAGGCATTTCGCCGCGCCGCCCCTCCGGAGGCGAGGGGCATGACCATGGGCATGGCCGCGCGCACGGGGCGGATGCAGCGGACCCGCATGCCTGGCAGGATCTGCGGCGCGGCGCGGCCTATGTGCGCAACATCGCCGCCGCGTTGCAGGCCGCCGATCCCGCTCGCGCCGAAGACTACCGGCGCCGGGCGGAGGCGTATCTGCGCCGCCTGGACGAGCTCGACGCCTGGGTGCGGAGGCAGGTCGGCACCGTCCCTGAGGCACGACGCAAGGTGGTCACCAGCCATGACGCCTTCGGCTACTTCGGCGAGGCCTATGGCGTGCGCTTCCTCGCGCCCCAGGGGGTGAGCACCGACAGCGAGCCCTCCGCGGCCGAGGTGGCCCGGTTGATCCGCACGCTGAAGCGGGAGGGAATCACCGCCGTCTTTCTGGAGAACATGGCCAGCCCGGCAACGCTGCGGCGGCTGGCCGCGGAAGCGGACGTCAAGGTGCGCGGCCGGCTCTACGCCGATGCGCTTTCGCCTGCGGATGGCCCGGCACCGACCTATGAGGCCATGTTCCGGCACAATGTCGGCCTGCTGGTCCCCGCGATGCGCGCGGAGGGCTGAGGCAACCGCCGCCCGGTTCTCAGGCGGTCCGCGGGGTTGCCGCGCGCCAGGGGAGTTCCCTCCCCCGGCGTTCCGGACATGGCCGCCTCAGTATTTCGGGCCGCCATAGTTGGCGCCGCCGTAAGCCGCGCCATAAGCCGGCGCGGCGGCGGCGGGCGGCGCATAGGCGCCGGGCGGCGGGCCGCCGGCGGCGCGGCTGATGCGGGTGCGGTCACCCCGCGAGATAACCACGCGGTCGCCAGCCTGCAGGCCTTCCTCGTTGGTCTGCACCACCGAAATGTCGCCGCCCTGGTCCTCGCGGATGAAGAACTCGACAGCCTGCCCTCCGCTCGCGCCGCGCCCGATGGCGTTGCCGGCGAGGCCGCCGAGCACCGCGCCGCCCAGGCCGGCCAGCGCGTTGGAGCGCCAGTCGCCGCCGATGAAGCTGCCGGCAACGCCGCCGGCCACGGCGCCGGCGGCGGTGCCCACGCCCGAGCCGCCACCCTGAAGCTGCACCGGACGAGTGCCGACGATGGTGCCGTAAGAGACGGAGGCGGCGCGGCCCAATGTGGCGGAGCTATAGGTGGTGCCGGTCTGTTGCGGGGCGCAGGCGGCCACCGTTCCGCTCAGCAGCAGCACGCTGAGAGCGACGCGGCCCAGCCTGCCGGCGGTCCTATGCGAAGCCATGATGTACTCCTGATCCTTCTTCCGGCCGCGGCTTCCAGGCAGATCTTGCCCTGCGGCCGTGAGGCTAGAGGTGGCGGCCATGGGCATTCCTGTCCAGCCCCGAGACCCCGCCGCGAGGGCCGGAAGCACTTCGCCCGGCGCGGCAAAGCCCGTCACAAGCGCGGGAGAAAGCCGTCCAGGGGCGTTCTCCCCTGAGTGGGCGCCTTCGGCAGGACGCACAGACGAGGCTTGCGCTAATCCTCTGTCTCCTTTAGCGATTTGCGGGCAGATGTTCTGCTGAAACCTTAGCCCGGAACTGCTTCCGGATTCGCAGGCGTGGGGGCGCCGGCGGTCCACCCAAAGGAAGCAGCCCGCCGGGCCCTGACGGAGAACCGGGGATGACTCCGTTCCTGAACGCTCGGATGGCGCCGGGGGGGCGCGTCCGAATGCTGGCCACGCTTTCCTTGGTCGGCCTTCTCGCCGCCTGCGGCAGCAGCCAGCAGGCGCGCCTGAGCACGGGCGCCGCCGCCGAGGCCGCCGCCTGGCCACAGCCGACAAGCTATGAGCCTCCCGGGCCGTCCAGCGACCCGTGGGGACCCTATGTCAAGGAGGCTTCCCGCCGCTTCGACGTTCCGGAGCGCTGGATCCGCGAGGTGATGCGGCAGGAGAGCGCCGGGCGCGTCTCCGCCACCAGCCCCGTCGGTGCCATGGGCCTGATGCAGGTCATGCCGGGCACCTATGCGGAACTGCGCGCGCGCTACGGCCTCGGGGATGATCCCTATCATCCCTGGAACAGCCTGATGGCGGGCACCGCCTACCTGCGCGAGATGTACGACCTCTACGCCACGCCGGGCTTCCTGGCCGCCTACAATGCCGGCCCGCGCCGCCTGGAGGACTACCTCTGGAACGGCAGGGGCCTGCCGGCCGAGACGCGCAACTACGTGGCGCGCATCGGGCCGCGCATCGCCGGCGTGCACCCGAAGCACCGCGCGGCGCCGGAGGTCTATGCCGCCGCCGAACTGCCGCTGAGCATCCCGGCCGGCCCACGCCGCGGCGACGCCGCGACGATGCTGGCCCTGCGTGACCAGCGCAACGCCACCGACCCCGGCATCAAGGTGGCCAGCCTGCCGCCCGGCCCGGTGGTGCGGATGGAGCCGATCCCGGACGGCTCGACCTATGCCGCCGAGCCGGTCCAGGTGGCGAGCCTCGATCCCGCTTCCGGCAGCAACGTCGTGCGGATGGAGCCGATCCCGGACGGCTCGACCTATGCCGCCGAGCCGGTCCAGGTGGCGAGCCTCGATCCCGCTTCCGGCAGCAACGTCGTGCGGATGGAGCCGATCCCGGACGGCTCGACCTATGCCAGCCGCCCGGCGCCGCTGCCCGAGCCGCCGGCGCCCGCGCCGGTGGCCGTCGCGGTGAACACCCTGCCGCCGCCGGCGCCACCGGCCGCGCCGGTCCGCGCGCCGAGCCTGCTGGCCGCCGCGAGCTTCGCGCCCCGGGCCNAGCCGCCCGGCGCCGCTGCCCGAGCCGCCGGCGCCCGCGCCGGTGGCCGTCGCGGTGAACACCCTGCCGCCGCCGGCGCCACCGGCCGCGCCGGTCCGCGCGCCGAGCCTGCTGGCCGCCGCGAGCTTCGCGCCCCGGGCCGCCGCGGCTGCCCCGGCGCCGGTCGTGGCGCCCACCACCGCGCGAATCGCCACCGCCTTCGCCGAGCCGCCCCGCCCCGCCCCGGCGCCCCGCAGCAGCGGCTTCAGCCTGATCAGCAGCGCCAACGCGGCAACCCTGGCGCCGCCGGCCCATGTGCTGCGGCTGCCCGGCAAGAGCGCCGCGCCCGCCGCCGCCCCGGCCACCGGAAACTGGGGCGTGCAGGTTGGCGCCTTCGCCAGCGCCAACCTTGCGCGCGCCGCCGCCGGGGAGGCCCGCGGCCGCCTCGGCATCGGCAGCGCGCGGCCCCATGTGGAGCCGGTCGCGCAGTCGCACGGAACGCTCTACCGCGCCCGCGTGCTCGGCCTGTCGCGCGAGAGCGCCCAGGCCGCCTGCGAGAAGCTGCGCAGCGCCGGCGCCTGCATCATCGTCTCGCCGGAAGCGCAGGGCTGAACGGACGGAGACAGGGGGCAGGCCTCCCTGCCCTCCCGGGCGGGAACCTGAGGTTCCCGCACCTCCCATCAGAAAAGGCCGGGGAAGCTTTCCCCGGCCTTTTCCGCTTCAGGCGATGGTGGTGCCGTCCGCCTTCAGCACCTCGCCTGCAAGGTAGAGGCTGCCGCAGATCAGCACCCGCCCCGGCGGTCCGCTCCCCGCCGCGATGGCGCGCAGCGCATCGGCCACTTCGGGGCCGGGGCGCGCCACTCCGCCACTGGCGGCGACGATCTCCTCCACCGGCATGGCCAGATGCTGGCCCGGCTCGGCCACCGCCCAGAGCGAGTCGGCCAGCGGCACCAGCGGCGCCAGGAAGTCGGCCGAGGCCTTGCCCCTCTTCATGCCCACAACCAGGTGGCGCGGCCGGTCGGCCCAGAGCGGCAGGTGCTCCGCCAGCGCCTGCCCGGCGCCGGCATTGTGGCCGCCATCCAGCCACAGCTCCCATCCCGCCGGCAGCAGGGTCGCGAGCGCCCCATGCAGTCGCTGCAGGCGAGCCGGCCAGGTCGCAGTGGTCAGGCCGGCGGCGATCGCCGCCTCGCTCAGCCAGGGCGGGTTCCAGCCACGCAGCGCGGCGATGGCGATGCCCGCGTTGTCCAGCTGGTGCGGCCCCGGCAAAGCGGGGCGCGGCAGTTCCATGATGCCGCCCGGATCGGCGTAGCGCAGGCCTGTCTCGGTCCAGCTGGCCGTCCAGTCCTGGTTGCGCACGGCCAGCGTCACGCCAAGCCGTGCTGCCTCATCCTCCAGCACCATCAGCGCCTCGGGCGCCTGCTGGCCGGTGGCGGCGGGCACGCCCCGCTTCAGGATGCCGGCCTTCTCGGCGGCGATGGCGGCCAGCGAGTCCCCCAGGAAGTCCATGTGATCCATGGAAATGCTGGCGATGGCGCAGGCCACCGGGCGCTCCACCACGTTGGTCGCGTCGTAGCGGCCCCCAAGCCCGACTTCCAGCACCAGCAGATCGGCCGGCACCCGGCTGAACAGCAGCAGCGCCACCGCCGTCGTCACCTCGAAGACGGTGATCGGCGCGCCGGCATTGACCGCCTCCACCTCTTCCAGCGCCGCCGTCAGCGCCTCTTCCGACACCAGCATGCCGGCGAGGCGGATGCGCTCGTGGAAGCGCACGAGGTGCGGCGAGGAATAGACATGCACCCGCTGCCCCGCGGCCTCGGCGATGGCGCGCAGAAAGGCGCAGGTCGATCCCTTGCCGTTGGTGCCGGCGACATGGATCACCGGCGGCAGCTTGCGCTCCGGGTGGTCCAGCGCCGCCAGCAGCCGCTGCAGCCGCTCGAGGCTGAGGTCGATCAGCGTCGGGTGCAGCGCGTGCAGGCGGTCGATGATGGCTTCGGAGCGGCTCACGCCTCAGGCACCGCCTTCGGCACGGGGCTGGCCACCGGCTTGACGGCGGGCGCGGAGGGCGGCGCCGGCACGGCGGCAGCGGACTCCGCCGGGGCCGGTTTCTCGGCCGCGGCAGCCTCGGGCTTCTCCTCCGGCGCGGCCAGGGCCAGCAGCGGCTCGCGCAGCAGGCTGATCACGCGCGCCAGCGTGTCCCGCATCGCGCCGCGCTTCACCACCATGTCCAGGATACCGTGCTCCAGCAGGTACTCGGCGCGCTGGAAGCCTTCCGGCAGCTTCTCGCGCACGGTCTGCTCGATCACCCGGGCGCCGGCGAAGCCGATCAGCGCGTTGGGCTCGGCGATCTGGATGTCGCCCAGCATGGCGAAGCTGGCGGTGACGCCACCCGTGGTCGGGTCGCAGAGCACGACGATGAAGGGCAGCTTGGCCTCCTTCACCATCTGCGTGGCGATCACGGTGCGTGGCATCTGCATCAGGCTGACCGCGCCCTCCTGCATCCGCGCCCCGCCCGAGGCGGTGAAGACGATCAGCGGCGCGTCCTGCAGCACGGCGAGCTTGGCGGCGGTGACGATGGCCTCGCCCACCCCGGCCCCCATGGAGCCGCCCATGAAGCCGAACTCGAAGGCGGCGACCACGGCGCGGCGGCCCTCGACGGTGCCATGCGCCACCACCACGGCGTCATCCATGCCGGACTTGGCCTGCGCTTCCTTCAGCCGGTCGGCATATTTGCGCTGGTCGCGGAAGCGCAGCGGGTCAGCCGGGGCCTTGGGCAGCTCGATGCGCTGGAAGCCCGGGTCGAGCGTGTATTCCACCCGCTTGAGCGCCGGGATGCGCATGTGGTGGCCGCAATGCGTGCAGACATGCAGCGACCGCTCAAGGTCGCGGTGAAAGATCATCTGCTCGCAGGCCGGGCATTTGTGCCAGAGATTGTCCGGCACCTCGCGCCGGCCCAGCCATGTCTGGATCTTCGGCAGCGCCCATTCGCTGATCCAGTTCATGCGGATCCTCTTTCCATTGTCTCAAGCTCTGGCGGTGGAGCGTCCTAGGCCCGGTGGCGGGCGAAAGGCAAGACCCGGCCGCCAGCCCGGCCAAACCGGCAAAAGAAAGACGGGACTTCGGGGGCGTTCCTTCCCCCGAGCTTACCCGCCCTGTGCCCCTGCCCTGCCGCCCTCAGCCTTGCGCGCATGGGCCAGCATGCCGCGGGCGATCTCCCGCTCGCCCATGACCGTGAGCGTGGCGCCGAGTTGCATCAGGTACTCCGCCTCCGGCTCGCCATGGACGCGGGCCAGGATCTCGATGTCCGGATTGGCGGCGTGCGCCTGCTCCACCACCTGCCCCGCGTGGAAGCTTTCGGCAATGGCGACGAAGAGGCGCACGGCCGCGGCAAGGTTGGCGGCCCCGAGCACCTCGGGATCGGCGGCGTTGCCGAGCAGCGCCTCCAGCCCGTCGGCACGGGCGGCTTCCACGGCCTCGCGCCGCTCCTCGATCACCAGCACCGGCTGGCCCGCCTCGCGCAGCCCCTGGCCCACCAGGCTGCCCACGCGGCCATAGCCGACCAGCACCGCGTGGCCGGTGAGCCGGGTCGGGCGCAGGTCGGTGGCTTCCTCGTCCTCCGGCGCCTCGGCCGGCGGCGTGGGAGCAGGCGGCGGCGCGGGCGCCGGACTGGTCTCCGGAGGGGGCGCCGGCACCTGGGCTGGCGCGGCCCGGCCCACCACGCGCTCAAACAGGATGAAGGCGAAGGGATTGCAGAAGATGGACAGGATGGCGCCGGCCAGGATCAGGTCCCGGCCCTCTTCCGGCAGCATGCCGAGCGCCACGCCCAGTCCGGCCAGGATAAAGGAGAACTCGCCGATCTGCGCCAGGCTGGCCGAGATGGTCAGCGCCACGGAGCGCGAACGGCCGAAGGCGCGCACGATGGCATAGGCGGCGATCGACTTTCCCACCAGGATGATGGCCACCGTGCCGAGCAGCGCGAGCGGCGCCGTGACGACCACCTCGGGGTTGAACAGCATCCCCACGGAGACGAAGAACAGCACCGCGAAGGCGTCGCGCAACGGCAGCGTCTCCTCCGCCGCGCGGTGGCTGAGCGGGCTCTCGGCCAGCACCATCCCCGCGAAAAAGGCGCCAAGGGCGAAGGACACGTCGAACAGCAGGGCCGCGCCATAGGCCACGCCCAGCGCCACCGCCAGCACGGAAAGGCGGAACAGCTCGCGCGAGCCGGTGTGCACCACCCAGTGCAGCACCGCCGGAATGACCCGTCGCCCGACCAGCAGCATCACCGCCATGAAGGCGGCGACCTTGCCCAGGGTCAGCAGCAGGATGCCGGCCAGGCCGAACTGGCTGGCGGCAACGGCGGCAGCGCCGTGCGCCCCAGGCGCGGCATGGCTGCCCATCGCGTCGGCGAGAGCGGGCAGCAGCACCAGGGCCAGCACCATCGCCAGGTCCTCGACGATCAGCCAGCCGACGGCGATCCGGCCGCGCTCCGTCTCAACAAGGCGCCGTTCCTGCAAAGCGCGCAGCAGCACCACGGTGGAGGCGACGGAAAGCGCCAGGCCGAACACGAAGCCGGCGCCCCACGACCAGCCCAGCAGACTGGCCAGCCCCATGCCCATCAGCGTCGCCACCCCGATCTGCACCACCGCGCCAGGCAGTGCGATGCGGCGCACCGCCAGCAGGTCCCGCAGGGAGAAGTGCAGCCCGACGCCGAACATCAGCAGGATGACGCCGACTTCCGCCAGCTCGTTCGCCAGTCCCTGGTCCGCCACGAAGCCCGGCGTGAAGGGGCCGATCACCACCCCCGCCAGCAGATAGCCGACCAGCGGCGAGACGCGCAGCCGCTGGGCAATGGCGCCCAGAATGAAGGCGAGCGTGAGGCCGGCGCAGATGGTGGCGAGCAGCGGTCCCTGGTGCATGCGACTCCTGGCGAAGGTTGTGCAAGAGGGGAAAGAGCAAAACAGCGGTTGCGGTTCTTCCTAACTGCACAAAGCATCGCGTATCTTCAACTGCCATGGCCTTCGAACCGGAGTTTTTCCGGCAAGCGGCCGCCAATGGCGCCGCTTGCCGGGGGCGAAAAGGCGTTCGCCGCACCATCCGGCCGCACCTCAAGGGACCACCATGAACAGCACCCTCCTGTGGCCGCCTCTGCTGCTGCTCGGCTCCAACATGGTGATGACCTACGCGTGGTACGGGCACCTCAAGCACCCGTCCTGGCCCCTCTGGTTCGCCGTGGTGGCAAGCTGGGCCATGGCCTTTTTCGAGTACTGCCTGGCCGTGCCGGCCAACCGCATCGGCTATGGCGCCTTCACCGGGCAGCAGCTCAAGGTCATGCAGGAGGTGATCACGCTGATCGTCTTCGGCGGCTTCTCGGTGCTGGTGCTGGGCGAGCCGCTGCGCTGGACCTATTTCGCGGCCATGCTCTGCCTGGTTGCGGCGGTGGTGTTCATCTTCCTGCCGACGGGCTGACCGCAGGCGCACGCCTGGGGAGCGGGAGCGCGGCCTGCCCGGCACTCCACCGGACAGGCCATGCCCCAGACCCGTGTTCCGCCTGCACGCAAGGCAAGCCCGGGGCCGGGCCTCCGGGCCAGATCAGCTCCGGGAGGAAGGGCTCAGTCGGCCACCGGCTTGCCGCGCAGGCGCTTCACCGCGCCACGCTGCGTCTTGCCTTCCAGGCGGCGCTTCTTGGAGCCGAGCGTCGGCCGTGTCGGGCGGCGCTTCGGCGGCGGCGGCGCGGCGGCGGCCCGCAGCAGTTCCAGCAGCCGCGCGCGCGCCTCCTCGCGGTTGCGCGCCTGCGAGCGGTGCTCCTGCGCGGTGATGACCACCTCGCCCGCCGCGGTGGCGCGGTGCCCGGCCAGCCGCAGCAGCCGCTCGCGCACCGCCTCCGGGAGGCTTGGCGAGTTGCGGGCGTCGAACCGCAGCTGCACCATCGTCTCCACCTTCTGGATGTTCTGCCCACCGGCCCCGGAGGCCCGCGCGAAGCTCTCGACGAGTTCACCCTCGTCGATCGACAGGCGCGCGGTGACGGCGATCCGGGGCATGGCGGTCAGAGCGCCGGCGCGGGCTCGGCGACCGCCCGGTCGAGCGCCATCTTGCCGAGCGCGCTCCAGGCCCGGTCATACTGCGGCGGGATGCGCAGCGCCTCGGTGCGGCCCAGCCTGGCGGCGGCGTGCAGCGGCCAGTAGGGGTCGCGCAGCAGGGCGCGGGCCAGCAGGACCATGTCCGCCTTGCCCTCGGCGAGGATCTGCTGCGCCTGCTCCGGCTCGGTGATCATGCCGACCGCCGCCACCGGGATCTCCGCACCCGCGCGCACCGCCGCGGCGCCCGGCACCTGGTAGCCCGGTCCGACAGGGATCTGCGCCGGCACCAGCGCGCCGGAGGAGACGTCCACCAGGTCGATGCCCATCGCCTTCACCTGCCGCGCCAGCTCCACCGTCTCCTCGGTCGTCCAACCGCCCTCGGTCCAGTCGGTGTGGGAGAAGCGGATGGCCAGCGGCACCTCCTCCGGGATTGCGGCGCGCACGGCGGCGACCACCTCGCGCGTCAGCCGGGTGCGGCCGGCGAAGTCGCCACCCCAGCCGTCGTTGCGCTGGTTGGAAAGCGGCGAAAGGAACTGGTGCAGCAGGTAGCCATGCGCCGCGTGGATCTCGATGAAGCGGTAGCCGGCGGCGATGGCGCGCCTCGCGCAGGCGGCGAAGTCGGCGATCACCTTGCGGATGCCCGCCTCGTCGAGGGCGCGCGGCATGGCCAGGCCCGGGAAGGCGACGGCGCTCGGCGCCACCGGCTCCCAGCCATGCTCCTTCGCCAGCCCGCCGACCCAGGGCGCCGCCGCGCTGGCCTTGCGCCCGGCATGGGCGATCTGGATGCCCGGCACCGACCCGGCGCGAGCGATGGCGGCGGCCAGCTCGTGGTGCGCCGGGATCTGCGCGTCCTCCCACAGGCCCACGTCCTGCGGGGTGATGCGCGCCTCCGGGCTGACGCCGGTGGCCTCGACGATCACCAGCCCGGCGCCGCCGACGGCGCGCGAATGCAGGTGGGCAAGGTGCCACTCGGTCGGAAGGCCATCCGGCGCGCAGCTGTACTGGCACATGGGAGAGACGCCGATGCGGTTGCGAAGCGTCACGCCGCGCAGCGTCAGCGGCTCGAACAGGTCAGTCACGAAGCGGTTCTCCAGTTCCAGGGGGGCAGGCGCCCCAGTCGATTCTCGAGGACGGCGAACCAAGTGGGGCCATTCGCCGGCCGTGCCAACAGCCGGCCCGCCATGTCGGCCGGGAAACGCGACAGCGTGACCGCGTCCGCGACGTTGCCGCCGACCGCCTCCACCACGCCCGGCGCCACCGTCACGACGATGTCGCAATGCATGGGTCGGAACTGTCCGGCCTCCGCCAGCCGCGCCTGCCAGTGGCGCAGCGGCTGGGCGGAGCGGTCGGCGCAGATCAGGTCGCCCACCTCCGGCGCCCGGTCCGCCGGGTCATGCGGGATGAAGGGGGCGGTGGCGGGGAAGCGCTGGGCATCGGCCAGCAGGGCGTCGAGATAGAAGGCATGCGCCGCCGAGGGCGGGAACTCGCGCCGGTCCACCCCCGCCGTGCGCATCACGAAGCTGATGAAGGCGGCCGACCAGGCCGGCTCCTGCCACAGGCCGACCTGGAGCCCGGGCCGCGCCAGCGCTGCGGCATAGAGGACGCGATTGCGGGCGATGGGCCCGGCCCCTTCCGCCACCGCGCGCCAATAGGCCAGCACGCGGGGAAAGTTGGACAGCGCGCTCTCCGGTCCGGGCAGGCCAGGCTGGCCCTCGCGCGGCGCGTCGGAGGCGACCACGATGCGCCCCCAGTCCGACCACTCGGCCCAGGCAATGTGCAGCATCCGCTCGCGCACGCTCGGCGGATAGGGCAAGGGAGGCGGCATGGCCGGAGCCGGCGGCGCGGCGCAGGCCGCCGGCAGCAGCGCCAGCAACAGCGCGCAGGCGGCCGACCGGCGCCGCCATCGGGTCAGGAGCCGCATGGGCCACCGCTCAGGAAACGGCGGACGCGGCGCTGTCCAGGCCGGCGATGGCCGCATCCGCCTCCATCAGCCCCAACAGGACGGCGGGCTGCGTGGCGGCGTTGCCTTCCCCGGCCAGAGGGCTGGTCAGCGCCTCCAGCGTCTCGCCGAAGGGACGCAGCCGGGCCCGGAGTTGCCGCAGGCTGATGTCCTGCAGCGTCTGCAGCCGCATCAGCTCGCCGCCCTCCAGCGGCACCGCGCCGGCCTGATGGGCCACGCGCAGCGCCGCCAGCGCGCGCATCAGCAGGCCGAGCTTGAAGGACCAGAAGCCGCCGTCGTCCTCCCAGCGCCCGTCTGCCCGGCGGCTGCGCACGAAGGGCGTATCAAGGCTGTGCACGCCGCTCTCCAGCGGCACCTTGATGGTGCCGACCCGGATGGCGCCCATCGCCTGCCGCAGCGCCGGCGCCAGCCGCGGATCCTGCCGCCGCAACGCGAGCCGGGCCAATGCCAGCATCGCCGCGGCATGGCAGTCGAGATAGGCGGACTGGCCGAGATCGGCGAAGGCACCCCCGGTCTCGTCCGGGCGCCGCAAAGAGAGCAGCAGGTCGAGGCCATGCGCCAGCGCCGCCTCGTAGCGCGGCTCGCCGGTGGCCCGGTGCATGGCCTCCAGCGAGAGCAGCGTGAAGGCAAGCGAACGGAGATAGGTGCGCCCCGGGAGCAGCGTGTCGCCCTCCGCCATCGCGGTGAACAGCCCGTCCAGATGGCGGTCGTACCAGTCGCGCAGCATGTTGAGCCGCTCGGGAGGCAGCGCATAGGCACCGGTGCTGGCGAGCAGGACCTGGGTCGCCACCGCGTTCAGCGCGGTGCCATGGTCGGCGGTCAGGCCGGCATCCCGGCCCGAGAGCGCGGAGGGATCGTGCAGCACGCCGGCGTAGCTCGGCAAGGCGGCGATCAGCGAGCCGGCGGTCAGCAGCCGCGCCTCGTGCACCCGGAACTCCGCGCCGCCGGCCAGGCTGGGGCAGGCATAGCGGCTGAGCAGCCAGTGCAGCCGGCCGGAGCGGGTCTGCGCCTTCACGCTCAGCAGGGCCTCGGGCGAGAGCGGGCGCAGGTGCAGCCCGTTGGCGGCGCCGGGCGGCGCCTCCTCGATCAGGCTGACCAGTTCGACCGGCCCCTCGTGCAGCGTCGTCACCGCGCTGCCGGAGAACGGCACGAATCTGGGGCGGCGCTCGCGCACCAGGCCGGCCCGCAGCACGGGGCGGTTCTCCTCGCCGGAGAATTCGTCCACGGCCGTGGTCAGCCGCACATCCTCCAGCGTGAGGCCAGGCTCGGCGCGCAGCACCACGCTCATCAGCAGGCGCGGGTCCTGCAGGTCGATCCAGTACTCGTAGCGGAGGCGGCCGACCACCTGCTCCGTCTTGCGCAGCAGGCCGGAGGAAACCTTCAGCAGGCTCTCATGGAACAGCAGCACGCCCTCGGGGTGCTGCTCCAGCCCGCAGTCCACGATGCTGTCCTCGACGTCCAGGCAATGGCGGCGGCGACCGAGGCGGAACTCCACCAGATGCCCGGTATGGTGCACCTCGCGCCGGGCCGGCCCGCCCCGCACGGCCTGCCGCAGCACGCCGCGCGACAGGTCGCCGCGATATTCGTGGGTGGCGGTGGTGATCGCGAAGGCGCGCGGGTCGTCGTTCTCGACCACGCAGGCCGGGCCGGTGACACGGCGCAGCAGCAGCGGGCCGGTGCCCATGGCCAGCAGAAAGTCGGTCAGGCCGTCGGCGAGCCCGCCCCAGCGGGCCCGCAGCACCGGCAGGGACAGCATTTCCACCGCCGCCGCCACATCGGCCGTCCAGCACCACTCGGCGGTGGGAAAGGGCGCGTGGGTTTCGCAGAGGGCAGCGATCGCCAGGCCGTCCATCGGCACGGAGCGCAGAAGGTAGCGCTCCAGATAGGCGACCATACGATCGCGATCATCCTCGCGCAGCAGTTCCACCATCGGTGTTTCCCGGCTCCGTCGTAGTCTTGTCCCGCATGATAGGGTGAGGCTGCGCTTCGCGCACGCCGCCATGCCACCGAATGTTGCGATTATCGCCCAGGGCCGGCCAACAAAGGGTGTTTCCGGGCCGCTCGGGCTTCGCGGCCGCCTCAAAGCCCGTTTGAAGATGGTGCGGCGGAGGGCTGGCGAGGGATTTCTCGTGCCGGGCAGGAAGATCCGCCGCCATTCTCGACCGGGCTCTAAACCGCGCGGCTGTGACGCCCGGCGCCGGCGCCCAGATAGGCGTCGAAGGCTGCCGCGGCATGGCGCAGGAAGCGCCGTTCCGCCACCTCCAGCCGGCCGCCCCGCTCGGCCAGGATGCCATCGGCCAGCAGCGGCGCCAGCCGCGGGCGTGCGGCGGCGAGGATCGCCTCCGGCACCGAGGAAAGGTCGAGCGCCAGGTCGCACATCAGCCGCTCGATCAGGCCGCCGCGCAGCCGGTCCTCCTCGGAAAGCGCCCGGCCGCGCGCCACCGGCAGGCGCCCCGCCCCGACGGCGGCAAGCCAGGCGCGCTCATCCGGCAGGTTCTGCGCGAACCCCGCCGGCAGGCGGCCGATGGCCGAGGCGCCGAGGCCGAGCAGCACCGGGGCGGTATCCGTCGTGTAGCCTTGGAAGTTGCGCCGCAGGGTGCCTCCGGCGGCGGCGCGGGCCATCGCGTCCCCGGGGCGGGCGAAGTGGTCGAGGCCGACGCGGACATAGCCGGCGCCCTCCAGCGTCTCGGCGGCCGCCTCCGCCTGCGCCAGGCGCGCCGTGGCATCCGGCAGCAGCGCTCCGTCGATGGCCTGCTGCGCCGGCTTCATCCAGGGCACATGCGCATAGCCGAAGACCGCCACCCGGTCCGCGCCCATCGCGGCGGCGAAGGCCGCGCTGGCCCGGGCATGCGCCTCGGTCTGGCCGGGCAGGCCGTACATCAGGTCGAAATTGATGGCGGCGATGCCGACGGCGCGCAGCATGGCCACCGCCGCCCGCACCTGCGCGGCCGGCTGCGGCCGGCCAATGCGGGCCTGAACACCGGGGTCGATGTCCTGCACGCCCAGGCTGGCGCGGGTGGCGCCGCCGCGCGCCAGGCTTTCCACGATGGCCGGCGTCAGCACGCGCGGGTCCAGCTCCACCGCCACCTCGGCATCGTCGCGGAAGGAGAAGCGGCGGCGGAGCGCGGTGAACAGGTCGTCCAGCCCCTCGGCTCCGATCGCCGAGGGCGTGCCGCCACCGAGATGCAGCGCCGCCACGCCGCCATGGGCCGGCAGCGCCGCCGCCAGCAGCGCCGCCTCGGCCGTCAGCCCGTCCGCGTAGCGGGCCAGCCGGGCCTGCTGCCGCGTCACGCTGGTATGGCAGCCGCAGTACCAGCAGAGGCTCTGGCAGAAAGGGATGTGGACATAGAGCGAAAGCGCGTCCCCGGCGCCGATGGCGGCGAGCCAGCCGCGGTAGGCCGCCTCGTCCAGGGCGGTGAAGTGCGGCGCGGTCGGGTAGGAGGTGTAGCGCGGCAGGGCGGCGGCGGCGTAGCGGGCCAGGGCATCGGGCGACATGGGGCCATGGCTAGCGCCACACGGCATCCGCCGCCTTGCTCTGGATCAAGCCGGCAAAAGGTCAGGGGAAGGAATTCCTCCGGACCCCCATCCTTTCTCTGGCGGCTTCCGTGCTGCGCCTCGCCGACCCGGCAAGCTCGAAGGAGGGCGATCGGGGCTGGGGGGTTCATTCCCCCAGCCTTTGCTTGGCGCCCCGGCGCGGAATTTGCTTCGATGCGGTTCATGACCGGATGCATCACCTTCCTGCTCAACGGCGCGCCGCGGCAGCTTCCGGCGGAAACCCCGCCCGGCATGACGCTGCTCGACTGGCTGCGCGGCCCCGGCGGCCTGACCGGCACCAAGGAAGGCTGTGCCGAGGGCGATTGCGGCGCCTGCACCGTGGTGCTGGAGGAGGCCGACGGACACCGGGTGCCCATCAACGCCTGCCTGGCACTGGTCGGGCAGATGCATGGCCGCGCCGTGCGCACCGTGGAAGGGCTCGCCGGTCCCGCAGGCCCGCACCCGATCCAGCGCGCCATGGCCGAGGGCGACGCGACGCAATGCGGCTTCTGCACGCCGGGCATCGTCATGTCCGCCTGGGCGCATGCGCGCGAGGGCGGCAGCGCGCATGAGGCGCTGGCCGGGAACCTCTGCCGCTGCACCGGCTACCGGCCGATCCTCGACGTCTTCGCCGGGCTGGCGGATGACGGCGCGCCCAGCCCGACCCCGCCCGAGCTCGCCGATGCCACCTTCACCACCGAAGGGCAGGTCTTCCACCGGCCCGCGACGCTGGCCGGGGCGCTGATGCTGCGGGCGGCGCACCCCGCGGCGCTGCTCTGGGCCGGCGGCACCGATCTTGGCCTGCTGGCCTCGGAACACCGGCAGACGCCGCCCGCCATCCTCGGCCTCTCGGGCGTGGCGGAGTTGCAGGCGCTCGCCGTCGAGCCGGACCGCCTGGTGGTCGGCGCCGGCGTGACCTATGGCCGGCTGCAGCGGGCGCTGGCGGCAGCGCCGGAGCTGGCCTCCTTGATGGGACTGCTGACGCGGCTCGGCTCCCGGCAGATCCGCGGCATGGGGACGCTCGGCGGCAATCTCGGCACCGCCTCGCCAATCGGCGACATGCTGCCGCCGCTGATGGCGCTCGGCGCCGAGGTGGTGCTGGCCTCGGCGCGCGCCGGGGAACGCCGCCTGCCGGTGGCGGCGTTCCTGACGGGCTACCGGCAAACCGCCCTGGCGCCGGACGAGATCATCCTGCGCGTCCTCATCCCGCGCCCGCCGGCGGATGCGGTCCTTGTCTGCGAGAAGCTTTCCAAGCGGCACGACCAGGACATCTCAACCCTCTCGGCCGCCTTCCTGCTGCGGGTCGCGGAGGGCATGGTCACCGAGGCGCGGCTGGCCTTCGGCGGCATGGCGGCCACGGCTGCCCGCGCGCCGCAGGCCGAAGCGGCCCTGGCCGGCGCCCCCTTCAACGAAGCCAGCTTCGCCCTGGCGGCCGAGGCCTTGCGGCAGGACTTCGCCCCCCTCGCCGACTGGCGCGGCGGCGCGGGATATCGCCAGCAAGGGGCGGCGGGGCTGCTGCGGCGGCTCTACTGGCGGCTGGCCCGGCCTGACCTGGCGCTGGAGGTGCAGGCATGATGGACGGCACCCTCCCCTCCCCCAGCCGGACCGGCATGGGCGCGGCGCTGCGGCAGGACAGCGCGCTGAAGCACTGCACCGGCGAGGCGCGCTTTCTCGACGACCTGCCGGAGCCGCCCGGCATGCTGCACGCGGCGCTGGCGCTTTCGCCGGCGGCGCATGGCGTGCTGGCGCCGCTCGACCTGGCCCCGGCGCGCGCGGTGCCGGGCGTGGTGGCGGCGCTCGGCCCGAGCGACATCCCCGGCCGCAACGACATTTCCCCGAGTGGCCTGGCGGCGGAGGTGCTGTTCGCCGAGGGCAAGGTGGAGCACTGGAGCCAACCGCTGGCCGTCGTCGTCGCGACCACGCGCGACGCCGCCATCGCCGGCGCTGCCGCGCTGCGGCCGGGCATCGAGCCGCTGCCGCCGGTGCTCTCGGTGGAGGAGGCACTGGCGGCGAAGGCGCTGCTGATGCCGCCGCAGGTGATCGAACGCGGCAAATGGCAGGCGGCGCTGGAGGCCGCGCCCGTGAAGCTGCGAGGCGAATTCCGCTGCGGCGGGCAGGAGCACTTCTACCTGGAAGGGCAGATCGCGCTCGCCGTTCCCGGGGAGGATGGCGACATCGCCCTGCATTCCTCCACCCAGCACCCGACCGAAGTGCAGCACATCGCCGCCCGCGTGCTGGGCTATGACTACAACCGCATCACCGTGCAGTGCCGGCGGATGGGCGGCGGCTTCGGCGGCAAGGAAAGCAATGCCTCCTGGGTGGCGGCCGTCGCCGCGCTGGCGGCGCGCGCCACGGGGCGGCCGGTGAAGCTGCGCCTCGCCCGCAAGGCCGACATGGCGGTGACCGGCAAGCGCCACCCCTTCCTCTATCGCTGGCGCGCGGGCTGCGATGCGGAAGGCCGCCTTCTGGCGCTGGATGCCACCATGGCCGCCGATGGCGGGCACAGCCTGGACCTTTCCGGCGGCGTCATCTTCCGCGCGGTGACGCATGCGCTGAACGCCTATGACGTGCCGGCGCTGCGCGTCACCGGGCTGGCCTGCAAGACCAACACGGTCAGCAACACCGCCTTCCGCGGCTTCGGCGGCCCGCAGGGCGCGCTGCTGATGGAGGATGTTCTGTTCGCCGCCGCCCGCGCGACCGGCCTCCCGGTCGATGCGCTGCGCGAGCGGAACTTCGCCGGCGGCCCCAATGGCGGCGAGACACCCTATGGCCAGCCACTCGAAGGCGACCTGATCCGCCGCGTCTGGGCCGAGGCGAAGCAGGGCGCGGACTGGGAGCGCCGCCGCGCCGAGGTGGACGCCTTCAACGCCCATCACCCGACGCTGCGCAAGGGGCTCGGTGGCTTCGCCCTGGCCTTCGGGATCTCCTTCGGCATCACCGCCATGAACCAGGCGGGGGCGCTGGTGCACGTCTATACCGACGGCTCGATCCGCCTGAACCATGGCGGCACCGAGATGGGCCAGGGGCTGTTCATCAAGGTGGCGCAGGTGGTGGCGGAGGTGTTCGGGGTGGAGGTGGAGCGCATCCGCATCACCGGCACCTCCACCGCCGAGGTGCCGAACACCGCGCCCACCGCCGCGAGCACCGGCAGCGACCTCAACGGCTGGGCCGCGCATGCCGCCGCCAGCGCCATCCGCGGCCGCATGGCGGAGGCCGCTGCCGCCCTGTGGGGCGTGCGGGAGGCGGAGGTCGCCTTTGCGGAGGGGCACGTGCGCGCCGGCAACCACGCCATGGAATTCGGCGAGCTGGCACAGCATTGCTGGACGCGGCGGATCAGCCTTTCGGCCACCGGCTTCTACAAGACGCCCGACATCCACTGGGATGCTAAGGCCATGCGCGGGCAGCCCTTCTTCTACTTCTCCTATGGTGCCGCTTTCGCCGAGGTGCTGGTGGACCGGCTGACAGGCGAGTACCGCGTCACCCGGGCCGATCTGGTGCAGGATTGCGGCCGCAGCCTGAACCCGGCGGTCGACCGCGGGCAGATCGAGGGCGCCTTCATCCAGGGCCTGGGCTGGCTGACCTGCGAGGAGCTGTGGTGGGACGCCGCGGGCCGGCTGCGCACGCTCGGCCCCTCGACCTACAAGATTCCCGGCTCGCGCGAGATGCCGCCGGTCTTCAACCTGCGCCTGCTGGCGGACGCCCCGGCGCGGGCCAACACCATCTTTCGCAGCAAGGCCGTGGGCGAGCCGCCCCTGCTGCTGGCGACCTGCGTCTGGAACGCGCTGCGCGACGCCACGGGCGCCGCCCGGCTGGACCTGCCGGCCACGCCCGAGCGCGTGCTGGCCGCCTTCCGCCGCTGATCACGGCGTCGGGGCGCGTCCGGCAGGTCCTTCCGGCCTCCGCGGCGAGGACTTCAGGCGGCGGCGCCCTCCCCTTTCAGGCGCTACCCGAAGGCGCCGCATTCCAGTGAGATGATGGCGCTGACCTCGCGCACCATGCCGAACATCTCCCGCAACGGCCGGATGAATTCCCCCTCCTCCTGCCCATAGCCGCCATGGCGCGGCGCCGGCGGTTCGGCGAAGTCGAGCGAGGCGCCGGGCGGCTCGGCGGCGGGGAAGATTTCCTCCAGCAAGCTGACAGCCGCCTCCACGTCCAGGCGCAGCAGACGCTGGATCAGCGCCTCCCGCGTCACGGCGTGGCGCGGGGAGAAGTCGGGGATCGCCACGGCGAGCAGCCAGATGCGGTGGATCAGGCAGAGCCGGAGCGCATGCAGGGCGAACAGCCGGTCGCTCATGCGCGGCGCGCCGCCCGGCCAGGCCGCGCGCAGGGCCAGGTCATCCGCCTGCAGGCGGCGGAACACGGCACGCGCGGCGTCGCCGAGACGAGCTTCCTCCAGCGCGCGGGCGACGGCGAGGAAGGCCTCGACGCGGCCGTGGCTGCGGCTCTGGGCCGCGCGGGCGAGCCAGGTGCCGGGATCGAGGCTGGCGACGTAGCCGTGCAGCACGTCGGCGCTGGAAAGTGCGAGGCCGGCGCGGGTAAAGGCCATGGCATTGGCGAAGCGGGGGCTGCGGCGGATGAGGTCGGCGAAGGCCTCGGGTTCGTGCAGCGCCCCCTGCCCCAGCCCATGCATCAGGTTGGCCAGGAAGCCGAGCTGCTGCAGCACCGCGTTGTTGGGGATGGCGCGCAACTCGCGGGGGTGGCGGATGACGGCGGGACCGCCGGCGTCGCTCTGCCGATTGGCCGGCCGCGAGCCGGTGCGGTCGAGCAGGGCGGTCCCGAAAGCGCCGAGCAGGGCGGCATAGCCGGGATCCTCCACCAGCGCCGCGAAGGCGACGCGGGCCCCGGCGAACAGGTCGCTGGCGAAGCCGCCTTCAGCATAGACGGGGTCAGGCTCCCCCTGCGGAAGGGGCGCGAAAGCATGCTCGGCGATGCGGGCTACGGCGGCGCGCGCGAGGGTGGGGGTGCCGAAGAGCAGGTAGCCGTCGCCGCCCTGGAAGGAGGTTTCCAGCCGTGCCGGAATGTGCTGCGCAGCGAAGGCGGCACGCACGGCGGGAGGGTCGAGGTAGTCGAGGCGCGCGGCGAGGCCGTCGGGATGGCCGCCGCGGCCAAGCCCCTCGCCGTGGGTGTCGAACAGCACCACCTCCAGCCCCGCCAGCCCGTGCCGGCCGAGCAGGTCGAGGATGCGCAGCTTAAGCCGCTCGATGAGTTGCGTGGCGGCCGCCTGCCCGACATAGCGCCCGGAGTCGGAATAGCCGAACTGCAGGCAGAGGCGGCCGACGCGGCGCAAATAGGAACGCCAGTGCGAGCTGCGCAGCGCCTCCTCCACCACGCGCTCGCCGCGCCGTTCCAGCGCCTCGGCGGTCTCGAAGAGGGGGGAGATCTCGACATGGTCCTCGACGCCGGCCAGGCGTGCCAGCAGCAGCGCGGCCAGCAGGGTGTAGCCGCTCTCCGTCTCGGCGATGAGGAAGCGGAGGGGCTGGCTGGCGTCCACGTGCTTGGTGATCTGGGCAACCGTCATCATCAGGCGGGCGGCGGAGGCCTGCTCCGCCATCAGGCCGCCGAAATCCACCGCTTCCGGCCGGGCGTCCTCCAGCACGGTGTTGATGGCAGCGAAGAGGCCGCGGCGCCGTGCCGGGTCCTCCGGTCCGCTATCGAGATGGGTGAAGCGGAGGCGGGCGGCATTGTGCAACTGACTGGCGTTGAGCCTCACATGGGTCTGGGCCAGCGAAAGGCCGTGTGCCTTCAGGCCGGCGCGCGCGACGCAGAGAGCCAGGCGTGTCTGCTCATCCGGCGCGGCGGCGAGCGCGTCAGGAAACAGGGCCAGAAGGGGGGTGGGCGTCGTCAGGGCGGCCTCGCGCTGGGCGATCAGCGCAGCGGCGAAGGCCTGCACGGCAACAGGGGTGGCCGGACCGGCAGGCGGGCAGGCTTCGAGTTGCACCTGCAGCGCCTCCAGGGCGTCGGCGGTGCGCTGGCGCAGCGCGGCGGTGCAGGTCTCCGGCAGGGCGGCCAGTTGGGCCGCCAGGCGCACCAGCTGGAGGCGCTTCATGCGTAGCCGCAGGCGCAGCGTGTCGTGCCAGCCGATATCCGTCCGGCCGTCCGTATCGTAGCCAACCCAGGAAGCCAGAATGACCGGCCGGGGATCAAGCTGGGTCCAGCGGTCCGGCCAGATGGCGCGGGCGGTGGCGAGAAAGGCGGCGGCCAGCCGGTCCAGCGCATCCCGCCCGTTGGCGATGGCGAGGGCGGCCTGCTCGAATTCGTCCGCAAGCGTGGGTGGCTCGGGGCGCAAGGGGAAGGCGCCCGCGGGCGGCGAGCCGCCAGCCGCTAGCTCCGCCAGGAGAGCGTTGGTGGCAGGAGGCAGGCTGAAGGTGGGATGCGCGGTGAAAACGGCGGCCGCCCGCGGCCGCTCGCACGCGGCACGGAAGGCGGCGAAAGGAACTGGGCTGTCGGCCGGATCAGGCCGCGCGATGCGGGTGGCGAGCGCCGCGAGGGCAGCATCGGTGTCCGGGAACTCGTCGCCAAGGGCAAGGCTGATCCGGCGCGCCTTGTCGAAAAAGGCGGTCTGGCCGAGTTGCCGCAGGATCTGCGCGAGCTGATCCAGCGAGACACTCTTCTCCTCGACCATGCGGTTGAGGGCAAGCGCCAGCGCCAGGGCAGGTTGCGCCAGCGGCTCATTCTGCGCGCTGCTGCGGATGCTGCTGGCGAGTGCGACGAGGTCGAGCTGGCTGAATGGCGGCATGATGGATTCATGCTGCCTGTGGTGTTGTGTGGGTGTCTTGTTTTTTTGTGGGGTGCGGGGGATGCGGGGGCAGGATTTGAACCTGCG
>NZ_SNVJ01000031.1 GCF_009829925.1 Teichococcus coralli
GCGCTTCAGCGGGTTTCGTTAGACGCTTTGAAGTAGGCCCGGCCGGGATAGGGCGAGGCGATGTCCTCCGGCATGGCGTCGGCGCGCAGGTCACGCCCCGCCTCGACCAGCAGCACCCGCCGCGCGGAGTCCTCGCTGAGCCGCGCCGCCAGCACGCACCCGGCCGAGCCGCCGCCGAGGATCACGACGTCGAAGGCCGCCGCGGTGGAGGAGCCGCTCACGCAACGGGCTCCGGCCCGGGGCCGCTGCGTGCCGGACGTTCGGTGGAGGTGGGCTGCGCCATGGCCAGGGTCATCCGTGCCGTCCCGTGCTGTTGTGGTCGCCGCCGCGCGGCGTGAGCATCGCAGCACGGTCCGGCCGGCGCGGCCACCCGCCTCTCGCATCAAAGGGTATTCCCGGAGGTTATCGCCCACCGCCATGGAAGAACTCGTCCCGCCGGCCCGGCGGCGCGATGCTGCGGCGAAGACCTCCACGGATGGATGCAGGCATGGCTTGGCGCATCGGCGTTGACATCGGCGGCACCTTCGCCGACCTCGTGGCCCTCGACACGGAAGCGGGGCGGATGACCACCCTCAAGGTGCTCACCACGCCGCGGGAGCCGGGCCAGGACGTCGCCGCCGGACTGCGGCGGCTGGTTGAGGCGGGGCTGGTGCCGGAGGCGGTTGAGCGCTTCGTGCACGGCACCACCGTCGGCGTGAACACCATCATCCAGCGGCGCGGCGCGCGGCTGGCGCTGCTCACCACCGCCGGCTTCACCGACATGCTGGAGCTGGCGCGGCTGCGCATGCCGGACCCCTACAGCCTGTTCTGCGAGCGCCCCGAGCCGCTGGTGCCGCGCGAACGGGTCTTCCCTGTCACCGAGCGGATGGATGCCGAGGGCAGCACCCTGACCCCGCCCGACCGCGCCTCGGTGGCGGCGGCGGTGGCGGCGGCGCGGGCGGCGGGCTGCGCGGGCGTGGTGGTCTCCTTCCTGCACGCCTGGCGCAATCCCGCGCATGAGGAGGCGGTGGCGGCGATGGTCGCCGAGCTGGCGCCGGAGCTCTTCGTGTTCCGCGGCAGCGAGGTCTGGCCGGCGATCCGCGAGTATGAGCGCACCACCACCTCGGTGCTCAACGCCTATGTGCATCCGCGCATCGACGCCTATCTGGAGCGCGTCGAGGCGCAGCTTGCCGCCGCCGCCATCGCCGCGCCGCTGCTGCTGACCACCTCGGCCGGCGGCACCATGACGGCGCAGCGCGGCCGGCGGGACTGCGTGGGCATGCTGCTCTCCGGCACCGCCTCGGGCGTGGTGGGGGCGGGCGTGGTCGCCAAGGCGGCCGGCACCCATGCGGTGCTGACGCTCGACATCGGCGGCACCAGCGCCGACGTGGCGCTGCTGACCGACGGCCAGCCCGCCTTCGGCAGCGGCCATGCCATCGGCGAGTTCCCGCTGGCCATCCCGACCGTGGCGGTGGTCTCCAGCGGCCAGGGCGGCGGCTCCATCGCGCGGCTCGATGCGCAGGGCGTGCTGCAGGTCGGGCCCGAGAGCGCCGGCTCCACCCCTGGCCCGGCCTGCTTCGGACGCGGCGGCACGCAGTGCACGGTGACGGATGCGGCGCTGCTCTGCGGCATCCTCGGCCAGGGCGAGCTGGGCTTCGGCGCCATCGCGCCGGACCCCGCCCGCGCCGAGGCCGCCATCGCGCCGATCGCCGCGGCGCTGGGCGTGGAGGCGGCGAGCGCGGCGGAGGGCGTGCTGCGCGTCGCCATCAGCGGCATGCTGATCGAGATCGACAAGCTGCTGGCGCGCGCCGGCATGCATGCCAGCGAGCTGACGCTGATGCCCTTCGGCGGCGCCGGCCCCATGCTGGGCGCGCTGCTGGCGGAGACGGCGGGCATCCGCCGGGTGCTGGTGCCGCCGGTGCCGGGCACGCTCTGCGCGCTGGGCGCCCTGGCCGCCGACCTGCGGCGCGACACCATGCGCACCGTGCTGCAGCCGCTGGAGGCCGGAAGCTGGCCCGCGCTGCGCCAGGTGTTCCATGAGCTGACGGAGGAGGCCAATGCCGCCCTCGCCGAGATGAGCGGCGGCGGCGCGGCGGAAACCGCGCTGGGCGCCGACCTGCGCTATCGCGGCCAATCCTACGAGCTGACCGTGCCGGTGCCCGCCGCCGTGCTGGATCAGGGGGTGGAGGCGCTGCTGGCGCTGTTCCACGCCGCCCATGCCGAGAGCTTCGGCCATTCCGACCCGGAGGCGCCGGTGGAGGTGGTGAGCCTGCGCGCCGCCGCCCGCCGCCCGGCGCCGCCGTTGCCCATGCCGCGCCAGGCGGCGGTGCCGCACGCGGCCGCGCCGGAAAGCCGGATCGAACTGCGCCTGGATGGCGCCTGGAAGACCGCCGCGCTGCATCGCCGCGCCGCGTTGCGCCCGGGCGGGCGCTTCGCCGGCCCGGCCATCGTCACCCAGGCCGACTGCACCGTGCTGGTCCCCGCCGGCTGGACCGCCGTGACCGACGAACTCGGCAACCTCGTGATGGAGCACGCCTGATGCGCACCGATCCCGTCACCCTGCAGGTGCTGCGCAACCATTGCCGCGCGGCGGCCGAGAGCATGGCCACCACGCTCTACCGCACGGCGCATTCCACCTTCGTCAAGGAGACGGAGGACTTCACCATCCAGCTGCTGGACGCGCAGGGCAAGACCTGCGCCGTGCCGCTCGACCTCGGCGCCACCTGGTATCCCGGGGTGGACTACGAGGCGGCGATCGGGCTTGTCCCGGGCGGCTACGACCCCGGCGACGTCGCGCTCACCAGCGATCCCTATTCCGGCTATCTCTCCACCCACTCGCCCGACACCAACATGTGGAAGCCGGTGTTCCACGAGGGCGCGGTCATCGCCTTCGCCGGCGGGCACATCCACAACGTGGACGTTGGCGGCGCTGTGCCCGCCAGTCTCTCGCGCACACTCACGGAAGTGCACCAGGAAGGGCTGCGCATCCCGCCCAGCAAGCTCTACCGCGCCGGCGTGCTGGACGAGACGTTGGTGCGCACCATCCTCGCCAACGTCCGCGTGCCCGAGCAGAACTGGGGCGACCTGAAGGCGCTGGTCGCCGCCGTGAACACCGGTGAGCGCCGCATCCTCGACCTGGTGCGCCGCTTCGGGGCGGAAACGCTGAAGGACGGCCTCGCCGACCTGCTGGACTATGGCGAGGCGCAGGCGCGCGCCGTGCTGGCTGACCTGCCCGACGGAACCTACACCTTCGCCGACTACTGCGACGAGGACGGCGTCGGCGGCGATCCGCTGCGGCTGAAGCTGACCCTGCGCATCCAGGGCGATTCCGCCGAGCTGGACTTCACCGGCACCGACCCGCAGACCCTCAGCTCGATGAACGTGCCGACCGGCGGGCATCCGCGCCACTCGCTGATCCTGGTCGGCGTGTACTACGTGCTCTCCGCGCTCAGCCCCAAGATCCTGCTGAACTTCGGCACCACGCGGCCCTTCACCTGCATCCTGCCCGAGGGCAGCGTGGTGAACCCGGCGCATCCGGCGGCGGTGGGCATGCGCAGCCTGACCTGCGCGCGGCTGCGCAGCCTCGTTTTCGGCGCCTTCGCCCAGGCGGCGCCGGAGCGGCTGCCGGCGGCGCCGGCGGGCTCCTCCTCCATCATCAACCTCGCCGCCGAGCACCCGCGCACCGGGCGGCGCGTCATCGCCGCGGTGGCGCCGATCGTCGGCGGCGGCGGCGGCATGCCGCACCGCGACGGCACCGACGGCTCCGGCGCCGACGCCGCCTACCTCAAGAACAGCCCGGTGGAGATCACCGAGTCCGAGGCGCCGGTGCGCATCCTGCGCTACGGGCTGATGCCGGATACCGGCGGCGCCGGAACGCATCGCGGCGGCCTCGCCACGGTGCTGGAATTCACCACCGATGCGCCGGACGCCACCGTCACCGCCCGCAACCGCGACCGCACGCAGTTCCGCCCCTGGGGCACGCTGGGCGGCAAGCCGGGCGCTCCGAGCAGCTTTGCGCTGAACCCCGGCACCGAGCGCGAGCAGGACCTGCGCAACACCGACCTGCTGCACCTCGCGCCCGGCGACGTGGTGCGCATCGTCTCGCCCGGCGGCGGCGGCCGCGGCGACCCGGCCGCCCGCAAGCCGGAGGCGGTGCTGCGCGACATCCAGGCGGGCCGGCTGAGCGTGGCGGCGGCGGAACGCGATTATGCCGTGGTGCTCCGCGGCGGCGCGGTGGATGCGGACGCCACGGCGGCCCTGCGCGCCCGCGCCGCGCCGCGCCAGGGCTTCGACGGCGGCCCCGAGCGCGCCGCGCATGAGGCGCGCTGGGACACGGATGCCTATGCGGCGTTGATCGAGGCGCTCGCGCGGGTGCCGGCGAGCTGGCGCGGCCGGCTGAAGCGGCGGCTCTTCGCCGCGGTGCGCGCGGCGCCGGAGCAGGCGCCGCGCGAGGCCATTGCCGCCGTGCTGCGGGCGGACCGCGCCTTCGCCCGCGCCCTCGCCGAGGGTGCCGGGCGCGGCTGAACGCGCGGCGCGGCCTTGGGCGGTCGGGAGGGGCGTGGCTATGCTGCGCTCCACCATGAATGCCCGCGACATCGAGATCTTCCGCGCCGTGATGCAGCACCGCACGCTGAGCGCGGCGGCGGAGGTGCTGCATGTCTCGCAGCCCGCCCTCTCCAAGGCGGTGCGGCACTGCGAGGACCGGCTGGGCTTCCGGCTGTTCCAGCGCCGGGCCGGCCGCCTGGTGCCCACCGCCGAGGCGCAGACCCTGCTGCCCGAGGCCGAGCGGCTCTACCAGGAACTCCAGGGCTTCAAGGGCTTCGCACGGGATCTGGGCAGCCACCGTGGCGGGCTGCTGCGACTGGGCACCAGCTCATCCCTGGCGGTCTCACTGGTGCCGCCGGCCATCGCCGCCCTGCGGCGGGAACGTGCCGCCGCGCGCCTGACGGTGCACCTGCTGCCGGTCCGCGAACTGGGCGAGGCGCTGCTGGCGCGGCGGCTGGATGTCGCGCTCTCCCTGACGCCGCTTCCGCTGCCGGGGCTGGAGAGCACCGTGCTGGGCAGCGTGCCCTGCGTGGTGCTGCTGCCGGAGGGGCACCGGCTTTCCGCCGAGCCGGCGTTGCGCCCGGCCTTGCTGGCGGGCGAGCCGGAGGTGGGTTTCGCCGGCTGGCAGGATTTCGGCCAGAGCCTTGATCTCGCCTTCCGGCAGGAGGGCGTGGAGCGCGCGCTGGCGGTGGAGGTCGGCACCACGGTGAGCGCGGTGGCCATGGTGCAGGAGGGGATCGGCTACGCCATCGTGGACGGGCTGGCGCAGCGCCGCCTGCCGCCCGGCGTGGTGGCCCGCCCCTTCCTGCCAGAGGTGCGGCGGGACGTGGTGATGGCGCGCAGCCTGGCGCTTGGCGCCTCCGCCCTGCTGGACCGCCTGGGCGAGATCCTGGCGGAGCTGTGCCGCGCCCCGGACTGACGTGGGGGTCCGGGGGCATTCAATGCCCCCGGTGGGATGGGGCCGGCGGGGCGGAACCCCTCCCGGCCGCGCTCAATCCAGGCTGGCGCCGCTCGCCTTCACGATCGGCACCCAGTAGTCGATCTCCTCCTTGAGGAAGCCGGCGAACTTGGCCGGCGTGTAGCCGGTCATCGGCGGCAGGCCCATCTCGTCGTTCAGCTTCTTCGCCACGGCGGGGTCGGTCAGCGCCTTTTCGGTCGCCTGGGCCAGCTTGTCGACGATGGGCTGCGGCGTGCCGGCCGGCGCGAAGAGGCCGAACCAGGAATAGGCCTTGTAGCCGGGCAGGCCGGCTTCGGCGCTGGTCGGCACCTCCGGCAGCACGGCGGAGCGCTTGTCGGTGGCGATCACCAGCGGCACGAGGGCGCCGCTCTCGGCATGCGGCTTGATCAGGCCCGGCGCGTCGGCGGTGAAGTCCACCACGCCGGCCAGCAGGTCGTTGAACACCGGCCCGCTGCCGCGATAGGGCACGTGCACCGCCTGGGTGCCGGTCTTCTGCAGGAAGGCGACGCAGGAGATGTGGCCGGAGGAGCCGTTGCCGGCGCTGCCATAGCTGAACTTGCCGGGATTGGCCTTCAGCAGGGCGATGAACTCCTGCAGGGTGGAAACGCCGAGGCCCTTGCGCACGGCGATGGCGATCGGCACCAGCACGGTGGGCGCGACGGGCACCAGATCCTTCACCGGGTCATAGGGCAGGCTCTTGTACAGCCCCATGGCGAGCGCGGTGGTGGAGAGGCCGCTCATGGCGAGGCTGTAGCCGTCGGGCGCCGCCTTGGCGACGGCGTCCACGCCCAGCGTGCCGCCGGCGCCGGGACGGTTCTCGATGACGATCGGCTGGCCCAGCAGCTCCGAGAGCTTCTGCGCGACGATGCGGCTGCTGAGGTCGGTGGCGCCGCCGGCCGCGAAGGGCACGACCACCCGCACGGGGCGGTCCGGCCAGGCGGTCGCCTGGGCAGTCCCTTGGGCAGTCCCCTGGGCGGCGGCCGGGCGGACCAGGCCGGGCACCGCCAGCAGGGCGGGCGCGGCGGCCAGCAGGCGGCGCCGGGGCAGTGCGGGCTTGCGATCTTGCGTCATGCAGGACTCTCCGCTGCGGATTGGTCGTTGACTGGCGCACGGCACGGCCATGCTCGCCTCGATCGCGGTGATTTCGCGCCGGATGCGTTCCAGGAAGGCGAGGCGGGCGATGGTGTCGAGCCGGCTGGCGATGAAGTTGCTGGCGATGGCGGCGGTGACCGCATGTCCCGCCGGCCGGATCGCCATGCTGAGCACGGCAAGCCCGGCGATGAGGGATTCATCGCTTATCAGGTAGCCCTTTGCCTGCACCTGCCGGATACGCTCGCGCACCTGGGCGACCGAGCTGCCGAACTGCGGATAGCGCGCCGCATTGGCGGCGAGCACGGCCTCGATCTCGGCCTCCGGCTGGCTGGCCAGGATGGCGGCGCTGCCGGCGCCGATGCCGAGCGGCATCAACCCTCCAACGCCCTGGGTCAGGCTCTCGATGAGGTAGGTGCCCTCCTGCCGGTCCACGACCAGGGCGTTCAGCCCGCTGCGGACGATCAGGAAGGTGGTTTCGCCGCTTTCGCCGGAAAGCCGGGCCAGGGCCGGCCGGCAGAGGCGGCGCAGGCCGGTGCCGTCCGCTGCCTGGCCCGCCAGCGCCACCAGCGCCGCGCCGAGCCGGTGCAGCTTGGTGCCCTCCACCCGTTCCACCCAGCCATGATGCTCCAGCGCCGCCAGCAGGCGGTGGGTGGTGGAGGCACTCAGCCCCAGGGCAGCCGCCAGGCGCGAGAGCTGCATGCCGCCCTGGCCGGCCTCGCCCAGCAGCTTGAGCAGCCGCACCGAGCGGTCCAGCACCTGGATGCCGGATTCGCTGGCTGGCTGCATCTCGAGGTGAGGAGGAAGATCGGCCATCCATCACAGCACTGGCATGTTCGTTGCCGAACTGCAATTCCATATTGTGGAAACAATCAGGAAAAAATTCTGCATGTTGGAAAACTCAGCGCGCTGACTATGGTGCTGCCCCTATCTCCAGAGGGAGGGGAGGCTCCGCAGTGCAACTGGTGCGATTGGTTGATCAGGACCGGCCCGGGATCCGCTTCGTCTTCGAGGGGCGGAGATGCGACGCCCGCGCGGGCGACACGCTGCTGACCGCCATCCTGGCGGGAGAGGGCGGCTTCCTTCGCCGCAGCGAGTTCGGCGACGGGCCGCGCGCCGGCTTCTGCCTGATGGGCGCCTGCCAGGATTGCCGCGTGGTGGTGGAGGGGCGGGGCCCCGTCCGCGCCTGCGTCACCGAATGCACGCCCGGCATGGTGGTGCGCCGGGCATGAGGGTCGCGGTGGTGGGTGCCGGCCCGGCCGGCGTGCGCGCGGTGGAGCAACTGGTCCGCGCCGGCGTGCGCCCGCTCTGGCTCGACGAGGCGCCGGATGGCGGCGGCCGCATCTACCAGCGCCCGCCGGCGGGCTTCGTCCGCGGCGCCCGCGCGCTCTACGGGCTGGAGGCGCGCAAGGCGCGCGCCGTGCACGCCACGCTGGACGCGCTGAAGCCGCTCGCCGACTGGCAACCCAACACGCTGGCCTGGGACATCGGCGCCGACCCCCGCCTGCTGCACACGCTGCGCGAAGGCCGGGCGGAGGCGCATGGCTTCGACGCCGCCATCCTCTGCACCGGCGCGATGGACCGGATCATGCCGCTGCCCGGCTGGACCCTGCCGGGCGTCACCACCCTGGGGGGCGCGCAGATCGCGCTGAAGGCGCAGGGCTGCGCCATCGGCCGCTGCGTCGCCTTCCTGGGCAGCGGGCCGCTGCTCTGGCTGGCCGCCTACCAGTACATGAAGGCGGGCGCCACCGTCGCCGCGGTGCTGGACACCACGCCCTTTGCCGCCAAGGCGCGGGCGCTGGCCGGCCTGCCGCATGATCCCGCCACCCTGGCCAAGGGCCTCTACTACGTCGCGCGGCTGCGCGCCGCCGGCATCCTCGTTGCCGAGGGCGTCACCCCGCTGGCGATCGAAGGGGACGGGGAGCGGGGAGTCAGCGCGCTGCACTGGCGCGACTCCAGCGGCCGCGAGCGCTGGCTGGACTGCGACGCCGTGGGCCTTGGCTGGGGCGTCCGGCCGGAACTGCAGCTCGCCGACCTGGCGGGCGTGCCGATCCGCTTCGACGCCGTGCAGCACAACTGGGTGCCCGAACGGGACGCCATGGGCCGCACGCCGCTCCCCGGCATCTACCTGGCCGGCGACGGCGCCGGCATTGGCGGCGCCGACGTGGCGGAAATGACCGGCGCCTGCGCCGCGCAGGCCCTGCTGGCCGATGCCGGCCTGAGAACCGAGGCAAGGCTGACCCGGCGGCTGCAGGGCCGCCTGCGCCGGCAGGCCCGCTTCCGCGCGGCGCTGGACCGCGCCTTTCCCTTCCCCGCGCATCTGGCGGCGGCCATGCCGGACGAAACCATCCTCTGCCGCTGCGAGGCGGTGACGGCAGGAGAGCTGCGCGCCGCCGCCACGCCGGAGGGACCGCATGGCGCGGCACCCGAGGTGAACCGCGCCAAGGCCTTCACCCGCATCGGCATGGGCCGCTGCCAGGGCCGGGTCTGCGGCATGGCGGCGGCCGAGGTGCTGGCGGCGCGGCTCGGCCGCGGCGTGGCGGAGATCGGCCGGTTGCGCGGGCAGGCGCCCGTGAAGCCGCTGCCGATCATGGCCGCGCCGGCGGGAGAGGACGCGGCATGACGGCGCCTGCGGAGGCCGATGTCCTCATCATCGGCGGTGGCGGCGCCGGCTGCTCGGCGGCGCTGCACCTGGCGCGGCGCGGCGCCCGTGTTGTTCTGCTGGAGCGCGGACTGGTCGGCTCGCAGGCCTCCGGTGCCAACTATGGCGGTGTCCGGCAGCAGGGGCGGCATCCGGCCGAGCTGCCGATCGCACGGCGTGCCCACGCGCTCTGGCGCCGCCTGCCGGAGCTGATCGGCACCGACTGCGAGTTCGTGCAGACCGGGCACCTGAAGCTGGCGCGCGACGAGGCCGAGGCGGCCGAGCTGCTGGCCTATCTGGAGGTGGCGGCCTCGCACGGGCTGCGGCTTGAGTTCCTTGAAGGCCCCGCCCTGCGGCGGCGCTTTCCCTGGCTGGGGCCGGCGGTGCTCGCCGGCTCCTTCGCGCCGGAGGATGGCTCGGCCAATCCGCGCCTGCTTTCCCCCGCCCTGGCGCGGGCGGCCCGGCAGGCGGGCGCCACGCTGCTGGAACAGGCCGCCGTGACGAATTGCAGGCCGGATGGCGACGGCTTCGTGGTGGAGACGGCGACGCGCCGCTTCCGCGCGGCACGGCTGCTCAACACCGCGGGCTTCTGGGGCGGCCAGGTGGCCGCCTGGTTCGGCGAGCCGGTGCCGATCCGTCCGCACACGCCGAACATGATGGTCACCGAGCCCATCCCCTACGCCATCGCGCCCAATGTGGGGGTGGCCGGCGGCAACGTCTACCTGCGGCAGATCCCGCGCGGCAACGTCATCATCGGCGGCGGGCATGGGGTGGGCGACCCGGCCGTGCCGGTGTCCCGCCCGCTGGCGCAGGTCACGCTGCGGGCGATGCGGCGGGCGGCGATGCTGGTGCCGGCGCTGGAAGGCGTTTCCGTCATCCGCAGTTGGAGCGGGATCGACGGCATGATGCCGGACAAGCTCCCGGTGGTCGGCCCGAGCGGCACAACGCCGGGGCTGTTCCACGCCTTCGGCTTCTCCGGCCACGGCTTCCAGCTCGGCCCGGCGATCGGCGCCATCCTCTGCGAGCTGGCGCTGGACGGCCGGACGGAAACGCCGCTGGAAGGGCTCTCGATCCGTCGCTTCCTGGCGCCGCGAGGCGTGACCCCGGCCTGAGGCGGCACGGCCGGCGGCCGCCGGCACCGCATTGACGCAATCATTGGAACGTTCCATTGTGGCGGGCAGGACAGATGCCCTTCATGCAGCGAATTCGAATCAAGGATGTGGCGAAGGAGGCGGGCGTAGCCCTTTCCACCGCCGCGCTCGCCCTGCGGGACGACACCAAGCTCCGCGAGGAGACGCGCCGCCTGGTGCGCGACGCCGCCGCCCGCCTCGGCTACGTCTATGACCGCTCCGCCGCCGTCATGCGGTCGGGCAAGTCGCACACCATCGGCCTGCTGGTCTGCGAGATCACCAATCCCTTCTACGCCGAGCTGACGGCGGGCGTGGAGGAGGCGCTGGACGAGGCCGGCTTCGTCGTGATGCTCGCGAACACCTCGGAATCCATCACGCGGCAGCGCCGCATGCTGGAGCGCTTCCGCGAGCAGCCGGTGGACGGCGTGCTGATCATGCCGGCCACCGGAACGCCGCCGAGCCTGCTGGAGGATCTCGAACAGTGGCGGGTGCCGCATGCGACCGTGGTGCGCGGCTTCCGGCGCGGCGCCCATACCGGGCCGGACAACCGCGCCGGCACGCGCATGGCCACCGAGCATCTGCTCGCGCTCGGGCACCGGCGGATCGCCTTCCTGGGCGGCCTGACCCGCAACTCCGTCAGCCGCGAGCGCTGGGACGGCTATTTCCGCGCCATGACCAAGGCGGGGCTGGCGCCCGAGCAGCTGTGCTGCCGCACCGATATCGGCGAGGCGGCGGGGGTGGCGGAGGCCTTGCCGGCCGACGGCCCCACGGCGCTGGTCTGCTTCAACGATTCCGTGGCTTTCGGCGCCACGCTGGGCCTGCTGCGCAGCGGGCGCATGCCCGGGCGCGACGTCGCCGTCATCGGCTTCGACGACATCCGCGAGGCCGCCGCCTGGTTCCCGGCGCTGACCACGGTGCGCGTTTCGCCGCGCGAGATCGGCCGCGCCGCCGCGCGCGTGCTGCTGGAGCGGATCGCCGATCCCGCCGCCGCGCCGCGCCGCGAGATCCTGGCGCCCACGCTGGTGGTGCGGGAATCCTGCGGTGCGCACCTGCGCTGGAAGGGATGACCGCCGCGCCTCCATCCCGCCTGTGGCAGCGAGAAAAAGAACCAACGGGAGAAACGTCCTTGTCCGAACCCTCATGGCCCGAACCCTCATTGCCTGCCGGGGCCTCCGACTGGCATGCCGCGCTGCGCGAGGCGGCGCGTCGCTTCGCGGAGCAGGAGATCGCGCCGCTCGCCGCCGAGCTGGACGAGACGGAGCAGTATCCGGCCGAGCTCTACCGCCGCCTCGCCGAGGCCGGCCTGTTCGGCATCAGCGTGCCCGAGGCGCTGGGCGGCGCGGGCGCCGACGTGCTGGCCTATGCGCTGGTGATGGAGGAGTTGTCGCGCGGCTATGCCTCGGTCGCCGACCAGGTCGGGCTGGTGGAGCTGCTCGGCACCTTGCTGACGCAGCACGGCACTCCGGCGCAGCAGGACCGCTACCTGCGCCCGCTGCTGAAGGCGGAGCGGCGCTGCGCCTACGCGCTGACCGAGGCCGAGGCGGGCTCCGACCTCGCCGGCCTGCGCACCCGCGCCCGCCGCACGGACGAGGGCTGGGTGCTGGATGGCGCCAAGCTCTGGATCCACAACGCCCCGGTCGCCCACTTCGCCGCCGTGCTGGCGCGCACCGACCCCGAGGCCGGGCATCGCGGCATGTCCATCTTCCTGGTGGAGCTCGACCGGCCCGGCGTCACGCGGGACCGCAAGGAGCACAAGATGGGCCAGCGCGCCTCGCAGGTCGGCGGGCTGCGCTTCGAGAACGTGCGGCTGCCCGCCGAGGCGCTGCTCGGCCAGGAAGGGCGCGGCTTCCACATGATGATGTCGGTGCTGGACAAGGGCCGCGTCGGCATCGCCGCGCTGGCCGTCGGCATCCTGCAAGCCGCGCTGGAGGACAGCATCGGATACGCCAAGCAGCGCCGCCAGTTCGGCCAGGCGATCGGCGAGTTCCAGGCGGTGCAGTGGATGCTCGCCGACATGGCGAAGGACGCCCATGCGGCGCGGCTGATGGTTCAGCACGCCGCGCAGCGCCTGGATCGCGGCGAGCGCGCCACGATGGAGGCCAGCATGGCCAAGTGCTTCGCCTCCGACGCGGCGGTGGCCCGCACCGCCGACGCGGTGCAGATCCACGGCGGCTCCGGCTACATCCGCGGCGTGCGCGTCGAGCGGCTCTACCGGGATGCCAAGATCACCCAGATCTACGAGGGAACCAACCAGATCCAGCGCATGATCATGGCGCGGGGCCTGCTGGCATGAGCGCCGCGCGCCGGCCGGTCGCGCTGGTGACGGGAGGACGCCGCGGCATCGGCCGCGCCGCCTGCGTCGCCCTGGCGCGCAAGGGATTCGACATCCTCGCCGCCGACATCAGCGAGGAGGGCGTGGCGGAGACCGAGGCCGAGGTCCGCACGGCCGGCGGCGGCTTCCGCTTCCGCCCGCTCGACGTTTCGCGCCTGGAGGATCACGCCGCCTTTCTCGACGAGGTCTGGGACAGCGGCGGCGGCATCGCGTGCCTGGTGAACAACGCCGGCGTCGGCGCGCTGCGGCGCGGCGACCTGCTGGACATCGCGCCTGACTCCTGGGACCGCGCCTTCGGCGTCAACGCGCGCGGCACCTTCTTCCTCACCCAGGCGGTGGCGCGGCGCATGGTCGCGGCGGGCGAGACGGCGGCGCCGCGCAGCATCGTCTTCGTGTCCTCCGCCAACGTCACGCTGGCCTCGCCGGACCGCGGCGAGTACTGCGCCTCCAAGGCGGCGGTCTCGATGCTGGCGCGCGTCTTCGCGCTGCGCCTGGCGGAGCATGGCATCGCCGTGCACGAGGTGCGGCCCGGCGTCATCCGCACCGACCTCACCGCGCCGGTCGCCGAGGCCTATACGCGCCGCATCGCCGAGGGCCTCTCGCCGATCCGCCGCTGGGGCGAGGCCGAGGATGTCGGCCGCGCCATCGCGCTGCTGGCCTCCGGCGAACTGACCTTCACCACCGGCGACGCGCTGCACATCGATGGCGGCCTGCATATCGGCCGGCTCTGAGCACAACCGGGAGGAACGGCGCAATGACCGACCAGCGGCTGCATTTCGAGGAAATCTCCGTGGGCATGGCCTGGGAAACCGGCGGCATCCAGGTCACGGAGGCGCATCTGCTCGCCTTCGCCGGCCTGTCCGGCGACTTCTACGAGATCCACATGGATGACGCCTATGCGCAGAAGCTCGGCTATCCCGGCCGCGTGGCGCACGGCATCCTCGGCCTCGCCATGGCGGACGGGCTGAAGAACCGTGCGCAGACACAGCTCGCCGCCATCGTCTCGCTGGGCTGGCGCTGGCGCTTCACCGGGCCGATCCTGATCGGCGACCGCCTGCAGGCCGGCATCCGCGTCACCGCCCTGCGCCCGACGCGGCACGCCGACCGCGGCATCGTCACGCTGGGCTTCGAGCTGCGCACCCAGCGCGGCGACGTGGTGCAGGAGGGCGAGAACGACATGATGGTCCACCGCCGCACGGGAGGCGCAACGGGAAGCGCCGGTCAGCCCTCCCACCCGGCGATGCCGAGATAGGCGGCCGCCAGCCGCGCCTGCCCCTCGTGCATGGCGCGGCCGGTCACGGTGGCGCAGCCGATCCGCCGCGCGGCGGCCACCAGCGGCGTCACCTCCGGATTGGGGATGACGTCGGCCACCACCTGGCGCGGCGAGAGCGCCGCCGGGTCAAGCGGCAGCGGGTCCTCGGGCCGCAGCCCCATCGGCGTGGCGTTGACCACGATGTCATGCCCGGCGGGACCATCGGCCTCGGTCGAGACCACCAGCTCGGGCCAGCCCTCCGCCAGCCGCGCCGCGAGCTGCCGCGCGCGCCCCGCCTCGGCATCCCGCAGCGTCAGCCGCGCGGCGCCGGCGCGGGCGAGCGCGAAGGCGATGGCCCGCCCGGCCGCGCCGCAGCCCACCTGCAGAATGCTGGCGCCGCGCGGCGCATGACCGCTGCGCTCCAGTCCGTCGCGGAAGCCCTCGCCGTCGAACATCTCGCCCTCCCAGCCGCCCTCGGGGCGGCGGCGGACGGTGTTGACCGTGCCGGTCAGCGTCGCGGTGGGGCCGAGCGCCTGGAGCAGCGGGATCACCGCATCCTTGTGCGGCATGGTGATCACCAGCCCTTCCAGGTTGCGCAGCCGCGTCAGCCCTTCCCAGGCGGTGGGCAAGGCGCCCGCCGGCACCTGCAACGGAACAAAGACGGCGTCGCGCCCGAGCCGCGCGAAAGCGGCGTTGAACAGCGCCGGCGAGCGCAGCGGCGCGACCGGGTCGCCCAGGATGCCAAAGAGGCGGGTGGTGCCGGTGATGGTCATGCGCGTGCTTCCGCGTCCCTCAGCAGATCCTCGATCAGCCGTTGCACGGCGAGCGCGGAGCGCACGTCGCAGGCGGGTGCGCGGCCCGTCGCCATGGCCTCCAGCACGTCGGCGATCAGCACGCGGTGCGGGGCGTGGTCGAAGGCCATCGGGTCGGCGCCGCCGCCGGCCGCCGTGGCGCCCAGGGTTTCCGGCGCGCCGCGGCCGTGCAGGGTCAGGTGGCTGCCCTCCAGCACCGCCGAGCCCTCGGTGCCGGCGATCTCGATGCGCTCGGGATAGCCGGGCCGGGCGACGGTGGTGGCGTCCAGCACGCCGATGGCGCCGTTCTCGAACTGGAGCGCGGCGGCCACGATGTCCTCGGTGTCGATGCGGCGCAGCGGCGAGGTGGCGGCGAAGCCGGCCAGCGCCCGGTGCGGCCCGACGAGGTGCAGCAGCAGGTCGAGCGTGTGGATCGCCTGGGTCAGCAGCACGCCGCCGCCGTCGCGCGCGCGGGTGCCGCGCCCGGGCTCGGCGAAATAGGCCGCGTCCCGCCACCAGCGGATCGAGGCGCTGGCGGAAAGGATGCGCCCGAGCTCGCCATCCTGGAGGGCCTGCCGCAGCCGCAGCGCGGCGGGGCGGAAGCGGTGCTGCAGGCAGACGCCGCAGGCGACGCCGTGCCGCTCCGCGAGTTCGGCCAGGGCCTCGCCGCGCTGCACCGAGACTTCCACGGGCTTCTCGACGATCATGGCGCGGCCGCTCCGCGCCACCGCCTCTGCAACCGGAAGATGCGTGCCGGGCGGCGTCAGGATCAGCACCAGTCCCAGTTCGGGCTGCGCCAGCAATTCCTCCTGCGTGGCGAAGACCGGCACCTTCCACCGTTCCGCGAAAGCCTCGCGGCGCCCGGCCGAGGGCGAGAAGCCGCCGACAATGGAAACTTTCTCGTCGATCACCAGGTCGCGCAGCGCCAGCATGTGCGGCGCCGTGGCCATGCCGAGCCCGATCAGGCCGACGCCAACCGGCATGTCGCCTCCTCCCGTGTTTCTTCCGGACTCCGTCCCATCAACGATTGGAACGTTCCGATCTTGCTGGTAGCTTCCTTCGCGTGGGAGGAAAAGTCCATGCCAATAATCAACATCACCCGCCGTGACCTCGCGCGCCTGCTGGCCGGCGGCGCGGCAACCCTGCCGTTCCTGCCAGGGATCGCGCAGGCCCAGGGCCGGCGCGAAACGCTGGTGATCGGCCTCGACACCAGCGACACCGTCACCTTCGATCCCGTCCGCCAGGCGCAATACACGCCGCCGCTGACGCTGGCCGCCTGCTACGACACGCTGCTCACCTTCGAGCCCGGCGACTACGTGAACCCCAAGCCCTGCCTGGCGACGAAGTGGGAGCGCCGGCCCGGCGGCGATGGCTGGCGCTTCACCCTGCGGGAGGGCGTGAAGTTCGCCAGCGGCGCGCCGCTCACCGCCGAGGACGTGAAGTTCAGCTTCGACCGGCTGATCAACATGCACGAGCAGACGCAGGTCTACATCAAGTCGGTGGACCGGGCGGAGGTGGTGGACGAGCGGACCGTCGACCTGATCATGAACGCGCCCAAGGCGCCGATCCTGCCGATCCTCTGCAACCCCGGCTGCGCCATCATGGAGAAGGCCGTGCTGGTGAAGAACGGCGCGGTGGCGACGGCGGAGGCGCGCGAGAAGGACAAGGCGACCGAGTGGCTGAACGAGCACAGCGCCGGCACCGGCCCCTACCGCCTGGTGCGCTGGGAGCGCAACACGCAGATCGCGCTGCAGCGCAACCCGCATTCCTGGCACGGCCCGGCCGATTTCGAACGGGTGATCATCCGCCACCTGTCCGACAGCGCGGCCCAGCTCCTGGCGCTGCGCCGCGGCGACGTGCATGCGGCCTTCAACCTGATCCCCGAGCACATCAAGGGGCTGCAGGACGAGCCGAACGTCCGCATCGAACAGCTGCCGAGCCTCGATTTCGTCTACATGGCGGTGACGCAAAGCCCCGCCGCCAATCCCGCCCTGGCGAAGAAGGAGGCGCGCCACGCCATCGGCTACGCCATCGACTATGACGGCATCCTGGGCAGCCTGCTCGGCGGCGCCGGCACCCGCCCGGCGCATTTCCTGCCCATCGGCGTGCTCGGCAGCACGCCGGAGATCGCACGCGAGGTCGGCTTCCATCAGGACCTCGACAAGGCCCGCAGCCTGCTGCAATCCGCCGGCCTGGGCGAGGGCTTCGAGTTCGAGCTGGCCTATGGCAACGCCGTGGTGGCCGGCGTGCCATACCAGGTGCTGGCGCAGAAGGTGCAGTCCGACCTCGCCCGCGTCGGCATCCGCGCCAGGCTGGCGCCGATGGACCAGGTGAACCTGCGCACCATGTACACCACCGGCAAGATGCAGGGCGCGGTGCTCACCTTCTGGAACCCGCCAGCCGTGTCCAACGATCTCTGGGCCTCGGCGGTGGTGGAGCGGGTCGCCAAGCGCGTCAGCTGGGAGGTGCCGCCGGAGATGCCGGCGCTGGTGAAGCAGGCCTCGGAGACCGAGGACCCGAAGGAGGCCGCGCGCCTCTGGATCGAGTGGCAGAAGAAGGTGGTGGACCAGGCCAACCACTTCGTCCTGTTCCAGCCGACCTACCAGATCGGCGTGCGCAAGAGCATCAAGGACTTTCCGCTCACCGCCGCGGGCTGGCAGCTCAACATGGGCGGCGTCACCCTGGCCTGAGGCGGGGGAGGGGCGGCGGGAGGCCCGCCGCCCGGCCCTTTCAGCGGGCGAAATCCGCGGAGCGCTTCTCGTTGAAGGCACGGATGCCTTCCAGGTGGTCGCCGGCGCTGAAGCAGAGAACGTTCATCTCGTTCTCGTAGCGCAACCCGGCGCTGAGCGGCGCCTCCATGGCCGCGCGCAGCGCCGCCTTCACCGATTGCACGGCCACCGGGCTGTAGCCCGCGAGCTGCCGCGCCGCCGCCCGTGCCGCCTCCAGCAGCGCCGCCGGCGCCACCACGCGGTGGACCATGCCCAGGCGCAGCGCCTCCGCGGCCTCCACCTGCTCCCCCAGCATCAGCAGGCGCGTCGCCGCCGCATGGCCGATCAGCCGCGGCAGCAGCTGCGAGGCGCCGCCGCCGCCCACCCAGCCACGCTGCACCTCGGGAAAGCCGATGCGCGTGGTTTCCGCGGCGATGCGGATGTCGGCGCCCAGCGCCATCTCCGCGCCGCCGCCCAGCGTCCAGCCCTGCAGCGCGGCCACCACTGGCTTGCGGATGTCGCGCACCACGGTGGCGTATTCCACCCGGTTGCGGAAATGCCAGGCCGAGGGGTAGGCCGCCAGCGCGTTGAGGTCGCTGCCCGAGCAGAAGGCGCGCTCGCCCTCGCCGCGCAGCAGCACCGCGCGCACCGCGTCATCCTCCTCCAGCGACCGGGCGTGGCCGGCCAGCTCCCGCGCCATCGCCGGCGTCACCGCATTGTGCTTCGCGGCACGGTCGAGGACGATTTCCGCCACGCCATCGGCGACCGTCATGCGCACGCTGCCCTGCATGTCCTTCCTCCCCTTCTTCAGAATCTGTCGTGATTATAACGTTCCAACGATTCGCCGGCGAAGTCCACCTTGGGGCTTGATGATAACGTTCCAATGCGACATGAATCGCTGCAACGATAAGTCAGGGCAGGGAGGATCGGGCCGATGCCACGCTACATCGCCCAGCGGCTCGTCACCGCCGCGATCATGGCGCTCCTGGCCAGTGCCGTCATCTTTCTGATCGCCAACCTGGTGCCGGGCGATCCGGTGCTGGCGCAGCTGGGCGACATCGCCGCGAGCGATCCGGCGACCGTCGCGCGCTGGCGCGCCAAATGGGGGCTCGACCTGCCGCTGTGGGAGCGCTACGGCATCTTCCTGCAGGGGCTCGTGCATGGCGACCTCGGGATTTCCATCGCCACGCGCCGCCCGGTGCTGGACGACATCCTGCAATACGCGCCCGCCACCATCGAGCTGTCCACCGTCGCCTTCCTGCTTTCGCTGTTCGTCGGCCTCCCGCTCGGCATCGCCGCCGCGGTCTGGCGGGACGGCTGGGTGGACTCGCTGGCGCGGGCCGTCTCGCTGCTCGGCGTCTCGGCGCCCACCTTCTGGCTCGCCTTCATCATGCTGGCGATCTTCTACGGCGGCCTGGAATGGGCGCCCGGCCCGGGCCGGCTCGACCCCATCGCCTTCCCGCCGGAAGGTCCCACCGGCTTCTTCCTGTTCGACGCGCTCTGGCAGCAGGACTGGGAGACCTTCTGGGACGCGGCGGCGCATCTGGTGCTGCCCTCCATCGTGCTGGCGGCGGCGACGGTCGGGCTGATCACCCGCACCACCCGCGCCGCCATGCTGGACAGCCTGCAGCAGGACTATGTGCGGGTGTCCCGCGCCAAGGGCATGCGGGAGCGGGTCGTGGTGCTGCGCCATGCGCTGCCCAATGCCCTGGTGCCGGTGGTGACGCTGGGCGGCCTCGCCTATGCCAACCTGCTGGCCGGCGCGGTGATGACGGAAACGGTGTTCAGCTGGCCCGGCCTCGGCCGCTACACCTTCCGCTCGGCGGCGGCGCTCGATTTTCCGGCCATCGTCGGCATCACGCTGGTGGTCTCGGTCACCTACCTGCTGGTCAACCTGCTCGTTGATCTGTCCTACGCCATTCTCGACCCGCGGGTGCGCCGATGAGCGTCTCCACCGCCCCTCTGGCGCTGCCCCCCGCCCGCTCGCGCCTGCGCCGCCGGCTGCGCCGCTACGGTCCCGCCTGGCTCGGCGGCGCCATCGTGCTGGCCTGGATCCTGGTGGCGCTGCTGGCGCCCTGGATCGCGCCCTATCCGCCGGATGCGGTGGACGTCACCAGCCGCCTCCTGCCGCCCTCCGCGGCGCACTGGATGGGCACGGACACCCTGGGGCGGGACGTCTTCTCGCGCCTGCTGCACGGCGCCCGGCTTTCGCTCTTCGCGGGCTTCACCGTGGTGCTGCTGGGCGCGGCGTTCGGCACGCTGGTCGGCATCGTCGCCGCCTGGGCGCGCGGCTGGTGGGACGAGGCGCTGATGCGCCTCACCGACCTCGTGCTGTGCTTTCCGCCGATCATCCTGGCGCTGGCCATCGCCGCCGCCCTGGGCATCGGGCCGGTGAACACCATCCTCGCCATGCTGGTGGTATGGTGGCCGAAATTCGCCCGCCTGGCGCGCGCCCTGGCGCTGGTGCAGCGCAGCCAGGAATATGTCGAGGCCGCCACGGTGCTCGGCCTCAAGCCGCGCCGCATCCTGGCGCGCCATATCCTGCCCAACACGCTCGGCCCGCTCGCTGTGCTCATCACGCTTGACCTCGGCAACGCCATCCTGACCTTCGCCGGCCTCTCCTTCCTCGGCCTCGGCGTCATTCCGCCGACGCCCGAATGGGGCTCGATGGTCGCCGAGGGACGCGAGCTGGTGGAGCAGTGGTGGGTCGCGACCTTCCCCGGCCTCGCCATCCTCACCGTTGTCGTCGGCTTCAACTTCTGCGGCGACGGGCTGCGCGACTGGCTCGACCCCAAGGGCCGCAGCCGGTGACCCCGCCCACGGAAAGGACATCCCCGCCCATGGACGGTTCCGCCCCGCCCAGCCCCCCTCCTGACGCGCCGCCTGTGCTGGAGGTGCGCGACCTGCACACCGTCTTCATGACCGATGACGGGCCGGTGCACGCGGTGGACGGCGTTTCCTTCCGCGTCGGCGCGGGCGAGACGCTCGGCATCGTCGGCGAGAGCGGCTCGGGCAAGAGCGTGACGGCGCTTTCGCTGCTGCGGCTGCTGGAGGAGCCGGCGCGCATCGTCGGCGGCAGCATCCGCTTCCAGGACCGCGACGTGCTGGCCATGTCCCGCTCGGAACTCTCGGACTGGCGCGGCGACCGCGCGGCGATGGTGTTCCAGGACCCGATGACCGGGCTGAACCCGGTGCTGCGCATCCTGCGGCAGGTGACGGAGCACATCGTCTCGCATGGCCGCATGAAGCCGGCGGCGGCGCGCAGGCGCGGCGTCGAGCTGCTGCGCCGCATGGGCGTGGCGGCGCCCGAGCGCGCCGCCGGCGCCTTCCCGCACGAATTCTCCGGCGGCATGCGGCAGCGGGTGATGATGGCGATCGGCGTCGCCAACGATCCGGCGCTGCTGATCGCCGACGAGCCGACCACCGCGCTCGACGTCACCATCCAGGCGCAGATCCTCGACCTGCTGCGCGGCCTGAACGAGGAGTTCGGCACCGCTATCGTGCTGATCAGCCACGACCTCGGCGTGATCGGCACGGTCTGCCGCCGCGTCGCGGTGATGTATGCCGGCGAGGTGGTGGAGGAGGCGGCGACCGAGGCCGTGCTGGCCGACCCGCGCCACCCCTATTCCTGGGCGCTGATCAACGCCGTGCCGCGCCTCGACAGCCCCGCCGGCGCGCGGCTGACCAGCATCGAGGGCACGCCGCCCGACGCGCTGAACCCGCCGCCGGGCTGCCGCTTCGAGCCGCGCTGCCCCTTCCGCATCAGCCGCTGCCGGCAGGAGCGCCCGTCGCTGCTGGAGGTGGCGCCGGGCCGTCGCGCCCGCTGCTGGGTCACCGCCGACGGCCGCAGCCTGCCGCCGCCCACCGTGCCCGCCGCCCCCGCCGCCGAGGCGCCGCGCATGGCCGAGGCGCCGTTGCTGGAGGCGCAGGGGGTGGAGAAGCATTTCCCCTTGCCGCGCCGCTCCTGGTTCGGGCCGCGCGAGGCGGTGCACGCGGTGAACGGCGTGGACATCGCCCTGCACCGGCGCGAAAGCCTCGGCATCGTCGGCGAGAGCGGCTGCGGCAAGTCCACCCTGGCCCGGCTGCTGACGCGGCTGCACCAGCCCACCGGCGGCCGCGTCCGCTTCGAGGGGCGCGACATCACCCATGCCTCGGCCGCCGATCTGCGGCCGCTGCGCCCGCGCCTGCAGATGGTGTTCCAGGACCCCTATGCCTCGCTGAACCCGCGCATGGCGGTGGGCGACATCCTGGCCGAGCCGCTGCTGGCGCATGGCCGCGTGGGCTCGCGGCGGGCGGCGGCGGAGCGGGTGGCGGAACTGCTCGCCACCGTCGGCCTGAAGCCCGCCTTCGCCACGCGATATCCGCACGAGTTCTCCGGCGGCCAGCGGCAGCGCATCTCGATCGCCCGCGCCCTGGCGCTCGATCCCTCCGTGGTGGTGGCGGACGAGCCGGTCTCCGCGCTCGACGTCAATGTGCAGGCGCAGGTGCTGAACCTGATGCTCGACCTGCGCGCGCGGCTTGGCCTCTCCTACCTGTTCATCGCGCATGACCTGGCCGTGGTGCGCGCCTTCTGCGACCGCGTGGCCGTGATGTATCTCGGCCGCATCGTCGAGGAGGGACCGGCGGACGCGGTGCTCTCGGAGCCGCTGCACCCCTACACGGTGGCGCTGACCAGCGCGATCCCGGAGCCCGGGCGGCAGCGCGTGGTGCTGGGCGGCGAGCCGCCCTCCACGCTGCGCCTGCCCACCGGCTGCGCCTTCCGCGCGCGCTGCCCGGTGGCGCGCACCGAATGTGAGGCGCCGCCGCCGCTGGCCGATCTTGGCGGCGGCCGCCGCGTGGCCTGCCATTTCCCCGGGGCCTTCGCGCCCCGCACCACAGCAACACTGGAGACCGTGTGATGAGGCGCATGCGTGCAGCGGAAGCCGCCCGGCTGGTTCAGGACGGCGACACGCTGCTGATCGGTGGGTCCGGCGGCGGACATGCGGTGCCCGACGCGCTGCTGGCCGCCCTTGGCGAGCGGTTCCGCGAGACCGGCGCGCCGCGCGGCATCACCGCCCTGCATCCGGTCGGCCTCGGCGACGGCAAGACGCGCGGCGCCGGCCACCTGGCGCAGGAAGGGCTGCTAAAGCGCGTCGTCTCCGGCACCTTCGTCAACAGCCCGGGCATCGCGCGGCTGGCGCTGGACGAGAAGATCGAGGCCTATACGCTGCCGCAGGGCTCGCTCTCCCAGCTCATGCGCGAGATGGCGGCGGGGCGCCCCGGCCTGCTGACGCGCATCGGCCTGCACAGCTTCGTCGATCCGCGCCTCGGCGGCGGGCGGCAGAGTCGCTGCGCGACCGAGGACCTGGTCGAGCTGGTCGAGTTCCAGGGCCAGGAATACCTGTTCTACCGCCCCTTCAAGGTGGATGTGGCGCTGGTGCGCGGTTCCGCCGCCGACGAGGATGGCAACATCTCCATGGAGCACGAGGCCGTCACGCTGGAGATGCTGAGCATCGCCCAGGCGGCGCGGCGCTCCGGCGGGCTGGTGATCGCGCAGGTCAAGACCATCGTGCCGCGCGGCTCGCTGCACCCGAAGATGGTCAAGGTGCCCGGCATCCTGGTGGACGCGCTGGTGCATGTGCCGGACCAGTGGCAGACCTACGAGACGCAGGACAGCCCGGCCTATTCCGGCCACCTTCGCGTGGCGCTGGAGGAGATCCCGCGCCTGCCGGCCGGCCCGCGCCGGATCGTCGCCCGCCGCGGCACGATGGAACTGTTCGAAGGCGCCATCTGCAATCTCGGCTCCGGCATCTCCACCGGCATCGCCAATGTGGCGGCGGAGGAGGGGGTGCTGCGCCGCGTCTGCCTGACCAACGAGCAGGGCAATATCGGCGGCGCGCCGGCCAGCGGCAACGAGGCCGGCGCCGCCCGCTCGCCCGACGCGCAGGTGGACCAGCCCTACCAATTCGACTTCTACGACGGCGGCGGGCTCGACCTCGCCTTCCTCTCCTTCGCCGAGTTCGACGCGGAGGGCAACGTCAACGTCTCGCGCTTCGGCGGCCGCATCGTCGGGCCGGGCGGCTTCGTCAACATCAGCCAGGGCGCCAAGGCGGTGATCTTCGGCGGCACGCTGACCGCCAATGGCGCGCCCAAGGCGGTGCGGCAGGTGGAGCAGGTGACCTTCTCCGGCCGCTTCGCGCGGGAGCGCGGCCAGCCCGTGCTCTACGTCACCGAGCGCGCCGTGTTCCGCCTCGGCGATGCGGGGCCGGAGCTGGTCGAGATCGCGCCGGGGCTGGACCTGGAGCGTGACGTGCTCGGCGTCATGGGCTTCCGCCCGCGCGTCTCGCCCGAACTGCGGACGATGGAGGCTGCGCTCTTCGAGGATGGTCCCATGGGGTTGGCCCATCGCCTGCCGGGCCGCCGCCAGCGCGCCGCGCTCGCGCGCCTCGAAGAGTTGCAGGCGGCGGAATAGCGCGATGGACAGCGTCACCCGCCTCGCCGCCGGCGACCAGGTGGAGTTCCACCGCGCCATCTCCGCCGCCGACATCCGCGCCTTCGCCGAGCTGAGCGGCGACCACGATCCCGTGCATGTGGACGAGGACTTCGCCCGCACCACGGCCTTCGGCCGCTGCATCGCGCATGGCGCGCATGTCATGGCGCTGGTTTCCGCCGCCTCCTCGCTGATGTCGCGCCGCGCGGTGGAGCGCGGCTGCGCCGGCACCCCGGTCTCGGCGGGCTACGACCGCATCCGCTTCACCCATCCGGTCTTCGCGGGGGATGCGCTGACCGTGCGCTATACCGTCGAGGAAGTGGAGGAATCCCCCGGCCGCACCCGCTCCCGCTTCGAGGTGGTGAACCAGGACGGCCGGCTCTGCCTCACTGGCACGCATATCCTGCGCTGGGTCGAGGGCTGAGGGAGAACGCGACGATGACCGAGATTCTTTTGCCCGTGGCTGGCGGCAGCCTGCAATCCTATCGCCTGCAGGGCCGCGCCCTGCCGGCCCCGGCGCCCGGCGCGCGCTTCAACCGCATCGCCTATTCGGCGGCGCATGTGGTGGCCGATCCCTTCGCCGAGACATCGCCGCATGCCGGAGCGACCATCGACTGGGAGCGCACCATCGCCTACCGGCGGCACCTCGCCGGGCTCGGGCTCGGCATCGCCGAGGCGATGGACACCGCGCAGCGCGGCATGGGGCTGGACTGGCCCGCCGCGCGCGAGCTGATCACCCGCAGCATGCGCGAGACGCGCGACATCCCCGGCATCCGCATCGCTTCCGGCTGCGGCACCGACCAGCTCGACCCGCGCGACGCGCGCGGCGTGGACGACGTGCTGCGCGCCTACATGGAGCAGCTTGAGGCCATCCAGTCGCTCGGCGGCCGGCTCATCATGATGGCCAGCCGCGCCCTGGCGCGCGTCGCCCGCTCGCCGGAAGACTACCGCACGGTCTATCGCCGCGTGCTGTCCGCCGCAGAGGCGCCGGTGATCCTGCACTGGCTGGGCGACATGTTCGACCCCGCCCTCGCCGGCTACTGGGGGCATGACGGTTTCGACGGCGCGCTGCGCACCTGCCTGGAGATCATCGAGGAGAACCGCGACCGCATCGACGGCATCAAGATCTCGCTGCTGGACGACGCGAAGGAGGTGCGGATGCGCCGCCTGCTGCCGGCCGGCGTGCGGATGTACACCGGCGACGACTTCAACTATCCCGCGCTGATCGCCGGCGACGCCGAAGGCCATTCCGACGCGCTGCTCGGCATCTTCGACGCCATCGCCCCCGCCGCCTCCCTGGCGCTCGCGGCGCTGGCGGAGGGCGACACCGCGCGCTTCCACGCCATCCTGGAGCCGACCGTGCCGCTCTCGCGGCGGATCTTCGGCGCGCCCACGCAGTTCTACAAGACCGGCGTGGTCTTCCTGGCCTACCTCAATGGCCATCAGGAGCATTTCATCATGGTCGGCGGCCAGCAATCCATGCGCCCGCTCGCCTACTTCACCGACATCTTCCGCATGGCCGACGCCGCCGGCCTGCTGCGCGACCCGGAGATGGCGGCGGCGCGGATGCGGCGCCTGCTGGCGCTCTACGGCGTCGGGGGCTGAGCGCGTGCGCGATCTCGCCGGCCGGCCGGACCTCTGCGCCATCAACACCGCCACCCTCGGCCACTCGGCGCCGATCGGCGCGGTGATCGAGGCGGTGGCGCACCAGGGCTTCGGCGGCATCGCTCCCTGGCGGCGCGACCTGGAAGGAGAGGATGTCGCCGCCGTGGCGCGGCGGATCCGCGATGCCGGGCTGGCCGTCTCCGGCTATTGCCGCAGCAGCGCCTTTCCCGCCGCCACGCCGGAAGCCGCGCGTGCGGCGGTGGAGGAGAACCGCCGTGCCCTGCGCGACGCGGCCACCCTCGGCGCCCGCTGCTTCGTGCTGGTGGCCGGCGGCCTGCCGCCCGGTTCGCGCGACCTCGCCGCCGCCCGCGGGCAGTTGCGCGACGGCGTCGGCGCGTTGCTGGAGGAGGCGCGGCAGCTTGGCGTCACCCTGGCGCTGGAACCGCTGCACCCCGTCTATGCCGCCGACCGCTCCTGCCTCTGCACCCTCGGCGAGGCGCTCGACCTTTGCGACGCGCTGGACCCGGAGGCGCGCGGCGGCCTCGGCGTCGCCGCCGACGTCTATCACCTCTGGTGGGATGCCGCCCTGCCGCGCGAGCTGCGGCGCGCCGCCCGGCATGACCGCATCGCCGCCTTCCATGTCTGCGACTGGCTGGTGCCGACGCGCGACGTGCTGCTCGACCGCGGCATGATGGGCGACGGCGTCATCGACATCCGCGGCATCCGCGCCGCCGTCGAGGCCACGGGCTATGACGGGCTGGTGGAGGTCGAGATCTTCTCGGCGCAGGACTGGTGGCGCCGGCCGATGGAGGAAACCCTCGCCACCTGCGCGGCGCGGCTGGGGAGCGTCTGCTGAAGCGGCGTCAGCGTGCCTTGCGTCGCGCCCGCTTCTTCTTCGCCGCCGCCGGGGGTGCCCACAGCTCCATCATCTGGCGCGTCGCCGTGGCCTGCTGCCGCCCGGCCTCGGCGGTCCAGAAGCTCCGCGCGGCGCCCGCCCAGGCATTGGCGCCGCTCAGCCACATGCTCATCAGCGGGTTCTTCTTCGTCCACGGATTGGTCATGCACCCCCCCAGCGGCCATGCGATGGCGGGATCGCCATCCGCCGGGACTACAAGGCCGCCCAAGGGACATTGGTTGCGAACGCGGCCCCGAAGGTTGCGCCCGCAACCGGCCGGAAGGCGCCTCAGCTGCCGCCGGTGACGGGCAGCACCTGGCCGGTGATCCAGGAGGTCTCCTTCGAGGCCAGGAAGAGCACGGCATGGGCGATGTCCGCCGGCTCGCCCAAGCGCCGCATCGCGATGCGGCCGAGCATCGCCTGCTGCCCCTCGGCGCCGTAGGAGGCCCATTGCCGCTCGTAGTCCGGGCTGGTGCGCAGGAAGCCCGGCGCCACCGCGTTCACCGTGATGCCATAGGGTCCGAGTTCGGCCGAGATTTGCCGGACAAAGCCGATCTGCGCCGTCTTGGCCGTACCATAGGCATGGATGCCGGTCAGGCTGACCCCCAGCCCCGCGCCGCTGGAGATGACCACGATGCGCCCGGCGCGCCGTTGCTTCATCCCCGGCGCCACCGCACGGCAGGCATGGAAGGCGCCGCGCAGGTTGACGTCCATGATGGCGTCCCAGTCGGCGTCGGTGATGTCCTCCAGCGGCTTGCGCGCCTGGCCCAGCACGCCGCCGGCGACATGCACCAGCACGTCCACCGGCTCCACCGCCCGCACCAGCGCCGCGACCGCCGCGCCGTCGGTGACGTCGAGCCGCCGGGCTTCCACCTGGCCGCCGACCTCGTGCGCCATCCGCTCCAGCGGCTCGGCCAGCACGTCGGTGGCCACCACCCGCGCGCCGCTGGCGGCAAAGCCCTCGACGATGCCGCGCCCGATGCCGCGCGCCGCGCCGGTGACGAGAACGGTTTGCTCCGCGAATTCGAACTTCATCGTCTCAGGCCGCGTTGTCGCGCGCATAGGCGGCGACCTCGGCATGGGTGGCGAACCACACGTCGCCCTTGGCCTTGGCGTGCGCGATCAGCGCCTCCAGGATCCAGATGCGCGAGCGGTAGCCGATGATGTGCGGGTGGCAGGTGAGCTGAAAGATGCCGCCCTCGGCATGGGCGGCGTCGAACTCGCGGCGAAAGATGTTCAGCACGTCCTCCGGCGGCGTGTAGGGCCGCAACGACTGGAAGCGGTGCATCATGAAGTACACCGCGTCGTCGCGCACCCACTCCACCGGCAGCTCGACGATGCCGGTCGGCTCGCCCTCCATTTCCAGCTCGTAGCAGTCCTCGTCGGCNCCATTTCCAGCTCGTAGCAGTCCTCGTCGGCCATCAGCGAGGAGTCGTAGAGCAGCCCCAGCTCCCGCTCGATGCGCAGCGTGTTCGGGCTGAAGTCCCAGGACGGCGTGCGCAGCCCGACCGGCCGCGCGCCGGTGATCCGCTCCAGCGCGTCGGTGGCGCGGAACATCAGGTCCCGCTCCGCCTCATAGGGCAGCACCGAGTTGAGCTCATGGATCCAGCCATGGATGCCGATCTCGTGCCCGGCGGCCACCAGCCCGCGCTGCTCGTCCGGATAGGTGAGGGCGGCCACGGCCGGCACGTAGAAGGTGGCGCGGATGCCGTGCCGGTCCAGCAGCTTCGCGATGCGTGGCACGCCGACGCGGTTGCCGTACTGCCCCCAGGCCATGCGGCCGATCGACTTGCCGCCCTCGCGCAGCTCGTTGGTCTCATGGTCGCTGTCGAAGGAGAGGGCTACGGCGCAGCGCGCGCCGCCCGGCCACTGCCGCGGCCGCAGCGGGCGGCCGGCACGCACCTGACGGATCAGCCCCTGCCAGTGCCGGTCCGGCCACTGCCAGGGTTCCATCCGGGAGGGGTCGCTGGGATTGTCCTGGGTCATGGCCGGGGTCCTTTCAGGTCAGCGCAGGTCCGAATGCGCGGTCTCGCGCAGCCGGAGGATGACCAGGGTGGAGAGGATGGCCGCCCCGATCAGGTAATAGGTCGGCGAGAGCGGCGAGCCGGTGGTGGCGATCAGCCAGGTGGCGATGTAGGGCGCGAAGCCGCCAAAGATCGCCACCGCCAGGCTGTAGCCGGTGGACATGTAGGTGGAGCGCGAGGCGGTCGGGAAGATCTCCGAGATCGCCGCCGGGCCGGGACCGGAGAAGGCGGCGATCATCACCGCGAAGATGATCTGCACCAGGATGACGGTGCCGAGCCCGCCGCCCGAGAGCAGCAGCACGAACAGCGGGTAGGTCAGCAGGATGAAGGCGATGCAGCAGCCGAGCAGCAGCGGCTTGCGGCCGATGCGGTCCGACAGCATGCCCATCAGCGGCACCGCGACCACCAGCACGACGAGGCCCAGCGTGTTCGACCACAGCGCCGCCGTCCGGCTCAGCCCCGCATGCTGCTGGGTGAAGGTCGGCATGTAGTTGAGCATCACGTAGTAGGAGACGGTCCAGAGGATGGTGAAGCCGAAGGCGCGGCCGGCGAGCGTCCAGTTGCCTGCCTCGCGCGCGGCCGGCGCCTTCTCGGCCACCGCCTCGCGATAGGCCGGCGTCTCCTCGATGTTGCGGCGCATGTAGATGCCGAGCGGGATCAGCAGGCCGCCGAGCAGGAAGGGAATGCGCCAGCCCCAGGCTTCCATCGTCCCGGCGGAAAACACGCTGCTGCAGATTGCGGCGACCGCCGAGCCGAGCAGCAGCCCGCCGGCGACGCTCGCCTGCTGGAAGCTGCCGAAGAAGCCGCGCCGGTTCTTCGGTGCCCACTCGACGATGAAGGCGGTGGAGCCGCCCCATTCGCCGCCCGCCGCGAAGCCCTGCGCCAGGCGGCAGACCACCAGCAGGATCGGCGACAGGATGCCGATGGTCTCATAGGTCGGCAGCAGGCCGATCGCCACGGTGCCGAAGGCCATCATGAAGATGGTCAGCAGCAGCGCCGCCTTGCGCCCATGCGTGTCGCCCATCCGCCCGATCAGGATGCCGCCCAGGGGCCGCACCACGAAGCCGATGCCGAAGGCGGCGAAGGTGGCGAGCAGGGCGGAGGTGGGGTTCTCGCTGTGGAAGAACTGGTGCGAGAGGATGGTCGCCAGATAGGCATAGACGGAGAAGTCGTACCATTCCAGCACGTTGCCGATCACGGCGGCGCCGACGGCCTTGCCGGCGGTCAGGTTGTCGGCTGCCCCTACGGCGGTGTTGCTGCGTCCTGACATGCGCGTCCCTTTCTAAGGGCGGAAAGGACCCCCGGGCCCGGGCCGCCGTATCACATTGTGATATCAAAAATTATACGGCAATATGCCGCGAATCTGTCAAGCGCGCCGCAGGAGAGAGCCGGAAGCCATGCCTGAGGATGCCCTGCTGGTGGGCTCGGTCGAGAAGGCCTTCCGCGTGCTGCATGCCGTGCGCGAAGGCCCCGGTGCGATGAGCCTGGGCGAGATCGCCGCCGCCTCCGGCCTCGACAAGAGTGCCGCCCAGCGCTTCAGCCACACTCTCTGGCGCCTTGGCTACCTGGAGAAGGATGCGCGCACGCGGCGCTTCAGCCTGGGGCGCCAGGCGCTGGAAACCGCCTTCCACTATCTCCGCACCACGCCGCTGGTGGAGGTGGCGATGCCGGTCGTGGCCGAACTGCGGCGCTCCTGTGGCGAGCGGGTCAGCATGAGCCTGTGGGAGGGCGCCTCGCTGATCTACGTGATCCGGCAGCAGAGCAGGCGCGAGTACTTCTGGTCCTCGCTGGTCGGGCGCCGCGTGCCGCTGGTCAGCACGGCCGGCGGCCGCGCCATCCTGGCGACCCTGCCGCCGGAGGAGGCGGAGGCGCTGGTCCGCCGCGCCATTCCCGCCGCGCTGACCCCCCGCACCCTGACCGACCCCGCGGCCATCCTGGAGCAGGTGCGGCGCGCGCGCGCGCAGGGCTATGCCCTGGCGGTCGAGGAGGTCTCGGCGGGGGAGGTGACGCTGGGCGCCGCCATCACCCGCGCGGATGGCCGGCCGGTGGCGGCCCTGCACATCGCCGGCTCGCTCGGCGAGTGGAAACCGGAGGCCTTCGCGGCCAGCTTCGCGCCGCTGCTGGTGGAGGCGGCCCAGGGGCTCAGCCGCGCCAGCCAGCCGGGGAGATGGAGCTCCGATGGCGAGGCGAACAAAAGCCCGGAAGAGTGAACTCCCCCGGAACCCACGCCTGCTTCCGCCAGGTTTCCAGACCCGCCCGTGGCGAGGTTCCGCGGCGGCCGTCGCCGGGCTGCCTCAGCCCCGGCGCGAGCGCCTGCACCGGACGCGACCAAGCTGATAGAAAAAACGAGGTGTGGGCCTGGGGGAGAACTCATTCTCCCCGGCTCGCCCTGCCAGCGTAGAGGACAGGCGCGATGTTCAGATCAGCCGAAATCGGCCGCGTGAAGCCCGAATGGGTCGATCACTACGGCCACATGAACCTGGCCTACTATGTGGTTGCCTTCGACCTGCTCACCGATGCCGCCTGGCCGCAGCTCCATCTCGGCCCGGCCTTCCGCGCGCGGGGCCTCGGCACCTTCGCCGCCGAGAACTGGGTGGCCTACAGGCGCGAGATGACGGAAGGCATGCCTTTCGGCGGCACCAGCGAGATCCTGGATTTCGACAGCAAGCGCCTGCTGCTGCGTCACCGCCTGCTGCATGCGGGGGAGGGGTGGGAGAGCGCCGAATCCGAGCTGCTCTTCCTTTGCGTGGACCTGGAGCGGCGCAAGGTCGGCGCCTGGCCGGAGGATGTGCGGGCGGCCTTCGCCGCCGCGCCACGGGGCGGGGCGCCGCAGCGCCTCCGGCTGAAGCGCGGCGGCTGAACCGCCGCGCCTGCGCGTCACTTCGCGGGTGCCGGGGCCTTCAGCAGCCCGACCTCCGCGAGAAAGCCGCGCAGCATCCCGGATTGCGCCGGGGTGAGCGGCCAGGCCGAGGGTGGGCGCGTCGCGCCGCAGTCCTGCCCCATCATCGCCAGCGCCGCCTTCACGCCGGTGACGTTGGTGCCGTTCATCTCCTGCGCGCGCACCGTCTCGAACACCGCCATGCCGGCGATCAGGCGGCGCGCCTCGGCGAAGTCGCCCGCCTCCAGCGCCGTGTGGATCGCCACTGAACGCTCCGGCCAGACGTTGATCAGCCCCGAGGTGAAGCCGCGCGCGCCCACCGCGTAGAAGGCCGGCGCCCAAACCTCGGCCAGCCCGCCGACCCAGACAACATGCTCCGGGCTCGCCGCCATCGCCTCGGCCAGCTTCAACGGGTTCGGCGTCGCCCACTTCACGCCGACCACGCCCTCCAGCGAGCAGATCGCGGCGATGTTGGCGGTGCCGATCGCGTCGTTGCGGAGATAGAGCACGATCGGCAACCCGTCGCCCGCGTCCTGCACCCGCTTCACGTATTCGATGATGCCGCGCGGCGAGACGAAGGGGTCCGGCGGCTGGTGGATCATCAGCCCGTCGGCGCCGGCCTTCGCGGAGGCGCGCGCCAGGGCGCAGGCGTCGTGCACGGACTTGCCGATGCCCGCCAGCAGCGGCGCCCGCCCGGCCACGATCTGCGCGCAGTCGGCGACGAAGGCCTCGGCCTCGGCGGTGGTGAGCCCGTAGAACTCGCCGGTATTGCCGTTCGCCACCAGGATGTGCACGCCGGCATCCACGGCACGGGCAACGATCGGGGCCAGGCGCCGCGTGTCGAGCTTGTCCCCGGCATCGAAGGGCGCCACCAGAATCCCGGAGATGCCGGTCAAGGACTGTATCAGCCTGCTACTCGCCATGGGGTTCTCCTTGTCGTGCCGTGCCGCCGCGGGGAGCAAGCGCCGCCCCTGGACAGAACAGTCATATCGCTGAACCGCGCGCCCGCGAAGGGCCGGCCCGGAAGGCGGGCGCCGGGGGTGCCCGACTGCGCCGCCGGGCGGATGCCGCGCTGATCGTTGCTCCGCGCCCTGGGAAGCGCCGCTCTCCAGTGCCTCGCCGGCTGCCATGGCCGGATGCCGGCGAGGCCGTCCCGGCACTCCCGGTTCCCCTTCTTGGGGCGAGACTGCTGCGCCCGTGCGTGGCAGGATGGCGCAGGGACCGCGCTGCCCTGGCGCGGGGCCGCTCGCACCATCTCAGACCCCGCGAGGCGCCAATGACGCTACCAGCCGTTGCGCAGCCAAGGCCGAGCAGGACGGCCGGCCGCCGGGCTGTCCTGCGGATGCTGCTGCTTGCGCTGCCGTTGCCTGGCGGATGTGCCGGATACGCGCCGGCCGTCCCGTCCGTGCGCCTGCCTCCGGATGCGGTCGAGGGCGCGGGCGATCCGACGCGGGCGGCCATCCTCAGCACCGCCTACGTCTTCGGCAACCCGGCGGCCCTGGCCGGGCGCCCGGCGGAGGCGGCGCGGGCGGTGGCGAACTACGAATACCTCACGGTTGAGATTCCGGCCGGCCCACGCTGGGTGGGCTTCTCGCCGCTCGTCGGGGTGGAGCTCCGCCGTGGCCTTCCGGAGGTGAGGAATGCCGCCGGAATCGCGCCTGAAGCACCGCCGCAGGCGGTGGTGGACGCACTCTACGCCGCCTCCCGCGCCCTGCGCGCGGGTGACGAGGCGGCGGCGCGGCGCCTCCTTTCGCCGCCCCTCTTCCCCGCCGGCGGCGAGGCGACGCTGGCGCGCCTGGCCAACCTCCCGCGCCTGCGGCAGGCGAACTTCGCCTCCTCCCTGGCGGCCAACGAGTTGAACCGGCAGGACCGGGAGGGCGGCCGGAGAGGCATCTGGCCGCAACTCTAGCCACCGCCTGCCGCGGCGGCCTCTCGGGCCTCTCCCGGCCTGCCTCCGGCTTCGCGGCCGCCTCCTGGCGGGCGGCGGAGCGGAATTCACCGCAGGCGCGGTAGGGCTTCCACAACAGCCGAGATCCGCGCTGGCGGTGCGAGGCGCGGAGCGCGCTTCGCGAAGCCGGCGGCCGGAATCCGCCTGCGCGCGCCCCGCGGCTGGCTCCAGCCATGAGGCGCCCGGCCCCAAGGGCGGCGGGAACAGGCCGAGGCGCCCCTGGCGCGGCGCATACCCTCCCATCCCACGCCAATACGGGTGCTCCTGGGAAATTCCTTGCTTCTCCAGGTGGTTGGAGGAACGCGGACGGGCAGGAGCCTGGGGCCGGCCGGTTCTGCGCGCGCCCATGGATCGGGCCAGAGATCCTTTGGCTCACAGAGCGGATAAATCACCAAATAGGCGAATAAGATTTTTCTTCACTAAACCGTGAGGCGAGTAACGATCAGTTAACAACCATCACTCACTTTTGAGTGAGCAACCCAGGGCCTCTGCCCAGCTCCCTCAGAAGGTCTTCCCCCATGGCCGCTTTCGGCGTTTATGTCGGCAACAGCACGGCTGACCTGAACAAGTTCTCCTCCTGGCTGGGCGACAAGCCGGACTACGTCCACGGCGTTGTCGGCTATGCCAACTGGACGGACTATGTGTCCTCAGCGAGCTGGCAGGCCGGGTTGTGGAAATCGACCGGCATCGATGTGCAATGGTCGGTGCCGATCATCAGCAAGGAAGGCAATCTCGGCACCGCCGCCAGCGGCGCCTACAACACCTATTACAAGCAGGTGGCGGAAGCGCTCCTGAAGAACACCCCTGGCGACGGCCCGATCATGGTCCGCACCGGCTGGGAGGCCAACGGCGACTGGTTCTTCTGGAACGCGATCGGCAAGGAGGAGGCGTTCAAGGGCGCCTTCCGCCAGATGGCGAGCACCTTCAAGCAGGTCTCCGACCGCTTCCAGTTCGAGTGGAACATCAACCACGCGAACGGCGGCACCAATCCCGAGAGCATCTATCCCGGCGACGAGTACGTCGATGTCATCGGCATGGATTTCTACTACAAGCCGGAATACCAGGGCAGCGACCCGGCGAAGGCGTTCTACCAGATCCGCGACGAGAAGTACGGCCTGCAGTGGCTGGAGAACTTCGCCGCCGCGCATGGCAAGCCGACCGCCTATTCCGAGTGGGGCGTGACCGGCAACAACGCGGCGCCCTTCGTGCAACTCGCCAAGCAGTGGTTCGACAGCCACAACGTGGTCCTGCAGAGCTACTGGGACTCCGACTCCGCCTATCCCGGCAAGCTGTCCGACGGCACCGACGCGAATACCGGCGCCGCCTTCAAGGCCGCCTTCGCGAACTGGGGCTCGGGCGATATGACCTGGGCTGATTTCGGCGGCGGGTCCAGCGCGCCGGTGCCCGCTCCCGAGGCCATGCCGGACGTGCCCACGCAGAACGGTGGCGACGCCACAGCGGGCAAGCCGCCCGGCGCCGATGACCCGGTGGTCCCCACCGCGCCCGTGGTGACGGCACC
>NZ_SNVJ01000032.1 GCF_009829925.1 Teichococcus coralli
GCTTCAGCGGGTTTCGTTAGACGCTTTAAATGCTTTTTTGATTTTTCCCTGTGGGGCGTTCAGCTGCCGGTCTGACAGGAGGCCACTCTTCGAGTGGCCTGCAGAAATGCAATTAAATCAGGATATTTTAAGCTACTGAATTCTATCACTTTTCAGGCGATCTGAAGCATGTCGTCGCTCATGCGGTTACGAAAATAACCTATGGAAGACCGCGTGGAGGACTTTTAGGTCAATTTCATATTGATTGTACATTTGGTAAGGAAAATTATAAATAATCACTGTCATCATCATAAAAGGATTGGTGATCCATGCTCACAAAAGTAGATGGTCTGAGGAACTCCGATCAGCATTGGAGCTCTGGTGTCTTCGTAAAGCAGTGCTCTTGTATGGGAATCCCGATCGCATCTGGGATCACGCTCCCACCAGTTCCACGAAGTGGCAGACCCCGGAAGTATCCGATCCGTGAGATGGAGGTGGGGCACTCGTTCTACATTCCCGAGGTCGAGGGCAAAGGCAAGGGGCCACTCCGGTCCGTGAAATCAGCCGTCCGGGCCCAACTGCGTGGCGTTCCTGGTGGACGCCGGCAATTTGCCTTCCGGCGCGAGGGCCAGGGGTGGCGCTGCTGGCGCGTGGCATAGCGTTAGGTCGAACTCCGCCATGCCATCAATGGTATGAGCACCTGGTGGGTGGCGGCCCTGGATCTCGCTGCTGCCCCGGATGCCGGGTTAGAGGCAGCCGCCACCAAGCCCCGAGTTCCTCCAGCCAATGGACGGCTTCAGGCTCATGCCGCCTCGATGATCGCCCGGTAGAGGTCGAGCACTGACGGCTCGAAGTCGAGCATCAGCCCGCCGGGGATCTTCTTGCTCCCTCGCGCCGGCCACAGGGGAAACTCCTCGGCTTTCACGCCCTGCTCGGAGGCCCGCAGCGCCACCCAGACCAGCATCTCATTCCGCCTTCCGAACGCGCGGTGCAGGATCTGCAGTTCCCAGAACCGCCGCTCCATAATGCGACGAAGTGCGGCAGGGCGGTGATCGACCCGGCGCTTCCGCTGCTCGGCCCGGCAGCGGGGGCAGATGCGCTGGTAGTTACAGAAGCACTTGAAGCCGCCCTGGCGGATCGGCAGCACGGCTGCCGTGATCAGTGGCTCCGGAGCGCCACAACCGAGACAGCGCCGATAGATGCGGCCGCTCGCTTTCTGGAAGAGGCGCCGCTCCATCCGCTCGTAGATCTGCTGGGAGACGTGCATCTCTTCGCGCTCGGCCGCGAAGAAGTTGGCCTGCACCTGGGTGATGCAGTCCCCGGCCCGCTGTCGCAGCGCGGCGTCCTGCACAGCCTCCAGGTGCGTCCGCGCCTGGAACCACGGCAGCGGCTCCCGCCGGCCGGTCTGCGCTTCGGCCAGCCACTGATCGTCGTAGACGCGCATCACTCGGCCTCGCTATCCCGCCCTGCTTCCGCTTCAGGGACATAGGGATGCCGAAGCGTTTTGAAGAGTATACTCCGTGTTAGCATACCCGCCAATGCGGGCCTCCTCCGCGCATGGAGATCCGCGCAGTCCTGGCTTTCAACCTGCGGCGCTATCGGCGCGCGGCCAAGCTTTCCCAAGAGGAGTTGGCGCACCGCGCCGGGATCGACCGCACTTATGTCAGTGCCCTGGAGCGCCGCGTCTACGCGGTGAGCATCGATGTGCTGGACCGGCTGGCCCACGAATTGGATGTCGAGGCCGCTGACCTGCTGCGGCAACCGCCGGAAGCGATGGCAGGGCAGAAGTAGCGCAGGGCTATGCAGCCGGGGGCCTGCTCATTTGGTTTGGCGGGAGCTGCCGCCGGGCCCAGGTGCCTCGGCCGCCCTGACTGAGCTACCCACCAGATACAAAGATCAGGGTGCGTGGCGTCCTCGCTCAAGCGCCCCGGAAGCCCCGGCGGCCCCAAAATCCATGGCTACTCGGTCCAGCCGAAATCCTCATCGAGAGAAGATCGGTACTCTTTAATGATCCCCTCGGGATCACGCCCTTCGATCTCTCTGCCATTGATGACCAGATATGAAATATTAGACAGGATGAACGATGCGCTAGACAGTATCTGTTGGAGCTCTTCAAAAGATAGACTGCAATCTATCTCGGCATTATCCATGCCGAATTGGAATCCACTGGCCGTGACGGCGTCATATACCGTTGGCTCAGGGCCTGCCATCTTCCCAAGCTCATTGCCATATAGGTAGAATCCGCCTTTCTTTTTCTCGGTCCAGCAATAGCTAACCCCACCCGCATCGCTTTCTTCGTTGATGGAAAAGCTTTGTACGGTTGGCATCGCGCACCTCCTGATCTGCCAAAAGTCTTACCGAACAATACCGCTCCGGCGTGTCGCTTGGCTGGCCCCCTTGCTTCACCGGACCACCGCGTTCAGCCAGGCCTCGTCGGCGCGCCTGGGCCGGCGGTTAGCCGAGACCCACAGATCCAACAGCTGAACGGGGAGGGGGCTGAGGGCCGCCCGCAGCGTCACCTCGGTATGGTCGACGAACAGTCGTCCCCAGCGCCCGTGCTCGCCCTCGCCGTGCTTGAAGGACAGGTACCAGGCCCCGCCCGGCCGCAGCGCGGCGAGCAACCGGGCCGCGACATCCGGAAAGGCCGCCTGGGGCACGTGCAGCAGCGAGGCGCAGCACCAGATCCCGTCGAAGGCGGCGTGCCAGGCGACCGCGTCGAAGGTCCTGTGGTGGACCGTGGCCCGGCTCTCCAAGCGAGCCCGGGCCGCTGCGACCATCGCGGCCGGGGCGTCGAAAGCCTCCACAAGAAGTCGATCAGCTTTGCCGGCAGCACTGCCGATGCCGCCTATAGGCCGGCTGCGGCCACATTGGGAGCAGCAGCAGCGCGAATGCTGCAGATGTTCAGGGCGATGGCAGGCAAAGTGCGCGGCGAGCACCTCCAGCGGTACATGCGCATCAGCCCAGCTTCATCCTAGGGCTTGGCCGGCGCACGAACTCGGCTCATCGGCGCATTCCCGACTTCCACTTTTTGCTCGCTGACAATTTCCTCGACTTTCTTCGCTTGCTGGGCGGCCGAATGGATTCGATCTCGATGACGCTCCCATCCGTACGACTGACCATAAAGCCTTTGTCAATGCGCCGCCCCTCGTTCGAGCCTTTCGCCTTCTGAACGGCAACTTTGGTCGGTGCGGCCGGTAACGGGGTGATGTTCAGAATCGGTGCCTGGTTCGGCTGACCACTCACCGCCGGCGGCTTGGGAAGGGAGTGGACCGCGGGAGCGGAAGAACTTGGCTTTACCTCAGAGGCAGCCTCTTTTGAGGGGAGCCAGCCTCGTCGAAGCGTCTGATCTTCAACGGCAAGCGGCTCGCTGCCCTGTTCCCGAAGGCGGCGATCTTGCGCAGCCTTGGACCAGTTTAATCGCCCCATTGCCGCCCTCCGCGCGTTTGCACGTTTGCACGTTTGCACGTTTGCACGTTTGCACGTTTGCACGTTTGCACAAAAATCTTACGTTTAAGGTTTATATTGCGACAGTATATTTTTCTTGATCATGCGTAATTGTGGCCGATTTCATGTAAGCGTTGCTCCGCGACCCATGACAGCGGAATAGCGGTCATCCTGGTCTGGTGGCGCCAGCCGCGAGACCCCGTCGAACCCGCGCCGCATATCGGTCGGGCCTGCGGCCAACCAGACCCGCCCTCCGGCAGGCGGCGCGATCACGCCTCCAGCACCATGGCCAAGCGGGCCACTGCCGTGGGATCGGCTGGCATGCCGACCCCCAGCACCCGGCCGTTGCGCAGCACGCTTTCGATCGACGGTCGCGTTGCGGGGCTTCAGGATGCGGTTGAACGTCGCGTTGAGGTCGAGGGCGGTGCGCGTGCCGTCGAACATGCGGCTGATCGAGAGCACGACGCCGTTTAGGCTCGCAGACCGTGCCGTGAGGAAGCCCTGCGCGGCGTACGAGCGGCCGAGGCGCTCGGCCAAACCACGGTCGTAGGCAAGTGCGCGCCAGAGGGCGATCTGGTGGACGAGAGCCACTAGCTCCTGATTTGCGCGGCGCAGTTCGCGCGCCGCAACCTCGAGCTTGGCGGGCGCATCCGCTGGCAGGATCCGCTCTGGCTCAGGCGCCGGTCCGAGGTCGGGCGAAGCGGCTTCGGTAGAGACAGTGGAGGACAAGGGTGTGAACCTGCATAATGTAGCGGCATCATGCCCCGTTTTTGGTTTCGTTATTATAACGAAAAGACGTTCAACGTCCGTGACCAAGGCCAGGAGTGGTCGGAGCGATTGTCTGAGAGACCCGTCATACGATCAAGGCGAGAAAGTATGCTGAATCAGCCTGTGCGCCCGTCGGCATAGGGCAGTGACCGCCGCAGTGTCCGAAGTGCGGCCTGCCAGAACAGCGCGTATAATTGGCTCCGGAAGACACAGACCGAACTTTAGTGCCTCATTGACATTGTCCGGGAGCCGCGGGTGCACCGCATCCGGCTCGATGGCATCTAACGCCGACGCCAGCTCGCTTGGGTCCCGCATCTTCACGGTGACGGTGAAATCATCGAAAGCTGTCGCCGGTAAGCCAAAACTGCTCAGGCCCGACGCGATGGATGCCATCGCGGCGCCGCCGGCAAAGCCCCACAGCACGACACGCGCTCCGCCGTCCGCCACGAGCGGAAGCGCGCCGGCGTCCACGAACTCAAGGCGTGTGCGGATCTGCTCCAGCGCCGCCTCGGCGCGCCGCGACAAACGACACCCCGACAGGGTCCCTGCCACCACGCGTTCGACGGCGTTGGCCACCATACTCGACATCGGGCGTCCACTGCCGAGCCAGCGTGAACGACCGCCACCCTCGGTCGGCAGCACGGAGACGGTCCGGCGCCTCCAGTCGACATCCGTGACCCTCCAGCTTCTGCCGCCGAGCGAGATCACGGCAGGTCCGCCGCCGTGGCCTGGCGCGATGCTGGCCGGGTGAACCGAGCCAAGGTCCAGCGGCCCATGCCGGACGGCCAACAGGAGGGGTTGGCTGAAGGCGGCGACGAGGTCCCCGAAATGCCGGCGGCCGAATTCACGTTCGGCGACGGATCCGAGGCCGAGGACACCCGCGTCCTCGGCGAGGATCCCGTTCGCCAGCATGTGCGCGAGAACCTCGTGGCGATCCGCCTCCGGCACGGCGTCCGCCGCTGCGCCGAGCCAGAGTTCTATGTCCGCGCGCACGACGCCCTTCTCCTGGAGGACGAGCGCCATGACCTGCTGGGCGAAGATGTGCGACGGCCGCGGCGGCGCCTTGATCGCTTCCACGGCCCCCTCGCGCCACAGGGTTGCCAGCGCCAGGCAGGCCAGCAGCTCTTCATCGTCGGTGGCCAGGAACAGGCAGTTCCTCGCCGTCCCGCTCCGCCGTCCCGTGCGGCCCATGCGCTGGAGGAAGGAGGCGACGCTCGGCGGCGCGCCGACCTGGATGACCCGGTCCAGGTCGCCGACGTCCAGCCCGAGTTCGAGGGTGGAGGTCGCCACGATGACGCAGTCCGGCTCGGCGACGAAGGCGGCTTCGGCCTGGCGCCGCTCGTCGAGCGAGAGCGACGCATGCGACACGAAGGTCCTCACGCCCGCCGCCCTGAGCCCCGCCGCGATCTCCTCGACGCGCGTCCGGCTATCCGCGAAGACGAGCCGCCGCTCGCCGCGGTGCAGGCGCGCGATGACCGTGACCGCGTTCCGGACCGACCCCACGTGATCGGCCGTGACCTCGCCGTCTGCCACCGGGCGCGTGGGCCCGAGTACCCGTCCGCCTCGCCCCAGCGTCAGCCAATCGAGCAGTTCGGACGGGTTACCGACCGTCGCCGTCAGGCCGATGCGCTGGATTTGGCGGCCGGTGAGATGCTCAAGGCGCGAGAGCAGGAACAGCAGATGCCAGCCCCGATCGTCTCCGGCGAAGGCGTGGAGCTCATCCACGACGACCGAACGGATGCCACCGAGAAGGTCGACGTGATCGAGGCGCGCCGAGATCAGCATCGCCTCCAGGGATTCGGGCGTGGTCAGCAGGATCTCGGGCGGGTCCCGCAGCATCCGCCTCCTGGCGGGCTCGCCGACGTCCCCATGCCACAGCCCGACCCGCAGGCCGACGAACCCGGCGTAGCGCTCGAGGCGCGGGGCGAGGTTGTTCAGGAGCGCCTTCAGCGGGCAGACGTAGATCGCCGCCACCCCCCGCCCGCCCTCTCCGGCGATGCGGGAAATCAGCGGAAACGCGGCGGCCTCGGTCTTCCCGCCCGCTGTCGGGGCGAGCAGCAACACGTCCTCGCCGGCCATGACCGGCCCGACGGCGGCGGCCTGGGTGGGCCGCAGGTCGGGCCAGCCGAGGGTGCTGACGATGTGGTAGCGCAGCGCAGGGTGAAGCGCGTCGAACGCTGCGCTCACGGGTCGAGCTCAACGTCGTCCACGTCGGTCGCACCGGCGGCGGCGCGCTCAGCTTTGGTCATCTCCCGCTCGTCGATCGTCGGCGCGTAGTGCCGGCGCGGGTCGAAGTCCGCGAACTGGTCCACGCGGTCGAGCACCTCGGCGACCAGCTTTCGGAGGTAGAGGCGTGGTGCGACGCCAGCCCGCCCGCCGAGGCGCCCCGCGACCCCGCGCGCGAGGTCGGCGACGTAGCCGTCGTCCACCACCGCGCGGATGCGGGCCTCCTGGGCGCTGTGCTCCGCGAAGAGGTCGCGGACCCGCCGCCCCACGATGGCCAGAGCGTCGAGGTCGAAGCCCTGCAGTCGCACCTGGACGGCGCGCGGGTTGTCGAACCGGGCGTCGGTGGCGAAGTCGGTGTGGAGCCTCTGCGCGAGCGGTGGGAGGCGCTGGACGCCCTGCGGCCCGTCGAAGAAAGCTGTCGTGCCGGTGACGACGAGATAGAGGCCGGGGTACCGCCCGGCATCGAGCTCGTCGAGGACCTGCCGCAGCGCGTTGAGGCCCTTCTCACGCGTGTCGGCGCGCATGCGCTGGAGCGTCTCGACCTCGTCGAGGACCAGGAGGAGGCCCGATCGGCCGCTGTCGCGCAGGATCGTCAGGAGGCCGCCTAGGAAGTGCATGGCCCCGAAGGCGTCGAGGTCCCCCTTGATCCCTGCCGCACGCTTGACCGCGGCCGCGACGTTCGGCTGGCCGCCGAGCCAGGCGATCAGGCCCTCGGCGAGGGCAGCGTCGTCCGCGAGAAGGGCGCGGCGGTACGCGCGAAGGACGGCTGAGAAGGCGGGTGCCGTCCGCGCGATCGCCGCGAGCCGGCGCTCCATGACGGCCTCGGTGGCCGCCGCCAGCGCCTCCGCGTCGTCGCCCGCGATCCGCCCCTCGGCCAACACGTTCTCCTCCAGGGTGTAGAACCACGCGTCCACGGAGGACCGCAAGGCCCCCTCGGGGGTGTCGGAGGTCGCAAGGCGCTCTACGAGGCGACGGTAGACGGTCTCCCAGCGGTGCAGGGGCGTCTCGGTCTCGCTCACCTGCACCTCGGCCGTAGCAAAGCCCGCGGCGCGGGCGCGCTCCTGCAGCCAGCGCGCCATAAAGGTCTTCCCCGACCCGTACTCTCCGCGGACCGCCTTGAAGGCCCCCCGCCCGGCCGAGGCGGTCGCGAGGTCAGCGTCTACCGCGGCCTCGAAGCGGTCCATGCCCACTGCGAAGGCGGCCAGGCCCTCGTGGGGCACGGTGCCGCGGCGGAGCGCGTCGAGGATCGCAGCCCTGCGCTGGACGCCGATCATCGGCGACCGCCAAGTTCGAACTGCACGCGGAGCAAGGCCTCGTCCAGAACGACGTCCTCGCCGTCCACGACGAGGATCTGCGCCTGGTCGAGGTTGAGCACCCGCCGCGCCGCGCTGACGAAGCCCGCGAGGCGTAGCACCGGTGTCCCAAGGGCCTGAGCCAGGCCCGCCCGTGTGATCCGGCCGCCCCGTGCCGCCAGCGCTGCCAGAAGCGCGCGGATCTGGTCGTCGGGGGGCGCCCCGCGCCCAGCCAAGATCCGCTGGGCGGCATAGCTCTCCGACCGCAGCAGCGCTTCGATCCAGGGCGGGGCGGAGCCCGTCGGCACCCGGGCCTGCGATGCTGCCCCGGTATCAGACGCACCACCGCGGCCATCCGCCTCGCTGACGAAGAGATCGACCTGACGCGGTTCCGACTTCCGGCGGCCGGCCGGTGTTGAGGCGACCTCCGGCTTGCGAGGAGGACTGGGCTCGCCCTCGGCACCGCGCCACCACGCTGGCTCGGCAGGCGGCGCCTCGGTCCACCCGGACGGAGGGTCACCGGACGACAGCACGGCAACGGGCACGAGGACTTCCTGGGGAGCAGCCCCTCCGTGGTAGCCACCCCGCCGCGCAGCGAAGCGGAGGCGCTCGCTCCATGCCGCGACGATCGTCGTCGCTCCTCCGGGTGCCAAGACGCGGCCACCCGCGAGCGCGACCTCGCCGTCGCCCGGCGCTGTGCCGGCGCTTCGCCAGCGGTCGCCCGCTCCGCCGGGCATCTGCACGGTCCCCTCGTCAAGCACATGGCCGTGGTCACCGGTGACGACGACGATCCGGCCGGCCTGCCGAGCGGTGTGTAGGATGGCGGAGACCTGGCGGAAGTCATCGGCGGACCAGGTGATCTCGAGCTGGTCGCTTCCGGACAACTGGGCGTCGACCGCGTTGTGGACGATCCCGACGATCCTCTGCTGATAGTCGGCGACGGCGGCCTGGACGTCGACACCGAGTTCCGGCCCGGAGGCGAGGTCGGCCTTGTGGAACAGCCGCGGGGGCTTCCCAGCCCGGGACGCCGCGACGAGGCTTGGAAGCCCTGCGAAGCCCGCACGCTCCGCCGCTTGGTCGCCTCGCGTCAGCCTCCCGCCGAGCAGGCTGGCCCGCGAGATCTCGGTGACCGAGGGCAGCGCCGCGGCGCCGATGAACGCACCGCGCCCGTCCGTCGGGGTGAGTTCCGACCAGCCCAGCCGCCCGACGGTCTCGGCGAGGTGACGCCAGACCGCGAAGCTGAGGCCGTCGAAGACGAGGAGGAGGACCGGCTTCTCGCGCGCCAGCGGGGCGACCACCACCTCCAGGACGCGCTCGACCGGGAGCGGCACGTCGCCGTGCCCGCCGCCCTGATTCCATCCCTTCAGAAGCGTCGCAAAGGATTGGTTCTCCGCATCGCGCTGCGCTGCGGCCGCCTTGGCGACACGGGAGTAGGCGGCCGCAACGTCGGGAAGCTGATCGCCGCCGCGGAGGGCCTGCCGCGCGCGGTCCACGAAGCCCCCTTCCTGGGCGTAGCCTGCGGCAGCTTCTGCAAACGTGCGGACCGCTCGCTGCCGCCCCCTGGCGAGCCAGCCCACAATCCTGGCGGCCATGGTCAGGCGCCCGATCCGCGCGGCGTTGTCGCCGGCGCGGTCGTGGCCGACGACCTCGCGGACACGGTCCCAGGCGGCACCCGCGTCGTCGGCCTGACCCGTCTCCGCGGCGCGGCCCAGCGCGTCGGCTGCCTCGCGCAGCCTGGCGTCGAAGCCGAGCTGCAAGGCGGGGCTCAGCCCCGCGGCCGCCTCGGCTCGGACATCGGACAGAATCGCGGCGGTCCGTGCCTCCGCGGCTCGGCTTGCCCCGGGATTGTCACGGGCAAGCCGGTCGAGCACCCGACGTCCCGCCTCGGCGAGGCTCCGGCCCACGTCGGGATCGATCGGGACGCCGCCGACGAGCGGTTCGAGCCGAACGGCAGCGTCCCGGAGCTCGACGCGCGGCGCTGCTTCACCGAAAACCACGCCGCAGGCCAGCGCGATGGCCAGAGCATCACCGCCCCGGCCTGCCACGGCCGCACCCAGGACCAGGGCCGCGGCCGGTCCTCCCTCCATGCCAAGGCGGCCAGCCAAGGCCTGGCGGACGTCAGGCGGAAGCCGCGCGAGCCGGTCCAGGCCGACCGGGTCGAGCGTCCAGGTCAGCAGGGCCGCCGCGTCGCCGCGCCCCTCGGGCAGCCCCAGCACCTCTTCGAGCGCGGCCCGCCATGCCGTGTCGAGGTCCAGGACGCCACCCGATGCCGGGCGGTATCCGTCTGCGGGCACGTGGGCCAGAAGCAGATCGGCAAGCCAACGCTGCGCCGCCAGCCGCGGGTCGACCGCGTGAGCCTTGAACAGGCTCCGCAGCGCGGACCACCGGTCGGTCTGCTCGAGCCGGGCGCGCGGGAATCGCGCGACGATGTCGCCGGCGAGGGCCGCGGCGTCGAGTGGGGTCAGTAGGATCATCCCGTCAGCGTCGGCTTCCATCTCGTTGAGACGCTCCCGCATCTCCAGCTCGGATGGGCACCAGGCAATGCGGAAGCGCTTTCCACGCAGCTCGATGGTTTCGGGCCAGGTGCGCTTGACCGGGGAGCGCATGGCGAGGACGCGCGCGCCGGCATCGCGCCGCAGGAGGTCCTCCAGCGCCCGTTCGATCTCGGCCCGGTCAGGTGCCAGCAGAGGGCTCAAGCAGCCCCTCCGGACTTCAGTCGGGTCAGCCGCCACGAGATCGTCAGTCGGGCGCCGGGAGAGGCGACCAGGCGACCTCTCAGCTCGTCAATCGCCGCTGTCGCGGCGGATGCATCCAGCACCACCTGTTGGCGCTCGTCCACCACCTCCTCGCCGGGCGGCGGTGGCGGCGGCGGTGGATCGTCTCTGGGCGGCGGCCCATCGCTTGGCTTGGTTTCGGCGAGCAGCCGCGAGGCCCGGGTCTGGACGTCGCGGAGGACGGGCCTGAGTTGCACCGCATGCTCGTCCGCGTCGAGCATCTCGACGAGCTTCTCCCGCAGGCCCTCTGAAGCACCCTTGCGATGGTCACCCAGGCCAGTGCCGGCCTCGATGATGTTCCAGTCGGCCGAGACCACTGCCTCCCGGACTTCCGACAGTGCAGCCAGCAGGCGGCCCACGGCTGCCTCGCTCGTCTCCAGTTCCGCATCGGCCAGCGCCTCGACGCGGGCGAGCGGCGTGGCCGCCCCGGCGAGGTCGCCGAGAAGCACCTGAGCGGAGCGCAGCGTGGTGAAGCGCGGAGCCGTGGCCGCCACGCCGAACCTCTCCGCCCACGGCGGGAGGTCCTTCAACAGCTCAGCGAGGAGCGTCCGCTTGGCCGCGCCCTTCTCCTGGAGCTCGGCCGCCAGCGCCGACAGCGTCGCGCCCTTCCGGACCTCGCCCGGCTTCAGGCCGAACAGGGCTGCAGCCCGTTCGCGCGCCTTGGCCCAGGTCGTCTCGTCCGGGAGGGCTTCCTCGCGGAGTTCGACGGTGTCGTCGATGCGGTCGAGCGATATCGTTGCAGGCGCGCCGTTGCGGACGGGCGCGCGGTCGGCCTGCGCGGCGAAGGCGAGGATGACGAGGTTCTGCACGCGCTGCGGCAGCCCCATCGGCTTCGGCTCGTCGATCCAGTCGCGGAGCTTCGCCACCGTCAGCGGCCCGCCCCCGGTTCGCGCATGCATCGTGGCGAAGTGGTTCGCCCAGTCGTTGGTGAGTTGGAGCTGCGTCTGGCTCATCACCGCGAGCTTCAGCGGGACGGCGATGGCGCCGAGATGCTTCCGGTCCGCTGTATCCTCAATGAACTTCCGCTGGTCCGGCTCCTGCGCCGCCTCCTGGACACGGTCCAAGACGCGGCGAAGCACGGCGTCCCGAACCTCGGTATCGAACAACGGATGGGCGGGATAGCGATGCTCGAACCAGCGATCCAACAGCTGCGTCACCGCGCCCTTCATGTCGGCGCCGACCGGCATCTGCGGCATGAAGGTGCCCTGGAGTGACACCAGCCGATCTTCTGGCGGCACAGGCGTGCCGATGCAGCCATCGTTGTCGTTGCGAATGCCGTAGGCGGTCTCGATGCAGGCCCGGATGCGCTGGTGCAGGGCGCTCTGCTGGCTGCGCAGCACGGCCCGCGCCTGCTCGCGGTCGGAGGCCGACAGCATCCGCGCCGCCTCGTTCAGCCGCTCGCCGGTCCCGGCCAGCAGGAAGTCGATGCGGACCAGCGTGCCGAGGTCCTTCATCGCGCGGTCGCTCAGATAGGCGGGCTGCCACACCACGCCCCCCGATGCGCCTTCGTCGTTGAAGTTCTTGGCGTGGGCCAGATGCGTCGAGGGCGGTCGCCCCTTCGGATCGAAGGGCAAGCCGAGCACCAAAACCGGCACGCCGCGCCCCTTCAGGCGCTCGGGGCTCACCTCGGCTACAGCCTCGAAATAGAGGTCGACCTCCCGCTTCGTGCCGCGCCAGGCGTGCTCGTAGCTCACGAAGGGCTGGGCGCCGATAAGGGTGCCGTCCTCCCGGATGCCGAGCGCGTCGAACAGGATCCGCTGGAGCTTGCTGCGGCGGGAGCCATCGTTGTCGGCTGTCCCCGCATTGGCAAGGATCGGCTCCACGTCCACGCCGCTGATCTGCAGCGACACGATCGGGGTCTGGTCGTCGGTGATGCGAATCTCACCGACCCGCGTCGCCCACTTCCGAACCTTCTGGAGGACGATACCCCCCTCCCCGCCTGGTACCGGCGACACGACGGTCCCGTGGTTCAGGGCGGCCAGTCGCGGTGCGGTCAGCGCCCGTAGCGCCGCCACCTCAGGCACCAGGGCCGCGAGCAGCAGGGTCTTCAGCAGACGTGCGTCGTTGGCGAAGCGCCGGGCCACCTGCGGGTCCGCGCGACCGTCCTGCAGGTCCTGCCAGGACACCGTGTGCTCCTGCTCCAGCAGCGGGAGCAGCTTCAGGGTCCAGAGCTTCTTCGCGTTTTCGAACTCGATCAGCATCCCGTCCGAGAAAGGCTGGTCACCCGTCGAGATCTCGTCCCACAGGTCTCCCACTGGGATCAGGGCGCCAAGACGCAGCTCGTCCCGCCGCTTCACCAGTAGGGTGAGCATTAGCTTCAGCGCCGTGCGCTCCCGCTGCAGGACTGACGACGCCGCGATCAGCGCCTGCACCAGGGCCGGGCTGAACGGGTAGGTCATGCGGAACAGCGCCCGCTCGCCGTCCGAGCCGAGCAGCGTGTCCAGCACCGTCTGCCGGGCACGCATCACTCGCTCGAACTCCGCGTCAATCTCTTGCTTCGCCGTCTCCGACTTCGGCGCGAGAAGGCGCTTCTCGGCGATCACGGGCAGGTTCCGGTCCTCCAGCAGAACCTTGTCGAACCGCGCCTCCCAGTATTTCAGCGTATCGAAGAAGCGCACCTGTAGCGCACCGGCGTGCTGCTGGCCGATGAGGTCGCGCAGGTCGCGCTGCCGGGCCACGAAGGACACGATCGGGATCGGCCGGTTGGCGTCCTGCGCCTCCACCAGCTTCGACAGCTTCGAGCCCTCGTCGTTGACGAAGTCCACGTCGCCGGCGCGGCTGGCGAGCCACAGGATCAGCTCGTCGAGGAATAGCACGACCGCGTCGTAGCCCAGCCGCTTGGCGTGCTGGCTCATGATGGCGAGGCCGGCGTCGAGGTCCACGAAGGCCTCGCCGCGCGTCGCCGCCACGCCGGCGTAATTGCTGAAATAGGCCTCGATCAGCCGGCCGACCAGGCGCTGGCGTTCCTCTCCCTCCGGCGGCTCCAGCGTCGCCGCTTCGAAGGACCCGGAGTCCCACTGGTTGCCAAAGTCGCCCCAGCCGTCGTCGCTGGCGGCCGCGCCCTCGTTCAGGTGCTGGAAGAAAGCGTCGTCGCCCATCTTGGCGCGGAGGCCGCGGGCGTCCTCGAACAGTTTCTCACCGAGGTAGAAGCCCGGCGTCGGCGCGCTCGGCTCGACCTTGCGGACATGCGCCGCGTAGCCGCCCAGGATGGCGCTGGTGACGTCCTTCGCCCCGATCATGTGGTAGGGCACCATCAGGAAGCGCTTCCCGCCGAGCCAGCGGTCGTGCTTCGTCACCACGCCCGCAAGTTCAGGCACGCCACGCGCCTTGGCGTTGCCGGCCAGCAGCAGGTTCAGCACCGCCATGAAGTGCGACTTGCCGGCGCCGAAGGAGCCGTGGAGGTAGCAGGCGGCGCTCTTGCCGCCCTCGACCGAGCCCTGGATGAAGCCGAGCGCCTTGTCGAAGGCCTTGGCGAGTTCCGTCGTGACGACGTAGCTCTTGATGGTCTCGGCCGCGCCGGCCTCAGTGACGCCGTCCGACAGCTTCAGGACGAAGTCGTTGGTCTGCACCCGCTCCGGGATGGGGATGAGGTCGCGGAGCAGCGGACGAGTGGCGTCGCTCATGCCGCGGCCCTCCGGCCGCGCGTGCGCCGGGCGGGCGCGGGCGGCGTCCAATTGCGAAGGTCGTCGATGGTCAGGCCGCGCTCGCGCGCTTCCTCCTCGATGAGGCCGGCGAAGTAGTCGCCCATGCGCAGCCCGGTCTCCGCGTCGATGTCGTTGTGCCACTGGCGGAGCCAGGGGACGAGTTCCAGCAGGCCCGCCAGCATCGGCAGCAGCCGCGCGGAAGGCCAGCCATCGGTGTCCCGCCGTTCCACGTAGAGCGAGGCGAGCGCCCGGGCGCGGGCGAGATGGTCGTGGCCGGCCCAAAGGATCGGCAGGCTGGGGTCGGCGTCGCGGACGCAGAGCGGGAAGGAGACAAAGCGTTCCTTCGGCACGTCGAGGCCGCCTCGGAGTCCCCAGAAGGTCGCGGACTGGAAGTCGGGCGTGCGGTACTTCGGCGGCACGGGAATGTCCCCGACCTCCGCCGCCTTGCGGCGCTTTGCCTCCGCAGCGATGGCGGTGTCGGCCGCCTGCTGCACGGTTTCGGCGCCGAGGCCAGCGGCCATGCGGGCGGCATAAGCTTCCGCAGCTTCGCCCTCACCGCGCGGGTTCTGGCGCGACCAGGCGGTGCGGAGGAACTCGCCGCGACGGCCAGCGAGCTCCGCGTCGATGGCGTCCTCGGCGCGCTGCTTCTCCCAGGTCGCTTCCCAGTCGGCGCGCTTGCGCAGGCCTGTTTCCCTGTAGCGGAGGGCGGCGAGGAAGGGCACGGATTCGGCCGCGATCAGCTCTGCCACCAGCGCTTCGAGATCGAAACCGGCGCGGCCAACGTAGAGCTCTGCGACGGATTGGAATTCGGCGTCGGCACGCGTCGCGTCGGCGAGGCTGCGTGTCGTGACGATGCGCGGGTCGGCGGCTTCCCAGAAGCGCGGGTCTTCCAGATGATCGAGCAGCCAGGAACGGAGCGCGTCCTGCTCCATCTTCTCCCAAGGTTCGGAGGACCAGCGGCGCTTAAACTCCGGGCGCTCGATCAGGCCGATGATGGGGTCGGATTCGATCAGGGCGATGCGGCGCTCGACCACCGCGCGGTAGTCGCCCGGCCAATGGGCGGGCAGGTCGGTGATGGGCGTGGAGCGGTGACGCTCGAACCACGCGGTCTCCAGCTCTCCGGACGCCATGCGACGGGCCATGACGATCTCGAAGGCGCGCTCGCCGAGGCGGAGCTGCGGCGCGTCCGGGTGTTCCGGCGGAGCCTCGTGCAGGCCGTAGAGGCCGTAGCAGCGCCAGTCGAGCTCCTCCTGGAGCGCGATCATGCGCGCGCGCGCGACATCGGCCTCGGCGCGGGCCGCGTGGAGGGTTTCCCGGGTCGGCACGGCGCGGGCGCAGAGGGCAGCGGGGAGGTTGGCCGAGAAGCGCTGCGCTTCGGTGTCCAGCGCGCGAGCGAGGTCGAGGGGTCGCTCGGCTGCAAGCGGCACGCTGCCGATCTTTCCCGCATCGTGTTCGAAGCGTCGCTCCCAAATCTCGTTTGAGATACCGCCTCCGATGCCCCCGTTGCCTTTGTCCATGAGAACCTGCTTCAGCCAGAAGCAGGCCGTGGAGGAGTTGAGTAGACCGAGCAGTCCGAGATGATCTTCCTCAGAGGCGTTGATCGGTAGCTTCACCAGGGGCGCCGTTCTGTTGAACACCCTGCCGCCGCGGTCGAGGATGAAGTGGTTGTGCGTAGCGACGAATGCGAAGGTCAGGGAAAGTGGCGTTCTGAACCGATTTCGAAAGAACATTGAGTACTCGTACCAACTCAAGCCTCTTTGAATCTGTGTCTGTCCATATGCGACGCGATCAGACAAGCCGGTGCGGAGTGGCCAAAGGAGACGGCAGACAGGGACGCTGGGCTCCGCTTCAAGTTCGTGCACGTTGTAAGGCCAGAGGGCTGCATCTGATGCGCTGATGCGGTGATCCCGAACATCCTCGCCCGCAACCATAGGCTTAACAAAGCGAGGTTCGACGCCATGCCGCAATGCAGCTTCACGGGGCATGAGATAGGCGTCGTCTTCACGTGTTACCGCGCCGAACCCGATCTCAATCGCAACTTCGCCGAGGGTTTTTGTTGCCGTTCTCTCGATGCGGACCTTAACGTCGCCGGCACCGCCCCCTCCTACGCTCCAGGGATGCTTACAGAAGACGGGCCTGGCAACGTCTGCAACGCTAACGAAATCGCTCTGGGAGCCTGGCAGATCCGTTTGCCCAATGATCGCGGACCATACGAGACCGCGCCCAGGTTCTTCAGGCGCGCTTGGCTCTCCGCGGATCCCGAGGACTGCGCGGATGACAGAGGCAACCGGCGACTGATTCCGGCCGAATAGGATAACAGTAGGTGTTGCGTGGCCCGGTATATATGCACCTGAGGTGTCCACGACGTGTGTTAGGTCGAGCTTCGGCAGAACTTCTTCGATAAGGACACTCCCGAACTCGCGCTTCATGAAGCTGTTGGCGACGATAAGCCCAATGAAGCCAGCTGTCTGGCGCTCGGTGGCCGTGAATGCCAAGTCGAAGAAGCGTTCTGTAAAGGGAGCACCGAGGCCATAGGTCCGATAACAGCTACTGTATAGCTCCCGGTAAGCATCCCGCATTGCCGCATCCTTCGGCGTGATGTAGGGCGGGTTGCCGACCACCGCGTGGTACTGACGACTGAGGATGGCCTCGACCGCCGCCGTGTCCTCCGCCGCATAGTGATGCCGAAGGACACGACGGAAGCCTTCCTCCGTCCCGCCCAGTTCGTGCCGGGCGAAATGCCGCCCGTGCAGAAGGCTGTCACCAGTGGCGAGTTGGAAGCGGAAGTCCGGCGCCGCGGCCAGGCGTGTCTCGCCCGCCGCCTTCAGCGCCGCCACCAGCAGGCGGAAGCGGGCGATCTCCACGGCGAAGGGGTTCAGGTCCACGCCGGCCACCGCGTCCAGCGCCTTCTGCGCCTGCGCCGCCGGCGGCATCTCCGGCGCATGCCGCCGCCATTCCTCCAGCAACCGGGTGAAGCCACCCAGCAGGAAGTGGCCGCTGCCGCAGGTCGGGTCGATCATCCGCACCTGCTCGTGCCCGAACTCGCGGATCGCCGGGTCGAGGGTGCGGGAGAGGATCCACGCCTCCACGAAGTCGGGCGTTTGCAGCAATGCGAAGCGCTTCCGCGCCTCCTCCGACAAGTCCTGGTAGAGGTCGCCGAGGAAGCGGGTGTTCCAGTCCGGGTCGGCAAAGTCGTGCACCGGCGCGCCGATCTCGGCCCCGCGATGGCGGAAGAAGTCGAACAGCTCCTTCGCCCCGTCGCCGGAGACCGGCAGCCGGAACAGCGGGTTGTGGGCGGGGTCGTAGAGGCCGCGGAGGCCGGGCAGCTGCGCCACCTCCCCAAACATCGCCAGCAGGTATTCGGCGTCGCTGTTCGTCGGGTGGGCGCGGAAGTGCTCGCGCTGCCGCATCTGCGCGAGTTCTAGCCACTCCCCGGCCCCCGAGATCAGCGGTCGGTCCAGCAGGCCGTTGTCCTCAAGGAAGCGGAGGAAGACGAGGGCGAGGATCCAGTGCACCGCCGCCTGGTCCACCGCGGCGCCGAAGAAGGTCTCGAAGGTGTCAGCGGTGCGCCTGGTGTCCCGGGCCTCCTGCCACTCGGCCTCGACCTTCGCCCGTCCGGCGGAGGATGCGTGATGACCACGAAGATCAGCCTCCAACGTCCGCCGTAGCCGCTTCAGATCCCCCAGCAGCTTCTCCGCGTTCACCATCTGACAGCCGGTCCCCCTGGTACTCATCCTTGATATGAAACACCGCCGGACATCCCCTACCCGGCGATCCTGCTGCACCAGATGCCGCCGCTCCGGCAGGACGGGGGCGGCGGCTCGGAAAGGCTAGGCGGCGGACCTCGGCGCAACCTCTACGCGGATGCGCGCCCCGGCCTCCTGCTCCGCGACTTCCAGCTCATGGGCCTTCTGCAGGTTGAGCCAAAAGGCCGGCGTGGTGCCGAAATGCCGGGCCAAGCGCAGCGCCGTCTCCGCCGTAACAGCGCGCCGCCCGCCGAGGATCGCCGTGATGCGGTTGGCCGGCACGCGCAGCGCGAGGGCCAGCGCATGCGCCGACAGACCCAGCGGCTCCAGGAATTCATGCCGCAGCACCTCGCCGGGATGGACCGGGCCCAGGCGCTCGCCGCTGTCCACCTCGGCCAGGTCCACGCGACCGGCATCGAGGTCGCTCCGGGAAATCGGCCCCGTGGTCTTCCCTCGGGACGTCACGCGTGTCGTCATGGCGAGCCTCCTCAATGGTAGTCCACGATCTCGACCTCATGCGGGCCGTCATCGCGCCAGACGAAGACCAAGCGCCACTGCCCGTTGATCCGGATGGAATGCTGGCCGGGGCGGTCGCCGCGCAGGGCCTCCAGCCGGTTGCCGGGCGGCACGCGCAAATCGTCCAGCCGCTCCGCCGCATCCAGCATCGCCAGCTTGCGGCGCGCCGCCTGGGCCAGGTCCCGCGCCATGCCCCGAGGCAGGCCGCCCTGGAAGACGAGCGCAGTCGCCTTGTCGCCGAAGCTCCGGATCACACTGATACGTATCGCGTCATACGTGGAACATCAAGCGTAATGTCATGCAGCGGAGCGGCCGCCGGCGCGATGGGCGTTGGCCAGCCAGGGACCCGTTAGCCGGGTCCAGTTCGCTGCGGAGATGACCGGCAGGATGGCGCCGTCGATCTCAGGACGCCCGGGCGTGGCCTGGGGGATGAGGAGCCAGAGGCTGGGCGGGCCGCCCGAGGCGCCAGAGGCCTGCGAGAACTCGTCCAGCATCGTCATCAGGTCGTAGCGGGCGATCAGGCCAGGGCGGGTCAGCAGTGCCGGCTGCCGGAGGGCGAGGACCTCCCTCGCCACGCGCGGCGCCGCCTCGGCGGCCAGGCGGAGCAGGTTTTTGAAGTCGGTGCTGTCGCGCGCGGCGGCGTCCGCCATAAGCGCCTTCGGCCAAGCGATGCGGCGTTCCTCGGCCCGGGTCCGCATGGCATGGAGCATCAGGCGCTCGAGGCTGACAACCTCCCGCGGGAAGCGGCGCAGGAGTTCGGCCTCGGCGTCGCGGGCGCGGCGGGGCTCGACGGTCAGCGCCAGGAACACGCCCTTCTCGGCCGCGAAGACGATCTTGCCCTCGATCCCCCGGGCGGCAAGGACGTCGGGGGTTGCCTCCTGCGCCGGGGCGAAGGTGGCGTGGCGGATCAGCGTCGCGGTGCCGCTGCCGCTGTCGGCAATGGAGCGGCTGTAATACCCGGTGTCGTTTGGGCCGACGTCTCGCCAGTCGACCTCGGCGCCCGCTTCCTCCAGCAGGGTATCCAGGTCAGGTCGGAGGGGCAGGTCCGCGGCCTCGGGGAAGCGGCCTCGGACGCGGGCGCGCAGTTCGGCTTCGCTGAGGGCGCGGATGTTGGCGAGCGTGCCGAGGGCGAGCTTCAGTGCCCCCAGCGCCTTCATGCCGCGCGGGTATAGCTCGCCACGCGCGGAGAGGGCAGCGCGGGCTGAGACGGCAATGGCGAGGCGCAGCCGGCGCTCTGCCGTCAGCGCGCTGGCGCCTTCCGGGACGGGGACGACGCCGAGCTCGTCGTCTACCCTACCGGGGCTCGGCAGCGGGGTCTCCGCGGCGAGCTTGTCCGCGGCGCGGCCGAGGCGCCGGGCGTACTCGGCATTCTCCGGTGATGCGGAGACGAGGACGGCCGAGGCTTCGGACCTCGCCTCGGCGTAGGAGGCAAAGCGGGTCGGCGTGACGGAGGCCTCGAGTTCGATGGCGGCGCGGATCGTCGCGCGCGCGCGACGCATGCGCTCCTTGTCGTCCTCCCTAACCGAGCCGCGGGAGCCGAGGAGCTGCACCGCGAGTTCGTCGACCGTGGCGACGCCCCCTGCCCTCTCGATCAGGGTGCTGAGCTCGCCCCGGACGGCGTTCAGGTCGGCGCTCTTGTGCCAGCGGGTCCTGGCCGCTTCGAGGGCTTCGGCCACGGCGCCGCGGGACGTGCCGACGGCGGCGGCCACCTGACCGGCACTAGCCCAGGATGCCGCGTCGTCGTCGATGCCAAGGTAGTAGGCGAGGATGCGGTCCTCGGGCCGGTCGTCACCGGCCGGGCGACGCGGGAGCAGCTGCTCCGCCAGACGATCCAAGGTGGCCCGGCCGCCATCATCCTCGGTGATGCCGCCGGGGACGAGGTCGCGGCGAAGTTCAGCGAGCCTCTTCGCCCGCTCGCGGATCTCCTTCCGGATGCGGTCGCCGACGCCCGTGAGATAGCGGAACTGGAGACGAGGCACGCCGAGGAGCTGGTGGACGGTATGGATGCCCATCTGGTCCAGCACCGCACGCGCCTCGACCCCGTAGCCGACCTCGGCGATGCTGCTGGTCCGATCCAGGCGAGGGGCGATTACCTCAATGCTGTCGGCCGCGGCGGCCGCACGATCCATCGGGGAGAAGGCCGCTCGCCAGGCCCGCAGCATCTCCTCCGCGTTCCCGAATCGCTCGGTTGGGTCGCGGCGCAAGGCACGCCGGAAGAAGGCCTCCAGGCCGTCGCGCAAGGCCGGGTCGAAGCGGTCGGCGGCGATTGTCGCTTCGTCCTCGATGAAGCGCGCCTCGGTCAACCCGTCCCCGAAGGTGGGCGGCGTGCCGACCAGCATCTCGTGGAGCGTGATCGCCGCGGCGTAGCGCTCGGCGTGCAGGTCCCAGCGCGGCGGGCGGCGATCAACGAGGAACGGGTCGAGGTAGGGCCTGGTGCCGGCCGTGACGTTCTCCAGCGGCGCCCGCGACAGGGAGAAGTCGAAGAGGACGAGCCGGTAGGCTCCGGTCGCCGCGGCCTTCGCGATGCCGATGTTGTCCGGCTTGACGTCGCGGTGGGCGACACCGTCCTGCTCGAGGTACTCGACGGCCGAGAGGAGGTGCTCGCCGAAGCGCCGCATGAGGTCAAGCGAAAGTGGATCGCCGCCGCGGATCCACTGGGCGAGCGTGCGATCGCCGGCACGCTCCATGAGGATGGCCGGCCGCCCAGCGATGGTGGCGTCGGCGACGAACCTGACGATGTTGGGGTGACGGAGGGGGCGCAGGACGTCGGCTTCGGCCCGGATGCGATCGGCGCGCGCATCGTCGAGCGCAACCTTCAGGACGAACTCCTCGCCAGTGGCCTCCTGCTCGACCAGGAAGGCGTATGCGCTGCCGCCCTGCCCAAGCCGTCGCTTGATCACGAGGCCGCCTTCCAGGCGGTCGCCGGGCGCTGCCGTCGCGGGATCCGTGACAAACGCCGGCGCGGGTTCCTGCGGTGCGGCCTCCCGCTCCGCTTCCGCCAAGTACTCGAGAAACTCGCGTGCATCGCGCGGCCTGTCGCGCACCACAGGAGTGGTGGCGGCCCGCACCATCTCCTCGAGCCAGCGCCCGACGCCGTTCATGACGCCGGACAGGAGCAGGCCGTTCCCCTCCCGAAGCTTGGCCGGAAGCTCCAGCGGGCTTGCCGCCGGCGGTCGGCCGGAGAGGAGGTGATACGCGATCGCCCCGAGCGAGAAGACGTCGGCCTGAGCGGCGCCGGCGTCCGCAGCCGTCGCGGCCTCGGGCGCGAGATAGATCTTTGAGGGGTCGGTGATGTGGTCTTCGACGTGCAGGGTCCCGGCCGTCATCATGGCGCCCGCGGTGCTTCCCTCGGCCCGGCTGGCGACCTGCCAATTGGTGACCTGAAGCCGAGGGGAAGCGCCGTCGGCATCCCGGACGAGGACGCTCTGCGGCGCGAGGCCGCGGTGGTAAAGCCGCCTCCCGTGCGCATAGGCCATTGCCTCGCCCAATTGCCGGACGAGGTCCAGCCGCTCAACGAGCGGCAGCCTTGCTAGACGCTGAGACATGAAGCGATCCAGGCGGAGCGCGTCCGGATCGTACTCGAACACAAGCGCCGGTCCGAGCTCGGCCTCGCGGTAGTCGAGGACGCGCTGGATGCCCTGGTGCTCCAGCCCCTCCAGGACGCGGGACTCGCGTTGGGCGGTGCGGGCGAGGCGGTCCCGTGCCTCCGGCGTGGTGGCGCGGGCGTAGGGATAGACGCGCACCCGGCGCTTAACGCCCGTGGCCGCGTGACGCGCGGCGAAGTCCTGCCAGTTTTCGCCCTCGCCGAGGAGCTGGTGAAGTTCGTAGTCGCCGACCCTGCGTCCGCGTCCCGGCGGCCGCACGCCGGCCTGTTCCAAAGCTCTGACGATCTGCCGCGCAGCCGCCGCATCGACCGCCCCTCGCCGGCCGAAGCCGAGCTCATCCGAGCGTAGCAGAGTGCCTATGGCGCCGAGGTCATCGGGCTGGCCCGGATCGCCTCGCAGGACGACCCGCTTCGCCGTGCCGGGGTCCAGAGCTGGGCGTTGGCTCACCTTGGAGAGAAAGATCAGCGGCTCCACCCAAGGCGTAATGCGGGCACCGCTGCGGCCGCTGAGCGCCTCCTGCCGGCGCAGGACAGAAGCGAGGCGTTTGGCCTTCCGGTTGGCGAGTGGGAGAGGGTTGTCGGTGGTGACCTCCCTTCCCTCGGTCCGCCACGTCCAGCTGTATGCATCGCCGCGGACGGTTCCGGGCCGTGATTTCGCTTCGACAAGGATCAGGCCGGCTGGTGTAAGGACCAGGGCGTCGACTTCGTTGACCCGCCCCTCATCGTCGATGAACTCGAAATTCGACCATGCGCGCCAGGGCTCGTGGTCAGGCAGGTGGTCGCGAAGGAAGTCGAGCGCCTCCCGCTCCCACTCGAAGGCCGACTGGCTGACGGCGGTCCACCGAGGAGCCCGCATGTTCGTCTATCATCCCCAGGCAAGTATACGCAGCCGATCTTACCGGAGCGCGAGGTTTTGGCTAACCCTTGTAGGGGGGGAGACTGTGCCGGTCGATCAGGGGCAGCGTCCTGTTGGACCAGCCGGAGTAGTTAAAATTCCGGCACGCGCAGCATGTTGGTAAGGCCCATTGACCAGGAATGCCGGCTTTCCGTCGGGTCAGCCATGATCCGCCGGCAATGGGAGCGTCCCAGAAGCAGTCCGTGCCTCGACGCTATCCTCGCGATGACCATGCCATCCTGCACCAAGAAGCTCTGCCGCTAGCGCGGCTATTAATAGGAACTTATGGTGCATGTGAAACAGTTGGCCCGTGTCACGCATGCACGACACCATTCCTCTCCCCGGCCAGGACGCCGCAGACGCCCCTGTCCTCTTCGGCTCGCTGCGGGAGACCCTGTCCGGACACCGGGACGCCGTGCTGGCGATCCTGAGGCACGTTCCCGCCGTCGTGGAGGCGGCGCAGCAGATGCTCCCTGGAGACACCTACCGCGTCCTGGTCAGCCAAGAGCACCTGCACCTCCTGAAGGAGGGCACGGACGGCATCACCAAGCCCTGGCTGAAGGACGCGTCCGGACGGTTCGTCGAGAACGTCGACCTCGTCCGTGTGGGGCCGGACGTCGCAGGGGCGCTGTCCGGCCTGGCCGTGCAGGCGGCCCTCGCCCAGATCAACGCCAAGCTCGGCGAGATCTCCAGGGGCGTCGAGAACCTGATAGGCTTGGTTCGGGAGGTGAACCGGGGGCGCGTGGCCGGTGCCATCGACGCAATTGGTCCGGCCCGCGCGCTGCGCGATCCGGTCGAGCGGCGGCGGGAGATGCTCTCGCGGTGCGGGGCCCTGGCCCTGGAGCTGGGCGGGCTGGCAGGCCAGATGAAGCAGGATGTGGCGATGATGCCGCCGGAGCAGACGGGTTTCTGGGACGGGTGGTGGGGAAGCCGGATCAAGGAGGCGACGGGCACCGCTGGGGCTGTCCGAAAGGACCTCGTCGCGCTGGCCGAAGGAATGCGTGTCCTGCTGGGCGCCTACTGCGAGCTGGGCGAGTTCCCCGCCGCAGAGACGACTTTTAGGTCCCTCGAAGCGCGCTTCCGCGAGGCCGACCTAGAGAGCGCCGCCGCGCGGGCGAGGCTCGTGCCCTATGACAAAAGCGGCGGGGGACTTGAGCAGGTGCTGGAGCGGTACGCCACGAACATCCCAGCGCTCGGGGAGCGCGTGCGCCTGCTCGCGTCCGGGAATGCCCCCAAGCTCGAACTCACCTTCACCAAAGAGGAGATGCTCGCATGACCAGCGACAGCAGCGGAGCACAAACGATTTGCGGATGCGGGCGCCCGCTAAAGCCCGAGGAGGCAATGTGCCCGCACTGCACGCAGGACAAGTCGTCCTTCTGGAAGCAGATCGGGTCGGCGGTGGCAGCCGCAACGCCGTTCGTCATCGGGGGCATCCTCTTCATCGTCTCGAAGGGGAAGATCAAGCCGAGCGCCTGACAGGCGCCCCAGCCGACCGCGGCCGCGGGGCGCGTCACACTATGATGGCGCCGATTGCCTGCGGAACTGAATGCGCCCGGTCAGGCCGCACTGCTCCAACGTGTCCAGATTGCGCTTTGTCCGGTGCTGGTCGGCACCTCGTTAAAGCGCAGGACAACCTCTCGACGGCACCGGCCTGCCTGCGCTGTCCGCAGTAGAATCGACAGGTTCCGCATCAGAAGACCCGTACGGCTTCACGCTCGACCTGGTCTCGAGCCGGCTCACGCAGGACCCCCCACTCCGCCAGGTTGACCGAACCGCCGACCGTTTCTGAGAGAGCGGCCCGCAGGCTGGTCAAGCCTGCTAACGAATTCGGCGCCCCTGGCGCGAACTCGACGATCAGGTCGATGCTGCTGCCAGGCCGCGCCTCGCCGCGAGGGGCGGAGCCGACGATCCAGAGGCTCTCGATGCCGCGCTGCCGGAGAATCAGCTCCTGCGCACGGAGCCGTGCCAGCATCTCGGGCAGGGTAGGGGAGCGGCAGTCCAGCTCTGCCAAGAAACGTTCGACAAGGCTGCCGACTAGATCTTGCACCGACAGGCCGCGGGCCGCGGCGGCGGCCTTGATGCGGTTGCGGATTTCCGGCGGCAGCCGGACCGAGAGGAAGGCGGCACGCTCCATGTCGAGAACACCCACAAGCGCACATGTGCACAATCTGCTTGAGCTTAACCTAACTCAGTGAATAGAATAGCGAGCATTATTAACAAAATAAATCAACCTTTGGTTGTAAGCAGCCAGGGCTGATATGTTTCGGGCGCAGCAGAATGTCCTGGTTTGGCGTGGTGGTCGGCGTCTGCGTCGATCTAATCCGGTCCTTCAATAACAAAGAGATCGCCTTCGCCTGCGCCTTCGGGCTCTTGCTCAGCGGCTTCGCCATCTGGGCAACCTGCATTCTGCCGCCACACCTGAAGGTGGTGCGCGCCTTTCTTGCCGCCGCTGCCGAAGCGCGCCGGATCCGACAGGAGACCGGCCTCGCATCGGACCAACGGATTGCCGCGTTGGGAAAGGCCCTGGCGAGCCGGCGCCCCCTCGCGGACGTCTGGGAGACGTTCCGCGCCTCGGTGCGTGAGTCTCCGCTCAGGAAGGCCGAGTATGTCAGCCCAATCGACGCCCGTGCCTGGTTCACCCCGGAGCGGCTCCCAGGCGGCGGCCCCGAAGCTTGGTGCGGCACTCTGGCCTCCATCTCACTAACGTTCGGCCTGTTACTCACCTTTGTTGGCCTCTCGGCAGGTCTCTTTGCCCTTGGCGGCGGTACCGACCCAGCCTCGCTCCGGGAAGGTATCAACAAGCTTCTTGGCATCAGCGCCGCGAAGTTCATCACCTCCATTGCCGGCATCATGGCTTTCATCGGCTGGACGCTGATCGGGAGAGTCCATACCAGCTTGCGCGAATGGGCCGCCCACGCCCTCGCGGCAGCCGTGGACGCCGTGGTGCCGCATTTGCCGCCCGAGGCGCTCCTCATCGAGCAGCTCAAGGCCTCCCAAGAGGCCGGTCTCGCCACACGTCAGCTTTCCTCTGACCTCCATGTCGCCTTGGATAGAAACTTCAAGGTGGTGGGTGACCAGCTGGAAGGCTTCCGGGATTCCCTGACACCCGCGCTCGACAGATCCGTCCAGCCGGTTGTCGAAGCAATTCACGGTATGAGTGAGCGCATCGGCAACGACAATCAGGCCGCACTCCAGCAGATGGCCCAGGGCTTCCTGGGTGGCATGCAGGATGCCGCCGGGGCCGAGATGCGGGCCCTGGCTGAGACGCTGGGCGAGGCAGTCACGGCACTCTCCGTGACCAAAGCCGGTATTGGCGAGAGCGGCGCCGAGTTCGGACGTAGTCTTCAAGCCGCTGCGGAGCAAATGGCGGGATCTGCCACCGCCATTGCGGAAACCATGGACGGCCGCCTCGCCGCAATCGAAGCGCGCATGCGCTCGCTGGACGAAAGCCTGTCGGCGGGTGCTGGCCGGATCGATGAGGCCGGGGCACGGATGTCCGCCCGTGTGGGCGAGGGGATCGAGAAGGCGTTGCAAGGGCTGGCGGCGGCAGCCGCGGAGAACGCCCGTGCGGCGCAAACCCAGGCCGAGGCGGGCATGGGCCCGATCCTCGAAGCGATGCGTGCGCTCGTCGGGGAGGTCCGCGCTTCGGCCGAGCGCACGCGCAGCGACCTGGAGGCCGGCGGGCAGAGTGCTTCGGCCGAGATAGCGCGCGCCGCCTCCGAGATATCCGGCTCCGCCAGTCGAATGGCTGAGACCTTCGATGCCCGCATGGCGGACGTTGAGGCGCGCATGGCGCGGCTCGACGCGGCGATCGCCTCTGGGGCAGGGCATATTGATGCGGCGGGCAGCCGGATGTCCGAGCGCGTTGCTGCGGGAATTGATCAAGCCGTGAATGGACTGGCCACCGCAGGGGCCGAGCACGCCCGCGCTGCCCATGCGCAGGCTGAGGCTGGCATGGCGCCCGTGCTGGCGGCGCTGCGAGATCTGGTGGCCGAGGTGCACGGGTCCGCCGAGCGGACGCGAGGCGAACTGGAGAGCGGCGGCCGGGGTGCCTCGGAACAGATGCTCCAGGCGGCGCAGGGCATGGCTGTCTCGGCAAGCCGGATGGCCGAGACCTTCGACGCCCGTATGGCAGACGTCGAGCAGCGCCTTTCGCGTCTCGATACTACGCTCTCCGCCGGGGCCGGCCGCATTGACGAGGCCGGAGCGCGCATGTCGACGCAGGTGACGCAAGGCGTGGAGCGGGTCATGTCGGGATTGGCCAATGCGGGCGTGGAAACCGCAAAGGCGACCCGTGCTCAGGCCGAGGCCGGCATGGAACCCGTCTTGGCGGCGCTCAAGGCGCTCGCGCTCGAGGTCGGTACATCTGCGCAGCGCACCCGCGGCGACCTCGAGAGCGGTGGTCGAGCGGCCTCCGAAGCAATGGCCGAGGCGACGCGAGGGATGGGTGCCCAGTTCCAGGCCGCGGCAACCCAGGCCGGTACAGCCGTAGCCGATGCCTTTGGACAGGGGGCCAAGCACCTTGTTGCCGAAATGGCCGCGGCGGCGGAGCGCCAGAAGGCTGCATCGGACGGGCTGGCACAGCGGCTGGACGGGCTGGAACGCGCGCTGAGTGGCATTGAGCAGGCGATGAGCCGCCAGGTGAGCGATCTTGGCCGAGTAGGACAGACGCTAACGACAGCTGGCTCGACCGTGGCGACCGCTTCCGACCGGCTCGGCGCGGCCGCCACTCCCGTCGGAGAAACGCTCAAGGCTGTGGGCACTGCACTCGAGACCGTCCGTCAAGCCCTTGGCGAGGTCACCACGGCCAGCACGACTGCCCGCCAAAGCACTGAGGCAATTAGTACGGCGGCCCAGGCCGCCGAGACCAGCTTCCGGTCCTACGTGCAGCGCTTCGAGGACACCGACAGGGCCCTGGCTACCACGGTTGGCACCCTGCGCGAGGGCGTCATCGATCTGCACAGCCAGGCTGTCACGACCTTCGGCACCATTGACACGCAACTCTCCAAGGCTCTCGGCAGCCTCAAGGATGCGGTTGAGAACATGGCCGACGTGCTGAGCGACACGAAGGGCAAGGTGTTGGCCGGTGCAGGGATGGGCGGAAACTGATGTCGAGCGTCTTCTCGCGCCGCCTGCCACGCCGCGCCGGCGAGGGCGCGGAGGACATCTTCGCGCCCGTCGCCGACCTCATGGTCGGTATGGTCTTCATCTTCATTATCGTGATGGTGGCCCTGGTGCTGAATCAGGCTGAAGAGACCACCGTTCCGAAGTCAAAATACGACGAGCAGGTCGCTAAGGTCGCCAGCTTGGAAGCCGAGGTGGAGCGACTGCGCGCCGAACTGGAGGAGGAGCGGAAACGCCGCCTACAGGCCGAAGCCGAACGGCAAAAACTGGCCGAGTTCGCCGCCTATGTCAGGGACCAAGGCGTTCTTCGGCTGATGGACCGACTGTCCCGCGCTGACGAAACCCGGGCCGTTCTGCTTCGTGAGATGGAGCGCCGCCTCGCAGTGCTCGGCATCGATGTCACCCTGGACCAGCAAGCCGGCACCCTTCAACTGCCAAGCCGTAACCTGTTCGATATCGGTCAGGCCACACCCACCCCAGTCGGAGCGCAGACCATCGAGCGGCTCGGTGAAGTGATGGCGCGGGTGCTGCCCTGCTATGTGGGAACCGGCCCTGCGGTGCCGAGTTGCCCCTCAAGCGGCGAGGAGAGCAGTCTCAGCGCAGTCTATGTCGAGGGCCACACCGACAATCAACCGTTCGGTGCGGCTCAGGAGCGATTTAGGAATAACTGGGACCTCTCTGCAGGTCGTGCGATTGAAGCCTATACCCTAATTCGGGATCGCTTCGAGCGCCTCCGCATGCTGCGGAATGCTCAAGGGGAGGCGCTGCTCGGTGTGTCCGGCTATGCAGATACCCGCCCCGCCAAGCGAGACGCGACCGAGCGGGAGCGCAACACACCCGAGATGCGCGACAAGGACCGGCGCATCGAGGTGCGCGTTATCATGGCCACCAACCAGGCAATGGTCGGTTCGGTTCTTCAGGAACTGAACCGCAGACTGGAAGCCATCGATGGCCTCCTCCGCTGACGGGCACAGAATGATCGGCGGGACTGAGCCATTGGGCGGGGCCTCGGGGCCTGCACTCGCGGGCGAGCTCCAGGTGGGAATACCACGGCCGAAGCGCATCCCGGTCAGAATGCCGCAGCTCAGCCTGGCCGTAGAGCGCATCGAACGGCGCTTTGGGGCGGTCGACGGTGCAGGCCAAGCGGCACAGCGGGACGTGCTGGAAGAGGCGCGCCGCGCACTACAGCCTGGCGGCGGTGGAGTTGCGGCGCTGGGCCGCCGAGCTCTCAAGGCCGTTCCCCACCTGCTCTGGGGGCCAGCAAGGGTGCCGTTGGACGCTCCGACGCTCAGGGCATGGCTCGGTCGGATCGACAAGGGCTGGGGGCAGGCACCACCACGCCTCTGGTACCATTACATCCTCCACATCGATCCCACGGATGCGGCATCTCTCGAACTCGGCGCCTGGCTAGCCACCCGGCAAGAGAAGCTCTCGGAGTCTGCGCAGGCAGTCTCCAGGTGCTATGCTCTGCTGGAGCCTGGACAGGCGCTCAGCACCCTCGCCGCAGCTGTCTGCGACGGTCAAGACCCTGTGGCTGACATTGCCACGGCCGGCGTCGCCGCCGACGCCCTGCGACGATCACGGCTGGCCGTCGCTGTGGTCACCGCCGCTGCCGATACCCTGAGGCGGCGTAAGCCACGCGACCCTTCACCCATGCAAGTCATCGGCACCTTCCTCGGCGCGCAGCTTGGCGAGGTGCTGAAGCAGGCCGATTGCTCCGCTCAGGAGGGAGATGCGGCGGCGGCCGCCGCCGCCGAAGCAGCGGTAGCGTGGTGTATCGGCATGGGCGAGAGTGACGAGCGCGTCCAGGGCGTCCTTGATTTCGTCCTGGGGCTGCTCGGCGACCCGCGGACCAGGACCCGCCCGCCCCGCTGGTCCCATCCCACCATCTCCGAGGCCACGCGACAGCAGGTTGATAGCTGGCTCTCGCGTCAGACCTTCGAAGCCTTCTTCCGGGTGGTGGACGCGACCTTGCTGCGTGGAGGCGATGTGGAAACGCGGCAGAAATGGGCGGCCCGCAAGGCGTTCTGGCGGACGTACCTACCTCAGGTGCGAAAGGCCTGGCTCATTTGCGCACCCAATGCGGCGCTGGAGGCACGCAAGCTCCGTGTTCGGTGCGGCCAGTTCGTCGGGCAAAACGTGCTCACCGACCATAGCGGCCTGCTGCTCGAAATCGGCACGTCGGCGGGCTACGCGATCACAGCACTGGAAATGAGCCATGTTGGGCGTGCCGTCTTTTGGGCCCCCGGCGCCCCTGGCCTGCCAGGCGCTTTCGAACGCCAGTACGATCGCGGCGATATCCTGAGCCGGGCCAAAACCCTGAGCCGGGACGACCGGACCACCAAGGTCTTTGCCCTGACCCACCAAGGGAACTGGCCGGAGCATTTCCGTCGGCGGATCGCCGAAAGAACCGGCATTCAGTAGCCTTCACCGACGGACGCGAGCACCTTGGCCATCTACCACGTCTCTGCTCAGCCGCAACAAATCGGCTTCGCAATATCCGTCACGCGGTCGGGCCTTCTCGGCTTTGGCCGCTCTGCCATCCCGCCGGTCGATTGGTCCGATGCGCAGGGTCCGGGCGCAGCGCTCATGGCGCTGCTTCTGCGCGAGAGCAGAGTCACGCCCGAGGGCGACAGTGCTCTGTTGCCACACGCCGAAGCCGCCCGCCTGCTGGAGCACGATGCCCGGCTGCTCGGACTGCCGGCCCGCTGTCCCTACCAGTTGCGCCTGACCGCAGAGGGGCAGGTAAGCCTGCCGGGCTTTGCCGTCAGGACCGAGTGGCTCGACGATCGGGGTACGCTGGCCTTCGGTCTGCGCCGGACCGGCGCCTTCCTGTCCAATGGGACCCACCGCTTCTTGGTGGATGACCCCCTGTTCAGCCTCCTCGAAGAAGTCGAGCGCCTGAATGCTGCCAGCGCTGTGACTTCGGGCTCAGGTGATGCACGGGCATCCCTCGATACCCGCATGGCGGCCTTTGCGGCCTTCAAACGCGCTTTGGAAGCCGCGACGGGTGACGCCGAAGCCGACCGCTACCTCGACGAGCTGGTGGTCTATCGCGCCACCGGACTGGGAGTGGATACCGCTCAGGCGGCTGATGGCGGTGATGCTTTCCTCCCGCTCCTGCTGGGGGATGCTCCGCCTGATGTTGCGGTGATGGCTTCGCCTTCGGAGGCTGCAGAGAACGAGGAGATCGCTCCGCGGCGCCAGCGCCTTTTGCCCCGCGGCCATGCAGAGCGACTGGCGACCAGCCTGTTCCCCGAGCAGGGCGCCCGGCCTCACTATCGGCTCGGCGCCGGTGTCTATGCGGTCCTTGATCCCCCGGTTGCAGCGGCCCTGCAGGTCCTGCAGAGCGTGAACCACGCTGACCAGGCGACGCGGGCCGAGTTCCGTCGCGACCCGCGCGCCTTCCTGCTGGAGGCGGTCGAAGCGGCGGGCGGCGAGGGCGGCATCATCGGCGGTGGAACCCTCCTTGATGGCCCCGTGGCAGAGGAGGGCTTCGGGGAGCGTGTGCTGGGCGTCCGGCTCTGGACCGGCAAGCAACTCTCCTTCCGCATCCCGGTGAGCCGCCAATGGTTCCCGGAGGAGGAGGGAGGCGAGGTCTATACCATTGAGCCTCCTGGTGCTGATCAGCCTCTGATGGTCAAGCGCAGCGAGGTGTCGGCGTTACAAACAGCCGTCGCGCAGGCCGTGGCTGCCGGGCACCCGACGGCGTCCTTCGGGGGCCGCGAGGTGCCATTGTCCTCGGACTTCATCCAGACCGTCATGGGCCTGGCAGGAATGGTACGGCCGACCGAGCCCGGCTCTGGGGCCACAGAGAACCCGCGGGACGAGAAGGCTAACCCTGCGAAGGAGCCTGTGCTGGCGCTTGGTGTGGCCGAGAACGACGAGATGGTCACTTTCCGTGCCCATCTGCGGGAGGGTGTCGGCAATGGCTGGCGTTGCGACCTGGATGCGATGGCAACGCCTCCCATGCCGCATCAACGGGACGGCATCGCTTGGCTGGAAAGCGCCTATCAAAGCGGACTTCCGGGTGTTCTGTTGGCCGACGACATGGGCCTCGGAAAGACCTATCAGGTTTTGGCCTTCCTGCGCGCGGTCCGGCGGCGCGTCCTGCCAGAGGATAGGCGGCGACCGATCTTGGTCGTCGCACCGAAGACGCTTCTCGGCGAGTGGCGCGAGCAGATCGCCCTCCATCTGGGCGGCGAGGGGCTAGGTCGCTCAGTTTTCGCCTACGAAGCAGGCCTGAAAGATCTGACGCGGACCGCCCGGCCAGACCCTTCCGCACCGGGAAAACGCACGCTCGACACGGACCGGCTGCGCGAAGCCGACTGGGTGCTGACGACCTACGAAACGTTACGCGACTACCAGATTTCCTTCGGCCGTGTGCATTTCGAGGTCGCGGTCTATGACGAGGCCCAGAAGCTCAAGGGCCTGACCTCGCTGGTGAACAACGCGGCCAAGGGCCTCAGCAAGGTTGATTTCACCATCCTGATGACGGGCACGCCCATCGAGAACAGTGCGCTCGACCTCTGGGCCTTGATGGATATTGCCTGGCCCGGCTTCCTTGAGGCCAGCGGGCGGGATTTTGCGGCGCGCTACATTCGATCGCCGGCCCCGGACGACCTCACGCGGTTGAAGCGGCGGCTGGTGGAGCCACAAGAGCTCAATGGAACCCTCTTTCCACCGGTCCTCTTGCGCCGCTTCAAGGATGATGTGCTGGAGGGTCTGCCGCCGAAGGCGGTGAAGGTCTGGGAACGGGAGATGCCCCCGGAACAGGCGGCTGCCTACGACATGGTGCTGGAGGAGATGCGCACCGGACGCCTGCTGGCGCTCGAGGCGCTTGGCCGGTTGCGAGCTGTCTGCCTGCACCCGCGCCTGGCTATGCCGACCTCCGCTGCGGAGCACGGCGCCTTCATCGCACGTTCCGCCCGCTTCTCTGCCCTGTTTGAAATGCTTGCCGAGGTCCATAGGCAGGGTGAGAAGGCCCTGGTCTTCGTGGATATCATCGAGGCTCAACGCGTCTTGGCCGCCCTGATCCGTCACCGCTTCAGCATGCCCCGCATGCCGGACGTGATCAACGGCGCCACTGATGGCGCGGTGCGGACCCGGATCAAGCGCGAGTTCCAGGAGCGTTTGGGGTTTGACGTGCTGCTGCTCGGGCCACGGGCGGCAGGCTTCGGCCTGACGCTAACGGCTGCAAACCACGTCTTCCACTTGAACCGCTGGTGGAATCCTGCCGTCGAAGATCAGTGCAGTGACCGGGTTTATCGCATCGGCCAGCAGCGTCCCGTCACGATCCATTTGCCCAAGGCCGTCCATCCCGGCCACCGAGAGGCATCATTCGACTGCCAGTTGGACGAGCTCCTGGCAGGCAAGCGCGCGGCCAGCCGCGAGATCGTTGTGCCGACCGCCATGGGTGAGGACGACTTCCAGCGGCTATTCTCCAGACTTTCTGGGCAGAATACGAGAGCGGACCCGGAGCTCTTGCGCTCGCTGGACCTGATGGACTGGGCGAGCTTCGAGGCATGGGTCGCTGAGGAAGTGCGCGCCACGGGGCAAATCGTGCACGCGACACCTCGCAGCGGAGATGGTGGCGCCGATGTTGTGGCGCAGCCAGCTCCGGGCTCAGCGCTGCGCCCGATCCTGTGCCAGTGCAAGCACCGGGCTCGCGGCGCTGATGGCGAGGTCGGCGAAGAGGCCGTACACGACCTGCTGCGCGCCCGTTTGCGCTGGTCAGGGCTGACGGCCAACCCAGTTCTCGTGGCCGTAACCAACGGAGTCTTTACTCTCGCTGCCCGTAACTTGGCGGCCGAGCACGCCATCCTCTTGTTCGACCGACGCTGCCTTTCTGATCTACGGCCTGCTATCCAACGCGAAGGCGGTGTCAAATGTGCCACAGAGCGGCGCGGCAGGCTGTGATGACAGATCTCGGGTGTATTACATGGGCCGACGGATTGGGCGCGTTGAGCCCTGCCTACTTGCCGCTCGAGATCGTACCGGCAGCGCTGCTCCACCGCGGCCATGGGGCGGTGATGGTGTCCGAGTTCGACCTCACGCACTCCCTCCAGCGGGACCTGAAGGTCATCTCCCAAAGTATTGCCCAGGACACTACGGGCCAGGCTGACAAAGGCGGCTTCTTAAAGCGTCTAACGAAACCCGCTGAAG
>NZ_SNVJ01000033.1 GCF_009829925.1 Teichococcus coralli
CGCTTCGAGGCACAGCTGCTGGTCATCGGCGGGCGCAGATCCAGAGGTGTTGCAGGCCAATCCACTCTCCAGCTTCCTGCTTCTGTTTTGAAACTCCGCGGCTGCGAGTGCAGAACACATCGCTGTGGCACCCGCGGTTCAGAGTAAGCGCTGCCTGAAAGCCCTTCTTCCCAAGCGTGTCGATGCTGTGCTGCCTCGCCTTCAGGTGGGGAGCTTTGAGCCGGCATTATGGTCGACGTTAGTGACGACGCGAGTGGCGGCGGATATCGCCGGGTCGAGGTGCTGACGGGCCCTGGGCGCCGCCGGCGGTGGTCGGAGGAGGCCAAGGCCCGGATCGTCGCGGAAACGCTCGCCCCTGGCGCCGTCATCGCCGAGGTGGCGCGTCGTTGGCAGGTCTGCTCGCAGCAGGTGTTCACCTGGCGGCGGGAGATGCGGCACAACGCGCCTCCCTCGTTCGTGCCGATCGTGGCGGAGCCTGGTGCAGCGTCGCGGGAGCCCACCCCATTGCCCTGCATCGAGATCCAGGTGGCCGGGGCGCTCGTGCGGGTATCGCCAGACACAGATCCGGTCCTGTTGACGATGGTGCTCCGCGCGCTGCGAGCCGCGGCGGCGTGATCACGCTGCCAGGTGGTGCGCGAGTGCTGCTGGCCAGCCAGCCGGTGGATTTCCGCAAAGGGGCGCATGCCTTGGCCGCCCTGGCGGCCGAGGTGCTGAGCGCCGATCCGTTCTCGGGAGTGGTGCTGGTGTTCCGGGCCGAGCGTGCCGACCGAATCAAGATCGTGCTCTGGGACGGCAGCGGCCTGGTGCTGATCAGCAAGCAGTTGGAGAGCGGGGCATTCCGCTGGCCGCCGATCGTCGATGGCGCGGTGCGGCTGACGCCGGTGGAGTTCGCCGCGCTGTTCGACGGCATCGACTGGACGCGGGTGCAGAGCACGAAGCGGATTCCCACGCCGAGCGTGCCTGCGTAGACTCGCGGGCAGGATGGGCGCCGCGGACACCATGCCGAGCCTGCCGGAGGATCCCGCGGCGCTGCGCGCGCTGCTGCTGGCGACGCTGGAGCAGCGCGATGCCGCGCTGGCTGAGCGCGACGCACTGGCAACCCGGAACGAGCAGCTGCACCACTTGCTGCTGAAGCTGAAGCGGCGACAGTTCGGGCAGAAGTCGGAGCGGCTGCCGGAAGACCAATTGCTGTTCGCGTTCGAGGAGATCGAGGCCACGCTGGCGGCCAGCGAGGCCGAGGCGGGCCAGCGCTCGAAAGCGCTGCGGGAACAGCAGGCCAAGCGCCGCCGCGGCAACGGCGACCCGTTGCCACCGCACCTGCCGCGCATCGAGCAGGTGCTGATGCCCGAGCGGGAGACCTGCCCCTGCTGTGATGGCCTGCTGGTCGAGATCGGCGCCGACAGCGCCGAGCGGCTCGATGTCCTGCCAGCCCGGTTCCGGGTGCTGGTGACCCGGCGCCCCAAGCTGGCCTGCCGCGCCTGTCCCGGGGTGGTGCTGCAGGCGCCCGCTACAGAGCGGCTGGTGCCCGGCGGGCTGCCGACCGAGGCCACCGTCGCCCAGGTGCTGGTGGCCCGCTACGCCGACCATCTGCCACTCTACCGCCAGGCGCAGATGCTGGCGCGGCAGGGGCTGACGCTGGGACGGGAGGTGCTGGCCGACTGGCTGGGCACCGCCGCGCTGGAGATCCGGCCCGTGGTGCGCCGCCTGCGCGAGATCCTGCTCGCCTCACCGCGCTTGTTTGCCGATGAGACCACCTTGCCGGTGCTCGATCCCGGGCGCGGTAAGGTGAAGAAGGGGTACGCCTGGGCCCTGGCGCGCGACGACCGGCCCTGGGGTGGCACGGATCCTCCGGCGGTTGTGTTCCACTACGCCCCCGGCCGCGGGCAGGAGCACGCCAGGGCGCTGCTGGCGGACTACCGTGGCATCGTCCAGTGCGATGGCTATGCTGCCTACAAGGCGCTGACCGGGGACGTGACACTGGCGTTCTGCTGGAGCCACGTCCGCCGCGGGTTCTTTGACCTAGCCAGAAGCGGCGCGGCGCCGATTGCCACCGAGGTGCTGCAACGCATCGCCGCCCTCTATGCCATCGAGGCGGAGATCCGTGGCCGGCCTGCTCCAGAACGCCTGGCGATGCGCCAAGCCCGCAGTCGGTCGCTGGTGGCGGAACTGTTCACCTGGCTCGACGCCCAGCTCGGGCGCCTGCCGCGCAGCAGCCCGACGGCGGAGGCGATCCGCTACGCGCTGAACCACCGAAAGGGACTGGAGCAGTTCCTCGACGATGGTTGCATCGAGACGGACACCAACATCGTGGAGCGGGCCATCCGCCCCATCTGCCTCAGCCGCAAGAATGCACTGTTCGCCAGCGGTGACAATGGTGGCGCCCGCTGGGCCGCCATTGCCTCCCTGGTGGAGACCTGCAAGCTGAACGGTGTCGATCCGCAGCGCTACTTCACCGACCTGCTGACCCGCCTCGTCAACGGCTGGCCCAACAGCCGCATCGACGAGCTCATGCCATGGTGCTGGGCCAAGCCCGGTGACCAGCCGTCAAGCGCTGCCGCATAGGGTCTCCAGGCAGCGCTTACGATTTAGACGCTTCTCAGAACGACTGGCGTGCGAAATAGATTGGCTGAAGCTGTAGCTCCACGAGCCTCTCACCGACATCACGACCGTAGATGGTGGCGCGGGTGACGAGGCCTTCGCCCCGCCTCCTCGAAGGAGACGTGGCATTGCGGCCGCCGTCCCTTGCCGAAGAGTCTGCCGCGCCGGGATGTGGAGCATCTGTCTGTTGAGGGTGGCGCCTGCCAAGCTTGGTGCCGTGCGCCGCAGAAGGGGGGGGCTAAGGACGTGTCTTGTCCGGCTCGCTTGCAGTGCTGCCGTTTTTTGCCCTCTTGATGCGGGTTGGCGACCCCTGGGCAGCGCCTGCCGCGTTGCCGGCCGTCCAGCCCCAGCCTGGACAAAGGCGGGTGACCAGCGGCTCCCGCATGCGCTGCCAACCGGCCGCCCTCAGCCCGATGCGCCCGTGCTCCATGGCCCTAACCGCGCCTGGCCGCCCGCCGGACCGCCTGGCTTGGAACCTCCTCGCCGCGCTCCCTCTCATCGCCGCCGTCACCGATTGATTCTAAATAGATCCTCTACACAGCGCGCAGGCTGCATTGCCGCAGCCGAGAATTCCCGGGAGGCACGGTGCGATGTTCGTGAAGGCGGGCGATCTCGACGTCCATGTGCAGGTTGAGGGCCCTCCGGGTGCTCCCTGGCTCCTGTTGCTTCATTCCCTCGGCACGAATGCCCATATCTGGGACGATACCGCCAAGGTTCTGGCCCGTTGCTGGCGCGTCGTTCGTCCGGATCTGCGTGGACATGGCCTGACCACGGTAACTCCTGGACCCTACAGCATCGAGCAGATGGCGCAGGATGCCTTGGCAGTGCTGGACGCACTCGCCACCCGGCAGACGCATGTCGGCGGCATCTCCCTCGGCGGCTTGATCGCGCAGTCCCTGGCAGCACAGGCGCCGGAGCGGGTGCGCAGCCTCATGCTGCTCGACACCGCCTTGGCGGTTCCTCCGGCGGAGACATGGCGCGCCCGCGCCGCCACCGTGCGCGCGCAGGGCATGGAACCCCTGGTGGACACCGTCACCGCCCCCTGGGTCACGCCTCAGGCCAGGAACGCACCGTTTGCCCAAGGCCTGCGCGCCATGCTCAGGCGCACCGACCCGGAAGGCTATGCCGGCGCCGCCGAGGCGATTGCCGCCGCCGATTGCACCGAAGCCGCCCGCCGCCTGCGCCTCCCCACGATGGTGCTGCTCGGCAAAGGCGATGCGTCCACTCCGCTCGCCAGTGCCGAAGCCCTGCGCAATGCCATTCCAGGCGCACAACTCCAGCTCATCCCGGACGCCGCTCACCTGCCACCTGTGGAACGGCCAGAGGCCGTGGCTGCGGCCTTGTGTGCCTTCTTGGCTGCCCAGGAGGCCAATCCCGCTCAAGACCCCCTCGCGGCGGGCCTCGCCGTGCGGCGGGCGGTGCTGGGCGAAGCGCATGTGGCCCGGGCAAGTGCTGCCGTCACTGCGCTCGACGCACCTTTCCAGGACTACATCACCCGGAGTGTCTGGGGCAGCATCTGGACCCGCCCTGGTCTGCCGCGGCACACCCGATCCCTGCTGACGCTGGCGCTCATGGCCGCGCTGGGACGGGAAGGGGAGTTCCTGCTGCATGTGCGCGCCACCCGCAACACCGGCGTGACGCCCGAGGAAATCGCGGAGGTGCTGCTGCAGGTCGGCGCCTATGCTGGCGTGCCCCTTGCCAATCATGCCCTCAAGCTGGCCAAGCAGGCGCTGAAGGAGATGGAGGAGACGCCATGAGCAACATCATCCCGGGCTACCGGAGGCCAGACCGGCTGTCACAACCGCCCTACGACTCTGCGGGCTACGGCAGCACGCGCCTCCGTCACCCCCAGCAGCCGCCGCTCCGCCTGCCGCACACCCGCACCGAGACCAGCGCGCCGCGCTTCTCGCCGCAACGCTATGCCCCGCGGACCGACCTCACGGTCCAGGCGGATGGCTCCGCGGCCATGGGTGAGCGCATCATCGTCGGTGGCCGCGTGCTCGACGAAGACGCCCGCCCCGTGCGCAACGCCATGGTCGAGATCTGGCAGGCCAATGCCGCTGGCCGCTACAACCACCCCGGCGACGACCATGATGCTCCGCTCGACCCGAACTTCCAGGGCATGGGCCGCGTCTTCACCGACCAGGATGGCTGCTATCGTTTTGTCACCATCCGCCCGGGCGCGTATCCCTGGCGGAACCACAAGAATGCCTGGCGGCCGAACCACATCCACTACTCGGTCTTCGGCGACGGCTTCGCCCAGCGCATGATCACCCAGATGTACTTCCCCGGCGATCCCTTGTTGGCGCTCGACCCCATCTTTCACGCCATCCCCGATGAAGCTGCCCGCAACCGCCTCGTCGCGACGTTCGACCTGGAGCTGACGCGGCCGGAATGGGCGCTCGGCTACAGGTTCGACCTCGTGCTGCGCGGACGGGAAGCCACCCCGATGGAGGATCACCACTGATGCCGACGCCCACGCCCGAGGCGGCACCGGCGCAGGGCCTCGTCGCCTCCGCCCACCAGACGGCCGGTCCCTACTGGCATCTGGTGGACTTCCCGGAATGGGCCGACACCACCCGCCATTTCGGCGACCGCCTGCCGCCTGGCGAGCGAATCGTGCTGACCGGTCGCATCACCGACGGCGCGGGCGCTGCGGTCGCCGACGCCATGGTGGAGATCTGGCACGCCGACCCGATGGGTGAATACCCCGACCCGAACGGCCCCGAAAAGGAGTTCCAGGGCTACGGGCGCTGTGCCACGCAGGCCGATGGCAGCTTCCGCTTCGTCACGCTGAAGCCGGGCCCGTCGCCGCTGGATGGTGAGGCGCGCGCGAACCTCCGGCAGGCGCCGCATGTCGCGCTGGCCGTCTTCGCCCGAGGCCTGCTCACGCATCTCTGCACCCGCCTCTACTTCGAGGGCGAGCCGCTCAACGAAACCGACCCCGTGCTGAACACGGTTCCGCCGGAACGCCGTGGCACACTGATCGCGCGACCGACCGGGCCCGGAACCTGGACCCTCGACCTGCGCCTGCAGGGCGAGGGTGAGACCGTTTGGATGGAGATCTGACGCCATGGCCGTGAACCCAGCGGATGGCGCCGTTTTCGGCGCGCTTTACGGCACCGACGCCATGCGTTCGGCGCTGGACGAGGGCGCCGTGCTCCAGCGCATGCTGGACGTGGAGGCCGCCTTGGCCCGCGCGCAGGCCCGCCTTGGCATCGTGCCGCCCGCCGCCGCCGAGGCGATCACCGCGGTGGCCCGCGCGGAGCGGCTGGACCTGCCGGCCCTTGCCGTCGCCACCCGCAACACCGGCTACCCCGTGGTCGGGCTGGTGAAGCAGCTCTCGGCCGCCGCAGGTCCGGAAGCGGGGCGATGGACCCACTGGGGCGCAACCACCCAGGACATCATGGACAGCGCCACGGTGCTTGTGCTGCGCGACGCGCTGGACCTGCTGGGCACCGAGCTGGACCGGCTCTGCGCCGCCCTGGCCGCCCGGGCCGAGGAGCACCGCGGCACGGTGATGGCCGGCCGCACGCATCTGCAGCACGCGCTCCCCGTCACCTTCGGCTACAAGTGCGCCGTCTGGCTGGCGCCGCTGCTGGCGATGCGCGAGCGCCTGGCGCAGCNGGCGCCGCTGCTGGCGATGCGCGAGCGCCTGGCGCAGCTTCGCCCGCGTGCGCTGCGGGTGCAGTTCGGTGGCGCGGCCGGCACGCTGGCCTCGCTGGGAGAACACGGGCTCGACGTGGTGCACGAGCTGGCGAAGGAGCTCTCGCTCGGCGAGCCGAGCATCCCCTGGCATGTCGCGCATGACGCGCTGGCCGAGGCCGTCTGCTGGTGCGGCCTGCTCTGCGGCTCCCTGGCAAAGCTCGCCACCGACGTCATGCTGCTGATGCAGACCGAGGTGGCGGAGGTCGCCGAGCCGCATGCCCCGGGGCGAGGCGGTTCCTCCACCATGCCGCAGAAGCGCAACCCGATCGCCTGCGAGTACGTGCTCGCCCAGGCGCGCGGCGTCCATGCGCTGGTGCCGCAGATGCTCGCCGCCCTGCCGCACGACCAGGAGCGCGGCACCGGCCCCTGGCAAGCCGAGCCGCTGGCCCTGTTCCAGGCGCTCCTGCTGACCCACGGCGCGCTGAGCCAGGCGGTGATGGTGGCGGAGGGCATGACGGTGGACGCCGCCCGGATGCGCCGCAACCTCGACAGCACCGGCGGCCTCATCGTCGCCGAGGCGGTGATGATGGGCCTGGCGCCGGTGCTCGGGCGCGAGGCGGCGCACCATGTGGTCCACGAGGCCTGCGACGTTGCCCTGGCCGAGGGGGTTCCGCTGGCCGAGGCGCTCGGCCGGGAGGAGGCGATAGCCTCGCGGCTGGATGCCGCCGAGATCGCCCGCCTGACCGACCCCGCCGGCTATCTCGGCAGCGCCGGCGCCTTCGTGGACCGCGTGCTGGCGGACTTCCGGGGCCGCTAGTGGCTGCCCGCGAAGTCCGTGGGTCGATCCAGGAACGCAGCGGACCAGCAGGACACCAGCCGGCGGGCGGGTACCGGCCGCCGGTGCCCGGCCCCCGTCCGCGGCGGCCCGAACGGTTCCGCGAATGCCATGAAGAAGCCTGGCCGAGGAAGGGTGCGCCGCGCCTTCCCGGCTCCGCGAGGGATACCGACATGAATGCCGAGCCCAGCCTGGATGTTCAGGACTTTCTGGACGAGCACCCGTTCTCGCCGCTGCAATGGACCCTCTTCGTCCTTTGCTTCTTCGTCGTTCTGCTGGACGGCTTCGACACCGCGGCCATCGGCTACATCGCGCCCTCGCTGATTGCGGAATGGGGCGTCGCGCGGCCGGATCTGGCGCCGGTGCTGAGCGCGGCGCTGTTCGGCCTGGCGGCGGGCGCGCTCGCCTCCGGCCCGCTGGCCGACCGCATGGGCCGCAAGCTGGTGCTGGCCGGGGCCGTGGCCGTCTTCGGCCTGGCCTGTCTTTCCTCCGCCTTTGCCGGCAGTCTGGACCAGCTCGTCATCTGGCGCTTCATCACCGGCATCGGGCTTGGCGCCGCCATGCCGAACGCCGTGACGCTGACCAGCGAGTACTGCCCGCGCGCGCGCCGCGCCATTCTGGTCAATGCCATGTTCTGCGGCTTTCCGCTGGGCGCGGCCTTCGGCGGCTTCCTCGCCGCCTGGATGATCCCGCAATGGGGGTGGCGCAGCGTGCTGGCGCTGGGCGGCGTGGCACCTCTCGCGCTGACGCTGCTGCTGATCCTGCTGCTGCCGGAGTCGGTGCGCCACATGATCGCGCGGGGCCAGCCGGCGGAGCGCATCCGCCGCGTGCTGTTCCGCATCTCCGCCACGGCGGCGCAAACCTCCCGCTTCACCCTGGCCGAGGGCACGCCCGCCGCGGGCGCGCGGCACGGCGCCGGCCTCGTGCTCTCGCGCCCCTATGCCCTGGGTTCGGCGATGCTGTGGATCGCCTACTTCATGGGGCTGGTGATCTTCTACGCGCTGATCAACTGGATGCCGCTCCTGTTCAGCGACGCCGGCCTGGCGCCGCGAACGGCCTCGCTGACCGCGGCGCTGTTTCCGCTCGGCGGCATCGGAGCCATCTTCTTCGGCTGGCTGATGGATCGCTTCAACGGCAACAAGATCGTCGCCGCAGGCTTCGTTCTGACCTCGCTGGCCGTCTGCGTGATCGGCCTCGCGGCGGGGCAACTCGGCCTTCTGATGGCCGCCGTGCTCCTGGCCGGTGCCCTCATGAACACGGCGCAGACCTCCCTGCCGGCGCTGGCCGCCAGCTTCTACCCGACCGAGGGCCGGGCGACGGGCGTGGCCTGGATGTTGGGCTTCGGCCGGTTCGGCGGCATCGCCGGCTCGTTCCTGGTGGCGGAGCTGGCGCGGCGGCAGCTCACCCTGCCGCAGATCTTCATGGTGGTTGCCCTCCCGGGCCTGGTCGCCGCGGCCGCGCTCGCCGTCAAGCAGATGGCGCATCCGATGCGCCTGCCGGCCCCTCCCAGGAAGCCGGGCGTGGTGCCGAGCCGCTGACGCCGACCTGGAGGCCTCACGGGTCCGTCTGGCGCGGGGCCGGGAAGGGGGCGCGGGAGCCTGGCGCGCTCCCCCCCGCCACGCGGATCGGGCTGGAGCGGATCCCGACCGGGTGGAATCACCCAATCGGGTGAAGACACTCGTCAACACAAACCGCTAGCGCGTTCGAAGTGAGCCAAAGCGAAGGGAAGCCGCTCCAGGCTCCCGCCCAGCTCCGGAAAAGGGACCCACATGACCGACGATCGGGACGACGCCCTGGCGGGCTGGCAGCACGCCCCGCTGGACAGCACGCTCGAAATCCACTGCCACGATGCTCCGCCCCCGGTACCGCCGGACCTCCAGCCCCTCCTGGAGGCGCACTGGCAGGCAGCGCAGGAAAAGGCCGGTGGGCGCCTCTTCGATGGCCCGGTGTTCACGCTCACCAGCGTTTCGCCCGCACGGCTCGAAGGCGCCTTCGTGCGCTACAAGGCGCTGGTGGCGCAGACGCGGGAGCCGGCGCTCTTCGCCCGGCTCGGCCTGCGGGCGCTGTCGGTCTGCGGGGTACTCGAATGCGCCGACGGCATTGTGCTGGGCCGGCGCGGAGGGGGAGCCACCTACCAGCCCGGCATGTGGCAGCTGCCGCCGGCGGGCAGCGTCGACGCGAGTGCGCGGCAGGGCACACGGATCGACGCGAGGGCGCAGATCCTGTCGGAGCTGGAAGAGGAGGTCGGCCTATCCGCGGCGGAGGTGGAGGCGGCCACGCCCTTCTGCCTCGTTGTGCATCCCGGCACGCACTACCACGACCTCGGCATCCGGCTGCGGACACCCCTGCGCGGGGAGCAAGTCCTGGCGCGCCAGGAGAAAGTCACTCATCGCGAATACTTGGAGCTCCGCATCCTGCCACACCAGGACCTGCCAGGCTTTCTCGACGGGCTTGCGGGGCAGGTCGTGCCGACAACGCGGATCCTGCTTCAGCGCCTCCAGCTTCTCGGCTGAAGGGCTTCCGGCGGCCGGAGCGCAGCGCGGCCGGCCAGCCCCAATTCGGGCAGATTTGTGGCTTTTTTCAGGCTGTTTGGAGCGGAAGCCGCCACGGAATCGCTGTGACGCCTGCAACGGGGCGAGCAGCGCGGGCTGAATTTTATCAACCAAAAGTAGAATTATATTTTATAATTTTCACTTTAAAAGACTCTGCTCTTGTCTGTCATGTCGCCTCTAGAGCGAGAAACGACATAGTTTCATCAATCCAATTTTTTGTTCAGAGCGAAAATTCATAGGTTATTTCTTCCATCTTCCGGTTTCAGTCCCTGAAGTACAAAATTCCGGCATGTGGCGGTGCGTCATTCGCTCGACTTTCCGTGAGCCGTCAGCTAGGGCTTTGGCGGTTCCTTCGTCGGCCGGGCCGAAGTCATGGCCTGATTTAGACGCAAATCTTGCGGGATTTTTCTTGGTCGTCGCTGCGGGGTGCAGAGACGAATGGGATCTCCTGCGCCCGTTGCATAGGATTTACTATGGCCCTTCTTGGTGTCTATGTCGGCAACAGCACCCGGGATCTGGCGCAGTTCGAGAATTGGCTCGGACGCGCCGTCGATGGCGTGCACGGAGTAGTTGGAAATTCCAACTGGGACGACTTCGTCCAGAGTGCAAGCTGGGCAGCGGACCGCCTCTGGGGTCCCACGGGCCGCGACGTCTTCTGGTCCGTTCCCATTCTCGCTGGCGATGCCAATCTCCATTCAGCGGCGAACGGCGATTACAACCAGTACTACCGCTCGGTCGCTGAAGACCTGCTCAGCGGCCACAGCGGCAGCGATCCGATCTACGTGCGCACCGGCTGGGAGTTCAACGGCAACTGGTTCTCCTGGTCCGCCGGCGGCCAGGAAGGTGACTTTGTCAACGCCTTCCGCCAGTTCGTGGACACCTTCCGCTCGGTTTCGGACAAGTTCAAGTTCGAGTGGACGCCGAACGAGGCCTATGGCGGGATGGATCCTGCCAAGGCCTATCCGGGCGACGGCTATGTCGACGTGATCGGCATGGACTTCTACTGGAAGCCCGAATACCAGGGCTCGGACCCCCGCGAGGCCTGGGACCTGCTGGTCAACGAGACCTACGGGCTGAAGTGGCACCAGGACTTCGCCTCCGCGCATGGGAAGCCCACCGCCTTCTCCGAGTGGGGCGTCACCACGAATGACGGTCGCAGCTTCCTTGAGCTGGCGAAGGAGTGGTTCGACAGCCACGACGTCGTCTATCACTCCATCTGGGATTCCGACGTCCATTATCCCGGCCGCATGTCCGACGGCAGCGGCGGCGACACGGGCGAGGCCTTCAAGGCGCTGTTCGGCTCCGATTCCGGCTACACCTGGACCAACAACGGCAGCTCCTCCGGCGGCAATAGCAGCTCGACGGACAGCAGCTCGACCGATGGCGGCGATGGCGACGCCTGGTCGGGCGACAACTCCGGCGGCACCGACTGGAGCAATGGCGGCGACAGCTCGCAGCAGGGCGGCAACCAGCTGGCGCTCTCCGGCGATCCGCAGCACCAGAGCTGGGGCAGCGGCGGCTACGACACCTGGTACGGCACCGACGGCAACGACTGGCACCAGTCCAACGGCGGCGGCGACGCCCTGTATGGCGGCAAGGGCGATGACACCTACAACGTGTTCGCCTCGAACGACACGCCGATGGAGAAGGCCGGCGAGGGCGTGGACACCGTCACCACCTGGATCAAGGACTACACCCTGCCGGACAACGTCGAGAACCTGATCTTCTTCGGTGACGGCTGGAGCAACGGCACCGGCAACGGGCTCAACAACATCATCACCGGCACCAGCAGCAGGAACGTGCTGGACGGCAAGGGCGGCGATGACGAACTGACCGGTGGCGCCGGCCCCGACACCTTCGTGCTGGCGAAGTGGGAGGGTCACGACACCATCACCGACTTCTCCGCCGGCGAGGGCGACCGGCTGGAGTTCCGCGGCTTCGGAGGCGACGCCAAGCTGAGCCATGATGGCGACGTCTGGACCCTTACCGACAGCGACGGGTCGAGCATGAGCTTCACCCTGAACCACGTCACCAACCTGTCCGGCTCCGACTACCACTTCGCCTGATGCGTGCATTCCGCGCTCCGCCACACGTGCGGAGCGCGGCACCGCGCCACCTCTGCCCGCCTTCAGCAAAATTTCACGTGAGCGTGAGATTGTCGTTTCCCTGAAGCGGCGTTTTCCCGCATCGTCGCGCCGCAGGGACGCCAGACAAGGGGGGAAGCGTGGCCGAGTTCTGGGCAGAGTGGGGTAGTTTGGCTTATCTGGCGGCCGCGGCCTGGGCCTTTTTCGAGGGCGAAACGTTTGTCTTGCTGGCGGCTGCGGCGGGCAGGGCCACGAGTACGATCAATCCCTGGTTCCTGATGCTTTCCGTGTGGATCGGCTCCTTTTTGGGAGACCAGCTGTGGTTCACCCTGGGCCGGCGCTACGGCGTCCACGCGCTGCGCCGCATCCCGGGCGGCGAGAAGCGCATCGGTTCGGCGCTGCGCTTCCTGGAGCGCTACGGAACGCTCTTCGTGCTGACCTTCCGCTTCGTCTACGGCGTCCGCAACGTGGCCTCCGCCGCCTGCGGCATCGCGGGCATGCCGCATCCCCGCTTCGCCTTCCTCAACTTCATCGCCGCCGGCCTCTGGGCCGCCTCCTTCACGGCGGCCGGATGGTTCGCCGTGGCCTGGCTCGGCGAGCAGGGAACCTCCTACGCCCTCGCCGGCATCGGCGCGGTGGTGGTGCTCTACCTCCTGTTCCGCCTGGTGCAGTTCTGGCGCCGCCCTCCCGCCCCGCGCCAAGAGGAGCGGCCGCCGGTGGTCCGCACCAACCAGTTGCCGCCCGCCGCGCCAGAGCGCACGCAGACCCTGAACCGCATCGCCGTTTGAGCGCCGCACGCCACGCGCGTTCTGCGTGACCTCCCGCCACCTGCCGCGTTGGGCTTCCGGCGGCAGCGAGGGACCGGGCGAAGGATGCGAGGCGGGTGGTGGAGCATGGGCCTTCTTCTTGCGGCGCTGTCCTGCGCCGCGCCTCCGGCAGGGCAGGACGCCGCCCGGCTGGGGCATGAAGCGCCCTGGCGGGCACGCATCGCCGGCGAGGCGCTGGCGGAGTGGCAGGCCTGGGGCCGCCTGACCGTGGACGGCTGGCCGGAAGCGCTTGCCGAACCCGCCGACCCCGCTCTCTTCGAGCGGGTGTTGGCCTATTGGGACAGCGTGCCGGCCGAAGGTCCGGCGGTGGCCCGCCGCCAGCGCACGACCTTTGACGCGCTCATGGCGGGGCTGGCGGAAGGCGGCGGGGAGGCGGCGCTGCCGGCCATCTCGCTCTGGGCCTATCCGGCCTGGTCGGCCGCCTTCATCAGTCATGTCATGGCCCGGGCGGGCGTGCCCGGCTTCGTGTTCCCGCCCGCCATCGCCCACGCAACCTATGTGGACGCGCTGCTCTCCCAGGCCACATGGAACTCCGCCAGCGCGGCCTTTCTGCCGCATGATCCCGGCGGCTATGCGCCCCGGCCGGGAGACCTGCTCTGCGCCGACCGCTCCCTGGTGCCGCTGCTGCACTGGCAGGAGCGCCTCGCCGAGCCCGGCCGGTTCCGCGAGATGCATTGCGACGTGGTGGTGGCCGCCGCGCCCGGGCGCGTGCAGGCGGTCGGCGGCAACGTGCTCGACGCGGTGGTGCTCCGCCGCTTCCCCGCCGACGCGCAGGGCCGGCTGTTGCCGGCACCGCCGGACAAGCCGCCTTTCCTTGTGGTCTTCGAGAACCGCCTGGACGTGCCGCCCGCCCGCTGAGCGACGCGCGTCAGGGTGTGCTGGAAGCCGGCTGCCGGCGCTGCGCGAGCCATTCCACGGCCTTCCGTCCGGCGGTGCGGCCGGTGGCGAAGCAGGCCTGCAAGAGGTAGCCGCCGGTCGGCGCCTCCCAGTCCAGCATCTCACCCGCCGCGAACAGGCCGGGATGGCGCCGCAGCATGAGTCCCTCGTCCAGTTCGGCGAGCGCCAGCCCGCCCGCCGACGAGATGGCCCGCTCAAGCCCCAGCGGGGCGAGCAGGCGCAGTGGCAGCGCCTTGACCAGGTCGGGCAGCCGCTCTGCCGGCACCCCCTCGTGCAGCGCCTCCTGCAACAGGCCGATCGAAACCGGCGGCAGCCCCAGCGCCTTGCGCAGAAAGGTGGAGAGCGACTGGCCCCGGCGGGGTGCCGCCAGCCTCAGAGCCACCTCCTCCGTGCCGAGGTCCGGGCGCAGGTCGAGCATCGCCACCGTGCTGCCCCGCGCGGCGATGGCGTCGCGCATCGGGGCCGAGAGGGCATAGACCGCGCCCCCCTCGATGCCTTCCGCCGAGATCACCGCCTCGCCGCGCACCGTCCGGCCCCCGAAGCTGAGCGCGATGCGCTTCAGCGGCGTCCCGGCAAAGCGCGTGCGGAACACCGCCGACCAGCCGATGCGGAAGCCGCAATTGCTCGGCCGGAACGGCGCGATGGCGAGGCCGGGCAGGGCGCCCGTCCAGCCGCCGTCGGCGCCCAGGCGTGGCCAGGAGGCGCCGCCGAGCGCCAGCACCACCGCCCCGGGGGCATGGGTGATGTCGCCCTCCGGCGTGGTGAAGCGCAGATGCCCGCCCGCGTCGAAGCCGTGCCAGAGATGCCGCGTGCGGATTTCCACCCCCCCTTCACGCAGCCGCTCCAGCCAGGCGCGCAGCAGTGGCGAGGCCTTCATCGCCTTCGGGAAGACGCGGCCGGAGGTGCCGGTGAAGGTCTCCTGTCCCAGCGCCTCGCACCAGGCCCGCAGCGCGTCAGGCGGAAAGGCGCCGACATGCGGCGCAAGCCTCGCCTCGGCCGCGCCATAGCGGCGGAGGAACTCCGGCAGCGGCTCGGAATGCGTGAGGTTCAGCCCGCCGCGGCCCGCCATCAGGAACTTCCGTCCGGGTGAGGGCATGCGCTCGAACACCACCGCGCGGTGCCCTGCGGCGGCAATCGTCTCGGCGGCCATGAGGCCCGCCGGGCCACCGCCGAGAATGGCGACCCAGTCGGCGGAGCAGGGGGATGCGTGTGACACGGGCAGCCTTATAGCCCGGCCGTGCCGCCGCGGAACGCCGCCCGAGGGGCCTGGCCGCGATGGTGGCTCATTCCAGCCGCACCGGGGGCGTGCTGGCGCGGCGCAGCAGATCCGAAGCCCAGAACAGCAGAGACCGCCAGAAGCCGTGCAGGGCGAGCTGGTGCCGGCGGTAGAGGGAGTCGTAGCTGATCTGCGCCAGCCGCCCCTGGATGAAGGTGCCGCCGCCCAACAGTCCATGCCGGCCAAGGCTGCCGAAGGCGTTGTAGTGCCCGAGCGCCACCAACGCACCCTGGTGGTGGTAGGTGAACTCCGGCAGCGGCTTTCCCTCCAGCAGCGCCGGGATGGCGCGCGCCAGGTGCCGCGCCTGCTGCTGCGCCACCTGCGCCGTGGCGCCGAGCGGACGCTCCTGGCCGGGCGGCACCAGCCAGGCGCAGTCCCCGATGGCGAAGACATGGTCGTCGCGCGTCGTCTGCAAGGTCGGCCGCACCACCAGTTGCCCGCTGCGGGCGCTTTCCAGCCCGCCCACCTCGCGCAGGAAGGCCGGCGCCGCCACCCCCGCCGCCCACACCTTCAGCTTCGCCGGGATGGTGCGCCCGTCCTTCAGGTGCAGCGCCGCGGCATCCACCGATATGACCTCCGCCCCGGTCAGAACGGTGACGCCCTGGCGCGCCAGTTCCTGCCGCGAGGCCTCGGCCACCCGCTCCGGAAGCGCCCCCAGGATGCGGGGGGCGGTTTCGATCAGGGTCAGCCGCAGCCGGTCCCGCAGGCCGGGGAAGCCGTAGCCGGAGGCGAGGTCGAGCGCGGTGCTGATCTCGGCGCTCAGCTCGACGCCGGTCGCGCCGGCGCCCACGACGGCGATGTCCAGCGTCGCGTCGCCCGGCGCGGCGAGGCAGCGGATCGTCTCGTTCCGCAGGGCGGTGTTGAAGTCCTCCGCCTGGTTGCGGCTGTCGATGAAGTGGCAATGCTCGCGCACGCCCGGGATGCCGAAGTCGTTGGCCCGGCTGCCCACGGCCAGCACCAGCACGTCATACTCCGCCGCGCGCGGCGGCAGCACCTCGGTGCCGTTGCGGTCCCGCAAGGGGGCGAGCCGCACGCGCTTCGCCTCCCGGTCCAGCCCCTGCATCTCGCCCGGCAGGAAGCGGAAGGTGTGGCGGTGGGCATGCACCACGAAGCCTAGCTCCTCCTGCCCGGTGTCCAGCGTGCCGGCCGCCACCTCGTGCAGGCGCGGCTTCCAGATATGCGTCGAATCGCGGTCGATCAGCAGGATCTCGGCGCGTCCCCGCCGGCCGAGGCTGCCGCCAAGGCGGGTGGCGAGGTGCACGCCGCCCGCGCCGCCGCCGACGATGACGATGCGGGGCCGGGGAGGGCGGACGGGGGGCTGGGCCATGCAACGTCCTCCATGCGGAACGGGGCGACGCCTGGCGGCGACGCCCCGCAGTCTCGCCGGAGCAACCAGCCTGCGCCCGGCGAGTTTCCGGACGCGGCGGCCTACTTCGCCGCGCTGTGCTCCCGCTCCCGGTGCGCATGCTGGCCGCGGCGGCGGAAACGGCGGTGCGTCGCCTCCCGCATCCGCTGGAACACCACATAGAGCATCGGGATCAGGAAGATGCCGATGGTGGAGGCCGCGATCATGCCGGCGAAGACCGGCGTCGAGACCGCCCGCCGCGCAAGCATGGCCGCCCCCGAGGCCCAGACCAGCGGCACCAGGCCGAGGATGAAGGCGATCGAGGTCATCATCACGGCGCGGAACCGCAGCTTGGCACCCATGACCGCCGCCTCGGCGATCGGCCGGCCTGCCTCGCGCTGCTCCTTGGCGAACTCCACGATCAGGATGCCGTTCTTCGCCGCCAGGGCGATCAGGACCACAAGGCCGATCTGCGCGTAGAGGTCCATCGGCATCCCGGCCAGCATCAGCGCGCCGACCGCTCCCAGCACGCCGACGATCACCGAAAGCAGCACGGGCATCGGGATCACCCAGCTCTCGTAGAGCGCCACCAGGAAGAGGAAGGCGAAGAGCACGGCGAGGCCGAGGATGACGCCCGTCTGTCCCGAGGCGCGCTGCTCCTGGAAGGAGGTGCCGGTCCACTCGAAGGCATAGCCGGCGGGCAGCGTGTTGCGCGAGATCTCCGCCATGGCGGCAATGGCCGCGCCGGAGGAGACGCCCGGCGCCGGGCTGCCGCTGATGGTGATGGAGCGGTAGTTGTTGTAGCGGGTGATCGTCTGCGGCCCGACCACCGTCTTGGCGGTGGCGATCGAGCGCAGCGGCACCATCACGCCGCGCCTGTTGCGGATCTGGATGTTCCAGAGATCCTCGGTCTCGCGCCGGTCGGACGCCTCGCCCTGCACCAGCACCTGCCAGGTGCGGCCGTAGAGGTTGAAGTTGTTCACGAAGCTGCTGCCGAGGGTGGCCTGCAGCGCCGAGAACACGTCGCTCATGGTCAGGCCGAGGGCCTGCGCCTTGTCGCGGTCGATGTCGAGGTAGAGCGAAGGCACGCGGGCACTGAAGGTCGAGAAGACCTGGGTCAGCCGCGGGTCCTGGTTGGCGGCGCCCACCAGGGCCTGCATGACGCTGCCGATTTCCGCCGGCTCCGCACCGGCCAGCGATTCGAGCTGGTACTCGAAGCCGCCGCCGGTGGAGAGGCCGATGATCGGCGGCAGGTTGATCGGAATGATCTGCGCGTTCCGGATCTGCTGGCTCTCCGCGAAGATCCGCCCGATCAGCGCCTGCACGGAATCCCCCGCGCCCGCGCGCTCGCTGAACTCCTTGAGCTGCACGAACATGGTGGCCGAGCTGGAGCTGGCGCCGCCATCCAGCAGCGAGAAGCCGACGATGGAAACGGCGTCCCGCACCTGCGGCATCTGCCTCAGCCGCCGCTCCATGTCGGCGACCACCCGGCTGGTGCGGGGCAGGGCGGCCCCGTCCGGGAGCTGGAAGGCGATGATGAAGGCGCCTTGGTCCTCCTGCGGCAGGAAGCCCGAGGGGATGCGGCTGGCAACCGTGTAGGCGCCAAAGCCGAACACGCCGACCAGCACCAGCGAAACGATGGCCAGCCGCAGCAGCCGGCGCACCACGGCCGCATAGCCGTCCCGCACGTTGTCGATGCGGCGGCCGACCCACGCCATGATGCCGCGCCGCGGCCCGCTGTGCCGCAGGAACACGCCGCAGAGCGCCGGCGAGAGCGTCAGGGCGTTGATGGCCGAGATGACCATGGCCGTGCTGATCGTCACCGCGAACTGGCGGAACAGCTCGCCCGAGAGGCCGGGGATGAAGCCGATCGGCACGAAGACCGAGAGCAGCACCAGGGTGATGGCGATGATCGGCCCCGTGATCTGCGCCATCGCCTTCTTGGTGGCCTGGCCCGGGGTCAGCTCCGGCTCCTCCTCCATCACGCGCTCGACGTTCTCGACCACGACGATGGCGTCGTCCACCACGATGCCGATGGCGAGCACCATGGCCAGCAGCGAGACCGTGTTGGCGGAGTAGCCGAGCATCAGCAGCACCGCGAAGGTGGTGATGAGGCTGACCGGCACCGCGATGATCGGAATGAAGGTGGCCCGGATGTTGCCGAGGAAGAGGAACACCACGATCGCCACCAGAACAAAGGCTTCCAGCAGGGTCTTGATGACCTCGTGGATGGTGTCGTTGACGAAGATGGTGGTGTCGAAGACCGGCCGCAGGGTCATGCCCTGGGGCATGCGCTCGCGCACGCGGCTGATGGTCTTCTCCACGGCGTCGGCGGTCTGCACCGCGTTCGCCCCGGGGGCGAGGTAGAGGCCGATGCCGACGCCGTCCTGCCCGTTCAGCCGGGTGGTGACGTCCAGGTTCTGCGCCCCGATCTCGACGCGCGCCACGTCCCGCACGCGCAGCACCGAGCCGTCGGGGTTGGCGCGCAGCACGATGGCGCCGAACTGCTCCGGCGTGGTGAGGCGGCCCTGGGTGCGGACGTTCATCTGCACCTGCTGGTCCTTGGGCATCGGCTCCGCGCCGATGCGACCCGTGGGGGCCTGCACGTTCTGGGAGCGGATGGCGGCGACGACGTCGGAGGGTGTCAGGTTCAGGCTGGTCAGGCGCTGCGTGTCGAACCAGATCCGCATCGCGTAGTTCTGCCGGCTGAACAGCGTGGCGGAACCGACGCCCGAGGTGCGGGAGAGCTCGTCCAAAACGTTCAGGGTGACGTAGTTGGTCAGGTAGAGCGGGTCGTACTCGCCCTGCTTGTCGGCATACAGGAACAGCACCTGCAGGATGGAGGAGGACTTCTTCTCCACCTTGATGCCCTGGGCCTGCACCTCCGAGGGCATCAGCGCCATCGCCGCCTGGACGCGGTTGTTGACGTTGACGGTGTTGATGTTGGGGTCCGTGCCCAGCTCGAAGCTGACCGTGAGCGAATAGCTGCCGTCGTTGCCGCTGTTGCTCTTCATGTAGATCGAGCGGTCCACGCCGACGATCTGCGCCTCGAGCGGCTGCGCGACGGCGGCCTCGACCACCTCGGCCGAGGCGCCGGGATAGGCGGCGGTGACCTGCACCTGCGGCGGCACGATGTCGGGGAACTGCGAGACCGGGATACGCGTGAGCGAAAGCGCGCCGGCGATCGTCATCACGATGGCGATGACGATCGCGAGGCGCGGCCGGTCAACGAAGACCGAGGAGATCATGCGCTCAGCCTCCCTGGCGTGGCGCGGCGGCGGCCGGCGCGCCCGCTTCGACCGGCGACGGCATCACCGGGCTGCCCGGCCGCACGCGCTGCAGACCCTCGACCACGACATGCTCACCCTCGCGCAGCCCGTCGGAGATCACCGCCAGCTCCGGCGTTGAGTGCTGGCTCATCTTCACCGCGCGCCGCTCGGCCACGTTGTCCTTGCCGACGACATAGACAAAAACTCCGCGCGCGTCGGTCAGCAGGGCGGCGCGCGGCACGGTCAGCATCTCGACCGGCTGCACCGCCTCGACGACGACGTTGACGAACTGGTTCGCGGTCAGCTCCCGGTATCCCTCGGGGGTGCGCGGGTTCGGAATGCGGCCACGCAGCAGCACGCTGTCCGTGTCGCGCCCCACGTCGATGTCGACGAAGCCGAGATGGCCGACCCGCTCGTAGAGCCGCCCGTCCGGCAGCTGCACCCGCAGCTGGACGGCCGAGAGCCCGCCGCGCGCGGCATAGCGCTGGCGCACCTCCGTCATGGTGCGGACCGGGACCGTGAAGGTGACGTACATCGGGTCCTGGCTGACGATGGTGGTCAGCACGCCCGAGCCGGCGGCGACGACATTGCCCTCCGTCACGTTGGCGCGGCCGATGCGGCCGGCGATCGGCGCGCGGATCTCGGTGTAGTCCAGGTTGATCTGGGCCTGGCGCTGCCGCGCCTGGGCGGAGAGCAGCTGCGCCTGGGCGGTGCGCTGCGCCGCCACGGCGGTGTCCACCGTCGAGCGTTGCCCGGCCGGCGTGTTCAGCAGCGACTGGGCGCGGTTGAGCGTGATGTTGGCGTTCTGCAGCTGCGCCTCGGCTTCGGCGACCGAGGCCTTGGCGACCTGCAGTTGCGCCTCGAAGGGGCCGCGCTCGAGGCGGAACAGCAGGTCGCCCTGCGTCACCTCGGCGCCCTCCTCGAACTCAACCTTTTCCAGGAAGGCGGTGACGCGCGGCACGATCTCCACGCGGTCGATCGCCTCGATCCGGCCGATGAAGCTGTTGGTTTCGGTGACGGCGCGGCGAGCGACCTCCGCGACCCCGATCGCCGGGGGCCCGCCGCCGGGCCGCTGCGCCATGGCTGGAGCAGCGAGCAGGAAAAGGCCGAGGGCGGCGAGCCCACGACGGATCAGGAGCGCCATGAAACCTCCAGTGGGTGCTGCGGGGCAGGCTGAGGCTTGTAAAGATACCTTCGTGTATGTATATAAACGGCTGATTTCAACTCGCAAGGTCGGAAATGGCGCGCCGCACAAAACAGGAAGCCGATGAGACGCGCGAGGCCCTGCTGGACGCCGCGGAACATGTCTTCCTCGACCGTGGCGTGGCGCGGGCTTCCCTTGATGAGATAGCGCGGTTCGCGGGCTGCACGAGAGGGGCGGTGCATTGGCATTTCGGTGACAAGCTTGGTCTTTTTCTGGCGCTCGACGAAAGGCTGATCCTGCTGCAGGACGAAATGAAGCGCCGGCTCTGCAGCGATGAGGCCGCGCCGCCGCTCGAGCACATGGCGGAGTCCATCACCACGGCCCTGACCGAGCTGGAGAACGATCCGCGCCGCCGGCGCCTGCTGACCATCATGCTGCAGCGCTGCGAGTATGTGGCGGAAATGGCTCCCGCCCTGCTGCGCCGGCGCCAGGCCGACGCCGCCATCCGCGCCAGCCTGCGTGACAGCTTCCGTCGCGCCGCGGAGCGTGGTGAACTCTCCGCGGACTGGCCGCCGGAGCGGGCGGCGCTGTTCCTCCAGGCCCTGATCGGTGGATTCCTCAACGAATGGCTGCGGGGGGAAGCGGATTTTACCCTGGCGGGCGAGGTCTGCGCCGCGGTCCGGGGCTTCTTGAGCTGCACGGCGGTCAAGCCCGTTTCCTGAGGAGAACGTGATTCATGCGTGTTCTGTTGCGGCTGGCCGCGCCTGCACTGACGGCCCTCCTGGCTGCCTGCTCCGGCGGCACCTCCGCGCCAGATGCAAGCGTCGGCGGCACCACGATGCGAAGCATCGAGGGAAACCCCGCCGGGGTCGCGCCGCTGCGCCCCGAGCCCGGCGACATCTGGGGCGACGGGCTGCTTGCGCCTGTCGCTCCGGGCCGATGACCCGTCTTTTTCCGCCTCCAAGGGATATGCGCCGATGATCGCCGCGAGACTGCGAGTTGTGTTGG
>NZ_SNVJ01000034.1 GCF_009829925.1 Teichococcus coralli
GATGCAGACTGATCGGAAACCGCTCTAGCGCGCCAATCAAACACAGTCTGTTGCTTTAGCAGATTGCTCCCCCACGGAGGAGCGGGGTCGCGACCTCCAACGGGGAAGTATTCCGGGGAAACATGCCTCTCAGCCGGCATACGCCTGTCACAGCAAGGGACCTTGGCACGAGAAGCGGGCACCCTCTGGAAGCACACCCCTGCAGACACCAAGCCGACCCGCAGTGGCCACTTGGTGTCTGCACTGGCTCGGTTCAGCCGGAGGTTCATCGCTCCGAGGTTAGCGTGCGAGGCTGCCGGCTGCTGCGCACCCGGCCGGCCTGCTCAATCTCGACCTCGTCGCGGCGGACCATCTCGCTCACCGTTGCGACGTGCTGCGTGCGTTCGGTGCGGATGACAACCTCCTCACGAAGCCGCCTGCGCTTCTCGACCGTCGGGACCTCTTCAGTCTCAACCACCTCGACCGTCACTTCCGTCAGGATCTCTCCCGTTGCCTCATCGCCAACAGGACGCCGGCGTTCCACGACAACCCTCTCGCGCTGCAAGGTGACCTGCCGCTCGACCAAGGTCTCGACGACGAAGCGGTGAATACGCGCTGTGCCGCGGCTCTCGGTACGCTTGCCGATCTCAAGAACTTCCTCCCCCAGCGGGATCACCTCCTCCATTCCGAAGGGGCCCCGCGCTGGCGTGGAGGTCTCCGGCCTCTGCATGTTCTGCATGGCACCGATCCAGGGCCACATGAACATGTTCGTCAAGGCAGTAGCCTGCACCTGAGCGCGTCGACGCGCCTCGTTGGACGCAGCAGCAATGGGGGCGGCCTCCACCATTGCCTTGGCCGCAGTAGCGGCTTGCAGGACAGTGTCAATTCGCCGCGCCTCGACGCGGGCGCTTTGCTCGGCGGCAGTAAGCTCATGCTGGGGTGTCTGCGCCTGCTTGGCCCGAAGTTCAGCCTGACGGGTGGTAAATTCCGCCTGCTCCCGCTCCTGCCGCTGCTTGGCGCGACGCTCTTCAGCTTCGTCCTGCCTGGTCTGCTCGACCTCGGCCAGGCCAGCTTCCATCTTCTCGGTCACATCCTGCACCTGCTCATCGCTGAGTGCGCGCTGTACTGCAGGCAGCAGCTCCTTCTTCTCGTCACGAGCGTGCTGCCGGAATGTCTTCTGCAGCTCGGCAACCTTCTCTGAAAACGCCTGGTCGTTCTTTGGCATGGCCTCGAGGTCGGCCAGCTTCGCCCGAAGCTCCTTGTTATCGCGCATCGCATCGGCGACGAGATCCTTGGTCTCCGGATTTCTCCGAAGAATCGGAAACAGGTGCTGTTCCTCAAGGCTCGTGTGAAGCACAAGCTCCGCCTTAAGCTCTGCGAACAACCGCTCCCTGGTCTTCACTGCGCCGTCGGAGGTATCCATCATACGGGCAAATAGTTCATTGACCTTGGCCGGACCGCTCTGCATCATCATTCGAAAATTCATTCCGAAATTCTCCTTGCTGCAATGCAGCGTAGAGAATTTCGATTATTTCTCCCACCCACGTTCGCGGCATATTAAAATAAGGATTTCTTGATTTCTCTCTTTGGAGCTGGTGGGCGGGCAGATTTAAAGATTCGAGGGCCGATAGCCGGAAGGCGCTTCGGAAATTTACAAGCCGCCGTCCGCATCAAGCATAATGGTGCCTGAAAACATTTCCGCTCATTCTTTGGCAGCAGAGCTCGAGTCTGCACAGCACACCTCCCTGCACCAGCAGAGAGCCTACGAAGAACATCATCTGGACACCTCCAGAAACTTCTGCCGGTAGGACATTCAGGCTGATTCACTCGCCTGCCAGAGTGGGTGGCGAAGCGGATGGGGCGGTAGTCGGGCTTCTTCGATGTGGATGCACGTCTGCGGGAGCTGTCGGCCAAGGGCAATGATCTGGAGCGGCTCGCCGCTCTCGTTGACTTCGAGTGCTTCCGTCGAGAGCTCGAGCAGGCGGTGCCGCGGTCCGATGCCGCGAAGGGCGGCCACCCGGTTTTCGACCACGTGCTGATGTTCAAGATCCCGCTGCTGCAGGCCATGCACGTTCTGTCCGACGAGCGGATCGGGCACCTGATCAAGGACCGGCTGTCCTTCATGTGCTTCCTCGGGCTCGGCCTGGTTGACCCGGTGCCGGACGCGAACACGATCTAGGCCTAATCGCGAGGTCAGCTGCCTCGCCAGGGACGGGCAGATCCCAGGAGGTTGAGCGGCGAAGCCTGCCAAGCAGCGGCAGAAGGGCCGCGACACGTGCTGGACGGTGAAGTTCAGCAAGGCCAAAGATGATTCGCTGGCACATGTTGCTCGAGGCTGAAGCTGTAGAACAGGGGCTCCTGCATGGACCATGCGCTCACCCGTCATGGCGCAACCCTCCGCCACCAGGAGAGCTGAATCAGGTCACCATGACGACTTCGACAACAGGTCTTTCAACGCAATCCGCCCAACTCGGTTATCCCAGCATCGTGGTCCAAGGCAACAAGGCGGCGATTACCTGACATCGACCAGATAACCGCACTGGGGTCAGCTGCCAATCTTCAGGTGCCTGGGAGATTTGGAAATAATGGCTTTGATCCGCGTCGCCAGGGCCTCCAGGGCAAAGGGCTTGGTCAGCAGGCGCATGCCTGGCGCCAAGTATCCGCTCCCGACCATTGCATTTTTGCCCTGACCGGTGATGAACAGCACCTTGAGGTTCGGCCAGAACTGCCGCGCCGTTTCGGCCAACTGCTACCCGTTCAGGCCGCCAGGCAGGCCGACGTCCGTTACCAGAAGGCCGAACCGGGCGTCGGAGCGCAGCACGGTCAGCCCCGACATCCTGTCCACGCCCTCGAGCGCGGCGTAACCCAGAGTCTCTAACCGCTTGGTGATGAGCGTGCGCACCGTTGGATCATCATTGACCACCAGCACGAATTGCCCCTTCTCCGCATGGGGGGACTGCGTCAGGTCGTCGCGCCCCGGCCTACTTCCGAGTAGATCCGCACCTGCCCACCCGATTGCTTGGCAAAGCCATAGATCATCGATGGGCCCAGGCCGGTGCCCTGGCCCAGCGGCTTGGTGGTGAAGAACGGGTCGAAGGCGCGTGCGATCACGTCCGGCCCCATTCCGGTCCCGGTATCGGTCACGCTGACCACCATGTACTCCCCCGCCTGCATGTCCCGCATCCTGGCACCGCCTTCACCGAGGCAGTTGTTGGCCGTTTCGATGTTCAGCCGCCCTCCTCCCGGCATGGTATTGCGGGCGTTGATGCACAGGTTGAGCAGCGCGTTCTCCAGCAGATTCGGATCGCCAAGCGTCGTCCGGCCGTTGGAGGCCTTGGCACAACTCTTCAGATACGGCTGCCCCCCATGTCACGCGCTGGGCAGGATCGCGCCATGCGGCGCTCCAGTGGCGCAGCCAGTCCGTAACGAGCCTGCAGGATCTAAATTTGAGCTCGGCCAGTTCGGCGCTCGAGGAAGCGTTTCGCGGCCGCGGCATTCCAGAGCAGATAAACCTATAGGTTTTTCGAGACGATAAATTGATCTACCTTCAGTCATAGACAAAAGAGTTCGCCTGTGATCCCCAGGTCACCTTCGCCATGTGTCGAGTGCCGCTCGACCTCGGCCGTCGCTTGCGAAGTTTGGCCGCAAAGGCCATGTTGCAGCGGCGACACTGGCGACGGGTTGTTCCATGGCCGATCACCACGCCCCGCTCGCCCAGGATCCGCGCCATGTTGCTTAAGCTCGGACTGGACATGTGGTAGAGGCAGGTGGCGTGCTAAACGGTCTCAGCCGGCAAGCATCGGCCGAAATGGGTTGTAGGACCGGGCGGCATCCCACCAGCTTTGGTCCGACGATTTCGTTCGAGTCTGAGCTGAACAACGTGGCAATGCCCTGCGACTCCTGGCGGACGCTGCATCTCCACAGAGGCGTGGCACGTTGTCAGCGTCGTGAGAGAAGGATGGCGACAATGCTGGCAGGGTCGCCCAACTGGCAGAAGTATAAGAAGCACTCAGCCTGTCTCGGCGAGGCGGCCACCGTCCGGCGTAAGCGCGCTATGGACATCCTCCTGTTCGCCGAGATGATCCGGCTGCTGTATGCAGCCAAGGTCGGCCAGAGCGGTGTGTGCGGCCATCTCGTGTTGCTGATGAATTGCCACCGAAGCCTGCGGATCAGCGAGGCCGCCGGCTTGCGCCGGGGCAAACTCGGCCTTGGTGGATCGAGGTGGGCGTGCGCCGGCTCGCGAGCGAGCTTTTTGGCAAGCAGCCGATCGATGGCGACGCGTTGCGCGCCATTTGGCGCCTTCTCGGGATCCGTGCTGTCGCAGCGCCCTGGTAGTTCGATTTTGAGCTTGGCAGGCCTATGACCCGTCACGCTGGGAACCACTTGGTCGCCACGGCGTCGGCCTGCGCCGGCTTTTCGGGTGTTCAACCGCACAGGCTGCGCCACTCCTGTGGTTCGACGCTCATCGGCACCACTTACGACCTGCGATTCACCCGGAACGACCTCGGCCATCGTGACCCGCGGCATACTGTCGGCTACACCCCTGCTGAGGGGCGGCGCTCCGAGGGCTTTCAAAGATGAGCGGCCTTGCGGAGCGTCCACCCTGGCCGCCTGGCGAGAGCGAGATGGCAGGGCGCGTCCGCGCCCACGACTGGGCGGCGACTCCGCTTGGCCCGGCCAAGGAGTGGTCCAGCCGCTTCAAGCTGATGGTCGAGACCGTGCTGATCAGCCCGCATATCGCCAGCCTCGCCTGCGGACCTGAACAGATCCTGATCTACAACGACGCTGCGGCGCGCCTTTATGGCGCCCGCCGGTCGCTCGCGCTCGGACGGCCGTTATCGGAGACCTTCCCGGAGGGCTGGGCCACGGTTGCCCCGCTTTACGCGCGCGCCTTCGCGGGAGAGGTCGTGCAGGTCGCCGCCCAACCGCTCGACACGCGTGGCGAAGGGAAGGCCGCTGACGCCTTCGAGGCCACGCTCATGCCGATGCGCGACGACACCGGCGCGGTCATCGCCGTGCACATGATTGGGCAGGAGGTGGGTGCACGGCTTCGTGCCGAGGCGGCGCTGCGCGACAGCGAGGCGCGTCTGGCCGCCGACCTCGTCGGGATGCAAAGGCTTCACGACCTGCACGCGAGACTGGCGCGGGAGACCGACCTGACGGCTGCTCTGCGGGAGATCCTGCAGGCCGCCTGCGCCTTCACCCGGACTGACCGCGGTACGGTGCAACTCGTCAGCAGCGATGGCGATCGCCTGGAGATCGTCGCCGAGCACGGCTACCCACCGGGTAGCCGCTTCGTCACGCATTTCCGCCACGAGGGCTTCGCTGCCGGCTGCGACGCCGCCCGGCGACAACGGCAGCGGCTGCTGATCGAGGACACCCGGACCTTCGTTGGCCTTGCCGGCACTGCGGACGGCGAGGCCGCGCTGGCAGACGGCATCCTCGCGGCGCAGTCGACGCCCATGGTCACCCGGAGCGGCGAGATGGTGGGCGTGCTGAGCACGCAGTTCCGCCATCCCCACCGGCCGGCCGAGGAGGAGCTGCGGCTGGTCGACCTGCTCGCGTGGACCGCGGCCGAGTTCGTCGAGCGCCATAAGGCCGACGCGGCGCTGCGGGCGAGCGAGGAGCGGCTCCGCGCCCTGGTGACCGCGACGTCCTATGCGGTCTACAGCATGAGCCCGGACTGGACGGAGATGCGGCGGCTCGAGGGCCGCGACTTCCTCGCCGACACGGTGAAGCCCAGCAGCACGTGGTTGGACGAGTACATTCTGCCCGAGGACCGACCGCAGGTTCTGGCGGCGATCCAGGAGGCGATCAGCACCAGGGACATCTTTGACCTTGAGCACCGCATACGGCGCGCCGACGGCGGCCTCGGCTGGACCCACTCGCGCGCCGTCCCGCTGCTGAATGCCAAGGGCACAATTCGCGAATGGATCGGAGCCGCCAGCGACGTGACGGCGCGCCGCGCTGCGGAAGAGGCGCTGCGTACGAGCGAGGAGAGGCTTCGACGTGTGCTCGAGACGGATGCGGTCGCCGTGCTCTTCTTCAGGCACAGCGGCGTGCTTGTCGGTGCGAACGACGTCTTCATCCGTATGTCGGGCTGGTCGCGCGAGGAGGTTGAAAGCGGACGGCTTCACTGGCGGACGATGACGCCCCCTCAGTGGATTGCTGACAGCGAAGCGCAGATGGAGACGGTCCTCCGGACAGGGCGGCTCGGCCCCTACGAAAAGGAGTACCTGCGCAAAGACGGCAGCAGGGTTTGGATGCTGTTCTCAGGGCGGGACCTCGGCGACGACACCGTCGTAGAGGTCGCGATCGACATCACCGACCGCAAGAACGCCGAGGCGGCTCTGCGCGAAAGCGAGGAGCAACTTCGCCAGTTCAGCGAGGCCTCCTCAGATGTTCTTTGGATCCGCGCCGCCGAGACGCTGCAATGGGAGTACCTGAGCCCAGCTTTCGAGGCGCTCTACGGCCTCAGCCGCGAGACCGCCCTCGCGGGCGAAGGGCTCCGTCGCTGGATTGATCTGATCGTCGAGGAGGACCGCGCGCAGGCCGTGGACAGTATCGGTCGGGTACAGGCGGGCGAGCGGGTCACCTTTGAGTACCGCGTCCGCCGCCCCGATGGCAGGATCCGCTGGCTGCGCGACACGGATTTCCCCATGCGGGACTTGGCTGGCGCTGTGGTGCGGATCGGCGGCATCGGGCAGGACATCACCGACATCAAGGAGGCTGAAGGACGGCTGCGCGAGAGCGAGGCGCGCCTGCGCGCCACGGTGGACGCGGTGCCGCAGATCGCCTGGACTGCCGATGCTGGCGGGCACCACGACTACTACAATCGGCGCTGGTATGAGTACACCGGCTTGTCCCGCGAGCAGACGGAGGCGGAGGGCTGGACCGTTGTTATCCACCCCGACGACTTGGCATACACGCAGGAGCGCTGGAAGCACAGCCTGCGGACCGGCGCAGACTACGAGATCGAGTACCGCTTTCGCGGCGTGGACGGCGCCTACCGCTGGTTCATCGGCCGTGGGGTGCCGGTACGCGATGCCCCGGATGAGGAGCACCCGCAAGGCCGGGTCGCCCGCTGGTTCGGCACCTGCACCGATGTCGAGGACATGGTGCGTGCCCGTGAGGTGCTGCGGCGTGCGGGCGAGGAGCTCGAAGCGCGGGTCGCGGAGCGAACGGCCGAGCTGATGGCTGCGGAGGAAAGCCTGCGGCAGGCGCAGAAGATGGAGGCGGTGGGCCAGCTCACCGGCGGTCTCGCGCACGACTTCAACAACATGCTGCAGGGAATCCTGGGAAGCCTTGAGCTGGCGCAGTACCAGCTGGCAGCCGGTCGCTCCGACAAAGCCATGGGTCACCTCGCCACCATCCAGAATGCCGCCGGCCGAGCGGCCGGCCTGACCCGGCGCCTGCTGGCCTTTGCGCGCCGGCAACGCCTGGAGCCGAGGCCGGTGGAGGCGGATGAACTGGTCGCGGGGCTGGCAGACCTGATCCGCCGCACGGTGGGACCAGCGATCACGGTGGAGCTGCGGCTGCGCGACGAGGCGGCCAGCGTGCGGTGCGACCCCAGCGAGTTGGAGAGCGCGCTGCTGAACCTGTGCATCAACGCCCGCGACGCGATGCCCGAGGGGGGCGCCTGGCGATCGGTACGGAGAAGGTGCGCCTGGCACCCGCTGACCTTCAGGGCGAGGAGGTTGCACCGGGGCCCTACGTGGCGGTTTCGGTTGCAGACACCGGGACGGGCATGCCGCCAGAGGTGTTGAAGCGCGTGTTCGAGCCGTTCTTCACCACCAAGCCGCAAGGCCAGGGTACCGGGCTGGGGCTGAGCCAGGTCTGGGGCTTTGTTCGGCAATCGGGCGGGCTGGTGCGGATCGAGAGCGCGCCCAGGCACGGCACCACAGTTCGCCTTTTCCTGCCGCTGCACGAAGGCGCCGTGGTGGCGGCCAAGGCGTCGGTGGTTGCCCCGTCCCTGTCGATCAGCACGAGCGGGAACGTACTGCTGGTGGATGACGAGGACGCGGTGCGCGGCCCAGCGGCGGAGAAGCTCCGCACGCTGGGCTTGGTAGTGCTGGAGGCAAGGGACGGGCCGGAGGCGTTGCACGTCCTGGCTTCCGCGCGGCCAGACCTGCTGGTCACGGATGTCGGGCTGCCGCACGGCATGAATGGGCGGCAGGTGGCCGAGGCCGCGCGCGAGCACATCCCAGGGCTGCCTGTGCTGTTCATCACCGGCTACGCCGGCACAGCGCTGCCGCCCGGCATGGAGGTGATCAACAAGCCCTTCAAGCTCGACAATTTAGCGCAGCGAGTGCTGGCCATTCTGAATGGCGGGTCAACGATAGGCGGAGCAGCCGAAGATTAGAACGCTTCCAGGAAGTGGAAGTGTAACCTGCCTCCTTCGGCACCTTGTCAACATGAAGCCAAAGCTTTGAGGCTGTCTTGAACCGGAATCAGAATGAGGATTGGCTGGTCAGGGAAGGCGTGATTTCACGGGTTGTCGAGATCAGGTCCGAATGCCTGCTATGGACCCTGACCAGCCGAGTGCAACATAGCCGAGCCGGGCTGCGCATTGTCGTTGTGGCAGTGCCGCAGCCCTGACGGGCGCGGAATGGGCAGTGCTGGAGCCGATGATACCGCAGGCCAAGCGGACGGGGCAGCACCGGAGCTGGCCGCCTCGTCTGGTGCTGGGAGCCCTCTTCTTTGTGCTGTGCAGCGGCTGCCCCTGGCGCATGCTGCCGGAGCGGTTCCCGCCCAGGCAATCCGTCTATGGCTGGTTCTTGCTTTGGCGCGACCGTGGCCTGTTTGAGGCGTTGTTCCACTTGGCTTTTGAACCTTGGGACCAACTCGGCCAGGTCCCAAGCTCTGGAGAGAATCCGCCATTCAGAGAGAGAATTCCGCCCCTCTCCGGCCTCGGCACTCTCTGGGCGGGATGACGCCATTTGCGCCGAGCAGGGCCGGTGAAGCGCCGCATTCGGCAGGGCAGGATGTTTGCTTCAGTTGCCGGCTTCCGATGACAGCCTTCGGAGAGTACAGAACGGCGATGGTCGTCCAAGGCGAGTGCGCTATGGACCGACTCGTCGCCATCCTGCGGTATCAGATGGCCGGGTCGACACCGTCCTTACCCACTGTTACCCGAGCGGCGGAGATCCGACCTTCGGCACTCTGCAGGGCATTGATGAATACGGCGGCGCCGGTCACCAGGTCTGTTCGGGCGGCGGGCACCGGCATCAGGAGCGGGGTGTCCGGCGTCACTCGTACCAGAACCTCCTTGCCGTGGATGCGCAGCGTCAGGTCGCGGCCGGCGCTGCTTTCAACCACGGCCTCCACTGGTCCGTCATTCATCGAGGTGCCGGGGGAAAGGTCCCAGGCAACTTGGCGCTCCGTGATGCGCATACCTGGCGGCAGAACAGTGATGGCCACCGCCTTCAGCTCGCCATCCGGTCCGGGCTCCGCCACGACGCCCACCGACGTGCCCTTGGTGATATCGTCCATAACCACCCGGCGCAGGGCGGAAACGGTCAAGGTTTCGGCCAGGGTCACATCGACACTCGGTCCTTCTCGCGTCACCACGCGCAACACCGGGCCATCGAGGCCAGCGATATGCCCGCGGATGCGCCGCGGGGTGCCGGCTGGGCCGGAAGCGGGAGCCGGTGTGGCCGCCTGCGCCCAAGCCTGGGTCCTTGGCCAGGCGGAGAGGACCAGCAGGGCGACGCCGCCCAGTGAGCCACGACGGGAGAGAGGGTGCATGCCGGCATATCCTCGGGAGGGAACAACCTATCAGGCACCCGCTCCGTGCCGGCCGCAAGTCATCCTTTCACAGGCTGGCGGAAGATGGCATCGGAAGGAGGTTTGGCCGGCCAGGGAAGGCATGAGGCCGGCGGGTTTTCGAGACAGATTTTCACAGGCCTTACAAACGACTGCGGGATGGCTAAAACGTTACGAAGTATCACAGAAATGGAGATGCAGGTAGAAGCCGCGGATGTTTAACGTCTTCTCCGACAGCAAGGGGGCCCGAAGATGCCTTCGGCGCAGCAGGCAGAACCGTCTCTCGGAGTAAAGAGCGTCGCCTTCGCCGCCCTCCTCTGCCTTTACTTGGCCCCTCCAGCTTTCGGACAGGCCGCTCTCGATCCGATGCAGGACGCCTTCGCAGCGATGATGGCCAATCCTGGGCAGCCTGACCTGGCATTGCGATACGCACAGCTTGCCGCCGCCCAGGGCGATGCCCGCGCCGCCATCGCCGCACTCGAACGTGTTCTGCGGATCAATCCCTCGCTGGACAACATCCGCCTGGAACTGGCCTCGCTGCATCTGGCAGCAGGTTCCCCGGACCTTGCCGCCGCTTATGCGCGCGAAGCGCTGAGCAGCCCGAACATTCCTCCCGATGTCGCGCAGCGGGCCCGCCTCCTGATGGCGCGCGCGGAACGGGGCGCGGCGCGCTCGACGCTGGATGTCCGCCTGAATGCCGGGCTCCGGTACGACAGCAACGCGAACGAGGCGACCGCACTTAGGAGCGTGCCGGTTTTTGTTCCCGTGCTGCAGGATGTGGCGGCCGTTCCGACGGCCGTCCGCGGGCGCTCCGACTGGAGCCTTGTGCTCGGTGCCAGCGCGGAGCATCGGTATGATCTAGGCCTTCAGCGCAATGGAAGCTGGGACACGAATGCCGCGCTCTATGAGCAGCGCTTCGCCCGTATTCCGCGCGGCTATGATCTATCAATCGCCACTCTTGATACCGGCCCCCGCTTTGACGTCGCGGATGGCGACTCGGCACGGCTCACGCTACGTCCTTTCGTCACCGCAAGCTGGATCGGCTATGGTGGCGAAACTTACACATGGCTCTACGGCGGCGGCCTCACCGCGCAGCTCGCCCTCGCACGCAACTGGAGCGTGGAGCTGACCTGGCTCGGCCGCTTCGGAAATTACGAGAACAGCAACTTCCGCCCCCGCGCTCGTGAAATCACCGGGGCGGAGCAGATCATGACCGCCGGGCTTTTCTATGCGCTCAGCTCCCAGACGCGCATGTCCGCGGCCGTCAGCTACACGGATGCGGACGCGCGGGAACCATGGTGGGCGCGCTCGGGGCTAGGTGCTGCGCTTGCCGTCAGCAGCGTCCTCCCGATCAGCACCTCGCTCGAAGTGGGCACCTCCGCCCGGCTGGGCGTACGCCGCCTGCGCTTCGACGCGCCCGACCCTTTCATAGACCCGACGCAGAGCCGGCGGGACACGCGCTGGGAGGCAGGCGCATCATTGCAGTTGCCGGTGGCCCCTTCGGTCATGCTGACGCTGGATTACGAATGGTACGAGCAGAACAGCAACTATGGTTTTTACGAATACGGGAATCACGCGGTCATGCTCGGTGTGCGCGTCCTCCTCTGACGCTCGCCCCGGGCAGGAGGAAGACGTCATGTCCACCTTGCTGCTTGCCTATCTTCCCCGACCCCCTTCGCGCCTTGCGCTGGCCGCAAGCGCAATCGCGGCGATCTGCGCCTGCACGGTGATCCGGCCCGCCGGCGCGCAGGGGCCTGACCAGTTGAGCGGCGTGATCCTCCGCGGCCCGAGTCTCGGGGCGGCGCGGCCGCAATCCCCCGCCCCGCCGGCCGCACTTGTGCCCGGCATCCGGGTGGAAAGCCCTGAGGGAAGCTGGACGGAGATCGCCTTCTCGGATGGCAGCGTGGTGGTGCTCGAACAGGGGGCCGACTTCACGCTGCAGAGCATCGCCCGCGATAAGCCCAGCGGCCGCTTCGTGGTGCGCGCGGCGGCAAGTCGCGGGCGCCTGCGCATCAGCACCTCTTCCAACCTGGAAATTGTGCTCTCCACGGCGGGCAGCGAAGTGCGCGTCATCGCCGCTTCGGCCGTCATCCAGGCGGGCGCCGGCGGTTCGGCGACCTTGCTGGCCGGGCAGCGCATGATCCTGCGCGACGCGGGGGGGCGGGAGACGGAGGTGCGGCGCCCCGGCTTCGGAGTTTCCATCGCCGGTGGGGGCGTCACGGGACCGGAGCGACGCAGCCGCGATGCCATGACAACGGCCGTCGATTCCTTCGCGCCGGTCCAGCGGCCGGGTGGGCCGAGCGATACGACCGGTGACCTGCTGGGTTCCCCCCTCAACTCCCGGATCCAACCTGTCCGCCCGCCCCTGCCTCCCCTCCCGCCTCTCCCTTCTCCTTCGACGCCGCCCGTAACTCCGGCGGGTTTCTCCCCGGGCGATCTGGGTAGCCCGCGCGCGGGTCAGGTTGGCCCCTCCGGCACCAGCGGCTTCGGCTTTGGGGCGCCGGGCGCGAACCGCGGGACCTCCAGCATCGACACGCAGAACCGCACGGGCGCGGAGGACACCGAGGTGGCCGGCGCGCAGATCGGCAATATCGCAGGCTATGCCAGGCTGGGCCAGGGAACCGGCCGCGTCCGCCGCTTCGCCCCTGGCGCCTCCGGTGCCCTTGGCACGCGGTCGGATGATAGCGTGGTTAGCGTGGCGCAGGGAGGTTCCGCACCCGCGACCCGGGTGGTCGGCGCCTTCCAGCTCCGTCTGGCGGATGAAACGCTGCCCACCACCCCATCCAACACCTTCTACGATGCGACCGCCAGGCTCGGCGTGGTCACGCTGCAGGTGGATACCCCGCTGCGCGATGAAAATGGTCTCCTGACCTTCCGCAAGGCGCAGGTTCCGCGCATCAGCATCGCCGATGCCGCCACGCCACGCACGGAACGCCCGGAGCCGCCGGCTACCGATCCGAGCGGCTTCTCCGGCGCCTACGGTTATTTCGGCAGTGCGATCGGCGAGATCGGACTGCGTGACGCGACGCCGGCCGATGGCCGTGTGGCCCGCCTCTCGGGCGAGGACGGCCTGATCATGGCTGCCGGCGGAACGCTCCCCAGCCGGACGGAACTCACCGGCGGCCTGGAGGGCGGCGTGTTCCAATTTGTCACTCTTCCGCCCTATGGCGTCGACCGGGGCGGGACGCCCACGGAGATCGCCGCGCAGGTGGTCATCGTGGACAAGATCACCGCAAGTTCGGAACGCATCTTCGCCGAGCGCGGGATCCAGCCAGGCGAGCGGTTCTTCGCCATCGGCGGTACGTCTCTGGCCCCTTCCGGCCCCGGCCTCCCCGGCCGCGCGCCCGGCCAGGTGACCCGCTTCGCCATTTCGGACGGGCTCAACCCGCGCGGCGGGTTCCGCGAGGGCGAGACGGTCGAGCAGCAGTTCAATTCCTCCAGCCGTCCCGTCGCCTTCTCCCGCTTCAACAGTTTCCGCCCGGAGGAAAGCTTTGTCGCCGGCCCGGCTGACCCGCGAACGGCGCCCATCGGCCGGGGCGATACGCAGCTTCTCGCAGTCAGCGGTTCCGCCACCACGCCCACGGCAGCGCTGCGGGGCGAGGTGGAGGTTACCGGGGCGGGCCCCTCCAGTGTTTCCGTTTCCGTCGGCGGCATCGCGCCCTATCAGGGCAGCCTGGTGCTTTCGGGCAGCACCGTCGGCACGGTGCGGCGCTCAACGCAGGAAACCTCCCTTGCGCTCCGCTCATCCCTGGGCTCCCTTGGCACGGACGCGGCCGGAACGGGCGCGCATGTTTTCCCCAGCGCGAGCGATCCTGCCCAGGCCGGCTATTTCGCCGTGGGCACGCAGGATATCCGCCGCGGCGCACCGGGCAGCGACGGCGGCCAGCCCGGCACGATCGAGGTGGTGGGGGGTAGCGGCTCGGCCCCCTTCGGCTTCACGCGGCTGGCGACGAATGTCGGCGTCGGCCCTGGCGCGCAGCCGCCCTCCGCCCTGTCGCAAGGCGGGGATGCCGCTCTGCGCGGCTTTGCGGCGGGCATCGTGGAATCCGTCGGCGGCGGGGCGGTCAGCCTGCATGGTGTCAGCACCAGCGGCCCCGGCGGCGTGACGATCGACCGTTCCTCGGGGTCGAACGAGTTCACCGCGCGGGTCGGCCTCTCATCCCATGCGGCCGGCGATCTCGCTTCGAACCCGGCCCCCGCGCCCGCACCGAACGGCGTGACCGGCCGCCAGGCCCTCATCTTCGGTGGGCGTGATACGCAGACCGGTCAGCCGACAACGGCTTGGGTCGGCCAGTCCACCTTCGGCGCCGTCGTGCCCGGGCAGGCGGCTATGGTGAGCGTGGATCGCGACCTGCTGGCCGGCATCGTCGCCGGCGGCTCCGCGATGCCGCCGAGTGACGAGCACCTGGCCTGGGGCCTATTCTTGGGCGATCTGGTCAATGATGCCCCCGGTGCGCGGCGCGACCATGTGAATCTTGGCTTCTGGGTCGCAGGCCGCCCGGTGGATCCGGGCACGCTGAGCACCCTGCGCGGAACCTCGGTCTATGCCGGCGGGATGATCGGGACCGTGGCGGAACCCGGCACGATCCGGACCGCGACCGGCAACTTCACCCAGAACTGGGACTTCGGCGCCCGCAGCGGAACCCTGGCCGCCGCCTTCGACGGCCGCTCCTATGGGGTGAATGCCACCATGCCGGCGGGCGCGGCAGCCTTCACTGGCACAGGCGTGTCCAATGGCCGGCAGATGAGCGTGCAGGGCGGCTTCTTTGATGCGACTGGCACCACCACGGCCGGGCGGCCGCCCGCGGCGGTTGGCGGCGCTTTCGGCATCGCGGGCTCGGGTTATGGCGCGAATGGGATCTTCGCCGGCACGCGGCGCTGACGCGGAGATCAGGGCCTCTCCGCCGGGCTGGCCGCCGTTTTCTGTCTGGCGGAAGAGGCGCCCGCCTGGCCCGGGTGGCTGGACGGTGGTGGCGCTCCTGCTCGTCCTGGGCGCACCCGCCCTCGCGCAGCAGGTGCCCGGAGCCGAGCCGATGCTTCGTCAGGCGCAGGCGCTCGCCGCCGCGGGCGATGCAGGTGGGGCGCTTTCGCTGCTGGAGGCATGGCTTGCGCCGGGACAGGCAGGCATCAGCCCCGAGGCGGCGGTTCCGCTCCGGATCCTGGCCGCCAATGTCGCGGTCCAGCTCGGCGATGCCCGGCGGGCCCGCGCGCATCTGGAAGCGGCGGAGGCCGCCGTCCGCGGCCTTGCCTCTGCTTCGGGGCCGCTCGCCAGCGCCCGGGCGCTGCGTGACCTGGCGCAAGCCTGGCAAGGCCTGGGTGACCTTGGCCAGGCCGATAAGGCGCTGAGCGCCGCACTGCCGGTGCTGGAGGCGGTGGCACCGGAGGAGGGTGCCTCAGTTGCCAACGCGCGCGGGCTGCTGCGGCGTGAAATGCTGCGGCTGGCCGAAGCACAGGCGGACTTTGCCCGCAGCCTGGCCCTGCTCCGCGCGGCAGCACGCCTGCCATCCGATGCGCCGGATCCCAGGGGAGAAGCAGCGACCCAGGCCCTGGCCAATCTCGCCCTGACGCGGATGGATGCGGGCGATGTGGAGGGCGCACGTCACGCCGTGCGGCGGGCCTATGCCGCCACCGGTGCCGACCAGAGGCTCTGGGGCGCCGTCGCCCTGGTGGAAGCAGATGTGTTGCTGCATGGCGAGCTGGACATGGTCGGTGCGCAAGCACGGATCGAGCAGGTCCTTGCTATGGCGGATGTGGATGACCCGCTGCACGGCCACGCCCGGCTCGCCCAGGCCATATCGTTCTTCGAGCGTGGGCGGATGAGCGAGGCGGCGGAGGCAGCCGAGGCAGCCGTCGAAACCTACCGGGTCGCCCTGGGCGAGCGCGATCCGGCCTTTGCCCGGGCGCTGCACACGCTCGGCACCGCCCTGGCGGAACTTGGCGGCGAGGCCGAAGCGGGCGCCGCCTTCACGCGGGCCGCCGAGTTGCTGCGGGAGACGCTTGGCCCGCTCGCGCCGTCCTACCACGCCACCGAGGTGGAGCATGGCTGGCTCGATCTGCGGAATGGCGATCTTCTCTCGGCTGAGAATCGGGCGCGGGCGGCCCTGGCCGCCTATGCGGAAGCGCCGCCACCGGACACCCGGCCGGAAGGCCTGGCAACCATCCTGCTGGGGCTGGTCGCCGAGGCACGCTCCGGCAAGGCGGCGGCGGAAAGCCGGCCCGCCGAGGCGGAGGCGGAGGTCGAAGAGGCCGCGCGGCTTTATCGGCGAGGCCAGGCGCTGATCGGGGCGGCACAGGGGAGCGTCTCGCCTGATCTCAGCTTCTCCCTGCTCCGCCTCGGCCGGATGCTCGGCCGTAGCGGGCGCTATGTGGAGGCCATGCCCCCGGTGGAACGCGCTATCGCGCTTCAGGAGCGGCTGGGCGGCGTCGGCACAGTGCGGCTGGCCGACGCGCTCACGGCGCGCGCTGAACTCAGGCGCGGCTCGGGAGACATCCGCGGCGCGCTGCGTGATGTCCGGGATGCCTATGGGCTGCTCTCCGCCCGCGTGCGTGGCGTCGAAGGCGCTGGTGGAGCCGGCGCCCGGGCCCAGCGGCGCTCGGTGCGTCAGCTTTTCCTGACCCAGGCCAGTCTGCTGCTGGAACTCGCGCCCGAGGACCAGGCCGCCAGGGAGGTGGCGTTCGCCGCCTCGCAGGAGGCCGCCGCCTCGCGCGCGGGGGAGGCGTTGCACCGGACGGCCGCACGCCTCGCGGCGGTGGCCGGGCGGGATTCGGCCCTGGTGAGCCTGCTCCGCCGCCTCGACAGCGCCGAGGATCTGCTGCGGCAGGCCGATGCGCAGGTCCTGGCCTGGGCCGTGCGGCCGGGACCCGACCCAACACAACAGGGCATGCTGCGCATGGCAGCGCGTGAGCGGGCCCTGCAACGGCTCCTGGACATCCAGGAGGCCATCGCCGCCCAGGCCCCCGCCCTCTCCGAATTCCTCTCGCCCGGAGCCGCGGCAATGGCCGAGTTGCAGGCGAGTTTGGCGGCCGACGAGGCGCTGCTGGCCCCCTTGCTGGGCGAGGACGGCCTGCTCCTGTGGGTGGCGACGAAAGACGCAGTGCAAGCCCTGCGCCTGCCTGGGCGGCGGGCGGAGATGGCTGGCTTGGTGGCCCGCCTTCGCGCCGGGGTCGATCTGGATGCGGCGAGCGGCCAGCTGGCGCGGCTGCCGCGCTTCGATGGGGCGGCGGCCAAGGCACTGCACGCCGCGCTGATCGCCCCGGCCGAGGCCACGGGCCTGTTGACGGGCAAGGTGCATCTCTTGATCGTGCCGGATGCGGAACTCCAGTCCTTGCCGCCGCAGCTGATCTTCGATCCGGCGAGGGGCTGGCTCCCCCGCCGCTATGCCACCACTCTCATCCCATCGATCCGCGCCGCGGTTGCGGCGCATGCGGCGCAACGGCAGCCCTCCGCCGCGCCGAAGGCTTTCCTGGGTGTCGGAAACCCGCTGTCCTCGCCGCCGGAACCGCGGATTATGGCGGGCCGGCCGCGCTCCTATGCCAGCTATGATCCCTCGCGCGCCGGCTTCCCGCTGCGACAGCAGCTTGCGCGCTTGCCTGCCTTGCCGGACACGGAGCGCGAACTGCGCGACGTCGCCGCCCTCCAGCCGGCGGACTCCGTTGAACTGCTACTGGGCGCGCAGGCGACCGCCCGCCGCATGCGGGCGGCGCAGCCGGGCCGCTTTCGCCGCATCACCTTCGCGACCCACGGGCTGATGGCAGGCGCCCTTCCCGGTTTGGCCGAACCTGCCCTGGTCCTGACGCCGGAGAATGGGAGCGATGGCCTGCTCTATGCGTCCGACATCGCCGCGATGGATCTGGATGCCGATCTGGTCGTCCTTTCCGCCTGCAACACAGCGGCACCCGATGGCACGCTGGCGGCGGAGGGCCTTTCGGGCCTCGCGCGCGCCTTTCTGCTCGCCGGTGCACGGGCCCTGCTGGTCAGTCATTGGTCAGTCGCCAGCATGGTCACCGTGCGGCTGATGACGGACTTCGCCGCCGCCGAAGCCGCCGAGCCCCGGCCACACCGCGCGGAGGCGCTGCGCAGGGCCATGCTGGGCATGATGGATGATCCTCAAGGCGGCATGGCGCATCCGGCACTCTGGGGCGCGTTCACCATCGTAGGGCGATGACAGGCAGTCAGGTCGCTTACCGCACGGGCGGCGTCATTGGCTCATCTCCGGGAGCAAGGCGGGTGCTGCCTTGCGGTACGCCGCCGCGCGTTGTCTGGGGGACCGCCTGCTCGGCGGGCTGCAGCGGCATGGTCAGGATCCGGCAGTCCGGATAGGGCGAGCAGCGCTCTCCTCCACCGGGGCTGTCGCCGGGCACATTGCTGCGCTCTGCCGCGCTGGGGGGGCCCGCTGCGGGCCCGGTGCGCGGCACGAGCTGTTGCGCCTGGGCAGGCAAGGTGACATTCGCAATCACGCTGCTCAGTAAGCCGAGCAAGGGAATAGCTATCCTGCAGGCAGGATGCCTCATGGTTCTGGCTCCGATGGTGGCGAGGAGGGCGGCAGGGCGACCGTCACCGCACGAAACCCGAAGACGACCGGGCGTTCGAAGACTTGCCGCAGAGTAATGCCGGTTCGGCCGGCCTGCCGGAAGCTGGCCTCGGCCAGCGCGGCCCCGGCTGATGCGCCGCCAGGAGTGGAGTTGGGCGCCACGGCACCGGCGCGGGCATCGGCGCCGCTGTCCCGTATTCGGTTCTGCTCGATCTCCCGCATCAGGAAGACCCTTGTCACCAGCCGCAGTTGCAGCGGGACGGTGTGGCGGCCATCGCGTGCTTCCAAAACATGCTTGCTGACCGCGAGCGCGAGCGTGCGGCGCGCAAAGGCGTCCGTGCAAAGAAGGCGCGTCGACACAGCGCTGCACCATTCGTCCAGCCGCCCCGCGGCGGCGGCGGCGCTGACGCCATAGGTCTCGGCAAGGAGAATACGGATCTCCTCTTCCTCCAGCTCGTCCCGCGCCGCGCCAAAGGAAAGCCAGCCAGGAGCGGACGCGCTGGCAATGCGCCGGCTATGGCGGATGGTGATGCCGGGAAATGCCGCCAGGGTTAGCCGAATCGCGTCCGTCGCGCCCTCCTCGGGCGGCACTTCGATGAGGGGCTGGCGGCGGAACTCGTCCCCCGCGGCTCTGGCTGCGGTATCAGGGAAACGCGGCTGGCGCTGCTGTGCGGCGTGCATCAGGTCGCGCAAGTCGATATGGGCGAGGCGCACCGCCTTGCCGAGCAGCGGCGTGCCCTCCGCATCCGAGGCGATCACCGCCCAGAGGTCGCCCACGTGGAGATCTTCCTCTGGGGGAAAAACCGGGAGAATGCCAAGGCGGGAGATACTCTCGTTCCAGGCCTGGGCGACATCCTCGGCCGTGACGGTCGCGGGGGCAGCGAAAGGGCGGATCAGCAGAAGGATCAAGGTCGCGGCCAGGATGGCGGCGATACTCGGCCACAGCGAGGCTCGCGCAAGCCCCCACGCCGGGCCACCACCTTGCGCGCGCCCGGACGACCTCGTTCCGATCGCCGTGCCGGACTGTGCCGGCCGGCATTGGTGCCCCGCCGCTCGGGCTTGCGGTTCCTTCATGGCCCTGCGCCGCCTTCCGAGATGCGCTCCGCTGCTGGTGGCTGGACCAGCGCTCCGGAGTACTCCACAGGGCAGCGAATGATCGCCGCCGCGCCGAGCCGGGAGGACCGCGGCACGCTATTCCGCCAGAAGGCCACCGGTTTCCGAGCGCCCTGAGGTTCTGCCTGAGCCCCGCTCCAGCCGAGCACCCTCGCCTTCCTTTCCAGGGCAGTGGACAAGCGTGCCCAGACCTGGACTTCGAGCGGAGAGATATCGGCCGCTCGGAATGGAAGGTGGCGCTGTGGACACCAGAGCGGCTTCGCCCGACTATCACTCCGCACGGTGCCGCTGCGCTCCCGGGCCTTCCCTGGCCATCGGGAGGGGCCGAGGGAGGCCGGGGCAACACGAAGGACAGCGTAAGCGCGCGTCGCGAAAGGCGCGGCTTCGGGGACGCTCCGGTCGCTTGCACCCAAGAGCACGGGACAGCCTGGCAGGGCTGTCACTACCGTCTTTCCGACCACGTGGCTCACCCCTGAAGCCCAGTCCGCGTCTCTCGTATCGTCTCCGGCGAAGGCCGCACCTCGCCGCTGGCGGCTCGAACACCATCGACGCCAATCTCGCCTGGCCTTGCGCCGGTGCCTCACCGCGGCTCTTGCTGTCTTCGCCTTGCTGCATCTTGGCGCCCGCACGTCCCGACTTGCAACGCAACACTCTCTAGTGCCCTGCTTCCATAGTTCCTCCGATCTGCTGGTGACCTTCCCCCGTGAGCTCAGCCCCTGTGGAGTGAGAGCGTTGGCCTTCTGGGAAGGCGGCTACGGGCATGAAGAAGCGCGACACGGCGGAGCAGATCATTGGTCTGCTGCGCCAGGCGGAGGTTGAACTGGCTCAAGGCCGGTCGGTGGGAGAGATCTGCCGCGGGCTGGGGCGTCTGAGGCCCGCGACGACCGCGGACGATCGGAATATGGCGGGCTGAAGCTGGATCAGGTGCGCCGGCTGAGGGAGTTGGAGCGGGAGACCACGCGACTGCGCAAAGCGGTGGCGGACCTGACGCTGGGCAAGCAGATCCTCAAAGAAGCCGCGGAGGGAACCCTCTAAAAGCGTCTAACGAAACCCGCTGAAGC
>NZ_SNVJ01000035.1 GCF_009829925.1 Teichococcus coralli
TGTTCCGCTCAAACTTAGCTTTCGCCATCGTCTTCGTCCCCGATCGGGTGTCGTTACCAGCGGTAGTGGCTGAAGGCCTTGTTAGCCTCGGCCATCCGGTGCGTGTCCTCGCGCTTCTTCACGGCCGTGCCGCGGTTGTTCGCCGCGTCCATCAGCTCGGAAGAAAGGCGCTCTTCCATCGTGTGCTCGCCGCGCTTGCGCGCGGACTCGATCAGCCAGCGGATCGCCAGCGCCTGGCGGCGCTCCGGCCGGACCTCGACGGGCACCTGATAGGTGGCGCCGCCCACGCGGCGGGAGCGCACCTCGACCGCCGGCTTCACGTTGTCCATGGCCTCATGGAACAGGCGCAGGGGGTCACTGTTCGGACCACCGCGGCGCTTCAGGGTGTCCATGGCGGCATAGACGATCCGCTCGGCGGTGCTCTTCTTGCCGTCATACATCAGCACGTTCATGAAACGGCTGAGCACGATGTCCCCGAACTTCGGGTCCGGCAGGACTTCTCGCCTCTCGGCGCTGTGGCGACGCGACATCGCTTCTACCTCTTACTTCGGCCGCTTCGCGCCATACAGCGAGCGCCGCTTGCGCCGCTTGGCGATGCCCTGCGTGTCCAGCACGCCGCGCAGGATGTGGTAGCGCACGCCGGGAAGATCCTTCACGCGGCCGCCGCGGATCAGCACCACCGAGTGCTCCTGCAGGTTGTGCCCCTCGCCCGGGATGTAGGAAACGACTTCGTAGCCGTTCACCAGGCGAACCTTGGCCACCTTACGCAGCGCGGAGTTCGGCTTCTTCGGAGTGGTGGTGTAAACGCGAGTGCAGACGCCACGCTTTTGCGGGCAGCCCTGCAGCGCCGGAACCTTGTTGCGGCTCGGCTTGGGCTCACGCCCGGTGGCGATGAGCTGGTTGATCGTCGGCATGACGCCCCTTCGTGCCCTTCTTCCAACGCCCAGGCCCCTTGCCAAGCAAGAGCGCCCGAGGGAACGGCGCGGTCGCGCCACCCATCGGGCCCTGTGTCCTGCCTCCGGCCTCGGCCTACCCAGAGGGCGGCGGCACCGGCGGCTCAGAACCTGTCGTCCAGAACTCCGCAGGCCGATCCAGGTAGGGATCGACCCCGTCGAGGGCGCGGAACCTACGCGCCGACCCCCCATGAGTCAAGCACGCCGCGCCCCCTAACGCGAGAATCCGGGCCCGCAACGGGCCCGGCTCCCATGCAGCCGACGCAGAGCGCGCCAGCCAGCTTCAGCTTGGCTGTGGAACAGGGCTCCCGCCCCGCGCCACAGCCCTTTCGTTACTCGGCGGCCTGGGTGCCGGGCCGCGGCAGCGCGCCCTGGCCCTGCGGCAGCCGCTGCCGGTCGCGCTGGGCGGCCAGCGCGCGCAGGCGGTTCATCACGGAGCCCGTGCCCGCCGGGATCAGGCGCCCGACGATGACGTTCTCCTTCAGTCCCGCCAGGTGATCGACCTTGCCGGCCACCGCCGCCTCGGTCAGCACCCGCGTCGTCTCCTGGAAGGAGGCGGCCGAGATGAAGCTGGTGGTCTGCAGCGAGGCCTTGGTGATGCCCTGCAGCACCGGCTCCGCCCGCGCCGGGCGCTCCTTGTTGGCGATGAGCTTCTCGTTCTCGATCTCGAACTCGATGCGCTCGACCGTCTCGCCGACCAGGAAGGTGGTGTCGCCCGGATCCAGGATCTCCACCTTCTGCAGCATCTGGCGGACGATCACCTCGATATGCTTATCGTTGATCTTCACGCCCTGCAGTCGATAGACGTCCTGGATCTCATTCACCAGGTAGTTCGCCAGCGCCTCCACGCCCAGCACCCGCAGGATGTCGTGCGGCACGCGCGGGCCGTCGACGAGCGGGTCGCCGGCCTTCACGTAGTCGCCTTCCTGCACCGAGACGTGCTTGCCCTTCGGCACCAGGTACTCGCGCGGGGTCGGCGGCTCGTCGCCCACCTGCTCCGGCACCACCAGGATGCGGCGCTTCGCCTTGTAGTCCTTGCCGAACTCCACGCGGCCGTCGATCTCGCTGATGATCGCGTGGTCCTTCGGCCGGCGCGCCTCGAACAGCTCGGCGACGCGCGGCAGACCGCCGGTGATGTCACGGGTCTTGGAGCTTTCACGCGGCAGGCGGGCGATCACGTCGCCGGCCTGCACCGAGGCCCCGTTCTCCACCGAGAGGATCGAGTCCGGCGAGAGGAAGTAGCGCGCCTCGGCCCCGTTCGCGAGCCGGACGATGTTGCCCTTCTCGTCCTTCAGGATGATGCGCGGCCGCAGGTCGGCGCCCTTGGCGGCCTGCTTGTAGTCCACCACCACCTTGGAGGAGAGGCCGGTCACCTCGTCCTGCCGCTCCACCAGCGTCACGCCCTCGATCAGGTCGGCGTATTCGACGGCGCCGCCCTTCTCGGTGATGATCGGCAGGGTGAAGGGGTCCCATTCGGCCAGCTTCTGGCCGCGGCTGACGGCCAGGCCATCCTCCGCCACCAGCAGGCGGGCGCCATAGGGCACACGGTAACGGGCGCGCTCGCGGCCGTTGGAGTCGCTGAGCACGATCTCGCAGTTCCGCGCCATCACGATGGCCGCGCCCTGGCTGTTGGCGACGACGTTGCGGTTCAGCACCACAACCGTGCCCTCGCCCGTCGCCTCCACCGCCGACTGCTCGGCGCCACGGGTCGCCGCGCCCCCGATGTGGAAGGTGCGCATGGTGAGCTGCGTGCCCGGCTCGCCGATCGACTGCGCCGCGATGACGCCCACGGCCTCGCCGATGTTCACCGGGGTGCCGCGCGCCAGGTCACGGCCGTAGCAGTGGCCGCAAACGCCCGAGCGCGCCTCGCAGGTCAGCACGGAGCGGATATAGACCTCCTCCACGCCCGACTTCTCGATGCGCTCGGCATCGGCTTCCTCGATCAGCGCGTTGCGCGGCAGCAGCACCTCGCCCGTGTCGGGGTGGGTGATCTCGCGCTGCACCGTCCGGCCCAGGATCCGCTCGGAGAGCGAGGAGACCACCTCGCCGCCATCCATCACGGCGCGCACGGTGATGCCGCGCTCGGTGCCGCAATCGTTCTCGACGATGATGCAGTCCTGCGCCACGTCCACCAGGCGGCGGGTCAGGTAGCCCGAGTTCGCCGTCTTCAGCGCGGTGTCGGCCAGGCCCTTGCGGGCGCCGTGCGTGGAGTTGAAGTACTCCAGCACCGTCAGGCCTTCCTTGAAGTTCGAGATGATCGGCTGCTCGATGATCTCGCCGCTCGGCTTGGCCATCAGGCCGCGCATGCCGGCAAGCTGGCGCATCTGCGCCGGCGAGCCACGGGCGCCGGAATGCGACATCATCCAGACGCTGTTGGTGACGCGGCCGATCTCCTGGCGGGAGATCTCCTTCATCATCGCCGTCGCCACCTCGTCGGTGCAGCGCGACCAGGCGTCGACCACCTTGTTGTAGCGCTCGCCGGCCGTGATCAGGCCGTCGAGGTACTGCTGCTCGAACTCCTTCACCTCGGCCTTGGTGCGGTTGATGAGCCCCTCCTTCTCGGCGGGGATCATCATGTCGTCCTTGCCGAAGGAGATGCCGGCCTTGGCCGCCTGGCGGAAGCCGAGCGACATCAGCCGGTCGGCGAAGATCACCGACTCCTTCTGGCCGCAATGGCGGTAGACCGCGTCCATGACGTCCGAGATGGACTTCTTGGTGAGCTGGCGGTTGACCAGGCTGTAGGGCGTCCGCGGGTCGCGCGGCAGCAGCGCTCCCATCATCATGCGCCCGGCCGTGGTCAGCACGGTCTCGCGGCGGCCGGCATTCTCCGCCGTCGGCGCCGGCACGCGGGCCATGACGGCCGTGTGCAGGGTGATGGCGCCGCTGGCCAGCGCCTGCTCCACCTCGCCCAGGTCGCCGAAGACGTGCGGACGGTGCAGCAGCGCCTTGCGCTCCGCCTCCGACAGCGCACCCTCGGCCTTGCCGGCGGCGCCCCCGATCAGCGCGCGGATCTGCTCCAGCTCCTGCTGGGCCTGCCGGAACTCCGGCGTCTCCAGCGAGAGGTAGTACAGGCCCAACACGATGTCCTGGCTCGGCACGATGATCGGCTTGCCGTTGGCCGGGCTGAGGATGTTGTTGGTGGACATCATCAGCACGCGCGCTTCCAGCTGGGCCTCGAGGCTCAGCGGGACGTGCACGGCCATCTGGTCGCCGTCGAAGTCGGCGTTGAAGGCGGTGCAGACCAGCGGGTGCAGCTGGATCGCCTTGCCCTCGACCAGCACCGGCTCGAAGGCCTGGATGCCCAGGCGGTGCAGCGTCGGCGCCCGGTTCAGCATCACCGGGTGCTCGCGGATAACCTCCTCGAGGATATCCCACACCTCCGGCCGCTCCTTCTCCACCATCCGCTTGGCGGCCTTGATGGTGGTGGCGTGGCCGTACTTCTCGAGCTTCGAGTAGATGAAGGGCTTGAACAGCTCCAGCGCCATCTTCTTCGGCAGGCCGCACTGGTGCAGCTTCATCTCCGGCCCGACGACGATCACCGAACGGCCGGAATAGTCAACGCGCTTGCCCAGCAGGTTCTGCCGGAACCGGCCCTGCTTGCCCTTCAGCATGTCGGAGAGCGACTTCAGCGGCCGCTTGTTGGCCCCCGTGATCGCCCGGCCGCGCCGGCCATTGTCGAACAGCGCGTCCACCGATTCCTGCAGCATGCGCTTCTCGTTGCGCACGATGATGTCCGGCGCGCGCAGCTCGATCAGCCGCTTCAGACGGTTGTTGCGGTTGATGACGCGGCGGTAGAGGTCGTTCAGGTCGGAGGTCGCGAAGCGGCCGCCGTCCAGCGGCACCAGCGGGCGCAGCTCGGGCGGGATCACCGGGATGACGTCAAGAATCATCCATTCCGGGCGGGCACCGCCCTCCTTGAACGACTCGATCATCTTCAGCCGCTTGACCAGCTTCTTGCGCTTGGCCTCGGAGGTCGTCTCCTTGAGATCGACGCGCAGCTGCGTGCTCTCGCGGTCCAGCTCGATGCCGGCCAGCATCTGCTTCACCGCCTCGGCACCGATGCCGACGGAGAAGGCGTCCTCGCCGAACTCGTCCTGTTTGTTGAGGTACTGCTCCTCGGTCAGCAACTGGTGCAGCTTCAGGTCGGTCAGACCCGGCTCCAGCACCACGTAGCTCTCGAAATAGAGCACCTTCTCCAGGTCCTTCAGCGACATGTCGACCATCAGGCCGACGCGCGAAGGCAACGACTTCATGAACCAGATATGCGCCACCGGCGAGGCCAGCTCGATATGGCCCATGCGCTCACGGCGCACCTTGGCCAGCGTGACCTCGACGCCGCACTTCTCGCAGATGATGCCGCGGAACTTCATCCGCTTGTACTTGCCGCACAGGCACTCGTAGTCCTTGATCGGACCAAAGATGCGCGCGCAGAAAAGCCCGTCCCGCTCCGGCTTGAAGGTGCGGTAGTTGATCGTCTCGGGCTTCTTGATCTCGCCATAGGACCAGGAGCGGATCTGCTCGGGCGAGGCGATGGTGATCTTGATCTGATCGAACGTCATCGCCTGGCCGGTCTGGCCCAGGATCTTCATCAGCTCGTTCATGCGGCCGTCCTCTCAAGGTGAGGCCGCCGCGCCGGGAAACTCCCGGCGCGGCTGAGCAACGTGTTTTGTTCGCGCATCGGCAGGGTCACGCCGGGCGGTTTTCCAGATCGACATTGAGGCCGAGCGACTTCAGCTCCTTCACCAGGACGTTGAAGGACTCCGGAATGCCGGCCTCGAAGTTGTCCTGGTCGCGCACGATGGCCTCGTACACCTTGGTGCGGCCGGACACGTCGTCCGACTTCACCGTCAGCATCTCCTGCAGGGTGTAGGCGGCGCCATACGCTTCCAGCGCCCAGACCTCCATCTCGCCGAAGCGCTGGCCGCCGAACTGCGCCTTGCCGCCCAGCGGCTGCTGGGTGACCAGGCTGTAGGGGCCGATGGACCGCGCGTGGATCTTGTCGTCCACCAGGTGGTGCAGCTTCAGCATGTAGATGTAGCCGACCGTGACCTTGCGCTCGAAGGGCTCGCCGGAGCGGCCATCGATCAGCGTGGTCTGCCCGGAGGTGTCGAGGCCCGCCTGGGAGAGCATGCCCTCGATGTCCGAGATCCGCGCGCCGTCGAAGACCGGGGTGGCGATGGGAACGCCCTTGCGGAGGTTGTCGCCCAGCTCGATGAGCTGCTCCTCGGTCATGTCCTCGATGTCGCGGTCGAAGATCTCCTCGCCGTAGACCTCGCGAAGCTTCTCGACCAGCGCCTCGCGCGCCGCGCCGGCCCGGCGGTAGTCCTCGACCAGCTCGCCGATGGACTTGCCGATATTGGCGCAGGCCCAGCCCAGATGGGTTTCCAGGATCTGGCCGATGTTCATGCGCGAGGGCACGCCCAGCGGGTTCAGCACCAGGTCCACCGAGGTGCCGTCCGGCAGGAAGGGCATGTCCTCCACGGGAACCACGCGGGAGACGACGCCCTTGTTGCCGTGGCGGCCGGCCATCTTGTCGCCCGGCTGCAGCTTGCGCTTCACCGCGATGAAGACCTTGACCATCTTCATCACGCCGGGCGGCAGCTCGTCGCCGCGCTGCAGCTTCTCCACCTTCGACTCGAAGCGCTTCTGCAGCCGCTCGACGGCCGCGTCGAACTCGCGCTTCAGCGCCTCGATCTCGACCATCACGGCGTCGTCCTGCACGCCGATCTGGCGCCAGGTGGCCTTGGCGAACTGGTCCAGCACCTCGTCGGTGATGGGCGTGCCCGCCTTGACGCCCTTGAAGCCGCCCGAAGCCTTTTGGTTCAGCAGCCGCTCACGCAGGCGCGAGTGGAAGCTGCGCTCCTGGATCGACTTCTCGTCGTCGCGGTCCTTGGCCAGCCGCTCGATCTCGGCGCGGTCGATCGCCATGGCGCGCTCGTCCTTGTCGACGCCGCGGCGATTGAACACGCGCACGTCCACCACCGTGCCCGTCGTGCCCGGGGGCAGGCGCAGCGAGGTGTCGCGCACGTCAGAGGCCTTCTCGCCGAAGATGGCGCGGAGCAGCTTCTCCTCCGGCGTCATCGGGCTCTCGCCCTTCGGCGTCACCTTGCCGACCAGGATGTCGCCCGGGTTCACCTCGGCGCCGACATAGACGATGCCGGCCTCGTCGAGGTTGCGCAGCGCCTCCTCGCCGACATTCGGGATGTCGCGGGTGATCTCCTCCTGGCCCAGCTTGGTGTCGCGGGCCATCACCTCGAATTCCTCGATGTGGATCGAGGTGAAGACGTCATCCTTCGCGATGCGCTCGCTGATCAGGATGGAGTCCTCGAAGTTGTACCCGTTCCACGGCATGAAGGCGACGAGCACGTTGCGGCCCAGCGCCAGCTCACCCAGCTCGGTGGAGGGGCCGTCGGCGATGATGTCGCCGGCCGCCACCTGGTCGCCCACCTTCACCAGCGGGCGCTGGTTGATGCAGGTGCTCTGGTTGGAGCGCTGGAACTTGCGCAGCCGGTAGATGTCGACGCCGCGGGTGGTGCCGTCCTCCGCGTTGGTCGCCCGCACCACGATGCGCGCGCCATCGATGCTGTCCACCACGCCGCCGCGCCGCGCCACGATGGTGGCGCCGGAGTCGCGGGCCACCGCGGCCTCCATGCCGGTGCCGACCAGCGGCGCGTCGGAACGCACCAGCGGCACCGCCTGCCGCATCATGTTGGAGCCCATCAGCGCGCGGTTGGCGTCATCGTTCTCCAGGAACGGGATCAGCGCCGCGGCGACGGAAACCAGCTGCTTGGGCGACACGTCGATCGCCGTCACCTCTTCCGGCTTCACCAGCCGGAAGTCGCCGCCCTGGCGGACGGAGACGAGGTCGGAGCGGAACTCGCCGGTGTCGTTGTCCACCTCGGCATCGGCCTGGGCGACAACGAGCTTCTCCTCCTCCATGGCGGAGAGGTAGCGCGGCTCGCCGGTGATCTTGCCGTCCCGCACCAGGCGGTACGGCGTCTCGATGAAGCCGTACTTGTTCACCTTCGCGAAGGTGGCGAGGCTGTTGATCAGGCCGATGTTCGGGCCTTCCGGCGTCTCGATCGGGCAGATCCGGCCGTAATGCGTCGGGTGCACGTCGCGCACCTCGAAGCCGGCGCGCTCGCGGGTCAGGCCGCCCGGGCCAAGCGCCGAGAGGCGCCGCTTGTGCGTCACCTCGGAGAGCGGGTTGGTCTGGTCCATGAACTGCGAGAGCTGCGAGGAGCCGAAGAACTCGCGCACCGCCGCCGCCGCCGGCTTGGCGTTGATCAGGTCATGCGGCATGACGGTGTCGATGTCGACCGACCCCATGCGCTCCTTGATCGCCCGCTCCATGCGCAGCAGGCCGACGCGGTACTGGTTCTCCATCAGCTCGCCGACCGAGCGCACCCGGCGGTTGCCGAGGTTGTCGATGTCGTCGATCTGGCCCTTGCCGTCCTTCAGCTCCAGCAGGGTGCGCACGGTGGCCAGGATGTCGGCCTTGCGCAGCACCCGCACCGTGTCCGGCACGTCGTCCAGGCTGAAGCCCAGCCGCATGTTCATCTTGACGCGGCCGACGGTGGAAAGGTCGTAGCGCTCGGCGTCGAAGAACAGGCCGCGGAACAGCGCCTCGGCCGTTTCCGGCGTCGGCGGCTCACCCGGGCGCATGACCCGGTAGATGTCCATCAAGGCCTCGTCGCGCGAGCCGTTCTTGTCCACCGCCAGGGTGTTGCGCAGCCAGGGACCCACGTTCTGGCCGGTCGCCAGGGTCGGCAGCCGGTCCAGCCCGGCCTGCTCGATGGCGGCCAGCTTCGGCTCGGTCAGCTCCTCGCCCGCCTCGGCCCAGATCTCGCCGGTGGCCAGGTCCACCAGGTCCTCGGCGACGAAGCGGCCGAGCAGGTCCGCGCGCCCGACCAGCACCTCCTTGGTGCCGGCCTCGGCGATCTTGCGGGCCAGGCGCGGCGTCAGCTTGACCTCGCGCTCGGCGACCACCTCGCCGCTCTCGGCGTCCACGAGGTTGTCCATCAGCTTCACGCCGCGGAAGGAATCCGGGTTGAAGGGCTGGCTCCAGCCCTTCGGCCCGCGGCTGAACACCACCTGCTCGTAGAAGGTGTTGAGGATTTCCTCGGCATCCATGCCGCGGACCTCGCCCGTCTCCAGATTGTCGCTCCGCTCGGCGCGCAGCGCCTCGGTGCGGGCGGAATCCAGGGCATAGAGCAGCGTCGTCGCCGGCAGCTTGCGCTTGCGGTCGATGCGGACGTAGCAGATGTCCTTGGCGTCGAACTCGAAGTCGAGCCAGGAGCCGCGATAGGGAATGACGCGCGCGGCGAAGAGATACTTGCCGCTGCTGTGCGTCTTGCCCTTGTCATGGTCAAAGAAAACGCCCGGGGAGCGGTGCATCTGCGAAACGATGACGCGCTCGGTGCCGTTGATGATGAAGGTGCCGTTGTCCGTCATGAGCGGCATGTCGCCCATGTAGACATCCTGCTCCTTGATGTCCCGGATGGAGCGGGAGCCGGTGTCCTCGTCCACGTCCCAGACGATCAGGCGCAGGCGCACCTTGAGCGGCGCGGCGAAGGTGAGCCCCCGCTGCATGCACTCGTCGACGTCGTATTTCGGCTCTTCGAGCTCGTACTGGACGAACTCCAGGCGGCCGCGCCCGGCAAAGTCGTCGATCGGGAAGACCGACTTGAACACTTCCTGGAGCCCGGTATTCGTACGGGCATCCGGGTCCACGCCCATTTGCAGGAAGCCTTCATAGGAGGCGCGCTGCACATCGATGAGGTTCGGCATCGGCGCCACCTCGGGCAGGCGCCCGAAAGACTTCCGGATGCGCTTCCGCCCGGTGAACGACTTCGTGATTGCGTTCATGCCCGTCCTGCTTCCCTTCGCTCCGGCCCAACCGCCCCGGCCGGCAGGTACCCGATCGTCGCATGCCACGAGATGGCCTCGCGCCACGCGGTCGCGGGCAGGGACCCGAGAGGATCCCCGCCCGTCTCGCATTCAGTCTTGCCCGGCCAGGCGGCACCCCAGGAGGCGCCGCAGGGCCGGAAAGCCCTCACTTGACCTCGACAGACGCCCCGTTCTCCTCGAGCACCTTCTTGATCTTCTCGGCCTCGTCCTTGGAAACGCCTTCCTTCACGGTCTTCGGCGCGCCCTCAACCAGATCCTTGGCCTCCTTCAGGCCCAGGCCGGTGATGGTGCGGATTTCCTTGATGACGTTGATCTTCTTGTCACCGGACTTCGCCAGGATGACCGTGAACTCGGTCTGCTCCTCGGCGGCCGGCGCAGCAGCGCCACCGCCAGCCGCCGGAGCGGCGGCAACAGCTGCCGGAGCAGCGGCGGAAACGCCCCACTTCTCCTCCAGCAGCTTGGAAAGCTCGGCGGCTTCCAGAACGGTCAGGCTGGAGAGCTCGTCAACCAGCTTCGCGAGATCGGCCATGGTTTTCTATCCTTCGATGTAGTCGCTTGGCATGTTGAATGCAATCCCCGGCGCCGCGCGGGCCCCGGAGCTGTCTTCCGCAAAAGGCGCCGCTCAGGCCGCCTCGTCCTTCTTGGCGTAAGCCGCCAGCACTCGTGCCACCTGGCCGCCGGGCGCCTGAAGCACGCCGGCGATGCGCGTCGCGGGGGTCTGGATGAGACCCACCAGCTGCGCGCGCAGGGTTTCGAGCGAGGGCAGGGAAGCCAGCGCCTTCACGCCATCGGCGTTCAGCGTCTGCTCACCCAGCGCCCCGCCCAGGATCACGAACTTGTCGTTACCCTTGGCGAACTCCGTGGCCGTCTTCGCCACCGCCACCGGGTCCGTCGACCACGCGAGCGCGGTCGGGCCCTTCAGCAGCGGCGAGATGCCCTGGAAGCGAGTGCCGTCGAGGGCGAGGGTGGCCAGCCGGTTCTTCGCGACCTTATACGTCGCGCCCGCCGCCCGCATCTGGCGCCGCAGGTTACTCACCTCCGCGACCGTCATGCCCTTGTTCTGGGCGACGAGCACGAAGGAGGTATCCGCGAACACCTCCGCGAGGGAGGCAACGAACGCACGCTTCTCCGTACGATCCAACTCCCGTCTCCAAACGGTGACCGGCCCTTGTGGAGGGGGACCGGCCGGTTCACACGGGGGCGGAGCCGGGCCAATCGCCCCGGCACGCCCCGGTTCGCCTGTCTGAGTCTGCGGAAGACCAAGCCCATCCCGCCGGGCCGCGCGAAGCGCGGCACCGGCCGGCGATCTCTCGGCATCCCCATCTCACGCCTGCGGAGCCGACTGCTCCCTTAGGGCCCGCCAACCGGGCCACATGCGCTCTCGGACAGGTTCCGGGGACCACGGCCTGCGCCGCGGCCCCCTGCCCGCGCGCCACCCGCAGGCGGCGCGCGTATCTCTCTTCAGCCCCGGCTCAGGCCGAGGCGGCCAGCGAGGCGAGGTCCACCTTCAGGCCAGGGCCCATGGAGGAGGACACGGCCACCTTCTTCAAATAGGTGCCCTTGGCGCCGGTCGGCTTGGCGCGCTGGATCGCCTCGATGAAGGCGCGCGCGTTCTCGACCAGCTTCTCCTCGGCGAAGGAGACCTTGCCGATGCCGGCATGCACGATGCCCGCCTTCTCGGCGCGGAACTCCACCTGGCCGGCCTTGGCGGCCTGCACGGCGCCCTTCACGTCCATCGTGACGGTGCCCAGGCGGGGGTTCGGCATCAGGCCGCGCGGGCCGAGGATCTTACCGAGCCGGCCCACCAGGCCCATCATGTCGGGCGTGGCGATGCAGCGGTCGAAGTTGATGTTGCCTTCCTGCACCGCGGCGGCGAGGTCGTCCGCGCCCACCACGTCGGCGCCGGCGGCCAGCGCCTCCTCGGCCTTAGGGCCGCGGGCGAAGACGCCCACGCGCACCGTCTTGCCGGTGCCGTTCGGCAGGCCGACCACGCCGCGCACCATCTGGTCGGCATGGCGCGGGTCGATGCCCAGGTTCATCGAGATCTCGATGGTCTCGTCGAACTTCGCCTTGGCGCTGGCCTTCAGCGTCGCGATGGCCTCGGCCAGCGCATACTGCTTGTCACGGTCCAGACCAGCATAGATCGCCTTCAGACGCTTGCCCTGCTTGGCCATGCGCTCAGCCCTCCACCACGGACATGCCCATCGAGCGGGCGGAGCCGGCCAGCATGCGCACGGCGGCCTCAACGTCGTTGGCGTTCATGTCCTTCATCTTGGTCGCCGCGATCTCGCGCAGCTGCGCCTTGGTCACGCGGCCCACCACGCCACCCTTACCCGGAGTCTGGCTGCCCTTTTCGAGCTTGGCCGCCTTCAGCAGGAAGTAGGTGTTCGGGGGCGTCTTGGTGACGAAGGAGAAGGTGCGGTCGGAATAAGCCGTGATGACGACCGGCGTCGGCGTGCCGGGCTCCATCTGCTGCGTCGCCGCGTTGAATTCCTTCACGAACTGCATGATGTTCAGGCCGCGCTGACCCAGCGCAGGGCCCACCGGCGGCGAGGGGTTCGCCTTGCCGGCCGGGATCTGCAGCTTGATGTAGCCGGTGATCTTCTTAGCCATGATCCGTCCTCTGTGCTCTCAGAGGCGCGCGGTTCTGGCGGCCCAGCCTGTGGGCGAGGGCCTCCCGCGTCCCTGAAAAAACGCCGCGACCACCCGGCCGCGCAACGCGCGGCCATGGGAGGAGACGGCGGAGGCGGCCCTATACCTGCCGAAAGGGGGAGAGTCCAGACAATCGCGCACCGCGCCTTGCGCATGGCTCCCGCGAGCCGCGGCGCGCGTCTGCCGCCCCTCCCCTGATGCCGGCCCTCTCCGGCCCCGCCGCGGTTCCGGCGGTGCGGAACCCACCCGTGCCCGCCCTCGTTCCCTCCGCAGGAGCGGGGTGATGTCCATCCCCGCCTCACCGATAGTGGGTATCGGCAAACTGGATGCCGTCAGGTTTTGAACCCCAACAATGAGCTTGCTATCTTTCTCCCATGTCGTTCTCCGCCCCTCCGCCTTCGCCGGCCCTGCCCACCGCCCGGGCCGCGGCGGCGCGCCCTGCGCCCCGGCGGGCGGCCATTGAGGAGCGGCCCCTTCTTGCCGCAGCGCTCCCGCCGGCCGGCCCGCCGTCCTCCGCGTGGCAGGAGGGGCGCTGATGCCCGCCTTCCCCGGTCGCGCCGACTGGCTCTTCTCGCTGCGCAGCTTCGCGGCGGCCACGCTGGCGCTCTGGATCGCCTTCTCGCTGGACCTGCCGCGCCCCTACTGGGCGGTGGGCACCGTCTACATCGTATCGCAGACCTTTGCCGGCGCCTTGCGCGCCAAGGCGCTCTGGCGCCTGGTCGGCACCTTCTGCGGCGGGGCCTTCTCGGTCCTGGTGATGCCCGCCCTGATCAACGAGCCGATCCTCTTCTCCCTGGCGGTGGCGCTCTGGATCGGCCTCTGCCTCGCCGCCTCGCTCTACGACCCGACGCAACGCTCCTACGGCTTCCTGCTTTCGGGCTACACCGCCGCGCTGATCTGCTTTCCGATCGTGGACCATCCCGGAACCATTTTCGACACCGCCATCTACCGCGTCGTCGAGACCAGCCTGGGCATCCTCTGCGCGCTGCTGTTGCACGGCTTCCTGTTTCCCCGCCCTTCCGCTCCCCGGCTCCTGGCCGCCACCCAGGCCTGGCTGAAGGACCTGGCCCGCTACGGCGCCGACAGCCTGACCTCGCCCCACGACCCCGCCCGCTTCTCCGCCGAGCGGCGCCGAATCGGCCGCGACGGCGCCGCGCTGTTCGTGCTGTTCCAGCAGGCCCGCTATGAGGCGCCGGGTCGCGGCGCGCAGCTTCTCTGGCTGCCCCGGCTGCACGAGCGCGCCCGCGCGCTGCCCACCTTGCTGACCGCCATCGGCGAACGGGTGCGCACCCTCGCTGCCCTGGACCCTGCGGCGGCCGCAGCGCTGCGCCCCTTGCTGGCCGACATGGCCGGGTGGATGGCGCACAGCATCGAGGCCCCTGCCGGACCGGCCCGCACCCTTTCGGCGCACCGGATGGAGGGGCGGCTGCGGGAGGTGGAGCAGCTCGACATTCCGGCCGATCCCTGGGCGGCGCTGGTGCGGGAGGGCCTGCTGGAGCGGCTGCGGGAACTGGTCGGGCAATGGCGCGAATGCCGCCTCCTGACCGAGCGCCTGCTGGCCGCGCGGCCGCAGGAGCCGGCCCCCAGCGACCCAGCCCGCCCGCCCGGCCATGTCGATCCGCTGCTGGTCGGCCTTTCCGGCCTGGCGGCCGGGCTGGCGCTGCTGCTCGGCTGCGCCTTCTGGATCGGCACCGGCTGGGCGCACGGCTCCAGCGTGCCGATGATGGGGGCGGTGGCGCTCTGCATCTTCGGCCAGTTCGACGACCCGGCCCCGGCCCTGAAGAAGTTCATCGCCGGCTCGCTGCTCGCCGTGCTGATCGCCGGGCTCTACCAGTTCGCCGTTCTGCCGATGATCGACGGCTTTCCGCTGCTGATCCTGGCCCTGGCGCCCACCTACCTGGTCGCGGGCGCGCTGATCGCCCAGCCGGCGACCATGGGTCCGGCGCTGGCCGTCGCCGTCACCACGCCTACCGTGATGAGCCTGCAGGAGATCTACTCGCCCGCGGCGGACTTCGCGACCTACCTGGACGGCGGCCTCGCCACGGCGGCCGGCCTGGTTCTGGCCCTGGCCGTCGCCCGCCTGGTCCGTTCCTTCGGCGTGTCCTGGCGCGTGCGCCGGCTGGTGGCGGCCGACCGGCGCGACCTGGCCAGCATGGCCGAAGGCCGTGCCCCGGCCGACCTGCGCCGCATCCTCGGCGTGATGCTGGACCGCTTCGAGGCCCTGGCCGCCCGGCTTTCCGCGATCGACGCGCAGACCGTGCGGCTGACCGAGCTGGCCGACCTGCGCGCCGCGGTGAACGTGCTGCGGCTGCGCGAAGGCATGGCCGGGCTGCCGGCCCCCGCCCGCGCCGCCACGGAGGCCATCCTGGCGGCGGTGGCGGCCGAGGCGCGCGGCCGCCTGCCCGCCTCCGCCCTGCTGGAGCGGCTGGACGCGGCCCTGCTCGCCTGCATGGCGGCGGGAACGCGGACCGCCCGCCGTGCCACGCTGGCCCTTTCCGGCCTGCGCCTCGCCCTTTTCCCCGACGCCGCTCCTCCCGCCCTCCGGCCCGGCGACGCGCCCCGGCCGGAGCCCGCCAGGAACCTCGTCGCATGATCGCAGAGCTCGACCTTTACGGCATCTTCCTGCCGGCCCTGCTGGTCTGGGCGCTGCTTGCCTATCCCGTCACGCTGCTGCTGCGCTGGGCGCTGCGGCGCCTCGGCCTTGACCGCTGGATCTGGCACCCGCCGCTTTTCGAACTCGCCCTGTTCGTCCTCGTGCTCGGCGGCATCACCGCCGCTTCGGAGTTCGTCCTGTCATGAAGCCGTTCTTTGCCCGCCTGGTGCAGGTCGCCGTCACCCTGCTGCTGGTCAGCGCGGCGGTGGTCGTGGCGTGGCAGCTCTGGCGCTACTACATGGAGGCGCCCTGGACGCGGGACGGGCGGGTGCGGGCCGACATCATCGGCGTCGCGCCCGATGTCTCCGGCTTCGTGGCCGAGGTGCTGGTCGCCGACAACGCCGCCATCCGCAAGGGCGAGCCGCTGTTCCGGCTGGACCGCGCGCGGTTCCAGCTCGCCCTGCAGCAGGCCGAGGCGGTGGTGGAGAGCCGCGCCGCCAACCTGGCGCAGGCCCGCCGCGACGAGCGCCGCTACGACCGGCTGGACGAGGGCATCGTCTCCGTGCAGAAGCGCGAGCAGGCGCAGGCGCAGGCCGCCGCGGCCCAGGGCGCCTGGCAGGAGGCGGTCGCCGCACGGGACGTGGCGAGGCTGAACCTGGAGCGCACCGAGATCCGCGCCCCCGCCGACGGCACCATCACCAACCTGACGCTCCGACCAGGCGCCTACGTCGCCGCCGGCAGCCCCGTCCTGGCCCTGGTGGACGCCGGCAGCCTGCACGTGCAGGGCTACTTCGAGGAAACCAAGCTGCCCCGCATCCATGTCGGCGACCCCGTGGAGGTGCGGCTGATGGGCCTGCCGGGCACCTCCCTTCCCGGCCATGTGGAAAGCATCGCCGGCGGCGTCGCCGACCGCGAGCAGACCAGCGGCCTGGTGGCCAGCGTGAACCCCACCTTCTCCTGGGTGCGGCTGGCCCAGCGCATCCCGGTGCGGGTGCGGCTGGACAAGGTGCCGGACGGCATCCGCCTGATCCCCGGCCGCACCGCCACCGTGGTGGTCATGCCCAACGGCGAAAAGCCGAGCCTGTTCGGCTCGCTGACAAGGCTGGGAGAATAAGGGCCTGTTCGCGAATTCCCGGCGGAAGCCCGGGCAGGAAGTGAACGCCCCTTAGCGCTTCCTTTTTCCGGCGGCTTTCCGGCCTTGGCGGCGGCGGCGGCATTCCTGGGCGCCCGGGCGGGGCCGGGAGGGTTTCCGCTCCGTCGCGCGCAGCCAGGCCCAGGAGGCCGAGGAAAAAGAAAGAAGAGAGGGTCCGCGGGGAGGGAATTCCTTCTTCCCTGGCGGCGGTTCAGCCACGCACCGGCAGGTCCAGCAGCTCCGCCAGCCTGCGCGCGTTTTCCGCCGGCGTCCGCATGCCGGGGTCGAACACCTGCTCGGAGAAGGCCCGCTCGGCATAGCCTTCGGCGTACATGTCCGGGATGCGCCGCCGCTCCGCCTCGGAAAGCGCGCGGCCGCCGCGCTCGGTCAGCGCGACCTCCAGCGGCGGCGCCAGCGTCACCACGCGCAGCCGGGCGCCGCGCGCCGCGCAGGCGGAGCACAGGCAGCGGTAGCCGGCCTCGTCCAGCGGATAGGCCACCACCAGCCAGGGCGCCTGGCTGGTGGCGATGGCGGCGGCGATGCGCTGCAGCGCGCCGGCCCAGCGCCTCTCGCGCGGCAGGTTGCCCGGCAGCCCGTGCTCGTCGCCCTCGATGAAGGCGGCACCGGGCAGCAGCGCCGCCAGCGCGCGCCCGATGCTGCTCTTGCCGCTGTTGACCGGCCCGCTCAGGTGCAGCACCACGGGCTCGCGCAGGGTGAAGGCGGCCTCGCGCAGCCGCAGCGCGCGGCGCGCGGCGAATCCTGTCAGCCCGCCCACCAGCAACGCCAGGACGACGCCGCCCACCAGCGTCTCCTCCGCCACCGGCAGGCCGGCGAGCAGCCAGGCCGGCCCTTCCTTCGGCAGGAACTCCAGGCGCGGCGGCAGGATCAGCCGGCCAAGGGCGAACTCGGCCGGCAGCAGGAAGGCATGGGTGAGCGGGTTGCCGAGCGCCAGGCAGGCGGCTGCCGCGACCGGCAGGCTGCCGCCCAGCATCCAGGCGAAGGCGGCAGCGAAGATCAGGTGCAGCCCGAAGGCCGGCAGCATGGCCGCGGCCCCGCCGGCGGCGATGCCGCGGGCGATGCGCCCGGCGCCCTCCGGCGAATCCAGCAGCGCGACCCAGCCCGCCCGCAACCGCCCGATCAGGGCGCGCGGGCGGAAGGCCTCAGAGCTTCTCGACCTGGCCGTATTCCAGCTCCACCGGCGTGGCGCGGCCGAAGATGGAGACCGAGACCTTCACGCGGCCGCGCTCCTCGTCCACCTCTTCCACCGTGCCGTTGAAGCTGGTGAAGGGACCGTCGGCGACGCGCACCTGCTCGCCCACCTCGTAGACCACGGCGGGACGCTTCGGCTTCTCGACGCCTTCCTGCACCTGCTGCACGATGCGCAGCGCCTCGGCCTCGCTGATCGGGCTTGGCCGGTTGCGGGCGCCAAGGAAGCCGGTGACCTTCGGCGTGTCCTTCACCAGGTGCCAGGCCTCGTCCGACATCTGCATCTTCACCAGCACATAGCCGGGGAAGAACTTGCGCTCGGAGTTCACCTTCTGGCCGCGGCGTACCTCCGTCACCTCCTCGGAGGGGACGAGGATGTCGCCGAACCTGTCGGCGAGGCCCTTCTGCGCGGCCTGCTCCTTGATCTGCTGGGCGATCTTCTTTTCGAAGCCCGAATAGACGTGAACGACGTACCACTTCATGTCGGCCATGGATCTCGCTCCGCCTTACGCGCCGAAACCGAACAGCAGACCCACCAGGAACTGGATGAGCTTGTCGGTCAGCAGAAAGAACACCGCGGCCACGGCGGACAGCGCCAGGACCAGGCCGGTGGTGATCAGCGTCTCCTTGCGCGTCGGCCAGGTGACGCGGGCCACCTCCTGCCGCACCTCGCGGATGAACAGCGCGGGATTGAGCTTCGCCAAAATCGCTACCCCAGTTGAATGGCCGGAAACGCTTCGCGGGCGGCATCCGGACCGGAGCCACCCCGCAAGACACCCGGCCCCGCACGGCCAAAGGCAGCACACTGGCAGGGGCGGAGGGTCTCGAACCCCCAACCTCCGGTTTTGGAGACCGGCGCTCTAGCCAATTGAGCTACGCCCCTGCGCGGCGCCAGCGCTGCGCGAGACCGCGTCTATAGGTCAGGGCAAGGCGTCTGTCGAGGGGCGCGGCAGCCGGAGCACCACCGTCCCGCCCAGCTTGTCGTGCCAGCATTGCCGGTGGCTGTCCCACAGCATCCAGAGATAGCCGAGGCAGAGCGGCAAGGTGGAAAGAATGTAGCCGAGGTAGCGCGCGAGCATGCGCGGAAAGGAGGGCCGGCCGCCCGTCCGCGCGTCCACGATGCGCAGGCCCAGCAGCAGCTTGCCCGGCGTGGCCAGCCGGCTCGCCCAGAACAGCAGCACGGCCAGACCCACGATCACCTGCACCATCAGTTCCCCGCCGAGGGAAGACCCTTCCTCCACCGGCAGGCCCTGCAAGGCATGGATGACGCCCTGCGCCACTTCCAGCAGGAGGGCCAGCATCCCGAACAGCAGCCCGTCAACGATCTGGGCCAGCAGGCGGCGGCCGAAGCCGGCATACCGGCAGTTGGCCCAGCCGGGCGGCAGCGAGGGGTCGAGGGGCATCGGCAGCTTCCGTTATGGCGCGGCGCGCGGGCACAAAAAAAGCGGGCCACCCGAAGGTGGCCCGCTCGCTGCGGCAATCGCGGAAGGCGATTACGCGCTGATGGAGGCGACGACGC
>NZ_SNVJ01000036.1 GCF_009829925.1 Teichococcus coralli
CAGCGCCTCCAAAAGCCGCGGCGCCGCCGCTTCCCGTCCGACCAGGCCGACAATGCCGCACATCAGGCTTTCTCCTCGGGGGGAGTGGGGGGCGCTTCAGGGGATGGGGGGGATGGTTCGGGGCGGCGGGCGGCGCGGAAGGCGGCCGCCATGCCGGGCTTCTCGGTCGGGCGGGCGCGGCCAAAGGCCATGGCGTCGGGCGCCACGTTCCGCGTCAGGGTGGAGCCGGCGGCGGTGAAGGCGCCGTCGCCCAGGCGGATGGGGGCCACCAGGGTGGTGTGCGAGCCGACAAAGACGCCCTGCCCGATCTCGGTCCGGAACTTGCCGAAGCCATCGTAATTGCAGGTGATGGTGCCGGCGCCGATGTTGCTGCCGGCACCCACCGAGGCGTCGCCGAGATAGGTCAGGTGGTTGGCCTTGGCGCCCGCGCCGAGATGGGTCGCCTTCAGCTCGACGAAGTTGCCGACATGGGCGCGGGCGCCGACCTCGGTGCCCGGGCGCAGCCGGGCGAAGGGGCCGATGACGGCGCCCGAGCGCACCACGCAACCCTCCAGGTGGCTGAAGGCGCGGATCTCCACCTCGTCCTCCACCGCCACGCCCGGCCCGAAGACCACGTTCGGGCCGATCGTCACATCCCGGCCCATGCGGGTGTCGTGCGCGAGCACGACGCTGTCCGGCTGGACCAGGGTGGCGCCGTTGTCCATCGCGGCGCGGCGCAGGCGGGCCTGCACCTCGGCCTCGGCGGCGGCAAGCTCGGCGCGGCTGTTGATGCCGCGCAGCTCGGCCTCGGGGGCCTCCACGGCGACCACGCGCTTCCCGTCCGCCGCGGCGAGCGGCACCAGGTCGGTCAGGTAGTACTCGCCGGCGCTGTTGTCGTTGCGCACGGCGCGCAGCCAGCGGAACAGGTCGGAGCCGGGGGCGCAGAGCACGCCGGCATTGCACAGGCCGACCTGCCGCTCGTCCTCGCTGGCGTCCGCGAACTCGACAATGCGGGTGACGTCGCCCGTATCGTCCTGCAGCACGCGGCCGTATTTGGCGGGATCGGCCGGGCGCATGGCCAGCAGGGCGAGGCCGGCCCCGGCGCGGGCGGCGCGCAGGCGCCGCAGGGTGGCCGTGGAGATCAGGGGGTTGTCGGCATAGAGGACGGCCACGTCGCCGGGGAAGCCGGCCAGCAGGGGGGCGGCCTGCAGGGCGGCATGGCCGGTGCCCAGGCGCTCGGCCTGCACCACCGTCGCATGGGGGGCGGCGGCACGCTCCAGCGCGGGCATGTCAGGGCCGACCACCACCACGATGCGGTCGAACACCCCTTCGCAGGCGGCGATCAGGTGGTTGAGCATCGGACGGCCGGCGAGCGGATGCAGCGCCTTGGGCAGGCGGCTCTTCATCCGCGTCCCGAGGCCGGCGGCGAGCAGAATGGCAGCAGCGGACATGCCCCGCTTGTGCCGGGGAACCCGGTGCCGGAGCAAGAGCGGCGATCGTCACTTCGCATTGCCGCGCGAAACATGGCAAAGCCGCGAACCATGCGACGCACCGTGATCTTCGACCTGGACGGCACGCTGGTGGACAGCGTGCCCGACATCCATGCCGCGCTCGACCGGCTGATGGCCGCGCGCGGGCAGCCGCCCTTCGCCCGCGCCGAGGTGACCCGCTTCATCGGCGACGGCGTGCCGGTGCTGATCCAGCGCGCCTTCGCGGCGCGGGGCCTGCCGGCGGACCCGACCGCCCTGCCCGCCTTCCTGGCCGACTACGAGGCGAATGCCGCGGTGGAAACCCGCCCCTTCCTCGGCATCCCGGCGGCGCTGGACGTGCTGGCGGCCGAGGGCTGGGCGCTGGCCGTGTGCACCAACAAGCCCGAGGCCGCCGCGCGGCAGCTGCTGGCCGGACTGGGGCTGGCGGAGCGCTTCGCGGCGCTGGGGGGTGGCGACAGCTTTCCCGTCCGCAAGCCGGACCCCCGCCACGTGCTGGCCACGCTGGAGGCGGCGGGCGGCGACCCGGCGCGGGCCGTGATGGTCGGCGACCACCACAACGACGTCGCCGCCGGGCGGGCCGCCGGCCTGCCGGTGGCCTTCTGCGCCTGGGGCTACGGCCTGCCGGAGATGGCGGACGGCGCGCCGGTGGCTGCGCGCGCGGAGGAGCTTCCGGCCCTGCTGGAGCGCCTGATGCCACGCTGAGCCGCCGCCTGGCGTCCTGCCCGCGACGTTCGCGGGTCGATCCACGAAGGCAGCGAACCGGCAGGCGGCTGAAACGGAGCCTGGTGTCCCGATCGCGAGGCCCAAAGGACTTCGCGATCAGGACGCTATGGCCGCCCGAGCTCGACCAGATAGGCGGTCAGCCGGCCCAGCCACCGCCCCGGCATCTCGACGCGCACCGGCAGCACCGGCGCGCCCGGGCGCGGCCGGGCCATCCAGGCGGTGCCCTCCTGCGGTTCCCGGGCGTCTTCCCCGTCGTCCCGCCGAAAGCCGGCGATCTGCCGCGCGACAAAGCCGCAGCGGACGGCCTCGCCACTCCAGGCCGGGCCGTGCGGCGGAAGGTAGTCGCGCCCCAGGGTGCGGATGACGACGTTGCCGCGGCGGTGCCCGTCAAAAATCGCGGCGCGTTCCTCGCAGCGGCCGGTTTCCTCGACGGTGCGGCTGAGCTGCGCCAGCGCGCTCAGGGAGTCGATGGTATGGCTCTGCAGCGGCGGGGGCACCGGCTCGCGGTTCGGATCATGCGCCGGCACCAATCGGCGCAGCACGGGCTGGCCGGCGGGGTAGTCCAGCGTGACCTGCCGCGGCTCCCCTCGCCAGGTTCCCTCGCTCCTGTAGCGGCTGGGCTGGGCGGCATCGCCCGCCCAGACGCCCTCCACGCGGGTGACCATCCGCCCGCTGCTGAACCAGCTCGCCATCCCGGTGAAAGCCACCCGGGATTCGATGCTGTAACGGGAGGAGGCGGCGAGGTCGAACAGCACTTCCGCCCGGACCACCTGGATGCCGGCCGCCTCAACCGCGTAGACGGCACGCAGCGGCTCGGTGCGGCCGGCGACAGGCATGAACACCATGGCCAGGAGGACAGAGGCGGCGCGCCAGTGCATGCCTTGGAGATGGGGATGGCGGTGCATCAGGAAAGAGGGAAAATTTCCTGTGGAGGGGCTGCTTGACACTCATCCCCGCTCCCGGTATTTCCCCGCCCACCCCGATGGGTGCGTAGCTCAGCGGTAGAGCATCGCCTTCACACGGCGGGGGTCACAGGTTCAATCCCTGTCGCACCCACCATCGGGGTCCTCCTGAAATTCCAAGTTTCATCACGTGCTGGACCGTATCCCGCAGCGGTTGGGGCGGCGCGGGCAGATCGGCCCGGCGGCGGCTGCCGCCGGGCCGCATCCGTCAGCCAGGGGTGACCGGCGCGGGCGGCGCCCGCTCGGGCTGCGGTGCCGGACGGCCACCGCCGCGGTGATGATGGCGGCCACGCAGCTCCGCCGTTTCAAGCACGCCGTTGCCGTCGCGATCGGCGGCGCGGAACAGCGCCATCGCCAGCGGCTGCACCTCCTCCATGGTGAGGCGGCCGTCACGGTTGGCGTCGGCGGCGCGGAACATGGCGTCCGCACGTTGCTGAAGGTTGTGCATCGGCCGGGCCGGCGCATCGGCCGGCCGGTTGGCCTCCCACCGCGCCCGCAGGGCGTGGTCAAGCTCGGCGCGGGTCACCCCGCCGTCCTTGTTCGCATCCGCCTCGGCGAAGCGGGCGGAAAGGAAGTTCAGCCCCTCCGTCTCGGTGATGCGGCCGTCATGGTCGGCATCGGCCTGCCTCATCAGCGGGCCAGGGCCGCCGCGCTGCGGGCCGGGCTGGGCCAGGGCCGGAAGCGCGGTGACGGCGAGCACGGCGCCGAGCAGTCCCAGTCCAAGCGAGCGTTTCATCGATGAACTCCCCAAGAGGCACGCGGCAGGTTCGCCGCACGCAAGGAACTGGGGAGTCCATGTAACGGGCGCATTGCCTGCATCCCCGCGAGGGGTGAGGAAATGTTACGCCAAGCTGCCGGTCAGCGGGCCGGCCGGGCCGGGTTGCGGCGCACCGGCTTGCGCGCGGCCGAGGCGACCCGCACGCGGCTGCCGCCATCCCCTTGCTCCACCACCGTGCGCGCGCGGGTGGCCTGGCGCACCGGCTTGCCGGCCACGGGTGCCGCGCGCGCCGCCCGCGTGCGCAGGCTGGCCGCGACCGGCCGTGCCTCGCGGCGGGCCGGCGCGGCCGCTGCGGCGCGCGCCACGATCGCCGGCGCGCGAACACGCTGCAGGGTGGCCGCGGCCGCCGTGCCGCCGACCGCCGCCATGGCGAGCCCGGCACCACCGGCGCCCTGGGCGACGAGGCTGCGGCCCTCGCCGATGCCCATCTGCGTGAAGCCCCGCTCCAGCAGCGCCGCCGCGTGGCGGTCGCGCTCGGTCCAGGAGCTGCCGCCGAAGACGGAGACGATCAGCCGCGCCCCACCCCGCCGGGCGCTGCTGACGATGTTGAAGCCGCTGGCGTCGATGTAGCCGGTCTTGATGCCGTCCACGCCCTCATAGTCGGTGAGCATGTGGTTGTGGTTGCGCAGCGTGATGCCGCCCATCCGGTGCTGGCGGGTGCCGAAGAAGTGGTAGTACTCGGGAAAGTCCTGCTGCAGCCGGCGACCAAGCGTCGCCATGTCCTGCGCGGTGGTGACCTGATCCACGTCCGGCAGGCCGGAAGCGTTGCGGAAGGTGGTGCCGCTCATCCCGAGGGCGCGGGCGCGCAGCGTCATCATCTGCGCGAAGCGGGCCTCGCTGCCGCCGCCCAGGGTCTCGCCGAACAGGGTGGCGATGTCGTTGGCCGACTTGGTGACGACGGCGTAGATCGCGTTCTCCACCGTCAGGCTCAGCCCCGGGCGCAGGCCCAGCTTCGAGGGCGGCTTGCCGGCCGCGTAGGGCGTCATGACCAGCCGCTGGTCCGGCCGGAGCTCGCCCCGGCGCAGCGCGTCGAAGACCAGGTAAAGCGTCATCATCTTGGTCAGCGAGGCCGGATGGCGCGGCGCGGTGGCGTTGCTGCCGAACAGCATCTGCCCGCTTTGCGCATCGATCACCACGGACGAGTAGCGCGCGCTGCCGATCTGGGCGGCGGCGACGCCCGGCAGCGTAACGAGCAGGATTGCTGAGGCCGCAAGAAGCCTCAGCCGCCGGACCCCACGGGCAAGTTGCATAGACATCCCCTGAATGAGCCTCACCCCCCAGTGAAGCGTGCCCATTCTAAGGTCACGAATCCGTGGATGTCATCGAGAACCCTTGCAGAACATCGCCTTTCCACAAGGGGTTAGGGAGATTCCTTGGGATGCCGCTGAAAACGGCAGAAGGTTTTCCACGGCCCGCACAAGAAAAGGTTATGTTGCACTGCAAAATTAAGGTGGACAGGGGGAATTTTCATTGCCATATCGCTTCATGCTGCGCCGCAGCAAAGCGATGTCCGGTCTGCCTGCCCCCCTGCAATCCGGGGCGAGCCGGCCGGGCCGCGCCTGGTGCCTCCGCCTTCCGGTGGCGGCAGCGGAGTGTAACAGAGGAGGGCAAGATGGCGAACGAATCCAAGGCCGGCAAGACGGCCCCGGAAAAGCCGGCCATCGCGGCGGCCCCGGCCCCCATGGAGAAGACCGCCAAGGCGGCTCTCGCGGCGGCTGAACCGGCGCAGGACGTGGCTGGCAAAATGATTGAGGAGAGCGGGGCGCAGACCCGCACGGCAATGGAGAAGAACATGGAAAAGGCGACCCGCACGGCCGAAGGCCTCTACAAGGCGACCGAGGAGGCCATGGAGTTCGGCCGCGGCAACTTCGAGGCCTTCACCAAGGCGACGCAGACCTATGTCAGCGGCATGCAGGAGCTGAGCAAGCAGGCCTTCGCCGCGATGCAGGTGCTGAACGAGCAGGCCGTGCAGAACGCCCGGGCGATGTCTTCCGTGAAGAGCCTCAAGGAAGCCGCCGACCTGCAGTCCACCTTTGCGAAGGTGCAGCTCGAGAAGTCCATGAGCGAGGCGACCAAGCTGAGCGAGGCCGCCTTCAAGCTGGCCGAGCAGTCCGCCGCCCCGCTCGCCGCGCGCATGACGCTGGCGATGGAGCGGATGACCCGTCCCGCCGCCTTCGTCTGATCAGTGATGCCTCGGGCGCCTGCGGGCGCCCGAGGCCCTGCGCCGCGAAGCGGCGTGAATGGCAGCGCCAGCCTCGCCGGCCCCTTGGTTCCTTTCGGGAACCGGTCCGGCAGTCGGGCCGCTGCCTTTTTTATTTCCGGCGAGGCGGCTTTTCCTGTGGCTTTGATGCGCTCGGCCCTTCACCTGGGCGCCGCCGCTCCGATATCTTAACCCGACGGGGTATCCCGGGGACGACGGCCCGGGCCTTCCGGCACCGCCGCCCCGTCACCCTCCAAGTGTACGGAGGGCCCCTTTAGGTGCAGCAGACAAACCGGCAGGCCCGCGACAGCGACATGACGGATCAGGATAGGCGCCCCGACCACGACCCGGAGCGGAATGGGATGGGCGGCGCGGGACAGGGCGGCACGGGTGGCCAGGACGGGACGAACACGGGTGTCGTCGTCAAGACCAAGCCGCGCACCCGCAAGCCCGCGATGTACAAGGTGTTGATGCTCAACGACGACTACACGCCGATGGAGTTCGTCGTCCATGTTCTGGAGCGCTTCTTCCAGAAGAACCGGGAGGAGGCGACGCGCATCATGCTGCATGTCCACCGCCGGGGTGTCGGGGTCTGCGGCGTTTTCACCTATGAGGTGGCCGAGACCAAGGTCACCCAGGTGATGGACCTGGCGCGGCAGAACCAGCACCCGCTGCAATGCACCATCGAAAAGGAGTAGGCTGCCCCACGGCGGCCAAAATTGCATGCAGGCGGGCACCGTCTGTGTGTAACGTGCTGAAACTTGCCGTCCCCTCTCGCCGTCTTAAGAGAGTGGAACCACATATTCGGTATCGTGGATCGCAAGATCCTGTTTTTCCGGTGCCGGCCCCTTCTCCCGCCGGCATCGTTCCTGGAAGGGGAGCGTCAAACGCATGCTGTCCCGCAACCTTGAGCAGACGCTCCATCGTGCCCTTGGGCTCGCCAATGAGCGCCGGCACGAATATGCCACGCTGGAGCACCTTCTCCTCGCCCTGGTCGACGACATTGACGCCGCCACCGTGCTGCGTGCCTGCGGAGTCGACCAGGAGAAGCTGAAGCGTGACCTCTCCGAGTTCCTCGACAAGGACCTCGCCGGCCTGGTGACCGAGCGCGGCGGCGACCCGAAGCCGACCGCCGGCTTCCAGCGCGTGGTCCAGCGCGCCGCCATCCACGTCCAGTCCTCCGGACGCGATGAGGTGACCGGCGCCAACGTGCTCGTCGCCCTGTTCAGCGAGCGCGAGAGCCATGCCGTCTATTTCCTGCAGCTGCAGGACATGACGCGGCTGGACGCCGTCAACTTCATCAGCCACGGCATCGCCAAGGCGCCGGGCCGCTCGACCAGCCGCCCCGTGCAGGGCAACCCGCCCAGCGGGCCGGGTGCCGAAGAGCCGGGCGAGAAGGAGGAGAAGCCTTCCGGCCGCCGTGGCCAGGACGCGCTCTCGAACTACTGCGTCAACCTCAACAAGAAGGCGCAGCAGGGCAAGGTCGACCCGCTGATCGGGCGCGACTCCGAGATCGAGCGCACCATCCAGATCCTTTGCCGCCGCACCAAGAACAACCCGCTCTATGTGGGCGACCCCGGCGTGGGCAAGACCGCCATCGCCGAGGGCCTGGCCAAGCGCATCATCGAGGGCGACGTGCCGGAGGTGCTGGCCAAGTCCACCATCTATGCGCTCGACATGGGCTCGTTGCTGGCCGGCACCCGCTACCGCGGCGACTTCGAGGAGCGGCTGAAGGCGGTGGTGGCCGAGCTGGAGCAGCAGCCCGGCTCGATCCTGTTCATCGACGAGATCCACACCGTGATCGGCGCCGGGGCGACCTCCGGCGGCGCGATGGACGCCTCGAACCTGCTGAAGCCGGCGCTCGCCCAGGGCACGCTGCGCTGCATGGGCTCCACCACCTACAAGGAGTACCGGCAGCACTTCGAGAAGGACCGCGCCCTGGTCCGCCGCTTCCAGAAGATCGACGTCAACGAGCCGACCGTCGAGGACACGGTGAAGATCCTCACCGGGCTCAAGACGAACTACGAGAAGCACCACAAGGTCAAGTACACCCCGGAGGCGATTCGCGCCGCGGTCGAGCTGTCCGCCAAGTACATCCATGACCGCAAGCTGCCGGACAAGGCGATCGACGTCATCGACGAGGTCGGCGCCTCCCGCATGCTGCTGCCCGAGGCGAAGCGGAAGAAGACCGTGACGCTGAAGGACGTGGAGGACATCGTCGCCAAGATCGCGCGCATCCCGCCCAAGAGCGTCTCCACCGACGACAAGGAGACGCTGCGGAACCTGGAGCGCGACCTGAAGGCGATGGTGTTCGGCCAGGACAAGGCCATCGAGGCGCTTTCCGCCGCGATCAAGCTGTCTCGCGCCGGGTTGCGCGACCCGGAGAAGCCGATCGGCAACTACCTGTTCTCCGGCCCTACCGGCGTCGGCAAGACCGAGGTGGCCAAGCAGCTCGCCAAGACGCTCGGTATCGAGCTGACCCGCTTCGACATGTCCGAGTACATGGAGCGGCACAGCGTCAGCCGGCTGATCGGCGCGCCGCCGGGCTATGTCGGCTTCGACCAGGGCGGCCTGCTGACCGACGCCGTGGACCAGCACCCGCACTGCGTCCTGCTGCTGGACGAGATCGAGAAGGCCCACCAGGACCTCTACAACATCCTGCTGCAGGTGATGGACCACGGGAAGCTGACCGACCACAACGGCAAGACGGTCGATTTCCGCAACGTCATCCTGATCATGACCACCAATGCGGGGGCCGCCGACATGGCCAAGGCCGGCATCGGCTTCGGCCGCCAAACCCGGGTCGGCGAGGACGAGGAGGCGGTGAAGCGCCTGTTCACCCCGGAGTTCCGCAACCGCCTCGACGCCATCGTGCCCTTCAGCGGGCTGACGGCGGAGATCGTGGGCAACGTGGTCGAGAAGTTCGTGATGCAGCTGGAGGCCCAGCTTGCGGACCGCAACGTGACGATCGAGCTGTCCTCGGCGGCCAAGGAGTGGCTGGCGGAGAAGGGCTACGACCCGCTCTACGGCGCGCGCCCGCTGGCCCGTGTCATCCAGGAATACGTCAAGAAGCCGCTGGCCGAGGAGCTGCTCTTCGGCAAGCTGGCCAAGGGCGGCGCGGTCCGCGTCGGCAAGAAGGACGACGAGCTGACCTTCGAGTTCATCGAGGCGCCGCTTCCCGCCCTGCCGAAGCCCGACGAGGGGCCGGATGGCGAGAACGAGCATGCGCCGGAGGCGGCGGGCTGACCGCCCTGCCCTTCCCGGCCTGAAAGGTGGAACGGCCCGGCGGCACCCGCTCCGGGCCGTTTTGCATCCGGGCGGCGCCGCTTGGCACGCCCGGCCCTCGCCGTTACCCTCCCGCCGCATCGTCTTTGGCGGGCACGCGGCCAAGGCGCCCCGGTCCGCCCCCGGGAGATCCATGCCATGAACGCCTTCACCTCCCCACGTCGCCGTCCCATGCGCGTCGCCATCGCCGGCTTCGGCGCCATCGGTGGCCGTGTCGCCCAGGCGCTGGATGAGGGCATCCCGGGCTTCGAGCTGGCCGCGGTCGCCGCGCAGGACAAAGGCAAGGCGGCGCGCCGGATGGAGCAGCTGCGTAATCCGGTGCCGGTGCTGGATATCGCCGAACTGGAGCCGGTGGCCGACCTGGTCATCGAGTGCGCGCCGGCCGTACTGCTCCCGGCGATCGCCGAGCCTTTCCTGCGGGAGGCGAAGTCCGTCGTGGTGCTCAGCGTTGGCGCGCTGCTGGCCCAGGAGCATCTGGTCGCACTTGCCCGGCAGCATGGCGGACAGATCGTCGTGCCGACCGGGGCGCTGCTCGGGCTGGATGCTGTGGCCGCCGCCGCCGAGGGGCGGATCGAATCCGTGCGGATGGTGACGCGCAAGCCGGTTCGCGGACTGCTGGGCGCTCCCTACCTCGTGGAGAACAACATCCGCATCGAGGACATCCGCGAGCCGATGCGCGTCTTTGAAGGTACGGCGCGGGAGGCCGCCAAGGGCTTCCCCGCCAACCTGAACGTCGCGGTGGCGCTCTCCCTCGCCGGCATCGGGCCGGACCGCACCATGCTGGAAATCTGGGCCGACCCGGAGCTGCAGCGGAACACCCATCGCATCGAGGTGGAGTCCGATTCGGCGCGCTTCAGCATGTCGATCGAGGGCATTCCCAGCGAGAACCCGAAGACCGGGCGGATCACGCCGCTCTCGGTCATCGCCTGCCTGCGCAAGATGACGGCGCCGCTGCGGGTGGGCACCTGAGCCTCCCTTGACCACGAGGGGCAGGCGGCGGAACGTCGCCCCCCTTTCTGATTCGAGGTTCCGCCCATGTCCGATGCCCTCCCCACCCTGCGCGCCGTGCTCTCCGCCACCGAGGGCAGCAGCGCGGCGGCGGAGGCGAATGCCCTGCTCGCCAGCCCGGCCTTCGCCCGCCTGCAGGCGGCGCTGGACGCCGACCACGACAACTTCGTCGAGCAGCTCATCACCCTGACCGAGATCCCCTCCCCGCCCTTCGGCGAGGCGAAGCGCGCGGCAGCCTATGCCGAGCTGCTGCGCGGCCAGGGCCTGCAGGAGGTGGAGACGGATGCCGAGGGCAACGTCACCGCCTTTCGGCCGGGCACCGATCCGGAGGCGGGCGTCATCGTGCTGTGCTCGCACCTCGACACGGTGTTTCCCGCCGGCACCGACGTGACGGTGAAGCGCGAGGGCAGCATCCTGCGGGCCCCGGGCGTCGGCGACAACACGCGCGGCCTGGCGGTGCTGCTGGCCATCGCCCGCGCGCTGGACGCCGCCGAGATCCGCACCCGCGCCGGCATCCTGCTGCTGGCCTCGGTTGGCGAGGAAGGCGCGGGCGACCTGCGCGGCGTGAAGGCCTTCTTCAGCAAGAATCGCTGGCGGGAGCGGGTGGCCGGCTTCATCGCGCTGGACGGGCTGAACCCGGCGCGGCTGGTGCATGGCGCGGTGGGCAGCAAGCGCTACCGCGTGACCTTCCGGGGGCCTGGCGGGCATTCCTTCGCCGCCTTCGGGCTGGTGAACCCGGCCTTCGCCATGGCGCGCGCCATGGACGACCTCGGCCGCATCCGGGTGCCGGCCTCGCCCAAGACCACCTTCTCCATCGGGCGCATGGGCGGCGGCACCTCGATCAACGCCATCCCCGAGGAGGCCTGGATGGAGGTGGATCTGCGCTCCGCCTCGGCCGAAGTGCTGGCGGCGTTGGAGGAGCGCTTCCTCGCCATCCTGCCGCAGGCGGCGGCGGCGGAGGACGCGGCGCGCGACACCAAGCGGGGCAAGATCCGCGTCGAAGTGAAGCAGATCGGCGACCGGCCGGCAGGGACCACCTCCACGGACTCGCGCATCGCCCGGATCGCCTCGGCGGTGATCGCGGCGCAGGGCTACGAGCTGGCCTATGAGGCCTCCTCCACCGACAGCAACATCCCGATCAGCCTCGGCCTGCCGGCGGTGACCATCGGCACGGGCTGCGCGGGCGACCGGGCGCATTCGCTGGAAGAGTGGATCGACGTGGAGAAGGGCGCCAGCGTGAAGGGCGTCGCCACGGCCGTGGCAAGCATCCTTCTGACCGCGGGCGTGGCGAGCAACTGAAGCAGGCGGGGAAGAAGGAAGGGCTGTCCTCACATCCGCTCCGGGGCAGGCGCGCGGGCAAAACTCGGGGAGAATGAATTCTCCCCCAGGCCCCCTCTTCTTCTTTTCTGTCCGTTTGGTTGCGCTGGCGGGATGCGCTNTGTCCGTTTGGTTGCGCTGGCGGGATGCGCTCAGGCCGGGGCTGGAGCAGCCCCGGCGACGGCTGCCAACTGACAGAAGAAAGATGGGGGGTTCGGGGGGAGTTCCTTTCCCCCGACCTCTTTCCTCACCCGCGCCCGGCCGCCTCGCGCCGCGCCATCCAGGTGGCGGAAGCGAAGATCACCGCCGCGCCGGCATAGGTGCTCCACCCCGGCACGTCGCCGAACAGCAGGAAGCCGAGCAGCGTGGCCCAGGCGAGGTCGAGGAACTTCACGGGCTGGGTGGCGGAGACGTCGGCCAGGCGGAAGGCCTCGGTCAGGCACCAGTGGCCGAAGCTGCCGAGCAGTCCGGCCACCACGAACCAGCCGAGCTGCAATGGGGTGGGCCAGACCCAGAGCGGGAGGGCGAAAGGCAGGGTGAAGAGGGAGATGGTGACGGCCTGCCACATCACGATCACCTCCGGCCGGTCCCGCCGGGTCAGCGCCTTGGTGATCAGGAAGGAGGCGGCGAAGAGCGGCGAGGAGGCAAGCATCACCAGCGTCCATCCGCCGCCCCCGCCGGAGAGCTTGGGGCCGAGCACAATGGCCACGCCGACCAGCCCCACCGCCGCCGCCGCCCAGCGGGAGAGCACCACCTTCTCCTTCAGGAAGACCACGGCGCCAATCATGATGAAGATCGGGCCGGTGAAGCCGAGCGCCGTGACGTCAGCCAGCGGGATGTGCGGCAGCGCCAGGAACCAGAGCAGCAGTCCGGCCGTGTGAACCACCCCTCGCCAGAGCTGGCCGCTGAGGCCGTTCGGCGCGAAGGCCGTCAGCCCCTGCCGCCAGAGCAGCGGCAGCATCACCGCGAAGCCGAAGAGGTAGCGCAGGAACTGGGCCTGGAAGGGCTCCATCTCTCGCGTCAGGCCGCTCATCAGGCCGTTCAGCAGGCAGAAGCTGAGGCCGGAGAGGGCCATCCAGGCCATGCCCCGCAGCGTGGGGGAAAGGCCTGTCCAGAAGCTGCCCAGGCGCAACGGCAGGCCCTTCAGGGCCAGCGGGCGGGCAACGTGTTGCGACATGGGTGGGGTGTCCGGCGGTTCTGTGACGCGGCGTCGGCCGCGCGGCGCCAGCATGGCGCCAGCCGGACCGTTGCGCCAGGGGAAAGGCCGGCGGTTCAGGGCTCGGGGTAGCGGATCGTCACCACCTCGACCTCCTCAGGGCCGCTCGGCGTTCGGATGCGCACGAGGTCGCCCTCGCGCGCCTTCAGCAGCGCCCGCGCCACCGGCGAGACCCAGGAGATGCGACCCCGCTCGGCCTCCGCCTCGTCGACGCCGACGATGGTGACGGTGACCTCGGAATCGTCCTCGCGGGCATAGGTGACGGTGGCGCCGAAGAAGACCTGCTCGCGCCGTGCTTGGGCCGCCGGGTCCACCACCTGCACCCGCTCCAGCCGCTTGCGCAGGAAGCGCACGCGGCGGTCAATCTCGCGCAGGCGGCGCTTGCCGTACTGGTAGTCGGCATTCTCGCTTCGGTCGCCGAGGCTGGCGGCCCAGGAGACGATCTCCACCACCTTGGGCCGTTCCGCGTTCCAGAGCTGGCGCAGCTCGGCCTGGAGCGCCGCGTGGCCAGCGGGGGTCATGTAGAATGGTGTGCCGGGGGGCAGGCCGGGCGGCGTGTCGTCCTCGTCGTCCTCGTCCATCGGCGTGCTCCTCCTGCGCGTGTGGCGGCGCGGTTAACGCGGGATGGCCTGCGCGTGCAATACGGGCAAGACTGCGCGGCCATGCCGCAGATTCCCAGCCCCGACAGCCCCCTCCCCGATCCCGTCGCCGCCGGCCACCTCGATGTCGGCCAGGGGCATCGCCTGGCTTGGTGGGAGTATGGCCGCGCCGACGCGCCGCCCGTGGTGCTGCTGCATGGCGGGCCGGGCGCGGGCAGCAACCCGGCGGTGCTGCGAAGCCTCGACCTTGCGCGCTGGCGGGTGCTGCGCTTCGACCAACGCGGCTGCGGCGAATCCACGCCGCATGCCAGTACGGAAGCCAACACCACCGCCCACCTGATCGACGACCTTGAGCAGCTGAGGGAGCGGTTCGGCGTTCCGGCCTGGGCGGTGATGGGGCATAGCTGGGGCTCCTGCCTGGGGCTGGCCTATGCGCAGGCGCATCCGGGGCGCGTCACGGCGCTGCGCCTTTCCGGCGTCTTCACCGCGCGGCGGCAAGAGGTGGCCTGGTGGTTCCGCGGGGTGCGGAGCCTCTTTCCCGATCACTGGGAGGCGTTCGCCGCACATGTGCCGGCGGCGGAGCGCGGCGACCTGCTCGCCGCCTATCACCGCCGCCTGATGGACCCCGATCCGGCGGTGCACCTGCCCGCCGGCATCGCCCTGCGCGGCTTCTCCGCCCGGACTCAGACCTTCCGCCCCGATCCGGCGCATATCGCCAACCTGACCGAGCCGGCGAAGGCGCTCGCGGTCTCGCGCCTCTTCGCCGACTACTGCCTCCACGGCGCCTGGCTGGAGGAAGGGCAGCTCCTGCGCGAGGTCGGGCGCATCCGGCACATCCCGGCCGCCATCGTCCAGGCGCGCTACGACGTGGTCACGCCAGCCATCACCGCCTTCGAGCTGCACCAGGCCTGGCCGGAAGCCGATTTCGCCATCGTCAATGACGGCAACCACACCACCGAGGAGCCGGAGGTGCATCAGGCGCTCTGCGCGGCGGCAGCACGGCTGCGGGAGCGGGTTGGAGAAGCAAGGTCGGGGGGATGAATTCCCCCAAACTCCCTTCTTCGTTCTGCCAGTTTTTCGGCGCATGCCGCCAGCGCGACCAAAACTGATAAAAAGAAAGAAGTGGGGGTCTGGGGGAGAATTCATTCTCCCCCAGCAGGCGAAGGGATCAGCCTTCCAGTTCCTCGCGCAGCATTTCCAGTTCCAGCCAACGCTCCTCCGCCTCGGCGAGCGCGGTTTCGGTCTTGCCGAGCAGTTCAGTCGCCTTGTCGAAGCGCGCGCGGTCGCGGCTGTAGAGGTCGGCGTCGGCCAGGATCTCCTTCAGCTTCGCGGCCTCCGCCTCCAGCTTCCGCATCCGCGCCGGCAGGGTCTCCAGCTCATGCTGGTCCTTGAAGGAGAGCTTCTTCCGTGCGGCCGGCGGCACGGCAGGGGCCGGTTTCGGCGCAGCGGACGGCGCGGCGCCGCCGCGGGCGGGCTCCGCGCGGGCGCGGACGCCATGGCCGCGCTGCGCCACCATGTCCGAGTAGCCGCCGGCATAGTCCTGCCAGCGCCCGTCGCCCTCCCAGGCGATGACGTTGGTCGCCACGCGGTCGAGGAAGTCGCGGTCGTGGCTGACCACGATCACCGTGCCAGAATAGTCGGCGATCTGCTCCTGGAGGAGGTCCAGGGTCTCCAGGTCAAGGTCGTTGGTCGGCTCGTCCAGCACCAGCAGGTTGGAGGGGGTGGCGAAGGCGCGGGCGAGCAGGAGGCGGCCGCGCTCGCCGCCCGAGAGCGCCGAGACCGGCGTGCGGGCCTGCTCCGGCAGGAACAGGAAGTCCTTCATGTAGCCGATGACGTGGCGGGGCTGACCGTTGACCCAGACCTGGTCGCCGCGCCTGCCGGTCAGCGCCTCGGACAGCGTGGTGTTGGGGTCGAGCGCCTCGCGCCGCTGGTCCAGCGTGACCATGGCGAGGCCGGTGCCGAGGCGGATCTCGCCGCTGTCGGGTGGCAGCGTGCCGGTCAGCATGGAAAGCAGCGTCGTCTTGCCCGCGCCGTTGGGGCCGACGATGCCCACCCGGTCGCCGCGCAGGATGCGGGTGGAGAAGTCGCGCACCACGGTGCGGTCGCCATAGGACTTGGAGACGTTGTCGGCCGCGGCGACCAGCGTGCCGGAGCCCTCGCCTTCCGCCACCGCCATCCTGACCCCGCCCTGCGCGGCGCGGCGCTCGCGCCGCTGCTGGCGCAGGCCGGCAAGCTCCGCCACGCGGCGGACATTGCGCTTGCGCCGGGCGGTGACGCCGTAGCGCATCCAGTCCTCCTCGCGCGCGATCTGGCGGTCGAGCTTGTGCGCCTCCTGCTCCTCCTGCTCCAGCACCGTGTCGCGCCATTCCTCGAAATGGGCGAAGCCGCGGGCGAGCCGGCGGGTGGTGCCGCGGTCCAGCCAGACCATCTCCCGCGTCATGGTCTCCAGGAAGCGGCGATCGTGGCTGATCAGCACCAGCGCCGAGCGCATGGCGCCGATCTCCTGCTCCAGCCACTCGATGGCCGGCAGGTCGAGGTGGTTGGTGGGCTCGTCCAGCAGCAGGATGTCAGGCGTCGGCGCCATCGCGCGGGCCAGGGCGGCGCGGCGCGCCTCGCCGCCCGAGAGGGTGGCGGGGGCCTCCTCGCCGGACAGGCCGAGCTGCTCAAGGAGGTAGCGCGCGCGGTAGGGGTCGTCGCCCGGCGCCAGCCCGGCCTCGACATAGGCGAGCACGTTGGCGAAACCGCCGAGGTCCGGCTCCTGCTCCAGGTAGCGCAGGGTGGCGCCAGGCTGGACGAAGCGCGTGCCGCCATCGGCCTGGACCAGCCCGGCGGCGATCTTCATCAGGGTGGACTTGCCCGAGCCGTTGCGGCCGATCAGCGCCAGCCGCTCGCCGGGGGAGACGGAGAGGGTCGCGCCGGCCAGCAGCGGCGTGGTGCCGAAGCCAAGGCGGATGTCCTGGAGCAAAAGGATCGGAGGGGCTGCCATGGGCTGCTGCGTGAGGCGGCGCGGGCGGGGCGTCAAGCCCCGGCGGAGCGCCTCTTGGTCCCATCGCATTTTTGAGCGGCTTCTCGGCCGGTGGCCGTCAACCGGCACGCGACGGCGGCGGCAAGGCGCGCTAGAGAAGAAGCCCCCGCGATACCGGGAGGGAGAGGGCTTTGGACGAGGTTGATTGCATCGTCGTCGGCGCCGGGGTGGTCGGCCTGGCGGTGGCGCGGCAGATGGCGCTGGCCGGGCGGGACGTCCTGGTGCTGGAGGCGGCCGAGGGGATCGGCACGGAAACCTCGTCGCGCAACAGCGAGGTCATTCACGCCGGCATCTACTATCCGAAGGACAGCCTGATGGCGCGCTTCTGCGTCGAGGGCAAGAAACGGCTCTACTGGTACTGCGCCGAGCGCGGCGTGCCGCACCAGAACTGCGGCAAGCTGATCGTGGCGACGAACGAGGAGGAGAGCGGCAAGCTCGCCTCCATCCAGGCGCGCGCCGCGGCCAACGGCGTGCCGGACCTGCGGCTGGTCAGCCGCGAGGAGGCGCAGGACATGGAGCCAGCGCTGGCCTGCACCGCCGCGCTGGTCTCGCCCTCCACCGGCATCATCGACAGCCACGCCTACATGCTGGCGCTGCAGGGCGATGCCGAGAACGCGGGCGCGATGTTCGTCTTCCACAGCCCGGTGCTGGGCGGGCGGCTGCTGCCGCAGGGCGGGGCCGAGCTGCGGGTCGGCGGCGCGGAGCCAATGGAGCTGCGCTGCCGCACCCTGATCAACGCCGCCGGGCTGCACGCGCCGAAGCTGGCCGGCAGCCTGGACGGCATGCCGGCCGACCACGTGCCGCCCACCTACTACGCCAAGGGCAACTACTTCACCCTGGCCGGCCGCTCCCCCTTCTCTCGGCTGATCTACCCGGTGCCGGTGCCGGGCGGCCTTGGCACGCACCTGACCATCGACCTCGGCGGGCAGTGCCGCTTCGGGCCGGACGTCGAATGGGTGGACCATATCGACTACGAGGTGGACCCGAGGCGCGGCGAGAGCTTCTACGCCGCCATCCGCCGCTACTGGCCGGGCCTGCCGGACGGCGCGCTCAACCCCGGCTATTCCGGCATCCGGCCGAAGATCGTGGGCCCGAAGCAGGCGGCGCAGGACTTCGTGGTGCAGGGGCCGGCGGTGCATGGGGTGCCGGGGCTGGTGAACCTGTTCGGCATCGAGAGCCCGGGGCTGACCGCCTCGCTGGCGCTGGCCGACCATGTCGGCGAGTTGCTGGCGACCGAGATGGCCTGAAGCGTCAAGGCTTCAGCAGGGCGGGCGCGGCGGGCGGGCAGCATACCGCCGCCCGCCCCGTGCCTCGTGAGGTGAGGCGCTACTTCAGCCGGTCGTTGTCCAGCGGGTTTCCGGTTCCGAACCAC
>NZ_SNVJ01000037.1 GCF_009829925.1 Teichococcus coralli
GATGCAGACTGATCGGAAACCGCTCTAATAAAGGCTGCCGTGACTTCGAGCCGCCGTCGAGCTCCGCCTGGACAAAATAGGCCGACGCCTTGCGCAGGATCTCGTTGGCTTGACACGGCTCGCGGTTCTCCCGCTCCAGCGCCCTGATCCGCTCCTGCTCCGCCGTGCTCGGGCCAGCCCGCACCCCCTGGTCGCGTTCCGCCTGCCGCCCCCACTTCCGCAAGGTCTCAACCGTGTAGTCGATCTTGGCCGCGATTGAGCCGATGGCCGACCACTGCGAGGCGTGGTCGCCTCCGTGATCCAGCGCCATTTGCACCGCCCGCTGTCGGATCTCCGGCGAGAACCGGTTCGACGTCTTCTTTGTCATGGCTCTACCTTCTCAAGGGTTGGAGCCTCCGGCAAACCCGGGGCAGTTCATCGTCCGCAGGCGGACGAACTCTGGTCTCGATAGGCTGGGTTTATGGTTTAGCGGTACCTCCGAGACGCATGGCACATCTGCCGAGAAGGCGACTTCGTTCCAACGAACTGGCGGTCGGATATGTCAAAATCTGCCAGCATCGTCGAGTTTCAAAACGGCACTCCGGAAACGGCGCCCGGTATCCAGCTTCGCGCAGGTCTTGCCGGCATGATCTGGCTTGAAATCGCCATCATCGCTGAGCAGGAGTGCTTTCTCCCCAGAGGGAGCGAGGAGCAAAGCTTCGGGCTGGAAGCGCTCGCCGATCGGTCTGTTGAGGGCTCCCGTAGCCATTGTCAGTGGAATGGGTTGGTCCCCATTCCGACCAGACCACTGGAAGAGGGTGAAGCCAGAACGGCCCGGAACACTCGGCGCATCATCGTTGCCTGGCCCTGCCACGATGACATAGGCCTTTCTGGCAGCAGAGAACTCCATGCTCCTGATGCCTCTGCCCTCAAGATCAAGCGGCTTGAACACCACCAACTCTGGTCTGACCGTACCGGCGCTGTCCTCCACCAGGGCTGTAGGGTTGTTTAGGCGTACTACCGTGGCCATGCCGTTCTGAAGTGGATTTCTGAGGCCAATCAACAGAGATGATCCATCGTCTCCAGCGGCCAGACTCTCAATGTTCAGTCCTTTCTGTTCGGGTTTGAGTTCTGCGTCCTCGTCTTGTGTTCCTATTGCGCTGGCTAGGTCTTGAGAGGCGGCAGATAAGGCTTGGATCAGGCTCCGGGGCCTCGTGCCCGCGGCTGGCTCGAGCCCTATAGGGGTGCCATTTGCATCGTAGCGTACCGAGGTAGCAAAAAACTGGTGGCGTTGCGTTCGAACTTTGCCCTTACCCCCGCTCCGGCTATGCGAACCGATCCAGTAAATACGCCCGCCCAGCCATGCTGCGCCTTCGAGATCGGCCTTGTTATCCTCGTCCTGATCGACATCTAACCCAAGGAAGTTTTTCAGGTCCAAGTAGGCAGTGGGCTTCCCCGAGGCGTCAGAAGAATAGATCCGGAGCGTGTTGTCCTCGTCGTTCGCCACCACGAAATAGCGGCCAAAGCTCATTTCCGGCAGCAAGACAGCGGCGGATGCCTCGCAGATGTCATCGTGGAACAGCACGGCACCGTCGTGACGTGCTTCTTGGCTATTCGCCGGGTTAACAGCAGTGATCCAAAGTGCTGTGGCGCACCCGCACACGAAGAATCTCCACAAGCCTTGGCCCCCGAAGAGGCTTCTTCGAGCGAGTGCTTCGCCGCCCGCCCGCCTCAACAGTGAGCTTTGGACGCGCATGTTTCCTCCCGCCGATGGATGTAGGGGTTTAGGGGCCCCTCGATGATATATTGTTGCAAATTCGATACTAAATCCAGTCTCAGCGGGCAGAGCAACTCTCATTGTTGATCGCACCCGAACGTGACGGGTTTGATTTCATCAATGAGCTTAAATCGATGTGGCGCTCTGGCTTCATTTAAACATGCCGGCCTCGGCCTCTCGGCCTTCCGAAAGCCGTTATTCACTTTTGGCCATCAGCGCCTTCGGGCGAGAGCCGGCTGCCCGCCCCGGCAGTGACAGGATTGCCCCGTCGTTCCCTCCTTCGCGAGAATGTCCCTTCGCGCGGGTCAAGAATTTGGCTGCGTGTTGCCCGGAACATCGGCCGCATCGGGCGCCGCCGGGCTGAGAGCGGGTTCGTCCCGCTGCACTTGGCAGGCATAGTCCGCCTGCAGGGCCAGGCGGATCGCCTCCGTGGCCGGACCCCGCAAGGTGGCTGGCCGCGTTGACGCGTAGCGCAGAAAGGCCGCCCGCAGCTGTTCGGGCGCCGCGTCTCCCGGCACGCTGTCAACGCCGCCTGAATCGTGGTTCTCCCGCACTTCCCGTGCTGCTGGGGTAGCAGGCACAGCGCCTGGGACGCAGATGAAGCGCCTCGCAACTTGTGAGGTCTGTCATGCTCAAGCGTCTGCTGCCCCTGATTCCAGCGGGGTTGCTGGTCCGACAGATCCTGCCGGCAGCGGGCGGCCTCGTCATCGTGGCCGCGTCCCAGACCAGAGCGGCAGCCTGCCCAAGCTGCGGCGCCCCTTCAGCGGTGATGCACAGCCGGTATGAGCGCCGACTGCAGGATCTGCCCTGGCAGGGCCAGCCGGTGACCTTGTGGATCCAGGGGCGTAGGCTACGATGCTGCAATCCAGATTGCCGGCGCAAGACCTTTGTCGAGCGCCTGGTCGCAGGTGCCGCCGCGGCACGCCGGACTTCTCGGCTGACTGACCTCCAACAACTGTTTAGCCCCAAGGTGTGGTGGTACGCTGGGCCACCATGCTGAGAGAGATGCGCGCTATAGGCTAGGTTCTCCACGGCTGCGCCCGCACGACGGAGGCAGTTCATCGCGCGATCCAACTACAACATGCAACTACAACAAGGAGCGTTAGAGCCCTGGCCCGGCGCTTCAGCGTCAGTCCCACCACTATCCAGAAGTGGCGCAAGCGCTCCACCACAGCAGACGCCCCGCAAGGGACCGAAGGAGGCTCGATCCTCTGTCCTGACACCCGAGGAAGAGGCCATCGTCGTCGCCTTCCGCCGGCATACGCTGCTGCCGCTGGATGACTGCCTCTACGGCCTCCAGCCGACGATTCCACACCTGACCCTATCGGCCCTACATCGCTGCCTAGCGCGACACGGCATCAGCCGCTTGCCCCAGATCGGGAACGATAAGCCGCCCAGCCAGCGCTTCGCCACCTATGCGATGGGCTACTTCCACATTGACCTCGCCGAGGTCAGCACCGCGCAGGGTAAGCTGGGCCTCTTCGTGGTGGTCACCGCACCAGCAAGTTCGCCTTCGCCTGCCTCGTCGAGAACGCTGGCAAAATGGAGGCGGCGGACTTCCTGCGCGACCTGATTAAGCCTGCCACGCACGATGGATCGTATTCGTTGCGATATAAATACATTTCTTGTTCGCAACAAACTCCCATGTATAGTTCCCGTCGATAAGCAATCGGAACAACCACAGGGGGGACCGTGTTGCGATCGGGCTGCAGCAACCCTCGAGTCTGCTTCATCGCGCTTGGCATCCTCCTGCTCCCGGCGACCACCGCCCGCGACGCCTCGGCGGCAATCGAGCGTGTTTCGAACCCCTCCCCGGACCGGGTGACGGAGACTTTGTCCGAGGCTGACGGGCGGGTGACGGTGACCCTGCGGAACAGCGGGGCGGCGGGAGAGGCACCCGTGACACTCAAGACCCAGCGGAACTTCACGCCGGTTGGCTCCGGTGACCCGGTCGGGGCCAAGTGGGTCCGCCTTGATACCAACCAGCCACCAGACGGAGACAACCAGTTCCTGCTGGCGCCCGGTGAAACGGCGACCCTCGCGGCGAGCGGCACGTTCCGCACCCCAGGGACGTGGGAGGTGGTCGTCGAGGTAGTCGGCTCAGGCCCGGCAGCGACCAGGCGCATCGTGCTGGCCGTGACCCGGACCCCGCCGCCCGCCATACCCTCCACCCTGCTGGCAGAGCCGAGGACGGCGCGGGTCACGCTCCGTCCGCTTGAGTTCGGCACGCCCCTCGGGCTGGAGGTGCGCCTCGAGGCCAGGAACCAAGGAACCCAGCCCCTGCGGCTGAAGAACGCCACCGTGGGGCAGGTGAGTACAACGTCGGACCCGGCCGAGGTGTCGTCCTCAACCGCGAAGTTCACCATTTCGAAGAGCGACTGCGGATCGGATCTGCGGGCGGGAGCGACCTGCCGCATCGCGCTGGGCATCCCTTCCGATCTAAGGCCTGGTCGCTACGTCGCGGAGGTTGTCCTCCCCGGCGAGGGCGGCGGCGAGTCGGTGCGGAGCCAGACCGTCGAGGTTCGCCGTTCGGCGTGGACGGCAGGCTTCACCTGTGCCTTCGGCGCGCTGCTGGGCGCCCTGGTCTCCACTTGGCGCTCCACTGGCCGTATTCGGGTCGAGGCGCGGATACTCGCCGCGGAACGGCGGCGGCGAGTGAGCGAGATCATGGCTGCCGCCACGCTCCAGCCTGCGAAGGACGCCCTGGCGAGCTTGCGCGAGCGCCTGGAGGATCTGGACGGCTCGATCCGCCGCGGCCTGCTGCCTCCGGATTTCTCCCCCCACGATGCCCGCCTGCAGGCCATCATCGGTGCCCTGGACGCGTACGGTGCCATCGACCTCAATTCGCCTGAGCAGGAGGCCGCGCTTGGCAGCCCGGTCAAGAACCTTCAGACGGCGCTAGAGAATGCGGCGCGGGAGCAGGGCCTGAAGGAGGATGTGACCAAAGGAATCGCGGATGCGGCCGGGAAACTGCGCCTTGAGGCGGCTGAGTTCCAGACCCTGCGCGAGAACGCTCTGTCCGCGGACAAGGCCCTTGCCGCGCTTGGCCCCCGCCTTCTTACTCTGCTGCAGGGCACGGCCCTTGCGAATGCCTGGCACGCGCTGTGGGAGGCCCGGGAGCACGCGTTCCCGCAGCCGGGCGCGGAGACGGACGGGAAGACCCTCCTGCAGCGCACCGCCGAAATCCAGAGCCTGACGGCGGCACTCAACGAGGCCGCCGCGGCAGATGCGGTTCCCAAGGACATCCTGGAACGGCTCAAGGAACGTGCGGCCCGGAACCCGGCTCCCTACGCGCCGCTCGTCAAGGAGGCGGAGGAACTCGCTGTGCTCTGGCGCCGCTTGCCATCCCGCCAGCGGATGGAACAGGCGAACCATGTTGCGCGGACACCCGAGGGCGTGGCGGAGGGGGCGGCCGAGGCAGGCCAGCAGTCCCCCGTCGCTTCCATCCCCGTCGTCGTGCCGCCGGGCAGCGGACTGACGCTCGACTTCGACAGCCTCCTGTCCGGTCCCGTCCGCCTTGCCGCGCTCTCGGAGCTGGAGCGCCTCAAGTCGGCCTGGGACATGCTCGCCAACGCTGCCGTGCTGCTCGGGATCGGCGCGGCGGCCGTACCGCTCCTATGGGTCGGCAATCCGATCTGGGGCGCCCCGTCTGACATCGTGACCGCATTGCTCGCGGGGATGGGCACCCGCCTTGCGGTCGGCTCGGCGGCGCGCCCGTAGGCGAGGGAGGGGAGCCGCACGGCATGCCAGCCTGGGGCCAAGACCACCTCAGGAAGGACTTCGGCGGCAGGGGCGGGCGCCCCCGGCGCCAGGCTCGGCGTGGGGGCCGAACGGCAGGCGCCGCGCCATGCGACGGAAACCCGTGACGATGCGGCAGAGAGGCAAGGGGTTGGACACCATGGACGAAGGGCTGTCGGAACTGGGCCGTGAGCTGCTCGGGGACGTGACCGACAAGGCGGTGGCCGAGGCGATGGGGTACCGGGAGGATGCCGCGCTGGACGGCGGCCCGGCCGAGGAGGGCGCCGCGCCGCCGCCGGACTGGTACGACGTGATCTCGCAGACGGCTTACGACTTCATCGTGCGGTGGGAGACGGGCGGGCGGAGCTACTACGAGAAGGTCATCCGTAACAGGCCGGTGTGGCCCGGCTACTCGTCCGGCGTCACGATCGGCTGCGGCTACGATTTGGGCTACCACGAGGCATCTGCGGTCCGGAGCGACTGGGAGGGCCGCATCGGGCGCGCCGCGCTGGAGCGACTGGAGCCGACGATCGGCTTCCGGACCGTGGAGCCCGACCGCCCCGCGAAGGTCGAGCGCGCCAAGGCCCTGGTGGCCAGCCTGTCCGACGTCACCGTCCCATGGGACGTCGCCATCGCGCAGTTCGACGCCGGGAAGCTGCCGAAGCTGGTGGCCGACCTCTACCGCGGCCTCGAGAACCTCGACCGGCTGCACCCGCACTCGCGGGGCGCGTTGCTGAGCCTCGTCTTCAACAGGGGCAGGTCCTTCGCGGCGCAGGGGCCGCGCTACGCGGAGATGCGCGCCATCGCCGAGGCCATGCGCGAGGGGACGCCTGCCGCCTTCGGGCGCATCCCGCGCCTGCTCCTGGACATGCGGCGCATCTGGGGCCCGACGTCCAGCATCTCCGAGCGCCGGGAGGGCGAGGCGAAGCTCTTCGAGGCCGGGCTGTCCGAGATGAGGCTCTTCGGGGGCCTCGTCGCGGGCGCCACGCCCGAGGCGGCGGGAGGGCCTCTTGCCGAGGACCACTCGGACGCCGGCGAGCCCCAGAGCGACGTCGCCGAGGACGAGGGGACGGAGGAGGCGGCCGGCCTTGAGCCGGCCGGGCCCGCGGCCAGGGCCGCCTGGAACCCCGTGGACGACGAGCAGCCCGACTACCGCCACCTCGACACGCGGCTGGCCGGGGGCACCGCGGAGATCACGCCGGAGGACATCGAGGCGCTGGTCGCCGCCAACTCCTTCGCGCCCAAGGAAGGGCGCATCGTCTTCGCCCTGCGCGGAGCGCGCCTCGCCGGAGGGGACGCGCGAGAGGACGTGCCGTCCTTCACCATCACGGACCAGCGGCCGGACCACAGGGATTTCCGCTGCGTCATCGGGGTCTACGACCCGGCGAGCCGCCGCCTCCACGCCTACCAGGCGTCCACGGTTCCGGAGGCCATGTACGTGGAGAAGTGCCGCCGCGACTTCGCGGCGGGCGTCCCCGTCGGCAGCCTCACGGGCAACGTCCTGCCGACGGGCTGCTACACGGTGACGGTCGGCACCCATAAGGCGGGCCAGCCCGGCGAGATCCCGGCGGTGCTCCGGCTCTCCGATACGCCGACGGGCGCCTCCCGCGTGGTCGTGCTCAGGTCTCTGGACGACGCGACCTACGACCGCCGCGACCGCTTCGTGGAGGCCGTGCCCGCCGACAACGTGCACCCGGGGCAGCGGCGGAGCGGGTTCTCGTCGGCCGGGTGCCTGACGCTGCCGGGCCAGTTCCGGCACGGCCAGCACAGCGGGTCCTGGGCGGCGTTCCGGAAGGCGGCGGGCTTCGACGAGAGCATGCTCGGAAAGCAATTTTCCTTGGTGCTGCTCACGGGGCTGGATGCCGTCATGGCCGCCGAACTGCGGCGCACGGGCGGGGATCGGTCGGCGCTGCGGCGGCTGCGGCACGGCTCCCGGGGAGAGGCGGTTTCGCGGCTGCAGGAAGCGCTCGGCCTCGCGCCAGATGCCTCGCGCCTCATGGGGCCCGTCACGCGCGCGGCCCTGGCCAGGGCGCAGTCCGCGAGGCTCGGCTGGGCCGACGCCATCCACTCGCCGGAGATGGACGGCCTGCTCGGCTTCGCCGTCTTCAACGGGACGCCAGAGGCGGCCCAGCCCGAGGCCGCGCAGCCCGCCCTGGCCGCGGCGGCGGCGGCAGACCTCAGGGGCGACGTCCCCCTGGCGCCCTTCCTGGACCATCCCGCCGGGGAGCCCTCGGGCATCCTACCGCTCCGTCTGGTCGCGAACTTTGACGGGGAACGGCCCGCCGACGCGGACATCACGGCGCTAGCTGAGGCGCGGATTGGCCGCAAGGTCACGGTGGGGCCGCTCTTTGAAGCCGACCCTGACCTGGACCGTTTCCGGAAGATCGAGGTTCCCGGCGTCATGCGGCCCAGCCGCGCGGACCTCTTCGACCTGGCCGCCGCGCTGAAGGAGGCGATCGGCGCCGCCGTGGTGGAGCCGGACGTCGGCTCAGACTACTACGCGGAGGAGATCCCCGAGGACGCCATCGGCCAGGAGAGCGCCGATCTGGCCTTCTGGTGCTGGGCAAGCGACACCAAGAACCGTCCCCGGAACCCGGACTGGGCGCTGGTCGACACGGGCGTCCGCGAGGCATGGTCCATGCAGCCCCAGCCCGGCGGCGCGGCGCAGGGCAAGGGCGTCGTGATCTTCCAGCCCGACACGGGCGTCGTGTCAGCCCACGTCGAGCTCCCGCCGGGCCTCGTGGACGACGCCCGGGCCCTGAACCTGGTGGAGAGCACGGCGCGGCCGGAGGACCCCCGCAGCGGCGGGTCGAACCCGGGCCACGGCACCGCGACCGCGAGCATCATCGTCAGCCCGCCGGACGGCCAGATGAGCGGCGCGGCGCCCGGCGCCACCCTCGTCCCGGTGCGGTGCATTGAGACGGTCGCGGTGTTCGACCAGAGCCCGGTCGCCCAGGCCATCGACCACGCGCGCCGCAACGGCGCGCACGTCATCACTATGAGCCTCGGCGGCGTGCCCAGCATGGCCCTGCACGCCGCGCTGAAGCGCGCGGTGGACGAGAACGTGATCGTCCTCGCCGCGGCGGGCAACTGCGTGGGCGAGGTGGTCTGGCCCGCGCGCTACGACGCCGCCATTGCCGTGGCCGGCTTCAACGAGGCCGGGCAGCCGTGGCGCGGCTCCTCCCGCGGGCCGGACGTGGACATCTCCGGCCCGGCCGAGTACGTGCTGAGGGCCTACGGCGGGGACACGGCCGTCCCGCCCAGCGCCGTCAGCGGCGGCCAGGGCACCTCCTTCGCCACGGCCCTCAACGCCGCCATCGCCGCGCTGTGGCTGGCTCACCACGGCCGGGACCGGCTGATCGGGATGCTGCCGCCGGGCCGGGTCCTCCAGGACGTGTTCCGGGACCTGATCCGCGCGGCCGCCGTGCCGATGCCGGGCCTCAACCCCGGCGAGTTCGGGCCCGGCCTGCTCCGGGCCGACCGCCTGCTCTCCTGGGATCTCCAGGGGGTCATAGGGGCGAGGCAGGAGGCGCCCCCCGGCGCCGACGACCCCGTGGACAGCCTCGTGTCGCTCCTGTCCCGGACGGGTGGCGAGGCGGTCCTGGAGGCCGCGGAAACCGCGCTGCGCCCGGACCGGCAGCACGTCGTCGAGATGGCCTGCATCGCGCTGGACCGCGCGCGCAAGGGCACCACGCGGCGCGCCTACCTGGAGGCCCAGCCGCCGCCGGACATGTCGGTCGCCCTGCTCCGCCGCATCGGCGCAGCGGCCGCAGCCTTCAGCTGACCTGGGACTCGAGGAGGTCGAAGATGCCTGATCCAGTCACCCCCGATCCCGCCCCGCGGCTCGAGACGGCGGCGGCCCGCGCCCGCCGCATCCTCGGGGGGAGATCCGCCTCCGGCCAGGAGTCGTCCGCACAGGAGGCTGGCGTCAGCCGCCTCGGCATGCCGGACGAGCAGGATGCGCGCGCGATCGCCGCGAAGCTGCGCGCCGTGGCCCCCGCCGCCACAGCCGGCGCAGCCGGGCGCGATCAGGACGCCGAGGCCGCCGCGCTGGGCCAGAGCCTCGTCAGCCGCGCCCGGGACGCGATGCTCCGGCTCCTCAACGGAACGGCGGACGGGAACATCGGCGGCGGCGACGCCACGGCGCTGGAGGCCGTCATGTTCGCGCGCGGCCGTCCCGCACTTCGCATAGTCGAGGCAAGGATTGAGCCGATCTCTGACCAGCTCCACCCAGGCTCGGGCATTTGGCGCACCGTCATTGCGAACCATGAGGGATCGATGCTCACCACCTGCGCCTCCACCGGGGCGGTGCGGGTGCGCGACAAGATCAGCGGGCGCGGGCCTTGGGTCCAAGGCACCGCATGGGTGATCGGCGGCGACTGCGTCGTGACCAACAGGCACGTCGTGTTTCCCGGCGGCGGCTTCAACCACCTTGCCCAGCGTCTGCCCGGCCAACCCCCGAAGGCCATCCTGAAGAAGCACCTGGACATCAGCGTGGACTTCGCCTTCGATGACACGGGGCCCTCGCTCAGCTTCCCGGTGGCGGAGGTGCTTTACGTGGCGGAGGAGGGCCATCCCCTCGACGTGGCGGTCCTCCGCCTCGCGGCGAACGGCCAGGCCGCCATGCCAGGGCCGCTGGTGATGATGGAGGATGTCCTGGCCGTCGGCGACATCTACGTCGTCGGGCATCCGGGAAAGTTAGACCCGTCGCTGGTGCCGGAAAAGGTGCAGGCTGTCTTCGGCTCGCCAGACGAGCGCAAGCGCGTCAGCCTCGGCAAGCAGATGGAGATGGACGGCAGATACCCCGGGGATGCCGTCTATGACGCCTCCTCGATCGGAGGCTTCTCTGGGGGGGCCGTCTGCGCCATCGGCCTGCCCGGGGTCGGGGCGCTCCACTACATGGGGGACGAGTCCAACGGGAACCGCGGGGTGCTCACGTCGGAACTGCTGAAATCGCCCGTGCAGGGCTTCATTCGCAGGGGCAGGTGACCCATGCCGGATGTCCCTCCAATGGATGAAACGGCCGAGGCGTTGGCTAAGGTCATCGCGCGGCACGTCTCCATCACGACTCTCTCGCAGGCCGTTGAGCTGTTGGGGTTCTGCCCGGATTGGGAGGTGCGCCGCAAGAGAGCTTCGCGGTTTCCTGACATGGCTCGGACCACCCTCGCCGGCGAGGCGTCCGCAGCGGCTGCGGCGGCGGGCATGCTCCCTGATCTCGCGGCGAGGCTGGCGGCGCAGATGCGCTTTGACCCCGAGGCCTTCGACGCCCTGGTACCCTACGGCAGAAGGGACGCATCTTGGGAAGCGAAGCAGGCAGCGCTCGCGCGCCGGGCGCATACAATGTCACTGCCGGGCCTGAGCGAGCACGCCGCACGTTGGATGAAATGGATATGCGTCGTTGCCGTGGACCTGCCGAACGGGACCAAGCGCGGCACGGGGTTCCTCGTTGGGCCCGACCTTGTGCTGACCGCGTGGCACACCGTGAAGCACCGCGCGGAGGGTTTCCGACGCTGCGTGATCTTCGACCATGAGGATGGCGCCGCCATCGAGAACCTGAGCCAGGTCGGAGCCAAGACCCGCGCCGTCGATTTCCATACGGAATGGAAGGCCGCATCCTGTGAGGATCTGCCGGGGGACGGTGTGCTCCCAGACCCGGACCCGATGACTGCGGACGACCTGCACAAGAGGCAGGAGTGCCTCGACTTTGCGCTCCTGCGCCTCCAGGAAAAGATCGGCCTTCAAGCCCTGAAGCCAGCCACTGGCGGGCCTGCGCGAGGGTGGCTTGTCCTGGCCTCGCCGGCGGGAGCCCCGCAGCAGGAGGCGAGGCCGGTTCCCGTGGCCCAGGACGACCGCATCATCATACCGCAGCACCCGTACGGGCATCCACAAAGGGTTGATTTCGGCCGCTACTCGCAAATCGACACCGAACTTGACTCCTCGGCGACCCGCCTGCGCTACAACACCGAAACCGCGCCGGGAACCTCGGGAGCCCCCTGCTTCAACGGGAACTACCGCCTCGTTGGCATGCACAACGCCTCCGTCCTGAAGCAGGGCGTAGCCATCGCGAACCAGGCGATCCGCATTGATCTGATCCTGAACAAGCTCAAGGCAGACAACCGGATCTGGAACGAACTGCTCGCGGCCATCCCCGAGGCCTCCGCTGCGGCGCAAGGGCCTGAAGCGGCGGAGCTCCCGGATGCGGTGGAGCCTCCGGACGTGCCGATCTGGAGCGTGTCCGCCGATGCCGCGAAGCCACTCATCATCATCGGGCGTCGGGCGCTCAGGGAATGGATCAAGGTCGCGGCGACGGACGCGACACCGACGCGTGCCGCGCGCGTTTATGCCGCCGTGGGAAAGGGGGCAGGCATCGCCGAAACCAAAGGCTTCGGGAAGTCCTTCTCGCTGCAGGTCCTGCGGGCGGCCCTCCTGGGAAAGCCAGATCCCGTCGTCGTCCTTGGCGAGGAGCTTGCCCTGATGCCCTTCAGCGCCCGCGATGTTCTCGGGGCTGTGGCCGTCCAACTCGGGATCGGCGAGGCGGAAATGAGGGGCATGCCACCACGTCCGTCCGGGGACCCGATGATTGGGAGGTCAGGATCCGACAAGCTGTCGTTCTGGGCCTCCAAGCAGTTGCCTGACTGGTTCGCCGGGGTGCTGGCCGGCCACCGTCGTTATACCTGGAACGTGAGCGATGAGGCGAGGAGGAGTAAAGGCTGGCTCGAGAAGATGAACATGCCTATCCCGCCGGAGATCGTTAAGCTCTCAGAGGCGAACGAGATGAGGGTGGAGAGCCGATGGCAGCAAGTCTGGATCGTGTTGGAACATCTCGGGGAGGCAACCATGCCGCAGGAGGTCAGGGACCTCTTTGCGGGGCTCGTGGGCACGAGCTCAGTTCCCGAAGCTAGCCTTCACCCGGATCTGCGCCGCCTGCGGTGGATGTTCCTGGGTGCCGCGCCGGACTTCCTGAGCGCGGATGCCACGATCGAGGTGCTCGACCCGATGATGGTCACGCCCGAGGATTGCCTTGCCCCAATCGAGGAAATGCTGGCGGCCCTGAACAGAGAGATGGGGGAAGAGACAAGGCAGGCCATGAGGCGGGCGCTGGCTGCCCTGCTGCAGAACGACATGCTCTCTGACCCCAGCATCCGGCTCAAGGTCCTTCAGAACCTCCTCGCCGACTATGTCAGTGAGTTCAGGCAGGCGGCCTCGCCGGGAGGCGTGTCATGACCGGGGAAACCAAACCGAAAGCCTTCGGCTCCCCGTCGAGGATTGACCTCGACCCGTCACGGCTGACCCACCTGGAGAACAACGCACTATCCCGCCTCTCCGCCATGAGGGCCGAACGGGATGTGAAGCTTGGGCCGACACCCCAGGAGGGCAGCGGAAGCCTTCCGCCCACCCGCGCTGCCCTGGTCGCAGCCATCAACGACACTGTCCTGGCGGAGGATCTAGACAGCTTCGGGAGCACCGAAGAGGTGGACGAGGTGCTCAGGCGCTGCGCCATGGTGATGGTGGGCGGCACCCGGAGGTTGCGCCTGACGGATGCCGCACGCGGGGAGGTATTGCGAGCCGCATGGGACGGGAAGCCGCTGCGACTCCTGCTGGATCAAGGAGCGGCTGAGAATGAGGTCGCCATCCATGACGAGCAAGGCGACGCCGGAGGGGAGGCTGGCGAAAGCTCGGAAGCGGTCGGCGACGGCGTCCCTAGCGAGGCGCGCCGGACCAACGCATGGCTGCGCTCATTCCTCCAGGACACCTCCCGAGAACGAGCCGCGCGGGTGCTTGAGACGGCACGGCCGGCAGCCCTGCGGGCGGCGACCACCGCGCTGGAACGACTGTGGCCCATCCGTCAGGCTCCCGCATCCGTAACCGGAGGGGAGGGCACCGCAGGCGGGATCAACGTCCCCCTGCCCCGCCCGCAGGACGTGCGCCGCCTCCTCGAGCTTGCGGAGCTGTTGGAACCCTTGCGGCTGTTGATCGGCGCCACCGGGGCAGCGGGCAGGGATCGCTTCGTTGGGCGGGAAAGGGAGCTGCGCGACCTGCGCGCCTTCGTGGACGCGCTGGCCTCGCAGACGCTTTCGGAGGGGATGCAGCGGGGCTTCAGGAGGGCCCTCGACTATATCTCAGGCGCCGTCACCGCGCGACGGGCACGGGTTCTCGTCATTGAGGCACGCGGTGGACTCGGCAAGACTGCACTGATCGCCAAGTTCGTGCTGGACCATGCATTGGCTGCGCCGGGAGTTCCGTTCGCCTATTTGGATTTCGACCGGGGCGCGCTCCAGCCTCGCGATCCAAGCCTGCTCCTGAGCGAAGTGGCACGCCAGATTGCCCTGCAGTTCCCGGTACTGGAGGAACCCCTCGCGGCGCTGAGGCTGGGCCTACGATCGCGACTGCCAGACCACAGCGACGCGGCAGCCTCCGACCCGTACGTCCAGTTCCGGGATCTCGTGCGTGGTCACCTAACCGGCGGCAGCCGCGCGGTGCTCCTCGTCATGGACACCTTCGAGGTGGTGCAGTTCGAGCCGGCCGCCATTGAGGGCGTCATCGGCTTCTTGGATCTGCTCGTTCGCGACGGCTTCCCGGAATTGAGGGTGGTGGTTTCCGGGAGGGCGGACATTCCCGATCTGCGGGTCGGGACCGAGGGACGAGCGGAGCGGGAACACTATCGTTTGCGGGCCCTCACCCCATCGGATGCTTCGGACATGGCTTCCCGGCTGGGCCGCGAGTTGCTCGGCGCAGCAAGCTGGAAGCCATCGTGGTCGAGGGCCATCGCGGGCGGGCCGAGTGCCTCGGAGGCGCAGCGTGAGCCGCTGACCATTGCGGTTGCCGTGGACCTGTTGAGCGCGGGCAAGGACGACGCGGAGCGCGAAAGGATCGCGGCGGAGATTCAGAGTTCCGCCGCCCGCGGTGGGGACATCGTGGCGCGGCTCTTCCAGAAGCGCCTCATCGAGCACATCCGTGATCGCGACGCGCGCAAGCTGGCATGGCCGGGTCTCGTCCTGCGGCGCCTCACGCGCCAACTGTCCGAAGAGGTGCTGGCGGGCCCCTGCGGACTGGAGCCCCATCGCGCTGCGGAGGCGTTCGAGATACTGGGCCGCGAGATCTGGCTGGTGCAGTCCGACGGCGACGCACTCCGGCACCGCCCGGACCTTCGCAGTCGCATGATGCCTGCCATGCGGGAGTACAGGCGCGAGGAGGACGACAAGCCGGGACAGCTCTTCCGGCAGGTGAACGGGGCCGCGATCGCTTGGTTTGGCGAGCGTAAGGACCTGAGCTCGGCCTATCGAGCCGAGTGGATCTACCATCGGTTGCTGGACGGGGAACCGCCGGAGGATATGCATGGAGACTGGACGGAGGAGGTCAGCGCTTTCCTCGCCGGTGCCGACGAGGACTTCGAGCCTGGCAGCCGGCAGCAAGCGTTTCTCCTGGGCCACGGAAGTTCAAGTCCCCTCCCGGCCACGCGGCTGGCCGAACTGCCGCCCTTGCTGGCAATGGAGCATCTTGCTCGGACTGCGCCAGACCTCGCCAGCCTCGTGGACTCGCGGCTCCACGCCAGGCTGCTGAACCTGAGGCTGCCTGACCTCCTGAATGCCCCGTTGACCTCGACCGCGCAGGCGGCTGCCTGCGCCCTGGCGGTCAAGACGGGGGCATGGCGCTTGCCGATCAGGCCGGGCGCGGAGCCGGGGCAGTGGTGGGAGGAGCAGCTCGTGGCGCAGCGCTACCTGCGCGCCCGGACATTGCCTGCAAGGCCGCCCCTGTTGGCCTTGAGGTTGGCGGAGGGCGATGCCCTCACTTCCCCTCACGCCTTGCTCCACGCGCTGCCCCAGGACATGGCTGCGGCGAAGCTCTGGGGAGTGCCGGGCTTCAGGGAGGCAGACGAGGCCCTCGCAAAGCTGCTCCGCAGCAGAAGCATTCGGTTCCGACGCCAGGACGGGGCAGCGCTTCGCCTCGCGATGCTGTTCGGGCAGCAGTCCTTCCGGGCAGCAACCAGGGCGTGGCGGTCCGGCGTGACAAGCCTGTGGTGGGGGAGTTCCGCGCCCACGCTGTCGGCTTCCGAGGCCAGAGCGCTGTACGACTTCATCCCAATGCCGACGGGCCGGGGGAAACAGTCCGCAAGGATGCAGGAAGTGGCGGATCAGGCCAGGAGAATGGCCTACGAAGGGCCAAACCGCATCCAGGCTCCGGCCATCGGCACCATCCTCCAGAGCGTGTTGAGTAACTTCAACATCAGGGAGGAAGGCCTAGGTTATGGGACGCACGAGGCAGTGCGTGCCTTCGCGGCGGCTCGCGACGAGGAGTGGGTCACGCCCCTGGCCTATGCGGCTTCCCGAACGGATTCCCCAAAGATCGGGACCAAGCTCTTGAAGTTCCTGGAATTCCATGACGCGGCCGATGAGGCCATCCGGGCGAGCAAGGGCGCGGCGGGGGGGGACATCCTGCAGATGCTGCGCCGGGCCGATGAGGGAGGGTTCTTGCGGGAGGCGCTCGTGCACATCGGTGAGGAGATCCCGGCGGAGACGGACTTCGGGTTCCTCCTTGAGCAACACGCGGCTTGGCGCTCCGCCATAGAAGGCTATCTACAGGATCTTCGCCTCGAGGAGCCTGAAGACGCGGGCCCCATGCTGAAGGAGGCAGACTCCTCTCCGGAAGATGAGGCAAGCTGATGGCCCGGACGTGCGCCGCCGAGGCAGAACTGGTGACCCTCCCGGGAGCCAAGATCTCCGAGGGCCGGGAGCCAGCCCTGCCTCGGCTGCGCTGGTTCAAGGACCGGGGAGGCTGACCCTGCCGTTGAAACCGCAGGACGAGGAGAGTTCGTCAAGCGTTCGGCTGCTCGGGTCCAGCGCCGCCACCGCATCCGCCAGGAAGCGCTTGGGGCGGGCGTACGACAGGGCTATTCTCGCGCCCAAACGAAGGGCGAAGAGATGACCGACGCGACGGACGCGGAGATGGACCCGTGGTGCCTAGAGCATGTTGCGAACCTTGGTCGTGCCTAGATGAGCGGGGATGTCTACTGATCCACACCGCTACTGCTATCCGACCGACAGCACGGAGGAGGAGTGGGCGTTCGCCGCGCCCTACCTGATGCTGCTGCCGGAGGACGCCGGACAGCGCCGGCATGTGTTGCGGGCCTCCTACGATGCGCTGCGCTGGATCGTTCGCGCCGGGGCGGCCTGGCGGATGCTGCCGGGCGACTTCCCGCCCTGGCACGTGGTCTATGACCAGGCGCGGCGCCTGGCTGGTGGCAGGCTGCTTCGAGGCCATGGCGCACGACCTGCGGGCCGTGCTGCGGCTGGCCGAGAGGCGCGCCGCCGCGCCGAGTGCCGCCATCCTGGACAGCCGGACGCTGCGGTTCACGCCGGAGAGCGGCACCCGGGCCGGTATGACGGGGCCAAGCGGCAGAAGGGCTCCAAGCTGCACGCGGCCGTCGACACCCGGGGCCACCTGCTGGCGCTGCACGTCATCGCGGCCGACCAGCAGGACCGTGCCCAGGTTGGCCAGCTCGCCGCGGCCATCCAGGAAGCCACCGGCGAGACGGTCGACCTCGCCTATGTCGACCAGGGCTACACGGGAGAGGAACCGGCCAAGGCCGCCAATGCCTGCGGCATGGCCCTGCAGGGTTGTGTTGCGAAGTTTGCAGCAGATT
>NZ_SNVJ01000038.1 GCF_009829925.1 Teichococcus coralli
GCCCTCCTCGGCCGGGGCGGCGCCTTCGGCTCCGGCCACCGCCGCCTCGCGCGGCGGGCGGGCGGGAGCGCGCTCGGGGCGGCGGTCGCCGCCGCGCCGGTCGGGGCGGAAGCGGCTGCGGTGGTCTTCCCGGCGGGCGCTGACCATCGGCGGCGCCGGCGGCCCGAAGACGTCCTCGGCCGGCGCCTCGGGGGTCAGCAGGCGGAAGCCGAGCACGTTCAGCACCGTCGGCAAGGTGTCGGCCTTGACGCCGAGGCGGCTGGCCACGTCCGGCGGCAGCATGGCGGGCGCCCGGCGCGTCAGATGGCCCAGCTCGCCGGCGACGCGCTCGGCGACGTCGAGCCGAAGCAGCACCGGGCCGGCCTGCACCCAGCCCATGCTGCCGGCGAAGCCCTCGGGCCAGCCTTCCGGCGGCGGCACCGAGACCAGGCCGCCGCCCGGCAGCTCCGGCGTGTCGCACTCCGCCTTCAGCGCCCAGAGCTGCGCGCGCAGCGCCATGGGGCGGGGCTTCAGCACCTCGGGCAGGTAGAGCGCGAAGCGGCCGGCACGGATGCCGATGGCCTTCAGCTTCTGGCGCAGTTCAGGATTGACCTCGGCCTCGGTGCCGCCAGGCACCAGGCCGAGATGCTCGCGCAGCCGGAAGGCCGGGCCGCGCAGCGCGCCGTCCTCGGCCGCCTTGGCCTCGGCGGCGTCGATGGCGGCGAAGTCGCGCTTGATCATGCCCTCGATCCAGGCGGCGAGTCGCGCGCGCACCCGCTCGCGCTGGGCGCCGTCCAGGAACTCGGAGGGCAGCGGCTCCACCAGCGGCTTGTCCGGGGTTGGGCCCGGCCGCAGGCGCGCCACTTCGGCGCCGTTCCAGACGATCCGATGAGCGGGGGTCAGGGTGAAGGCGTCATCGGACGCCGTTTCCAGTTCAGTCACGCGCTTCGGCATCTCACTTTGAAGGGCACGGCGGGCGGCGCGGAGCACGAGCTTGCGCTCTTCTCCATTACCCGCAGTTGCGTCGGGTTCAAACACGAAACCCGTCACATGGCCAACCGGGTGACCCTCCACCACCACTTCGCCCTTTCGGGTGACGGCGGAGAGCAGTTCCTCGGCGGTGTCGTCGAGCCGGCGGATCAGGTGCGCGGCGCGGCGGTCCACGAAGCGGGCGGTCAGGCGCTCATGCAGCGCGTCGCTCACCGCGTCCTCCGCGGCGCGGGCCTCGTTCTGGAAGCGTGTGGCATCGCGCAGCCAGTCGGCACGGGCGGCGATGTAGGACCAGACGCGGATGGCGGAAAGCCGCGTCATCAGCGTGTCGATGTCGCCTTCGATGCTGGCGCATTGCGCGATCTGCCCGCCCACCCAGTCGGCGGGCAGGTGGCCCTCCTTCACCAGGTGGCCGAAGACGCGGGCGCAGAGCCGGGTGTGGCTGTCGTCGGCCAGCTTGCGGAAGTCGGGGATCTGGCAGGTTTCCCACAGCAGCCGGACGCGGGCGCGCGAATTGGCGAGGTTGCGCACCTCCTGCTCGCGCGCCAGCGCGGCGAGGGTGATGTGGTCGGTCGCGTCGTTGCCCTTGGCGAGGCCGGGCACCGGCGGCGAGGCGGCGAGGCTGTCCAGCAGGCCGTCGATGCTGGTCATGTCGAGCTTGGCGTTGCGCCAGGCCAGCGTCATCAGCGGCTCGAACTGGTGGCCCTCGATCTTGGCGACCATCTCCTCCGGCAACGGCGGGCAGTCGGCGGTGACGCCGAAGGTGCCGTCGCGCATGCCGCGCCCGGCGCGGCCGGCGATCTGCGCCGCCTCCTGCGCCTCCAGCGGGCGGGAGCGGTGGCCGTCGAACTTGGTCAGCGAGGCGAAGGCGACATGGTCCACGTCCATGTTCAGGCCCATGCCGATGGCGTCGGTCGCCACCAGGAAGTCCACCTCGCGGTTCTGGTAGAGGGCCACCTGCGCGTTGCGCGTGCGCGGCGAGAGCCGGCCCATCACCACGGCGCAGCCGCCGCGCCGGCGGCGGATGGCCTCGGCGATGGCATAGACCTCGCCGGCGGAAAAGGCGACCACGGCGCTGCGCGGCGGCAGGCGCGTCAGCTTCGCGGGGCCGGCATAGCTGAGCTGCGAAAGGCGCGGGCGCGTCTCGATCTCCGCCTGCGGCACCAGGCGCTGCAGCAGCGGGCGGATGGTCTCGGCGCCAAGGAACATGGTCTCCACCAGGCCGCGCGCGTTCAGCAGGCGATCGGTGAAGATGTGGCCGCGGTCGGGGTCGGCGCAGAGCTGGATCTCGTCCACCGCGACGAACTCGGTGCGCCCCTGGGAACCGCTGCCGAGCGGCATGGCCTCGACGGTGCAGGCGAACCACTTGGCCTCGGGCGGAACAATCTTTTCCTCGCCGGTGATGAGGGCGACGTGGCGCTCGCCCTTCACCGCCACCATGCGGTCGTAGTTCTCCCGCGCCAGCAGGCGCAAGGGGAAGCCGATGATGCCGGAGGCATGCGCCAGCATCCGGGTGATCGCCAGATGGGTCTTGCCGGTGTTGGTCGGGCCGAGAACGGCCTTGACCCGCGCGGGAAACATCGACGAGGCGGCGGAAGAGAAGACGCGGTCTGGCATCGCCTGCCTTGTCTGACGCCAACGCGGGGGCTTGGCAACCGTGGCCGCTTAACCGCGGCGAAAGGATACTCCCATAAAAGGGAAGAGGTGCCGCCAGGCTCAAGGCGGCAACCTTGGCTTCGGAGGAAATGACCGGATGACCCGCTGGCTGTCGCGCTCCCTGGCGACCCGACTTTACATGCTGCTCGGCCTCTCCGGCCTGGTGGCGCTGGCCACAGCCGCCTTCGCGCTCTGGGCCCTCTCCAGCTACGAGACGGAGGTGCGCGAGACGCAGCGCGCCGGGGCCGCCGCCTGGCGGGCGGAGCGGGTGAACACGCAGGTCATGGCCGTGGTGTCGGACAGCCGCCTGCTCTATTTCACCGAACCCGGCGAGCCGGCGCGCAAGGCCGCCGCCTCGCTGCGGCAGCATCTCGCCGCGCTGCAGGTCGAGATGGAGGCCTGGCGGGGGCTGGTGCCGCCGGCCGAGCGGGCCGACTTCACCGAGCTGGAGCGCGCCGTGGCCGAGTTCGTGCGCTTCCGCACCGAGGTGGCCCGCGCCGGTGTCGAGCAAGGCCCGCCAGCGGCCAACCAGCTCGGCAACAACGAGGCCAACCGCGCCAACCGCCGCGGGCTCAACGCGCTGCTCGACAAGGCGGCCAAGGCCGCCGAGGCGGCGAGCGAGGCGGCGGCGGAGGGGGCCGTGGCCTACGCGGAAAGGCTCTCCGGGCTGCTGATGCTGCTGGTCGCGGCTTCGCTGCTGGCGCTGGGCATGGTGCTGGCGCTCACGGTGCGGCGGAGCATCCTGGCCCCGCTGCAGGGCGCGACCCAGGGCATCGCCACCATGGCGCAGGGCACCCTGACCCGCCCGGTGCCGGGCAGCGAGCGGCTCGACGAGATCGGCGTGCTGGCCGGGGCGGCGGAAACGCTGCGTGGCAACCTCAGCCACGCCGCCGAGCTGGAGCGCGAGGCCCGCGCGGAGAACGAGGCGCGCCTGCAACGCGCCGAACTCTACGCCGCGGCCGTGGGAGGCTTCCGCCAGGAGGTGGATGGCGCCATGGCCGAGCTGTCCCAGGCGGCGCGCGCGGTGGATGGCGCCGCCACGGCGCTGCGCCAGACCTCCGAGCGCACCGCCCTCGCCGGGGGGGCGGCCTCCGAGGCGGCGGAGAGCACCGCGCAGGAGGTTCGCACCGTGGCGGCCGCCGCCGAGCAGATGGCCTCGGCCGTGCAGGAGATCGCGCGGCAGACCGGCGAGGCGACCCAGGTGGCCGCCGCCGCCGCCCAGGCGGCGCAGGAGAGCGACCGCACGATGCAGAGCCTGACCGAGGCGGCCGCCCGCATCGGCGACGTGGTGAAGCTGATCGGCGACATCGCCGGGCAGACCAACCTGCTCGCGCTGAACGCGACGATCGAGGCGGCGCGGGCGGGGGAGGCCGGCAAGGGCTTCGCCGTGGTGGCCTCGGAAGTGAAGACCCTGGCCAACCAGACCGCCAGGGCGACCGAGGAGATCGCCAGCCAGATCGCCGCGATGCGCCAGGCCACCGGGGCGGCGGTGGGCGCGATCGGCAGCATCGCGGGCACCATTGCCGAGGTGGACCGCATCAGCGGCGGCATCGCCGCGGCGGTGGAGGAGCAGGGCGCGGCGACGCGCGAGATCGCCCGGGCTGCCGCGGCGGCGGCGCAGGGCACCACCGNGCGAGATCGCCCGGGCTGCCGCGGCGGCGGCGCAGGGCACCACCGAGGTCGCCCGGCGCAGCGAGGAGGTGCGCAGCGCCGCCAGCCAATCGCGCGAGGCGGTGTCGGGCCTGGCCGAGGCCGCCGGCACCTTGCAGGCGCGCAACGGCAGCCTGCGCGGCGCGGTGGATGGCTTCCTCGCCCGCATCGGCAACGGCTGACAGGCTGGACCGCCGCCTGTCGCGCCCCGAGAATGGCGGGGCCGGGGCATTCGCTTCCGGCCCCTTCGAACCCGGGGTGTCCGCATTTCCGCCTTTCGCCATGTGCTGCTGCTCTGTGCGGTCTTCGCCACCATCGGGGTGGTGCAGCCCTTCCTTCCGGCCTTTCTGGCCGCGCGCGGGCTGAACCCGGACGAGATCGCGCTCGCGCTGGCGCTCGGCTCCGGGGTGCGGCTGCTGGCGGCGCCGATGGCCGGCCGCTGGGCCGATGCGCTGGGCGATGCGCGGGTGCTGCTGGCTGGCCTGGCGCTGCTCGGCCTGCTCGCGGCGGGCGGCTTCCTGGCGGCAGCCGGGCTGCTCGGGTTTCTGCTGGTGCAGCTGCTGCTGAACGCCGCCAGCGCGCCGCTGACGCCCCTGGCCGATGCGCTCTGCCTCGCCGCCATGCGCGAGGGGCGCCTGGACTACGGCCGCGTGCGGGCGGCCGGTTCGGTAGCGTATATCGCGATGGCGGCCTTCGCCGGGTGGTGCGCGGGGCGCGCCGGCTTCGGCGTGGTGCCCTGGCTGATCGGCGCTGCCATGCTGGGCACGCTGGCCGCCAGTTGCATCCTGCCGCGCCCGCCCAGCCTGCCGGAGCGGCGGCAGGGCGGCGGCTTCCGTGCCGCCCTGCGGCTGCCGGGCTTCGCGCGGCTGCTGCTGCTTTCCGGGCTGATCCAGAGCAGCCATGCCGCCTATTACGCCTTCGGCAGCATCCATTGGGCGGCGGCCGGGCATTCGCCCGGCGTCATCGGGCTGCTCTGGGCCGAGGGCGCGGTGGGCGAGGTGGCGCTGTTCCTGTTCGGCCGTGGGCTGATGGCACGGATCGGCCCGCGCGGCATGGCCTTGCTGGCGGCCGGGGCGGGGCTGCTGCGCTGGAGCGTCCTGGCGGCCACCACCTGGCTGCCGGCGCTTGCGGCGGTGCAGGCGCTGCACGCGCTGAGCTTCGGGGCGCAACACCTGGCAGCGATGCACCTGATCCTGCGGCTGGTGCCGCCGGCCCAGGCCGGCACCGCGCAGACCCTGCACGCCGCGCTCGGCGTCGGCCTGCTGATGGGGCTTCTCACCTGGCTTTGCGGCCCGCTCTATGCCGCCCTGGGCGGCGGGGTCTTCCTGCCGATGGCGGCGTTGTGCCTGCTTGCCATCCCGCTCGCCCTCACCTTGCGGACGTGACGTCGGGGGAAGCTGTCAGAGATCCAGCTCGGGCGCGCCCTCCTCGGGGGTCAGCACTTCCGTCGGCCAGGCCGGGGCGGCGGCGCTGGTCCAGGCCTGGCCGTCCCAGCGGCGGGGCTCGATGCGCGCCTGCCCGCCATCCACGATGATACGGTTGTAGGCGTTTGGCTCGCCGCGCAGGCGGGTCGAGATGGCCGAGCCCGCCTGCACCACCAGCAGCTCCTGGCGATGGACGGCGCTGCTGGAGGCGCCGCGGTGCAGCCGCACATAGCCGCGGTGCAGGTGACCGGACAGGATCAGCCGCACGCCGGCGCGCTGCAGCTTCTCCAGGGCCGGAGCGGCGCGGCGGGCCAGCTGCGTGTCGGGCGCATCCTCCGGGGCCAGGAAGGGATGGTGCGCGACAACGATGCGGAACAGGCCCGGCGGCAGTTCCTCCAGCCGCTGCAGCAGCCGCTTCAGGCGGTGGGTCTTCACGCGGCCGCCTTCCCAGGAGAGGTGCAGCCCGCCGCGAACCACCGTGTTGAGCCCGATCACCGCCAGCTGGTCGTCGCGCCAGACCGGCTCCGTTTCGCCGCCGACAAAGCGGTGCCAGCGGCCGAAGGGGTCCAGGAACCGCTCCCAGGGCCAGTAGTTGGTGATGTCGTGGTTGCCCGGGACCACAATGATCGGCGCTTTCAGCTTCCCCATGAAGCGGCAGGCGGCGCGATATTCGAAGGAGCGGGCCCGCATGGTCAGGTCCCCGCTGATCGCCACCAGATCGGCCGGATCGGCGTTGAGTGTCTCCACCAGGGCTTCGGCCGCCGCATCGTCCACGCGGTTGAAGTGCAGGTCGGAGATGTGGTCGATGCGGCGCAGGCTGGTCATGGAGCGGAATCCTGGAAGCTGAGCCTTGTCCCCGTGCGGCGGGCCGGGACGACAACGCGGGGTGCAGGCGGATGGATGCGGCGTCGGCAGGCGGCGTCGCCGGCCTGCCGCCGCCGCGCGGCCAGGCTGGGGCAAGCCCGAAAGGTTTTCCTGCAAACGCCTGGAAACGGAATTGGGCGCATGCACCGGGCCGCAGCGTAACGGCTCCGTGAACGCGTGTGCCGCTCAAGGGTTGCGGGCTGCCCGGCCCTGCGCGCCGTCCTGGCCGGGCGTGGAAGCGAGTCCCGGCGGAGCCCGGGCGGGCGTTCAGGGCTTGCGCCGATCGCCGGAAACGCCACTCGTCCAAGGACAATGGCGATGAGCTGGAAGATCGACGCGCGGCCGATGGCGCCCCGCGCGACCCTGCATGGCCTGGTGGGGCTTCCCTGGAGTGCTTCGCTCCTCGGCCCCCCGCCGGTGGCCCATCGCCGCGGAAAACGGAAAAGGCCGGGGCGGGGCCCGGCCTTATCGCGCATCGGCGAAAGGCGCCGGAGGCTGACGCCCCGGCGCTTGCCCCTGTTCAGGCGGCCTTCGGCAGCGCCATGCTGCGCAGCACGTAGTGCAGGATGCCGCCGTTCTTGTAGTACTCGACCTCGTCAGCCGTATCGACGCGGCACTGCACCTCGGTGCGGGTCACCGAGCCGTCCGGGCGGTGGATCACCAGCTCCAGGATCATGCGGGGCTTCAGCCCCTCCAGGCCCTGGATGTCGATGATCTCCTCGCCGGTGAGGCCGAGGCTCTTGCGGTCCTCGTTCGGCTTGAAGACCAGCGGCAGCACGCCCATGCCCACCAGGTTGGAGCGGTGGATGCGCTCGAAGCTCTCGGCGATGACCGCCTTCACGCCGAGCAGGAAGGTGCCCTTCGCCGCCCAGTCGCGCGAGGAGCCGGTGCCGTACTCCTTGCCGCCGAAGATCACCAGCGGCACGCCCTCCGCCTTGTACTTCATGGCGGCGTCGTAGATCGGCATCACCTCGCCCGAGGGATGGTGCCTGGTGATGCCGCCCTCGATGCCCGGCACCATCTCGTTCTTGATGCGGATGTTGGCGAAGGTGCCGCGCATCATGACTTCATGGTTGCCGCGGCGGGCGCCGTAGCTGTTGAAGTCCTGCTGCCGCACCTGGTGCTCCAGCAGGTACTCGCCGGCCGGCGCGGTCTTCTTGATGGAGCCGGCGGGCGAGATGTGGTCGGTGGTGATGGAGTCGCCGAGCAGCGCCAGCACGCGCGCGCCCTGCACCGAGGCGATCGGCTTCGGCTCGGCGTCCATGCCCTCGAAGTAGGGCGGGTTCTGCACGTAGGTGGAGCCGGAGTTCCAGCGATAGGTGTCCGAGCCCGCGTCGACGCGGATCGCCTGCCACTGCTCCGGGCCCTTGAAGACGTCGGAGTAGCGGCTCTGGAACATCTCGCGCGTCACGACGGCGGCGACGGTGTCGTTCACCTCCTTCTGCGTCGGCCAGATGTCCTTCAGGTAGACCGGCTGGCCGTCCTTGCCGGTGCCGACCGGCTCCTTGGTGACGTCCAGCGTGATCGAGCCGGCGAGGGCGTAGAGCACCACCAGCGGCGGCGAGGCCAGGTAGTTGGCGCGCACGTTCGGGTGCACGCGGCCCTCGAAGTTGCGGTTGCCCGAGAGCACGGAGACCGCGACCAGCTTGTTGTTCTCGATGGCGTCCACGATCGGGTCGGCCAGCGGGCCGGAATTGCCGATGCAGGTGGTGCAGCCATAGCCGACGGTCTGGAAGCCCAGGGCGTCGAGATGGGTGTCGAGCCCGGCCTTCTGCAGGTAGTCGGTGACCACCTGGGAGCCGGGGGCGAGCGAGGTCTTGACCCAGGGCTTCGGCTTCAGGCCGAGCGCGTTGGCCTTCTTCGCCACCAGCCCGGCGGCGACCAGCACATAGGGGTTCGAGGTGTTGGTGCAGGAGGTGATGGCGGCGATCACCACGTCGCCATGGCCGAGGTCGTAGTTGGCGCCCTCGACCGGCACGCGCAGGTCGGCCTTGTCGCCCGGCACGCCGAGGTTGCCGGAGGCCAGCTCCTTGGCGAAGGCGGGGGCGGCGTTGGACAGCGCGACGCGGTCCTGCGGACGCTTCGGGCCGGCGAGCGACGGCTCGACGGTGCCCATGTCCAGCTCCAGCGTGTCGGTGAACACCGGCTCCGGCATGCTGGCGTCGGCGAACATGCCCTGCGCCTTGTAGTACTCGCGCACGAGGTTGATGCGGTGCTCGTCGCGGCCGGAGAGGCGCATGTAGTCGAGCGTCACCTCGTCGATCGGGAAGATGCCGCAGGTGGCGCCGTATTCCGGGGCCATGTTGCCGATGGTGGCGCGGTCGGCCAGCGCCATCTCGGCGAGGCCGGGGCCGAAGAACTCGACGAACTTGCCGACCACGCCCTTCTTGCGCAGCATCTGGGTCACGGTGAGGACGAGATCGGTGGCGGTGACGCCCTCGCGCAGCTTGCCGTAGAGCTTGAAGCCGATCACGTCGGGGATCAGCATGGCGATCGGCTGGCCGAGCATGGCCGCCTCGGCCTCGATGCCGCCGACGCCCCAGCCCAGCACGCCGAGGCCGTTCACCATGGTGGTGTGGCTGTCGGTGCCGTAGCAGCTGTCGGGATAGGCGAAGGTGTCGCCGGCGTCGGTGGCGGTCCAGACGCCCTGCGCCAGGTACTCGAGGTTCACCTGGTGGCAGATGCCGGTGCCGGGCGGCACGACGCGGAAGTTGTTGAACGCCTCCTGGCCCCAGCGCAGGAACTCGTAGCGCTCGCCGTTGCGCTCGAACTCGATGTCCACGTTCTTCTGCAGGGCGGAGGCGCTGCCGGAGACGTCCACCATCACGGAGTGGTCGATCACCAGGTCCACCGGCACCAGCGGGTTCACCCGCTTCGGGTCGCCGCCGAGCTTGATGATGCCGTCGCGCATGGCGGCGAGGTCCACCACGGCGGGAACGCCGGTGAAGTCCTGCATCAGGATGCGCGCCGGGCGGAAGGGCACTTCCTTCTCGCTCTTGCCTTCCTTCACCCACTCGGCGATGGCCTCGGCGTCCTTCACCGCGTAGGCACGGCCGTCCTCGTGGCGCAGGACGTTCTCCAGCAGGACCTTGAGGCTGTAGGGCAGGCGGCTGACGTCGCCGATGCTCTTTGCCGCTTCGGGCAGGCTGAAGTAATGGTAGGTCTTGCCGTCGACTGTCAGGGAGCGACGCGCCTTCAGGCTATCCTGCCCGATCATCCGCATGGTCCGGGGTCCCTTAGAGATTTGCTGCGAACGCCCTCGCTTATTACACGGGTGGCGCCCCCGGTCCATCGGCGGGCGGGGGCGCAGGGTGCGGTGCTGGAAGCAAAAGACATGGCCGTGGTGCGCGGCGAGCGGGTCGTGTTCGCCGGGCTTTCCTTCCGGGTCGCGCCGGGGGAGGCGCTGCTGCTGACCGGCCCGAATGGCGCGGGCAAGTCCACGCTGCTGCGGGCGCTGGCCGGGCTGGTGCCGCTGGCCGAGGGCGAAATGCTCTGGGCGGGCGAGGATGCCCTGGCCGAGCCGGCCGAGCATGCCGCCCGGCTGCGCTACCTCGCCCATGCCGAGGCGCTGAAGCCCAGCCTGACCGTCGCCGAGAACCTTCGCTTCTGGGCCAGCCGATGGGGCGGCGACATCGGCGCCGCGCTGGAGGCGGTGGCGCTGGCGCCGCTGGCCGAGCTGCCGGCGCGGATGCTCTCGGCCGGGCAGAAGCGGCGGCTGGCGCTGGCCCGGCTGGCGCTGGCGCCCTGCGCGCTCTGGCTGCTCGACGAGCCTTCGGTCGGGCTGGACACGGCTTCGGTCGCCCGCTTCGGCGATCTTCTCGCCCGCCACCGCGCGGCGGGGGGCGCGGTGCTGGCGGCCACCCATGTGCCGCTGCCGCTGCCCGGCGCGCGCGAGCTGCGGCTGGAGCCGGCGGCGTGATCGCCCTGCTCCGGCGCGAATTGCTGCTGGCGGCGCGCCATCCCGCCGACACGCTGGCGGCGGTGCTGTTCTTCCTGCTGGTGACGGCACTGTTCCCCTTCGGCGTCGGGCCTTCGCCCGAGGCGCTGGCGCGGCTGGCGCCCGGCGCACTGCTGGCCGCCGCCCTGCTGGCCGCGCTGCTGCCGCTCGACCGCCTGTTCGGCGCCGAGGCGGAGGATGGCTCGCTCGACCAGCTCCTGCTCTCCGGCCTCTCGGGCATGCAGATCACCACGGTGAAGGCGGCCGGGCACTGGCTGACCACCGGGGCGCCGCTGCTGATGGCCACGCCGGTCGCCGGCGCCATGCTGAACCTGCCGGTGGAGGCCTGGGGCGTGGCGGTGCTGGCCCTGGGGCTGGCGACGCTGTTCCTCTCCTTTGTCGGCACGGCGGGCGCGGCGCTGACGCTGGGCGCGCGCCGGGGCGGGGTGCTGCTGCCGCTGCTGGTGCTGCCGCTGGCCATCCCCGCCATCATTTTCGGCGCGGCGGGGATCGAGGCGGCGGCGAGCGGCCTGCCGGCGCGTCCCTTCCTGCTGTTGCTCGGCGCGCTGGTCGCCGCCGCCCTGCCGCTCGCGCCGCTGGCGGCCGGCGCGGCGCTGCGGACGGACTGAGCGGGCCGGCCGCAGCGCCCCGCGGGGGCCTGGAGGGGGCCGTGCTCAGGCGAGCGCCAGGATCGCCCTTGCCACGTCCACAAGCGTGGCGCCCTCGACCTCCGGTGCGGGCAGCATGGCGGGGAAGGGACGCCCGCGTGCCACGAAGCCCCCCAGCAGCCCGGCCGCGCGGGCGCCGTTCACATCCCAGGGATGCGAGGCCACCAGCAGCATCCGCCCCGCCGGCACCCCGGCCCGCGTGGCGGCTCGCGCATAGACTTCGCGGCGGGGCTTGCTGAGCCTGACTTCCTCCACGGAAACCACCTCCGCCACCCGCTCGCGCAGGCCGGCGCCGTGAAGCAGCTTCTCCGTCGCCTCCGCCGCCCCGTTGCTGAGCGCGATCAGCCGAAGCCCGCCCCCGCGCAGCAGGTCCATCGCCTCCGCCGCGTCGGCATGGGCGGGCAGCTGCCCCATGCCGTCGAGCAGCTGGGCCTTCTGTGCCTCGGGGGCGCTGCGGCCGTGGCGGGCGAGCAGGTCGTCGAGGTTGGCGCCCATCACGGCGCGCAGCGGGCGGAAGTCGCCGATCGCGGCGAGGGCGAAGCTGTCCCGCAGGCTGGCGGCGAACCAGCCCTGCAGCAGGGCACCGGGCAGGCCGAGCGCCTCCAGCCGCGGCGCCAGCGGCTCAATGGGAAAAAGGGTCTCGATGACGTCGAAGACCACAACATCGGGGCGCTGCGGCATGGGCTGTCTCTCCGGGGCTGCGTGCGTTCCGGTAACGCGGTGGAGCGGGCGGAGTCAGCGCGGCCGGAACCTCACTCCGTGCGGCGCGGGCGGGCCAGCAGGGCTTCCATGGCCCCGGCCACGTCCACCTTGCCGGCCAGCACGTCGGCCACGGCGGCGGTGATGGGCATGTCCACGCCCGCCGCACGGGCGCGGGCCAGCAGGGCGGGCGCGGTGGCGACGCCCTCCGTCACGCTGTTGCGCCCGGCCAGGATGTGCTCCAGCGCCTCGCCCCGCCCGAGCGCGACGCCCAGCGAGAAGTTGCGGCTGCCCGGCCCGGTGCAGGTCAGCAGCAGGTCGCCGAGGCCGGAAAGGCCGCTGACCGTTTCCGCCCGGCCACCCAGCGCGTCGGCCAGGCGGGCGATCTCGGTCAGGCCGCGGGTCACCAGCGCGGCGCGTGCATTCTCGCCGAGCCCCGCCCCCATCACCGCCCCGGCGGCGATGGCGATCACGTTCTTGGCTGCGCCGCCGACCTGCGCGCCCACCGGGTCGTCCTGCTCATAGAGGCGGAAATGCGCGGTGGCGAGCCGCGCCGTGGCGGCCTCGCGCAGCGCGGCATCGGTGCTGGCGACCACGGCGGCGGCAGGCAGGCCAGCGGCGACCTCGCCAGCGAAATTGGGCCCGGAGAGCACGCCCGCCGGCAGGCCGGGCCGCAGCAGCGCAAGCGTTTCCAGCGGCAGGCGCAGCCCATCGCGGAGCACGCCCTTGGCGGCCACCAGCGCGGGCGGGAGGGCAGGCAGATGCGCCAGCACCGCCGCCATGTGCTGCGCCGGCACCACCAGCAGCGCGAGCCCGGCGCCTTCCAGCGCGGCGGCGGCATCGGCCGTCACCGTGATGCCCTCCGGAAGGCGATGGCCAGGCAGGTGGCCGGCATTCTCCCGCACCGCCTGCATCGCCGCCGCCCGGCCGGCGTCGCGCGCCCAGAGCCGCACCTCGCCGCCCGCCCGCGCGGCCTGGATGGCCAGCGCCGTGCCCCAGGCACCGGCGCCGATCACGGCGATCCGTTCCACGGCGCCTTACTCCTCCGCCAGCCGGGTCACGGCGAAGCCCTGGCCGGGCTCGCCGTCGCCCAGGCGCTCCAGCAGCACGGCGAGGATCCCGTTCGCCTCCTCCTCGAACCTCCAGGGCGGGTTGACCACCACCAGGCCGCAGCCATTGAGCCGCTGCGGGTCGGTCGGCTCGCGCAGCCACAGCTCGCAGGCCAGGATGTCCCGCACGCCGCTCTCCTGGAGGGCGGTGTGGAAGGCGCGCACCGGAGTGCGGTGCTTGATCGGGTACCAATGCGCCTGCACCCCGGCCCGGAAGCGGTGCGCCACCGTGGCCAGGCCCTCGGCCATGCGCTCGAACTCGCCCTCCACCTCGAAGGGGGGGTCCACCAGCACCAGGCCACGCTTCTCGGCGAAGGGGGTGAGGGCGGTCAGCGCCTCCCAGGCGTCGCGCTTGTGCACGGCGGTCTGCGGGTCGCCGCGGAACAGGGTGCGCAGGGTGGCGTGGTCCTCCTCGTGCAGCTCGCAGAGCACGAGGCGGTCGCGCGGGCGCAGCATCATGCGGACCAGCGAAGGGCTGCCGGGATAGCGTGGCGGAAAGCCGGCATGGCGCACCAGGGCAAGCCACTCGGCCAGCGGCCCCTCGGTGATGTCGAGCAGCCGGCCGATGCCGCGCCTCCATTCGCCGGTGCGCTCGGCCGCGGTGCCGGAAAGGTCGTAGGCGCCGATGCCGGCATGGGTGTCGAGCACGCGGAAGGGCGTGTCCTTGGCGCAGAGGCGGCGCATCAGCGAGACCACCAGCGCGTGCTTCATGCAGTCGGCGAAGTTGCCGGCGTGGAAGGCGTGGCGGTAGTTCATGCCGCCGCATCCCCTGGCTGCCCCGCGCGCAGCTCGTCGAGCGGCCAGCGCGGGCGCGGCGCCAGCTCCAGCGGGTCGGCCAGGCCGGCGCGCAGGCGCTCAATGCCGGCCCAGGCGATCATCACCGCATTGTCCGTGCAGAGCCGGATGGGCGGCGCGATCAGCGGCAGGCCGGCGCGGGCGGCCTCGGCGGCGAGGGCGGCGCGCACGCCCTGGTTGGCCGCCACGCCGCCGGCCACCACCATGGCGGTGGCGGCGGGGAGCATGGCGAGGGCATGGCGGGCACGGTCGGCCAGCACGGCGGCGACCACGTGCTGGAAGGCGCTCGCGAGGTCGGCGCGGTCCTGCTCGGTCACCAGCTTCGGGATGGCCTGGGCCACGGCGGTCTTCAGGCCGCTGAAGGAGAAGTCGCAGCCGGGGCGGCCGAGCATGGGGCGGGGGAGGGAATACCGCTTCGGGTCGCCGCTGGCCGCCAGCTTCTCCAGCGCCGGGCCGCCGGGCCAGGGCAGGCCCATCAGCTTGGCCGACTTGTCGAAGGCCTCGCCAACCGCGTCGTCCAGGGTGGAGCCGAGGCGGCGGTAGCGGCCGAGCCCCTCCACCGCCACGCACTGACAATGCCCGCCGGAGAGCAGCAGCAACAGGTAGGGGAACGCGACCCCGCCCGGCACCAGCCCGGGCAGTCGGGCGGTGAGGGCATGGCCCTCCAGGTGGTTGATGCCGAGGAAAGGCAGGTTGTGGGCGATCGCCATGCCCTTGCCGAAGCTGGCGCCGACGATCAGCCCGCCGATCAGCCCCGGCCCGGCGGTGGCGGCGACGCCGCCGAGATCGGCGGGCTTCACGCCCGCTTCCGCCATCACCTGGGTGGCCAGGGCGGGCAGGTGCGCCAGGTGGGCGCGCGCCGCGATCTCCGGCACCACGCCGCCGTAGGGGGTGTGCTCGGCGAGCTGGCTGCGCACCGCCTCGGCCAGGATGCTGCCGTCGGGCGCCAGCAGGGCGGCCGCGGTTTCGTCGCAGCTCGCCTCCAAACCAAGGACTGGTCCGCTGATCAGCGCCGATTGCATCCGTTCTGCCTTTCCCATGCCGGGCGGTGGTTCTATGACGCCGGCATGTCCCTTGCCCACCCCGTCCCGTCGTCTGCCACGGCGGGTGCCTTCGCACATTCCCGCGCCATGGCCCCTGCGGATCTGCGGGGCGGCCAGGGCACCCCTCCGCATGGGCATCCTCAGGCGGCGCAGGTCAAGCCCCATGCGCGCCGGCCGCTGCCGCTGCGCGTCGGCACCCGCGGCTCGCCGCTGGCGCTGTGGCAGACCCGCACCTTTCTCGACCGCATCCTGCGCTTCTGCCCGGTGCTGCGGAACGCCAATGCCTTCGAGGAGCACGTCATCGCCACCTCCGGCGACCGCATCCAGGACCGCCGGCTGGCGGATATCGGCGGCAAGGGGCTGTTTGCCAAGGAAATCCACGAGGCGTTGCTGGACGGGCGCATCGACTTCGCCGTGCACAGCCTGAAGGACCTGGAGACCGAGCTGCCGCCCGGCATCGTGCTCGCCTGCACGATGACGCGGGAAGACGCGCGGGACGCCATGGTGCTGGGGCCGCGCTGCGGCGCCGCCCAGGCGGGCGACCCCTTCGCCGCCATCCCCGCCGGCGCGCGGATCGGCACCGCCAGCCTGCGGCGCCAGGCGCAGCTGCTGCACGCCCGCCCGGACCTCCAGGTGGACATGATCCGCGGCAATGTGGGTTCGCGCCTCGGCAAGCTGGAGGCCGGCGAGTTCGACGGCACGCTGCTGGCGCTGGCCGGGTTGAGGCGGCTGGGCCTGGAGGAACGCGCCTCGGTGGTGCTGGACCCGGAGGCGATGGTGCCGGCGGCCGGGCAGGGCATCGTCGGCATCACCGTGCGGGCCACCGATGGGGAGCTGCACGAGCTGCTCTCCGGCATCGAGGACCGCGCCGCCCGCGCCGTTTCCCGCGCCGAGCGGGCGCTGCTGGGCGCGCTGGACGGCTCCTGCCGCACGCCGATCGGCGGCCACGCGCGGCTGCTGCCCAATGGCGATCTGCACCTGACCGGACTGGTGGCCCGGCCGGACGGCAGCTTCCTGCTGAAGCGCAGCATCCACGGTGCCGCGGCCGATGCCGAGCGCCTGGGCCATGAGCTGGGCGACGGCCTGCGCGCCGACAGCCCGGCCGATATCTTCATCGCCTAGCCCCGTGGTTGCCTGACCCCGTGCGGGAGCCGCCCGCCGTTCTGATCACCCGGCCCGAGCCGGGCTGCGCAGAGACGGCCGCCGCCGTGGCGGCGCTGGGCTGGCGGCCACTGCTGGCGCCCGCGCTGGTGCTGGAGGCGCTGCCGCCGGCACCGGACCTCGCCCGGCCGACACAGGCGCTGCTGCTGCCCAGCCGCGCCGCGGCACGGGCCCTGGCCGGAAAGCTCGACCCTGCTTTGCCGGTGCTGGCGGTGGGCGGCGGCACCGCGGCCGAGGCGCGGGCAGCGGGCTTCACCGACATCACGCCCGCCGAGGGCGACGCCGCCACGCTGGCCGCCCTTGCCGCGGCACGGCTCGACCCCGCGCGCGGGCCATTGCTGCTGGCGGTCGGGCAGGGCTATGGCGCCGCCCTCGCGGCGGCGCTGCGCGGGCGGGGCTTCAGCGTGCGCCGGCGGGTGGTCTATGCCGCGCGCCCGGCCGCCGGCCTGCCCGATTCGACGCGGGCGGCCTTGCGGCAGGGCGCGGCGCGGGCGGCGCTGTTCCTGTCGCCGCGATCGGCGCTGATCACCCAGGCTTTGCTGCGGCAGAGCGGTCTTGTGGAAACCGTGCGGGGAATGGCGGCGTTCGCGCTGTCACCGCGTATTGCACGCGCCCTGGCGGACATGCCTTGGCAAGCGATCCATGCTACGGCGATGCCTGATTCCTCGGCGCTGCTGGCCCTGCTTGGTCCAGCGCCGGGGCGGGGGCCGGAGATCGCGCGCCCAGAACCGGAGAACGAGGGGCAGGAGTAGAGAATGACCGACACGCCGAAAGAGACCCCGAAGTCCGAGCCGGTGCCGGGCAGCCGCGACACCACGCCACGCAAGCCGGCGCACGACAATCCGAGCGTGCCGCCGCGCGCCCTGGGCGGTGCCGGAACGGCGGGTCCGGCCGCCGGCCCGGCCTCGCCGCCGGGCAAGCCCGCGGCGCCGGAAACGCCCGCGAGGGATCCGGGTCTGGCGATGCCGCCTCCGCCTTCGGCCACCTCCAGGCCGGCGGGAGCGCCGGCCAGCCCGCCATCCGGCGGGGCTCCCGGAAGCGTCCGCGCCCAGGAGAGCGGCAGCGGCGCCGCGAAGCCTGCCGCCGCTTCGGCCGCCCCGCCACGGCCACCCCAGGCTGCGCCGGCCCCGGCGCCGGCCGGCGGCGGTGGCGCCCGGCC
>NZ_SNVJ01000039.1 GCF_009829925.1 Teichococcus coralli
CCGGTTCCAGGTTCTGTTAGACGCTCTTAATCAGCCTCGCGGCACGCCACTGCCCCGTTTTTCTGGAACGGAATGGAAACACGCGCCCGTGAGGATTATCCCCAGTTTCCGGGGATAGGGCTGTGGATAGGCACGTGGAAGATGCCTCCAGGGCATTGAAGTCACGCGTCTCTCTGCGCCTTGCCGGGGCGGCGCCGCCATGCCTCGCGGCTTTCCCGCGCGGCGCGGCTCCGCGGCTGGATTGACAAGCCCGGATGCCGCGACCAGTCTTTTTGCGAGCGATTTGCATTCGCATAAGATTCGGCCATGATCCCTCGTCCTGTCTCGCCCCCGCCCCCGCCCCTGCCCTCGCCCCCGCATCCGCTTCGGCCCGCGGAGCGGGGCGGCATCGCATCGTTCCGCCCGGCGCCCGGAAGGGAGTCGCAGGGCTGCGCCTCCCCGCCGCCGCAGCGGCCGGTCCTGCGCCCTCGCGAGCCTCAGTGCCCTTGCGCGCCCGCCCCATCCCTTCTTCTCCGATCCAGCGAGGAGTTCCCCATGCAAGCTTTCCCGGCCGATCCCAAGGGTCCGCATGCCGGCCGCGGCCTGTCGCGCCGACGGGCCCTAAGCCTTTTCGCCGCCGTGCTGGCGGCGGGGCGAGGCGCCGGCCTCGCCACCGGAACGGCCCACGCGGCAACGCCTGCGCCCGGCGCCGCGCCCGCCGTGCTGCGCACCGGCAAGGTCCACCCTGGCCTCTACGAGGTGGTGGTGAGCCGCACCACCGGCCTGGTGCATGTCGCGGCGACCGGCCCGCGCGGCGGCAAGGCGGCGCGCATTCTCGGCCTCGATCCCCGGAGCCTGGAGGTACGCAGCCAGGTCGAGCTGGGCGAGGACCCGGCCTTCGGCCTGGGGCTGAACGACCGCACGGGCATGCTCTACACCACCAACACGCGCTCGGGCAGCGTCTCCGCCATCGACCTGAAGGCGGGCAAGGTGGTGGCCAGGATGGCCGCCGGCGAGGGCGGGCACCCCCGCCAGGTGCTGGTGGACGAGGCCGCCAACCGCATCTACGTCAGCAACTTCGGCGGGCGCGGCAAGCCCAGCGCCATCTGGGTCATCGACGGGGCGCGGAACGTCCTGGCGGCCACCATCTCGGACGGCCTCGCCGAGGCGGGCATCACCGGCCTCGCGCTGGACAGGGCCGGCAACCGACTCTTCGCGACTTCCCTCACGGCGAACGAGATCTTCGAGATCGGGCTGGCGGAGAACAGGATGCTGCGCCGCTTCGCCTGCGGCGGCGAGGGCCCGATCAACGCTGCCTACGACGCGGCGGGCCAGCGGATCTTCGTCGCCAACCAGAAGAGCAACACGGTCGCGGTGCTGGACGCCGGAAGCGGCGCGCTGGTGAAGACCATGGCCACGGGCGAAGGGCCGCTGGGGCTTGCAGTCAACCCGGCCAACGGGCTGCTCTACGTCGCCTGCCGCCGCTCCGGCACCGTCAACCTGTTCAACAGCCGCGAGCTGGCGCTGGTGGCCACGCTGGAGACGGGCACGCATCCCAACACCATCGCCTTCGATTCCCGCACCGGCCTGGCCTACGTGACCAACAAGGCGCGGAGCGGGGGCCGCGATGCGCCGCCGGTGGACGATCCGGACGGCGACACCGTCAGCATCATTCGCGCCTGATGCGGCGGCGCGCGATGCACGGATGCTCCATGCCCATGGCGGAAATGATGCGGGCGGGCGGCGCGGGCGAGCCAGGGGAGCCGCTGCTCTTCGCCTTCCTGTCCGGCGGGCGGAAGCTGGTCGGCCGCGGCATGGCGCGCGCCCTGGCCTCCGGAACGGCGGCGACGCTGGCCGCGCGCGTCGCCGCATTCTTCCGGAATGCTCCGGCGGACGCGGTGCTGGCCGGCGCCCTGCCCTTCGACCGCTCGGCAGGGGATAACCTGGTCGAGGCGCGGCAGGTCTCGGCCGACGCGCCGGAGGCCGTGCCGTTCCTGGCGCCGCCGCGCTGGGGCTTGCGCCCCGATCCGTCGCCGGGCGCCTTCGCCCGGGCCGTGGCCGCCGCGCTCGGCGAAATGGAAGCCGGCGGCCTCCGGAAGGTGGTGCTGTCGCGCAGCCTGCTGGCCGAGACGGACCGCGCCATCGACCTGACGGCCCTCCTGCAGCGGCTTGCGGACGACCCGGCGGTGACGGCCTTCCTGGTGCCGCTTCCCGGCACGGACCCGGCGCCGCGCTTCCTGGCCGGTGCGACGCCGGAACTGCTGGTCGGCAAGGCCGGCCGGGCCGTCCGGTCCCATCCGCTGGCCGGCTCCGCCCGCCGCAGGGCGGATCCGGCGGAGGACCGCGCCGCCGGCGCCGCGCTGGAGCGGTCGGAAAAGGACCGGCGCGAGCACGCGCTGGTTTCCGAGTTCGTGCTCGACACCCTGGCGCCCTATTGCCGCAGCCTTTCCGCCCCGGAGGGCCCGCGGCTCACCACCACCGCGACCATGTGGCACCTCGGCACGCGCATCGCCGGTGAGCTGAAGGAGCCGGAGGTCTCCTCCGCGGCGCTGGCGGCGGCGCTGCACCCGACCCCCGCCGTCTGCGGCGTTCCGCGCGAGGCCTCGGCCCGGCTGATCCGGCGCCTGGAGCCCTATGACCGCGGCTTCTACGCCGGCGCCGTGGGCTGGTGCGACGCGCGCGGCGACGGCGAGTGGCACGTCGCCATCCGCTGCGCCGAGATCCGCGGCGGGCAGGCGCGCCTTTATGCGGGGGCTGGCATCGTGCCAGGCAGCGACCCGGCGGCGGAGACGGCGGAGACCGCGGCCAAGTTCGGCGCCTTCCTGCGCGCACTGGGCATCGAGACCGAGGAGCGGGGCGCGTGATCCCGCCGCAGCAGAGCTGGCCGGAGGCGTTCGCCCGGCGCTATCGCGAGAAGGGATACTGGCGCGGCGAAACCTTCGCCGGCTTCCTGCGCCAGCGGGCGGAACAGCGGCCGGACGCCGTGGCCATCGTGGATGGCGAGCGCCGCTGGAGCTACGCCGCGCTCTGGGCGCGCGCGGAGGCGGCGGCCGCCGGCTATCTGCGCGCCGGGCTGCGCCCGGGCGACCGCGTGGTGGTGCAGCTCGGCAACGTCGCGGAGTTCTTCTCCGGCGTCTTCGGCCTGTTCCGCGCCGGGATGATCCCGGTCTATGCCCTGCCGGCGCACCGCATCACCGAGATCGCGCATTTCGCGCGGCGCGCCGAGGCGGCGGGCTACGTCATCGCCGAACGTGGTGACGGCTTCGATTACCGCGCGCTGGCGCGCGCCTTGCAGGCCGAGGTGCCGGCGGTGCGGCACGTCTTCGTCGCGGCCGGCGATGCCGGCGAGTTCCATGCGCTTCCGGTGGAGCGGGACGAGGCGATCGCCCTGCCTGCCGAGGTTTCATCCTCCGACGTCGCCTTCCTGCAGATCTCAGGCGGCAGCACGGGACTTTCCAAGCTGATCCCGCGCACGCATGACGACTATCTCTACAGTTGCTGGGCCAGCAACGCGATCTGCAACGTCACCGAGCGCAGCGTCTTCCTTGTGGCGCTGCCGGCGGCGCACAACTTCCCGATGTCCTCGCCCGGGCATATCGGCGCGCTCCATGCGGGTGCGACGGTGGTGCTCAGCCCCTCACCGAGCCCCGACGCCGCCTTCCCGCTGATCGAGCGCGAGCGCGTGACCATCACCGGCCTGGTGCCACCGCTGGCGCTGCTCTGGCTGCAGGCGGCGCCGGGGACGCGGCACGACCTCTCCAGCCTGGAGGTGCTGCTGGTGGGCGGCGCGAAGTTCACGCCGGAAGCCGCGCGGCGCGTGCGGCCGGTGCTGGGCTGCACGCTGCAGCAGGTCTTCGGCATGGCCGAGGGGCTGGTGAACTACACCCGCCTGGACGACCCGGAGGAGACCATCACCCACACCCAGGGCCGCCCGATCAGCCCGGACGACGAGGTGCTGGTGGTGGACGACCTCGGCAACCCGGTGCCGGAGGGCCAGCCGGGCCACCTGCTGGCGCGAGGCCCCTATACCATCCGCCGCTACCACAACGACGATGCCGCCAACGCGCGCGCCTTCACCGCGGACGGCTTCTACCGCACCGGCGACATCGTGCGGCACCTGCCCGGCGGCTATCTGGAGGTGCAGGGCCGCGCGGGCGACCACATCAACCGCGCCGGCGAGAAGATCTCCGCCGAGGAGATCGAGGACCACCTGCTGGCGCACCCGCGGGTGTTCGACGCCGCCATCGTCTCCATTCCCGATGATTACCTGGGCGAACGGAGCTGCGCCTTCATCATCCCGGATGGCGAGAAGCCCGGGGCGGCGGCGCTGAAGGCCTGGATGCGGCAGCGCGGCATCGCCGAGTTCAAGGTACCGGACCAGATCGTCTTCACCGAGGCCTTCGCCACCACCGCGGCGGGCAAGGTCAGCCGCAAGGAGTTGCGGGCGCGGCTGCGCGCGGCCTTTCTCGAACAGCAGGGTTGAGCCAGCGCGACCCTGCGCCTGCGTTATCTCAAGGACAGATTGCGTGACCGCCACCAAGGGCCTCCCGACCATCTCCCCGTATTCCCTGCCGCGCGCCGAGGACCTGCCGGTGCCTCGCGCGCCCTGGCGGCCGCAGCGCGACCGCATGGCACTGCTGGTGCATGACATGCAGCGGTATTTCTGCCGCCCCTTCGACCGCGAGGCCTCGCCGCTCGCGCCGGTGGTGGCGAACATCGGGCGGCTGGTCGCCCATGCGCGGGCGAACGGCATTCCCGTCTTCTACACCGCGCAGGAGGGCGACCAGGACTGGCGCGACCGCGGCTTGCAGGCTGATCTCTGGGGACCCGGCATGACGGGCGCGCCGGAGCACCAGCCCATCCTGCCGGAACTGCGGCCGGCACTGGGCGACTTCGTGCTGACCAAGCACCGCTACAGCGCCTTCCAGCGCAGCAACCTGGAAACGCTGATGCGCGCGGGCGGCCGCGACCAGCTCGCCGTCACCGGCATCTACGCGCATATCGGCTGCACGCTGACGGCGGCCGACGCCTTCATGCGCGACATCGAGCCCTTCTTCGCCGCCGACGCCACCGCCGACTTCTGCGCGGAGAAGCACCGCATGGCTCTCAGCTATGTCGCCGGAACCTGCGCCGTGCCGATGACCACCGACCAGTTGCTGGCCGCGCTGTGATGCTGACCCGCGAAAGCCTGCGCGCCGACATCGCCGCCATCATCCATGCCGACCCCGGGGAGATCGGCGGCGAGGACGACCTGATCGACCTCGGGCTCGACTCGCTGCGCGCCATGAACCTGCTGGTGCGCTGGAGCGGGAGCGGCCTGCGGCTCGACTTCGGGGAGTTCGCCGAGAGGCTGACGCTGGACGCCTGGTGGGCCATCGTGGACCGCCAGCAGCAGCAGCAGGCCGGCTGAGCCCGATGTCCGGCCAGCTCGCCATGCCGCCCCTGCACGCGCCGCAGCCGCTGACCGAGGCGCAATCCGGCCTGTGGTACGCACAGGCGCTGGACCCGGCGAACCCGATCTTCAACACCGGCCATTATCTCGACCTGCGCGGCCCGCTGGATGCCGGCGCCTTCCGGGCGGCGGTGAATGGCATGGTGGCGGAAGCCGATGCGCTGGCGCTGCGCATCGAGGCTGGGCGCCATGGCCCGTTGCAGTCGGTCGAGGAAGCGCGGCGGCCCTGGCTGGAGGTGGTGGACCTCGCCGGCGAGGCCGATCCGGAGGCCGCAGCCCTGGTGGCCATGACGCGGGACATGGAGACGCCCGTCGATCCGGCGCGGCAGCGGCTGGCGCGCGAGGTGCTGTTCCGGCTCGGGCCGCGACGCCACATCTGGTACCAGCGGGCGCACCACCTGGCGCTCGACGCCTTTGCCACGGACCTGACGCTGCGGCGCGTCGCGGAGCTTTACGCGGCACGGTGCGGCCAGGGCCAGCCGGGGCGGACGCTACCCTCCTTCAGCCTGGCGCTGGCCGAGGACGCCGCCTATCGCGGCGGCACCCGGCGCGCGGCGGATGCCGCCTTCTGGCGGGACGCCTTCGCCGATGGCCCGGAATCGGTCGGCATGGTGCCGGGCACGGCGGTTTCCGCCCGCCGCGCGCATCGCTGCGCGGTGGCGCTGCCGGAAAGCGTCGGCAAGGCGCTCGCCCGGCTTGGCCCGCCCTGGCCGGACGTGCTGGCGGCGCTGGCAGGCGCCTATGCACGGCGCCATACCGGCGGAGAGGAGGCGGTGGTCGGCGTGGCGTTGATGGGGCGGCTTGGCAGCCCGGCGGCGCGCGTGCCCTGCACGCTGATGAACGTGGTGCCGGTGCGGCTGCAACCGGATGAGCAGCTTCCGCTGGCCGAGATGCTGCGCGCGACCACGCAGCCGCTGGCGGAGGCGCGCCGCCACGGGCGTTATCGCGGCGAGCAGCTGCGGCGCGACCTCGGGCGCGTGGCGGCCGGGCGGCGGCTGTTCGGGCCGCTGGTGAACCTGCTGCCCTTCGGCGGCCTGCCCGCCTTTCGCGGCCTGGACGTGACGCAGCATGTGCTGGGCACCGGCCCGGTGGACGACATCACCTTCACCTTCCGCGCCACGCCCTCGGGCGCCGGGCTGCGGCTGGAGGTGGAGGCGAACCCGGATCTTTATTCCGGCGCCGCCGCACGCGCCCATGCGCTGCGGCTGGCGCAGTTCATCGCCGCCGCGCTGGAGGCGCCCTGCCTCGCCGCGGTGCCGACCGCCACGCCCGCGGAGGCGGACTGGCTGCTGCACGGGCTGAACGCCACCAGCCATCCGGTGCCCGACACCACGATCTGGGCGCTGATCGCCGCGCGCATGCGGGAGACGCCGCACGCCACCGCCCTGGCCTTCGGCGAGGCGGCGATGACCTATGCCGAGCTGGAGGCGCGCAGCGCCGCCCTGGCCGGGGTCCTGCGCGCGCAGGGGGCGGGGCCGGGGCGGATCGTCGCCGTCGCGCTGGAGCGGTCCTTCGCGCTGATGGTCGGGCTGGTCGCGGTGCTGCGGACAGGGGCGGCCTACCTGCCGCTGGACCCCGGCCATCCGCCGGAGCGCATCGCACGCATCCTCGCCGATGCCCGGCCGGTAGTGCTGCTGGCCAAGGCCGCCCTGGCCGGCGGGACGCCGGTGCTGCCGCCCGCCGGATGGCCCAGGCAGGGCGCGGCGCCGGCGGGCGGCCCAGCGGACGACCGAGCGGACGGCCCAGCGGACGGCCCGCCGGACGGCCCCTCACCCGACGACACGGCCTATGTGCTCTACACCTCCGGCTCCACGGGCGCGCCGAAGGGCGTGGTGGTCGCGCACCGCGCCATCCTCAACCGCCTGGAATGGATGCGGCGGCACTACGGCTTCACCCCCGCTGACCGCATCCTGCAGAAGACGCCGATCACCTTCGACGTCTCCGTATGGGAGCTGTTCCTGCCGCTGATCGCCGGCGCCACGCTGGTGCTGGCGCCGCCCGGAGCGCATCGCGACCCGGTGGCGCTGGCCGCCATCCTGCGCCGCCAGCGCATCACCACGGCGCATTTCGTGCCCTCGATGCTGGCGGCCTTCCTGGCCGAGCCGGCCACGCGGGGCCTCCGCCTCGCGCGTGTCTTCTGCAGTGGCGAGGCGCTGACGCCCGAGCTGCGCGACCGCTTCCACGCGACCTGCACCGCGGAACTGCACAACCTCTACGGCCCGACCGAGGCGGCGGTGGATGTCAGCTTCTGGCCCGCCGCGGCCGACGACGCCTCGCGCCCCGTGCCGATCGGCTTCCCCGTCTGGAACACGCAGCTCTACGTGCTGGACGAGGCCCTGCGGCCGGTGCCGCCGGGCGTGACCGGGCACCTGTTCATCGGCGGGGTGCAGCTGGCGCGGGAATACCTTGGCCGGCCGGATCTGACGGCACGCGCCTTCCTGCAAAGCCCCTTCCGGCCGGGCGAGCGCATCTATCGCACCGGCGACCACGCGCAGGTGCGGGAGGACGGCGCGATCCTTTTCCTGGGCCGCTCGGACCAGCAGGTGAAGATCCGCGGCCTGCGCATCGAGTTGGGCGAGATCGAGGCGGCGCTCGCCGGTTCGCGGATGGTCCGCCAGGCGCGCGTCATCGCGCGGGAGGATCGCGCGGGGGACAGGCGCCTGGTAGCCTATGTGGTGCCGGGCGACGGTTTCGACGCCACGGCGCTGCGCGCGCATGTCGCCGCCCGCGTGCCGGACTACATGGTGCCCGCCGCCTTCGTGGCGCTGGCGGCGCTGCCGGTGAACAGCAGCGGCAAGCTGGACCGCGCCGCCCTGCCCGCGCCCGGCCACGCCGCCAGCCACAGCCGCCCGGCCGAAACCGAGGCCGAGCGGCGCATGGCGAGCCTTTTCGCCGAGATGCTGGGGCTGGAGCGCGTCGGCGCGGAGGACGACTTCTTCGCCCTGGGCGGGCATTCGCTGCTGGCGGTGGAGCTGATGCTGCGGGTGCGCGAGGCCTGGGGCTGGGACCCCGGCCTCGGCGCGCTGTTCGAGCATCCGACGGCGGCGCGCCTTGCCGCGCTGATGGAGGACCGGGGCGAGGCCGACCACGGCCTGGGGCCGCTGGTGCGGCTTTGCCAGGGCGACGCCGCGCTGCCGCCGCTGTTCCTGGTGCATCCGGCCGGCGGCATCTCCTGGTGCTATGGCCGGCTGGCCCGCGCGCTCGCCCCGCGCCGCGCCGTCCATGGCCTGCAGGCGCCCGCCCTGCAGGAGGGCGCGACCTTGCCCGACAGCCTGGAGGCGCTGGCGGCCGACTATGTGGACCGCATCCTGGCCGTCGCGCCGCATGACACGGTGCATCTCGGCGGCTGGTCGGTCGGCGGCATCATCGCGCAGGCCATGGCGGTGCGGCTGCGCGCGCTCGGCCGGCGGGTCGGGGTGGTGGCCATGCTCGATTCCTATCCCACCGATGTCTGGCGCGCCGAAGCAGAGCCGGATGCGCATGCGCCGCTGCGTGCCCTGCTCGCCATCGGCGGCTTCGATCCCGACCGCCTGCCCGAGCCGGTGCCGCTGGAGCCCCAGGCGGTCGCCGACTTCCTGCGCCGGAGCGACAGCCCGCTCGGGCGCCTGCCGCCACAGGTGCTAAGCGGCGTGGCGCGGGTGGTGCGCGGCAACAACCGGCTGGTGCGGGCGCACCGGCATGCGCGTTATGGCGGCGAGATCCTGCATTTCCGCGCGGCGCTCGACCATGCCGGGAGGGGCCTGCATCCGGATCTCTGGAAGCCCTATGCGGCGGCGGTGAAGGTGGCCGACATTCCCGCGCTGCACGCCGCGATGACCGGGGCGGCGGCGGTCGCGCGGATCGCGCCGGTGCTCTCCGCCCATCTCCTCGCCCGCGACACGGAAGGCCAAGAGTGATGCGCCCAACAGGATTGAACGGCAAACTGGCGCTGGTGACGGGCGCGGCGGGCGGCATCGGCCAGGCCATGCTGCACGCCCTGCACGAGGAAGGGGCGCGCATCGTCGCGACCGACCTCCACGTGGCCGGCATTCCCGCCCTGCCCGGCCTGCGCGCCGAGCGGCTCGACGTGTCCGACAGCGCGGCCGTGGACGCGCTGGTGGCGCGGATCGAGGCGGAGGAAGGGCCGATCGCGTTCGGCGTCTCCCTGGCCGGCATCCTCGCCACCGGGCTGGTGACGGAGACCAGCGACGCGGCCTGGCGCCGCGTCTTCGCGGTGAACGCGGATGGCGTGTTCCATCTCGGCCGGGCGCTGGCGCGGGTCATGCAGCCGCGCCGGCGGGGCGCCATCGTGGTGGTCGGTTCCAACGCCGCGGGCGTGCCGCGCCATGCCATGGCGGCCTATGCGGCCTCCAAGGCGGCGGCCACCATGTTCACCCGCTGCCTCGGCCTGGAACTGGCGCCGCACGGCGTCCGCTGCAACATCGTCGCCCCCGGCTCCACCCTGACGTCGATGCAGACCGGCATGTGGGCCGACGAGCACGGCGCGGCGCGGGTGATCGAGGGTTCGCCCGCCACCTACAAGGCCGGCATCCCGCTGCGGAAGCTCGCGACGCCGGAGGACGTCGCGGAGGCCGTGCTGTTCCTGCTGTCCGACCGCGCCGGCCACATCACCATGGCCGACCTCTACGTGGACGGCGGCGCGACGCTCCGTGGCTGAGATCCCGCCCCCTGTTGTCCTGCCGGGCACCGAATGCCATGCGCTGCGCACGCCCGGCGGCGACTACCGCATCTTCCTCGCCATCCCGCCCGGCGAGCCGCCGCCCGGCGGCTTCCCGGTGCTCACGGTGCTGGAGGGCAACGCCTATTTCGCCACGGTGCTGGACATCCTGCGCAACGGCGCGCAGCGGCGCGCGGCGGCCGGCATGGCCCAGGGCGTGGTGGCGGGCATCGCCTATCCCGGCGCGGCGCGGCATGACCAGCGGCGCCGCACCCTCGATTTCACTGCCGGCCCCTCGGTGGAGGGCGGCAGCCTGCCGAGCGGCGGGCGCGACGCCTTCCTGGATGTTCTGCTGCGCCAGGTGCGGCCGCTTGTCGCCAGCCGCTGTGCCGTGGACCCGGCGCGGCAGGTGCTGATCGGGCATTCCCTGGCGGGCCTCTTCACGCTCGACGTGCTGGCCCATGACGGTGCGGCCTTCAGCGACTACATCGCCGTCAGCCCCTCCATCTGGTGGGACGAGAAGCGGCTGCGCGCCGGCGGGCCGGTCGGCGGGAAGCGGGTCGCGGTGAGCGTCGGCGAATGGGAGCAGGCGCTCGCGCCGCATGAGCGCGGCGCTCCGCAAGCCCCGGCCACGGCGGAGCGGCGCGCGCGCCGGGCGATGGTGGATCGGGCGCAGGAGATGGCGGCGCATTTCGGCGCGGCCGGCGCCGCGAGCCGCTTCTGGTGCTTTCCGGAGGAGAACCACGCCTCGGTGGTGCCGCTCGGCATCAGCCGCGGCCTTCGCTTCGTGCTGGGCGGGTAGCGGACGGAAGCGCCGTCACGGCGATTTCCGCTCGCCCCGGCTCGCATTGAATGCCCCAACGACCTGTTTCGATGAGGATCTTCACCCAGTCAGGTGATGTCACCTGCTCGGGATCTGCTCTAAAGCGCGCCCGCGGGCAGGTCGGTCCAGTGGGCGCCCTGCATCGGGATCGCCAGAAACCGCGCGTTGAGGGCGGCCATGGTGGCGGCGGGGTCGAGGTCGCCGCACCGCGCGGGATGCAGCCAGCGGGCCAGGGCCTCCAGCATCACCACATGGGCCGGCGTGTCGTTGAAGCCGTGCCAGATGGCATGGGCACGGCCCTGCCGCACTGCCGGCAGCACGTCCAGCCGCTCGCGATGGATCACCGCGGCCAGCTCGCGCGCCGCCGCCTCCGGAGCCACGCCAGGGCCGAGCGGAATGCCGCCCCGCCCGCCATAGGGGCCGCCGGTCGCCACATAGACCTGGGGGTCGCGGTCGATCACGTATTCCAGGGAAACGTTGCCGACCGGCCCCGGCAGCAGGTCGGCGCCGATGTTGTGGCCGCCGGCGAAGCTGACCATCGAATCGAAGGCGCCCTTGCCGGGGGAGGAGCAGCAGGATGTGCCCCCGGCATGCGCGTGGATGAAGACCGCCGGCCGCGCCTGCGCCGGCCCTTCCAGCCGGGCGGCGATGCCCTGGAGGCGTTCCGTGTAGAAGGCCTCGAAGGCGGCGGCGCGCTCCGGCCGGCCGAGCACCTGGCCAAGCAGGTGCATGCTGGGCCGCGTGGTCGCCATCGGGTCGCTGAAGAAGTCGATCACCGCGGAAGGAATGCCGAAGGCGGCCAGCCGGTCCGGCATGGTCTCGCCCAGCGCGCGCAGCGTGCCCAGGCTGAACACCACCAGCTCCGGCCGGGCGGCGACGATGGCCTCCAGCGACAGGCCCTCGCCCTGGCCGCGCGCGATGACCGGAACGGCATCGGCCTGCGGGAAGCGGGCCCGCACGCTGGCGTAGTCGGGTGGGTTCATGCGCCGGAGGTCGTCCCCCCAGCCCACCACGAGGGAGACCGGATCGGGGTGCAGCAGGGCCATGGCGAGCACGTGGCGGGCCTGGGTCAGAACGATCCGCCGGGGCGGGCGGGGCAGTTGCACGCCGCGGCCCAGGATGTCTCTGATCTGCGGCGACGCCTCCGCTCCGGCGCCCTTTCCCCGGCCGGGCAGCGCGGCGAGCGGCAGGGCGCTGAGCAGGGCGCGCCGCCTCATGCCCCGCTCCCCATGAGGGTAGCAGCAACCCCGCGAAGGCGCCGCGGGAGAACAGCCGGCAAGCGGAGCGCGGCTGAAGCCCGGGCCGGGCGGCACGGGAGCGGCAAGCGGATCATGCGGGGGCCTCGGCGGAGCAACTGCGCCGCAATCCTGCCATGAATGCGAATGATACGCAATATCGTACTCGCCGCGAGCGCCTTGCCGGGACGCCCGAGGCAGCCCCAGGTGCCACGGCAGCGCCACCCCTGGCGGCGCCGATGCGGCGTGACCCGCCCCCATCGACTGGTCCGGGGCGGGTCCGCTCCTCCCGCTCGGTGGGAGCCTTTCTCGGGCTGACGCCGAGGCGCGATCAGTTCGGTGATACGGAGCGCGTCGGCGCCATCAGCAAGGCGGGCGGCCCTGCCGCCAGGGTGGCGTTGTTGGAGGCGGCGCATGTGCTGCCGACGCGCGTCGCCCGCTGGTCGGCGCCGAAGGCCTGGGGCGTGCGTTTGGCACAACGTCGTGGCGCCAAGCGCGCCAAAGTGGCGCTGGCCCGCAAGCTGGCGGGCATCTTGCACCGGATGTGGGGCAGCGGGAGCGACTTCCGCTCCGGCACCCCGGCTGCGGCCATGGAGGGCTGACCCACCCAGCAACGCAGCGCATCGGAACGCAGGGTTCATCCGCCCGCGGGCAACGGTAAAGCAGGCCGCTGGACGCCTGGTTGCATCTCTCGGGGTGACGCCGCTTCCGAGAGCGGCCCTTCCCTCGTATCAAACCGCCTCCTGTGGCTGCCACCGCGCAGACCGCGAACAGAAGCGAAGTCCGCGGCTCGGACGGCATCTGCGTTGACCAACCGCCGCCCACTGACAGAAGGTGTCCACTTGGTCCGCACCGCCGGCAACAGCCTTCAGCAGAAATGGAAGGGGAATACCGCCTGCGGTTGGACCATGACAGCCGGCATGGCTCTTCGCGGGCGGCGTTCTCTGCCGGACCGAAGGCGCTTACCGCGACATTGGCTCCACGGCGACCGCGACGGACTCGGTATAGACGAGATCCACACGGTCCCCGGGCTTCAGTGTGGCGAGGAAGCGTTGCGCCTCGGGATCGCGGACTGCTACGGTTCGTGCGGCATCGCCGGCTCCGGTGAAGGTGACCAAGTGATTGGCGTAGTCCACCGCCTCGATGGTCACAGTTGCCTGGATCTGGCTCCCGACAGTGCCGGTTGGCCGCGAGCCCTCGGGAGCGTGCCGCGCGATGCCGCTGCGCTCGGTTATGGTCGCTCCACCGCCCTCACCTGGCTTGGCCAGACTGGCCGCGAGCGCCTCGGTGTATCGCACCACCACTCGATCGCCCGACTTGATCCGGTCGAGATTCTCGACGGCCGGGCCGGCCTCCACTGCAAACAATCGGCCTCCAGCACCGCGCAGTGAAATCTCGCGCTTCTGCCGATCAATGGCTTCGACGGTCGCGGCGACCTCGGTCGTATAGGCAACCGTTGTGCCGGGCTGCTGCCCTTTCTGACTTGCCTGCGCGAAGGCCGCCGGCGGTGCGCCCGGGGTCGAAAGAAGCGCGCAACCGGCAGCAAGGATCAGATAACGTCCTGTCCTCATCATGCTCCATCCTCCCTCATTGTCTGTTGTGCAGGCTGATGCCTGGAATGCCGTTTCAGCGCCCCGGCGCCGCCGCCAGAAGCAGTGGGGATTGGAGCAGGTGTGCCGCATCAGACAGGGCTAGAAGCTGTCGATTCCATCCGCCCTGTGCGGCACAACCTGCCCGCTTCCCTGCGGCTCCCGTGCCCGGCAAGCCGGCGCAGCAGCCGATGCCGTTGAAACGCGGTCAGATCAGAAGCACGCCGTCCAGCGCGTGGCAGTAGCCGTTGCTGCCACGGATGTTGGTGTAGGTGATCGGATAGCCGCCGAGCCGGGGCAGGCCGGCACCCATTTCCAGCGTCAGGGTATAGCCCGCCCTCGTCTTCACCTTCTGACTTTGTCCTGTCATTCCCTGCTGGCCCTCGAACATGCTGATCAAGCCGGTGTAGTCTGTGATGTGATTCAATACGATCTGTCGCGCATACTCCTTGTCGCGGCGGAAGCGCTCGACGACAAGCGCCGGCACCCGCTCGATGGCTCCGTCCACCGGAATGAAGAAACCGAAGTCGCCCTGAGCACTGAACTCGCTTGCCAGGTTGTGGTTCTTCAAGATCTCGGCGAACATTGAGACCGCACGTGCCGAGTTGATGAGGTCATAAGCGGTGCGGGACTGCGCCACCGCGGGCACAGCGCGGAGCGACAGAGCCGTCGGTGCGAGCGCTGCGCCGATGGCAGCCACACCCAGCGGCCGACGGCCGATGACATTCAGCGCCATCCCGTTCGAATGTTGCTTCAACATCCTGCTTCCTTTCCTTGGTCCGATAGTGCTCTCGGTTTACGGCTTGGAATCACCGCATGAATTCCTGCGCACTCCAGAAGTATCGTGCCGAAGAACAGCGTGCAGTTCGATGCGCGCTATCGCCTTGCGGCAGGGAAGAACACCTTCCTGGCTGCCCGGACCGGCGAGCCATTTACCTCTCGGCCGCTCTTGCAAGCCAAGGCGCAAGGCCGCTTCCGCCAGTCTTGGCTTCCTGGCCGGAGTCCATCCATCACAGCCCTCCAGAAACTATATTAGGGCCCTCACGGTATTCATCGGACCGAAAACTCTATCGAAAACTTCGGATTCCTTGCGGATCCTTGCTGCGCCTGAAACGATCGCGGGAGGGAAGCCTTGAAGGATGGCGCAGGGCGCGTCCGCAACCTATCTGACGGTGAGGATGGCACCGTTCCGCAGGCGCTGTTCACCGTTGCGGGCGGACAAGAACTCCGTTCGGAGGAAGGCGAAGATGCCCATTATGCCGGCCCTGGTGCTTTCCGTCGTTGCTGCGGGCGGCTTCACTCACGCTCAGTGGCGGGCGCCCAGCCCGAGTTCTACACCGCTGACCCGCAGTGACCTGGACCAGCAGAGTGCCGCGGCCAGCAGACTGCTGCGGGCGACTCCGCCACCTCTGGGCCGAAATGAATCCTGGAAGAACCCGGCCACGGGTCGCAGTGGCAACATCACCCTTCTCGAGGCGTTCTCCGATCAGGGCAGGCCCTGCCGCAGGCTTCAGTTTGAAGTCAGCGCCCTGGGGGAGGCGAACCAGTACGTGCTCAAGCTCTGCCGGGTTGGAGACGGAAACTGGAAGATCGCGGAGTGACGGCCAGGCTAGCACCTATTGGCAGCGCTTCCGGCACTGCAAGCCGGCACCGCATGGCAGGCTCGCTCGGCTTGCCGGCGCCCCGCTAGGTCTCCTCGCCGGGCTTAGCTACCGCGTATTCACGCCCCCCGCGGCTCGCCGCGATGTCTCCGTCTTCCCGGTGCACGTCAACGGCACGCCATGCCCGAAGCAGGGTGAAGGCCACGGCCAGCAGTGCGGGCCCGATGAACAGCCCCAGGAAGCCGAAGGAGAGGAATCCGCCGAACACCCCGAGGATGACGAGGGTAAGTGGCATGGCGACCCCTCGCTTGATGAGCAGGGGGCGGATCAGGTTGTCGCTCGCAGAAACCAGCACCGCCCCCCAGACCAGTATGAATACTCCCCAGCCTGGCTGAGCCTGATGGAAGAGCCACCAAGCCCCGCCACCCCAGACCAGGACGATTAGAGCGGTTTCCGATCAGTCTGCATC
>NZ_SNVJ01000004.1 GCF_009829925.1 Teichococcus coralli
GCGTCGTCGCCTCCATCAGCGCGTAATCGGACGCGGAAAGAGAACAGGCGCCAGACCATGGACAGCCAGAACATCCGCATCCGCCTCAAGGCGTTCGATCACCGCGTGCTGGATGGCAGCACGCGGGAGATCGTGAACACCGCGAAGCGGACCGGCGCGCGCGTGCGGGGCCCGATCCCGCTGCCGACCGAGATCGAGCGGTTCACCGTGAACCGCTCCCCGCATGTTGACAAGAAGAGCCGTGAGCAGTTCGAGATCCGGACGCACCGGCGCTTGCTTGATATCGTCGATCCCACCCCGCAGACCGTGGACGCGCTGATGAAGCTCGACCTGGCCGCCGGTGTGGACGTCGAGATCAAGCTCTAAGGCCCGGGGGAGCAATCTGCCATGGCCGCGAAGAATGGTCGCACCGGCCTGATCGCGAAGAAGCTGGGCATGACCCGGCTGTTCAACGACGACGGCTCGACCGTGCCCGTCACCGTGCTGCACCTCGACCAGGTGCGCGTGGTGGCTGCCCGCACGGACGAGAAGGACGGTTATAATGCGGTGCAGCTGGGCATTGGCCTGGCCAAGCCGAAGAACGTCTCGAAGCCCAACAAGGGTCATTTCGCCAAGGCGGGCGTCGAGGCTCCGAAGAAGGTCGTGGAGTTCCGGGTGGCGGCTGATGCCGCGCTGGAGCCGGGCGCCAAGCTGACCGCGAATCACTTCGTGAAGGGTCAGCTGGTCGACGTGACCGGGCAGTCGAAGGGCAAGGGCTTCGCGGGTGCGATGAAGCGCTGGAACTTCAGCGGCCTGGAGGCGACGCACGGCGTTTCCATCAGCCACCGTAGCCACGGCTCGACGGGCAACCGTCAGGATCCGGGCAAGACCTTCAAGAACAAGAAGATGGCTGGCCATCTGGGTGTTGAGCGCGTGACCACGCAGAACCTGGAGGTCGCCGGTTTCGACCTCGAAAAGGGGCTGCTGATGGTCAAGGGCGCGGTGCCTGGTGCGAAGGGCGGGTATGTGCTGGTGCGCGACGCGGTGAAGTCCGCGCGCCATGCCGATGCGCCGTTCCCCGCGGCCGTGGCCTGAGGGTATCGACATGCAGGTTCCTGTCATCACCCTGGACAACGGCCAGGCCGGCGAGATCGATCTCCCGGACGCGCTGTTCGCCGCTTCTCCTCGCGCCGACATCATGGCGCGCGTGGTGCACTGGCAGCTCGCCAAGCGCCGCGCCGGCACCCACAAGGTGAAGGGGATGGCCGAGGTTTCCGGGACGACCAAGAAGCCGTATCGGCAGAAGGGCACCGGCAACGCGCGCCAGGGCTCGCTCCGCGCGCCGCAGTACCGCACCGGTGGCATCGTCCACGGGCCGGTCGTGCGCGACCATGGCTACTCGCTGAACAAGAAGGTCCGCCGCCTGGGCCTGATCAGCGCGCTGAGCCAGAAGGCCGCCGAGGGCAAGCTGATCGTCCTCGACACCACGGCCCTCGGCGACGCCGCCAAGACCTCCGCCGTGGCTTCCAAGGTCAAGGCGCTGGGCTGGAAGAGCGCGCTGGTGGTGGACGCCACGGTGGAGGACGGCTTCGGCCGCGCCGTGCGCAACCTCCCGCACGTGAACGTTCTGCCGACGCTCGGCGCGAACGTCTACGACATCCTGAACCATGACGTGCTGGCGGTGACCCGCCAGGCCGTCGAGGCTCTGAAGGAGCGGCTGGCATGAGCGAGACCGCGACCAAGAAGCCCGCGATCGTGATCTCGCGCGAGAAGATGTACCAGACCATCCTCGCGCCGGTCATCACCGAGAAGGCCACCGGCCTCGCCGAGCAGAACCAGGTCACCTTCAAGGTGCCGCTGACTGCCACGAAGCCGGAGATCAAGGCCTCGGTGGAGGGTCTGTTCGGCGTGCAGGTGCTCGCCGTCAACACGATCCTGACCAAGGGCAAGACCAAGCGGGTGCGCGGCCGCGAGGGCCGCCGCTCCGACTTCAAGAAGGCGATCGTGCGCCTGGCCGAAGGCCAGAGCATCGATCTGACGACGGGGCTCGCCTAAGCCATGGCGCTGAAGCACTTTAACCCGGTCACCCCGAGCCTGCGCGGGACGATCCTCATTGATCGTTCTGAGCTGTACAAGGGCAAGCCGGTCAAGCAGCTGACGGAGGGCAAGAGCCACTCCGGCGGCCGCAACAATCATGGCCGCATCACCGTCCGGTTCCGGGGCGGCGGGCACAAGCAGAGCTACCGCGTCGTTGACTTCAAGCGGCGGAAGTTCGATGTGCCGGCCACCGTGGAGCGGCTGGAATACGACCCGAACCGCACCGCCTTCATCGCGCTGCTGAAGTATGAGGACGGCGAGCTCGCCTACATCCTCGCGCCGCAGCGCCTGAAGGTGGGTGACACGGTCGTGGCCGGCGAGCGCGTGGACATCAAGCCCGGCAACGCGATGCCGCTCGGCTCCATCCCGGTGGGCACGATCGTCCACAACATCGAGATGAAGCCCGGCGCCGGCGGCAAGATCGCCCGCTCGGCCGGCACCTACGCGCAGCTCGTCGGCAAGGACGCCGGCTACGCGCAGGTGAAGCTGATGTCCGGCGAGCTGCGCCTGGTGCGTGGCGAGTGCATGGCCTCCATCGGTGCGGTGTCCAACCCGGACAACCAGAACCAGGAGATCGGCAAGGCTGGCCGCAGCCGCTGGCTGGGCCGTCGCCCGCACAACCGCGGCGTCGTGATGAACCCGGTCGATCACCCGCACGGTGGTGGTGAGGGCCGCACCTCCGGTGGCCGCCATCCGGTGACGCCGTGGGGCAAGCCGACCAAGGGCTACAAGACCCGCACCAACAAGCGCACGGACAACCTGATTGTTCGTCGCCGCAACGTGACGAAGGGCTGACCGCGATGGCGCGCAGTGTCTGGAAGGGCCCGTTCGTCGACGGTTACCTGCTGAACAAGGCGGAAGCGGCGCGTGCCTCCACCCGCAACGAGATCATCAAGATCTGGTCGCGGCGGAGCACGATCCTGCCGCAGTTCGTGGGGCTGACCTTCGGCGTGTACAACGGGAAGAAGTTCATCCCCGTGCAGGTGTCGGAGAACATGGTGGGGCACAAGTTCGGCGAGTTCTCGCCGACCCGGACCTTCACCGGCCACTCGTCCGACAAGAAGGCGAAGCGAGGCTGATGCGATGAGCAAGCCGAAGCACGAGCGCACGCTCGCCGAGACCGCGGCGCAGGCGGTCACCCGCAACATCCGGGTGTCGCCGTACAAGCTGAACCTGGCTGCTGGCCTGATCCGCGGCAAGAAGGCGCAGGACGCGGTCGCGATCCTGACCTTCTCCAAGCGCCGGATCGCCCAGACGGTGAAGGCGACGCTGGAGAGCGCCATTGCGAACGCGGAGAACAACCACCAGCTCGACGTGGACCGCCTGGTCGTGTCGCGCGTGGAGGTGGGCCGCGCCGTGGTGATGAAGCGCTTCCATGCGCGCGGCCGCGGCAAGGCGGCGCGGGTCGAGAAATGGTTCAGCCACCTGTCGATCACGGTTGCCGAGCAGCAGGCGGAAGCCGAGCCGGCGCAGCAGGAGGCCGCGTAACATGGGCCACAAAGTCAATCCGATCGGGCTGCGGCTCGGCATCAACCGCACCTGGGACTCCCGCTGGTTCGCCGGCGACGACTATGCCCGGCTGCTGCATGATGACATCAAGCTCCGCAAGACCCTGAAGGATCGCCTGAAGGGCGCCGGCGTCTCGAAGGTGATCATCGAGCGCCCGGCGAAGAAGCCGCGCGTGACGATCCATGCCGCCCGCCCGGGCGTCGTGATCGGCAAGAAGGGTGCCGACATCGAGGTGCTGCGCAAGGACCTGGCGAAGCTCGCCGGGGCCGAGGTGGCGCTGAACATCGTCGAGATCCGCAAGCCGGAGATCGAGGCGCAGCTGGTGGCCGAGAGCATCGCCCAGCAGCTGGAGCGCCGCGTTGCCTTCCGCCGCGCGATGAAGCGCGCGGTGCAGTCCGCCATGCGCCTTGGCGCCGGCGGCATCCGGATCAATTGCGGCGGCCGCCTCGGCGGCGCCGAGATCGCCCGGATGGAGTGGTATCGCGAGGGGCGGGTGCCGCTGCACACGCTGCGCGCCGATATCGACTACGGCACGGCGACCGCGAAGACGACCTATGGCACCTGCGGTGTGAAGGTCTGGATCTTCAAGGGCGAGATTTTGGCGCACGATCCGCTGGCGCAGGACAAGCGCGCCGCGGAGCAGGCGCCGCAGCGCTGAGGATAACAGACGATGCTTTCCCCGAAGCGCACGAAGTTCCGTAAGGCGCACAAGGGCCGGATCAAGGGCGTGGCGAAGGGCGGCTTCTCGCTGTCCTTCGGCGGCTTCGGCCTGAAGGCGCTGGAGCCGGAGCGGGTTACCGCCCGGCAGATCGAGGCGGCGCGCCGCGCCATCACCCGCGCCATGAAGCGTCAGGGCCGGGTGTGGATCCGCATCTTCCCGGACGTCCCGGTCTCAACCAAGCCGGCGGAAGTCCGCATGGGTTCCGGCAAGGGCGCGCCCGAATACTGGGTGGCCCGCGTGAAGCCGGGCCGCATGATGTTCGAGATCGACGGCGTGACGCCCGAGACGGCGCGTGAGGCGCTGACCCTCGGCGCGGCCAAGCTGCCGATCAAGACCAAGTTCGTGACCCGCCTGGGCGCGGCGGAGGCTTGAGCCGATGACGAAGATCGTGGATGTCCGGACCAAGTCCCCGGACGAACTGAAGGCGATGCTGCTGGACCTCCGCAAGGAGCAGTTCAACCTGCGTTTCCAGCGCGCGACCGGCCAGCTTGAGGCGGTTTCCCGCATCAAGGTGGTGCGCCGCGACATCGCCCGTGTTAAGACGGTTCTGGCCGAGCAGTCCCGCTCGGCCGCCAAGGCCTGATTGAGGAGACCCCGGCTATGCCGAAGCGCGTCCTCACCGGGCGGGTCGTCAGCGACAAGATGGACAAGACCGTAACGGTTCTTGTCGAGCGTCGCGTGATGCATCCGCTCTACAAGAAGTTCATCCGGCGCTCGAAGAAGTACGCCGCGCATGATGACGCCAACCTGTGCAAGGAAGGCGACGTCGTGTCGATCGAGGAGTGCCGTCCGCTCAGCAAGCGGAAGACCTGGCTGGTGATCGAGCGCAATGGCGCGCCGGTCGTCACGTCGGGCTTCAGCGCGGGCGCTGCCGCGACTGCCGCGCAGGCCTGAGGACGACTGACCGATGATTATCGTTGAGTCCAACCTTGACGTCGCCGACAACTCGGGCGCGCGCCGTGTCCAGTGCATCAAGGTGCTGGGCGGCTCCAAGCGCCGCACCGCCTCGGTGGGCGACATCATCGTGGTGTCCGTGAAGGAAGCGATTCCCCGCGGCAAGGTGAAGAAGGGCGACGTGCAGCGCGCCGTGATCGTGCGCACCGCCTATTCCGTGCGCCGGCCGGACGGCACCGCCATCCGCTTCGACCGCAACGCGGCCGTTCTGATCAACAAGCAGAACGAGCCGATCGGCACCCGCATCTTCGGTCCGGTCGTGCGCGAGCTGCGCGCGCGGAAGTTCATGAAGATCATCTCGCTGGCGCCGGAGGTCCTGTAACCATGGCCGCGAAGATCAAGAAGGGCGACCGCGTCCAGATCCTGACGGGCAAGGACAAGGGCAAGCGCGGCGAGGTGCTGCGCGTGCTGCCCGAGGACGGACGTGCGGTGGTGCAGGGCGCCAATGTGGTCAAGCGCCACATGAAGCCCCGCGGCATGGGTCAGCAGGGCGGCATCGTGGAGAAGGAGGCGCCGATCCACCTCTCCAACCTGGCGCTGATCGACCCGAAGTCCGACAAGCCGACCCGTGTCGGCTTCAAGGTGCTTGAGGACGGCAAGAAGGTCCGGGTCGCCAAGGCCTCGGGCGAGGTGATCGACGCATGAGCGAGGCGAAGGAACTGCCGCGCCTGCAGCAGCACTATGCTGAGGCGGTGCGCAAGGCACTGGTCGAGGAGTTCGGCTACGGCAACCCGATGCAGGTGCCGAAGCTCTCCAAGATCGTCATCAACATGGGCGTGGGCGAGGCCGCGGGCGACCAGAAGAAGCTGGACGCCGCGCTGGCCGACCTCACCGTCATCGCCGGCCAGAAGCCGGTGAAGACCCTGGCCAAGAAGGCGATCGCCGGCTTCAAGATCCGCGAGGGTCAGGCGATCGGCTGCAAGGTGACGCTGCGCCGGGCCCGCATGTACGAGTTTCTCGATCGTCTGGTGACGATCGCGCTGCCGCGCATGCGTGACTTCCGTGGCCTGCCGGGCAATAAGGGCTTCGACGGCCGGGGGAACTTCTCCCTGGGCCTGAAGGAGCAGATCGTGTTCCCCGAGATCAGCTATGACAAGGTGGACACGGTTCGCGGCATGGACATCGTGTTCGTCACGACGGCGAAGACGGACAAGGAAGCCAAGGCCCTGTTGAAGGGCTTCGACCTCCCCTTCGCCACCTGATGTTTGGAAAACCGCCCGTTGGATCGGGCAGGTTCCGGAGGATTTAGACCGCATGGCCAAGACCTCGGCTGTCGAGAAGAACCAGCGCCGCGCGCGCCTCTCGAAGCTGCATGCCGCCAAGCGCGCCGCCCTGAAGGACGTGGTGATGAACCGCGAGCTCCCCGTTGAGGAGCGCTTCGAGGCGACGCTTAAGCTGGCTGAGCTGCCGCGCAATGGTGCCAGGGTGCGGGTTCGCCTGCGCTGCGAGCTGACCGGCCGCCCGCGCGGCAACTACCGCAAGTTCAAGCTGAGCCGTAACGCGCTCCGTGACCTGGCCTCGAACGGCCAGATCCCGGGTCTCGTTAAGGCGAGCTGGTAAGGGGGCCGCATGTCGCTGTCCGATCCGCTGGGCGATATGCTGACGCGCATCCGTAATGCGCATCGCGCCCGTCAGTCCCGCTGCACCTCGCCCGCCAGCCGCCTGCGCGCTGACGTGCTCGAAGTGCTGAAGCGCGAGGGCTACATCCGCGCCTGGCGCTCCGAGCAGGTCCGCCCGGGCGTCAGCATGCTCGACATCGAGCTGAAGTATTCCGAGGGCGAGCCGGCCATCAAGGAGATCATGCGCGTCTCCAAGCCGGGCCGCCGGGTCTACTCGAAGATCCGCGAGCTGCCGAAGTTCTACAACGGGCTCGGCATTTCCATCCTCTCCACGCCGCGTGGCGTGATGAGCGACAACGAGGCCCGCGTCGCCAATGTCGGCGGCGAGGTCCTCTGCCGCGTGTTCTGAGGGAGGGAGAGGCATGTCGCGCGTCGGCAAGTATCCCGTCTCCGTCCCCGCGGGCGTGACGGTCGCGATGAAGGATGGCGTGGTCTCCGCCAAGGGCAAGCTCGGCGAGCTGTCCATGCCGGTGGTCACCGACGCCGTCTCGGTGTCGGTCGAGGACAACCAGGTCACGGTGCAGCCGCTCGGCTCCGACCGTCGTTCGCGCACGCTGTGGGGCACCACCCGCAGCCTGATCAACGGCATGGTCACCGGCGTCTCCACCGGCTTCTCCAAGTCCATGGAGATCACCGGCACGGGTTACCGTGCCGCGGTCCAGGGCAAGGAGCTGGTGCTGAACCTCGGCTACAGCCACGAGATCCGCTACCCGATCCCGGAAGGCATCAAGATCACCACCGAGCGCCCGACCGCCATCAAGGTCGAGGGCGTGAGCAAGCAGGTGGTTGGTCAGGTGGCCGCCGAGATCCGCGGTTTCCGCGGCCCCGAGCCCTACAAGGGCAAGGGCGTGCGCTACGCGGACGAGGTGATCCTCCGGAAGGAGGGGAAGAAGAAGTAAGATGGCGAACAAGCTCAATCTGCAGGAGCGACGGCGCGCCCGTCTGCGCTACCAGCTCCGGCTCAAGAGCGGTGGTCGGCCCCGTCTTTCGGTCTTCCGCTCGGGCAAGCACATCTACGCCCAGGTCATCGACGACAAGGCCGGGCGTACCCTGGCGGCGGCGTCCACGCTGGAGAAGGTGCAGCGCGAGAGCCTGCGCACCGGCGCGGACAAGGACGCCGCGACCGTGGTCGGCAAGCTGCTGGCCGAGCGGGCCAAGGCGGCGGGCGTGACCGAGGTCGTGTTCGACCGTGGGCCCTACCTGTATCACGGCCGGGTGAAAGCCCTGGCGGACGGCGCCCGCGAGGGCGGGCTGTCGTTCTAAGGAGCACAGAATATGGCACGTGAACCGAGGAGCGGCGGCGGCGGTGACCGCGAGCGTCGCGGCCGCGGCCCCGATCGCAACGCCGATCGCGAGCAGGGCGACGAGCTGAAGGACAAGCTGGTCACCATCAACCGCGTGGCCAAGGTGGTGAAGGGTGGCCGTCGCTTCTCCTTCGCCGCCCTGGTGGTGGTCGGTGACGAGAAGGGCCGCGTGGGTTGGGGCGCCGGCAAGGCGCGCGAGGTGCCGGAGGCGATCCGCAAGGCGACCGAGCGCGCCAAGCGGACCATGATCCGGGTGCCGATGCGCGAGGGCCGGACGCTGCACCACGACGTCATCGGCGAGTTCGGCGCCGGCCGGGTGCTTTTGCGCGCCGCGCCGGCCGGCACCGGCATCATCGCCGGTGGCCCGATGCGCGCGGTGTTCGAGACGCTGGGCATTGGCGACGTGGTCGCCAAGTGCACCGGCACGACGAACCCGCACAACATGGTCAAGGCGACCTTCGCGGCGCTGACGCGCTGCACCAGCCCGCGCGCCGTGGCGTCTCGCCGTGGCAAGAAGGTCTCGGACCTGCTCGGCCCCCGCAAGGATGCCGAGCCGGCGCAGGAGGCGGTGGCCAGTGTCTGAGCAGAAGAAGACGGTGCGGGTGACGCAGATCGCGTCCCCCATCGGCCGCAAGCCCGGTCAGCGCGAGACGCTGATCGGCCTGGGGCTCAACAAGATCCGCCGTACGCGCGAGCTGGAGGATACTCCGGCCGTGCGCGGCATGATCCGCAAGGTCGCACACCTGATCCAGGTGGGCGAGACCACGGAGAAGTGACATGAAGCTGAACGAGCTTCGCGACAACGAGGGTGCGCGCCCGAAGTTCAAGCGCATCGGCCGCGGCATCGGCTCCGGCAAGGGCAAGACCGGTGGCCGCGGCGTGAAGGGCCAGAAGGCGCGTACGGGCGTGTCGCTGAACGGGTTCGAGGGCGGCCAGCTCCCGATCTACCGGCGCCTGCCGAAGCGCGGCTTCGTCAACCCGTTCCGCAAGGAATACGCGCCGCTCAACCTGCACGTCCTCGACGCGGCCATCGAGTCGGGCCGCCTGCCGGAAGGCCAGGCGATCGACGAGGCGGCGCTTGAGGCAGCCGGGCTGGTCCGCACGGGTGCCAAGATCGCCGGCGTCCGCCTGCTGGCGCGCGGCGAGATCAAGCGGGCGGTGAACATCACCGTCTCCGGCGCCTCGGCGGCGGCGATTGCCGCGGTCCAGGCGGCGGGCGGCACCGTCACGGTGCTGGTCCCGGCGAAGGAAGAAGCGCCCGCGGCGTAAGCCTTGCGCCCCCCGCCTCCGGGGGGCTAGGTGGTGCAAATCAGGGCAAGGCAGCGGCGCCGCGGGAGAGCCCCCCGGCGCCGCAGTCATGTTGCCCATCGGATATCGAGGGGCGAAATCATGGCGTCCGCCGCCGAACAGCTCGCGGCCAACCTCAATCTCGGCGTGCTGTCCAAGGCCACCGAGCTCAAGAAGCGCATCTGGTTCACGCTGGCCGCGCTGATCGTCTACCGAATCGGCACCTACATCCCCGTCCCCGGCGTGGACGCGGGCGTGATGGCCGAGATCCTGCGCCAGCACGGCAGCGGCATCCTGGGCATGTTCGACATGTTCACGGGCGGTGCGCTGGGCCGCATGACGGTCTTCGCGCTCAACATCATGCCCTACATCTCGGCCAGCATCATCGTCCAGCTGATGTCCTCGGCCCTGCCCAGCCTGGAGACCCTCAAGAAGGAGGGTGAAGCCGGCCGCAAGAAGCTCAACCAGTACACCCGCTACCTGACGGTGCTCATCGCCATCTTCCAGGCCTATGGCATTGCGGTCGGGCTGGAGGGCATGCAGGGCAGCTTCGGCCCGGCGGTCTACAACGCCGGCCTGTTCTTCCGCATCTCCTGCGTCGCCACCCTGGTCGGCGGCACGCTGTTCCTGATGTGGCTGGGCGAGCAGATCACGGCCCGCGGCGTCGGCAATGGCATCAGCCTGATCATCTTCGCCGGCATCGTGGCCAACGTGCCCTCCGCCCTGGTCGCCACGCTGGAACTGGGCCGCACCGGCGCGCTCTCGACCGTCTTCATCATCGCCTTCCTGCTGATCGCGCTGGCGGTGATCGCCTTCGTGGTGTTCATGGAGCGGGCGCAGCGGCGGATTCCCATCCAGTACCCGAAGCGCCAGGTGGGCAACCGGATGTTCGGCGGGGAGAGCACCCATCTGCCGCTCAAGCTGAACACCGCCGGCGTCATCCCTCCCATCTTCGCCTCGTCCCTGCTGCTGCTGCCGGCCACCTTCGCCGGATTTGCGGGCAACCAGCTCGGCGACGGCTGGGTCAGCCGCATCGCCGCGGCCTTGGCGCATGGCCAGCCGCTCTACATGGCACTCTACGTCGCGCTGATCATCTTCTTCGCCTTCTTCTACACCGCGGTGGTGTTCAACCCGGCGGAGACGGCGGACAACCTGAAGAAGCATGGCGGCTTCGTGCCGGGCATCCGCCCCGGCCAGGCGACCGCGGACTACCTGGACCGCGTGCTGACCCGCCTGACGGGCGTGGGGGCGGTCTATCTCTGCATCGTCTGCCTGCTGCCCGAGATCCTGATCAGCCAGTACGGGGTGCCCTTCTATTTCGGTGGCACTTCCCTTCTGATCATTGTTTCGGTCACGATGGACACGGTGGCCCAGGTGCAGTCGCATCTGTTCGCGCATCAGTACGAGGGACTGATCCGCAAGGCCCGCCTGGGTGGCCGCGGCGCGCCGCGGCTGCGGTGAGAGACGACGTAACGACGTGCAGGAAGGTGGGAATGTCGCGATGAACCTGATTCTGCTGGGACCGCCGGGGGCCGGCAAGGGCACCCAGGCCAAGCGCCTGGAGGAGCGGCATGGGATCGCGCAGATTTCCACCGGCGACATGCTGCGCGCCGAGGTGAAGAGCGGCAGCGAGATCGGCCGGCAGGCCAAGGCGATCATGGAGCAGGGGGCGCTGGTCCCCGACGACATCATCACCGCCATGCTGGCCAAGCGCGTGTCGCAGCCCGACTGCGCCAAGGGCTTCATCCTGGACGGCTTCCCCCGCACCACCCCGCAGGCGGAAGCGCTGGACCGCATGTTGCGGGAGAAGGGGCTGCAGCTCGACCACGTCATCGAGCTCAAGGTGGATGACAGCGCTCTGGTGGAGCGCATCGCCGGCCGCTTCACCTGCGCGAAATGCGGCGCGGGCTACCACGACAGCTTCAAGCCGACCGCCCGCCCGGGCGTCTGCGACGCGTGCGGCAGCACCGAGTTCGTGCGCCGGGCCGACGACAAGGCCGAGACGGTGGCGGCGCGCCTGGAGGCCTATCACCGCCAGACCGCGCCGTTGCTCCCCTACTACCAGGCCCAGGGCAAGCTCAGCGCAGTGGACGGCATGGCCAGCATGGACGAGGTGGCCAGCCAGATCGAGGCGGTCCTGGCGAAGTGAGATTCCGCGGCTCCGGCCGCGGCTTTCCCGCTTCGGGGCAGGGAGCGGCCAGGCCGCCCTGCCCCTTGACTCTTCCCGCCCGAACTCGTTAAACCCGCGCCTCTCGCGCGGTGGGGGCTCGCCCCGGCCGTGACGATGGTTGCGCCTGGCTGACTTGGGCCGGGTGGCGCCGATCACCTTCGCCGGCACCTCTGCCGGTACGAACGGGAGCCGGATGGCTCCGGGAGCAGGAATCAATGGCACGCATTGCAGGCGTGAACATTCCAACCAACAAGCGCGTTCTGATCTCGCTTCGCTACATCTACGGCATCGGTCCGTCGAACGCGAAGGACATCTGCGAGCAGCTCGGCATCCCCGAGGATCGCCGCGTCAACCAGCTGACGGATGAGGAAGTCCTCAAGATCCGCGAGCTGATCGACCGCGAGTACCGGGTCGAGGGCGACCTGCGCCGCGAGAATGCGATGAACATCAAGCGCCTGATGGACATGGCCTGCTACCGCGGCTTGCGTCACCGGAAGGGCCTGCCCGTTCGTGGCCAGCGCACCCACACCAATGCCCGCACCCGCAAGGGCAAGGCCGTGGCGATCGCCGGCAAGAAGAAGGTGACGAAGTAAGATGGCCCGTCAGCCCACCTCCCGCGCGCCGCGCAAGAAGGAGCGCAAGAACATCGCCACCGGCGTGGCGCATGTGCTGGCCTCCTTCAACAACACCATCGTCACCATCACGGACAGCCAGGGCAACGCCATCGCGTGGTCCTCGGCCGGCAGCCAGGGTTTCAAGGGCAGCCGCAAGTCCACGCCGTACGCCGCTCAGGTCGCCGCCGAGGACGCGGGCCGCAAGGCCCGCGAGCACGGCATGGAGACGCTGGAGATCATGGTCTCCGGTCCGGGCTCCGGGCGTGAATCCGCGCTGCGCGCATTGCAGGCCGTGGGTTTCTACGTCACCGCGATCAAGGACGTGACCCCCATCCCGCACAACGGCTGCCGTCCGCGCAAGCGGCGTCGGGTCTGAGGCGAGGCCGCAGGAGACAGCGATAGTGCTCGAGCGCAACTGGCGTTCCCTGATCCGCCCCGAGAAGCTCGATGTCGAGCCGGGGGGCGACCCCTCGCGCGTTGCGACGGTCGTGGCGGAGCCGCTCGAGCGCGGCTTCGGCATGACCCTGGGCAATGCGCTGCGGCGCGTGCTGCTGTCCTCGCTGCAGGGCGCGGCCGTGACCGCCATCCGCATTGACGGCGCGCTGCACGAGTTCAGCAGCCTGCAGGGTGTGCGGGAGGATGTCACCGACATCGTCCTGAACATCAAGCGGCTGGCCATCCGGATGCCGGGCGAGGGCGCGAAGCGCCTGCAGCTCATCGCCACCGGTCCTGGCGAGGTCACCGCGGGGCAGATCCAGACCACCGGCGACATCGAGATCGCCAACCCGGAACTGGTCATCTGCACCCTCGATGATGGCGCCAAGCTGGCCATGGAGCTGACGGTGGACGTCGGCAAGGGCTACGTGCCCGCCAGCGAGAACCGGCCGGAAGACGCCCCGATCGGGCTGATCCCGGTGGATGCCATCTATTCCCCCGTCCGCCGCGTGGCGTACCAGGTGCAGCCGACCCGCGTCGGCCAGCGCACCGACTACGACAAGCTGGTGATGACGGTGGAGACGGACGGCACCGTGGCCCCGGACGACGCGGTCGCCCTGGCGGCGCGCATCCTGCAGGACCAGCTTCAGCTCTTCATCAACTTCGATGAGCCGCGCGAGCGCAAGGTGGAGGAAGTGCAGGAGGACCTGCCCTTCAACCGCAACCTGCTGCGCAAGGTGGACGAGCTGGAACTGTCGGTCCGCAGCGCGAACTGCCTGAAGAACGACAACATCGTCTATATCGGCGACCTCGTGCAGAAGACCGAGCAGGAAATGCTCCGGACGCCGAACTTCGGCCGCAAGTCGCTGAACGAGATCAAGGAGGTCCTCGCCTCCATGGGGCTGAGCCTCGGCATGACCGTGTCGGGCTGGCCGCCGGAGAATATCGAGGACCTCGCCAAGAAGATCGAAGAGCCGTTCTGATTTCGGCGGCGTGAAGGAATAGGACCAATGCGTCACGGAGTTGCCGGCCGGAAGCTCGGCGTCACATCCGCCCATCGCAGCGCCATGCTCCGCAACATGGCGACGAGCCTGCTCAAGCACGAGCAGATCACCACGACCCTGCCCAAGGCCAAGGAGCTGCGCCCCTACGTGGAGCGCATCATCACCCTGGGCAAGCGCGGTGACCTGCACGCGCGCCGCCAGGCTTACGCGCAGATCATGGACAAGAAGGTGGTGGACAAGCTCTTCACCACCATCGCGGAGCGCTACAAGGCGCGCCAGGGTGGCTACACCCGCGTGCTGAAGGCGGGCATCCGCTACGGCGATGCCGCCGACATGGCGGTGATCGAGCTGGTCGAGCGCGACGTCGCGGCCAAGGGGCTGGATTCCGGCCCGAAGCCGGAGGTCGCCGAGGCCGAGGACCAGGAGGCGGCGTAAGCCGCTTCCGGCACAACGGATCGTCGGGCGGGGCGGGTGGGCGACCACCCGCCCCGCTTGCGTTCCGGTGCCGGCAGGCGAGGCCCCTTGCGAAGGGGCGTGGCAGGGCGCTTGATGCCAGCCTATGCGGAAGGAGGTCCCGCCATGCCTGTCCCGACCCCGCCGGCCGGCCCTGTCCGGGGCCGGGGGCGCCGCGCATGACCGCTGCCCTGCTGGGGTCGGCTCCGTCCTGTGACACGCCGGAGCTTCCGGCCGAGCTGCAGGGGCGGATCGCCTTCTTCTCCGCGCCCACCGACGTGGCGGAAGCGGCTCGTGCCCGTTTTGTCGCCCTCTACGGCGATGCCGCGCCGGAGGAAGCGGTGGTGTTGGTGGCGCTCGGCGGCGACGGCTTCATGCTGGAGATGCAGCACCGCTTCCTCGGCCGCAACCTGCCGATCTACGGCATGAACTGCGGCAGTGTCGGCTTCCTGATGAACGCCTTCCATGAGGATGACCTGCTGCCGCGGCTGCGTGCCGCCCAGGCCGCCATGCTGCACCCGCTGCGGATGCGGGCGCTGGATGCCGCGGGGCAGATGCAGGAGGCGCTGGCGATCAACGAGGTCTCGCTGCTGCGCGAGACGCGCCAGGCCGCCAAGATCCGCATCCTGGTGGACGGCAAGGAGCGGCTGGCGGAGCTGATCTGCGACGGCATCCTGGTCTCCACGCCGGCGGGCAGCACGGCCTACAACCTTTCGGCGCATGGGCCGATCGTGCCGCTGGGCGCGAACCTGCTGCCGATGACGCCGATCTCCGCCTTCCGCCCGCGGCGCTGGCGCGGCGCCCTGTTGCCGGGCGAGGCGGTTGTGATGTTCCAGGTGCTGGAGCCTGGCAAGCGGCCGGTCGCCGCCGTGGCCGACTATGTCGAGGTGCGCGACGTCCGGTCGGTGGAGGTCCGCGAAGACCGCACGGTGCGGCTGACGCTGTTGTTTGACCCGGATCACAGCCTGTCCGAGCGGATCATCGCCGAGCAGTTCACCGTTTGAGCCGGGAGCGGGGCGGGGCCCCGCCCTCTTCGGCGGGGCTGCAAGGCCTGGCTTCGTTGCCGCGGCGTTTGAAAAACTCCTGAAACCTAGCGGCCTCGCCTGCATTCTGCTAAACCGGCCCGATTGAGAGGCGTTAGCTTCCGGGGGGCAAGAATCATGATGAACCGCAAGAAGGCGGCCGCTATGGCCGCCGTTTCGGCGTTGGTGCTGGGCATGACGGGCGCCGCCCGCGCGCAGAACCTCACCATGGCCGTGGGCGCGCAGGTGACTGCGCTCGATCCGCACTACCACGCGCTGTCGCCGAACTTCGCCGTGGCGACCATGCTGTTCGACACGCTGACGCAGTTCGATGCCGATGCCCGGCTGGAGCCGGGGCTGGCGGAATCCTGGAAGGTGGTCGAGCCGACCGTCTGGGAGTTCAAGCTGCGGCCGGGCGTTCGCTTCCACAACGGCAACCCGCTGACGGCCGAGGACGTGGCCTTCACCATCGCCCGCGTGCCGACGGTCCCGAACAGCCCGTCCTCCTACGCCATCTACACCCGCGCCATCGAGCGCGTGGAGGTGGTGGACCCGACCACGGTCCGCTTCCATACCCGCACGACCTATCCGCTGCTGCCGAACGACCTCTCGCAGGTCGCGATCCTGGACAAGGAGACGCATGAGGGCGCCAGCACGGACGACTTCAACTCCGGCAAGGTCGCCATCGGCACCGGGCCCTTCCGCTACGTGAACTTCCGCAGCGGCGACCGGCTGGAGCTGGAGCGCAACGACGCCTACTGGGGCCCGAAGCCGGACTGGGCGAAGGTGAACTACCGCATCGTCGTCAACGATTCCGCCCGCACCGCCGGGCTGCTGGCGGGCGACGTGGACTTCATCGATCAGGTGCCGACCAGCGACCTCGCCACGCTGCGCCGCGACAACCGCGTCCGCGTGGCGGAAAAGGACGGACTGCGGATCATCTTCCTGGCGCTGGACCACATGCGCAAGGACGGCTCGCCCTTCATCACCGGCAATGACGGCAAGCCGCTCGACAAGAACCCGCTGCAGGACCTCCGCGTGCGGCGCGCCCTTTCCATGGCGATCGACCGCAACGCCATCGCCGCGCGAGTGATGGAAGGCGCCGCCCAGCCTTCCGGCCAGTTCCTCTCGGAGGGCGCCTTCGGCTACGTGCCGGGGCTGGAGCCGCCAAAGGGCGATGCGGACGCGGCGAAGAAGCTGCTGGCCGAGGCGGGCTACCCGAACGGCTTCCACATCACCCTGCACGGGCCGAACGACCGCTACATCAACGACGGCCGGATCATCCAGGCGATCGGCCAGTTCTGGACCCGCGCCGGCCTGCGTACCACGGTCGACGCCCAGCCCTGGACCACCTACATCTCCCGCGCCGGCAAGCAGGAGTTCAGCGCCTTCCTGGTGGGATGGGGCACGTCGTCGGGCGAGGCTTCCTCGCCATTGCGCGCGCTGGTCGCCAGCTACAACCGCGACAAGGGCTACGGCACCTCCAACCGCGGCCGCTACTCCAACCCGGAGGTGGATGCCAAGCTGGAGGCGGCGCTGCGCGAGATGGACGACGAGAAGCGCGAGAAGCTGCTGCAGGAGGCGACCCAGATCGCCATGGACGATGTGGGCATCATTCCGATCCACATCCAGAAGAACGTCTGGGCGATGCGGCCGACCCTGCGGCATGACTCCCGGGCCGACGAGCTGACCCGCGCGCAGGACGTGCATCCGGCGGCGGCCAACTGATCGATGGCGGTCTACCTCCTCCGCCGGCTGCTGCAGTCGGCCCTGGTGATGCTGGCGATGTCGGTGATCGTCTTCATCGGCATCTACGCGATCGGCAACCCGGTCGAGATCCTCATCAGCCCGGAGGCGGACCAGATGGAGCGTGAGCGCGCGATCCGCGCGCTCGGGCTCGATCTGCCGCTCTGGATGCAGTACCTCTCCTTTCTGAAGAACGCGCTGCAGGGCGATCTCGGCCGCAGCTTCGTGTTCAACGAGCCGGCGCTGCAGCTGATCCTGCAGCGCATGCCCGCGACGCTGGAGCTGGCCTTCGGCGCCACCTTCATCGCGCTGCTGGTGGGCCTGCCGCTCGGCCTCTATGCCGGGCTGAAGCCGAACTCCTTTGGCGCCAAGACCGTGATGGCCGGCTCCATCCTCGGCTTCTCGCTGCCGACTTTCTGGGTCGGCCTGATGATGATCATGGTCTTCGCGGTGCAGCTCGGCTGGCTGCCCTCCACCGGCCGCGGCCAGACTGTCGAGGTGCTGGGCCTGCGCTGGTCCTTCCTGACCTGGGACGGGCTGCAGCACCTGATCATGCCGGCGATGAACCTCGCGCTCTTCAAGATCAGCCTGGTGATCCGCCTCACGCGTGCCGGCGTGCGCGAGACCATGCTGATGGACTACGTGAAGTTCGCGCGCGCCAAGGGGCTTTCCCCGGCGCGCGTGACCTATGTGCACGTGTTCAAGAACATCCTCATCCCGGTCGTCACCGTGGTCGGGCTGGAGCTGGGCTCCACCATCGCCTTCTCGGTGGTGACGGAAAGCGTCTTCGCCTGGCCGGGCATGGGCAAGCTGATCATCGACAGCATCAACGTCCTCGATCGCCCGGTGATCGTGGCCTACCTGATGATGATCGTGCTGATGTTCATCACCATCAACCTGCTGGTCGATCTCGCCTATTCGGCGCTCGATCCGCGCGTGCGGCTGGAAGGCAAGTGAGATGAGCACGACGACCGCCAACTCCGCCGCGCCGGCGCCGGCCACCCCGGCGCCCAAGGTCGAGACGCCGTTCCGCCGCTTCGTCTCCGAGTTCGCCGAGAGCAAGCTGGCGCTGTTCGGCCTGGCCGTGATCACGCTGATCGCGCTGATCGCCCTCTTCGCCCCCTGGCTGACGCCGCAGAACCCCTACGACCTGGCGCAGCTCGACATTCTGGACGGCCGGCTGGAGCCGGGCACCCGCAACGGGCTCGACACTTTCACCTACTGGCTGGGCACCGATGACCAGGGGCGCGACATGCTCTCCGGCATCATGTACGGCCTGCGCATCTCGCTCACCGTGGGCGGCGGCTCGGCGATCATCGCCTGCACCATCGGCGCCACGCTCGGCCTGCTCGCCGCCTATGCCGGGGGCAAGACCGACACGGTGATCATGCGCCTCGTCGACCTGCAGCTCTCCTTCCCCTCGATCCTGGCCGCGCTGATGATCCTGGCCTTCCTGGGCAAGGGCGTGATGAACGTCGTGCTGGCCCTGGTGATCGTCGAATGGGCCTACTATGCCCGCACCGTGCGCGGCACCGCGCTGGTCGAGCGCGGGCGCGAGTACATCGAGGCGGCGCAGTGCCTGGCGCTGCCGACGCGCCGCATCATCTTCCGCCACCTGCTGCCGAATTGCCTGCCGCCGCTGATCGTGGTGGCCACCATGCAGGTGGCGCGCGCCATCGCGCTGGAGGCGACGCTCTCCTTCCTCGGCCTCGGCGTGCCGATCACCGAGCCATCCCTCGGCCTGCTGATCTCGAACGGCTATGAGTACATGCTGTCCGGCAAGTACTGGATCAGCTTCTACCCGGGCATTGCGCTGCTCGTGACAATCGTCTCCATCAACCTTGTGGGCGACCAGCTGCGCGACGTGCTCAACCCGCGACTCAAGAAGTAAAGGGGAGGGCATGGCACAGACCCCGACCGCGAACGACGCCTCACCCGTTCTGGAGGTGCGCGACCTCCAGACCCACTTCTTCACCCGCGCCGGCGTGGTCAAGGCGGTGGACGGCGTCTCCTTCACCGTCCGGCGCGGCAAGGTGCTGGGCCTGGTCGGCGAGTCCGGCTCCGGCAAGACCGTCACCGGTTTCTCGATCCTCGGCCTGGTGGACGCGCCGGGCCGCATCGCCGGCGGCTCCATCCTGTTCCATGGGCAGGACCTGGCGAAGCTCTCCGAGGAGGAGATGCGGCAGCTGCGCGGCAACCGCATCGCCATGATCTTCCAGGACCCGATGATGACGCTCAATCCGGTGCTCCGGATTGACACGCAGATGATCGAGACGGTCCAGGCGCATGCCAAGGTCAGCCGCGAGGAGGCCCGCCAGCGCGCCCGCGACACGCTGGGCATGGTCGGCATCCCCTCCCCGGAGGAGCGGCTGAAGGCCTATCCCCACCAGTTCTCCGGCGGCATGCGCCAGCGCGTCGCCATCGCCATCGCGCTGCTGCACCGCCCCGAGCTGATCGTGGCCGACGAGCCGACCACCGCGCTCGACGTCACCATCCAGGCGCAGATCCTGGCCGAGGTGCAGAAGCTCTGCGCCCAGACCGGCACGGCGATGATCTGGATCACGCACGACCTCTCCGTCGTCGCCGGCCTCGCCGACGACCTGGCGGTGATGTATGCCGGCCGCGTGGTCGAGCGCGGGCCGGTGAGCGAGACGCTGGACGCGCCGCTGCACCCCTACACCGCCGGCCTGATCGGCAGCGTGCCCTCGCGCAACAAGCGCGGCGAGCCGCTGCGGCAGATCCCGGGCATGACGCCCTCGCTGCTGAACCTGCCGGGCGGCTGCGCCTTCCGCACCCGCTGCCCGAAGGCGCAGGAGAAGTGCAGGCAGGACCCGCCGTTCGGCGAGCTGCTGCCGGGCCGCGAGGCGCGCTGCTTCTTCCCCTACAACGTGCCCGCCGGAGAGGCCGCCGCATGAGCACGCCGATCATCGAACTGAAGGGCGTCTCCAAGCGCTTCTCCAAGAAGCTCGATTTCGCCGGCAAGCTGGCCCAGAAGCTGGGCGTTCCGGTGAAGGAGGAGACGGTCCATGCGGTGGACGAGGTCAGCCTCACCGTCAACAAGGGCGAGGTGGTCGGCCTGGTGGGCGAGTCCGGCTGCGGCAAGTCCACCCTCGGCCGCATGGTGGCGGGCATCATGCCGGCCACCTCGGGCGAGATCCGCTGGCATGGGCGCGAGCTGGGTTCGCTTTCCGGCGCCGACGCGCGCCAGGCCCAGCTGCAGACGCAGATGATCTTCCAGAACCCCTATGCCAGCCTGAACCCGCGCATGCGGGTGGCCGACATCGTGGGCGAGGCGCCGCTGGTGCACGGCCTGACCAGGCGCGGCGAGTACGACACCTACGTGGACGACCAGCTCCGCCGCGCCGGGCTGGACCCCTCGCTGAAGCGGCGCTACCCGCACCAGTTCTCCGGCGGCCAGCGGCAGCGCATCGGCATTGCCCGGGCGCTGGCGGTGCAGCCCGAGTTCATTGTCTGCGACGAGGCGGTGGCGGCGCTCGACGTCTCGATCCAGGCGCAGATCCTGAACCTCTTCCTGGACCTGCGGCGCGAGCTGAACCTCACCTACCTGTTCATCAGCCATGACCTCGGCGTGGTGGAGCACCTCTCCGACCGCGTGGTGATCATGTATCTGGGGCGCGTGGTGGAGGAGGCGGCGGCGGAGGAGGTCTTCCGCAACGCCAACCACCCCTATACCCAGGCGCTGCTGGACGAGGTGCCGCGCATCGAGGTGCGCAAGAAGCATTTCGCGGGCATCAAGGGTGAAATCCCTTCGCCGCTCAACCCACCCTCGGGTTGCCACTTCCATCCGCGCTGCCCGCATGCCTTCGATCGCTGCAAGATCGAGCGGCCGGCGCTGAGGGAGATCGCGCCGGGCCACCGCTCGGCCTGCCACCTCAACGACAGGTCCTGAGCCAAGGCGGCCACTTCCGCCCCCGCTTTTCGGAAGAAGTCGAGCCGGGGGAAGGCGCTTCCCCCGGCTTTTCCTTTGCGCGGCCGGCCTGCCGCCCCGGAAGGGGGGCTGTCCCAGGCTGCTGCGGGCAAGCCTGAGAGCCGCGATGATCCACTCCGGTGAACTTGCGTTCCGGCCCGCCAGCAGGGATGAAAGCCTCGCGACAGGAGGTCAGAGATGCAGGATCCGGTTCTGGTCGAGGTGATGCGCGGCGGGCGGGTGGAATCCTGCCATGCCGGCGCCTTCGCCGTTACCGACACGGAGGGCGCGGTGCTGCTCTCGGGCGGGGATATCGACCATCCCGTCTATCCGCGCTCCGCCGTGAAGGTCATCCAGGCCCTGCCGCTGGTGGAAAGTGGCGCCGCCGACCGTTTCGGGCTGGACGACGAGGCCCTGGCGCTGGCCTGCGCGTCGCATGGTGGCGAAGCACGTCATGTGGCGGTTGCCGCGCGCATGCTGGCCGCCGCCGGGCAGGATGCCGGCCGGCTGGAATGCGGTGCCCACTGGCCCAGCTTCCCCGCGGCAGCGCGAAGCCTGGCCTGCGAAGGCGCCGAACCGGGACCGCTGCACAACAACTGCTCGGGCAAGCATGCCGGCTTCATCTGCCTGGCCTGTGGCCTGGGGGAGAACCCGCGCGGCTATGTGACGCCGTCCCACCGCGTGCAACGCGAGGTGCGGGCGGCGCTGCAGGCGGTGACCGGCACGCCGTTGCACGAAGGGGATCACGGCATCGATGGCTGTTCCATCCCCACCTATGCCATCCCCCTGCGCGCTCTGGCCCAGGGCTTCGCGCGTATTGGCACCGGCATCGGCCTCGCCCCGGGCCATGCCGCGGCAGCCCGGCGGCTGCGACGGGCGGTGGCCGCGCATCCCTTCCTCGTCGCGGGCACGGGCCGCTTCGACACTGCTGTGATGGAAGCGCTCGGCGAACGGGCCTTCGTTAAGGTGGGCGCCGAGGGCGTGTTTTGCGCGGCCCTGCCGGAACGCGGCCTGGGCATTGCCATCAAATGCGACGATGGCGCGGTGCGTGCGGCGGAGGTGATCATGGCCACGCTGCTGCGCCGGCTGCTGCCGTTGGGCGGGGCGGAGGAAGCGGTGCTCGCGCCTCTCGCCGCACCGGAACTGACGAACTGGAACGGCATCGCCGTCGGCGCACTGCGTCCGGCGGGCGCGCTGGCGACCTGAGAACGGCCGGGGAAAGAAACTCCCCGGGCTCCCCCCTCCTTCGGGTTCCTCCCGCACCTGGCTTGGGCAGCCTGGTCTCGTCAGGAAGCGCGGCGCTTCGGCCTCTCCGCTTCCGCCTCCGGGGGAAAGCATGAGCACGGGCGATTCGAAGAAGGGCACGCGCTGGCGAGACACGTATTGCGCGTAAAACACGGACGACATTTACGCTGCTGATTTCAAAATCTTTCGCGATACCGTGAATCCTCCCGAATGCGGCCCGTCGGGTGTTCGCAATCGCGCGAGGGCGGGTTCCGGCACGCTGCGTTCACGCTTACGAAGGATGGCATGCGCCGTCGAATTTTCTTTCTTGCCGCCGCTGCGGCTGGAACGCTCGCCTCGCCAGGGGCCGTTCATGCCGCAAACCGCCGCCGCTTCTCCGAACTTCCTGCCGCCCGCCGGTTGCAGTTGCGCCATGTCGCATCCGGGGCGAAGTTCTCGGGCATCTATCGCGCCGGGCAGGATGTGGACCCGGGCGCGATGGCGGAACTCTCGGAGGTATTGGCCGATTCCCGCACCGGCGCCGTGCGTCCTTTCGACGCTGAGGCCATCGACATCCTCTGGGAACTCGGCCAGCAGCAGAAGTTCGGCGAGTTCAGCATTCTTTCCGGCTACCGCACCCCTTCCACCAACCGGGCGGTGCATGGCGCGGGAGACAGCCAGCATCTGCGCGCCGCCGCGCTCGACGTGGAGATGCCGGCAGCGAAATTCGACACTTTCGGAGAGGCGGCGCTGCGCCTCGCGCGCGGTGGCGTCGGCCTTTATCCGCAGCACGGCTTCATCCATGTCGACTCCGGCCCGGTGCGGCAATGGGGCGGCGGAAGCGCGCGCAGCGGCGCTGCCCACGCGCGGAAGCTTTCTCCCGCGGAGGAGCGCATGAACCGCATGGCCGAGGCCTGGGCGACGATGCGGCGCTAGGCGCCGCTCAGCCCAACGCTTCCCGCGCCGCCCGGCAGGCCGCGAGGTCCCAGGCGGCGCAGCCGACGCTTTTCAGGAAAACCGGCCGGCTGAAATCCGGCCTCGTTTCCAGCGCGGTGGCAAGTGGCCGCACGCCGGCCCAGTCCGTTCCCGCGGCCACGACATCGCCGGCCTCGACCGGCGCGCCCACCGGATCGTCCACATAGACCTGGCTGCCGGTGATGGTCGGTGCGCCGATCTCCACCATGTCCAGCCGGTAGGCGCCGACGCCGATCACCAGGCATTCCGGCCGTGCCGGCCTGTCATAGACCGGCTGCTTGCTGCTGGTGGCGGCGATCACCACCTCGGCGGCTTCCGCATCTCCCGCTTCAGCCGGCCGCACCGTCGCGTTGAGCGCCGCGCAGAAGGCGCGCACTGCCTCGGGGCGGCGGGCCCGCACGGCGATGCGGATGCCGGGGAAGAGTTGCAGCAGCGCCTCGGCATGCGCGCGTCCCTGCGCGCCGACGCCGATCAGCAGGGCGGTCCGTGGCGGCGTGGCGCGCAGGCGCTGGATGCCCAGCATGGAGATGGCCGCGGTGCGACGGGCGGTGACGGTCGGACCATCCAGCACGAAGAGCGCCCGGCCATTGGTGGCGTCGAGGCACGTGACCTGCCCCTGCAGTGCCGGAAGCCCCGCGGACGGGTTGCCGTTGTAGATGGTGACGAGCTTATGGGCGATCAGGTCCGGCGCGCTGCAAGGCATGGAAAGCAGCATGCCCGTCCCGCCGCCGACCGGCACCACCAGCCGCTCCGGGCTGTTGATCTCACCGCGTTGATAGGCGGGCAGGACCTTTTCCAGCGCCGCGATCAGGCGCGGATAGGCGAGCAGGCGGGCGGTTTCCGTGGCGTCGTGGATCTGCATGGGGGCCAGCGCATCAGGAAATCGGGACGGTGGCAAGAAGGCCTGGGGGAATGAAGTTCCCCGAACTCTTCCTCACGCGCCCAGCCCGAGATCCGGCCGCGGGAAGGGCGCCACCCGCTCCTCCACGAGATCCACACCCGGCCCCGGCCGCTCGGGAATGGCCGGCCGGCCGCTCTTCACCTCCGGCTCCGGCGGCGCATCCACCAGGCCGAAGTGCTCCGGCACGCGGAACCCGCCGGGGCCGCGGATGCCTTCATCCGTCCAGAACCGCAGGATCAGCGGCGTGCGGCCGCCGATCTTCGTGAAGCGGATCTGCGCACGGGTGATCGGCATGCCGGGCCTTTTCAGGCGGCAGGCGGGAAACGGTCGATGCGGAAGGCGTCGAGCGGGATGTCGGTGCGGCCATCCAGCACCAGCTCGCTCATGATGGCGCCGATGGCGGGGCCCAGCTGGAAGCCGTGCCCGGAGAAGCCGAAAGCATGGAACAGGCCCGGCGTGGTGCGGCTCGGCCCGATGACGGGGATGCCGTCCGGCATCTTGCCGTCGATGCCGCTCCAGGAGCGGATCACCTGCGTCCCCGCGAGTTCCGGCACCAGTTGCACGGCCAGTTCCAGCACCTCCAGCGTGACCTCCGGCAGCGGCCGCGCCCAGGGCGCCGCGGGGTCGGATTCGCCATGCCCGCCGCCGATGATGACGTTGCCGCGCGGGATCTGCCGCAGATAGACGTTGCCGCCGACCACGCCGAGATTGGGCTCGATGAAGTAGGGGATCGGCTCGGTCACCGCCATGTTGGGGCTGAGCGGCCGCACCGGCACCGGCTCGCCGAAGGCCTCCGCCACCGCGCCGCCCCAGAAGCCGGCCATGTTCAGCAGCACCGGCGCGCGGAAGGTCTGGCCGGCCTCGCTCACCAGCTCGAACTGGCCGGCGGCGTGGTGCTGCGCGACGACCTTGGTGTGCTCGCGGATCTCCGCGCCCGCCGCGCGGGCGGCCTGCGCCAGCGCGGGCGCGAGCAGGCGCGGATTGGCCGAGCCGTCATCCGGCGCGAAGGAGCCGGCCACCACCGCCGGCCCGAGCCAGGGGTACTCGCGGTGGATGGCGTTGCGCCCGACCAGCCGCAGCGGCAGGCCATGCCGCTTCGCCACGTCGAGATAGGCGATCAGCTCGGCCTCCTCAGCGTCGCCGCGCGCGAGCTTGAGGTGGCCGGTGACGGTGAACTCCGCCTCGGTGCCGGTGATGTCCTTCAGCCGGCCCCAGAGCTCGCGCGAGCGGCGGGCGATCGGCAGCTCCGCCGGGTTGCGGCCCTGCTGCCGCACGCCGCCATAGTTCACGCCCGAGGCCTGCGAGCCGACCAGCCCGCGCTCCAGCAGCACCACCCGCACGCCGCGCTGCGCCAGGTGCAGCGCCGCCGAGCAGCCGGCGCCACCGCCGCCCAGCACCAGCACCTCGCATTCTGTGGTCATGGCACGGGCTCCGAGGCAGGGCGGGGGGCGGCGATCGGCATCGGCTTCACCGGCGGCTGGCCGCGCAGGCGCCCGATGGCCTCCACGGGCTGGCCCAGCTCGGCGGCCAGGATCTCGGCGGCGGCGGCACCGCAGACACGGCCCTGGCAACGGCCCATGCCGGTGCGGCTGAAGGCCTTGGCGCGGTTCATCTCCGGCGCCGGGCCGGCGGCGTTGCCGGCGCGCGCGGCGGCGCGCAGGTCCCCCGCGCGCAGGCCCTCGCAGCGGCAGAGGATGGCGTCGTCTGGCAAGCCAGCCGCGAGATGCGCGGGAAAGGGGAAGGCGCGGTCCAGCGCCGCGCGGAATCGCTGCTGGCGCGCCAGCGCCGCGTCCAGCCGCGCGACGGTGGCGGCCTCCACCGCCTGCCCGGCATCCTGCAGCAGCGCCAGGGCGGCGCGGGCGCCGGCCAGTTCCGCCACCTCGGCCCCGCCGATGCCGGCACCATCGCCCGCGAGATAGTGGCCGGCGACCGGCGTGCGCCCGGCGGCGTCCCGCACCGGCACCCAGTTGTGCTGGAGCGCGTCGAAGCGGAAGGGGATGCCGGCGAGGTCGGCCAGCTGCGCCTCGGGCCGCAACCCCCAGCCCAGGCCGACGGCGTCGCACGCCACCGCATGCTCGCGGCCCCCGGCGTCGCGCCAGCGCAGGCCGGTGACACCCTCCGCGCCGCCCTCGATCGCCAGTGGCGTGACCCCCTCCGCCACGCGCACGCGGCGCGCCCGCAGCCAGCCGATGTAGTAGAGCCCCTTGGCGAAGGTGGCGCCGCCGCGCAGCAGCCCGGGCGCGGCGGCCGCCTTGGTGGCGAAGGGCGTGGTGTCCAGCACCGCCGCCACCTCGGCCTCCGCTTTGGCATACTGGTAGGCCACCAGCCAGAGCAGCGGCCCGCTGCCGAGGAACACGACGCGCCGGCCGATGCCGCAGCCCTGCGCCTTCAGCGCGATCTGCGCGCCGCCCAGCGTGGTGACCCCCGGCAGCGTCCAGCCCGGCACCGGCACGACGCGGTCCATGGCGCCGGTGCAGAGCAGCGCGGCATCGTACTCGACCACGTCCTGCGCCCCGCGGTGCAGCGTGTGCAGCCGCTTCGCGCCCGGGCGGATGTGCCAGGCCAGGGTTTCCGGGCGCCAGTCCGCGCGGGCTTTCAGCGCGTCGAAGGCGGCGTGCAGGGCGGTGGCGCGCTTGGCCTCGAAGCCGTAGAGCGCGCGGGCGTCGCGCCGCAGCGGGGCGGGGGGGCGCTGGTAGACGCGGCCGCCGCCCTCCGGCGCCTCGTCGATCCAGATCGGGCGATGGCCCGCCGCCGCCAGCACCTCCACCGCGCGCACCCCGGCGGGGCCGGCGCCGACAACCGCGATCCTCATCCGCGTTTCACCGCCATGCCCGCCTCGGCCAGGGTGGCGCAGGCGCGCACCCGGCCCAGGCCCTCCACCGCCACCCAGCAATCCTGGCAGGCGCCCATCAGGCAGAAGCCGGCCCGCTCGCCATCGCCGAACTCGCTGCGGCGCAGGTGCCCGGCGCCACCGGCGAGCAGGGCGGTCAGCAGCGTGTCGCCCTGCTGGGCCTCGATGGCCTGCCCGTCCAGGGTGAGCGCGATGCGCGGCCGGTCGGCGTCGCGCAGGCGGTGCAGCCTCACAGCATGTCCTCGTGGCGGCAGTTGACCAGCAGCTCGGCGACGGTGGCGGTGTTGGGCAAGTGCAGCAGCACCTCGGCCAGCACCGCGATGTCCTCGGGGCGGGACATCCGCTCGCGCGGCCATTTCGTCACATGCGCCGTCATGTCGGTGTCCACGAAGCCGGGGCAGAGGGCGCTGGCGCGGATGCCATGCTCGAAGCCGAGCCGCCGCACCTCCTGCGTCAGTGCCATGACGGCGAACTTGCTCATGGCATAGGCGAGGTTGTCGTTGCGTACGCGCTTGCCGGAAAGCGAGGCGATGTTCACCACCCGCCCCGTGCCGCCCGCCACGAGGTGCGGCCAGGCGGCGCGGATGACGCGCATCGGCCCCTTGGCGTTGATGCCCCAGAGCTTGTCGAAGGGCGCCTCGTCGCCGTCGAGCAGGGTGCCGCGCGTGTTGCTGCCGGCGGCGTTCACCAGCGCGTCGAGCCGGCCGTGGCGTTCCACCGTGGCGGCGACCCAGGCCTCGGCGCTGCCCGGCTCGGTGGCCTCGTAGCGGTGGTGGGTGAGGTTCGGATGCGCGGGGAGCCGGCCGGCATCCCGCACGCCGGCGCTGACGGTGCAGCCGGCGGCCAGCAACCGCTCCAGCACGGCGCGCCCGATGCCGCGGCTGGCGCCGGAGATCATCACCACGCGCCCCTGCGGCGTCAGCATGGCGTTTCCTTCCTGGGTCGAGGGGAGCGGGCGGCGCGCGGTGCGCCACCCGAGGCCGTGGCGCTCAGGCCAGCGCGGTGCTTTCGAAGGTGAGCCCGGAATAGAAGGTCAGCGCGCCCGGCAGGTTCTTGAAGCCGGTGACGCCCTTCTGCATGGCATAGCCCTGGTTGCGCCAGTTCAGCCCCACCATCGGCACCTGCTCGATCGAGACCTGCTCCATCTCGCGGTAGATCGCCTTGCGCTTGGCGGTGTCGAACTCGGCGCGGCCGGCGGCGAGCAGCTCCGTGATGCGGTCGATCTTCAGACCGTAGCTGCGGACATAGGAGGGCGAGAGGCTGCCGTCGAGGAAGTTGGCCAAGCCGTTCGGGTCGTTGCTGTCGGCCGCCGTGCCCATCACCGCCATGTCGTACTGGCCACGGTTGCCGAGCGCGACGCGCGTGCCCCAGTCCGGCAGGTTCAGCTGCGCCTGGATGCCGACGGCGGCGAGGTGCTGCTGCACCACCTCCGCCGTGTCCTTGTGCATGCCATACTGCGCCGTCGAGAGCAGGTTGCAGCTGATGCTCGGCTGCCCCGCCTCGGCCAGCAGCTTCTTCGCAAGCTCCGGGTCGTAGTTCCAGGCGTTCTTGAACTCGGGATTGTAGAACTCGCTGGATTCGTCGATCGGCAGGTGCTCCAGCGGCGAGCCGCGGCCGAAGAAGGCGGCCTTCACCAGGTCCGTGCGGCGGATGGCATGCGCCACGGCGCGGCGCACCCGCGCGTCGTTGAAGGGCGGGCGGGCGCCGTTGAACACCAGGAACATGAAGGGACCGTCCACGGCGTCCAGCTTCAGCGAGGGGTTCTCGTCGATGCTGGTCATGGATTGCCAGGGCACGTATTCGATCAGGTCCACGTCGCCGGCCTGCAGCGCGGCGGTGCGCAGGTTCTCATCCGGGTAGGCGACGGCGCGGATGCCCTTCAGCTTCGGCAGGCCCGGCTTGTAGTAGCCCTCGAAGGCCTCCAGCTCCAGCGAGGCGCCGCGCTCCTGCGACTTCAGCACGAAGGGGCCGGCGCCGATGAAGTCGTTACCCGAGGATTTCCGCGAGCAGATCGGCATGTGGTAGCTGGCCATCCATTGCGGCAGCGTCACCACCGGCTCCTTGGTGGTCAGCCGCACGGTGCGCGCATCCGGCGTCTCGACCTTGGCGATGTTGCGCATCTCGGTGCGGAAATAGGCGGTGGAGCGCTCGCCGGCGACCTGCTCGACCGTCCACTTCACGTCCTCGGCGGTGACCGGGTCGCCGTTCTGGAACTTCGCGTCGCGCAGCTTGAAGGTCCAGGTCGTCTCGCCCTCGCGCGACCAGGATTCGGCCAGGCCCGGCTGCAGCGAGCCGTCCTCGCCATAGGCCACCAGCCCGCGATGGATCATCAGCTTCACCGTCGCCGCGGCGGTGCCGCTGTTCGCCCAGGGCTGGATGGTGGGCGGGAAGCTGGAGAGGCCGAAGCGCAGCACGCCGGAAGTGGCGGCGCGCGCCCCGGGAATGCGCAGCAAAGGCAGCAGCCCGGCGGCGGCGGTACCGGCCAGGACGGCCCGTCGGGTGGCGGTGATGGCCATGCGGAACTCTCCTCTTCCAGGGGGTCGGTGTCGCTTACGGCGTGCGGGCGTAGGCCTCGCGCGCGGTCGCGGCGGTGATCGCGCCTTCGGCCAGGTCGCGCGCCACCGCCTCGGGGGCGCGCCGCTCTGGCGGCCCGTAGCCGCCGCCGCCGGGGCTGACGATGGCGAACCACTGCCCGGCCTGCAAGGCCGCCGTGTTGCCGGTGAAGGTCACGCCGGGGCCGCATTCCACCGCGCCATGTCCGCCGCCGCCGCCGCCGAACAGGCCCCAGCTCCGCGAATGCAGGCGGGAGGTGTCGATGCGGACGCGGCAATCCTCGTCGGCGCGGTAGACGCGGCGCAGCCCCATGCCGCCGCGGAAGCGGCCGGTGCCGCCGGAATCCTGCACCAGCTCGTAGCGCAGCAGGGTCAGCGGATACTCGATCTCCAGCGCCTCGACCGGCAGGTTGGAGGTGTTGGTGGTGTGCACGTGCACGCCGTCCAGCCCGTCCTTGCTGGCGCGGGCGCCGTTGCCGCCGCCCATGGTCTCCAGGTAGACCCAGAGCGCGCCATCCGCCTTGCGGCTGCCGATGAAGCTGGCGACGGTGCAGGTGGAGTTGGTGCAGGCGGTGACGCGCTCCGGCACCGCCTGGGCGAGCGCGCCGAGGATCATGTCGGACACCCGCTGGCAGGCCTGCAGGCGGCCGTTCACGGCGGCGGGGTGCCGGCAGTTCAGCATGCTGCCCTCGCGCGCCGTCACGGTGAGCGGCCGCGCGAGGCCGGCGTTGGGCAGGATGGTCGGGTCCACCACCGACTTCACCGCGTAGTACACGGTGGCCAGCAGCGCCGTGTAGGTCATGTTGAGGCCGGCGCGCATCTGGTCCGGCCCGTCGAAGTCCAGCGCCATGCCGTCGCCCCGCACGGTGACGCGCAGCGAGAAGGGCAGCGTGCCGTCGATCTCCGGGCTGTCGAACGCGTCCTCGAAGGCGTAGGTGCCGTCGGGGATGGCGGCGATGCCGGCGCGCATCTTGCGCTCGGCGTAGTCGAGCAGCGCGCTGCCGGCGGCCAGCACCGTCTCGGTTCCATATTTCCCGCAGAGCGCCTGGAAGCGCTGCACGCCGACGCGGTTGGCCGCCATCTGCGCCCGCAGGTCCGAGAGCCGCTCATGCGGCACCTGGCAGTTCAGCAGGATGAGGTCCTGGATGTCCTTCTGCAATTCCCCGGCGCGGTAGAGCCGCACGGGCGGGATGCGCAGCCCCTCCTGGTAGATATGGGCGTGTCCGCGGTCGGCGAAGTCCGAGTGGTGCGCCAGGTTCACCGTCCAGGCGGCGATGCGGCCCTCCACGAAGATCGGCTCGGCGAGGACGATATCGGGCAGGTGGGTGCCGCCGCCTTCATAGGCGTCGTTGCCGACGAAGACGTCGCCCGGCCGCATCTCTTCCACCGCATGGCGGCGCATGATGTGCGGGATGATGCCGATGAAGCTGCCGAGATGGATCGGGATGTGCTCGGCCTGGCAGAGCGTCTCGCCGGCGGCGTTGAACAGCGCGGTGGAGCAGTCGCGCCGCTCCTTGATGTTGGTGGAGTAGGAGGCGCGGATCAGCGCCTCGCCGGTCTCCTCGACGATGGAGGAGAGCGCGGCGCCGATCACCTCGACGGTGATCGGGTCCAGCGCCGGGGCGGTGCCGGCCTGCAACGCTTGGCTCATGCCGTCACCTCCAGGATCAGGTTGAGATAGGCGTCCACGCGGGCGTTCATGCCCGGCGGCACCACGGTGGTGGTGTCCATCTGCTCGACGATGGCGGGGCCGGCGAAGCGGTTGCCGGGCTGGAGCGCGTCGCGGCTGTAGATCGGCGTCGGCACGAAGTCGCCGGCCTCGGGGAACCAGACCGGGCGCTGGCCGGTGATGGCGCCGGCGGCGTCCGGCCCGGCCTCGGGATAGGCCTTCAGCTCGGCCTTGCGCACCAGGCCCGTGGCCTCCAGCCGCAGGGTGACGATCTGCACCGTCTCGCCCTCGGCGACGAAGCCGTAGCGCTGCCGGTGCGCCTCGGCGAAGCCTTCCGTCAGGGTGCGCAGGGTTTCGCCGGTGATCTCGCCTTCCGGCAGCGGCACGGCCAGCTCGTAGTTCTGGCCCTGGTAGCGCATGTCGGCGGTGCGGGTCAGGCGGCGGGCCTTGGGGGCGATGCCCTCGTGGCCGAACCACTCGGCGGCGCGCTGGCCGAGCTGCGCAAAGCCCGCCGCCACCTCGGGCACCGCCGCCGCGTCGGCCGTGAGCAGCTTCGTCGCGGCGAAGTCGGCGCGCAGGTCGGTCAGCAGCAGGCCCATGGCGCAGAGGATGCCGGGGTTGCGCGGCACCAGCACGCGCTTCATCTCCAGCTCCTTGGCCAGCCGCGCCGCGTGCAGCGGGCCCGCGCCGCCGAAGGCCATCAGCGTGTAGTCGCGCGGGTCGTGCCCGCGCTGCACGGAGATGACGCGGATGGCGCGCGCCATGTTGGCGGTGACGACGGACAGGATGCCCTGCGCCGTCTCCATCACGCCGAGGCCGAGTTTTTCGGCCAGTTGCCCGATGGCGGTTTTCGCCAGGTCCTGCCGCACGGCCATGCGGCCGCCCAGCAGGTGCGTCGGGTTCAGCGTCTGCAGCACCACGTTGGCGTCGGTGGTGGCGGGCTCGGTGTTGCCGCGGTCGTAGCAGACCGGGCCGGGATCGGCGCCGCAGGAGCGCGGCCCGACCTTCAGCAGCCCGCCGGCATCCACATGGGCGATGGAGCCGCCGCCGGCGCCCACCGTGTGGATGTCGAGCATCGGCGCCTTGATCGGATAGCCGTGCACCACGGCCTCCGAGGTCAGCTTGCACTGGCCGCCCTGCAGCAGCGCCACGTCGGTGGAGGTGCCGCCCATGTCGAAGGTGATCAGGTCCTCGAAGCCGGCCAGGGCGCCGATCGCCTGGGCGCCGACCACGCCGGTCGAGGGGCCGGAGAGCACGGTGCGCACCGGCATGTCGGCGGCGGTGGAGAAGCCGATGACGCCGCCGTTGGACTGCGTCAGGTGCGGCGCCACCGTCATGCCGAGGGATTGCAGCCGCGGCGTCAGGCGCTCGATGTAGCGGCGCATGACCGGGCCGAGATAGGCGTTCAGCACGACGGTCGAGAGCCGCTCGAACTCGCGGAACTCGGGCGCGATCTTGTGGCCGGCGCTGATGAAGGCTTCCGGCATCTCCTCGCGCAGGATGGCGACGGCGCGCTGCTCGTGCTCGGGCCGGACGAAGCCGTAGAGGAAGGAAACCGCCACCGCCTTCACCCCCGCCTCGCGCAGGGCGCGCGCGGCGGCGCGCATCCGGTCTTCATCGAGCGGCGTGTCGATCTCGCCGGTGTGGCGCACCCGCTCCGGCACTTCCAGGCGCAGGTCGCGCGGCACCAGGGTGGGCGGCTTGTCGGCCTGCATGTCGTAGAGGTCGGGGCGCTTCTGCCGGCCGATCTCCAGCAGGTCGCGGAAGCCGTCGGTGGTGACGAGGCCGGTGCGCACCCCGCGGTGCTGGATCAGCGCGTTGGTGGCGACCGTGGTGCCATGGCCGAAATAGGCGACCGGCGCGCCGGGCTGCTCGCCCGCCTCGGGGGCCACGCGGCGCATGCCCTCCTCGACGCCCTGGGCGATGCCGCGGGACGGATCGTCCGGCGTGGAGGAGACTTTCCACACCTCGACCCGGCCTTCCTCCTCGTCGAAGAGGCAGACGTCGGTGAAGGTTCCGCCCGAGTCAACGCCCACACGCCAGCGCGCCATGCTGCAGCTTCCTCCGGGGATGGATGCAGGGAACAGGGGAACTACTATTTCGTTGCGGGGTCGGAGGCGGCAAGCAGCTTTTTCTTTGAGCGGGAAAAACGAAGCAAAACTTTCACCAAGCGAAAATATATGCCCCAATCAGGCGCCAGGATACCACTTGCTGGAATGTGCCGTGCTCGATCCCACCAGCAGCCTGCACCGGGCCTTTGCGCTGCTCCGCCTGCTGGGCGAAGGCGGGCCGGCCGGGCTGCGCCTCACCGCGCTGGCCGAAGCCGCGGCCCTGCCACGCCCGACGACGCACCGGCTGCTGCGCAGCATGGTCGCGGAAGGCTTCGTGCGCTTCGATCCCCAGGGCAAGCGCTACGCGCTGGGGCTCGACCTGTTCCTGCTCGCCGCCCGCGCCGGCAGCCCGCAAGGATTGCGCGAGATCGCCCGGCCGGCGCTGCTGCGGCTCACCGCCTCGCTCGGCGAGACGCTCTTCCTGCTGGTGCACAACGGCTACGATGCCGTCTGCATCGACCGCTCGGCCGGGCCGCTGCCGATCCGCTCCTTCACCGGCGACATCGGCGGCCGCGTGCCGCTCGGCGTGGGGCAGGGCTCGGTCGCCATCCTCGCCTTCCTGCCGCCGGAGGAGCAGGACGAGGTGATCCGCCACAACCTGCCGCGCATGCAGCAGATCGGCCTCTTCGACGAGGCTTCGGTGCGCGCCGAGTTGGCGCGGGTGCGTGCCGAGGGCCATGCGGGCGGCGCCACCGGGCTGATCCCCGGCATGGCCGGGCTCGGCGTGCCGATCCTCGACCGCGAGGGGCGGGCGGTGGCGGCGCTCAGCGTCGGCAGCATCGCGGACCGGCTGACGCCGGCACGGCGCGCGGTGATCGCGCAGATGCTGAAGCGGGAAGCCGCGGCGATTACCGCGCGGCTCAACCCGTTCGACCCCGCGTTGCGGCGGGCCGGCGCGGCGATGGAGGCCGGTCCGCAGCCGGATGGCGGCGAAATGCGGCGGCGCTGAAGAAGCCGTCAAGGCATCCCGCGCTGCGAGAACTGGCCTCCCCTGCGGCGCCGGAGTGCGTATAATCGAGCGCGAAGACGCCGCTGCGCCGCGCGCCCCACCTGGTGGCGCCCGATCTCCCTTCTTCCGCGATCAGGAAACGCCTTTGGCTGAATTGACACCCGAACAGCGCCAGGCCGCGCAGGCGCGCGGCCGCCACTTCGTGGCGGCGACCGACGAGCAGGTCGCGACCTTGTCCATGCAGAGGCGGGTCTTCTGGATGAAGGGCCGGGCGTATCTGGTGGTGCGGTCGGACGGCTTCCTGGAAACCGTCGCCACATTGCAGGCCGTCCTGCGGCAGCCGCAGCCCGCCGTGGAGCGGCCACACCCCGCCGCGCCGCCTGAGCCGGCGCCTTCGGACCCTTTCCCCGCCAGGCCGCCATCCCCGGCGCCGGCCGAGGACGGGGCCGTGGCGCAGAAGCCGGCCGAGGCCGGAGAGCCGGAGCGCCCGGCGGCCTCCGCGCCAGCGGGGCGCCCGGCGCCGGCCGCCCTGGCCATGACGGCGCGGCTGGTGGCCTCCTATGTGGCGACCAATTCCGTCACGATCGGCGAGCTGGACGGGCTCATCCGCAGCATCCACCGCACCGTGACCGGGCTGCGCCAGCCGCGCAGGCCTTGATGGGCGCTCAGGCCGCGGCCAGCGCTTCCACCGCGCGCAGATCGGCCGCGGCCACCGCCACGCCCTCGCGCCGGCTGCGGGCATAGGTGGCCATCTCGCGGTCGCCCGGCGCCATCACCGGCGCGGACGGGTCGGCCGGCGGCGTGCCGCGCAGGATGCCGCCGAAATCCGCCATGCGCTCCTGCAGCCAGTCCTGCGCCTGCATCCGCTTGGTGTCGATCAGGATGAAGACGTGCCCGAGGTTCTGCGCCACGCCCGGGTTCTTGTCCCAGGCCTGCACATGGGTCAGGTAGGCGGCGCCGGAGAGCAGGCCCGCCAGCAGGTCGATCATCACCGCCAGCCCGTAGCCCTTGTGGCCGCCGACCGGCAGCAGGAAGCCCTTCAGCGCCTTCACCGGGTCGGTGGTCGGCTGGCCCCCGGCGTCGGTCGCCCAGCCCTCCGGCATCGGCGCGCCCTGCTCGGCCAGCTTGCGGATCTTGGCGCGCGCCGCGACGCTCAGCGCCATGTCCAGGATGATCGGGTCGCCGCCCGGATTGGGCATGCCGATGCCCATGGGGTTGTTGCCGACCCGCGTGTCCTTGCCGCCCCATGGCGCGATGGTGGTGGTGGCGTTGCTGGCGATGAAGGAGGCGAAGCCCTCCCGCGCCGCCAGCCAGGCATAGGGCAGCACCGGGCCGAAATGGTTGCTGCCGCGGGCGAAGGCGGCGCCGATGCCGACCTCCCGCGCCGACTCCGTCGCTGCCCGCAGCGCCCGCATGCCGACCAGCGTGCCGACGCCGTTCCGCCCGTCCACCATGCTGAGGCCGGGCGCCACGCGGCTGACCGCCACCTCGGCGCCCGCGTCGATGCCGCCCAGCCTCACCCGCTCCAGGTACTGCGCGACGCGGCTGATGCCGTGGGTGCGCAGGCCGAACATGTCGGCCAGCACCAGCACCCGCGCCGCCTCGGCCGCCGCATCCTCGGGCATGCCGCCGCGCGCCAGCGCGCGGGTGGCGAGGGCGAGGAGCTCGGCCTCGGGAATCTTGGTCTCGGTCATGGGGCCTCAGTCGCAGCGGAGTTCGAAGCGGGTGGTGTGCTCGATGTCCTCGCCGAACCAGGCGGCGATGGCGGCATCGCGGGTGCCGACATAGTCGGCGCGCCCGTTCTCATCGAGGCGCAGGGTCAGGTCGTGGCCGGGGATCACCAGCGTGCCCGGCACCTGGCGCCACAGCTCCCAGATGGCGGCGATGGAGCGGGCGGTCGCCGCCTCGTCCTCGCTCATGTCGGCCCGGCCGCAGAGCAGCTCGGCACGGTTCTTGGCGGCGTCGCCGGTGAAGATCACCGGCGTCTCATTGGCCGTCAGGTGGAAGACCAGGCAGCCGGGCGTGTGGCCGGGCGCCAGCATGGCATGCAGCCCGGGCAGGAACTCCTCGCCGTCCCTGATGCGGCGCACCTCCGGGTTCTGGTTCAGCGCGGCGACGTAGAGCTCGGGCAGCGGGTCGAAGCCCGGCGGCTGCGCGGCGGCCCAGCGCAGCTCCTCCTCGCCGATCCAGACCGTGGCGCGCGGGAACAGCGTGAAGTTCACGGCATGGTCGTAGTGCGCGTGGGTCAGCACCACATCGGTGATGTCCTCCGGCTTCACGCCCCGGGCGGCGAGCTGCCGCGCCAGCGGCTTGCGCACGCCGAAGGCGCCGACATCAATGAGAATGCAGCGGCCCTCGCCGCGCAGCAGGGCGATGGTGCTCCAGCCCAGCCCGCCATGGCAGACGGCCTTGCCGGGAAAACCCTGCACCAGAACGTCGATGCGATACATTCGGCTCAACCCTCGACGGTGATGTTGGCGTCCTCGATGATCTTCGCGAACTTGGTCGCGTCCTCCTCGACGAAGCGGCGGAAGGCGGCGGGGTCGAGGCGGCGCGGGATGATGCCCTGTTCCATCAGCTTGCGCTGCAGCGCTTCGTCCTGCAGGGCGGCGTCGGCGGCGCCGGCGAGCTTGTCCATCACCGGCGCCGGCAGCCCGGCGGGGGCGAAGAGGCCGAACCAGTTGATCAGCTCGTAGCCCTGCATCCCCGGCGCGCTGCCCAGCGGGGCGACGTCCGGCAGCTGCGGCATCGGCTTGCCCGAGGTGACGGCGACGGCGCGCAGCTTGCCGTCCTGGATCAGCGGCAGGGCGGCGCCGAGGCTGCTGAAGCTCATCGTCACCCGTCCGGCGGCCACGTCCGTCACCGCGGGCGCGGAGCCGCGATAGGGCACGTGCAGCACGTCGGTGCCGGCCATGTGGTTCATCAGCTCGCCCGCCAGGTGCTGCGGGTTGCCGATGCCGGAGGAGGAGAAGGAAAGCTTGCCCTTGTTCGCCCGGGCATAGGCGATCAGCTCGGCCGGGTTGCGCACGGGCAGGCTGGCCGGCACGACGACAAGGCAGGGCACGGTGCCGCAGAGCGCGACCGGCGCCAGCTCCTTCGCCGGGTCGTAGGTCATGCGCTCCTTGTAGAGCGCCGGGTTGACCGCCACCTCGCCGGCCGCCGCGAAGAGCAGGGTGTAGCCGTCCGCCGCCGCCTTCGCGACCGCCTGGGCGGCGATCATGGCGCTGGCGCCGGGGCGGTTGTCCACGATCACCGGCTGGCCCAGCCGCTTTTCCATCGGCGCGCCGACCAGGCGGGCCACGATGTCCACGCCGCCGCCGGGCGGATAGCCGACCAGCGCATGGACCGGGCGGTCCGGGAAGGCCGGTTGCGCCCGCGCCGGGCGAAGGCCGGCGGCCAGCAGGGCGGAGCCGGTGGAGACGGCGAAATGGCGTCGGGTGAGCATGGGCGGGTCTTCCTTGGTCCGACGGGCAGGGTGCGGTCCGCTGCTCCGGGGTTCATTTCAGGGGAATGAATTGCATAATGAGCATTGTAAATGCAATTATGCAATCACGGCTTCGCAAGCCCGCGCAATCTGGCAAGATCGGTGGAGATGGAATCAGAGCGCATGCCCAAGGCGGACCCGCGCGCCTCGGCCGGCGTGGCGGCGGAACTGGCGACCGCCATCGCGGGTGAGATCGGCGCCGGAATGATGCCGCCAGGGACGCATCTTCCCGCCCAGCTGTTGGCCGACCGCTTCGGCGTCTCGCGCTTCCCGGTGAACCAGGCGCTGCGCCTGCTGGCCGAGCAGGGGGTGGTGACGGCCGAGCCGCGGCGCGGCTTCTTCGTCGCCGAGCAGGGGCGACACACCGCCGAGGCGCTGGCCGGGCGCGGCGCACGGGACCCGCTCTCGCGCATCTACTTCGCCATGGCCGAGGACCGCGTGGCCGGCCGGCTGCCGGATTCGATCTCCGAGGCGGCGCTGCGCGAGCGCTACGGGCTGAGCAAGGGCCAGCTCGCGCAACTGCTCGACCGCATCGCCGCGGAGGGTTGGGCGGAGCGGCGGCCGGGCTATGGCTGGCGCTTCTCCTCCGTGCTGACCACGCCGGACGCGCTGGAGCAGACCTACCGCCTGCGCCTCGCCATCGAGCCGGCGGCGCTGCTGGAGCCGGGCTACCGGCTCAGCCCGGAACTGGCCGCCCAGTGCCGGGCGGTGGAGGAGCACATGCTGGCCGGCGGCATCGAGGCCGCCTCGGCTGACGCCCTCTACGAGCGGGGGGTGCGCTACCACGAGGCCATCATCGGCGCCTCGGGCAACCCTTTCATGCTGGACACGCTGCGGCGGGTGAACCGGATCCGGCGGCTGCTGGTCTATCGCTCCCTGACCGACCGGCAGCGCTTCCACCGCCAGGCGCGCGAGCACCTCGCCATCCTCGATCTCCTGGAGGCCGGGCGGAACGCCGATGCGGCGGAGGCGCTGCGGGCGCATCTGCGCACCGTGGTCGCCAGCCTGCGCGGCATGCGTGGCCTGCTGGAAGCCCGGCCCGGCCACTAGAGCATTTCCCGTTCGCCCTGGTTCACGGGAAATGCTCTAGCGGTTTGTTTTGACGAGCATCTTCACCCGTTCCGATGATGCCATCGGAACGGGATCTGCTCTAGGAGGCGAGGCCCGGCGGTGCCGGCCTTAGCGAGCCACCAGGCTGTCGTGGAGCCAGCCCCAGGGCGCCGCATCGCCGACCTGCAGCCATCCGCCCGGCGCCTCGGCGAAGACGCGCAGCGTGGTGCCCTGCTCGACCACCCGCAGCACCGTGCCGCCACCATTGGGATGGGCGCGCAGGTTGCCGTTCTGGCGCAGCGTGACGCGGCGGCCGCCGGGTGCCGGGGCGGGGGGTGCCGTCCCACGCGCCGCCCCGGGCGCCGGCGCAGGCACCGTTTGCGGGCGGAGGGGCGGGGTGGGCGGTGGCGTGGTTGGCGGTGGCGCGGCCTGGGGAATGCGATCCGGCACCGGCGGCATCAGCGGCGGCGCGCCGGGGCGTTGTCCGGGCTGCGGACCGCCTCCGGTGTAGCAGCGGTTCACCATCTCGACGAAGACGCGCGAGGCGGTGGTGCTCGACGTGGCGACATGCTGCTCGACGGCCGGGCGGCCTTCGCCTTCCGGCGTGACCACGGCGACAAACAAGGTGAAGAGGCTTTCGCCCCCGCCCGGCTGGAGGTTCACCTGGCCGCAGACGGCGCTGCTCTGCCCGACCGCCTGCCGGTAGACCTGCACGCCGCGCAGCGCGACAGGGCCGCCGGCGGTGGACCGCAGCGCCTCTTCCGCCGCGCGGCGCGCAGGGGCGGCCGTGGGAGCCTCGGGCGTGTCCTTCGCCGGCGGATCGTCGCAGGCGGCCAGCGCGGCGAGCAGCGCCAGCCCCGCCCCGACTCGCCGGATCCGGCCTTCCGCCCGCGGCGTCCGACTCACTTCAGGTGGTTGGAAAGGTGCTTGTTCATCTCGAACATGGTGACACGGTCCTTGCCGAACACCTTGCGCAACTTGTCGTCGGCGACGATCTCGCGCCGGTTCTCCGGGTTCTGCAGGTTGTTGGCCTTGATGTAGTCCCAGACCTTGCTGACCACGTCGCCGCGCGAGAGCGGTTCGGCCCCCACGATGCCGGCCAGTTCCGGCGAAGGCTTCAGCGGCTGCTGGAGCGCGTTGGGCTTGTTGCCTGGCTTGGGCTTCTCAACAGCCCCTTGGTCCTTTTTGGCGGGCATCTTCCAACCTCCGTTAAGGTGACGGCAGGGGAGGAACGCCGGGAAGGCGGCTCGGATGCAGCTTTCCTTGCAGTCCTTCGCCGGACAGGTGGAGCGCGGCCTTTCTCGCCTTGCCCGGGCGGCCGTGATAGGCTTGCCCTCCATGCCCATCCGCCCCGAGTTGCGCTGGCTCTACCCCATTGATTGGGCCCAGCTCAGCCACGCGATCCGCTTCGGCCGTGCCGGAGGGCGCTGCGAGCGCTGCCGCCGCCCGCATGGCGCCGTTGTCCGGTGCCTGCCGGATGGCCGCTGGCGCGAGGCGGAGGACGGCCGCTGGCGCGATGGCGACGGCCGCCGCTGCGCCGCCGTGAAGGTGGAGGAGCTGGCGGCCGCGCGCAGCAGCCGGGTGGTTCTGGCCGCCGCCCATCTGGACCATGACCCGACCAACAATCATCCGCGCAACCTGCGCAGCCTCTGCCAGCGCTGCCACATGTTGCACGACCGGCCCCACCATCTGGCACAGCGCCGCCTCACCTATCGCCGCCGATGGGCACTCGGCGATCTTTTCACCGGGCCCTACTGGCGCTGAAGAAGGTCCGGAAAATGGCTTCCCCGGGGCGTGTTTGAGTCGCCCGCGCCGGCGGCCAGCGCGGCCCCGGAGCTGACAAAAGGAAGATGGCGGTTCGGGGGAATTCCTTGCCCCCGACCTTTCACCCGGCCGCCTCAGCGACGGGGTGCCTGGTTCTTGAGGTCCATCTCCTCCAGCCGTGTCTGCACGGTCCGGCCGCTTTCCCAGGCATTGGCGCCCGGAACGGGGCCGGGCATCGGGATGTCCTCCCGCTGCCGGCGCCGCTGCTCCGAGGAAACGCCGAGCCGGCCGTCGCGCGCCGCGACCATCGCGGGGTCGACCTGTCCGTCCCCGGTGAAGCCCATCATCAGCTGCGGAATGCCGTAGGGGAAGTCGTCCCGGTCGACCTGCCAGGTGTGGAAGGTCTTGCCATAGGTGGTGACGAGGTCCTTGAAATAGGCGTGCTCGGCCAGCTCGGGGATCCCGGGGGCCATCAGGGTGCCGGACCTCACCTCGTAATGGTGGCTGTGCCAGAGGCGCTTCTCCGCCGCAGGCAACGAGCGGAAGCGTTCCTCGCTGATGATGTACTCGATGCCAATCAGCCGCGCGTCGGGGCGGTTGGAGTCGAAGATCACGCATTGATGCAGGTCGTGCTGGAGATGGATGCAGAAATGCGTCGCCTCCACCTGGCGGCCCATGTCGTCGGCATAGAAGTGGAAGCCGTTGAGGTAGGTGCTCATGGCCTCCAGCGGGTATTTCCGCTGCATCGCGCCTGCCGCGGCGTCGAGCAGGCGGTGCTTGAGCGGGTGGCCCCGGCCGACCTGCGCGGTGCTGACCGCCTTGCGGCCAAGCATCACGCCCGCCGCCGCCGCCACCCCGGCGGCCACGCCCAGGCCGATCGAGCCGAGCAGGCCCATGCCAGAGCAATGCGGGCAGGAAGCGCCGTGCAGACGAGTCATGGTCCGTCCCCCTCTCCTCGTGCGGCGGTAACGTGCGGTTGGGGGGAAGTTTGCCGGCCGGCGCTCCCAGGACTGGACGCGATTGAGAATTAGTGTCAACAAAACCCGTGACCCCGCCGCTGCGACTGGAGTCCCGCCGCCGATGATCCCGGACTTCGCCCCTGCTCTTGCCGGGCCGCTGGCCTTCGCCCGGGACTGCCTCGTGCCGCCCGATGACGCGCGCCCGGCGATTCCCTGCGCCATGCTCTGCGAGGCCGGGACCCTGGCGGACATCGCCGCGCCCCTCGCCGGCCGCTTCCCGCGGCAGGAGCGGCAGGCCAGCTTCTCCATGTGGAGCCAGTACTACTTCGCCCGGCTGATCTATCCCGTGCTCGGCGCCAGCCTGCTGCTCGGGCGCGACCTGCCGTCGCGGGCGGAGGACATGGCGCTGATCCTGGGGCCGGACGGCGCGCCGGCGGCCTTCCGCATCGCCGATGCCGGGCGACCCTGCGCGCAGCCGCAGGGCTGCCGCCGCTTCGCCGGGCTGCTGCGCGGCCATCTGGAACCGATCGTCCAGGCGCTGAGCGAAGCCAGCGGCGCCTCGCCGCGGCTGTTCTGGTGCAATGCCGGCATCCGCTGCGACCATGTGCTGCGCCTGCTGCAAGGCCAGGTGGACACCGCCCCCGCGCAGCGCCTGCTGTTCGGCCTGCCGCACTGGGCGGAGGAGGGAAGCGAGGCGGCCCGGACCAATCCCCTGCCGCAGACCGTGCGGCAGGTGGATGAGGATGGCACCCCCGCCGTCCGCCGCCGCGTCTGCTGCCTGCGCTACCGCCTGGCGGAGTTCGAGACGGGCTGTCCTTCCTGTCCCCTGCCGGCGGTGCGCAAGCGGCACCTGCACTGAGCCCGGCGGAAATCTCCGGCCGCAGTGGCGCGCCGTGCGGGGCGGTGGCCTAAGCTGCCCCGCCGCCCAGGCCGGAGGATGAGTCGCCGATGCGCCGAGACGAGTTCATGGTTTCCTGCCGCGATGGCGTGCGGCTGGCCACCGACGTCTACCTGCCGGAAGGGGCGGGACCCTTTCCCGTGATCCTGGAGCGCACGCCCTACGGCAGGCGCGAGACCTCCCGCGCCGAGCGGACCGCCGCCGAGCCGGAGCCCGCGACGCGCGAGGCCGTCGCCGCCTTCTTCGCCGAGGCCGGTTATGCCGTGATCTACCAGGACTGTCGGGGACGCTGGGGCAGCGAGGGAAGCTTCGAGAAGTATCTGGCCGATGGCGAGGACGGCTACGACTGCTGCGCCTGGATCGTCGCGCAGCCCTGGTGCAACGGGCGCATCGGCACCATGGGCCTGTCCTACGCGGCGCATGCCCAGGCCTCGCTGGGCTGCCTCGATCCGCCGGGGCTGGCGGCGCAGGTGCTCGACTCCGGCGGCTTCTCCGATGCCTGGCAGGGCGGCATCCGGCGCGGCGGCGCCTTCGAGCTGAAGCAGGCGAGCTGGGCCTTCAACCAGGCCCGCCTAGCCCCGGAGACGCAGGCCGACCCGGTGCGCGCCGCCGCCTTCGCGGCCGAGGACCTGCGCGCCTGGTTCACCCGCTTCCCCTGGAAGCCCGGCCACTCGCCGGTGCGCCACGCGCCGGACTACGAGGCCTATCTCCTCGAGCAGTGGCGCCAGGGCGCCTTCGGCGACTACTGGAAGAAGCTCGGCCTCTACGCCAAGGGCTGGCACGACCGCTATGCCGCGGTGCCGAGCGTGCACATGTCCTCCTGGTACGACCCCTATCCGCGCACGGCCACCGAGAACTATTGCGGCCTGCGCGATGCCGGGCGCGGGCGGCCCTCGCTGATTCTCGGCCCCTGGACGCATGGCAACCGCTCGCAGACCGCCTTCGGGGAGGTCGAGTTCGGCCCCGCCGCCACGGTGGATGCCTGGGCGGGCGACTGGCTCCGCTTCCGCCGCCGCTACTTCGACCGCTGGCTGAAGGATGAGCGCAACGGCGTGGAGGACGACCCGCCGGTGCGCGTCTTCGTCATGGGCGGCGGCTCCGGGCGGAAGAACGCCGAGGGCCGGCTGGAGCATGGCGGCCAGTGGCGCAGCGCCGCCGACTGGCCGCTGCCCGGCACCCGCTTCACGCCCTTCCACCTGCACCGCGACGGCGGGTTGCGCGCGGCGAAGCCGGCCTCCGGGGCCACGCCGCTTTCCTGGCGCTCCGACCCGGCCGACCCTGTCCCGACGGTGGGCGGCGCCATCACCTCGATGGAGCCGGTGATCGCCGGCGGCCCCTATGACCAGCGCGAGCGGCCCGGCATGTTCGGCCATCGCGCGCCCTACCTGCCGCTCGCCTCCCGCCCGGACGTGCTGGTCTTCCAGACCGAGCCGCTGGCCGAGGACGTGACGGTGATCGGCCCGGTGGCGGCGCATCTCTGGGTGGCGACCGACGGGCCGGATGCCGACGTCACCGCCAAGCTGATCGACGTGCATCCGGCCTCGGCGGACTACCCGCAGGGCTTCGCCATGAACCTCTGCGAGGGCATCCTGCGCCTGCGCTACCGCGCGGACCCGGCCGATCCGAAGCCGATGGTGCCGGGGCGGGTGGAGCGCGTGACCGTCGCGCTGTTCCCCACCGCCAACCTGTTCAGGGCGGGGCACCGCATCCGGCTGGACATCGCCGCCAGCGAGTTCCCGCACTACGACATCAATCCCCAGACCGGCGAGCCGGAAGGCGAGGGGCTGCGGACGCGGGTGGCGGTGAACACGCTCTGCCTGGATGCGGAGCGGCCCTCGCAGGTGGTGTTGCCGCTGCTGCCCGCCGGCGCTTGAACCGGCCGCGCGGCCGGCGGGCTGCGCCGCCGTCGAGCCATCGTGTAGTGCCGATGCCGCCTGGGCCAGACTACCCAGGAATGTTGCGACCGCACAGCGGCCAGGCCTCCATCCCGGCCGCCGGCGGCATTGTGGCTTGGCTGCGGGGCGATGGCGCGAGGCGCCGGCGCGGCACCGCGCCGGAGAGGAGGGGCGGAGCTGCGTGGCCAATCGTCTTGAACCTGCGGGCAGCGCCGGAGCATCCGCCGACGCGTCCAGGACGGCGCGGCTGCGCGCCGGCGCCGCATCGGACTGGCTGCCGGTGATCCTCCTGGCGCTGGGCGTCGTCGCGCTGGCGCTGCCGGTCCTCACCACCCCGATTCCGCCGCTGCTCGATTACCCCAACCACCTGGCGCGGCTCTGGCTGGAAGCCGGCGGCGCGGCGGAGCCGCCCTTCGACCGGATCTACGCCGTCGACCTTGCCAGCGTGCGGACCAACATCGGCATCGACCTGCTGGCGGCCTGGGTCGGGCCGCTGCTGCCGATCGAGCGCTTCGGCCAGCTGCTGGTGCTGGCGGCGGTGGTGCTGCCGCCGCTCGGCGCCGCGCTGCTCAACCGCGCCGTCTTCCGGGGCAGCCACTGGTGGCAGGTCGGGTTTCCCTTGCTGGCCTGGAACTGGACGCTGATCGCCGGTTTCCTGAACTTCCAGATCGGGCTTGGGCTGGCGCTGCTGGCCGCCGCCGCCGACGCGGCCCTGAGCCGCCGCGCCGGACCGGCCGGGATGTTCCTGCTGCGTGCCGCCTTCGCCGTGCTGCTGCTGCTGACGCATGCCTTCGCCGCCTTGTTCTATGCGGGCCTGCTCGCGGCCCTCGCCCTGGGCGGCGGCTGGGACTTCCTCCTCTCCCGCGCCCGGCTGGTCCAGGGCGCCTGGCGCGTGGCCCTGGCGGTGCTGCCGGTCGCGCTGCTGGTCGTCCTGGCGGGGCTCTCGGCGCCCGCGCTGCCCGGCGCGCAGGAGGACCCCTCGACCCAGACCTCCTGGGAAGGCGGCTTCAGCCTGTACCACAAGCTGGTGACGTTGTTTTCCGCGATCGGCGCCCACAAGGCCGTCTACGACGTGCTCTGCGTCGGGCCGTTCGCCGTGCTGGCGCTCTGGGCGCTGGCGCGGCGGCGGCTGCGCGTCCATGCCGGGCTGCTGCTGGCCGCGGTGGCCTTTCTGGTGCTCACCTTCGCCGTGCCGCCCAAGGTCGCCGGGACCTATTTCGTCGATGCGCGCTTTCCCCTGATGATGGTGCTGACCGGCGCGGCGGCGCTGCGGCCGGACCTGGTGGCGCCTGCCTGGCCCCGGCGCCGCGCCGCCGAGGCCCTGCTCGCCGGCATGCTGCTGGTGCTGGTCGGGGCGCGGGCCGCCTGGGTCGGCAGCGTCTGGCACGAGCGGCAGGCGGATGTCGCCGCGCTCCGCCGTGCACTGGCCCCGGTCGAGCCGGGGCGGGCGGTGCTGCAGGTGACCCATGCCATGAGCGGGCCGGCGCGCCGGACGGCGCCGCGCGGCCGCTACTACGGCGGCAGCGGCCCCATGCTCTACGAGCACCTGCCGGCCCTGGCGGTGCCCTGGCAGCATGCCTTCGTGCCGATCCTCTTCGCCTCGCGCGGCAAGCAGCCGCTCCGCGTGCTGCCGCCCTGGGACGAGATCGCCGGGCCGGACAACACCACCGCCGTCTCTGTCCACCGCCTCGCCGATGCCGAGCACGCGGCGCTGCCGCCGAACACGGATTATGTGCGGGCCTGGCGCACGCGGTTCGACTATGTCCTGGTGCTGAACGCCGACCAGCCGGACAGCGAAGGGCCGGTGGCGATTCCGGCCGGCCTGGAGCTTGTGGCCGATGAGGGCTTTGCCCGGCTCTACCGGGTCCACCCGCCTGCCGGAGCCGCGCCCGGCACCACGCGGTGAGCTGCGGGCGGGCCGCGCGGGGGGGCTACTTCCCGGCCGGCGCGGCGCGCGGCGTGACGAGCTGGTGGTAGGCGCGGCGGAAATAGACCAGCCCGTCCGGCTCGCCCTCGGTCACGCGCAACCCGACCACCTCGCCGAGAAAGACCGTGTGCGTGCCGGCCTCCACCGCCTGGGTCACGCGGCAGTCGCAACAGACCGGAGCCTCCTCCAGCACCGGCGCGCCGGTGACGAGCCGCCCCCAGTGGCCCATGGCGAAGCGCGCCTCCATCTCCTCCTTGCTGTTGGCGAAGAGGCCGGAAAGCTCCTGGTGCGCGGCGGCCAGGATGTTCACGCAGAACACGCCATTGGCCTTCACCAGCGCGTTCAGCCGGGCGGACTGGTTGATGCAGGTCAGCAGCGTCGGCGGGCTGTCGGTCACGCTGCACACGGCGCTCGCCGTCATGCCCGCGCGGCCGCCGGGACCGTCGGTGGTGATCAGGTTCACCGCCGCCGCCAGGTGGGACATCGCCGCCCGGAACGACTGCTGGGTCACGCTCATGCTGCTGCCTTCCATTGCCTGCCGCCGCGGGGGCGGCGCATCCATGTCAAATGCTGGGGCGGGCAGGCCGGGCTGCCAAGCCGCGCCGCATCAGCCATGCCGCGCCGCCATGGCCGCGCGTGCCATGGCCAGCGCGGCCTCCCGCGTGCGGGCGCTGCCGATGAAGCGGCGGGCATGCACAAACACCGCGCCGGGAATGCCGCAGGCGGCCTCCAGCGTCTCGCCCTGCAGCCCGGCCCAGGGCTCGGGCAGCGGCAGGCGCTGGGCGAAGCTGCCGCGCTCGGGCGGCATGGCCTCCACCATCCAGTTGCCGTTCGGCACGGGGTAGATGGCGTAGAGCACCGGCCAGCCATGGCGGAAGACCGGCTCCTGCCAGGGCAGCTTGGCGTCCAGCACCAGCAGGCGCGGGTCCTCCGCCATGGCCTGCGCCGCCACCACCACCGCCTCGGCCGCCAGCCTGGCGCGGATGGCGGCGGCGCGGCGGCGCAGCACGCCTTCCGCCAACGCCGAGGCCTCCAGGAAGGCGGCGTCCTCCGCGGCGGCGTCGCCCAGCGCCGGGGAATCCCAGGAAGGGTTGAAGTCGGCTACCAGCCCGGCCAGACCGAGCACGCCCTCGCGCGGGCCGATGCCGTTGTCGATGGCGTCCACCTTGCGGATCACCGTGGCGTCGATCTCGGCCGCCACGGCGGCGGCCATGCCGGCGGCGCCGAGCGGCGCCAGCAGGGCGCGGGCGGCGGCCTCGCCATGCTGCTGCCAGACCAGCCCGGCGGCGCTGAAGGGCAGCCCGTCCGGCCGCTGCGGCGCGCCGCGCTGGTGGTGGTCGAAGCGCCCCGTGGCGGGGTCGTGGATGCCGCCCACGTCGAAGGCGATGGCGGCCGCGGCGATCACCGCGGGGTCCCGCGTGCGGACCAGGCGATGGTCCTCCCCCGCGCGGCCGAGGCCGAGCGCCAGGCGCAGCACTGCGTAGGCCAGCGCGTCGTCGCAATGGAAGCTGCCGCTGTGCGTCGCCAGCACGGGCGCGGGGGCAGGGGTCATCGTCTCGCTTTCACGGGAAACATCAGGCATCGGAAGCATCGGTGCGGGCGGTGAATTCGGCCAGGCTCATGGTCGGCAGGTCGAAGCGGTCGCGCGTGCGGGCATAGCCGTGGCCGCCCATGCGGCCCACCGCGTCCAGCACCGCCGGGTCCACGTGCAGGCGGTCATCCACCGCGTCGGCGCGCAGATGCGCGTGCACCACCTCCCCCAGCACGATCTCGCGCGAGTTGCCGATCTCCAGAAAGGAGTGCAGCCGGCATTCCAGCGCAGCCGGCGCGGCGGCGATGCGCGGGCTGGCCACCGCCACACCGGGCACAAGGGCGAGGCCCGCCCGCTCCAGCTCGTCCACCTCCGGCGGGAAGGGCACGGCGCAGACGTTCATCGCCTCCACCAGCGCGTCGGAAACGATGTTGACGGTGAAGCAGCCGCTGGCGCGGATATTGCGGCCGGTGTCCTTCGGCGCCCCGTCCGGGCGGAACTCGATGCCGAGCGCGACAATGGCCGGATCGGCCGAGAGGCAGTTGAAGAAGCTGTAGGGCGCCGCGTTCGGCCGGCCCTCCGGGTCCACCGTGGTGACCCAGGCGATCGGGCGCGGCACCACCGTGCCGATCAGCAGCTTGTAGCGGTCCCGCGGCGAAAGCCGGGCGAAGTCGAAGCCGACACTGTCCGTCATATGCTGCCTTTGCCTTCCCGCGCGCAGCCCTGTCCAGAAGGCCGGGGAAAGGAATTCCCCCGGACCCCCATCTTCTTTTTGTTGGCCTGGGGCTGTGCTGGCTGCCCGTGCGGAAACGCGAAGAAAAAAGAAGGGAGCCTGGGGGAATTCATTCCCCCAGCCTTCTCAGCGCCGCAGCGGATCATAGGGTGCGAGGGAGATCTCGGCCTCGCCCTTCAGCAGGCGTTGCGCCAGCAGTCGCCCGGCATAGGGGCCGATGGTTAGGCCGCTGGCGCCCAGGCCATTGCCGATCACCAGCCCATCGACGCCTGCCACGGGGCCGAGCAACGGCTTCAGGTCGGGCGACATCGGCCGCATGCCGATGCGCATCTCGTGCAGCGTCGCGGAAGCCAGTCCGGGGGCGATGCCAAGCGCCTGCTGCAGCACCTGCAGCACGCCCCCGGCGGTGAGGCGGTGGTCGAAGCCCGAGCCGGCCTCGCGCGTCGCGCCCACCACCACGCGCGAGTCGTCGAAGGCCAGCAGGTAGTGGCTGCTCATCGGCAGCAGCACCGGCCAGTCGCGCGTCTGCATTCCCGGCAGCAGGAGGTGCAGGATCTGCCCGCGCTGCGGCACCACGGCGAGGTCCAGGCCCAGCGGCGCCAGCAGCGGCGGCGCCCAGGCGCCGGCCGCCAGCAGCACCGCATCGGCGTGGAACTCGCGCCGCCCGGCGCGCACTCCCTGCACCCGCGACACGGTGCCGACGAGCCCGGTCACGGCGTCGCGGTGCAGCTCCGCGCCGCGCCGGATGGCGGCGCGCAGCAGGGCGGCGGCCAGCAGCCGGCCATCCACCCGCGCCGCGCCGCTCAGATGCAGCGCCGGCTCATCCGGCCGCAGCGGTGGAAAGAGGCGACGCGCCTCATCGGGCGAGAGGCGGTGCAGCGTGCCGGCCTCGGGCGCGGCTTCCATGCGGGCGCGGGTGCGGGCTTCGGCCTCCGGCAGCCCGCCATCCTCGCCGGCGACGATCAGCGCGCCGACGCGACGGTAGCCCAGCTCCGCCTCGCCATCCTCGGCAAGCTGCGCCGCCAGGGCGGGGTAGTCGCGCGCGCCACCACTGGCGAGCCGGTACCAGTCCGCATCGCTCACGGCCGAGCGCCAGGGGCAGACGATGCCGGCCCCGGCGGCGGTGGCGCGGCCTTCCAGCATGGGGTCGAGGATGGTCACCTCGGCGCCGCCCGCCGTGAGATGATAGGCGGCGCTGGCGCCCAGCACGCCCGCGCCGACAACGATCACCCGCATTCCATCCGCTCCTGCCTGTTTCCATCCGCTCCGGCCCGATCCTGCGCCGCGTCGCGCCTGCTGCAAACCCGCTCGGCCAGGCTCCTGCAAGGGGCGGGCCAGCAACCCGCGCCGCCCCCTTGCGGTTCACTCACCACCCCAGCCCCGGAGCGAGCATGATCCAGCGGAACCTGAACGGCGCGACCGTCGTCATCACCGGCGCTTCCAGCGGCATCGGCCAGGCCACCGCGGAAGCCTTCGCCCGCCGCCATGCCCGCCTCGTCCTGGCGGCGCGGGATGGCGCGGCCCTGGAGGAGGTGGCGGCGGGCTGCCGCGCGCTGGGCGCCGAGGCCATCGCCGTGCCGACCGACGTGACCGATGCCGGGGCCGTGCAGCGGCTCGCCGAGCGGGCGCGGGCCTTCGGCGGCCAAGTGGACGTCTGGGTCAGCAACGTCGGCGTAGGTGCCGTCGGCCGCTTCCACGAGACGCCGATGGCGGCGCATGAGCAGGTGATCCGCGCCAACCTGATCGGCCACATGAACGACGCCCATGCGGTGGTGCCGATCTTCCTGCGGCAGGGGCATGGCACCTTCATCAACACCATCTCGCTCGGCGGCTTCGCGGCGGCACCCTTCGCGGCGGCCTACAGCGCCAGCAAGTTCGGGCTCAGGGGCTTTTCCGAAGCGCTCCGGGCCGAGCTGGCGGCCGAGCCGGGAATCCGGGTCTGCGACGTCTATCCCGCCTTCATCGACACGCCGGGCCTGCTGCACGGCGCCAACTACACCGGCCGCGCCCTTTCGGCGCCGCCGCCGGTCTATGACGCCCGCCGTGTGGCCGAGACGATCGTCGGGCTTGCGCGCCACCCGCGCGACATGGCGGTTGTCGGCCAGGTGGTGCACCTGGTGCGGCTCGGGCATGCCCTGGCGCCCAGCTGGATCGCCCGCGCCATGGCGCGCTTCATGGCGGCCTATTTCCGGCGCGCCCGGCCGGCGCCGGTGACGGACGGCAACCTTTTCGCGCCGCCCCGGGTGGCGGGCGGCATCGATGGCGGGCTGCGCGCGCCGCGCCAAAGGGCCGCGGGGCGCTTCCTGGCCGGCGCGGCGCTGGTGGCGGGCGTGGCGGTCGCCATCGCGCTGCTCGACCGGCGCGGCGCAAGGGGGTTGCGGCTGCGGTAAGCGCGGGGGGAGCAGGGTTTCCCGCTCCCCCTTGCATTCCTGCGCCCTCGGATGCCGCTGGCGCCCTCGGCGGCGCGTGCGGATGCCGTCGCGTGACCAAGAGCCGGCAGAAAAAAGGAAGAGGGGGATCCGGGGAGAGTTCCTTTTCCCCCGGCCTTCTCAGCGCATGGCGTCCTGCTCATCGCGCAGGCGCCAGAGCAGGCTGTCGGCCGGCGCCTCCACCATGTCGCGCGTCAGCACCGTGCCGGCGGGAACGGCCCGCCGCAGGCGCCGGCCGACGGCCATGTAGTAGGGCAGCGGCGCTTCCGGCCCGGGCGCGGCGGTCGGACGCAGCAGCGGATCGATGCCCGGCACGGCGTGGCGGTTGCCCTCGATGCGGAGCTCGTGCCCGGCGGGCAGGTCCTGCGTGGCGCGGCCCAGCAGGTCCACGCGCTGGGCATAGTCCGGCCCGAGGACGGAGTGCTTCAGCCGCCCGGCGGCCAGGATGGAGACGGGCGCCTCGACGCCGAGCAGGTGGGAGGGGTTGTAGATCAGCGCCCGCCGCCGGTCGGCCGAGACGGGGATGCCCTTGCCGGCGAAGAGCGCGCCGGTGCGCGTGTCGGCCAGCTCCACCACGACATAGACGCCGCCGGCGAAGCTGGTCTCGTCCGGCCGGCGCAGCACGTTGAAGACGTCCAGCTTGCCGGGGGCGGAGAGCACGCCGCCGGCCTCGCGCGGGCCGTAGATGTCCGGCAGTTCCACGGTGCGGGCGAGAGGCGCGTGGAAGTCCTCCCGGTCGGGCAGGATGCCGGTGGCGTTGGCGACCAGCGTCATCTCGCAGAAATCCGGCACGGTGCGCAGCGGCAGGCTGGCCAGCAGCTCCGCCCGCGCGGCGACGGTGGCGGCCACCTCCCGGCCGAGCTGCCAGTGGCGCATCATGCCCTTGGCCGGGGCGCGGCGCTCCAGCCAGGAGACCTCCTCGGTCGCCGGGTCGATGACGAAGTCGTACTCGCTGCTCTTGCCGGCGGCGACGATCGGCAGGCCCAGCAGGCGTGCCCAGGAGACCAGGCCGACCAGCAGCGCCGGCTGGTCGCCATCCACCAGGGTGTAGGGCACGCCGGCGGCGGCGGCACGGCGCGCGAGGGCGGGGCCGACCACGCATTCGGCCTCCTTGCTCACCATGGCGACGCCGATGCCGGCCTTGATGGCGGCTGTGGCATGGGCGGCGGCGGCCTCGGCATGGCCGGTGGCCTCCACCACCATGTCCAGCGGCAGGGCCAGCAGGTCCTCCATCCTTTCGCAGAGGGCGACGGCGCCGGCGGTGCGGGCTGCCTCGGCCTCGGCGCGGCTGGCGCAGCGGCGATGCGGCACGCCCATCTCGGTCAGCGCCGCCGAGACGCGCGCCGGGTCGAGGTCGAAGGCGGCGGTGATGTCGAGGCCGCGCATCCGCCGGGCCTGGGCGATCAGCGACAGGCCGAACTCGCCGGCGCCGAGCAGCGCGGCAACCACGGGACGCTCAAGCGCGGGTTGGAACAGGGTCTGGAACTGCATGGCGTTTCTCCCCGGCGCCGTGATGCCGGCGCGCCGTATTCTGCATACAGGATGCAGTATTGCCAGGGCCGCCGCGGCAGTCCAGAGCGGGAAAAAAGGGTCAGTAGGCCTCGCGGATACGCTCCAGCCCGAGGTCGTGATGGCGCCCGATCACCTCCGCCAGGGCTTCGCCGTCCCGCCGCGCCATGGCGGCGGCCATCTCCTCATGCTCCGCCATGGCGGCGGCCCACTTGTTGGCGCCCTCATGGCCGATGAAGCGGATGCGCTTCATCTGGGCCTGCAGGATCTCGTGCATCCGCAGCAGGGTCGGGTTGTCGGCCAGGGTGACGATGGCGGAATGGATGGCCTGGTTGACCTTGAAGTAGGGCAGGCGGTCGCCCGCCGCGTAGCGCTCGCGCAACTGGTCGTGCAGCGCCAGCACATGGGCGATTTCCGCGTCGGTGGCGACGGCGCAGGCGCGCCGGCCGGCGAGTTGCTCCAGCGCCTTCAGCACCTCCATGCTGTCGGCGATGTCCTTCAGGGAGAAGCGGCGGACCACGGCACCGCGGGTGGGCACCAGCTCCACAAGGCCCTCGCCGGCCAGGGTCTTCAGCGCCTCGCGCAGCGGCGTGCGGGAAACGCCCAGCGCGGCGCCGAGCGCCACCTCGTTGATGCGCTGCCCGGGCGCCAGATGGCCTTCCGTCACCATGTCGCGCAGCCGTGTCACCACCTGCCCGTGCAGGCTCTGGCGGGGAATGGCGAAGTCCTCCAGGGGCGCGGCGCCGGCCTGAGGTTCGGTCGAGGCGATGCTGGTCATGGCACCCTGTCTTGTGATCACCGGAAGTATATGGCCCCTTTGGGGGGTGGCTGCGAAGCCTCTTGCGGAGTTTCTGCATACAGTGCACAAAACTCTCAACGCAGACTGGCCCTCCAGGGCCGGCTATCCCGGGAGAGATGCATGCCGGACGCCACCCTTCCGATCCTTGCCCTGGCCATGGGCGACCCCGCCGGGATCAGTCCTGAGCTGACCGCCCGCGTGCTGGCCGAGCCGGAAGTGCGCGCCGCCGCGGGCCTGATCGTCATCGGTGACCGCCGCGTTCTGGAGGAGGGCGCCCGGGTGGCCGGCGTCGCTCCCGCCCTGCGCTTCGTCGCGCCCGACGCGCCGCTGCCGCGCGACCTGGCTGAGCCGGTCTTCGTGGACCTCGGCACGCTGGATCCGGCCGCCATCGAGCGTGGCAAGATCAGCGAGGCGGGCGGCCGCTTCGCCGCCGAGAACTTCCGCTACGCCCTGGCCCTGGCCATGCGCGGCGATGTGGACGCCGTGACCTTCACGCCCTTCAACAAGGCGGCGATGCGGCTGCACGTGCCGGACTATGACGACGAGATCTCCTTCACCGCCCGCTTCATCGGCTTCGACGGCGTGGCCAAGGAGTTCAACGTGCTGGAAGGGCTGTGGAACGCCCGCGTCACCTCGCATGTGCCGCTCTCCGGCGTGGCGCCGCTGATCACCCGCGAGGCGATCCTGAACAACCTGCGCCTGACCGAGGCGGCGCTGCGCGATTCCGGCGTGGCCAGGCCGCGCATCGCGGTGGCCGGGCTGAACCCGCATGCCGGCGACGGTGGCAATTTCGGCCGCGAGGAGATCGACGTCATCGGGCCGGCGGTGGAGGAGGCGAAGCGCGAGCAGATCGGCTGCGACGGCCCCTATCCCTCGGACACCGTCTTCGTCCGCGCCAAGCGCGGCGACTTCGACGCGGTGCTGACCATGTACCACGACCAGGGGCAGATCGCGATGAAGCTGATCGGCTTCGAGCAGGGCGTGACGCTGCTCGGCGGCTTCCCCTTCCCGATCTGCACGCCGGCCCATGGCACGGCCTATGACATCGCCGGAAAGGGCATCGCCCATCCCGGCGCTGCCCGCAACGCGCTGCTGCTGGCCGCCCGGATGGGCGCGGCGCAGCGGCGCCAGCGGCCGGACGCGGCCGGCTCGCTGCTCGAGGCACGGGCCGCCATGGCGGCCTGAGACCCTCGCGGGTGCCGGCCCGGCGCCCGCGCAAGGCCCCGCAAGAGGGCCGGCGCAACGCTTCAAGGAGGAACAACGGATCATGCGCATGACCATCGCGGCGTTCGGCGCCGTTCTCGGCCTGAGTGCCACGCTGCCGGCGGCGGTCGCCGCCGAATGGAAGCCCACCAAGCCCGTGGAGTTCGTCGTCGCCTCCGGTCCCGGCGGCGGCACCGACAACTTCGCCCGCACGGTGCAGGCCATCATCGGCAAATACGACCTGCTGCCGGTCTCGGTCATCGTCTCGAACAAGGGCGGCGGCTCCGGCGCCGAGGGCTTCGTCTACACGAAGCTGGCCGGGGGCGACACGCACAAGCTGATCTTCGGCACCTCCAACGAGTGGCTGCTGCCGCTGGTCTCCAAGGTGGCCTGGAAGCCCGAGGAGCTGACGCCCGTCGCCGCCATGGCCTTTGACGAGTTCGTCCTCTGGACCAAGGCCGACGCGCCCTACAAGGACGCGGCGGACTACGTGAAGGCGCTGAAGGCCGCGCCCGAGGGCAAGTTCCGCATGGGCGGCGCGCAGTCCAAGGATACCGACCAGATCCTCACCCGGCTGATCGAGAAGGGCATCGGTGCCCGCTGGACCTATGTGCCCTTCCGCTCCGGCGGCGAGGCCGGCGTGCAGCTCGCCGGCGGCCACATCGACTCCAACGTGAACAACCCTTCCGAGAGCCTGGGCGCCTGGCGCGGCGGACAGGTGAAGCCGCTCTGCGTCTTTTCGCCGGAGCGCCTGCCGGAGGGGCCGGCGGTCACCGAGGGCAAGGGCTGGCACGACATTCCGACCTGCAAGGAGGAAGGCATCCCGGTCGCCGAGTACCGCATGCCGCGCACCGTCTTCCTGCCGCCCAAGGTCTCCGACGGGGTGCGCGAATACTACGAGGGCGTGCTCCGCCGCGTCGCCGAGACGCCGGAATGGAAGGAGTTCGTCACCCGCACCTCGCAGACCGCCCGCTTCATGGACGCCGAGCAGCTCAAGACCTTCATGGCCAAGGACCAGAAGAGCTCGACCGAGCTGTTCCGCGAGGAAGGCTGGCTGGTGAACTGAGGCGCCGGGCGGACGCGCCGGGCTGACGGGCAGGGGAGGACCGCGCCATGGACGAGAGCACCGAGGACAGCCCGCTGCTGTCCCGCCTCGCGCTCGAGCTGCTGGGGGCGCTCGTCGTCCTTGGCTTCGGCATCACGGTGGCGATGGGGGCGCTGGAGCACCCCGTCGCCTGGTCGGACCAGGGGCCGCAGGCCGGAACCCTGCCTTTCTGGCTCGGCGTCATCGCCATCCTGGCCAGCCTGGGCATCGCTGGCCAGGCTCTGGCGCAACGCCGCGTGCTGGCGGCGCAGGGCGTGCTGGGGCGGCAGGCGGCGCTGCGCATCGGCCGCTTCCTGCTGCCGATCGTCGCGCTGGTGGCGCTCGCCGTCCCGCTCGGCCTCTACCTGACCATGGCGCTCTACCTCGCGGGGATGCTGCTCTGGCAGGGCCATGGGTGGAAGGCGGCGCTGCTCACCGCGGCCGCCGCCGTCCTCTTCAGCTGGTTCGCCTTCGAGCACTGGTTCATGCTGCCGCTGCCCAAGGGACCCATCGAAGCCTGGCTCGGCCTGTACTGAGGAACAACGGCGCATGGAAAACCTTGAAGCGCTGATGCACGGCTTCACCGTCGCGCTGACCGTGCACCACATGGCGCTGATGATCGGTGGCGTGCTGCTGGGCATCCTGGTCGGCGTGCTGCCGGGGCTGGGAGCACCGAACGGCGTCACGCTGCTGCTGCCGCTGACCTTCACCATGGACCCGGTCTCGGCCATCATCCTGCTGACCAGCACCTACTGGGGGGCGCTGTTCGGCGGCTCGACCACCTCCATCCTGTTCAACATCCCCGGCGAGCCATCCTCCGTCGCCACCACCTTCGACGGGCACCCGATGGCGCGCCAGGGCCGCGCGGCCGAGGCGCTGACCACCGCCTTCCTGTCGGCCGGCTTCGGCGCGCTGGTGGGCATCGTCACCATCACGCTGCTGTCCAGCTTCGTCGCCAGCTTCGCGCTGCGCTTCGCGCCGCCGGAATATTTCGCGGTCTATTTCCTCGCCTTCGCCTCCTTTGTCGCCTTCGGCGGCGGCAAGCCGCTCAAGACCATCGTCTCCATTGTCACCGGCTTCGCGCTGGCGACGGTCGGCATGGACATCGTCTCCGGCGGCATGCGGCTGACCTTCGACATGCCGGAGCTGATCCGCGGCGTCAGCTTCCTGGTGGTGGTGATCGGGCTTTTCGGCATCGGCGAGCTGCTGCTGACCATGGAGGAGACGCTGGAGTTCCGCCCGGTCTCCGCGCATCTCTCGCCGCGCGCGGTGCTGCAGGCGGCGGCGCGGCTGCCGCGCTACTGGGTGGCGCTGCTGCGTTCGGCGGCCATCGGCGTCTGGATGGGCATCACGCCCGGCGGGCCGACGGCGGCCTCCTTCATGTCCTATGGCATCGCCCGGCGCTTCTCGCGCAACGGCGCGCGCTTCGGGCGCGGCGAGCCGGAAGGCATCGTCTCCCCCGAGACCGCCGACCACGCCGCCGGCACCGCCGCCATGCTGCCGATGCTGGCGCTGGGCGTGCCCAGCTCGGCCACCGCCGCGGTGATGCTGGGCGGCCTGATGATCTGGGGCCTCAACCCGGGGCCGATGCTGTTCATCGAGCAGCGCGACTTCGTCTGGGGCATGATCTCCTCGCTCTACCTGTCCAACGTCGTGGCGGTGGTGCTGGTGCTGGCGACGGTGCCGCTCTTCGCCGCCATCCTGCGCCTGCCCTTCACCGTGGTGGCGCCGCTGATCGTGGTGATCTGCGCCATCAGCGCCTGGAGCGTCGCCAGCGCCGGCTTCGACCTCTGGCTGATGCTGGTCTTCGGCCTGGTCGGCTGGGGCATGAAGAAGCTCGATTACCCGATCGCGCCGCTGGTGCTGGCCATGGTGATCGGCGACAAGGCGGAGGACGCCTTTCGCCAGTCCATGATCATCAGCCATGGCTCCTTCGGCATCTTCTGGGGGAACGCGCTGGTGGGCGGCATTTCCACCCTCGCCATCCTGTTCCTGCTCTGGCCGGTGGTGACGCTGATCCGGCGCCCGGCACGGGCGGAACCCGGCCCCGCGGAACATCTGTCGTGAAAACTCCGGGGGAAATGAATTCCCCCGGTTTCGGTGGCACCCGCGGGCGATGCGGCCTGCCACCGTCGCCCGTCATCGGCTGGCGGCGCACGGCGGAAAGTTTGAGCGGCTAAGGCGGTCGCTCTGTCACAGGAGCGTAGCAAACCGTGGAATCCGCCTGAGTCGCCACCCGGTTTTCCCGGTTGTCCACCAGCTTTTCCACAGGCATGTCCACCCGATCTGGGGATAAGGGCGCTGCCGCCGGCCAGCTTTCCAGCCTGGCCGCCTGTTGCGCCGCAGCGCGGCGCTATTGCGCCAGGGATTGCCGCAGATCGCCGACCGTGGCGCGCAGGGCCGCGGCCTTCGCCGCCACCTCGGGGCGCAGCAGGAAGGTGCGCAGCCTGCTGTGGATGTCGGCGGAAGCCGCATCGCCGCCGCCCTCCACGAGGTGCAGCGCATCGGCCAGGAAGCCCTGCATGGCCTCGGGAGAAGGCGTGGCGCCCTTCGCTCCCGCCTCGTCGATCCGCAGCATCAGGTTGCTGAAGCCGCGCAGCCAGGCGAAGTCGGGGTCGTGCATCACCGCCTGCAGCAAGGCGTAGGGGTTGCTGGCCAGGGGGCTGCCGGCCGCCTGGGCGTTCAGCAGGGCACGGTGCAGGTCGGCCAGGGCGGCGCTCAGGCGGCGGTGCGGGGGCGGAGCGGGGCGGGTGGGGCTTTGGGGCATCGGAAGGCCTTGTCGGAGGGAAGGGAAGGTCCTCGGACTGCCTAGCCGCACGGGCGGCGCGAGGCGAGCGGCGACCAGGGTCAGGAGGTCAGTTCGCAGAGTTGCCGGACCGCCTCCGGCCGCCCCAGGATCACCGGGCGGCGCCACTGCCCGGGATCGCCGTCGGGCGCCTCGGCGGCGAAGTCCGCGAAAGGCTTCCAGCCCTCCGGTCCCAGCGTGCGGATCTCGCCGCCGGTGGCGCGCACCAGCGCGAAGCCGCCAGCCACATCCCAGGCATTCGGCCGCTCGAAGCGGGCCACATCCATCACGCCGGCGGCGATGAAGGCGCATTCGATGGCCGCCGAGCCGGTCCGCCGCGCCTCCCAGGCTTCCGGCGAGCGCGGCGAGGCGTCCACGAAGCCGCCCAGCCGCCGCCGCACCGCCGGATTGAAAAGCGGCTGCACCGGCTCCTCCTCGAAGAACAGGCCGCCGCCGCGCATTGCATGGTAGACGCCGGCACGCAGCGCGTGGCTGGCGGCGCACCAGACCGCCCCGGCGACCGGCGCGCCGTCCAGCAGCACGCCGATGGAACCGGCATAGAGCGGAAAGCCGTTGATGTAGTTGGCGGTGCCGTCCACCGGGTCCACCGCCCAGAGGAAGCGGCTGCCGCGCGCCGGGCGTTCACCCGACTCCTCGCCGAGCACGTCATGCTCCGGGAAATGCTCCGCCAGATGCGCGCGGATCATCGCCTCCACCGCCTGGTCCACCTCGGAAACGGGATCCCTCAGGCTTTCCCCGCCATGCCCGCCGGGCTTGTAGCGGACTTCCGGCGTGCGGCGGAGCCCGGCAGCCATCTCCCGTCCCGCCAGCCGGGCGAGGTCGAGCGCCACCGCGCCGATCCGCTCCAGGGTTTCCTGCGGCAGCGCATCGCTCATGCTGAACTCCTTTCTGCGATTTCCGTGCTGGGCGGAACCAGCACCTGAAGCGCCTCGGCTTCCGGTTCGAGGCTGGCGGTGGAGGGCTGCTCATGCGGCATGCTCTCGTCGTCCAGGCGGATCGGGCCGCGGGGCCAGTCCACGGCGATGCGGCGGCCACGCCAGCTCTCCACCGGCGGCGGCCCCGCATCGGGCGCCTCCAGCCAGGCCAGCATGGCCTCGCGGCGCCCGGGAGGCAGGCTGACGACGTCCAGCCTGCCGTCGCCCGGTGCCGCTTCCGGCGCCAGTGGCAGGTTCGGGCCGAACAGGCCGATGTTCATGACCTCCAGGAACAGCGTTTCCACCTCGCGGCCCTTGCCGTCGATGGTCACGCAGGCGCGCAGCGGCTCCGCGGCCGAAAGAACGGCGCGAAAGGCGGCGCGGCCGGCCTCGACGCCCTTCAGCCCCTTCTGGTCGGCCCGCTCGACGGCCCGCGCGAAGGCGCCGAAGCCCGCCGCCTCGATGAAGCGGCGCCCTCCCCAGGGGCCGGTGGCGCGGATGCGGTTCAGCGGGCGGCGCTGGGCGGTGCGCCAGTTGGCGGCGAAGGCTTCCGGCGTCCCCCAGCTGCCAAGCGCGCGCGCGAGGTTGTTGGCCGTTCCCAGCGGCAGGATGGCGATGGGCAGCCGGTGGTCCCGCAGGCGGGTCGCGACCTTGCCCACCGTGCCGTCGCCGCCGGCGACGATGGCCAGCCCCTGCGCGGCTTCCAGCGCTTCGCGGAACCGCTCGCCCTTGGTGTTGCAGGGCCGGGCTGCCAGTCCGGCCGCCCGCAGCAGCTTCACCAGCGCTTCCGGGGAATGCCCTTCATCGCCGGCAGCGGGGTTGTGGAACAGTGTGGCGTCCATGCGGGCATGAACACCCGCCGGCGCGATGCGTTCCCGAAACGCTGCCGGGGCGTGCGGCGCATGGCTTCGGTTAAGAAACGCTTAACCGCATGGCCTCACCCTAACAGCCCTAACTAACCTGAAGTGGCAGCTGGCCGTGGAACAAGACGTCTATCGCGAACCTTCCGCCGAATTTAGCGCAGCGCTTGCCGCTGCGGCCGCCCGCAACACGCCGGAGGCCATCGAGCATGTCGCCGGCTGGATCGCCGATCACGCCCGGCTGGCGATCGAGGGCAGCGTGGAACTGCTGCCGGGGGATCTCGCCCTGACCGCCGGTGTTCTGCTGGCGATCGCGCAGGAGATGCGGCACGCACGCGTCGCGCCGCTGCGGCTCGTCGCCGCGCGCTGATCCCCGCGCGAGGCGAGCCGGGAACAGAGGGCTGCCCGGCTCTCCCCGCCTGCCGGTCAGGCGCCGCCCCAGTTCATCATCAGCCCGCCATCGATCACCCAGGTCTGGCCGGTGACGTAGTCGCCCGTGTCGGCGGCGAGAAACAGCGCGAGCTGCGCGATTTCTCCGGGCTGGCCGGCCCGGTGCCACGGGATCGCGGCGAAGGAGGATTCGCGCTCCTTCGGATCGTCGAGGCGCTTCTGCGTCATCGGCGTCTGGATCATGCCGGGAGCGATGTTGTTGACGTTGATCTTGTCCTCCGCCAGCTCCCGCGCCAGGCTGCGGGTGAGTGATCCCACCGCCGCCTTGGCCATGCCGTAGGGTGCGCTTTCCGGCGTCGGCAGGAACTGCGCCACCGAGCTGATGTTGACGATGCGGCCACGGCCGCCGTGCTGTCGGCGAAGGCGGATGAAGGCGCGGCAGCAGAACAGCGGGCCCTTCATGTCGGTGCGCAGGACGCGTTCCAGCGTTTCGTCGTCCAGTTCGGCAACGGGCATGTCCGACATCCCGGTGCCGGCATTGTTCACCAGCAGCTCGGGAACGCCAAGGCCGGCGGCCGCCCGGAACAGCGAATCGACCGAGGCCGGGTCGCCGACGTCGCACTGCACGACCAGCGCGCGCCTTCCTGCGGCCTGCACGCGGCGCCCGGTCTCCTCGCCGCCTTCCCGGTCATGGTAGTAGCTGAGGCAGACATCCGCCCCCTGCTGCGCGAACAGCTCGGCGATGGCGCGGCCGATGCCGGAATCCGCACCGGTGATGATGGCGAGCTTGCCGTCCAGTCTCATGCGTCTCTCCTGCCTTTGCGGATCAACCGGCAGGCGGCGCGGCGGTCGCACCGGCGCCGGTCACATCCACCGGCGCCGGCGCAACGCGCGGGCGGCTAGCGGAACTCCCAGTCGCGTTCCTCCTCGCGGCCGGGCAGCTCGGTGACCGCCTCCGAAACCACCACCGAAAGCAGCTCGTCCAGCGTGGTGCCCAGCTCGCTCGCCCGGCGTTCGATCTCCTCGGCGAGACTCTCTGGCAGCTCGATCCTCATCTCCGTCATCGCGGTTACCCTGGTCCCCGGTTGCACCGGAACAAGAACGCCTGTCCCGCCCACTGGATGCGCACCCGCCCCGCGATGTCGCCCCGATTCAGCCGGCGGTGAGGCGGGGACGATAGGCGGCGGCGCCGAGCAGACCGGTATGCGGGCGCAACACCTGCACAACAGGCACCGCTTCCAGCAGCCCGCCGAAGCGCCCCTTCGCGTGGAAGGCGGCCAGCAGGGCCTCCCGGTCCAGCAATGGGCCAAGGTTCCGGCAGAGGCCGCCGGCGAGGTAGACGCCGCCCTCGGCGAGCAGCGTCAACGCCAGGTTCCCGGCGGTCGCGCCGAGGATGGCGGAGAACAGCCGCAACGCCTCGGCGCAGACGGGGTCGCCGCCCGAGGCCGCCAGCCGGCTGACATCTGCCGGGTTCTCCACCGGCACCGGCCTGCCGCGGATCTCGCCCAGGCTGCGGGCGATCTGCAGGAGGCCCGGGCCGGAGAGCAGCCGTTCGGTGGAGACGTGCCCGCCATGGAGCGGCCGCATCCGCTGCAGGATCTCGGCCTGCAGCGCGTCCTGCGGGGCGAAGGAGGCGTGGCCGCCCTCGCTGGGCAGGATATGGGGCACGCCGCCTTCCCGCAGCACGAAGGCGACGCCCAGGCCGGTGCCGGGCCCCAGCACCACCAGCGGCCGCTCCGGCTGCGGCTGGCCGGGCTTGAGCACCCGCAGGTCCTCCGCCGACATCAGGCCGATGGCGGCCGCCTGGGCGACGAAGTCGTTGATCACCGTCAGCCGCTCCAGGCCCAGCGCGCGCTGCGCCTCCCGCACCGAGAAATGCCAGTCGTTGTTGGTGAAGGTGATGGCATCGCCGCCCACCGGCGTGGCGACGGCAAAGACCGCCTCCTCCACATGGCGGCCCTCCAGGTAGGCACGGGCGGCGGCCACCACGCCGGGATGGTCGGCCACCGCCAGCTTGCGCTCCTCCCGCGGCGGGCCGCCATCCTCGCTCAGCGCGAAACGGGCATTGGTGCCGCCGAGATCCGCCAGCAGCCGCCGGGTCACGGCAGGATCCCCGCCATCTGCGGCACGGAGGTGATGCGGGCGCGCAGCGCGCCCACTTCCGCCCGCGTGGGATGCGCCGTGCCGGCATTGGAAACCGCCGCCGCTCCGGCAGCGACGCCCCAGGCAAAGGCGTCCGTGGGCATGTCGCCGCGGGCCAGGGCGAGCGTCATGGCGGCGAGGAAGCTGTCCCCCGCGCCCACCGCGCCGCGCACCACCACGTCGAGCGCCGGCAGGCGCAGCGTGCCGTCCGCCGTGGCCAGCAATGCGCCGTCGCCCCCCAGCGTCACCGCCACCATCCGGGCGCCGCCGCCGCGGACCACTTCCATCGCCGCCGCTTCCTGCGCCGCCGCCTCGCGCAGCGGCCGGCCCATCAGCGTCTCGAACTCGCCAAGGCTCGGCTTGATCAGCTCCAGCCCACCCTGCCGCAGCGCCAGCTCCAGCCCCTCGCCGGACGTGTCGAGCACGCAGTGCAGCCCCTGCCGGGAAGCCTGGGCGGCCAGCCGGGCGTAGAAGTCGGCCGGCACGCCGGGCGGCAGGCTGCCGCTGGCCACCAGCCAGCCTTCGCGCAACTCGGCCATGGCGGCCAGGGCGGCCTCCCATTCCGGCGCGGAAATGGCCGGCCCCTCCGCCACGAAGCGGTATTCCAGCCCGGTTTTCCGCTCCAGCACCGTATGGCTGATGCGGGTGCGCCCGGCGATCGGGATGGCGCGGTGCGGCACGCCGCCTTCCTCCAGCAGCTCCTCCAGGAACCGCCCGGTGACGCCTCCGGCCAGGATGATGGCGAGCGTCTCCCCGCCCAGCTCCCGCACCACCCGCGCCACGTTGACGCCGCCGCCGCCGGGATCCTGCCGCTCGCCATGGGTGCGGATCTTGCGGACCGGATGCACTGTCTCGGCCTCGCTGGCGAGGTCGATGGTGGGGTTCAGGGTCAGGGTCGCTACGAACGAGGACATCGTGCCGGCACTCCTTGCTGGCCCCGACATATGGCGCGGGACTTGGTGTGTGTCATGGCGTGAGGCGGCGGAAGCCCGAAGGGTTGCCCCGCCCATGCCTCACCGCATCTTTACGAAGCCCTGGCGGCACCACGATATTGTTGCGGTTCGGCCCAGCCCGGAAGGAAGGCTCCTTGCGCACCACGCCCCGCCCACGTGTTTCCGTTCTGGCCGGCGCCCATGGGCGCCATGGAGGCTCCGGGCGATGCGCGTGAAGATGCGCACGCGGCGGTTCACGGGTGTGTTCCAGCCCTGGACGGATATCTGGTCCCGCTCCGGCTGGCGGGTGCAGACGCATTGCAAGACCGGCCTCGGCCGGGCGGTGGACCCCTTCGGTGGCATCGCGCTGACCGGGGCGGCGGAGGCCTGCCTCGCGCAGGCGTCGCGCCTGGCGCGCCCCGCCGGCTGCCGCCGCGCGGTGGTGGTGCTGCATGGGCTCGGGCACCATCCCGGCGGCATGGCGCGGATGGCCGGCGCGCTGGCCGATACCGGCTGGGCGGTGGCGAATATCGGCTATGCCAGCCTGCGGCAGTCCCTGGAGCACCATGCGCGTGCGGCCAGCCGCGTTGCCGCCGCGCTGGCGGAGGATGGGGCCGGCGAAGTCGCCTTTGTCGGGCACAGTCTGGGCGGGCTGGTGGCGCGGGCCGCCATGGCGCGCGCCGCCGAGGATGGCTGGCGGCCGGGGCGGCTGGTGCTGATCGGCTCGCCCGCGCGGGGTGCCGGAATCGCGGGGATGGCCACCCGGGTGGCCGCCTACCGGGCGCTGACCGGAAGCTGCGGCCAGACGGTGACGCCCGCGGGCGCGGCCTTGGTGCCTGTGCCGGATTGCCGTGGCCTGGCGGTGATCGCCGGAGGCACGGGCGGACGGGGCTTCAACCCGTTGCTGCCCGGCGACAACGACGGCATTGTCACCGTCGAGGAGACCCGCCTTCCCGGCCGGGAGGATGCCTTCACCCGCGTGCGCGCCCTGCACACGCCGCTGGCCGCCAGCCCCGGCGCCGTGATCTCGGCGATGAGCTTTCTGGAAAGCGGCCGGATGGCGGCCTGAGCACCCAGGGCCAAGGGGCTCGCTGCCGCAAAGCCTGCTTCTTCCGCGGCCGGTCTTCCGGCCGGAGAGCGGAGGCGGAACGCGGCGCTGACTTGGGGATGGGGAGGGTGCGGCCTTCCCGGCGCCTCTCTGGAGGAGGCGAGCATGCTCAACACCCGGGCCGTGCCCGCACGGGGTCGCAGCGGGCGCATGGGCGGCCAGGCCTGCCCGCGGGAACGCCGCCGTGAACGACGCGGACGCGCCCGCCGCTCCTCCGAACGACCGGTTGCCGCCGAAGCTGGCGCGGCTTCCGTTCGCCTTGGCGCACTTCAGCCGCTCCAGCCTTCTGTTTTGACGCGCATCTTCACCCAACCAGCCGGTGCCATCTGATCGGGATCTGCTCTAAGCCTCCGCGAAGGTGTCCTGCTCGGCGGCAGGCCGGTACCCGATGCTGGCGGCGAGAAGGGCCCGGCTGTACGGATCCGTCGCCTGCCCGGCGCGCAGCGCCGCGGCCGTCATTTCCTCGACGATGCGGCCGCCGTTCATGATGGCCAGCCGCTCGCAGAGATGCGCCACCACCGCGAGGTCGTGGCTGACCATCACGTAGGTGAGGCCCCGCTCGGCGCGCAGCCGGTGCAGGAGGTTGAGGATCTCGGCCTGCACGGAAACGTCGAGCGCGCTGGTCGGCTCGTCCAGCAGCAGGATCTTCGGCTCCAGGATCAGGCAGCGCGCGATGGCGACGCGTTGCCGCTGCCCGCCGGAGAGCTGGTGCGGGTAGCGGAAGCGGAAGGCGGGCCCGAGCCCCACCGCCCGCAGCACCTCGTCCACCCGCTGCTGCGGCCGGTCGAGCCCATGGATGACCAGGGGCTCCAGCAGCACCTGGTTGACCATCTTGCGCGGGTGCAGCGAGCCGTAGGGATCCTGGAAGACCATCTGCGTCTGCCGGAAGAACGCCTTGTCCCGCACCGCCGGCAGTTCCTGCCCGTGCAGCAGGATGGCGCCCCGGTACTCCGTGTTCAGGCCGGATAGGGCGCGGAGCACGGTGGACTTGCCCGAACCGGACTCGCCGATCAGCCCATAGGCCTCGCCCGGCGCGACGCGGAAGGCGACGCGCTGCACGGCGTGATTCGCCTTGGCGCCGCGGCCGAAGGTGATGTTGAGGTCGATGACCTCCAGCGCCGGCGGGATGGGAAGCGTCATGCCGTGTGAACCCTGGTCCAAGAGGCCGGGGGCGGGAATTCCCCAGGAACACACGGAAAAAAGAAGGGGGTTCGGGGGAATCCCTTCCTCCGATCTTGCTTTTTCATGCCAGCGCCTCCAGCCGATAGGTCGGCCCATCCCGCCAGGCGGGGTCGCGCGTCGGCACCGCCAGCTCCTCCACGGGCTGGTCGAGCCGCGGCAGGCTGCGCAGCAGGGCCTGGGTATAGGGATGCCGTGCGCTGTGCAGGTCCGCCGCGCGCAGCTCCTCGACGATCCGCCCGGCATACATCACCAGCACGCGGTCGCAGAACTCGGCGACGAGGTTGAGGTCGTGGCTGATGAAGATGAGGCCGACGCCGCGCCGCGACACTAGCTCGTCGAGGATGGTGAGCACCTGCCGGCGGATGGTGACGTCCAGCGCCGAGGTCGGCTCGTCGGCGATGATGAGGTCCGGCTCGGTGACCAGCATCATGGCGATCATGATGCGCTGGCCCATGCCGCCGGAAACCTCGTGCGGGTAGAGGTCAAAGACGCGGCGGGGGTCGCGGATATGCACCGCCTCCAGCATGGCCATCGCCTTGGCGTTGGCCTCGGCGCGGCCGGCGCGCTGGTGCAGCCGGCAGGTCTCGGCGATCTGGTGGCCGACGCGCATCAGCGGGTTCAGCGAGTATTTCGGGTCCTGCAAGATCATTGAGATGCGGGCGCCGCGCAGGCCGCGCATCCGCCGCTCCGAGGCGGCCAGGAGGTCGATGCCGGCGAAGTCCAGCCGCTCGGCGGTGACGCGCGCCGCCTTGGGCGAGAGCTTCAGCAGCGCGCGGCCCGTCATGGACTTGCCGGAGCCGCTTTCGCCGACGATGCCGAGCTTCTCGCGGCCGACGTCGAAGGATACGCCGCGCACCGCCTCGATGGGGCCGCTGGGGGAGGGAAAGGCGATGCGCAGGCCGCGCACGCGGATCAGGGGGGAGGTATCCGGGTCAGCCATGGCGCGGGTCCAGGATGTCGCGCAGCCCGTCGCCGAACAGGTTGAAGGCGAGGCTGGTGAACAGGATGGCGCAGCCGGGGATGGCGGCGATCCACCAGCTCGTCATGACGAACTGCCGCCCCGTGGAGAGCATGGCGCCCCATTCCGGGCTGGGCGGCTGCGCGCCGAGGCCGAGGAAGCCGAGGCCCGCGGCGGTGAGGATGATGCCCGCCATGTTCAGCGTGATGCGGACGATGACCGAGGGCAGGCACATCGGCACGACATGGTGCAGGATGATGCGCAGGCGGGAGGCGCCCTGCAGCCGCACGGCGGCGATGTAGTCGGACTTGCGCACCGTCAGCGTCTCGGCCCGCGCCAGCCGCGCGATCGGCGGCCAGGCGGCGAGCGAGATGGCGATGATGGCGTTCTCGATCCCCGGGCCGAGCGCGGCGACGAAGGCCAGCGCCAGGATCAGGCTGGGAAAGGAGAGAAAGATGTCCACCAGCCGCATCAGGATGGTGTCGGTCCAGCCGCCGAGATAGCCGGCGGTGGTGCCGATGACGAGCCCCAGCGGCGCCGCGATCAGCGCCGCCAGGAAGGCGATGTAGAGGGTGATGCGGGAGCCGAAGACGAGGCGGCTGTAGATGTCGCGCCCGAGGTCGTCGGTGCCGAGCCAGTGCGCGGCGGAGGGCGGCCGCAGCCGCGCCGTCAGGTCCTGGGCGTAGATGTCATGCGTGGCCAGCAAGGGAGCGGAAACGGCCACGGCGACCAGCAGCAGCAGGATCGCCGCGCCGGCCAGCGCCGGCGGGTTGCTGCGCAGCCGGCGCCAGCCGAGCCAGAGCGCCTGCATCCGCGCCTGGAAGGGCGAGGCGGGCACCGGCGCGCGCAGCCAGGCGCCGAGCGAGGAGGTGGGGAGGGAGGCGTCGGACATGTTCAGCGGGTCCGCGGATCGAGCAGGCGGTAGAGCAGGTCGGCCAGCAGATTCAGCGCGACGAAGATGATGCCGACAAGCAAGGTGCAGGCGACCACGGCGTTCATGTCGCCCGCCAGCAGGGCGTTGGTCAGATAACGGCCGAAGCCCGGCCAGGCGAAGACCGTCTCGGTCAGCACCGCGCCCTCCAGCAGGAAGGCATAGGCCAGCGCCACCACGGTGATGACCTGCACCACCACGTTGCGGAAGGCGTGCACCCAGACCGTGCGCATCCAGGAGAGCCCCTTCACCCGCGCGGCGATGACGTATTCCTGCGCGAGCTGCTCCAGCATGAAGGAGCGCGTCATGCGGCTGATATAGGCCAGCGCGCCGAAGCCGAGGATGGAGGCGGGCAGGATGATGTGGCTGAGGACGTTCCGGAAGATCTCCCACTGCCCGGCCATGGCGGTGTCGAGCAGCAGAAGGTCGGTCACCGGCTCGATGTCCCACTGGTAGGCGGTGTCGATCCGCCCGGGACCGCCGACCCAGCCGAGATTGGCGTAGAACAGCACCAGGCCCATCAGCCCGAGCCAGAAATTCGGCGTGGAATAGCCGAGCAGGCCGAAGATCCGGACGAAATAGTCGAGCGGCGTGTCGCGATGGGCGGCGGCCAGCACGCCCAGCGGGATGCCGAGGCCGGTGCCGATGAGGATGCCCACCGTGGCCAGCTCGATGGTCGCCGGGAAGACGCGGGCGATGTCCTCCAGCACCGGCTTGCCGGTGGTCAGCGCGGTGCCGAAGTCGAGCCGCAGCACGTCGCCGACATAGCGGCCGAACTGGATCCACAGCGGCTGGTCCAGGCCGAGCTGCGCCCGCATCGCCTCATAGGCTTCCTGCGTGGCGTTGTCGCCCAGGATGGCGGCGACGGGATCGAGCGGCAGCAGCCGGCCGATCAGGAAGGTCAGCGCCATCAGGCCGAACAGCGTGACGGCGATCGAGACGACCAGCCGCAGCGCCGTGCCGGACCAGGAGGGCAGGGCGGCGGCGGCACCGCCGCCGCTCCGCCGGGCGGGTGTCGCCGCCGCCTCAGCCATGGGAGCCTTACTCCTTGGAGGCCAGGTCGTAGTAGGCGCCGAAGCCGTTCCAGGTCCAGTTCTTCAGCGTGTCGCGCACGCCGGCGAGCATGATGGACTGGAACATGATCGCCGTCGGGCCGCGCTGCATCATGTCGCGCTGCAGCTCGTGGTACATCTCCGCGCGCTTCTCCTCGTCCTGCTCCAGCAGGGCGGCCTGGACCATCTTGTTGGCCTTCTCGTCCTGGAAGGAATGGCGCCAGGACGGGTACTGCGTCAGCTTCGCCTCGGCGCGGTTGTCGGGGTTGTAGATCTGGCGCGAGGCGTTGCCGTGCGCGTCCGGCACGCTGGTCTGCCAGGCCAGCATCGCCGTCTCGAACTCGCGGCCGCGGTGGCGGGCGAAGAGCTGCGCGTTGGCCATCTGCTCCAGCTTGATGCGCACGCCGATCTTGGAGGCGTTCTGCTGGATATGCTGCGCGATCGGCGCCGCATAGGGCAGGGTGCCGAAGATCATCGTCGCCTCGAAGCCGTCGGGATAGCCGGCCTCGGCGAGAAGCTGCTTCGCCTTCGCGGGATCGAGCCTGAAGGGCTGGCCTTCCTTCTCATCCAGCGCGCCGAAGGCGCCGAGCTGCGCGAAGCTGGCGCGCGGCACGCCGTTATAGGCCATCACCGTCTTGCCCAGGCCCTCGTAGTCGATCAGGTAGCGCATGGCGAGGCGCACCTTCTCCTTGGCGAAGATCGGGTTGGCGTTGTTGAAGCCCCAGTAGACGATCTGCGGCTTCAGCGTGCGCGAGAGGGTGATGCCGGGCATCTTCTCGATGGCCTGCATGTCCTCCGGCGTCAGGTCGCGCGCGATGTCCACATCGCCCTTCTCCAGCAGCAGGCGCTGCGTGCCGGCCTCGGCGACGTGGCGGATGATGACGCGCTTCAGCTTCGGCGCCGGGCCCCAGTACTTCGGGTTGGCCTCCAGCACCACGCTCTCGCCGGCGTTCCACTGACGCAGGTGGTAGGGGCCGACGCATTCGGTGTGCGTCGCGAGGTACTTGTTGCCGAGGTCGCCGTTCACCTCGTGCTTCATCACCGTCTCGCGGTCGAGCAGGGTGGCGACGCGGTTGGCGGCGACCGCCTGCAGCACGAGGTTCACCGGATAGGGCTTGTCCAGCTTCATCACCAGCGTACGGTCGTCCGGCGCGACGATGCGCTCGGCCGCGCTGTCCTTGGTGAAGCCGTATTCGGTCAGCGTCGCGGAGTTGCCGAAGCCGAGCTTCACCACGCGCTGCATGGACCAGGCGAGGTCCTTCGCCGTCGCCTTGTTGCCGGAAGGGAAGACCAGGTTGTCGCGCAGGTGGAAGGTGATCTGCTGCCTGTCGGGCGAAACCTCCCAGCGCTCGGCCAGGGCGGGGACGAGCTTTGATTCGTCCTTCGGGTTGAAGGCCACCAGCGAATCGCAGGTGTTCTGCATCAGCTCGCTGGTCACCACCTCGCCGATCTGCGCCGGGTCGAAGGTGCTGATGGCATCGATGTTCCAGGCCATCACCATGGCGTTGCCGGGGGTCGCGGCCTGCGCACCGCCGGTCAGCGCCGCCAGGCCGGTGCCGGCCAGCAGGCTCAGGGCGAGGCGCTGCCAAGGGCGCCGGATGGCGGCGCGGCCGGGATGGTGTTCGGTCATTCTGAGTTTCCCTCGCATGGCATAAGCGCTTGCGCTTGGCCGTCCGGCCAGCAAACCATGTGCCAGACTTTTCCCGTCTGTTTTCCCTGGCGCCATCCTTGCATCGGTCAGGGCGCCTGTAAAACGGTCAAAAGGAACAAATCCCGTGCAGAGAGCTCTCGGCGATGGAGATGCGGCGGAGGCCGAGCTCGGCGCCTGGCCGCGCTGGAACAGCCCGGAGGATGCCGGCTGGTCCGCGGCCGGCCTGCGGGCGGCGCTGGAGGATGCGGCGAACACGGACACCGCCGCCCTGATGGTGGTGGTGCGCGGCCGCGTGCTGCTGTCCGCCGGCCGGGTCGCCGCGCGGTTCAACGCCCATTCCATCCGCAAGAGCCTGCTCTCGGCCCTGATCGGCATCCACGCGGAAGCAGGGCGGATCGACCTGGAGGCCAGCCTGGAGGATCTCGGCATCGACGACCAGCTCGGCCTGACGCCGCGCGAGAAGCTGGCCACGGTGCTCGACCTGCTCTGCGCCCGCTCCGGGATCTACCACCCGAGCGGCTATGAATCGCCCTGGATGCTTTCCATCAAGCCGGCGCGGCACAGCGCCGGGCCGGGCACGGCCTGGTGCTACAACAACTGGGACTTCAACGCCCTGGGCACGATCTTCCGGCAGTGCACGGGCGCCGACATCTTCCGGGACTTCGCGGCGCGCATCGCCGCGCCCTGCGGCATGGAGGACTTCCGCCCGGAGCAGGACGGCGCCTATGTGCCGCTGCCCGAATCGCGCCACCCCGCCTATCCCTTCCGCCTGACGGCGCGCGATCTCGCCCGCTTCGGCCAGCTCTTCCTCGACGGCGGCCGCGCCGATGGCCGGCAGGTGGTGCCGGAGAACTGGATGCGGATGAGCGTGCTGCCGGTTTCCGAGGCCGGGCACCACGGCGCCTATGGCTACATGTGGTGGGTCGCGCGGCAGGGGGTGATGTTTCCCAACGTCGTGGTGCCGGAGGGCAGCTATGCCGCGCTCGGCACGCGCGGCCATGTGCTGCTGGTGCTGCCCGCCCTGCAGGCCGTGGTGGTCCACCGTGTTGATACCGACCAGCCCGGCCCCTCCGTCTCCTACGCCCGCTTCGGCCGCCTGCTGCGGCACCTGCTGGCTGCGGCGCCCTGAACTGCCCCATCCGGAAGCGAATCCCGCATGCGCAACAATCCCCGCATCGCCCTGCTCGGCTTCATGCTGGAGGCGAACGGCTTCGCGCCGGCCGCCGAGGAAGCCGAGTTCCGGCAGAAGCTCTGGCTCGAAGGGCAGGAACTGCTCGACGACGCGCGCGCCGCCCGATCGCGCGATCCCGGCGGCATCAAGGGCTTCGTGGAGGTGCTGGATGCCGCCGGCCCCTGGCGGCCGGTGCCGCTCGCCATCACCTCGGCCGGCGCCAGCGGCCCGGCCGAGCAGGGCTTCTTCAAGCGCTACCTCGCCCGCTTGGCGGAGGGGCTGAAGGCGGCAATGCCGCTGGACGGCGTCTTTGTCGAGGCGCACGGCGCCGCCTCCGCCACGGCCGAGCCGGACCCGGAGGGCGCCCTCTACGCCATGGTGCGCGGCATCGTCGGCCCGGAGGTGCCGGTCGTCTCCACGCTGGACCTGCACGCCAATGTCAGCCCCGCCATGGTGCGCAACACGGACCTGCTGATCGCCTTCCTGACCAACCCGCATGTGGACATGCGCGAGCGCGGCCAGGAGGCGGGGCGGGCGATGCTGGAACTGCTGGACGGGGTGAGGACGGCGAAGGCCTTCATCAAGCTGCCGCTGCTGCCGCCGTCCGTCTCGCTGCTGTCGGACCGCGGCCCCTATGGCGCGGCCATCGCGCGCGGGCAGGAGCTGTGCCGGGGCAGCATCCTGAACGTCTCCGTGCTGGCCAATTTCAGCCTCGGCGATTCGCCCAAGAACGGCATGAGCGTGATCGTCACCGCGCGGGGCGATCAGGCGGCCGCCGATGCGGTGGCGCGCGAACTCGCGGCCCTGCTCTGGTCGCGGCGCGAGGAACTGGCCGCGCGGCTGACGCCGATCCAGGAGGCGGCGCAGCGCCTCAGGGCCGCTTGCGACGACCCCGCCCTGCCGGCCCTGCTCTTCGCCGACGTGGCCGACAATCCCGGCGGCGGCGCGCGCGGCAACACCACCGACCTCCTGCGCGCCTTTCTGGAGGCCGGCGTCACCGAGACCGCCTTCGCCATCCATTACGACCCGGAGCTGGCGGTGGAGGCGCATGCGCGGGGGCAGGGCGCCCGTTTCCGCGCCGTGCTGAACCGCGCCGAGACGCAGGCGGACAGCCGGCGCCTGGAAGCCGGGGCGGAGGTGATGGCCCTGAGCGACGGCCACATCACCGGCCGGCGCGGCACCATCGCCGGCCGCCCCTACGCCCTCGGCCCCACCGCCTGGCTGCGGCTGGAGGGGCGGATCGACGTTGTCTTTGTCTCGATCCGCCACCAGTGCCACGATCCGGCGATGCTGGAGCATCTCGGCATCGACCTGCGCCGCCTGCGTGGGCTGGTGGTGAAGTCGCGCGGGCATTTCCGGGCCGGCTTCAACGATCTCTTCGCGGATTCGCAGATCCTGGAGGTGGATGGGCCGGGGCTGGTGACGCCGGTGCTGACACGCGTGCCCTTCCGCCAGGTGCCACGCCCGATCTGGCCGCTGGATCCCGCCATGACCTGGGAGGTGCCGGCCGCGCCGGCCATCGGCCCGGCCTGAGGAGAGGGGTGCCGGGAAGCCACGAACCCGGTGCCGCCCGGGCGGGCGAAGGATCGCGCTCGCCCCGCCTTCGTCGTCCCCGCTTCGTCAACCCGGAACCGCGGGCGTCGTGCGCGCGTGGTGTTGCCATGACAACACACCTGGGCGGGCCGGAAAGCGGCGCGTGAATCTCTCCTCCTGAAACGAACGCGCCGTGCTGTTCACAGAGTTGGGCGGGCTGCGGAGAATGAGACTTTCAATTCCTTGGCGCGGAAATTCAGCAAACGCGCCTTGTTCTGAGACTTTGACTCGTGGGCCGGAGTAATCCTCCGCTGTCGAAGCGGCTCAGATCCGCCAGCCCTCCAAAGCCCGGCGGAGGGGACCTTCTCTGGCGGCTTGCGGGAACCCGGCGCTGGCATGGCGAGAAGGTGGTTCTTCTCGAGGCGAGAAGGAAGCTTCGCGGCTCTGGTTCCGGCCGGCAGCGTCCAGGAGTCCTGATGCGGAAAGGGGGTTCGTCAGCCGCACGTCCCGACGCTGATGGTCTGCTGTTGAAACGATCCCATCTTTTCGACGTCCGTCTAAAATTCCAGGAATTGCCGTTTCGAAAGATACTATAGCCACCGGGCGACCTTCTGCGCTGCCTTCAAGACAACACCGGGAAAAGCAGGGGATTGCTACGAAAAATCCCTTGCGAGTGTTCAACCCCAGCTAGATTATCTTGTTTATCACGGATTCGTGAGTTAACCTCTGCTTGTTGGAGCCAGGAGGCTCTGACCTTCACCGCCAGCGAAAATCGCAAGGACGGGCCATGTACATTCTCCTCGCCAGCATCTTTGAGGATAAGTCGCGGTTGCGGGACAGCCTGATCCAAAAAGGATATGGCTGCGACCTCGCCCTCCCGTTCGCGGAGACGGCCGCGATCGCCCAGCACAGCGGGCCCTATGACGTCATCCTGCTGGAGGTGGACGAGATCCGCCTGCAGGCGCTGGCGATCCTGCGGGACATCCGCCGCCGCGGGGTGCAGGCGCCCGTTCTCGTTCTCGGAACGGCCCCGACGCATGACGAGGAGGTGGCGGCGCTGGAATTCGGCGCGGACGACGTGCTGCGCCGCGCCGTGCCGCTGGCGCTGCTGCATGCCCGGATGCAGGCGGTGCTGCGGCGCGGCTGCGGGCATGCCAGCGCACAGCTTCGCTGCGGCAACGTCGTGCTGGACCACACCCGCCGCACCGTGGCGGTGGATGATCGCCCGGTCCGGATCACCTGCCGCGAGTTCGACGTGCTGGAAATGCTCATGCTGCGGCGCGGCACGCTGCTCACCAAGGAGCACTTCATGGCCCGCTCCTACGGTGCCGAGGATGGGCCGGACCAGCGCATCCTCGACGTGTTCGTCTGCAAGCTGCGCCGCAAGCTGGCGGCCGCCGGCTCCGCCGAGATCGTGCGCACCATCTGGGGGCGAGGCTATGTGCTGGAGGAGCCGACCCCCGCCGCCCTTGAAGCGGCACGGCTGCGCTACCAGGCCGCGGCCCCGCGCACCCCGCGGGCACATCCCGGCCTCGGTGCAAGCGGCGGCCTGGCGATGGCCGTCGCCTGACCGCCCGTCGCTTGACCGCCCGTCCGCCGCCCGCCGCGATTTCGCGGCGCCCCGCTCCGCGCTGACATGCCGGCCTTCTCCCGATGGAGAGGGCCGGCTTCTTGTTTTCGCCGCCGCCCTCACTGGCATGTGTCGCCGCTTCTCCGCCACGGCCCGCCGCGCCGGTTGAGCGCCGGGGCGATATGCCCGAGGCTTTGCCCTCTTCCCGGCCGGCAGGCCTGGCCGGAATGCCCGGAACAGGAGGCAGCGCATTCCCGCTGGCCGCTCTTGCCCGCTCTGCCGAAAGCCTGTCCTATGACGTCAGACAAGTGCGGCGTGGCAGGAGATGGCCCGCCGCCCGAGCCACAAGGAACCACCGCATGGCCCTCACCGGCGAGATGCTGATCGGCGCCACGCGCCTGCGCGGGACGGAGCGCCCGGTCCGCGCCATCAATCCCTCCACCGGCGAGGCGATGGAGCCAGCCTATGGCGGCGGCACCGCGGCCGAGGTGGAGCGCGCCTGCGCCCTGGCCTGGGCGGCCTTCGACACCTACCGCGCCACCACCCTGGAGCAGCGTGCCAGCTTCCTGGAAACCGTCGCGCAGGAGCTGATGGAGCTTGGCGACGAACTGGTCGAACGCGCGGTGGCCGAGAGCGGCCTGCCGCGCGGCCGCATCGAGGGCGAGCGGGCGCGCACGGTCGGCCAGCTTCGCCTCTTCGCCCAGGTGGTGCGGGATGGGCTGTGGCTGGACGCCCGCATCGACCCCGCCCTGCCCGACCGCAAGCCGCTGCCGCGCCCCGACCTGCGCCAGCGCCAGATCCCGCTCGGTCCTGTCGCGGTGTTCGGCGCCAGCAACTTTCCGCTGGCCTTCTCGGTGGCGGGCGGCGACACCGCCTCGGCGCTGGCCGCGGGCTGCCCGGTGGTGGTGAAGGCGCATTCGGCGCATCCCGGCACGTCCGAGCTGGCCGGCCGAGCGGTGCAGGCGGCGGTGCGGAAATGCGAGCTGCCGGAGGGCGTCTTCTCCATGCTGTTCGGCGCCGGCAGCGTGGTCGGGCAGGGGCTGGTCGCCGATCCGCGCATCAAGGCGGTGGGCTTCACCGGATCGCGCGCCGGCGGCGTGGCGCTGATGAAGACCGCCGCCGCCCGCCCCGAGCCGATCCCGGTCTATGCCGAGATGAGCAGCATCAACCCGGTCTTCCTGCTGCCGGCCGCCATGAAGGCGCGGGCGGAGGCGATCGGCAAGGCCTTTGTCGGCTCGCTGACAATGGGGGCCGGCCAGTTCTGCACCAATCCCGGCCTGGTGCTGGCGGTGGAGGGGCCGGAGCTCGACCGCTTCGTCGCCGCCGCCGCCGAGGCGCTGGGCGCCGCCCCGGCCGCCACCATGCTGACGCCGGGCATCCTGAAGGCCTACCAGGAGGGCGTCGAGCGCCTCTCCAACGCGCCGAAGGTGCAGAAGGTGGCCGAGGGCCTGCTGCACAACGGCCCGACCCAGGGCCAGGCGGCGCTGTTCATGACCGACGCCGCCAGCTTCGCCGCCGACCCCGGCCTGGAGGAGGAGGTCTTCGGCGCCGCCTCCCTCATCATCCGCTGCCAGGACACCGGCACCATGCGGGACGTGGCGGAGAAGCTGGAAGGCCAGCTCACCGCCACCCTGCAGATGGAGAAGGAGGACGTGGAGGAGGCCCGCGCGCTGCTGCCGGTGCTGGAGCGCCGCGTCGGCCGCATCCTGGTGAACGGCTACCCGACGGGTGTCGAGGTCAGCCACGCCATGGTGCATGGCGGGCCCTATCCCTCCACCGCGGATGGGCGCAGCACCTCGGTCGGCACGCTGGCCATCCGGCGCTTCCTGCGCCCGGTCTGCTACCAGGACTTCCCGGCGGAGCTGCTGCCGGAGGAGCTGCGCGACAACAGCCCGCTGCACCTGCTGCGGCTGGAGGACGGCAAGCCCGTCCAGCACTGAGGAAAGGTCGGGGGAACGAAGTCCCCCGAACCCCCTTCTTCCTTCTGTCAGTTTCCGGTTTCGCCCCGGGTGGCGCCTCTCTGGCCGCTCTCATGGGGGCCGTCGCCGGGACGGTTTCCGTCGCGGCGCGGGCGCGTGCCGGCAGCGCTGGAAACCGGCAGAAAAGAAGAAGAAGGCGTCGGGGGGAGAATTCATTCTCCCCCGGTTGTCGACGTCAGGACAGCCCGAGCCGGTCCTTGACCCGCCCCTTCGCCACCGTTGCCGCGACGCCCAGCCGCCAGAAGCGGTGGAAGGGAATGGGGCGGATCGGCCGCAGGGGCATGTCGAGCGCCTCGGCCGGCGTGCCGAGCAGGCGGCGCGCCAGTTGGCCGCCCATGGCAGTGGCCATGGCGACGCCGCGCCCGTTGTAGCCCAGCGCCGCGAGCAGGCCCGGCGCCGGCTCGTGCAGGTGCGGATAGTGGTCCTGCGTCATCGCGAGCTGGCCGTTCCAGCCATGCGTCCAGGTGGCGCCCTTCAGCGCCGGCCACAGGCGCTCGGCGTAGCGCAGCAGGTACTGGACGGGGCCGGTGTCCTGCATCGGGCGCTGCGGGCCGCGCCCGCCCATCAGCAGGCGGTTCGCCTGGTCGAGCCGGTAATAGACGGTGATGTTGCCGCTCTCGTAGACCGAACCGCGCAGCGGCAGGATGCTCCGCGCCACGGCGTCCGGCAGCGGCGCGGTGGCGGCGATCGAGCTGAACACCGGCGCCAGGCTGCGGCGCAGCCCGGGCCAGAGGTCGCCGGTATAGCCGTTGGTGGCCAGCACCACCTGCTCCGCCAGCAGGCTGCCCTGCGGGGTGGCGATGCGCCACAGGGCGCCTTCGCGGGCGAGGGAGAGGGCCGGCGTTGCGCCATGGATGCGCGCGCCGCGCTGCGCCGCCGCCCGCGCGAGGCCGCGCGCGTAGGAGAGCGGGTTGAGGTCGCCGCCACGGCGGTCGAGCATCGCGCCGGCATAGCGGTCGGTGCCGGTCAGGGCGGCGACGGCGGCGCGGTCGAGATACTCCACCGGCATGCCGCGCCGGATGCACTGCGCCGCCGTGGCTTGGACGGCACTGGCGTTGGCCGGCGTGATGGCGGCGCGCAGCGTGCCCTGCTGGCGCGCGTCGCAGGTGATCTGGTGGCGCCGGATGATGTCAAAGACAAGCTCCGGCGCGCCGTAGGAGAGGGCGATCATTCGCGCCCCCAGCTCGGGGCCGAAATCGGCCTGCACCTGGTCGGGGTCCCATTTCAGGCCGGGATTGACCTGCCCGCCATTGCGGCCGGAGGCACCCCAGCCGGGTTCCGAAGCTTCGATCAGCGTCGGCGCGACGCCCTGCTCGGCGAGGTGCAGCGCGGTGGAAAGGCCGGTGAAGCCGCCGCCCACGATGGCCACCGGCACCCGGTGCTCGCCCTCCAGCGGCGGCGCGGGGAAGCCGGGCGCGGCGGTCTCGGCATAAAGGGAGGGCGGCAGGGGCGCGGGGGAGGGCATGCGGTTCGGCCTGTTCAATCCAGCGGCCGCAACACGCGGCGGAGGAATTCCTGGGTGCGCGGCTCGCGCGGGGTGGCCAGCACCTCGTCCGGCGGCCCCTCCTCGACGACGACGCCATGGTCCATGAAGACCACATGGTCGGCCACCTCGCGGGCGAAGGCGATCTCGTGCGTCACCACCATCATGGTCATGCCCTCGCGGGCCAGGTCGCGCATGACGGCCAGCACCTCGCCCACCAGCTCGGGGTCGAGGGCGCTGGTCGGCTCGTCGAACAGCACGGCCTGCGGGCGCATGGCCAGCGCGCGGGCGATGGCGACGCGCTGCTGCTGCCCGCCCGAGAGCTGCGCGGGGTAAGTGCCCTCCTTGCCGGACAGGCCGACCCGCGCCAGCAGCTCGCGCCCGCCCGCCTCGGCTTGCTGGCGTGGTTCGCCGAGGGCGTAGATCGGGCCCTCCGTGACGTTCTCCAGCGCGGTGCGGTGGCCGAACAGGTTGAAGCGCTGGAACACCATGCAGACGCGCTGCCGCACCGCGCGGATCTCCGCCTTGCGGCCGCGGTCCACAAGCCGCCCGTCCACGCGGATGGCGCCGCCCTGGTAGCCCTCCAGCCCGTTCACGCAGCGCAGCAGGGTGGACTTGCCGGAGCCGGAGGGGCCGATGACGCAGACCACCTTGCCCTCCGGCACGCGCAGCGAGATGCCCTTCAGCACCCGCAGCGGCCCGTAGCTCTTCTCGACCGCCTCGATCTCGATCATGCCCGGCCGAACCTCTTCTCCAACTGCCCGACCAGGATGATCAGCGGCACGCTGAGCGCCAGGTAGAGCAGCGCCGCCAGGGTGAAGACCTCCTGGTTCTTGAAGGTGGAGGCGGCGATCAGGCGGGACTGCGTGGAGATCTCGGCGACGGTGATGACGCTCGCCTGACTGCTGTCCTTCAGCATCATGATCAGCATGTTGCCATAGGGCGGCAGGACGATGCGCACGGCCTGCGGCAGCACCACCCGCGTCATGATGCGGAAGCGCGGGATGCCGAGGCTCTCCGCCGCCTCCACCGCGCCGGGATCGACCGCCAGCATGCCGGAGCGGAACACCTCGCCCATATAGGCCGAATAGGCGACGCCGAGGCCGATGACGCCGGCCTGGAAGGCGGTGAGGTCCAGGCCGAGCTCGGGCAGCACGAAGTAGATGTAGAAGAGCTGCACGATGATCGGGATGCCGCGCAGCGTGTTCACCACCGCCTTGGCCGGCCATTCCAGCCAGCGCGTGCCGGAGGTGCGCATCAGCGCCCAGAGCAGCCCGAGCAGGGTGGCGAGCACCAGGGCGCAGAGCGTGAGGGCGATGGTCACCCACACGCCCTGCAGCAGGATCGGCAGGAAGTCCCGTGCCGAGGTCAGGAAGCTTTCGAAGCTCATCCCTGCGCGGCGGGCGGCAGGTTCCACTTGGCGATCAGCTTGTCCACCGTGCCGTCGGAGAGCGCCTTGTGCAGCCCGTCGTTGATCTTCGCCATCACCGGGTCGCCCTTGCGGGTGCCGATGTTGATGGTGCCGACCACCGAGGGCTTGTAGCCCGGCAGCAGCTCGACGCCCTTGAAGCTGCCCTGGGCGATCTGGTAGCCGACGATCGGCCCGTCGCCGAAGCCCACCTGGATGCGGCCGAGCGAGACGTCGCGGATGATGTCGGCCACGCTGTCATAGGTGCGGACCTCGAGCCCGGCCTTCTTCGCCGCCTCGGCATAGGTGGTGCCGAGCTGCGCGCCGGCGGTGAGCCCCTTCATCTCCGCCATGGTCTTGCCGGGCAGCGTCGCGCCCGGCTTCACCACCGCGCCCTCGCCATAGGAATAGACCGGGTCGGAGAAGTCGATCTGCTCGCGCCGCGCCGGGGTCGCCGTCATGGCGGCGGCGATGATGTCGATGCGGCTGGTGGTGAGGGAGGGGATCAGCGCCGCAAAGGGCGTCGCCTGCACATCGACGGCGAAGCCCTGGCCCTTCCCGATCGCCTCGATCAGATCGACCATGAAGCCGGTGATGGTGTTGGTCTTGGTGTCGAGGAAGGTGAAAGGCACGCCGGTCGGCGTCGAGCCGACCTTCAGCGTCTGTCCCTGGGCGCGGGCCGGCAGCGCGGCTGCCCCCAGCGCCAGTGCGGTGCCACCCAGCAAGGCCCGGCGTGCGATCATCGCCAACTCCCCCTTCGCTTGAACGCTCGCGTGATTGGCGCACAGGGGCGCTGGCCTCGCAAGGCGAAATTTCATATCCATGAAATTCCAGGAAGGGACTTCATCTCGGTGGAAACTGCGGCGGAGCGCATGGTGGACCCCCTTGACGCCTCGATGGGCGGCCAGCTGCGGCGGCTGCGGCGGCAACGGGGCCTGTCCCTGCAGGAGGTGGCGGCGCGGGCGCAGCTTTCGCTCGGCTTCCTCAGCCAGATCGAGCGCGGGCTGTCCTCGCCCACGCTACGCGACCTGATCCGCGTCGCGGAGGCGCTGGAGGCCACCCTGGCCCAGCTGCTGGAGCCCGTGCAGCCCGCGGCGGAGCCCGCCGGGCCGGTGGTGCGGGTGGCGCAGCGGCGGGACGTCGCCTTCCACCAGGGCATCAGCAAGCAGGCGCTGACGCCGCCGGGCGCGCCCGGCCTGACGCTCTACCTGGTGACACTGGAGCCCGGGGCGCGCACGGGGGAGGGGCTCTATGCCCATGCCGGGCAGGAGGCGGGCATGGTGCTGCAGGGCCGCCTGCTGCTGACGGTGGACCGCACCGACCACTGGCTGAACGAGGGGGACAGTTTCGGCTTTCCCAGCACCGTGCCGCACGGCTTCGCCAATGCGGCCGCCGGTGTCACCCGCGTGCTGTGGAGCAACGCCACGCTGCCAGGGCCGGCCGACGCATGACGGGCCGGGGGCGCTGCCGCCCCCGGCCCGTGCCGCGTGCTCCGTGCGGGCGCCTCAGCTCGCCTTGAGCCCGGCCTGGACCGCGTCGTTGAAGCTGCGGTCGAGGATGTCGGCGGCCTTCACCGGACGGCGCACCAGCTTCGCGCGGGTGTAGAGGTCGATGTTCCACTGCTCGTCCCGCACCACGCTGTCGTCGATCGGCACGACGCGGGTGCGCGCGCGCTCGAACCAGCGCTGCGCCACCGGCTCGGGGACGTTCATCAGCCCCGACCAGGTGTTGGCGTAGGAGGGGATGTTGTCGTTCGCCCAGGCGCGCGCCGCGGCCAGCCGGCGGACGAAGTCGGCCAGTTCCGGCCGGCGGGCCTTGATGGCGTCCTCGCGCGCCGCCTGGAAGCTCATCCGCGCCATCTTCAGCGCGCCGCTGTCCACCACCGCGCGCGAGCCGGCCAGCACCTCCTCCTGCGAGACATAGGGCTCCCAGGTGGACCAGGCCTCCACCGCGCCGCTGCTGTAGGCCGCCTTGGCGTCGGAGGGCAGCAGGAAGACGAGCTGCACCGCGTCCTGCGGCCAGCCGGCATGCTCCAGCGCCGCCAGCACGAGCTGGTGGCCGATCGAGCCCCGCCCGGTGGCGATGCGCTTGCCCTTCAGGTCGGCGAAGCTCCGCGCCGGGCTGTCCTTCGGCACCAGGATGGCGAGGCCCTCGCCGCCCTCGCGCGTGGCGGCGATGGCCTTGATCGGCACGCCGGCGGCGGCGCCGAAGGTGAAGGGCGCGTCGCCCACCAGCCCGGTGTCGATGGCGTCGGCGTTCAGCGCCTCCACCAGCGGCGCGGCGGCGGGGAACTCGCTCCAGGCGATGCGGCCCTCGATGTCCTTCAGCACACCGGCCGCCTGCATCACCGCGCGGGCATTGCCGCGCTGGTCGCCGACGCGCAGCGGGGTTTCGGCGCGCAGGAGGCGCGGCGCGGCGAGGGTCAGCAGGCCGGCGCCGCCGGCGGTGAGGAAGGTGCGTCGTTGCAGCATGGTCACTCCGCCGCCTGAAGGTTGTTGTTGCGGCGGGCGAGGCGCTCGGCCACCAGCCGCCTGGTGAGGGGCAGCAGCGACCGCCCGTATTCCACGGCGTCCTCCAGCGGCTCGAAGCCGCGGATCAGGAAGGTGGTGACGCCGAGGTCGTGGTATTCGAGGAAAGCCTCCGCCACCTGCTGCGGCGTGCCGACCAGCGCGGTGGTGTTGCCGCGCGCGCCGGTCTCGCGGGCGATGGCGGTGTAGAGCCGCCCCTCCGGCCGGTCGCCCAGCGCGGCGGCGGCGAGCAGGCGCTGCGAGCCGGCGTTCTGCGGCCCGGGGCCGCGCCCGAGCGCCGCCTGGCCGCGCACCGCACGCACGCGCTGCAGGATGGCGTCGGCCTTGGCCCAGGCTTCCTCCTCGGTTTCCGCCAGGATCGGGCGGAAGGAGAGGCTGAAGCGCACCTCGCGCCTGTGCTTCGCCGCCTCGGCGCGCACGCGGGTGACGATCTCGCGCACCTGGGCATGCGTCTCGCCCCAGAGCGCATAGACGTCGGCATGCCTGCCGGCGACGCGCAGCGCGGCCTCCGAAGCGCCGCCGAAATAGATCGGGATGCGCGGCTGCTGCACCGTGCGCACCTCGGGCGAGGCGCCCTTGATGCGGTAGTAGGCGCCCTCATGGTCCACCGGGCCGCTGCCGGTCCAGACCGATTTCAGGATGGAGACGTACTCGTCCGTGCGGGCGTAGCGGTCGTCCTTGCCGAGCCAGTCGCCGTCGCGCGCCTGGTCGGCGTCGTCGCCGCCGGAGATGACGTGGATGGCGGCGCGGCCATTGCTGAGCTGGTCCAGCGTGGCGAAGGCGCGGGCGGCGTTGGTGGGCGACTGGAAGCCCGGCCGGTGGGCCACCAGGAAGCCGACCTTCGAGCTGTAGGCCGCCGCGTGCGAGGCGAGCAGCAGCCCGTCCGGCCCGTTGCTGTACCAGCCGATCAGGATGCGGTCGAAGCCGCCCTGGTCATGCGCCTCGACCGAGGCGCGCAAATAGCCGGGGTCGATCGCCGGGCCCTGGGCCGGATGGATCTCGGACTGCTGGCGCGGCTGCACCATGCCGATGAATTCGACGTCCGTTGCTTGCGTCATGGGGTCCTCCTTCAGCTTTGGCCGAGGGCGAGGCGCCCGGCGGCGAGATGGGCGGCATCGGGTTGCGGGGTATGGATGCGGGCGCAGAGCACGTCGCGCAGGTGGCGCTCCAGCGGGTTGCCGCGCGCCAGGCCGTGGTTGCCGCAGAGCGCGATGGCCTGCTGCACCACCTCGATGGCGTTCTCGGCGGCGATGGTCTTGATCAGCCCGGTCTGCGCGGCGGAGAGGCCCTCGCCGCGATCCTCCGCGGCGGCGGCATCGGCGGCCAGCCGGTCATTGGCCAGCAGCCGCGCCTCGATGCGGCCGACCGCCTCCTGCATGCGCGGCAGGGTGGCCAGCGCGGCGCCGAGGTTGGCGGGCCTGCGCGCGTTCAGGAACTCGACCAGCCAGTTCCGCGCGGCGCGCGCCACGCCGGTGTAGAGGGCGGCGATCAGCAGCGTGTTCCAGGCCGCCTGGCTGGCGTCCGGCCGGCCCCATGCGGCGGAAGGGCGCAGGTCGGGGGCGTTCTCCGGCGGCAGGGCGACGCCCTCGAACACCACGTCATGGCTGCCCGAGGCGCGCAGCCCGGCCTGGTCCCAGCTTTCCTCGATGCGCACGCCGCGGGCATTGGCCGGCACCAGCACGAGGCCGGTGCGCGGCTCGTCCTCCTCGGTGGCGGCGAAGACCAGCATCCAGTGCAGGCCCGGCGCGCCGGTCGCGTAGATCTTGCGGCCGGAAAGCACCCAGCCCTCGCCGTGCCGGCGCAGCCGGGTGGCCGGCAGGCCGCCGCGCGCCGGGGTGCCGAGCTCGGGCTCCACCCGCAGCGCGTTGACCAGCTCGCCGCGCCGCGCGGCGCCCTCGCCGAGCCGGGCGGCGAGCCCTGCCCAGCCGGCCTCGCGGCCGATCATGTGGTGCTGGATGAGCTGCATGGCCAGCACCAGGGCGGTGGCCGGGCAGCCCTCGGCGATGGCGCCGACCACGGCGGCGCTCCGCGCCAGCCCGCCGCCGCCGCCGCCATGCTCGCGCGGCACGGTCAGGCCAAGCAGCCCGGCCGCGTGCAGCGCGCGGAAGTTCTGGCGCGGGAAGCTGGCCTCGCGGTCGTGCCGCGCGGCGGTGGCGGCGAAGTCCCGCGCCAGGGTCTGGAAGGAAGGCGGGCGCAGCAGCAGGCCGTCCATCACGCCGCCTCCTGCTGGTCCACGCCGAGTTCCGTCAGCAGGCGGCGGCGCAGCGCCGCGAAGCCGGCATCGGCATGGGCGCGCGGGCGCGGCAGGTCCACCGCGATGTCGGCGGCGATGCGGCCGCCATCCAGCACCAGCACGCGGTCGGCCAGCAGCACCGCCTCGTCCACGTCATGGGTGACGATCAGCGTGGTCGGCCCGTGGTGGCGCCAGAGGTCCAGCACCAGCGCGTGCATGCGGATGCGGGTCAGCGCGTCCAGCGCGGCGAAGGGCTCGTCGAGCAGCAGCAGGCGCGGCTCGCGCACCAGGGCACGGGCCAGGGCGGCGCGCTGCGCCTCGCCGCCGGAAAGGGTGGCAGGCCAGACGTCCTGGCGGTGGTCGAGGCCGACCTCGGTCAGCGCCTGCGCGGCGCGGCGGCGCGCGCCGGCCGAGGGCAGCCCGAGCACCACGTTCTGCCAGACCTTCTTCCAGGGCAGCAGGCGCGGCTCCTGGAACACCACCGCCGCGGGGCGGGGCAGGTCGAGCCGCGCCTCGTGCGGCGCCTCGTCCAGCCCGGCCAGGGTGCGCAGCAGCGTGGTCTTGCCCGAGCCGCTGCGGCCGAGGAGCGCGGTGAAGCTGCCGGGCGCGAGGTCGAGGTTCAGCGCGTCCAGCACCGTGTTCTCGCCGAAGCGGCGGGTCAGGTTGCGGACCCGCAGCGGGTCGTGCGTGGCGAAGGCGGGGGCGTGCATGTCCATCGGTCTCATGCCTTCAGCAGGCCGGGGCGCCAGGCCAGGGCGCGGCGCTCGACCAGGCGCACCAGCGCGTCGGCGCCGAGGCCGAGCAGTGCGTAGACCACCAGGCCGACCACGATGACGTCGGTGCGCAGGAACTCGCGCGCATCGTTGATCAGGAAGCCGATGCCGGCGGTGGCGTTGATCTGCTCGGCGATCACCAGGGAGAGCCAGGCGCTGCCGAGCGCGTAGCGCAGCCCGACCAGCGCCGAGGGCAGGGCGCCGGGCAGGATGACGTGGCGGATCAGCCCGCGCCGGTCGAGGCCGAAGACGCGGGCGGCCTCGGCCAGCTTCGGGTCGGTGCCGCGGATGCCGGCGAACAGGGTGAGATACACGGGGAAGGTGGCGCCGAGCGCGACGAGCGCGATCTTCGGCGTCTCGCCGATGCCGAACCACAGGATGAAGAGCGGCACCAGGGCCAGGAAGGGCATGGTGCGCAGCATCTGCATCGGCGCGTCCACCACCTCCTCGCCGAGGCGGGACAGGCCGGCGACCAGCGCCAGCGCGGCGCCGGTGGTGACGCCGAGGGTGAAGCCGGTCAGCACGCGGCCGAGCGAAACCAGCAGGTGATAGGGCAGCTCGCCGGTCTCGATCAGCTCCCAGGTGCTGGCCAGGACGGTGGTCGGCGCGGCCAGGGTGCGCGGCGGGATCAGCCCGGCCATGGAGGCGGCCTGCCAGAGCACCACCAGCACCAGCGGCGAGGCGAAGCGGCGCCAGCGCTGGGCGGCGGGCTTGCGGGCGGTGGCCGGAAGGCGGGCCGGCGCGGTGGTGGCGGAGGCGCGGGGCGCGAGCTGGCGCGGGGCGGCCGCCACTTGGGTGTCGGGCATGCGGGCTCCTTCGCGGCCGCGGCCGCGTTCAGGGCGGGTTCGGAGGCGGGGGCGAGGGTTGGCGGGTCAGCGCCGACAGCGCATCGCGGGGTCGGCCCTGCCGCGCGCCAGCCAGGACACCGGCAGGGGGGCGGGATGTTGCATCGCCAAAAAAGCTAAGGATCGCAGGGCTTTGGCGAAAGAGAGGTGTTTTTCAAACTTTCCCGGCGCCGCAGCATGATCTTGTCGTCGCGAGGCCCGTGAAGGAAATTCTATTCCTTCGCCGGCTCCGGCGCGGCGCGGTCGCGGAAGGCGGGGCCGCCCAGCGGGTAGGCGGTGGTGTGCTTGATCCGCTCCATGGCGAATCGCGAGGTGACATCGCGCATCGGCACGGCTTCGACCAGCCGGCGGTAGAAGGCGTCATAGGCCGCCATGTCGGCCACCGCGACGCGCAGCATGTAGTCCACCTCGCCGGCCATCCGGTACACCTCCATCACCTCCGGCATGGCGGCGACCGCCTCGCGGAAGCGGGCCATCCAGGCCGGGCTGTGCTCGCCCGCCTCGATGGCGACGAAGACATGCAGGCCGAGCCCCACCGCCTCCGGCGCGACCAGCGCCACGCGGCGGGTGATCACGCCGGCGGCCTCCAGCTTCTGCACCCGCTTCCAGCAGGGGGTGGGGGAAAGCCCCACCCGGTCGGCGAGCTGGGCGACGGAGAGGGTGGCATCCGCCTGCAGCAAGGCCAGCAGCCGGCGGTCAATGTCATCCATGAAGCGGCGCCTCCCGTAGGTGTTGGCGGAGGGGGTGTGCTGCGGCGTTCCGGCCGGGCGCCGGCAGGCTCGGAGTGATGGCGGGAAGCTTTGGCCCGGCCTGGAGGTTCAGCGCGGGCGCGGGCGTGCCGGTGAAGAGTTTATTCACTTTTCCGTGCTCAACCTCGCCGCGAGAACAGCATCACAACGGGCACACAGCTCCGCGGCCACCTTCAGCGGTTGACGGCGGTCGCGAGAACACAGGTCGAGGCGAACCATGCGCGGACGGCAGGGACTGGGCAAGCTGCTGCGGCCGAAGCATCCGCGCGGACTCTGGCTCCCGCTCCTCGTCCTGGCGCTTGTCGCGCTGGTGCCGGCGCTTTCCGTGGGCGCGGCCGGCGCCTGGCTGGCACTGGCGTCGTACGACCGTGCCCTGCAGGACCGCCTGCAGGACACCACCCGCGCGCTGGGGCTCGCCGTCGAGCGCGAGATGGAACGGCACCGGGGCGTCGTGGCGAGCCTGGCGGCCTCGCCGGCGCTGGATGCGGGGCTGGAGGGCGACCTCGCGTTCTTCAACAGTCATGCCCGCCGCGCGGCGGAGGCGGTCGGGGCGTCGATCGCGCTGATCGGGCCCGACCTCCGCATCCGCCTCGACACCGGCAACCCCCTGGGCGCCACGCTGCTTGCCCCCCCGGCGCTTGCCCCCTCGGCGGCCGCCGCGGCGCGCATGGCCCTGGATGCCGGGCGCCCCGCGGTCAGCGCCCTGCTGGCGGGCCCGGCTTCCGGCCCCCCTACCGTGATGGTGAACAGCCCGGTGGTCCGGGACGGGCAGGTCCTGGCGGTGGTGAGCGGCAGGATCGAGCCGGCCAGCCTGTCCCGCCTGCTGGCGACGCCCGATCTGACGGGGGAGACCTTCGCCGCGCTGATCGACAGCCGCCACATCCTCGTCGCCCGCTCGCGCGCCGCCGAGCGCCTCAGCGGCGCCGCCATCCCGGCAACGCTGGTCCAGGCGATGCAGCACCGCAGCATGGGCGGCGGCGAGGGGCGGACGCTGGAGGGCGAGGAGGTGCTCTACGCCTTTCGCACCATCGCGGGGCTGCCCGGCTGGAACATTGTTGTCGCCGCGCCGCTCGCGGCCTCGCGGGCCACCTGGAACCGCCCGCTGATGGCGCTCGCCTTCGGCGGACTGGCCGCGGCGCTGCTGGCGATGCTGGCTGCGCGGCAGCTCGGCCGGCGCGTGCTGTCGCCGGTGGCGGTGCTGCAGCGTCAGGCGGAGGCGGTCGCGCAGGGCAGGGACCTCGCCCTGCTCGCCGCGGTGGCCGAGACCTCGGACGTCAAGGAGTTCGCCGCCCTGCAGCGCGCCCTGGCCGCCGCCGCGGTGACGCTGCGGCGGCAGATGGAGGCGGAGCGGCGCGCGGTGGAGGCGCTGAGGGCCAGCGAGCGGCGGTGCCGCGCCCTGGCCGAGGCCGGAGCGGTCGCGCTGTGGCAGGCCGATGCGGCCGGCAACGTCCTGGAAAGCCGCGGCTGGGAACTGCTGACCGGGCAGACGCGGGAGCAACTCCAGGGCACCGGCTGGACCGCCGCCCTCCACCCGGAGGACGCGGTTCCCGTCCTGACGGGCTGGCGCGCCGCCTTCGCGGGGCGCCGGCCGGTGGACGTGCAGTTCCGCGTCCGACGGCGCGACGGCGCCTGGCTCTGGGTCCGCAGCCGCGGTGTGCCGGTGCTCGGGCCGGAGGGCCGGCTGCTGGAATGGGCGGGGGTGGTGGAGGACACCGACGCCCAGCGCCGCGCCGCCGAGCTGCAGCGGCTGCTGGCGCGCGAGGTGGACCACCGCGCCAGGAACGTGCTCTCCGTCGTGCAGTCCGTGGTGCGGCTGACCCGGACGGAGGAGCCGCGGGCATTCGTCGCCGCCGTGGAGGCGCGCATCGCCGCGCTGGCCCGCGCCCATGCGCTGCTGGCGCAGGAGGGCTGGACGGGAGCCGAGCTGCGCGCCATCGCCGAGCGGGAATTCGCCCCCTATGCGACGGTGCGGTGCCATGCCGGCAGCAGCATCCGGCTTGAAGGGCCGCCGGTGCCGCTGGCCGCCGCGGTGGTGCAGCCGCTGGCCATGGTCCTGCACGAGCTGGCCACCAATGCCGCGAAATACGGCGCCCTTTCCCGGCCGGACGGCACCCTGACCCTGCGCTGGACCATCGACCCGGAGGCGGACCGGCTGGTGCTGGACTGGCTGGAGGGCGGCGGCCCCGTCCTGCAGGGACCGCCGGGCCGAAGCGGCTTCGGCTCCCGCGTCATCGAGACCTCCCTGCGCAGCCAGCTGCGCGGCCAGCTGGAGCGGCGGTGGGAAAGCGCCGGGCTGGCCTGCCGGATCACCCTGCCGCTGGGCCGGACGGTGCTGGCCGAAGCCGGGCAGCAGGGCCGCCGGATGCTGGTGGCCACGGGCTGAGAGCCCGTTTGAGAATGGCTGCGGGTCGGTCTGGCGGGTCGTTTCCGCGCCGGGGGCGTCAGACCCTTGCCCCGGCGCCCCGCATCGGGGCGGCAGGATCTTCCGGCATGGCACGAAAAATCCCTCGCCCGCCTTCCGCCGCCCCCTTCCCGAACGGCTTCTGAGGCGCGCCGGCGCCGCGACGCACCTCCAAGCGCCGCCTCCGCCTTCAGGAGGCGCTGCGGAAATAGGGCTCCACCGGACCCTGCAGCTTGACGGTCATCGGATTGCCCTTGCGGTCCATGGTGGTGCCCACGGTCAGCCGGACCCAGCCTTCGCTGACGCAGTACTCTTCCACGTTGTTCTTCTCGACGCCCTTGAACCGCACGCCGATGCCGCGCTCCAGCAGGGCGGCGTCGTAGAAGGGGCTGCGCGGGTTGCTCGACAGGCGATCGGGCGGGGTCTCGGTCATCGTCTGGCTCTTTCTCCGGCGGGGATGAGGGCGGGTGATAGCCAAGCCGCCCCGCGCTGCCAAATCGGCCCCCGGCTCAGCTCTCGCGGGCGATGATGCCGTTCACCGTGCGGCAGGCTGCCACCACCGCGAGCAGCAGCAGGCCCTGCCGGATCAGCCCGCCCGGGGTGAACAGGTACCCGCCTGCCCGCAGCTGGCCGGGGACGTAGTGCAGGAACTGCTGCAATTCCGGGTCGAGCGGCAGGCTGCCCAGGGCCTGCAGGCCCAGCCACCACAATGCGCCCACCAGCAGCAGCAGAGGGCCGGCCAGCTCCGCCACCAGCTCCACAAAGGTGAGGCCGAAGGTCACCAGCCCCCAGAACAGGATCGAGGCCCCGCGCAGAACCAGCCGGGAACTGCGGCCGCGGCTCGGGCGATAGGCGGCGAAGCTGTCGGAACGGGCCGGGGCGGTGGGCATGGCGGCGTTTCCTTCTGGAAGAGGCCGCCCCGCAGGCGCCGGGCGGACCCGTCGGTCCCTGCGGCGCGGCGGGCCTGCAAGCCATACCTGCAAAGGTGTCGGCGTTCAAACCAATCGCGCGTGTTGAACCGCATGCCTCGCCAAGCGGCGCCGGAATGGGCATGCTGGCACGAGGGTTGCTCCGGCTCAATCGCGCATGGCGGAGGCGGGCGCGGATCGTCGGGCCGCGGAGAGGCAGCCGGACGGGCGGTCCAGGAACGCAGGGAGACAGAAGTTGAGTTTGAGTTCGAACGTGCGGCTGGCGGCGGATATCGGCGGCACCTTTACCGACATCGTCCTCGATGCCGATGGCACGCGCCGCACGCGCAAGGTGCTGACCACGCCCGCCGCCCCGGAGGAGGGCGTGCTGCAGGGCATCTCCCTGGTTCTGCAGGATGCCGGGCTGCGCTTCTCGGACATCGACGTCTTCGTGCATGGCACGACGCTGGCCACCAACGCCATCATCGAGCGGCGCGGTGCCAGGACGGCGCTGATCGCCACCGAGGGCTTCCGCGACGTGCTCGAGATCGGCACCGAGAGCCGCTACGACCAGTATGACCTGACGCTGGAGAAGCCGGTGCCGCTGGTGCCGCGCGAGTTGCGCTTCACCGTGCCGGAGCGGATGGACGCCGAGGGCCGCGTGCGCCTGCCGCTGGACGGGGCGGCGCTGGATGCGCTGGTGCCGGCGCTGCAGGAGGCGGGGGTGCAGAGCGTCGCCTTCGCCTTCCTGCACGCCTATGCCAACCCGGCGCACGAGGCCGCCGCCGGGGCCCGGCTGAAGGCCGCCATGCCCGGGCTCTCCATCACCCTCTCGCACGAGGTCTGCCCGGAAGTGCGCGAGTACGAGCGCACCTCGACGGCGGTGGCCAACGCCTATGTGCAGCCGCTGATGGAGGGCTATCTCGGCCGCATGGCCGCCGCCCTGCGCGAGCGGCAGTATCGCGGCGCCACCTACCTGGTGACCTCCGGCGGCGGCCTCACCGCGCTGGAGACGGCGCAGAAGTTCCCGGTGCGGCTGGTGGAATCCGGCCCCGCCGGCGGCGCCATCTTCGCCGCGCAGATGGCGCTGCGGGCGGGCGAGCCGAAGGTGCTCTCCTTCGACATGGGCGGCACCACCGCCAAGATCTGCCTGATCGAGAAGGGCGAGCCGGCCACCTCCCGCTTCTTCGAGGTGGACCGCACGGCGCGCTTCCTGAAGGGCTCCGGCCTGCCGCTGCGCATCCCCGTCATCGAGATGGTCGAGATCGGCGCCGGCGGAGGCTCGATCGCCCAGGTGGATGCGCTGCAGCGCGTCACGGTGGGGCCGGAGAGCGCCTCCTCCGTGCCTGGTCCGGCCTGCTACGGCCATGGCGGCACCCGCCCGGCGGTGACCGACGCCGACGTGGCGCTCGGCCTGATCGAGCCGGAAGGCTTCGCCGGCGGCAGCATGACGTTGCAGCCCGAGCTCTCCCGCCAGGCGCTCGGCGCCGAGATCGGCGAGAAGCTCGGCCTCTCGCCCGACATGGCGGCCTATGCCGTCTACGAGATGGTCTGCGAGAACATGGCCAGCGCCGCCCGCGTGCACGCCGCCGAGCGTGGCGCCGTGATCGGGCAGCACACCATGATCGCCTTCGGCGGCGCCGCGCCGCTGCATGCCGCGCGGGTGGCCGAGAAGGTCGGCGTGCCGCGCGTGGTGGTGCCGCCCAATGCCGGCGTCGGCTCGGCGGTGGGCTTCCTGGCCGCGCCGGTGGCCTATGAGATCGTGCGCAGCCGCCACGCCCTGCTGGACGAGAGCTTCGACGGCCCGGCCATCTCGGCGCTGTTCGGCGAGATGGGGGACGCGGCCCGCGCCCTGGTGGAGCCCGGCGCGCGCGGCGCCCCGCTGTTCGAGCGGCGCACCGCCTTCATGCGCTATGTCGGCCAGGGCCACGAGATCACCGTGACCCTGCCGAACCGCGAGCTGGCCGCCGAGGACGTGGCCGAGCTGCGCCGCATCTTCGAGGCGGAGTACGCGGCGCAGTTCGCCCGCGCCATTCCGGCGGCGGCGATCGAGGTGCTGAACTGGTCGGTGCTGGTCTCCACGGTGGCCGAGCCGCCGGCGGTGACGCCGCCCGTCGCGCCCGCCCCCGCGCCGGAGCCCGCCGGGCGGCGGCGGGTCTTCGACGGCCGCAGCGAGAAGGCCGTGGAGGTGCCGGTCTACCACCGCACCGCCATGGCGCCCGGCGCCGTGGTGCCCGGCCCGGCGCTGATCGCCGAGGACGAGACCACCACCTACGTTTCCGGCAGCTTCGATGCCCATGTGGACGGCAGCGGCTGCATCGTGATGGAGCAGAAGGCGGCATGAGCACCGAGACCCGCCCGCAGGCGAGCCTGATCGACCTGCAGATCATGTGGAACCGCCTGATCGCCGTGGTCGGCGAGCAGGCGCAGGTGCTGATCCGCACCGCCTTCAGCCCGATCGTGCGCGAATGCGGCGACATCTCCGCCGGCATCTTCGACCTTGAGGGGCGGATGCTGGCGCAGGCCGTCACCGGCACGCCGGGCCATGTCAACTCGATGGCGGAATCGGTGAAGCACTTCCTTCGCCACTTCCCCGTCGAGACGATGAAGGAAGGCGACGCCTACATCACCAACGACCCGTGGATGGGCACGGGCCACCTGAACGACTTCGTCATCACCACGCCGGCCTTCCACCGCGGCAAGCTGGTCGGCCTGTTCTCCTGCACCAGCCACCTGATGGACATCGGCGGCATGGGCAACGGCCCCGAGGCCTCCGATGTCTTCATGGAGGGCCTCTACATCCCGATGCTGAAGCTCATCGACCAGGGCCGCGTCAACGAGACGCTGATGGCGATGATCCGCGCCAACACCCGGCTGCCGGTGGACACCGAGGGCGACACCTACTCGCTGGCCGCCTGCAACGACGTCGGCGCGCGCGCCCTCTCCGCCATGATGGAGGAGTTCGGCATCGACACGCTGGCGCCGCTCGCCGAATACATCATCGCGCGCTCGCGCGAGGCGGTGCTGGCCGAGGTGGCGAAGCTGCCCAAGGGCACCTGGCGCTACAGCATGACGGTGGACGGCTACGACCACCCGCTGACCCTGGAAGCCGCGCTGACCGTCTCCGAAAGCGGCATCCATGTGGACTATACCGGCACCTCGGAGCAGGTGCGGCGCGGCATCAACGTGCCGCTGGCCTATACCACGGCCTATACGGTGTTCGGCCTGGGCTGCGTGGTCGCCGCCGAGATCCCGAACAACGCCGGCTCGCTGGCGCCGCTCACCGTTTCCGCGCCGCGCGGGGTGGTGCTGAACGCGCCAAAGCCGGCGCCGGTCTCCTCGCGCCACATCCTCGGCCAGATGCTGCCGGACATGGTCTTCGGCTGCCTGCGGCAGGCGATCCCCGATCGCGTGCCGGCGGAAGGCACCTCCTGCCTCTGGAACATCACCGTGCGCGGCGAGCGGCGGGAGAGCCGCGGGCCGAACCATGGCTACGCGCTGACCATCACCACCAATGGCGGCACCGGCGGCCGCCCGGCGCAGGACGGGCTCTCGGCCACCGCCTTCCCCAGCGGCGTGCAGGGCACGCCGGTCGAGATCGTCGAGATCCAGACGCCGCTGATCTTCTGGCGCAAGGAGCTGCGGCCGGACAGCGGCGGCGCCGGCGCGCATCGCGGCGGGCTCGGGCAGGTCATGGAGATCGCCAGCAACGAGGAGGCGCCCTTCGAGCTGCTGGCCGCCTTCGACCGCATCACCTATCCGCCGCGCGGCGCGGCGGGCGGCGCCGGCGGCGCGGCGGGCCATGTCGGGCTCGCCTCGGGCGCCACGCTGCGCGGCAAGGGGCTGCAGGTCATCCCGCCGGGCGACCGGATGGTGGTGCTGACCCCCGGTGGCGGCGGCCTCGGCGACCCGAAGGCGCGCCCGGCGGCGCAGCTCGCGGCCGACCTGCGCAACGGGCTGGTGACGCCGGAGGCGGCGGCGCGGCTCTACGGGGCGCCACAGGCCGCCGAATAGCGGTTTTTCTGGATTCCACAGGGAAAAGCCGGGCCGCAGAGCCCGGCGCAGAGCTTCACGGGAGACTTTACGAATGACCACGCGTCGCATCCTGATGACGGCGGCCCTCGGCACGCTCGCCGCCCCCGCCCTGATCCGCTCCGCCCGGGCGGCCACCCAGCTCGACCTGGCCACTGTCTGGCCGGACGGCAACTTCCACACCCAGAACGCCAAGCGCTTCGCCGCCGAGGTGGGCAAGGCGACCGACAATGCCGTGCAGATCACCGTCCATTCCGGCGGCGCGCTCGGCTTCAAGGGACCGGAGCTGCTGCGCTCCGTGCGCGATGGCCTGGTGCCGATGGCCGACGTGCTGAACAACCAGCAGATCGGCGACGCGCCGATCATGGGCATCGAATCGATCCCCTTCCTGATCGGCTCCTTCAGCGAGCTGAAGGTGCTGGATAAGTACCTCGTGCCGGAATACGACCGCGTCACCAAGGCCAACAACCAGAAGATGCTCTACACGGTGCCCTGGCCGACGCAGTACATGCACCTCAAGACGCCGATCAACTCGCTCGACGGGCTGCGCGGCGTTCGCATCCGCGCCTCGGACAAGGGCGTGGCCGACATGTGCACCGCGCTCGGCGCCGCCGGCACCATGATGCCCTGGGGCGAGGTGGTGCCCGCGCTGGCGTCCGGCCGCATCGACGGCGTCTGCACCTCGGCGACCTCGGGCGTGGACGGGCGCTTCTGGGAGTTCATGAAGATCGCCTACCGCACCAACCACACCTTCTCCTCCCAGCTCGTCACCATCAACCTCGACACCTGGAACGAGCTTTCCGCCGCCAACCGCGAGAAGATCGAGGCGCTGGCCAAGAAGCTGCAGCCGGAGTTCTGGGATGTCGCCGCCAAGGACGACACCACCAGCGTGGCGCGGCTGACCAAGGAGGGCATGCAGGTGGTGGACGTGGATCCGGCCATGCTCGCCGAGATGCGCAAGCGCACCGCCTTCATGAAGGACGAGTTCATCAAGCGCGTGCCCTCGTCCAAGCCGATCATCGAGGCCTACCTGGCCGAGCTCGGGAGGGCCTGATTTGGCCTCTCCCGTGCTGCATCCGGCACGGGCGGCGCCATCCTCCGGGGTGGCGCCGGCGGTGCTGCGCTTCTCGGACGGCATCGCCACGGCCAGCGGCGCCTTCGCCTCCCTCTGCCTCGTGGCGCTGCTGCTGCTGATCCTGGCCGAAGTGGGGGCCGGCCTGCTCGGCAAGCTATTCCCCGGCTTCGGCGGCGAGATCACCGTCGCCTGGGAATACGGCGCCTACCTGATGGGGGCCGTCTTTCTGTTCGGCGCGGCGGCGGGGCTGCGCGCCGGCACCCATATCCGCGTCGCCATCCTGCTCGCCCGCGCCGGGCGCGGCTTCACCCTGGTGCTGGAACTGGCGGCGACGCTGATCGGCCTCTTCGTCACCGGCTTCCTTGCCTGGGCGCTGGTGCAGTTCGCCCTGCGCGCCTGGAGCAGCGGCCGCCTCTCCAGCGGCAGCCTGACGCCGCTCTGGATCCCCGACGCCGTGCTGGCGCTCGGCGCCATCCTGCTGGCCGTGCAGATGGCGACGCGGCTGGTGCGGGTGCTGCTCGGCCTGCCCACCGAGGATGAGAGCCTGAAGGCCGGGAGCGTCGGCGAATGACGGGCGTGATGGGCGCGCTCTTCGCCGCGCTGTTCGGCATGCTGGCGGTCGGCGCCTGGGTCGGCATCGCGCTGATCGCCACATCGCTGGTGCTGCTCTGGGGCTTCCGCAGCCTGCCGGTGGACCGGCTGCTGGCGCAGTACACCTTCAACATCCTGACCACCTCCGAGCTGGTGGCGCTGCCGCTCTTCATCCTGATGGGCGAGTTCCTGTTTCGCACCCGGCTCTCGCGCTCGCTGTTCAACGGGCTCGCCCCCTGGGCGGCGCTGCTGCCGGGGCGGCTGCTGCACGTCAACGTGGTGGGCTGCACCATCTTCGCCGCGATCTCCGGCTCCTCGGCCGCGACGACGCAGGTGGTGGGCCGCATCGCGCTCAGCGAGCTGAAGGCGCGCGGCTACGACCGGCGGATCGCCATCGGCAGCCTGGCGGGGGCGGGCACGCTCGGCTTCCTGATCCCGCCCTCCAGCGTGATGATCATCTACGGCGTGCTGGCCGACGAATCGGTGCTGCGGCTATTCACCGCCGGCTTTCTGCCGGGCATGCTGCTGGCCGGCTGCTTCATGGCCTGGGTGATGCTGCACAGCACGCTGCAGCCGGGGCTGCTGCCGCCGCAGAGCGCCGAGGAGCGCGGCATGCGCTGGGGCCAGCGCTTCGCCGCGCTGCGCGAGCTGGCGCCGACGCTGTTCCTGATCCTCTGCGTGCTGGGCTCGATGTATGCCGGCATCGCCACGCCCTCCGAGGCGGCCGCGGTGGGCGTGCTGGGCGCCGTGCTGGTGAGCGGCCTGCAGGGCGAGCTGAACTGGCCGACGCTGCGCGCCATCGGCCTTGGCGCGGCGCAGACCTGCGGCATGATCGGGCTCATCGTGCTCGGCGCCTCGATCCTGGGCAATGTCGCGGCCATCCTCGGCGTGCCGCGCCAGGTGGCGGAGATCGTCACCAGCTGGGGCCTCTCGCCGCTGATGCTGATCGTGGCGCTGACGCTGCTCTACCTGATCCTCGGCTGCTTCCTCGACGGCTTCTCGATGATCGTGATGACGCTGCCGGTGGTGCTGCCGCTGGTCACGGCGGCGGGCTTCGACAAGCTGTGGTTCGGCGTCTACCTCGTCGTCGCCGTGGAGATGGCGCAGATCACGCCGCCGGTGGGGTTCAACCTCTTCGTCATCCAGGGGCTGACGGGGGAATCGCTCGGCACCATCGCCCGCGTCACGATGCCCTACCTGCTGATCATGACGGGCTTCGTCATCCTGCTGGCATTGGTGCCGGGCATCGTCAGCCTGGGACCGTCGTTGCTGCTCGGATGAAACGCCGGGGGAGAATGAATTCTCCCCCCGGACCCCCTCTTCTTTTTTCTGGCAGTTTGGCTGCGCTGGTTCCGCGCGCGCACGCCGGGGCTCAAACAGCCCCAGCGGTTGTGTTCCGGCGCGACCCTTGCCGCGGGCGTGGGGACTCGAAGAAAGAAGATGGGGGGGCGGGGGGAATTCTTTCCCCCCGACCTTTTCCTCACCCCGCGTAGGTGACGCGCACCTCGCCGACGCCCTCGCAGGTGCCGTGCAGGCTGTCGCCCGGCTTTACGGCGCTGACGCCGGCCGGCGTGCCGGTCATCAGCAGGTCGCCCGGCAGCAGTTCCACGTAGCGCGAGAGGTAGGCGATGCTTTCCGGCACGGACCAGATCATCTGGTTCATGTCGCCGGTCTGCTGCACCTTGCCGTTCACGCTGACCTCGATCTTGCCCTTGCCGGGATGGCCAATCTTGGCGGCGGGAACGATGGCGCTGATCGGGCAGGACTGGTCGAAGCCCTTGGACAGTTCCCAGGGCCGGCCGAGCTTCTTGGCTTCCGCCTGGATGTCGCGCCGGGTCATGTCCAGGCCGACGGCATAGCCATAGACGTGCGAGAGCGCGTCCTCCACGGCGATGTCCTTGCCGCCCTTGCCGATGGCGACGACCAACTCGATCTCGTGGTGCAGGTCCTTGGTCTGCACGGGGAAGGGCAGGCTGCCGCCGCCGGGCACCACCGCCGTCGCCGGCTTGGCGAAGAAGAAGGGCGGCTCGCGGTCGGGGTCGTGGCCCATCTCGCGGGCGTGGTCGGCGTAGTTGCGCCCGACGCACCAGATGCGGCGCACCGGGAAGACGGCGGTCTCGCCCTCGACCGGCACGGTGGCCGGCTGCGGGGCCTCGATGACGTACTGCAAGGCAGGTCCTCCCCTGGCCCGCTGCCGGGCCGGTCCAAGCGGTTGCCCGGATGGGTTAGGAGTGCCCGGAAATCCCGTCAAGCCAGCGGCCCTGCGCGCGCCGCCGGGGCGCAATCCGGTGTTGGCCGCGGGGAGGGGAATGCTAGGCTGGCCGCCTCTGCGGAGGGAGGTGGCGATGGGCCGCTATGTCAGCGACTTCCGGGGCGAGCGGCACCGCTTCGACGACCTGCGGGCGGTGCTGGTCAAGGCCTCCCCCCGCCGATCGGGCGACGAGCTGGCCGGGCTGGCGGCCGAGAGCGACGCCCAGCGCATCGCCGCCCGCGCCGTGCTGGCCGACCTGCCGCTGACCCGCTTCCTGGAGGAGCCGCTGGTCCCCTACGAGCGGGACGAGGTGACGCGGCTGATCCAGGACACGCAGGACCTGGCCGCCTTCGCCGCCGTCCGGCACCTCACGGTGGGCGGGCTGCGGGACTGGCTGCTCTCCGACGCGGCCTCCGCCGAGGCGCTGGCCGCCCTGGCGCCGGGGCTGACGCCGGAGATGGCCGCCGCCGCCTCCAAGCTGATGCGCAACCAGGACCTGATCGCGGTGGCGCGCCGCTGCCGGGTGGTCACCGCCTTCCGCAGCACGGTCGGCCTGCCCGGGCGGCTGGCCACCCGCCTGCAGCCCAACCACCCGACGGACGACCTGCGCGGCATCGCCGCCGCCACGCTGGACGGGCTGCTGCTCGGCGCGGGCGATGCGGTGATCGGCGTCAACCCGGCCACCGACAGCCTGCCCAACTGCCTGGCGCTGCTGGAGATGCTGGACGGGCTGCGCGCCCGCCACGCCATCCCGACGCAGACCTGCGTGCTGACGCATGTGACCAACGCCATCCGCCTCGTCGAGCGCGGCGCGCCGGTGGACCTGGTGTTCCAGTCCATCGCCGGCACCGAGGCGGCCAATGCCGGCTTCGGCGTCAGCCTCTCCGTGCTGCGGGAGGCGCGGGAGGCCGCGCTGGCCCTCAAGCGCGGGACGGTGGGCGACAACGTCATGTATTTCGAGACCGGCCAGGGCGCCGCCCTTTCCGCCGAGGCGCATCACGGCATCGACCAGCAGACGGTGGAGGCCCGCAGCTACGCCGTCGCGCGCGCCTTCCGCCCGCTGCTGGTGAACACCGTGGTCGGCTTCATCGGGCCGGAATACCTCTATGACGGCAAGCAGATCATCCGCGCCGGGCTGGAGGACCACTTCTGCGCCAAGCTGCTCGGCGTCCCGATGGGGGTGGACGTCTGCTACACCAACCATGCCGAGGCCGACCAGGACGACATGGACACGCTGATGACGCTGCTCGCCGTCGCCGGCTGCAACTTCATCATCACCGTGCCGGGCGCCGACGACGTCATGCTCAACTACCAGAGCACCTCCTTCCATGACGCGCTCTATCTCCGCTCCACGCTCGGCCTGCGCGCCGCGCCGGAGTTCGAGGCCTGGCTGGAGGCGATGGGCATGATGGACGATGCCGGCCGCATCCGCCCCCTGGCGGAAGCCCCGACGCGCCGCCTGCTGGCGGGCGGAGGCGTCGCCGATGCCGCCTGAGCGCGACACCCCTGCGACCGATCCCTGGACCCCGCTGCGGCGGATGACCCCGGCGCGCATCGGCCTCGGCCGCCGCGGCGACGCGCCGCCGCTGGAGGCGGTGCTCGACTTCCAGCTCGCCCATGCCCGCGCCCGGGATGCGGTTCATGCCGCATTGGACGTCGATGCGCTTGCCGCCGCGCTGGAAGGGCGGCCGCATGTCGCCGTGCGCAGCCAGGCGCCGGAGCGCGGCACCTATCTGCGCCGCCCGGACCTCGGGCGCCGGCTTGAACCGGCCTGCCTGGAGGCGCTCCCGCGCGGCGAGTGGGATGCGGTCTTCGTGCTGGCCGATGGACTTTCCGCCACGGCGGTGCAGCGGCATGCCGTTCCGTTGCTGAATGCCACCCTGGCCCGGCTGCCGGGTTTTCGCGTCGCGCCCGTCGTCATCGCCACCCAGGCACGGGTGGCGCTGGGCGACGAGATCGGCGCCGCCATTGGCGCGCGGCTCTGTGCCATGCTGATCGGTGAGCGGCCCGGGCTTTCGGTGGCGGACAGCCTGGGCGTCTACCTCACCCATGCCCCGCAAAGCGGGCGGCGGGACTCGGAGCGCAACTGCATCTCCAACATCCACCAGTCCGGCGGGCTCTCCTATGCGGCCGCGGCCGACAAGCTCGCTTGGCTGATGGCCGAGGCGCTGCGGCTGAAGCTAACGGGGATCGGGCTGAAGGACGAGCAGCAGGCGGCGCTGCCGGAAGCGTAAGGCCGGGGAAGTTCCTTCCCCGGCCTTCCCCTTTTCAGTCCTCGCTCTCGTACCAGGTGCGCCCGTCACGCTCGATCATGGCGATCGCCGCGGTCGGCCCCCAGCTTCCCGCGACATAGGGGCGCGGTCCCTCCGGGCGCTCGGCCCAGGTCTCCAGCAGCGGCTCGACCCAGCCCCAGGCGGCCTCCACCTCGTCGCGCCGCATGAAGAGGGTGGTGTTGCCGCGCACCACGTCCATCAGCAGGCGCTCATAGGCGTCGGGGTAGCGGATGCCGAAGGTCTTCTCGAAGCTGATGTCGAGGCCGGTCGGGCGCAGGTGCAGGCCGCCGGGGCCGGGCTCCTTGGTCATCATCTCCAGCCGCATGCCTTCCTCGGGCTGCAGGCGGATCAGCAGGCGGTTCGGCTGCAGGTCATGCTGCTCGCGCGGGAAGATGCTGAAGGGCGGCGTGCGGAACTGGATGACGATCTCGGAAACCTTGCGCGGCAGCCGCTTGCCGGTGCGCAGGTAGAAGGGCACGCCGGCCCAGCGCCAGGAGTTCACCTGCACCTTCAGCGCCACGAAGGTCTCGGTCAGGCTGCGTTCGGTGCCGCCGATATCGGCGAGATAGCCGGGCACCGGGTGGCCGTTGGCCGCCCCCGCCGTGTACTGGCCGCGCACGGTGAAGCTGTTCACCTCGTGCGGCTCCACCCGGCGCAGGGCGCGCAGCACCTTCAGCTTCTCGTCGCGCACCGCGTCGGCGTCGAGCGAGATCGGGCTTTCCATGGCCAGCAGGCAGAGCAGCTGGAGCATGTGGTTCTGCACCATGTCGCGCAGCGCGCCGGAGCGGTCGTAGTAGCCGCCGCGCCCCTCCACGCCGACCGTCTCGGCCACCGTGATCTGCACGTGGTCGATCATGTCGGCGTGCCACAGCCGCTCGAAGATCGGGTTGGCGAAGCGCAGCGCCAGCAGGTTCTGCACCGTCTCCTTGCCGAGGTAGTGGTCGATGCGGAAGATCTGCGACTCCGGCATCACCTCGCCCACCGCGTTGTTGATGGCGCGCGCCGAGGCGAGGTCGTGGCCGATCGGCTTCTCCAGCACCACGCGGGAAAGCGGGTGCAGCCCGCCATGCCGCGCGAGCTTCTGGCAGATCGGGCCGTAAAGCTCGGGCGAGGTGGCGAGGTAGAAGGGCCGCACCTGCTCCGGCCGCTCCTTGAGGATGGCGACCAGGGCCGCCCAGCCCTCGTCGGAAAGCGCGTCCACCGTCTGGTAGCGGATCAGGGCAAGAAAGCCCTGCAGCGTCTCGGCATCGAGGCTGGCCGGAGTGACGAACTGGCGCAGCGCCGCCTCCGCCTTGGCGCGGTATTCCTCGGTCTCCATGGCGGTGCGCGCGACGGCGATGATGCGGCTGGTCGGAGAGAACTGCCGGTCCCGGAAACGGTCGTAGAGCGCGGGCAGGAGCTTGCGCATCGTCAGGTCGCCCGTCGCGCCGAAGACGACGCAATCGAAAGGCGCTACGGGTAGAAATCGGGCCATGCTGCCGCTCCTCAAGGATCAGAGGGAGGGCGCAAGGTAGCGTGCTGCGGCGCGAGGCTCCACGCGTGATCTGCGCTGTCGCTGCGGCCCATGGAAGGGGCGGGGCGGGCCAGCGATCTGGCCTGTCATCTGTTTGCCCCCGCCGCGGTTGACAACGCGCCGGTTGACAACGCGCCTGGGATCGGGCGGAGCGAAGCACGGCGGCCGTGGTCCGCCCGGAACAGTGGGGAAGCTGCGACGATGTCTCTCTCCTGGCGGCAGGCGGCGTCCTGCGCGGCCGAGTTGGTATCGGGCTGGAGGGCGGACGAGCCGGGGGGCCTGGTGCTCGGCTTCGACGCCTCCGGACCGCGCTTCGTCGAGGCGCGCGGCCTCGCCAGCATCGAGCACGGCCTGCCCTTCGGCCTCGCGACGCCGACGCGGCTGGCCTCCATCACCAAGCATGTGTTCTGCGCCGTCGCCTTGCGCGAGGGGATGGACATGGCGGCCCCGCTCGGCGCGCTGGTGCCGGACCTGCCGGAGGCGGTCGCCGCCGTGCCGCTCGGCCGCGCGCTGGGCATGACCGGCGGCCTGCCGGACCTGGTGGAGAGCTTCGGCCTCCTGGGCGTGCCCGCCAGCGCGAGCTTCGGCCGCGCCACCCTGCTGGCGATGGCGCGCGCCCTGCCCAGGCTGAACTTCGCGCCTGGCGCCAGCATCTCCTACACCAACACCGGCTACCGGCTGGCCGAGTCGGCGCTCCCCGCCCCCTTGGGCGCCTTGCTGGAGCGGCACTTCCCAGGCCTCGGCTTCTTCTATCCGGAAGACGAGACGGTGCCGGTGCCCGGCCTCGCCACCGGGTACTGGCGCGACGCCGGGCTTGGCTGGCGGCGCGGCCGCTACGGGCTGAACTACTCGGCCTCGGGCGGCCTCGCCTGCTCGGCCGAGGCGCTGATGCGCTGGTCCTTGCGCCTGCTGGCCGGGCAGGGCGGCACGGCCGGGCTGTGGGAGGCGCTCACCCGCTCCGGCAAGCTGCGGGACGGGCGCGAGACCGGCTATGGCCTCGGCCTCTCCCGCGTTCCGCTGGAAGGGCCGGTGCTCTGGGGCCATGGCGGCTCGCTGCCGGGCTACAAGAACCACCTGCTGCTGGCCCCGGAGCTGGGCGCCGGCGTCATCGTCCTCAGCAACCGCGAGGAGACCGGCGCCTATCGCCTGTCCCTTGCGGTCATGGCGGCGCTGGCGGGGCTGACCCTGCCGCCAGCCGGCCGTCTTCCCGCCGGCCTCTTCGCGCAGGCGGATGGCCCGTTCTGGGTGGAATCCACGGGCGACTCGCTTTTCCTGCTGGGCGCGCAGGAGGCCCTGACCCAGGGAGGCGGCGGGCTGGTGCATGGGTTGCAGGCGCATCTGGCCTTCGCCGTGCGGGCGGCGGCGGACGGCACGCTGGAAGGCAGCCTCGGCCACCAGGAATGCCGCCTGCTGCCCGTGCCGGAGGACGCCGCGCTCGATCCGCGCCTGCTCGGCGACTGGGTGGGCGAGGAACTGGGCTGCGAGGCCCGGCTGACCGTGGCCGAGGGAGGCCGCCTATGCCTGCCTGGCCAGCCCCGGCAGTGGACGGCGTTGCGCCCCCTCGGCCCCGGCAAGGCGCTGGCGGAGCGTGCGTCCCCGCCCTCGCGCAGCCGCTTCGCGCTCTGGCTGGCGGCGCCCGACGAGCTGCGCCTTGTCTCGCAGCGCAGCCGGGTGCTCACCTTCCGGCGCGGCTGAAAAGATGGGGGAAAGAAAGAACTCCCCGGCTTCCCCTCCTCTGGCCCGTTCTGGCGCTGTCCGCCAGGAGCGCAGGGAGCGCCAGGAGCGCAGGGAGCGCAGGGAGCGGCGGAGGAGGAGGGAGGAGGCAAGGCGCCCCATCCCTGCCGGCCCGCACTGCCCGTGCGGACACCCCCCAGGCTTGGCCGGGCCGGTCCTTTTCACGGCGGGAAAGGGAACCCCCGGCGGAGCCGCCGCGTTCCCCTTGCGCGGGCAGGTGACTGGACGGAAAGCCCGCTGCAAGGGCAGGCTGCGCGCATGAGCTTCCACGCCATCTATCGCCACGGTTTCGCGCGCGTCGCGGCCTGCACCACGCGCTGCACCCTGGCCGATCCCGCCGCCAATGCCGAGGCCATCCTGGCGGCCGCGCGACAATGCGACGCCGAGGGGGCCGCGCTCGCGGTTTTCCCCGAGCTGTCGCTCTCCGGCTACGCCATCGACGACCTTCACCTGCAGGACACGCTGCTGGACGCGGTGGAACGGGCCATCGGCACGCTGCTGGCGGCCTCCGCCGCGCTGCGCCCGGTGCTGCTGGTCGGCGCGCCGCTGCGGCATGGACGGCGGGTGTACAACACCGCCGTCGCCATCCAGCGCGGTCGGCTGCTCGGCGTGGTGCCGAAGCTCCACCTGCCGAATTACCGCGAATTCTACGAGCGCCGCTGGTTCGCCTCCGGCGCCGGCACCGAGGGCGGCGAGATCGCCCTCGGCGGCCAGCGCGCGCCCTTCGGCCCGGACCTGCTCTTCGCCGCCGAGGACCTTCCCGGCCTCGTGCTGCACGCCGAGATCTGCGAGGACTTCTGGGTGCCGGTGCCGCCCAGCGCCACGGCCGCCCTGGCCGGCGCCACCGTGCTCGCCAACCTTTCCGCCAGCAACATCACCGTGGGCAAGGCGGACACGCGCCGGCTGCTCTGCCAGTCGCAATCCGCCCGCTGCCTGGCGGCCTACCTCTACGCCGCGGCGGGCGTGGGGGAATCCACCACCGACCTCGCCTGGGACGGCCAGGTCTCGATCTTTGAGAACGGCGCCATCCTGCAGGAGAGCGACCGCTTCCCCGAGGCCGACCAGGTCGTCGTCGCCGACGTGGACCTCGACCTGCTGCGCCAGGAGCGTGCCCGCCAGGGCAGCTTCGACGACAACCAGCGCCTGCACGCCCGCGACTTCCGCACCGTGGCCTTCCGGCTCGACCCGCCAATGGAGGACATCGGCTTCCGCCGCGCGGTGGAGCGCTTCCCCTTTGTCCCGGCCAATCCGGAGCGGCTGAGCCAGGACTGCTACGAGGCCTACAACATCCAGGTCTCCGGCCTCGTCCAGCGCTGCCAGGCGACGAACAACCGCAAGATCATCATCGGCGTCTCGGGCGGGCTCGACTCCACCCAGGCGCTGATCGTCGCCGCCAAGGCGCTGGACCGCATGGGGCGCCCGCGCAGCGACATCATCGCCTACACGCTGCCCGGCTTCGGCACCTCCGCCGGCACCAAGACCAACGCCCACCGGCTGATGGAATCGCTCGGCGTCACCGCGCACGAGCTGGACATCCGCCCGGCCGCCCGGCAGATGCTGGCCGATCTCGACCACCCCTTCGCCAGGGGCGAGCCGGTCTATGACGTGACCTTCGAGAACGTCCAGGCCGGCCTGCGCACCGACTACCTGTTCCGCGCCGCCAACCGCCACGGCGGCATGGTGCTCGGCACCGGCGACCTGTCCGAGCTGGCGCTGGGCTGGTGCACCTATGGCGTGGGCGACCAGATGTCGCACTACAACGTCAATGGCGGGGTGCCGAAGACGCTGATCCAGCACCTGATCCGCTGGGTCATCGCCTCCGGCCAGTTCGAGGCGGGCGTGAACGAGACGCTGCAATCCGTGCTGGAGACCGAGATCTCGCCCGAGCTGATCCCGGCCGACGACGAGACCCAGCAGCTCCAGAGCACCGAGGCCAGGATCGGCCCCTACGCGCTGCAGGACTTCAACCTGTTCTACACGCTGCGCTACGGCTTCCGCCCTTCCAAGATCGCCTTCCTGGCGCTGCAGGCCTGGGGCGAGGCGGCGCGCGGCACCTGGCCGCCCGGCTTCCCGGAGGCCAGCCGCAAGGCCTACGACCTGCCGACCATCCGGCAGTGGCTGGAGGTCTTCCTGCAGCGCTTCTTCGGCTTCGCGCAGTTCAAGCGCTCGGCCCTGCCCAATGGGCCGAAGGTGGTGGCGGGCGGCTCGCTCTCCCCGCGCGGCGACTGGCGCGCGCCTTCGGATGGCAACGCCAACGCCTGGCTGGCCGAGCTGCGGAACAACGTGCCGGGCGAGTGAGGCAAGGCCTGAGGGGAGGGATTCCCCCGGACCCCGTCGTCTTTCTGTCAGCTCATGCGGCGGTCTGCGGTTCGGTGAGCGCCAACTCGCGCAGGATCCGGCGCTCGGAGGCCATGCCGAGCGCCTTTTCCGCATGCTCCAGGGCCGCCTGCGAATGCCGCCGGGCAGTGAACCGGAACCCGCCGAGTGGCGCCAGCATCTGCAACGTCTTTTGCAGCCGGATGCCCACCTCCAGCATGGCCGCCCCATCGCGCGCGATGGGCTGGAAGAAGTCGTCGAACAGGTCCTCCGCCGAAAGGCTGGGCGCATGGACATGCGGCAGCGGGCCTTCCGGCCGGACGCGCGCCTGGCCTTCCGCCCATTCGGCGAGCAGCTGCCCGCCCGCGGTGAGCACGCCGATCGCCGTGCCGGGGTCGTTCACCGCCGGCGAAAGGGCGCGGGAGGCGATCTCCGAGAGCACGATCATCCCGAAGCGCGGGTCCTGGTCGTAGGAGCGGTTGCTGCCGAGGGTGAAGGCCGCGCGCAGATGCTTGGCCACATCCTCCTCGCAGGGGCTTTCCAGCCAGAGCATCGCCCGGTGCGGGTGCAGGTAGGTGCCGGGAAGCGCCAGCAGATGCACCGCCTGCCCCATCTCCTCGCCCAGCTCGGAAAGCCGGCCAAGATCGACATGCTGCAGGTAGCCCCGCTCCTCCGGAAAGACCTGGTGCGCGGCCTCCGGCTGGGGCACGGAGGGTCGGGCTCCCAGATGGGGCCGGTCCACCCATTGCCGCAGCGCCTGACGCGTCGCCTCCTGCACGCGCATGACCGTCTCCTCGACGCGGCCCAGCCCGGAGAGCCGCTCGATCCAGCGCAGCAGGGTGACCACGATCCAGGCGATCACCAGGATGGTGACGACGAACAGGATGACCCGCCCGTTCTCGCCATAGATCCCCGTGCTGAGCGCGACGATGCCGGCGACGCTGAACAGGAAGCTGCCGAGGAAGGTGGCGATGGCGTTCTGCGCCGTCCGGTCCTCGATCACCAGGCGGGTCGCGCGGGGGGTGGTGTTGTTGGTGACGGCGGAATAGGCCGAGACCATGGCGGTGAGGGAGAAGGTGGTCACCGCCAGCATGCTGGAAGCCAGGATGCCGAGGATGTTGTCCACCGCCTTGGCGCCGATGCTGACGGTGATCTTGTAGGGAATGAAAGGCTCGGCCACCGAGGCCACCAGGGCGGTGGCCACGGCGAGCAGCGTGAACAGCGCCGCGCGGAACCACAGGCGACGCGTCAGCCGCCGCCAGAGCCATTGCCAGCGACTCATGCGGGCCTCCTTCCGATACGTGCCGGCTGAACCCGCCATGGCCTCGGGAAGTTGCCGCGCCACAGGCCGGGAGGATCAGCGCCGCCGCGCCGGGAACTGGCAGAAGAAGGCGGGGGGAGGGGGGAGTTCACTCCCCCAAGCTTGCCTTGTCCGGCGAACCAGGGGCCCTGGTTTGCCCGGCGCGCGGCTTCAGGCGGAAACGCGCGCCCCGCGCACCGCCTCGGCGAGGCCGCGCACCTGGTCCAGCACCTTGCGCAGCGTGTCCGGCCGGGCGCGGCCCTTCTCGTCCAGGCTGGCGGCGAGGGTCTCGATCAGCGCCGAGGCGACCACGGCGCCGTCCGCCACCTGCACCGCCTCGGCGGCCTGCTGCGGCGTGCGCACGCCGAAGCCGATGGCGATCGGCAGGTCGGTATGCCGGCGCAGGCGCGGAATGGCCGCGGCCAGCGCCTCCTGCGTGGCGCTGCGCGTGCCGGTGATGCCGGTGATGGCCACGTAGTAGATGAAGCCGCTGGTGCCTTCGAGCACCTTGGGCAGCCGCGCGTCATGGGTGGTGGGGGCGACGAGGCGGATCAGGTCCAGCCCCTGCTCGCGCGCCGGCCCGGCCAGCTCGTCGGCTTCCTCCGGCGGCATGTCCACCACGATCAGCCCGTCCACGCCGGAATCGGCGGCGCAGGTGCAGAAGCTCTCGATGCCATAGGAGAGGATGGGGTTCAGGTAGCCCATCAGCACCACCGGCGTCTCGTCATCCTCGCGGCGGAAGTCGCGCACCATGGCGAGCGCCCCGGCCAGGCTGCCGCCCGCCTTCAGCGCCCGCTGCCCGGCGCGCTGCACGGTCGGTCCGTCGGCCATCGGGTCGGTGAAGGGCACGCCGATCTCGATCAGGTCCGCCCCCGCGCCAGGCAGGCCGCGCAGCAGCGCCATGGAGGTCGCGGGATCGGGGTCGTAGGCCTCCAGGAAGGGCATCAGCGCGCCCCGGCCCTCCGCCTTGAGCTGCGCGAAGCGGGCGGCGATGCGGCTCACAGCGACTCTCCCAGGTGCTTGGCGACGGTGAAGATGTCCTTGTCGCCGCGGCCGGACAGGTTGAGGACGATGATCTCGTCCTTGGCCATGGTCGGCGCGAGCTTCAGCACATGCGCCAGCCCATGCGCCGATTCCAGCGCCGGGATGATGCCCTCCAGCCGCGAGCAGAGCTGGAAGGCGTCCAGCGCCTCCTGGTCGGTGATGGCCACATATTCCACGCGGCCGATCTCGTGCAGCCAGGAATGCTCCGGCCCGATGCCGGGATAGTCCAGCCCGGCGGAGATCGAATGCGCCTCCTGGATCTGCCCGTCGCCGTTCTGCAGCAGGTAGGTCTTGTTGCCGTGCAGCACGCCCGGGCGCCCGCCGCCGATGGCGGCCGCGTGCTCGCCCGATTCCATGCCGCGCCCGGCCGCCTCGACGCCGATGATCCGCACCTCGGCGTCATCGAGGAAGGGGTGGAACAGCCCCATGGCGGAGGAGCCGCCGCCAACGGCGCAGACCAGCGCGTCCGGCAGGCGCCCCTCGGCGGCCAGCACCTGCTGCCGCGTCTCCTCGCCAATCACGCACTGGAAGTCGCGCACCATCTGCGGGAAGGGGGCGGGGCCGGCGACGGTGCCGATGCAGTAGTAGGTGTCGGCGACGTTGGCGACCCAGTCGCGCATCGCCTCGTTCATCGCGTCCTTCAGCGTGCCGGCGCCGGAGGTGACGGGGATCACCTCGGCCCCCAGCAGCTTCATGCGGAAGACGTTGGGCTGCTGCCGCTCGACGTCGGTGGCGCCCATGTAGACGATGCACTTCAGGCCGAAGAGGGCGCAGGCGGTGGCGGTGGCCACGCCGTGCTGCCCGGCGCCGGTCTCGGCGATGATGCGCGGCTTGCCCATGCGCCGGGCCAGCAGGATCTGGCCGAGCACGGCGTTGATCTTGTGCGCGCCGGTGTGGTTCAGCTCCTCGCGCTTGAAGTAGACCTTGGCGCCGAGGTCCGGTCCCGCGCTGCCCGCGCGAAGGTGCTCCGTCAGCCGCTCGCAGAGCCAGAGCGGGCTGGGGCGGCCGACATAGTCCTTCAGCAGCCGTCGCCATTCCTGCATGAAGGCCGGGTCCTGACGCGCGGCATTGTAGGCCTGTTCGACCTCCTGGATGACCGGCATCAGCGTCTCGGCGACATAACGTCCGCCGAACTGACCGAAACGGCCCCGCGTATCGGGGCCCTGGCGCAAGGAATTGGGCAGAGGCTGGTTCACGCTTCCCTCCAGACGGCACCGACTGTTAGCGCGCCCTGCCATATGGGGATAGGGGAAGGAAAAGCGCGGGGGAATGAATTCCCCCGGACCCCCTGCTTCTTTTTGTCAGTTCTGGCGCGCGCGGGCGGCTTGGGCGGGAAACTCGGAAAAGGAAGACGGGGGCTTGGGGGAATTCCTTCCCCCAGCCTTTCTACTCCTGCTCCGCATGCGCGGCCGCGACGAAGGCGGCGATCAGCACCGGGTCCTTCACGCCGCGCATCCGCTCGACGCCCGAGGACACATCCACCGCGGGAGCGCCGGTCGCGCGGATGGCGGAGGCGACGTTGGCCGGCGTCAGCCCGCCGGCCAGCATCCAGGGGCGGGGGATCGGGTGCCCGGCCAGCAGGGACCAGTCGAAGCTGGCGGCGTTCCCGCCCGGCAGGGCGGCGCCGCGCGGCGGCTTGGCATCGAGCAGAAAGCGGTCCACGGCCGGAGCATAGGCCTCCAGCAGCCCGAGATCCTCCGGCGTGGCGATGCCAAGCGCCTTCATGACGGGCAGGCCGAAGCGCGCGCGGATGGCGGCGCAACGTTCCGGGCTCTCCATGCCGTGCAACTGCAGGAGGCTGAGCGGCGCGGACTTCAGCACCTCGCCGATCTCGGCATCGCTGGCGTCCACCAGCAGGCCGACGCAGAGCGGGCGGCGCCCGGTGCCGCCGCGTGCCGCCAGTTCGCCGGCCTCCTCGGGCGTCACCGCTCGGGGAGAAGGCGGGTAGAAAACGAAGCCGACCCAGTCGGCCCCGGCGTGGCAGGCCGCGTCATAGGCCGCCGCGTCGTTGATGCCGCAGATCTTGACCTGCACCTTGGGGAGAGGACCGCTCATCTCAGCCTGGCAGGCTGCCGGCGATGGCGGCCGCCGCGGCGGCAGGATCGGGCGCGGCGGTGATCGGGCGCCCCACCACCAGCCAGTCCGCCCCGGCGGCGGCGGCGTCCTCGGGCGTGGCGACGCGCGCCTGGTCGCCCTTGTCGCTGCCCGCCGGCCGGACGCCGGGCACCACCAGCAGCGGCGCCTGGCCAAAGGCGTCGCGCAGGCGGGAGATCTCATGCGGCGAGCAGACCAGCCCGTCCGCACCGGCCTCCAGCGCCAGCCGTGCCAGGCGCAGCACCTGCTGCACCGGGCCGCCGGCGACGCCGGTCTCGGCCAGGCCGGCGGCGGTGAAGCTGGTCAGCACCGTCACCGCCAGAATGGCGGGCCTCGCCTCGCCCAGGCTGTCCTCGGCGGCGCGGCGGGCGGCCTCGATCATGGCGCCGCCGCCGCCGCCGTGCAGGGTCAGCATGGCCGGGCGGGTGGCGCAGACCGAGCGCACCGCCCCGGCCACGGTGTTCGGGATGTCGTGGAACTTCAGGTCCAGGAAGACCGGCCGCTGCGCGGCGATGCGGGACACCACCGCCGGGCCGGCGGCGCAGAACAGCTCCAGCCCCACCTTCACCAGCCCGACATGCGGCGCCACCGCGCGTGCCCAGGCCTCGGCCCGAACTGCGTCGGGCGTGTCAAGCGCGGCGATCAGGCCGGTGCGATTGGGCTTGGCGCGCATCTCAGTGGGTCGGCGCCAGGGCGGTGGAAGCCGCCGGCGCGGTGGAGGGAACCGGGCTGGCCGCATCCTGCTGCGCGCGGATCTCGGCCAGCTCGGCTTCCAGCAGCTGCGCGGCCCGCTGCATCCTGCGGGCGCGGCGGCGGTAGTGCAGGGCGCTGCCCCAGGTCAGCAGCGCGCCCAGCAGAAAGGCGAGCGCTGCGGCACCGAGCACCGCACCGGCCAGCGGCACCTCCCAGCTCACGTCAAAGGGCCAGAGCTGCAGCGCCACCGGCGCGGCGTTGGAGACGGCGAAGAGCACCAGCACCAGCAGCAGCAGGGCGGTGAGCAGGAGGCCGATGATGGTCATGGAGAGGTCACCGTGGTGCGGGGGCTGCGCTTCGGCGCCTGCAGCGGGCCGCCATTGACGCGCTCGCGCAGTTCCTTGCCGGGCTTGAAATAGGGAACGGACTTGCCCGCGACCGGCACGGACTCGCCGGTGCGCGGGTTGCGGCCGGTGCGCGGGTCGCGCTGCTTGGCGGAAAAGGCGCCGAAGCCGCGCAGCTCCACCCGGTCGCCGCGGGCCAGCGCGGCGGTGATCTCGTCGAAGATGGTGCTGACGATCAGCTCCACGTCCGGTTGGCGCAGATGCGGGTTGGCCGCGGCCAATTGCGCGATCAGTTCGGATTTGGTCATGGCCCGCCTGCCTCCTGCCCCGCGCCGGAACCCCGGCCGGAAGATTGCCACCCCGCCGCAGGACCGCAAGCGCGCCCGCGGCACCTCATCGCGGAAGCTGCCAAACAGCCTGCGGGCCGTCAATTGCAAGCCATTCTGATATCAGGCTTTTTGTCAGCGCATGCACGGAGAAGCCAAGCGCGCGCTCCACCGCGTCGCGCGGGTCGAGGTCGCGCACGCGCAGATCGGCCGGGATGTCATGCGTGCCCGCGAGCCAGGCGCGCGCCTCCGGCTCGCCGCCGATGGCATCCACCAGCTTGAGGTCCAGCGCCTGCCGGCCGGTGTAGATGCGGCCATCGGCCAGCGCCTCCACCTGCTCGCGCGGCAGCTTGCGGCCCGCCGCCACCATGCCGACGAATTGCCCGTGCAGGTCGCGCAGCACGGCCTCCAGCACGGCCTGGCCCTCCGGAGCGAGCGGGCGGAAGGGGCTCGGCACGCCTTTCAGCGGCCCGGAGGTCAGCATCTCCGCCTGCACGCCCAGCATGGTCAGCAGCTCGCTGACGTCGAAGGACTGCAGGATCACCCCGATCGAGCCGGTGACGGTGGACTCGCGCGCGAAGATCCGCTCCGCCGGCAGGGCGATCATGTAGGCGGCCGAGGCGGCGGTGCCGCGCATCACCGCCACCAGCGGCTTGCGCGCGCGGAAGCGGGTGAGCGCGGCGTGCAGCCCCTCGCCGCCGGCGACCGTGCCGCCGGGGCTGTCGATGGACAGGATCATGCCGCGCACGGCCGGGTCGCGCGCCGCGCGGGCGATGGCCTCGGTGATGCGGTGGTCGTCCCCGATGGCGCCCTCTACGCTGAAGCGCAGCAGATGCGCCCGCGTCGTCTCCAGCTTCGTGCCGAACAGGGCGAACAGCGCCGCCGCGGCCAGCATGACGGCCGCCACGCGCCAGCCGAGCAGGCGGCGCTTGAGGCGGCGGCGATCGACCAGCAGGTCGTGTTCCAGGGGGGCGCTCATGCTGCGCGCATCAATGGCGGCGGGCGGGCCGCCGGGTCAAGGCTTGCCCTCGCACCGCGCCGGGGGCACCGCGAAAAGCAAACGCCCCGGGTGGCGGACCACCCGGGGCGCTGCGGTTCCTCCAGAAGGAAGAGCCGACGATTACTCGTCGCCCGCCATCTGGTTGCGGCGGCGGATGGCCGCGCCGAGGATGTCGCCCAGGGAGGCGCCGGAGTCGGCGGTGCCGTACTCCTTCATCGCCTCGCGCTCCTCCTCCACTTCCTTGCCCTTGATGGTCAGGGCCAGGCGGCGGGCGGCGCGGTCCACGGCGGTGACCTTCGCATCGACCTTCTCGCCGATGGCGAACTTGTCGGGGCGCTGGTCGCCACGGTCGCGGGCCAGCTCGGCGCGGCGGATGAAGCCGGTGAGCACGTCCTCGACCTTCACCTCGATGCCGTTCTGCTCGACCTTCGTCACGATGCAGGTGACGATGTCGTTCTTGCGGACGCGGTCCAGCACCTCGGCGGCGGGGTCGGCGGCCAGCTGCTTGATGCCGAGGGAGATGCGCTCCTTCTCGACGTCAACGTCCAGCACCTTGGCCTTGACCATGTCGCCCTTCTTGTAGTCGGCCATGGCCTGCTCGCCAGGGACGTCCCAGGAAAGGTCGGACATGTGCACCATGCCGTCGATCTCGGGAGCCAGACCCACGAACAGACCGAACTCGGTGATGTTGCGGATCTCGCCCTCGACGATGGAGCCCGGCGAGTGCGCCTCGAGGAACAGCTCCCAGGGGTTGCCCTGGGCCTGCTTGAGGCCGAGGCTGATGCGGCGCTTCGGCTCGTCCACGTCCAGGATCATCACGTCGACCTCCTGCGAGGTGGCGACGATCTTGCCCGGATGGACGTTCTTCTTGGTCCAGCTCATCTCGGAGACGTGGACCAGGCCCTCGACGCCCGGCTCCAGCTCCACGAAGGCGCCGTAGTCGGTGATGTTGGTCACGCGGCCGGTGAACTTGGCGCCGACCGGGTACTTGATCGACACGCCCTCCCACGGGTCGGACATCAGCTGCTTCATGCCCAGCGAGATGCGCTGCGTCTCGGGGTTGAAGCGGATGACCTGCACGCGGACCTGCTGCCCGATGGACAGCGCCTCGGAGGGGTGGTTGATGCGGCGCCAGGCGATGTCGGTGACGTGCAGCAGCCCGTCCACGCCGCCCAGGTCCACGAAGGCGCCGTAGTCGGTGATGTTCTTCACCACGCCGTCCAGGATCATGCCTTCCTTGAGGCCCTGGATCAGCTCGCTACGCTGCTCGGCGCGCGTCTCTTCCAGCACCGCGCGGCGGCTGACGACGATGTTGCCGCGGGCGCGGTCCATCTTCAGGATCTGGAAGGGCTGCGGCGAGCCCATCAGCGGCCCGACGTCGCGCACCGGGCGGATATCCACCTGGGAACCCGGGAGGAAGGCCACGGCGCCGCCGAGATCGACGGTGAAGCCGCCCTTCACGCGCCCGAAGATGACGCCATTGACGCGCTGCTGCGCGTTGAACGCCTTCTCCAGGTTGGTCCAGGCTTCCTCGCGGCGCGCCTTCTCACGCGACAGGACGATCGAGCCGTCCTTGTCCTCATAGCGCTCGACGAACAGCTCGACGGTGTCGCCGGCCTTCACCTCGGGCTTCTGGCCCTGCGGCGCGAATTCCTTGAGGGGCACCCGCCCCTCGCTCTTCAGCCCGACATCCACGACCGCGAAATCGTCGTCGACCCGGACCACCTTGCCGGTGACGACCGAGCCGGCGAAGCCGGTGTCGGCGCCCAGGGTGGCGTCGAGCAGGGCGGCAAAGTCCTCGCCACCGGCCGGGGTCATGGAAAGGCTGTCGGCATGTGCCATGTAGCAGTGTGTTCCTGATCCGCCCGGGAGGCTCCCGGAGGGATTCTTGCGCCCCCGCCTGCGCGAGCACGACTTGGCCGGGCGCCTGCCTCTGCAGGCGGCGCCGTTCGGCCCTGTTGCGATAAGCGGAATTGCGGCCCGCCCGTTCCGGTCCGGTGGCGCGGGCGCCTGGTCAGCGCACCGCAGAGAGCCGGACACCCCGGCACCGGCCGGTGACAGGGTTCAGCGTTCGCCTAGGCCAGTCAGCCCCTCGGCGTCAAGGGGATTCGGACAGGAGCGCAACGTTTCGCCGACGCGTGAAAACCGGAGCGGTGAGCCCCTTTCCAAAGAAGCGGGAGGAGAATGAATTCTCCCGCAGACCCGCACTTTTTTCTTTTCCATCAGCCTGTTGCATCGGCGGCGCGCGCTCGCGCCGGAGCGGGCGCCGCGCTTGCGGCCAGAACCGTTCTCGCCGTCGGCGAAACCGAAAACTGACAGAGAAAGAAGAAGGTTTGGGGGGTGGGCGCCGCCTGGCGCAGCTCTCCCATTCCAGTCTGGGCCAGGAAGCGGAGGACCGGCCTCAGAGGCCGAGGCGCTCCGCCACCAGGGCGCGCGCGGCCCGGAAGGCGGCTTCCGCATCCAAAGCGGTGGTGTCCAGCAGCAGGGCATCGGCCGCCGGCTTCAGCGGCGCCACGGCGCGGCCGGCATCCTGCGCGTCCCGCGCGCGGAGGTCGGCCAGCACCGCCGGCAGCTCGGCTGTCACGCCACGCCCCCGCAGTTCCAGCCAGCGGCGGCGGGCGCGCTCCTCGTCGCTGGCGGTGACGAACAGCTTCACCGGCGCGTCGGGAAAGACCACGGTGCCGATGTCCCGCCCGTCCAGCACCGCGCCATGGGTGCGGCCGAAGCCGCGCTGCCAGTCCAGCAGCGCGGCGCGCACGGCGGGAATGGCGGCAACGGCGCTGGCCGCGCGGTCGGCCTCGGGGCCGCGCAGGTCCGGGCGCTCCAGGTCGGCGGGGGAAAGGGAGCGGGCTGCCGCCTCGGCGGCGAGGGTGTCCCGCGGGTCGGCCCCGGCATCCAGCAACCGGCGGCCGGTGGCGCGGTAGAGCAGGCCGGTGTCGAGGTAGGGCAGGCCCAGCTCGGCGGCGAGGCGGCGGGCCAGCGTGCCCTTGCCAGCCGCCGCCGGCCCGTCCACGGCGATGACGACCCCGGCGAGGCCGCGGCCGCCGGCGTCCGGCGTGGGGTTCACGCCCGGGCCGGGCGGTTCAGGCGCTGCAGGGCGTCGCCGCCCGCCGCGCGGTTGATCAGCTCGGCGAAGCCGGGGAAGGAGGTGTCGATGAAGCTCGAGTCATCCACCGCCACCGGCGCCTCGGTCGTCAGTCCGAGCACCAGGGCGCTCATGGCGATGCGGTGGTCCATGTGCGTGACGACCCGGCCGCCGCCGGGCGGCGCGCCACCCACGCCGTGCACCAGCATGTCGTCGCCCTCGATCTCCACCTTCACCCCGTTGGCGGCGAGCAGCGCGGCGGTGGCGGCCACGCGGTCGCTCTCCTTCACCCGCAGCTCGGCCAGGCCGCGGAAGCGGCTGACGCCCTGGGCGCAGGCGGCCGCCACGGCCAGGACCGGGTACTCATCCACCATGGAGGGCACCCGCTCGGCCGGCACGTCCACCGCGCGCAGCGCGCCGTGGCGGGCGGTGAGGTCGCCCATCGGCTCGCCGCCTTCGGTGCGCGCGTCGCTGACCTCCAGCGTGGCGCCCATCTCGCGCAGGGTGGTGAAGAGCCCGGTGCGCAGCGGGTTCAGCCCGACGCTCTCCACCGTCACCTCGGAGCCCGGAACCAGCAGCGCCGCCACCAGCGGGAAGGCGGCGGAAGAAGGGTCGCCCGGCACCGCCACCGGCGCGGCGACCAGCTCCGGCTGGCCCTCCAGCTCGATGACGCGGCCATGCCCCTGCGGCGCCACCCGCACGGTGGCGCCGAAATGGCGCAGCATGTTCTCGGTGTGGTCGCGACTCGCCTCCGGCTCGACCACGCGGGTCACCCCGCGCGCGCCCAGCCCCGCCAGCAGCACGGCCGACTTCACCTGCGCCGAGGCCATCGGCAGGGTGTAGTCCAGCGGCAGCGGCTCGGCGGCGCCCTTGATGGCGAGCGGCAACCGGCCGCCCTCGCGGCCGGCGAAGCGGGCGCCGCAGGCGGCCAGCGGATCGGTCACGCGCTTCATCGGCCGCTTGCGCAGCGAGGCGTCGCCGGTCAGCACGGCGAAGATCGGGTGGCCGGCGATGAGGCCGCAGATCAGCCGCGCGGCGGTGCCGGAATTGCCCATGTCCAGCACGTCGGCCGGCTCGGTGAGGCCGCCGACGCCGCGCCCGGCCACCTGCCAGTGGCCGGGGCCCAGCCGCTCCACCGTGGCGCCGAGCGCGCGCATGGCGGCGGCGGTGCGCAGCACGTCCTCGCCTTCCAGCAGCCCGGTGATCTCGGTGCTGCCGACGGCGAGGGCGCCGAACATCAGCGCGCGGTGGCTGATCGACTTGTCGCCGGCGACGGTGAGGCGGCCGGAGAGGCCCTTCTGCGGCCGGGTGGCGCGCAACGGCCGTGCATTCGCTTCGTGTTCCACGGAGCGAGGGTTTGACATGGAGCCGGGGGGCGTGGCAATGCGCGCCCCTGTTTCGCGGCCGGCCCGCGCCTGGCCCCTTTTTCCCGGGATACTCACGCTGATGGCCAAGCCCGAACTGGGTCTGAAACGCACCTGCGTCGCCTGCGGCGCAAAGTTCTACGACCTCGCCCGCCAGCCTGCCGTTTGCCCGAAATGCGGCACCGAGCAGCCGGCCGAGCAGCCGCGCCTGCGCCGCGCCGCCGCGCCGGTGGAGGAGAAGGTCAAGAAGCGCCCTGCCCCCGAGGCCGACAGCGACGATGTCGACCTGGAGGACGTGGACACCGACGAGTCGCTGGACGACTCCGAGGACCTCGAGGACAGCGAGGACGACATCGACACCGACATCGAGGTCGAGACGGACCGCGAGGAAGAGAACTAGGCCGCGCCGGCCCGCAGGGGCGGCGGAACCGGGGGAGAATTCATTCTCCCCCGAACCTCCTCTTCCTGCTTTTCTGTCATTTTGTCGCTCTGGCTAGACGCGCCCACGCCGGGGCCGCGACAGCTTCGGCGGCCATCCGTGCGCTGATCATCGGACGCGCCTTCGCCGCAAGCCGCGCCGGGAATCGACAGAAAAAGGAGGGGGTCTGGGGGAGTTCACTCCCACAGCCTTATTTTTCATCCCCCGCCTCTTCATCCCCCGGCAGGGCGATCCCCGTCATCGCCTGCCAGACGCGGATGACGAACCCGTCGTCCTTCTGGCCCTGCCCCATGGCATGGGCGGCGGTGAAGAGCTGCTGCGCCTGCGCCGCCAGCGGCACCGGGAAGGCCAGCGCGCGCGCCATCTCCGTCACCAGCCCCAGGTCCTTGACGAAGATGTCCACCGCCGAGCGGGGGGCATCGTCGCCGGTCAGCACCCGCGCCATGCGGTTCTCGAACATCCAGGAGTTGCCGGCGGCCGAGGTGACCACGTCGTAGAGCGCCTTCGGGTCCGCCCCGGCGCGGATGCCGAGCGCCATGGCCTCCGCCGCCACCGCGATGTGCACGCCCGCGAGGAGCTGGTGCACCACCTTCACGGTGGCGCCGATGCCGGGCTGCTCGCCCAGCCGCCAGACCTTGGTGGCGATGGCCTCCAGCACCGGCGCCGCCTTGTCGAAGGCCGCGGCGCCGCCGGCCGCCATCACCGTCATGGCGCCCTCGCGCGCCTTGGCCGCGCCGCCGGAAACGGGGGCGTCGAGCGGCAGCATCCCGGCCTGTTCCAGTTTCGCGGCGATGGCGCGGGCCGCGTCCGGCGCCATGGTGGCGCAGGAGAGCACCGCCGCGCCCGAGGCCAGGCGGGGCAGGGCGCCCTCCGGCCCGAACAGCGCCGCCTCGGTCTGCGCGGCGTTCACCACCAGCACCACCAGCGCCTCGGTGCCCTGCGGCAACGCGCCGGCGCTGGCCACCGCCCTCCCGCCGGCCGCGATGAACTCCTCCCGCGCCGCCGGGCGGGGGTCGCACCCCGTCACCTCCAGCCCGGCCCGCAGCAGCGACCGCGCCGCGCCCATCCCCATGCTGCCCAAGCCGATGACGCCCACCCGCATGGCCGCCTCCTCCCGTTCCTGCGCCACAGGGTGGCGCCGGGCACGCCGGCTGCCAAGGCGCCCCCTTCGCAAGGGCCGCGGGATGCCCGCTCATGCGGTCGCCACCGCCGAAGGACCGCGCATGCCACCTGATGCCGCCGCCATCGCCCGCCTGGCCGGCAGGGCCGGCCAGCCGCACCCCGTGCCTGGCGTGAAGTTCGCCCGGAGTGGCGCGCCGCTGCCTTTCCCGGGCAACACGGTGCTCTGCCTGCTGCCGGCGGAGGCGCCGGAACACGCAGCCCTGGCCGCCATGGCCGCCGAACTGGCCCGGGCACCCGGCTGGGGCGCGAAGCTGGCGCCGCTGGATCCCGCCAGCTTTCACATGACGGTGTTCAACGGCGTGCACGACCGCGCCCGCCGGCCACGGGACTGGCCGGCGGGCCTGCCGCTCGACGCGCCAATTCCTGAGGTGACGCGCGCCTTCGCCGAACGCCTGGACGGGCTGCGGGCACCCGGCGGCTTCGCCATGCGCCCGGCCGGGCTGGGTCCGACCTCCGGCGGGGGCACCGTGCTGTGGCTGGAGCCGTGCGACGCCGCCACCGCGGGGCGGCTCGCCGCGCTGAGGGAGGACCTGGCGCGGGCGCTCGGCCTCCGGCAGCCCAACCATCGCCGCCACGCCTTCCACCTGACGCTGAACTATTCCCTGGCCTGGCTGGACCCGGCCGAGGCAGCCGCGCTCGCGGCGGCGCAGCGCCGGATGGGGGAAGGCTTCGCCACCCGCCACCCGGTGCTGCGCTTCCCCCCACCCGCCCTTTGCGCCTTCGAGACGCTGGGCGCCTTCCACCCGGTGCTGCGACTCGGTTGAACACCCCGCGCGGCAACCGGGCGGCGCTTCCTCACGTTGCAGGCGGGCGCAGCGGAGATGGCGAAATGGCAGGAACGGCGGAAAAGACCGACCCCGCGCTCTGGAACAAGGTGAAGCGGGCGGTCACGCGCGGGGCCAAGGGCGGCAAGCCCGGCCAGTGGTCGGCCCGCAAGGCGCAGCTCGCGGTCAGCGAATACAAGGCGGAAGGCGGCGGCTATCGCGGCCGCAAGTCGGCCGACAACCACCTGGAGCAGTGGCAGCGCGAGGACTGGGGCACCAAGTCCGGCCGCAAGAGCGGCAGCACCGGCGAGCGCTACCTGCCCCGCAAGGCGCGCGAATCGCTTTCCGACGAGGAATACCGCCGCAGCACGGCGAAGAAGCGCGCCGACAGCCGCCAGGGCCGCCAGTTCAGCGCCCAGCCCAAGGACGTGGCGCGCAAGGCCGCCAAGGCGCGCCATGCCGCCGATGCCGGGGGAACCACCAAGGCGGCGCTGATGGCCGAGGCGCGCAAGCGCGACATTCGCGGCCGCTCCCGCATGACCAAGGGCGAGCTGGCCAAGGCCCTGGGACATGCCGCATGACGGAGGCGGCGGACCGCAAGGAGACCCTCGCCGAGTTCCGCCGGGTGGTGAACATGACCCCCGCCAAGCTGCGCCACTGGCTGGAGAGCGAGGAAAGCCGCTCGGTCGGCATGGCGCCGGGCGGCAAGAAGGTGACCGGCCCGGAGCAGCACGAATCGGTCGGCCACCACATGGGCGAGCGGATCCTGGCGATCAAAGCCCGCAAGCAGGACGAGCTGACCGAGGCCGACTGGGCCGACATGCGCAAGGTCATCGGCTACGTGCATCGCCACATGGCGCAGCGGCCGAAGGGCGACGTCCGCGACACCCGCTGGCGCAGGTCGCTGATGAACTGGGGCCATGATCCGCTGGAAGATTGAGCGGGGGCACCCATGAATGTCGGGGTCAGGGGTGGTTCAACCACCCCGGCGGGTGGCTCCGGGGAGGGCGCCGCCCTCCCTGGCCGCGCTATCCCAGGGCATGGACGGCGATGCGGATGAGAGCGCTCACCACCAGCAGCGCGAGCACGATGCGGGAGAGGGTGGAAACCGGCGGCATGGCGGGGAGATGGGCGCCCTGAGCCCGAACGGGAAGCCCGCTGGCGCGCCCGCCGCGCATCGCCTATCCCAGCAGGCCATGGACGCCACCGATGCCCGCCTCGCCGCGCAGTACGAAGCCTACCCCTACCCGCAGCGCCACCCGCGCGAGGAGGCGAGGCGGCTGATCGTCGGCAGTCCCAGCCACCTGCGCGAAATCGACCACTGGATCTTCGGCGCCCGCCGCCCGGCAAGCCAGCCCCTGCGGGCGCTGATGGCCGGCGGCGGCAGCGGCGACGGCACCATGATGCTGGCGCAGCAGATGGCCTGGGCCGGCCGGCCGGGCGAGGTGGTCTGGCTCGACCGCTCGGCGGCGGCGCGCGAGGTGGCGGAGGCGCGGGCCAGGGCGCGCGGCCTCACCAACATCCGCTTCGTCAGCGGCTCGCTCCTGGACCTGCCGGAACTTGGCCTCGGCGCGTTCGACTACATCGACTGCTGCGGCGTGCTGCACCACCTGCCCGACCCGGCGGCGGGGCTGGCGGCGCTGGCGGGCGCGCTGGCGCCCGGCGGCGGCCTGGGGCTGATGGTCTATGCCCCGCATGGCCGCACCGGCGTCTACATGCTGCAGGACGCGCTGCGGCTGCTCGCCCCGGATACCGAGCCGCCGCCCGAGCGCGTGGAGGCCGCCAGGCGCCTCTGGAAGCAGGCGCCCGAGACCGCCTGGCTGCGCCGCAACCCCTGGATCACCGACCACATCGATGGCGGCGATGCCGGCCTTTACGACCTGCTGCTGAACCCGCGGGACGTCGCCTTCACCGTGCCGGCACTGGCGCGGCTGATCGAGGGCGCCGGGCTCACGCCGCGCTGCTTCGTCGAGCCGCTGCGCTACGACCCCGACCGCTACCTGAACGACCCGAGGCTGCGCGCCCGCACCGCGCGGCTGGACCCGGTGGCGCGCGCCGCATTGGCCGAGGCCATCACCGGCAACATGGGCATCCACATCGCCTACTGCACGCGGGGCCCCGCACCGCTGCCGGACTGGGAGGATCCCGCCGCCATCCCTGTGCTGCGCGAGCTGGATGGTCCCGCCCTCGCCAAGGGCCTGCCGGCGGACGGCATGCTGCGCGTCACTTTCGACGGGCTGCGCGTCGGCGTGCCGGTGCCACGCCTGGCGGCGGCCATCCTGGGCCAGGTGGACGGGCGCCGCAGCCTGGGCGAGATCGGCGACGTGCTGGCCGCGCGCGGCATCGCCCGCGAGGCCTATGCGCGCGACCTCGCCGCGCTGCGCGCCGCCATGGAGCCGCTGAACCGCCTCCTGCTCGCCGCCCCGCCCGGATGACCCGGCACCCGTGACCCGCCCGGCCATCATCATCTTCGGCGCGGCCGTGCGCGCGGATGGCGGCCCGAGCCTGACCCTCCGCCGCCGGGTGATGGCCGCCGCCAGCTTCGGCGCCACGCTGGAGGACCCGCTCTACATCCCCACTGGCGGCCAGGGCCGCCACGGCCCGCCCGAGGCCGAGGTGATGGCGCGCCTGCTGCAGGATCTCGGGGTTCCGGCCGCGGCGATCCGGCTGGAACTGACCGCCACCGATACCTTCAGCTCCGCCCGCGCCTGTGCCCGCATGTTGCGCGGCCATGATGGTCCGGTCTTCGCGGCCAGCAGCGGCTACCACCTGCCGCGCTGCGTGATGCTGCTGCGCGCCTTCGGCCTGCCGGCCCGCGCCGCGCCGCCACCGGAGGCGGCGCATGGCTGGCAGGAGCGCTGGTGGTGGCGCGGGCGGGAAGCGCTGGCGCTGCCCTATGACGCCGTGCTGGCGGGCTGGGAAAGGCTGCGGCGGCGCCGGAGCTGAGGAACCGGCCGCGGGCATGGAACAGTGCCTCCGCTCCGGCGTTCCGGAAGGGTATTCCAGGCACAAGGGAGCCCAGCATGACGGTAAAGCCACCGGAAGGCCCGAAGGCCCGCTATCCCGCCGAGAAGGCCTCGGAAGGATATATTCCGAAACCGCCCTCGAAAGGCGAGACGGACCGGATCAGCGAGCAGCAGGGCCTGATCACCGACGAATGGACGGGCGAGCCGCCCGCCGCGGGGAAGCCCGGCAAGCGCGGCGCCTGAGCGTGGATTGAGGGCCGCCCCTCCCTGGCCGCGCCCTGCCGCCCATGGCAGGCTGCGCCGACCCGACGGGGAGAGAAGCCTGATGATCCAGAACGAGACGCCCTGGGAGCCGAGCCAGCGCTACCCGGACCCGCGCTTCCGCGCCTTCCACCCCTCCTTCCATCGCTTCCGGGCGATGAACGGGGCGGTGGAGAAGCTGGCCGGCGGCTGCCGCTGGGCCGAGGGGCCGGTCTGGTTCGGCGACCACCGCGCCCTGCTGTGGTCCGACATCCCGAACGACCGCATCCTGCGCTGGGACGAGGTGACCGGGCAGGTCAGCGTGTTCCGCCAGTCCTCCAACTTCGCCAACGGCAACACGCGGGACCGGCAGGGCCGCCTCGTCACCTGCGAGCATGGCGGCCGCCGCATCACCCGCACCGAGTATGACGGCCGCATCACCGTCCTCGCCGACCGCTACGACGGCAAGCGGCTGAACTCGCCGAACGACATCGTGGTGAAGTCGGACGGCAGCGTCTGGTTCACCGACCCGCCCTTCGGCATCGCCGGCCATATCGAGGGCGAGAAGGCCGAGGCCGAGTTGCCGCACGGCGTCTACCGCATCGACGGCCAGACCGGCGCCGTGACGCTGCTGACCGACGAACTGGCCGGCCCCAATGGCCTCGCCTTCTCGCCCGACGAGCGCATCCTCTACGTGGTGGAGAGCCGCGCCGAGCCGCGCCGCATCGTCGCCTATGACGTGACGGAGGATGGCCGCATCGCGAACCGCCGCGTCGCCGTGCAGGGCGAGCCGGGCGACACGCCCGACGGCTTCCGCGTGGACACCGAGGGCAACCTCTGGTGCGGCTGGGGCATGGGAGGGCCGGAATTCGACGGCGTGCGCGTGTTCAGCCCGCAGGGCGAGCCGCTCGGCCATATCGACCTGCCGGAACGCTGCGCGAATGTCTGCTTCGGCGGCCGCCACCGGAACCGGCTGTTCATGGCGGCCTCGCGCTCGATCTACAGCGTCATGCTGACCGTGCAGGGCGTCGCGGGCGGCTGAAGGGAAGTGCGGGGGGGGGGGGGGGGGGGGGGGGGGGGGGGGGGGGGGGGGGGGCGCTGCCCCCTGAACCCCCGGACCCCGCCATTCGTTTTTCGCTCCCCCTCCGAAGACGCGTCTGCCGGATATCAAAAAATCCAAAACGGCAGCACGCGCTGCAGGAAAAGTCGCCGGAGGGCCAAGCCTTCCGGCGCGAGGCGATGCAGCGGCCGCTCCTGGCGGGGTCCGGGGGGGATACTATCCCCCCGGTGGGGGCCCAGGGGGCAGCGCCCCCAGGCCTGTCACTGCGCTGGGCGCGGCGACTCGACGCCGCCCGGCGCGGCGAGGCCGTTGCGGCGCAGGCAGTCGCGGTAGGCGCGCAACTCCGCCACCCGCATGTCGTGGGTCACCCGTTCGCGGTTGTTGACGTTGTTCATGTTCATCTGCCTGGCGAAGTCGTCCACCGGCTGCGCATTCCGCGCCTCCTCCCGGCAGGCGGCCTGAACGGGCGAGAGCGGCTCGTCGGCGAGGATCGGGGCGGGCGCCCTGGCGCAGGCGGCGAGCAGCGGCAGCAGGGCCAGAAAGGAAAAGGCGCGCATCACTCGGCCTCCAGCCAGTCCTCGATCAGCCGCCGCGCGATCGAGTCGAGCCGCGGCAGCGCGAAGCCGTGCTGCTCCGGCGCGCGGATCTGGGCGCGGGTGAACCAGCGGGCATCCCGCAACTCCTCCGGATCGATCTGGATCGCGTCGGAGAGCGCCTCGGCGTGGAAGCCGAGCATGATCGAGGCGGGAAAGGGCCAGGGCTGCGAGGAGTGGTAGTGCACCGCCCCGACCTTGACGCCGACCTCCTCCAGCACCTCGCGCCGCACCGCCTCCTCCAGGCTCTCGCCCGGTTCCACGAAGCCGGCCAGCGTCGAGTACATCACGCTGTTGGGGAAGCGGGTGGAATGGCCGAGCAGGGCGCGCTTGCCGTCCGTCACCAGCATGATCACCGCCGGGTCGGTGCGCGGGAAGTGCTGCGCGCCGCAGGCCGTGCAGGCCATGGCGTTGCCGGCCGAGCGCGGCTCGCAGGCGCCGCCGCAGACGCCGCAGAAACGGTGCCGCACACGCCAGTGCATCAGGCCGCGGGCATGCGCCAGCACGCTGGCCTCGCCCGCCGGCAGCAGGCCGGCCACGGCGCGCAGGTCGGTGAAGCCGCCAAAGCCCTCGGGCAGCAGGGGGAGCGGGTCCTCGGCGGCGGAGCAATCCACCGCGAAGACGGGGCGGCCGTCCCATAGGCCCAGGAAGGCCCAGGGGCCGCCGGCCATGCGCACCGCCTCGGCGGCGGCAGGGGAGAGCAGGATGGCCTCGGGATGGCCTTCCTCCACGCCGCGCATCAGCGAGCGGCTGCGCCAGACCGGCACGTAGAGCGCCTCGGGCGAGCCCAGGGCGGCGTTGATGAAGCCGGCATCCTCCCGCCGGCCGGAGGCGCGGTCGAGGGGGCTGCCGGTATAGGCGTTGGGACGGGAAGCCGGGATGGACAGCATGCTGCCCCGGACCCTGCCACGCGGCGGCGGCCCCGGCAACCGGCCGGGAGTTGCGCGGTCCCCCCTTGCCCCGAAGGGGGCCAGGGCCGATATTGGGTGCCGGAAGGTCGGCGGCGGACAGGCGCCTCGCCAACCCGGTCAGGTCCGGAAGGAAGCAGCCGCAACGAGTTTCCGTCTGGGTCGTTCCGCCGGTCTTCCACCGGAGGCCTCCCCCATCAGGCGGCCTTCCAAACTCCCGCTCCACGGCCCGCCGCGGCCAGCACCGGATCTTCGCCGCGCGCCATGCCAAGCGACCTGCTCCCCGACGATCTCGACCAGCCGCCCCCGCCCGAGGGGCCGGGCCTGTTCGGCGAGGAGCCCACGCCCGCAGCGCCGCCGGCCGCCACGCCCGAGGCGCCGGCCACGCCCTACCGCGTCCTGGCCCGCAAATACCGCCCGCAGACCTTCGCCGACCTGATCGGCCAGGAGGCGCTGGTGCGCACCCTGCGCAACGCCTTCGCGCAGAACCGTGTGGCGCATGCCTTCATGCTCACCGGCGTGCGCGGCGTCGGCAAGACCACCACCGCCCGCATCATCGCCCGCGCGCTGAACTGCGTCGGGCCGGATGGCCAAAGGAACCTGAGTCGCGGCCCGACCGCCGACCCCTGCGGCGTCTGCCCCGAGTGCCAGGCCATCCTGGCCGACCGCCACCCGGACGTGCTGGAGCTGGACGCCGCCTCCAACAACGGGGTGGACAACATCCGCGAGCTGCGCGAGGCGGTGCGCTACCGCCCGGCCCGCGCGCGCTTCAAGGTCTATATCCTGGACGAGGTCCACATGCTTTCGACGGCGGCGTTCAACGCGCTGCTGAAGACGCTGGAGGAACCGCCGCCGCAGGTGAAGTTCCTCTTCGCGACCACCGAGATCCGCAAGGTCCCGACCACCATTCTCTCGCGCTGCCAGCGCTTCGACCTGCGCCGCGTGCCGCAGGAGCAGCTCCGCGCGCATTTCGCCCGCATCGCCGAGGCCGAGGCCGTGCCCGCCTCCGAGGAGGCGCTGGCCATGGTCGCCCGCGCGGCGGACGGCTCGGTGCGAGACGGGCTCTCGCTGCTCGACCAGGCGATCGCCCAGGCCGCCGGCAGCCCCGAGGGGGTGCAGGCCAACCTGGTGCGGGACATGCTGGGCCTCGCGGACCGCGGCCTGCTGTTCGACCTGCTGGAGGCCGCCTTCCAGGGCGACATCGCCGCCGTGCTGGCCGCCATAGACCGCGGCCACGAGCGCGGCGCCGATCCCGGCGTGGTGCTGGCCGACCTGCTGGACCTCACCCATACCCTGACCCGCCTGCGCGCCGTGCCCGCGCTGCGGCAGGACCCCTCCCTGCCCGAGGCCGAGCGGGTGCGCGGCGTGGCGCTGGCGGAAAAGCTTTCCGTGCCCGTGCTGGGCCGCGCCTGGCAGGTGCTGCTGAAGGGCATCGGCGAGGTGGCCGAGGCGCCGGACCGCCGCGCGGCGGCCGAAATGGTGCTGATCCGCCTTGCGCACCTGGCCGAGATGCCGACGCCCGGTGAGCTGGTGAAGCGCCTGACCGAGGGCGGCGCCATCCTGCCGCAGCCCGGGGCGGCGCCGAATGGCGGCGCCGGGGGCAGCCGCGCCATGGCTGGCGGCGGCGTCGTCATCGCCGCCGAGCCGGCGCCCGCCGCCCCGCCGCAGCCGCGCAACTTCCGCGAGGTGGTGGCGCTGGCCTCCGGCCGCGCGCCGATGCTGCACGCCCACCTGCTGCATCACACGCATCTGGTCTCCTTCGCCCCCGGCCGCATCGAGCTGCGGCAGACCGAGAACGCCCCGCGCGACCTCGCCGCCCAGCTTTCGCGCCTGCTGCAGGAGCAGGCCGGCACCCGCTGGACCATCGCGCTCTCCAATGCGCCGGGCGAGCCGACCATCGCCGAGCAGCGCAGCCACGTCGCCGGCGAGCGGCTGGAGATGGCCAAGGCGCATCCCCTGGTGCAGTCCATCCTGCTCGCCTTCCCCGGCGCCCAGGTGGAGGCGCTGCGCGACGACAGCCTGGACGAGTACGGCCTGCCGCCCCTCCCGGAGGCGGAGGATGACGGCCCCGATTTCGCGCCGCCCGATGCCGAGCCGGCCGATCTCGACGATTTCGACCCCTAATCCCAACCTTTCACCCCCCTGGGGAGGTCCCATGAAGAACCTTGGCGCGATGCTGAAGCAGGCGCAGCAGATGCAGACCCGCATGCAGGAGATGCAGGCGAAGCTGGAGGCCATGACGGTGGAAGGTGCCGCCGGCGCCGGCATGGTGAAGGTGACGCTGAGCGGCAAGGGCGACCTGAAGCGCCTCGCCATCGACCCCAGCCTGATGGCGGCCGATGAGCGCGAGGTGCTGGAGGACCTGATCGTCGCCGCGCATGCCGACGCCAAGCAGAAGGTCGAGGCGATGATGGCCGAGGAGATGCAGAAGGCCACGGCCGGGCTGAACATCCCCGGCATGGGCGGCGGTCTCGGCGGCCTTGGCGGCTTCAAGCTGCCGTTCTGAGCATGTCGGGTGTGCGTGGCCCGGATCAGGTCGAGCGCCTGGTGGCCATGCTCGCCCGGCTCCCCGGCATGGGCCGGCGCAGCGCCCGCCGCGCCGCGCTGAAGCTGCTGCAGGATCCGGGCGGGCTGATGCTGCCGCTGGCGCAGTCCCTGCGCGAGACGGCGGAGGCGGTGCGCCCCTGCCGCGTCTGCGGCAACCTCGATACCCAGGACCCCTGCCGCATCTGCACCGATCCCTTGCGCGAGCAGGAGGTGCTCTGCGTGGTCGAGGGTGTCTCGGACCTCTGGGCGCTGGAGCGCGCGCATGTCCATCGCGGCCTCTACCAGGTGATGGGTGGCGTGCTGTCGGCGCTGGCCGGTGTCGGGCCTGAGGATCTGCGCATTGCCGCGCTGCTGGAGCGCGTGGCGGCGGGAGAGGTGCGGGAGGTCATCCTGGCGCTGCCCGCCACGGTGGATGGCGCCACCACGGCGCATTACCTGACCGACCGGCTGCGCCCTACGGGCGTCGCGGTCACCCAGCTCGCCCAGGGCGTGCCGATGGGCGGGGCGCTGGACGTCATGGACGACGGAACGCTGGCGGCGGCGCTGAAGGCGCGGCGGCCTGCGTGAGAAAGGCCGGGGGAAATCGAATTCCCCCGGCCTTTTCGGACGATTCCGCTTGAAATTCACGAGTCCGTGATGAGAGAACGGGGCTCTCCTCCAAAATCGAGGGTGGGCATGACGACGATCGCCTGGGATGGCACCACGCTGGCCGCGGACCGCCGCATCAGCAGCGGCACCACGACCTACTCGACCACCAAGATCCGCCGCACGGGCGATGGCCGCCTGATCGGCGCCACGGGCGACTTCGGCGTCTGCACGCAGATGCTGGACTGGCTGGAAAAGGGTGGCGAACGCCCGAACTGCCAGGACAGCGACCGCTGGGCCTCCGCGCTGGAGGTGCTGCCGGACGGCACCTGCTGGATGCACAACCGCGACAGCCGCTGGCCGGTGGAGGATGGCTTCGTGGCTATCGGCTCCGGGCGGGATTACGCGATGGCGGTGATGGCGCTTGGCCACGCGGCGGAGGCGGCGGTCGAGGTGGCCGCCCGCTTCGACCCCGGCACCGGCAACGGCATGGACACGCTGGCGCTCGCCCCGGCCACCGCCGGGGCGGTGCCGGAGGAAAGCATCAAGCTGGTGGCCTGAAGGCTCAGGCGGCGCGGTGCCTCGCCCGCGCCGCCAGCACCTCATAGGCCGCCCGCACGGCGTCGGCGCCGTATTCCCGCTCCAGCCGGCGGACGCAGAAATGCGCCCGGGCGATGGAGCGGAAATGCTCCAGGAAGGCGAGGTTCACCGCCGCGCCCGCGGCCGCGCCCAGCACCGGCGCCGCCTGCACGGAAAGCTTCAGCATCATCGGCCCGGTGAAGCGCGCGGCGATGGCGGCGATGAAGCGCGGCATCAGCGCCGCGCCCACATTCGGCAGGAACTGCGCCAGCGCCAGGCGGGTGGCGAAATAGCCGGTCTCGGTCGCGTCGTCCCCGGGGCTGGGGCCGCCGAGGGCGAAGACCTTCAGGCATTCGGCGCCGGTTTCCGGCTGGCTCGGGTCCTCGCCGGCGGCGGCGGCCTCGGCGCCGATCTGCCGCAGCAGCAGGGTGGTCGAGACCGGCAGTTCCACCAGCGTGCCCGGCAGGCCGAAGGCGCCGCCCGCGGCGCCGCTGGCGGCGGCGAGGCCGCGGTGCAGCCATTCCGTGCTGAGGCCGGGCAGGCTGCGGCCGGGCTCGCTGCGCATGGCGGTCTCCAGCGCCTTGGAGAGCGCCTTGCGCACCGTCGCGTCCACCATGCCGCGCGCGGCGGCGGGCAGCCGCGCGCGCAGCGCCTCCACCGGCGTGCCCGCCATGCCGGCGAGGCGCGCGGCGAGCGAGGTCTCATCGAGCACGCGCCGCGCCTCGGCCAGTTGCGCCTCGGCTTCGGCGGGCAGGGGCAGCGGGGCGGGCAGGGCCTCCAGCTGTCGGGCGTCCTGGCTCTCGCCGGTGGTTTCGCTCATGCGCAGATGCCCCCGTTACAGGATGAAGCGGCTGAGGTCGGCGTTCGCGGCCAGCGGCGCGACCTTTTCCTTCACATAGGCCGCATCCACCCGCACCGTTTCACCGGAGCGGTCGGACGCGCTGAAGGAAACCTCCTCCAGCAGCCGCTCCAGCACCGTGGCGAGGCGGCGGGCGCCGATGTTCTCGACCCGCGCGTTGATCTCGGCGGCGAGGTCGGCGATCGCCTCGATCGCGTCCTCCGTCAGGTCGAGCGTCAGGCCCTCGGTGTCGAGCAGCGCCACGTACTGCTTGGCCAGGCTGTGCTCCGGCTCGGTCAGGATGCGGCGGAAGTCCTCCCGCGTCAGCGCGCCGAGCTCGACGCGGATCGGCAGGCGGCCCTGCAGCTCCGGCAGCAGGTCGGAGGGCTTGGCCACGTGGAAGGCGCCCGAGGCGATGAAGAGGATGTGGTCCGTCTTCACCGTCCCATACTTGGTGGCGATGCTGGTGCCCTCGATCAGCGGCAGCAGGTCGCGCTGCACGCCCTCGCGCGAGACGTCGCCGCCGCGGAAGCCGCCCTCGCTGGTGCGGGCGCAGACCTTGTCGATCTCGTCGACGAAGACGATGCCGTTGTTCTCGGCGTTCTCCACCGCGGCGCGGTTCAGCTTCTCCTGGTCGAGCAGCCGGTCGGCCTCGTCCTGGATGAGGGCGGTGCGGGCATCGGCCACCGTCATCTTGCGGGTGCGGGCCGGCTTGCCGAACATCTTGCCCATCATCTCCTGGATGTTGGCCATCTGCCCGGGCGGCATGCCCGGCATGTCCATCATCCCGATCGGCGTGCCGCCGCCCTGGTCGGCGACCTGCACCTCCACCTCCTTCTGCTCGATCTGCCCCTCTCGCAGCATGCGGCGGAACTTCATCCGCGTCTCGCCCGAGGCGCCCTCGCCGACCAGGGCGCTGACCAGCCGCTCCTCGGCGGCCAGCTCCGCCTTGGCCTGCACCTCCTTGCGCGCGGCCTCCCGCGTGCGGGTGATGGAGACCTCCACCAGGTCGCGCACGATGCTGTCCACGTCGCGGCCGACATAGCCGACCTCGGTGAACTTGGTGGCCTCGACCTTGACGAAGGGGGCGTCGGCCAGGCGGGCCAGGCGGCGGGCGATCTCGGTCTTGCCGCAGCCCGTCGGGCCGATCATCAGGATGTTCTTGGGCACCACCTCCTCGCGCATGCCCTCGGGGAGCTGCTGCCGGCGCCACCGGTTGCGCAGCGCGATGGCGACGGCCCGCTTGGCCTCATGCTGGCCGACAATGAAGCGGTCCAGCTCGGAGACGATCTCGCGCGGGGAGAGGTTGACGGTCTCGTTCATCATTCAGAGGGTTTCCAGCACGAAGCGGCCGTTGGTGTAGACGCAGATGCCCGCGGCGATGGTCATGGCCTTCTTCGCGACCTCCTCGGCGGAAAGGCCGTCCAGGTCGATCAGCGCGCGCGCGGCGGCCAGCGCGTAGTTGCCGCCCGAGCCGATGCCGATGATCTCGTCCTCCGGCTCCAGCACGTCGCCGTTGCCGGTGATCAGCAGGGAGCGGCTCTTGTCGGCCACCGCCAGCAGCGCCTCCAGCCGGCGCAGGTAGCGGTCGGTGCGCCAGTCCTTGGCGAGCTCCACGGCGGCGCGCTCGAGCTGGTCGGGAAAGCGCTCCAGCTTGGCCTCGAGCCGCTCCAGCAGGGTGAAGGCGTCGGCCGTGGCGCCGGCGAAGCCCGCCAGCACACGCCCGTTGGCGATGCGGCGCACCTTGCGCGCATTGCCCTTGACCACGGTCTGCCCGAGGCTGACCTGGCCGTCGCCGGCCATGGCCACCTTGCCGTCCTTGCGCACGCACAGGATGGTGGTGCCGTGCCAGCCGATCGGATCTTGGATCGGAGTTTGCGAAGTCGCGTTCATGCAGGGCAGATGGCATCGCGCCCCGGCCGCCACAAGCGGGGGTGCCCGCCAGCGCGGCCACGGCGGTTCAGGCCTGCCCGGCGCCGGCCGGATGGCCGCCCTGCGCATCCCCCTGGCATGTTCACGCTCCGGTCTCCATCTCCAGCATGCCCGTCTCCCCTGGGCAAGAGCCCCCCTGGCGGTCTAGGAAGCCCCCATGGACGCAAAGCCCCGCACCGCCGACATCGCCCGCAGCACCAGCGAGACCGAGATCCGCATCTCCCTCGGGCTCGACGGCACGGGCGCGAGCCAGATCTCGACCGGCATCGGCTTTCTCGACCACATGCTGACCGCCCTGGCGCGGCACGGCATGCTGGACCTGCAGGTGGAGGCCAAGGGCGACCTGCACATCGACTTCCACCACACCGCCGAGGACGTCGGCATCGTGCTCGGCCAGGCGGTGAAGCGCGCGCTGGGCGACAAGCGCGGCATCCGCCGCTACGGCCATGCCGTGGTGCCGATGGACGAGGCTTTGGCCGAGGCCGCCATCGACATCTCCGGCCGCCCCTTCCTGGCCTGGAGCGCGAGCTTCCCGCGCGACAAGGTCGGCGCGATGGACACCGAGCTGTTCGAGGAGTTCTTCCGCGCCTTCGCGATGAATGCCGGCATCACGCTGCATGTCGTGCAGCGGGCCGGCGCCAACGCCCACCACATCGCCGAGGGCATCTTCAAGGCGGTGGCGCGGGCGCTGCGGATGGCGGTGGAGCACGACCCGCGCGCCGCCGGCGCCATTCCCTCGACAAAGGGGATGCTGGAGGGCTGATGCGGGCCTGGACCGTTCATCCGCCGCCCGCGCCGCCTCCCGCCTCGGTGCCCGCGACAGGGCAGGCGCCGCCGCGCGGCGGGGCGCGGCAAGCCGGGCTGGTGCTGGTGCCCGAGCGCTTCTCGCTGCTGGCCGCGCTGCTGCCGCCGCTGTGGTTCCTGCTGCACCGCATGTGGCTGGTGCTGGTGGTCTACCTGGCGCTCGCCATCCTGGCGGCGGTGCTGCTGCCGGCGGGCACGGGGCTCTATGCCGGCCTCGCCGCGCATGTGCTGGCCGGGCTGCAGGCGCAGGATCTGCGGCGCTGGACCCTGGCGCGGCAGGGCCGCCCCGCCGCCGGCGTGGTGCTGGCGCGGGACGAGGAGGCGGCGCTGCTGCGCGCCCTGAACGGCCGGCCGGACTGGGCGCGGCTGGAAGCCGGCATGGAAGGTAGGGTGGCATGAAGGTCGCGGTCGTCGATCCCGGTTCGGGCAACCTCGCCTCGGTGCTGCGGGCGCTGCATCGCGCCGCGCGCGACGGCGGGCACGCCGCCGAGATCACCGTCGAGACGCGGCCGGAGGCGGTGGCGAAGGCCGACCGCCTCGTGCTGCCGGGGCAGGGCGCCTTCGCGGCCTGCCGGCACGGGCTGGACGCCATGCCCGGCATGGTCGAGGCGGTGCGGGAGGCGGCGGGCCGCCGCGCCGTGCCCTTCCTCGGCATCTGTGTCGGCATGCAGCTCATGGTCGAGCGCGGCCTGGAGCATGGCACGACGCCAGGCCTCGGCTGGATCGCCGGCGAGATGGCGCCCATGGACCCGCGCGGCACCGCTGGCCAGCCTCTGCCGCTGCCGCAGATGGGCTGGAACGCGCTCGACTTCGCGCCCGGCGCGCATCCCGTGCTCGCGGGCCTGGAGCCGGGCGACCATGCCTATTTCGTCCACTCCTACGCACTGGCCGGTGGCCGGCCGGAGGAGATCCTCGCGACCACCGACTATGGCGGCCCGGTGGTCGCCATTATCGGCCGCGACAACCTGTTCGGCACCCAGTTCCATGTCGAGAAGAGCCAGTTCACCGGGCTCCGCATGCTGGCGAACTTTCTCTCCTGGCGTCCATGAATGAGCACGACTGAGCATGAACTCCTCGTCGAGCGCACCGAGGCGCTCGACGAGGTGGACCTCGCCGATCTCTGCGAGGCGACGGATGCGGCGATCATCGAGGGCGGCGGCTTCGGCTGGGTCGAGCCGCAGGGCCGGGAGGCGCTGGCGCGGCACTTCCGCGGCGTGCTGCTGGTGCCGGCGATCGAGCTGTTCATCGCCCGGCTGGACGGCGTGCCGGTCGGCTCGGCGCAACTGATCCGCCCCCCGCGCAACAACGAGGCGCAGGCCTTCAGCGCGCAGCTCACCCATGCCTATGTGGCCCCCTATGCGCGCGGCCACGGCCTGGCGCGGCTGATGGTGCACCGGGTGGAGGAGCGCGCCGCCGCCCTCGGCCACCGCGTGCTGAACCTGGACGTGCGGGAGACGCAGAACACCGCCATCGCGCTGTTCGAGGGGCTGGGCTACACCCGCTGGGGCACCCACCCCGCCTATGCGCGGGTGCGCGGCCGCACGGTGGCCGGCCACTACTACTTCAAGCTGCTGGAGCCAACGCGCGGCCGCGCGCTCGACCTGCGCGCCGGCGCCTGACCCTCGACCGGACCACGCCCCATGCCCTTCACCCTCTACCCCGCGATCGACCTCAAGGCCGGCCAGGTGGTGCGCCTCAAGCGCGGCGACATGGCGCAGGCCACCGTCTACGGCGACCCCGCCACCCAGGCCCGCGCCTTCGACGAGGCCGGCTTCGAATGGCTGCACGTAGTGGACCTCGACGGCGCCTTCGCCGGCCGGCCCGCCAACGCCGAGGCGGTGGCCGCGATCCTCGCCGCCACCACGCGCCCGGTGCAGCTCGGCGGCGGCATCCGCGACATGGCGACGGTGGAGGCCTGGCTCTCCCGCGGCATCGCCCGCGTCATCCTGGGCTCCGCGGCGGTGAAGGACCCGGACTTCGCCCGCGCCGCCTGCCGCGCCTTCCCCGGCAAGGTGGCCGTGGGCATCGACGCGCGGGACGGCATGGTGGCCACCGAGGGCTGGGCCGAGGTCAGCAGCGTCTCGGCCCTCGACCTGGCGCTGGGCTTCGAGGATGCGGGGGCGGCCGCCATCATCCACACCGACATCGAGCGCGACGGCATGCTGGGCGGCGTCAACGTCGAGGCCACGGCGGACCTGGCGCGGCGCCTCTCCACGCCGGTGATCGCCTCGGGGGGCGTCGCGGGGGTGGCCGACATCGTTGCACTGAAGGCCACCGGCAGCGTGGCCGGCACCATCATCGGGCGCGCGCTCTACGACGGGCGCCTGACGCCGGACGAGGCGCTGGCGGCGAGCCGGTAGGAGAGCAGGCTGGGGGAAGGAATTCCCCCCGGCCCCCATCGTTTTTCCTCAAGTTCGGCTGCGCCCGCTTCGCTGGCGGCAGGGAAGCCGGCAGAAGAAAAGCAGGGGCAAGCCGGTCGGTTTGACCGGGGAAATTTCCTGCCCCGCGCCGCCTCGTTCAGGCGAACTGCACCGCCTCGTCGAAGCCGAGGCGCGGAAGACGGCCGAACAGGCCGGAGGGCTCGCCATAGCCCAGGTTGACCAGCATGTTGGTCTTGCATCCGCCATCGGGGAAGAAGGCGGCGTCCACCTTGGCGGTGTCGAAGCCGCTCATCGGGCCGGTGTCGAGCCCGAGCGCACGGGCCGCCAGGATCAGGTAGCCGGCCTGGAGGGAAGAGTTGCGGAAGGCGGTCGCCTCGGCGAAGGCCGGGCTGCTGGTGAACCAGGACCTGGCGTCGGCATGCGGGAAGAGCACCGGCAGCTTGTCGTAGAACCTCACCTCCCAGGCGACGATCACCACCACCGGTGCGCTCATCGTCTTCTCCAGGTTGCCGGAGCTCAGCGCCGGGCGCAGCTTCTCCTTGCCCTCCTCGCTGCGGATGAAGACGAAGCGGGCCGGCTCGCAGTTGGCGCTGGTGGGGCCCATCTTCACCAGGTCATAGAACTCGCGCAGCGTCTCCTCGGAAACGGGGCGGTCCTGCCACTTGTTGTGCGTGCGGGCGGTGCGGAAAAGCTGGTCCAGCGCGGCGCCGTCGAGAGTCTCAGCCATGTCGGTCACTCCAGTGCAGTGCACACAGAATGAGGCCGGTGGCGGCGGGTGCCAATCCCGGCCGGGAATGGGCATCATTCACCGGCCGGATGCGAACGGGGGAGCGGCGGGCCACTCCCCCGGGGAACAGCCTCAGACCTCGACCTGCTCCACGGCGACCACCTCGGGCACGTAGTGGCGCAGCATGTTCTCCACCCCGTGCTTCAGCGTGGCGCGCGAGGAGGGGCAGCCGGAGCAGGCGCCCTGCAGGTGCAGCCGCACGATGCCGTCGCGGTAGCCGCGGAAGACGATGTCGCCGCCGTCGCCGGCCACCGCCGGGCGCACGCGGGTGTCGAGCAGCTCCTTGATCTGGGCGACGATCTCGGCATCGGCCGGATCGGTCTCCTCCTCCTCCAGCGCCGCCTCGCCCTCGGCCTCCAGCATCACCGGCCGGCCGGCCATGTAGTGCTCCATGATGGCGCCGAGCACCTGCGGCTTCAGCGCCTGCCAGTCCGTGGCGTCGGACTTGGTGATGGTGACGAAGTCACCGCCGAGAAAGACGCGCGCGACGCCCTCCAGCCCGAACAGGCGCTCGGCCAGCGGGCTGCGGGCGGCACCTTCGGCGCTGGTGAAGTCGGCGGTGCCGCGCAGCCCCATCACGTCCTGCCCGGGCAGGAACTTCAGGGTGGCGGGATTGGGCGTGGCTTCCGTCTCGATGAACATGGGTCTGGCTTTTCCGTGCGTAGGGGGTCGGGCTCTCGCTGCCCAGGATTTGGGCGATCCGCGCCCTTCCCGCAACCCGCGCAGCCATTCGCCGGGGGCGGGCCAGGGGCGAGGCAGGCCGCCGGGGCGGCCCGGTTCAGGTGACGCGCAGGAGGTCCTCGTCGCTCAGGTTGCCGGGCACGATGGTCATCGGCACGTGCAGGCGCGGGGCGTAGCGGCCGGTCAGCGCGGTGATCAGCGGCCCCGGCGCGCCGCCGGTCGCCGCCGTGGCCAGGATCAGGATGGACAGGCGCGGGTCCTCGTCCAGCAGCGCCAGCAGCTCGTCGCGCGGGTCGCCCTCGCGGATCAGCAGGATCGGCAGGCCGTCGGTGATCTCCTGCACCTCGGCGGCGAGGGCGGAAAGCAGCTTCTCCGCCTCCTCCCGCCGCTCCTCCTGCAGCATGGCGCCGACGCCGGCCCATTCGACGGTGCCTTCCTCCTCGATCACCCGCAGCAGGGCGACGCGGCCGCCGCCGTTCTTGGCGCGCAGGCAGGCATAGCGCAGGGCGATCCGGCGCTCCGGGCTGTCATCGACGACCACCAGGAAGACGCGGTCGCGTCGGGCGGCTTCGGGCATCAACCCCTCCGGAACAGCACGCTGCCCAGCCAGCCGGCGAAGGCCGCAAGCAGGACGCAGATCCCTCCGTATAGCACCGGCTGCCCGGTGGCGACATCGGCGATGCGGGCGGCGGCGCCGACGCGCACCACGCCGAAGTCCAGCTCCTGCCGCGCCACCACGCGGCCGTCGCGCACCAGCAGCACCGAGACCTGGTAGTCGCCGGTGTCGGTGGTGGCGGGGAGGGGGATCCGGGCGCGGAACAGGCGGGCGCCCGAGACCTGCATCAGCGCCTCGTCCTCGTACCACAGCCGGGCGCCCTGCTTCAGCCGCATCAGGGCGTCGCGGAATTCCGGGTCCTGCGTGCCCGCGGCCTGCAGCGGCAGGTTGTCGAGGCCGAGCCGCTTGGCCTCCCGTTCCTCCGGCGGCAGCACGGCGCGCAACGGCCGGGTGCCGGTCAGCAGGTAGAAGCCCGGCACGTGGCGGAAGCGGGCTGAGGCGCCGTTGATCCAGAAGCCCAGCACCCGCGTCTTGCGGCGCACCACCATCGGCTCCGGCGAGCTTTGCACAACAACCAGCACATCATCGCCACCGGGGCCGAGCAGCCGCTCGGTGGCGCCGAAGACCAGCAGCTCGGTGCCGCTGAAGCCGGTGGTGATCTCGATGCGCGACTGCGACAGCTCGGCCACCAGCGGGGGGCGGCCGACGGCGGGGGCGGCGGGCGGTGGCGGCGGCGGTGGCGGCGTGGGGAGGGCGGGGCGCGCGCCCGCCGCGGGGGGCGGCGCGGGCTGTTGCGCCAGGGCCGGACCGGCGAGCAGCGCGCAGGCCAGGCCGAGCGCCGGCAGCAGCCGTGCGGCCCTCATGCGCGCGGCCTCATGTCGGGATCGGCCCGATCGCGAACAGGCTGGCCGGGGTGCTGAGCAGCCCCCAGAGCAGGCTGGCGGCCACCGCCAGCACCAGCAGGCCGAGCAGCGCGCGCGTCTCCTCGCCGCGCAGCCGGGTGCCCATGGCGGCGCCGAACTGCGCGCCCGCCACGCCGCCCGTCAGCAGCAGCAGGGTCAGCACGATGTCCACGCTGCCCGTCTGCACCGCGAGCAGCATGGTCACGTTGGCCGAGACGAAGACCACCTGGAACAGCGAGGTGCCGATCACCACCGCCGTCGGCATGCCGAGCAGGTAGATCATGGCCGGCACCAGCATGAAGCCGCCGCCGACCCCCATGGTCGCGGAGAGCGTGCCGATGCCGAAGCCGACCAGCAGCGGCGGGATGACGGAGATATAGAGCCGCGACTTGCGGAAGCGCAGCTTCAGCGGCAGGCCGTGCATCCAGAAATGCGGATGCAGCCGCGTCGGCCCGGCCTGCCGGCGGCGGCGCAGGATGGCGCGCACGCTTTCCCGCACCATCAGCCCGCCGACGCTGCCGAGCACCACGACGTAGAGAATGGATACCGCCAGGTCGAACTGGCCGAGATGGCGCATCCAGTCGAAGAGCTGCACGCCGGCCGCCGAACCGGTGAAGCCGCCGGTCAGCAGGACCAGCCCCATCCGCACGTCCACATTGCCGCGGCGCCACTGCGCCAGCAGGCCGGAGACGGAGGCGCCCAGCGTCTGGTTGGCGCCGCAGGCCACGGCCACGGGGGCGGGAATGCCGATCAGGATCAGGATCGGGGTCAGCAGGAACCCGCCGCCGACGCCGAACAGGCCGGAAAGCCAGCCGATGGCGAAGCCGATGCCCAGCAGCAGCAGCGCATCCACCGACATCTCGGCGATCGGCAGGTAGACCTGCATCGCGTCCCCACTCTTCACGCCACGAAGGAAGGGCTGGCGATTCGAACCCATTGCCCAATTCGCGCAAGGGGGATTCCGAATGCGGCGAGTCGTGGGCTAAAGCATTAAGTGTCGGGAGAGCCTCGCCGCAGCAACCGGGAATCGCCGCCCATGCCCGCCTTCCTCAGCCGCCGTGCCCTGCTGGCCACAACCCTCGCGGCGCCGCTCGCCGCACCGGCGCTTCGCCGGGCCCATGGGGCGGGTCAGGCGGCCGATGCGGCCGCCCGCATCAGCCTGCTGCACCTCAATGACTTCCATGCCAAGCATGAAGGGCTGCAGGCCAGCGGCGCCGCCTGCCGGGCGGACCGGCCCTGCCTCGGCGGCAGCGCGCGCCTGGCCACCGGCTGGAGCGCCCTCGACGCCGAGGCGCGCGCCGAGGGCCGCCCGGCGCTGCGACTCGATGCCGGCGACCAGTTCACGGGGAGCCTCTTCCACACCGCCCATCACGGCAAGGCCGAGGCGGCGGTGCAGCGCGCCACCGGCTGCCAGGCCATGGCGCTCGGCAACCACGAGTTCGACGGCGGGCCGGAGCGGCTGGCCGCCTATGCGGAATGGGTGGACTTCCCGCTGCTCTCCGCCAACCTCGACACCCGCAACGAGCCCCGGCTGGCCGGCAAGATCCGCAGCCATGCCGTGTTCCGCCATGGCGGGGCGCGGATCGGCCTGATCGGCCTCACCACCGAGACCACCCCCGAGGCCTCCAGCCCAGGGCCCACCGTCGCCTTCACCGACGCGCGGGAGGCGGCGCTCCGGGCCATCGCCGCCATCCGCGCCGAGGGGCCGGCCACCATCGTGCTGCTTTCCCATCTCGGCTACCTGCCGGACCAGCAGCTCGCGGCGGCGGTGCCGGGGGTGGACCTGATCGTGGGCGCGCATTCCCACACCCTGCTGGCCAACGACCTGCCGGAGCGCGAGGGGCCGAGCCCGACCATGATCGACGGGCCGGACCGGCCGGTGCGCATCGTGCAGGTGGGCGCCTATGGCCGCTGGCTTGGCCGCCTCGACCTGGACCTCGCGGCCGACGGGCAGGTCCTGGCGCATGGCGGCCGCGTGCTGCCCGTCACGCCCGCCCTGGAGGAGGACGCGCAGGTGGCGGCGCTGGTCGCCGACTACGGCAAGCCGCTTGCCGAGTGGCGCGCCCGTCCGGTGGGCCGCAGCCCGGAGACGCTTTCCAACAACAACTGCCGCAAGGGCGAATGCGCGCTGGGCAACGTCATCGCCGAGGCGATGCTGGCGGCGGTGCCCCATGCCGAGGTCGCGGTGACCAATGGCGGCGGGCTGCGCGCCGGCCTGCCGGACGGGCAGGTGACGCTCGGCAACGTGCTGGAGGTGCTGCCCTTCGGCAACACGCTGGCGACGCTGGTGATCCGCGGCGGCGACCTGAAGGAGGCGCTGGAGATCGGCCTTTCGCGCTACCAGGAGAATGGCGGCGGCTTTCCGCAGGTGGCGGGCCTGCGCTACCGCTTCGACCCCGATGCGCCGGTCGGGCAGCGGGTGCGCGAGGTCAGCGTGCGCGACGGCGACCGCTTCCGGCCGCTGGAGCCGGAGCGGGCCTACCGCGTGGTCACCAACAACTTCACCCGGCGCGGCGGCGACGGCTACACGCCCTTCAAGGACAAGGCACTGGACGCCTACGACAACGGCCCGCCGCTGGAGGACGTGGCAGCCGCCTACATCGCCGCCGACGGCGCCTTCCGCACCCGGCTGGACGGGCGCATCAGCCGGGAATGAGGAAAGGAAGGTCGGGGGAAGGAATTCCCCCGAACCCCCATCTTTTTTCTGTCGACTGACGGGGAGACTTGGTCAGGCAGGACTTCGGACCCTCAGGGGGTGAGCTGCGCATGCTGATAGAAGTCCGAGAAGGCCCGGCTAGCCGCCCTGCGGTGCGGCCTCTGTTTGCCCAAGTCTATCCTGATGCCGTTTTGAAGAACGTCCCCTGGCGGAACGTGGTCTCCGCACCCGCTGACCGTCGCGTCCTCGTTCTGGACGATGAGGGCAATGTTGTTGCGGCTGCGGGGCTAACCATTAGAGCCGGCGCCTGGAACGGTGTTCCTGTCCGAATAGGGGGTATCGGCGGGGTCATGGTTTCGCCGAGCCGGCAACGGCAGGGCTTGGGCCGCACTGTCATGTGCGCTGCCCACGAAAACCTGCAATCCGACCCTTGTGTGCAATTCGGGCTTCTATTTTGCGAACCACACAACGTCACCTTTTATAAGGCTCTGGGATGGTGCCGATTCAAAGGGCAGGTTCGTGTGGAGCAACCTGCAGGATCATTGCTGTATGACATCATGCAGACGATGATGCTGCCCTTCTCCACCGAGACACCCCGCGCCGGATGCATCGACTTGCGGGGGCTGCCTTGGTGATCGCACGCTAAAAACAATGGCAGTGAAACGCCGGGGAGATATCGGGAATTCCGGCCGGCGCAGGAGGAGTTTCCTTTCCTCAGCTCCTGCCTGAAAGCGATCGGTCCGCAAACCACCCAGTTCGCCCAAAGCCGCCCGGCGTCTTCACCTAAAAAATCCGACCTTTGCACTCGCGCGGGCAACTGACAGAAAAAAGAAGGGGGTCCGGGGGAATTCTTTCCTCCGGCCTTCCTTGCGTCGGCGTGGCACTTGCATAGGGTGGCGCCCGCCATTGTCCCGCCGAGGAGCCCTGATGTCGACCACCCCGTCCCCGATCATCGACGCGCGCGGCCTTTGGAAGCGTTTCGGCAACCTGGCGGTGCTCAAGGGGGTGGACCTCAGCGTGGCCGAGCGGGAGCTGGTCTTCATCATCGGCCCGTCCGGCTCGGGGAAGTCCACGCTGCTGCGCTGCCTGAACCGGCTGGAGGAGCCGGATGACGGCTCGATCCAGGTGGACGGCATTGAGCTGCTGAGTCCGAAGACCGACATCAACGCCGCCCGCCGGCGCATCGGCATGGTGTTCCAGAGCTTCAACCTCTACCCGCACATGACGGCGCGGCAGAACGTGATGCTGGCGCTGCGCAAGGTGCTCGGGAAGGGCAAGCCGGAGGCCGGCGAGATCGCCGCGCGCGCGCTCGACCGGGTCGGCCTCGGCGACCGGATGGAGCACTACCCGGCGCAGCTCTCGGGCGGGCAGCAGCAGCGCGTCGCCATCGCCCGCGCCATCGCGCTGGAGCCGCGCGTGATGCTGTTCGACGAGCCGACCAGCGCGCTCGACCCGGAGCTGGTGGGCGGCGTGCTGAACGTGATGCGCGAGCTGCGGCAGGACGGCATGACCATGGTGGTGGTGTCGCACGAGATGGCCTTCGCCAGAGCGGCCGCCGACCGCGTGGTGTTCATGGCCGATGGCGAGAAGCTGGAGGAGGGGCCGCCCGCCCGGATCTTCGGCGAGCCGCAGCACGAGCGCACCCGCGCCTTCATCCGCCAGATCGACCGTCATTGAAGGCGGGGCACGGATCCCATGGGCGGCTTCGAGAGCTTTCTTTTCTCCTTCTTCAACCTGAAGGTCATGGCGACCTACCTTCCGCTGGTCGCCAAGGGCTTCGGCCTGACGGTGGTGCTGGCGCTGCTGATCGTGGCCTGCGGGCTGTCGCTGGGGCTGCTGCTGGCGGTGGTGCGCAGCTTCGGCCTGCGGGTGCTGAACTGGGGCATCATCTTCGTGGTGGACCTGTTCCGCGCCCTGCCGCCGCTGGTCATCATCGTGCTGCTGTTCTTCGGCCTGCCGGCGGCGGGCATCACCGTCTCCGGCTTCGCCGCCACCTGGCTCTCGCTGACGCTGGTGCTGATGGCCTTCGCCGAGGAGATCTACTGGGCCGGCATCACCGCGGTGCCGAAGGGGCAGTGGGAGGCGGCGCGCTCCACCGGCCTTGGGTTCCTGCAGACGCTGCGCCTCGTCGTGCTGCCGCAGGCGCTGCGCATCACCATCCCGCCGCTGACCAACCGCACCATCGCCATCACCAAGGGCACGGCGCTCGGCTCGGTGGTGGGGGTGGCGGAGATCCTCGGCGCCTCGCAGAGCGCCATGTCCTTCTCGGCCAATCCCTCGGCGCTGACGCTGGGCGCCATCGCCTACCTGATCCTGTTCATCCCGGTGGTGGCGCTCGGCCGCTGGGTCGAGACCCGCTTCGCCTGGAAGCGGTGAGGGAGCGCCACCATGCAGGATTTCACCTTCGCCTTCCTCAACCTGGAGATCGTCCGCGAGGCCTGGCCGATCCTCTGGAGCGGCTTCCTCTACACGGTCACGCTTTCGCTCATCACCGTGCCGCTGGGGCTTGTCGGCGGCGTGGCGCTGGCGCTGCTCGCCACCTCCGGCCCCTGGGCGGTGCGGCTGGCGGCAGCGTGCTGGACCGACCTGTTCCGCGCCATCCCGCCGCTGGTGCTGCTGGTTTTCCTTTATGCCGGCCTGCCCTTCGCGGGCTTCGACATCAGCGCCTGGGGGGCGGTGGCCATCGGCTTCTTCCTCAACACCGGCGCCTATTACGGCGAGGTGCTGCGCGCCGGCATCGAGAGCGTGCCGCGCGGCCAGATGGAGGCCGCCCGCTCCACCGGCCTCTCGCGCGGGCAGGCGCTGGGCTATGTGGTGTTGCCGCAGGCGGTGCGGAACGTGCTGCCGGACCTCATCAGCAACACGCTGGAAGTGGTGAAGCTCACCTCCATCGCCAGCGTGGTGGCGCTGCCGGAGCTGCTGTTCCAGGCCCGGCAGGCACAAAGCGTGACCTACAACGCCACGCCCATCGTGGCGGCGGCGGTGGCCTATTTCCTGCTGCTCTGGCCGCTGGTGCGGCTTATCTCGCGGTTGGAGAACAAAGCCATGGCCGGCCGCTGAGGCAGGCGGCCAAACCGCCAGCGGCAACACGGGCCCGTTCCCGGACGTGCCGGGAAGGCGACGCCTGGGCGAGTAGAATCCGCCCCGGCCCCCTTCTTCCCCCCGGCGGCGCGGCCGTGCCGGCGGGGGCGCGCGTGCAGCAGGGGCCGCAGGCGCTGCCGCCCAGTGTTCTGATCGCAAAGGTCTTCGGACTTCGGGATCAGGGCGCCAGGCTCTGTTTACAGTGGCCTGCCAGTCCGCGGCCTTCGTGGATAGACCCACGAAAATCCCGATCGGGAAACTAGAGCAGATCCCGTTCCGATGGCATCATCGGGACGGGTGAAAATGCTCTTCAAAACAAACAGCTAGAGCATTTCCAGTGAGCCAGTGCGAACGGAAAATGCTCTAGAGCGCGACGCGAAAGCGGAGCGCGTCCGCGCCGCCATAGGCCTCGGGCTTGCGGAAGTGCTCCACCAGCACGCCGCCGCAGGCGAGAATGACGCGCTGGGAGGCGAGGTTCTCCGGGCTGGTGGTCAGCTCGACATAGGGGAGGCCCCGTGCCCTTGCCTCCGGCAGCAGCATCGCCAAGGCGCGCTTCGCGTGGCCGCGCCCGCGCTTCCAGGGCACGACGGCATAGCCGATATGGCCCAGCACATGCGGCGGAAGCGCAGCGGTTCCGGGCTGCCAGCGGAAGCCGATGGTGCCGCAGAAATCGCCGTCCCAGATCCAGCGGCGGAAGCCCGGCAGCATTCTTCCCCCGGCGCCATCGGGCGGCGGGCCTGGTGGCGCGACGCCGTCCAGCCCATCCAGGAAGTCCGCCGCGTCCAGGGCGATGGAGGCGAGGTGCCGGAGCCGGGTCTGGTGCGGGTGAAGGTTGTCGGGCGACCAGCCCTGCTCCAGCGCCGCCACATAGGCTGGCAGGCAGGCGAAGGAGGGTCTGACGAGCGTGGTCTCCGGCATGATGCGAATCCGGGCTGGCGCAGTCCCCTTGCGGAAGATGGGGTTCGAAAGAATGAATGCCTGCCTGGCGCCATGTTGCCGATCAATTCCACGGGCGTAAGCCCCGCCTGGCTTGGCGCGCTGGGGCGCAAGCCGGCGTTGGGAGAAATTTTGCCTTCGGGCGCAAGGCTCCTGCGGAGCACCGTTGCGCGGCCGGGGCCGCCGGGACCGCCGGCCGCTTCCAGCTTTGGTGAAAAGGTGGAATGGTTTGCCCGCCGGCCGGAGAGCCGTGCAGGAGGACCGCCATGAAGCGCAGAGAACTCGCACAGGGCATGATGCTCGCAACCGTCTTCGGCCTCACCGCCCCGGCCTCCGCACAACCCGCGGGAGCGGGTGCCACGGCCTGGGCCACGGCCTGGGCCGCGTCGGCCCATGGGCCCTATCCCGTCGGCAATCCTTCAGCGCAGCCGAACCAGTCCTTCACCTTTCCCGAGCCGCAGCAGGGGGCACGCGACCAGACCTTCCGCCTGGTGCTCCGCCCCAGCCTCTGGGGACGGCAGGCGCGGCTGCGCTTCACCAATGCCTTCGGCACGCAGCCGCTGCGAATCGACGGCGCCCATGTTGGGCTGCAACTGGGCGGCGCCGCCCTGGTGCCCGGCAGCAATGCGCCGGTGCGCTTCGGCGGGCAGGAGGGCGTCACCATCCCGCCGGGCGGGCAGGCCTGGTCGGACCCGGTGGACCTGGCCTTCGCCGCCGATCCGGACAGTCCGTTGCTGATGGGCCGCAAGCTGGCCGTCTCCTTCCATGTCGCCGACCGCTCAGGGCCGATGACCTGGCACGCCAAGGCGCTGCAGACCTCCTACCTCACCGCGCCCGGCGCCGGCGCGCAGGGGCAGGACGAGGGGGAGGCGGCCTTCCCCTTCTCCACCACTTCCTGGTTCTTCCTGGATGCGCTGGACATGATGGCGCCGGCCGGCACGCCGGTGATCCTGTGCTTCGGCGACTCGATCACCGACGGCACCGCCTCCACGCTGAACGGCGACGACCGCTGGCCCGACGTGCTGGAGCGCCGGCTGAAGGCGGCGATGGGCAACCGCGTGGCGGTGATCAATGCCGGGATCGGCGGCAATCAGGTGGTCGGCCCGGCCGAGTACGGGCCGGACAAGCCCTTCCCCGGCGGTCCCTCGGCGCTCTCCCGACTGGACCGCGACATCGCCAGCCTCTCGGGCATCCGCACGGTGATCTGGCTGGAGGGCACGAACGACTTCAGCCGCAACGGCAATGCCTCGTTGGAGGCGGTGCAGGACGGGATGCGGCAGGGCGTGCAGCGCCTGCGCGAGGCGATCCCCGGGGTGCGGCTGGTGGGCGCCACGGTGACGCCGGCGCTCGGCAGCACCAGCCCGGCGCATGGCCATGCCGAGCAGGACGAGAAGCGCCGCGGCCTGAACGACTTCATCCGCACCTCCGGCCTGTTCGACGCGGTCGTGGACTTCGACACGGCGACACGGGACCCGGCGAGCGGCGGCCTGAAGCCCGAGATGGTGCCCGAGTCGACCATGGGCGGCCCGGGCGACAAGCTGCACCCGAACCGCGCCGGCTATCTGGCGATGGCCATGAGCATCCGGCCGGCCGACGTCCTGCCCACGCGCTGACGGGCGGCGGAGGCGGGGAAGCTATTCCCCCGGCGGGCGTGCGGGGGGAGGCGCTCCCTGCCGCACGGGCCGGGCCGGCACGCCGCCCACCACGCTGCCGACGGGGACATCCGCCACCACCGCGGCGCCGAGGCCAATGGTCGCCCCGGCACCGATCCTGATGCCCGGCCGAATGCCCGCGAGGATGCCGACCATGGCCGCCTCCCCGATTCGCACCCCGCCGCCAAGGACGGCGCCCGGAGCGATGTGGCAGGCCGCCGCCAGCTCGCAGTCATGCTCGACGATGCTGCCGGTGTTGAGGATGACGTGGCGCCCGACGGTTGCGGCGGCGCCGAGCACCACGCGCGGCATGGCGACGCTTCCGGCGCCCAGCCGGGCATCCTCGGCCAGCACGGCCGTAGGGTGGCGGACGGGCGGCAGGTCGAAGCCTAGGCCCAGGAGCTGCTCCCCCAGTTCCCGCCGCCGCGCATTGCCGCCGAGTGCGACATGCGCGGCGCCAAGTCCCTCTGCCCGCAATGCCGCGGCGCGGTCAACCGGCCCGAGCCAGGGCACGCCGGGCAGGCCGGGGCAGGCGGGGTCATCGTCCAGCACGCCGGCGGGAAGCGGCCAGCCGGCGTCCCGCAGGGCGGCGAGCACGGCGCGGCCATGGCCGCCCGCGCCCACCAGCAGCAGGCGCGGCGGCGCCATGTTCAGATGGCGACGCGGACGCCGAGCTCGACCACGCGGTCGCTCGGGATGCGGAAGAACTCGGTGGCCGGCATGGCGTTGCGGCTCATGACGGAGAACAGCCACTGGCGCCAGGTGGCCATCTTCGGCGCGGCGGCGGCCACCAGGGTCTCGCGGCCGAGGAAGTAGCTGGCCTGCATCGGCTCGAACTCGATGCCGTATTCGCGCAGCGCCTCCAGCTCGCGCGGGATGTTCGGGCTTTCCTGGAAGCCGTAGCGCAGCATGACGCGGTGGATGCCCGGCGCCAGCTCGGTCACCTCGCGCCGCTGGGGGGCCAGGGGAACATCCGTGTTCTCCACCGTGACGAACAGCACCCGCTCGTGCAGCACCTTGTTGTGCTTGAGGTTGTGCAGCAGGGCGTTGGGCACGTAGTCGGCCTGGCCGGTCATGAAGACGGCGATGCCCGGCACGCGGATGGTGCGCGACTGCGGCAGGCGGGCCAGGAAGGACTTCAGCGGCAGGCTGTCCTGCCGGAAGCGGGCGAAGAGCAGCTCGCGCCCGCGCCGCCAGGTCAGCATCAGCACGAACATGACCGAGCCGAGCAGCAGCGGCACCCAGCCGCCATCCGGCACCTTCAGCACGTTGGAGATGAAGAAGGCGGCGTCGAGCAGGAAGAGCGGCACCACCACCGCCGCGACGGCGGGCCGGGACCAGCCGAACTGGCGGCGGAAGATCAGTCCGGCCAGCGTCGAGGTGCAGAGGAAGGTGCCGGTCACCGCCAGGCCATAGGCGGCGGCCAGGCTGTCCGAGTCCTGGAAGGCCAGCACCAGGATGATGACGCCGGCCAGCAGGGCGAAGTTGATCTGCGGCATGTAGATCTGCCCCTCCTCGGTCTCGGAGGTGTGGCAGACCACCAGGCGCGGCAGGAAGCCGAGCTGCACGCATTGCCGGGCGATCGAGAAGGCGCCCGAGATCATCGCCTGGCTGGCGATGATGGTGGCGCAGGTGGCCAGCACCACCAGCGGCAGGCGGAACCAGTGGGGCGCCAGCAGGTAGAAGGGGTTCTCCAGCGCGGCGCGGTCGGCCAGCAGCAGCGCACCCTGGCCGAAATAGTTCAGCGTGAGCGCCGGCAGCACGGCGACGAGCCAGACGAGCTGGATCGGGCGACGGCCGAAATGCCCCATGTCGGCGTAGAGCGCCTCGGCGCCGGTCACCGCCAGCACCACCGAGCCCAGCGCCACGAAGGCGGCCAGATGGTAGCGGATGCAGAACTCGATGGCGTAATGCGGCGAAAGGGCCAGCAGCACCACCGGCTCGCGCACGATCTCGACCAGCCCCAGGATGGCGAGGCTGAGGAACCAGAGGGCGGTGACCGGGCCGAAGACCCGGCCGATGCTGTGGGTGCCCTTGTACTGCACCAGGAACAGCGCCAGCAGCACGCCGAGCGAGATCGGGATCACGAGGTCGCTGAAGGCGGGGGAGATCACCTTCAGGCCCTCCACCGCCGAGAGCACGGAGATGGCGGGGGTGATGGTGCCGTCGCCGAAGAACAGCGCGGCGCCGGCGATGCCCACCAGCATGATGAGCTGGCGCCCGCGCTCGCCGCGGCCGACGCGCTGCGCGAGCGCCATCAGCGCCAGGATGCCGCCTTCGCCGCGGTTGTCGGCGCGCATCACCAGCAGCACGTATTTCACCGTGACCACCAGCACCAGCGACCAGAAGATCAGGCTCAGCACGCCCAGGATCTCCCAGCGCTCCAGCCCGTCGGCGGCGAAGTGCAGGAGGGAGGCGCGGAGCGCGTAGAGCGGGCTGGTGCCGATGTCCCCATAGACCACGCCGAGCACGCCGAGCAGGAGTGCGGGAGTGAGGGGACGGCTCGCCGAGGGGGGGGTGCTCTCTTTGGACACTGCCATGCTGCGCTGCTGCGGGGCGCAAGGAGTAGGATGTGCTTCATATGCGGCGCAAGAGGGCGTGCGGAGGAAGGGGGGAGGCCGCCGGGTGCGCAGCCCCGCCGCCGGCGGCATGATCCGGAGAAGGAGGCAGGCGGGCGGGAGCGGCGCCGGGCGCCGGGAAGGGAGGCCGGGAGCCGCGCTGGGCTCCCGGCCGGGCCGTCAGATGCGGGCGCGCGCCGCGCTGCGGGGCGCGGTTTCCGCCAGGTCCTCCGCGAAAATGTCGCGGTCCTTGGTCTCGGGCACAAAGAAGGTGCCGATCACCACCGTGGCCAGGGCGATCACCACCGGGTACCAGAGGCCGTAATACACGTCGCCGGTCTGTGCGATCATGGCGAAGGAGGTGGCGGGCAGCAGGCCGCCGAACCAGCCGTTGCCGATGTGGTAGGGCAGCGACATCGAGGTGTAGCGGATCCGGGTCGGGAAAAGCTCGACCAGCGCCGCGGCGATCGGGCCATAGACCATGGTGACGTAGATCACCATCAGGGTCAGCACCCCGATAAGCAGCAGCTTGCGGCCGCTGAAGATGTCGAGCGGGTGGTTGACCTTCACCACCGTCGGGTTGCTGGCGGCGGGATAGCCGGCGGCGACGACGGCGGCGGTGACCGCCTGCGCGAAGTTCGCGTCGGTCGAGGAGACGGTGGCGTCGCCCACCCGCACCACGGCGGCGCTGCCGGCCGGCGCCTCCTCGACATGGTAGTTCACCGAGAGCCGGGCCAGCGCGGCCTTGGCGATGTCGCAGGAGTTGGTGAAGCGCGCCGTGCCGGTCGGGTTGAACTGGAAGGAGCAGTTGGCCGGGTCCGCCTGCACCACCACCGGGATGTTGGTGTGGGCGGCATAGAGGGCGGGGTTGGCCTCGGCGCTGAGCAGCTTGAACAGCGGGAAGTAGGTCAGCGCGGCCAGCAGGCAGCCGCCCAGGATGATCGGCTTGCGGCCGATCTTGTCCGACAGCCAGCCGAAGAGGACGAAGCCGCCGGAGCCGAGCAGCAGCGCCCAGGCGATCAGCATGTTGGTCGTGTAGCTGTCCACCTTCAGCACGTTGCCCAGGAAGAACAGCGCGTAGAACTGGCCGGTGTACCAGACCACCGCCTGGCCGGCGACGAGGCCGAACAACGCCACGATGGCGACCCGGGCGTTCTTCCACTGGCCGAAGGCCTCGGTCAGCGGCGCCTTGGATTGGGTGCCCTCCTCCTTCATCTTCTTGAAGGCCGGGCTTTCCTGCATCTGCATCCGGATCCAGACGGAGATGCCGAGCAGCACCACGGAAACCAGGAAGGGCACCCGCCAGCCCCATTCGCGGAAGGCCTCGGCGCCGGTGATCGCCTGGGTGCCCAGGATCACGAACAGCGAAAGGAACAGGCCGCCCGTGGCGGTGATCTGGATGAAGCTGGTGTAGAAGCCGCGGCGGCCATGCGGGGCATGCTCGGCCACGTAGGTGGCGGCGCCGCCGTATTCGCCGCCCAGCGCCAGGCCCTGCAGGCAGCGCAGCACCAGCAGGATAATGGGGGCGAGGATGCCGATCTGCGCGGCGGTGGGCAGGATGCCGACCAGGAAGGTCGAGGCGCCCATGATCAGGATGGTGACGAGGAAGGTGTATTTCCGCCCCACCAGGTCGCCCAGCCGGCCGAACACCAGCGCGCCGAAGGGCCGCACCAGGAAGCCGGCGGCGAAGGCCAGCAGGGCGAAGATGTTGCGGGTCGTCTCGTCGAAGATCGGGCGCCCGTCATCGCCCAGCACGGTAAAGAACTTGGCGGCCACGAAGGCCGCCAGCGAGCCGTAGAGATAGAAGTCATACCACTCGAACACCGTGCCGAGTGAGGAGGCCAGGATGACCTTCTTCTCCTCGCGCGTCATCGGCCGGATCGCCGCATCTGATTTCGGAATGGTGGCGCGCATCTGTGAACTATCCCCTACCCGTTCCCGGCCGCGCGCCTGCGCGCACCGGGCTTCTCCGTTGAAGCTTCTTCCTGTTGGGCCACCCTGCGCGGGCATCCGGGCCAGCCCTCGCGCCCTGGCCCGGAAGGGGCGCGGGGTGGGGGGCCTGGCGGCTTCGCTGCGGCAGCCCCATTATTCATCAGACCTGCCTTCGGAAGCGCAACAGATTTCGCCGCTCCGCGAGGAGCGCCGCTCCGGGCGGCACAGCCATGCAGCGGGCCTGCAACGCTTTCCAGGAAGCGATGTTCCCCCCATATCGCCAGCAGGCCGTGCCGCCACGCCATTCCGGGTGCTCCGGCAAGGCGCCGTGCGGCGAGACCGGCTTACGGGTGGACCCACCGCGGAGAGCGTTCCGGGCGTTGGGCGGCACAAAAGCAACTGGCATCTTCGTGTGCGGGGCGTCAGCATGCGGAGGGAAGGGGGCCTCGATGGATACGCTCCGCACTTTGGCTGACCACTCGATTCGCCGGGTTCTCGGCTGCATCGCGCTCGGCATCGCGCTCGTCATGCTCGCGCTGGCCAGCCGGCCCTTGCTGGCGCTGCAGAGCGGCGCCCTGCTGACGGCGGCGACCTGGCTGGGCCTCTGGGGTGCCGCGCTGCAGGTGCCGCGGCAGGACCTGCGGCGCACCGCCCTGTGGAGGCAGCTGGCCGTGTTGGCCGGCGAGGGCGCGCAACGGCTGCGTGGGTCGCGCGGACGCCAGCAGCTGGCCTCCGTCCTGGCCGAGCGCCTGATGTGGCACGCCGACCGTGCCGCGTTCGCAGCGGCCGCGCTGGGCAGCCTGGCCCTGGCCTTCTCGGGCTACCGCCTGCTGCTGCAGGAGTAACCCGCGCCTCCGGCGCAACGGGGGAAGGTTGACGCGCCCGCCCCCTGGCGTGAAGGTGGCTGCGGTCACTCTTCCGACGGAGGTGCGAAGCCATCACCGATCATGATCTGGCGCTCCTGGTTGATGCGGTGCGGAACCAGGAAACCGTTGTTCCCAATCCGCCGGCCTACCGCCTCGACGAGTCGGTCGGTCACCTGCTGCGCCGGGCGCACCAGCGGCATGCCTCGCTGTTCCAGGACCGCGGCGCCGTCGGCGGCCTCACCTCCACCCAGTTCGCCACGCTTCTGAAGCTTGCCGAGTTGGGGCAGGCGACGCAGAACGCCCTCGGGCGTGCCGTGGCGCTGGACCCCGCGACCATCCAGGGTGTTGTTGCACGGCTGCGTGACCGCGGGCTGGTGGAGGTGGGCCGCGACCCGCTGGACCGCCGCACCGTGGTGCTTTCGCTGGCTGCCGCCGGCGAAGCGGTGCTGTCCGAGGCCGTCGGCCAGGGGCGCCGCGCCAACGATCAGCTCCTGGCCCCGCTTTCCGGCGGCGAGCGCGCGGTGCTCGTGCGCCTGCTGCGTCGCCTGCTCGACGAGTGTCCTGCCCGCGAGGTTCGCGGGTCCATCCACGAACGCAGCGGCCCGGCAGGCCCCTGAAAGCGAAGCCTGGTCCCCTGGTCCCGAAGTCCGGAGGAGTTTGCGATCAGGGCGCCCGGGCGGCTCCCGTTTGCCCTGGCGCGTTCCGAACGCACCGGCTTCATTGATTTGAAGAGGGCCTTCACCCGATCCGTCGATTCCACCTGATCGGGATCCGCTCGAGCGCGGCTTTCCCGGTGGAAAAGGCACCGGCCGCGGGGCCTGCGCCCCGGCAGCCGGCGGTCAGCGCGGGGCGCGGCGGCGGCGCACCAGTCCGGCGATGACGCCGATCCAGGAAGAACGGGCGACGCTGCCGAGCAACGGCACCAACCCCACGCTGGCCCTGGCCTGCGCCATGGCGGTGTCACGCAGCAGCCGGGCCTCGATCTCCTGGGCGGTCGGCCGGTCGCGCAGCGCCAGCATGAGGAGGATCACGGCGACCACCAGGTCGCCGCTGGTCAGCCAGGCGGCGCGCGCCAGCGGGCTCCAGCCCTCCAGGGCGAACCAGATCAGCACATGCGCCATGGCGAAGGCGGCGCAGAGCAGGATGGCGGCGATGGCGCCGAGCACCGCGCGCCCCACCATGCGGCGTGCCTGCAGCCCCAGCAGGACGCGCTCGGCCTCCCAGGCGGCGGCGGCCAGACGGAATGCGCGCATCGCGCCTCAGCGCCGCAGCAGGCGGGCGATGAGGTAGCCCACTCCCAGCGCCACCAGGATGGTGGCCACCGGCCGCTCGCGCACCACGCCGAGCGCCTGCTCGGCCTCGCGGCGGGTGGTGGCGCTCATCTCATGCGCCAGGTGCTGGGCGCGGCCGGAGGCGCGGGAGACGGCGGGGGTCACCTGCTCGCTCATCAGCGTTTCGACCTTGCGGCGCAGGTCGGCGATGCGCTCCTCGATGGAGCCCAGGTCGACGGACGGATAGCGGCTCATGGCGGTCCTCCTGCACGAGTGCGGCGCGGTCTTGAAACCCGCCCGCCCCGGTTCCGTGCCGGGCGGTCGGTCAGGGCGCCCACCCGCGCGCCGACATCGGGAGGGCTGCGACCCTGTTCATTCCGGGCTTTCCCCGCCGGCAGGGCTGGCGGCCCCGCCGGGCGAGGCGCCGGCCGTTCCGTCAGTTCAGCGCGCGGTCGATGCTGCGCCCCATCCGCTCGCCCGGGCCGCTCGGCGGGTCCACGGCATCGCGCAGGTTCTGTCCGGCGCGGTCGATCTTCTCGCCGGTCCGCTCGGCCGGGCCCTGGCTGCAGGCGGCGAGCGGGCCCAGCAAAGCCATAACCGGCAGAATGGCCACGAAGAACTTGCGCATCAATGATTCCTTCTCTGTCAGCCCGGACAACGCAAGGTCAAGTTCAGGGTTGCGCCCTGGCTCCCGAATGGCTGCGGGAGCGGCTCAGGCGGCGGCGCCGCGCGGGGCCGCCGGATTTTCGTCGCCTGCGGCCTCGGCTTCCCGGCGGCGCAGGGTGAAGCGAAGCACCAGCTCGGTGCCGCCCTCGCCGCGGATCTCGATCTCGCCCCCGAGATGCTGGGCGAAGCCGCGGATCAGCGTCAGGCCGATGCCCTGGCCGGCTTCCTCGTCGTCCAGCTTCATGCCGAGCCCGTCGTCCCGCACGGTCAGGGTCACCGCATCGCCCTCGGCATGCACCGTCACCGTCACGGTGCCGCTGCGCGCGTCGGGGAAGCCGTGCTTGATGGCGTTGGTCACCGTTTCCGTCACCAGCAGGGCGAGAGAAACCGCCTGGTCGGTGACGATCTCCAGCTCGTCCGCCTCCACCACCAGGGAGATGCGCTGGCCCGGCCGCTCCCCGAGCGCGGCGAAGAGCTGCTGCCCCAGCTCCTCCAGGAAGGGCCGCAGGGCGATCATCTCAAAGGTCTGGTTGGTGTAGAGGTGGCGGTGCAGCGTCGCCAGCGCCTGCACGCGGTCCCGCGCGGTGATGAACTCCGCCTTGGCGCGCGGGTCGCGCAGCCGGCCCGCCTGCAGGTTCAGCAGCGAGGCGACGATCTGCAGGTTGTTCTTCACGCGATGATGGATTTCCGCCATCAGCAGGTCGCGCTGCCGCAGGGCGCTGCGCAGTTCCTCCTGGCGGCCGCTGATCGCCTGCGCGGCGTCGGCCACCGCCTGCTCCAGCGCCCGCACCTCGTCGGGCTCGCCCTGCAAGGGCTGGCTGCGGAAGGGAGCGCCAGGGCGCCATTTCCGCACCCGTCCCGCCAACAGCCGCAACGGCCGGGCGATGGCGAGGTCCGCTCCCACCACAATGACCACCAGGCAGGCCAGCAGGAAGGTCGCCAGCTCAAAGGCGCGGCGCAGCAGCACGGCGTTGGCGGCGCTGCGGATGCTGCCGGTGGGCAGGCCGACCAGCAGCCGCAGCCCGGGCGCCAGCGGCGTGCTGGCATAGGCGAATTCGGCGCCGCCCTGGGCGCGCGCTTCCACCGTCACCGCGCCGGGCTGCTGGATCAGCCGCTGCAGAACGGCGGGCGGTGGCAGGTCGAGGGGAGCGGCGCGGGTGAGCGGCAGCGGGACGGCGCCGCGGTCCACCAGCCAAGTGCGTTGCGCGGCGCGCTCCTGGCTGCGCGCTTCGTCGCGGATGAAGTGGTCGAGCAGCAGGCTGCCGGCAACCACCCCCTGCAAGGCTTCGCCGGCCAGGATCGGCACGGCGCCGATGATGACGGCCTCTCCGGCCGGGTCGCGCCGGAAGGAGGTCAGGACGAATTTCCGCTCCGTGGCGGCCATCCGGAAGTAGTCGGTCTGCTGGAGCGAGCGACCCGACTGGGAGGGCTGCGTGCTGCAGACCAGCTTTCCCGCGGCGTCGAGCACCCAGAAATTCGCATAGCGCTCGGCGTAGAGGGAAAGCAGGGCCCGCACGACAGGGGGGCAGCCCGTGGACTGGGCGCCAGCGGCCACCAGCTCAGACCGGCGTGCCAGGCCTGCAAGCGTCTGCTGCAAGGTCTCGATGGTCGCGCCATGGCGGGCGGCGGCGACGTCGCCGAGAATGGTGGCGGTGCGCCGCCCGGAAGCCAGCTCCGCTTCGTAGCCGAGAATCGCATTGGCGCTGGCAATGCCGACAACGGGCACGCTGGCCACCAGCAGAAGAAGGAACATGCGGCCACGGACGCCGCGAAGCATCTGGCGCAAGGCGGGCCTTTGCGGCCGCGCCGCCAGCTTCATTTCTTGGGGTCCTGCGCCCGATCCTGCTCGATCAGCCGAAGAAGTTCCTCCGGGATGGGCTCGCGCGCGACATCATCGTACATCGCGTGCAGCCCCCGCTGGAGCCAAAGGTCGAAAGCCGCATCAGGCGTGCCCTTACGGGCACGCTCGGGACGCGAAGGGGCCGTCTCGACGGCCGGTTCCGCCAACATGCGCTTGTCTGTTCGTTCGTCCATCAGCTTCCCGCATGCAGCGCCCGCGTCGCGTTTGCAGAGCTTCCATTGCGCAGCGTACCACCACGGCGGCGGCTCTCACCAGCCTGAGCCTGTGCCGTTCCGCGCTTGCTACCCTGCGGCTCACCGGTCAGCCAAGCCTCGAGCTGGCGGCGCGCCCGGAACACGCGGCACTTGGCGGTGCCGACGGCGCAACCCATCGCCTCGGCGGCCTCCTCGTAGGACATGCCCTGGACGGTGACCAGCATCAGCGCGGTGCGATGATCCGGCGGCAGGTCGGTCAGGCGCCGGCGCAGCTCGCGCAGCGCCAGGTTGTCTTCCTGGGCGGCCGGACGGGCCAGCGCCTCGGCAGGCGCGTTGTCCATGTCGCAGGTGTCGCGGCGACGGCGGATGTCCGACAGGAAACGGTTGCGCAGGATGCGGAACATCCAGGCGCCAAAATTGGTGCCGGGCGTGAAGCTGTGCTGCGCGGCCAGGGCGTTGCTCACCGCCGCCTGCACGAGGTCGTCGGCATCGGCGCGGTTGCGCGTCATCGACACGGCCTGCACCCGCAGCCGCGGAAGGATGGCGACGAGCTGATCATGGAAGCTCGGGGCCGTGCTGGCGGCGGCGGTGCGCGCCTCGGTGATGGTCATGTCGTTCATCGTGCTGTGCTCGCCTTGCATGTCGAACCAATGCACGAGCGAAGAAGCCAGTTGCATCGTATCCATTCATGATTTGCATGCCAGTTACCCGAAATACGCATGGAACCATTCTTCGGGCAGGTCTTTGTGACCGGCGCAATCCATGCCTGAACCTTTTCCCACGCGGATCACGCCCCAGGGCGGACCATGCTTCCCTCCTGGCCATCCGGCGCCACGCCGCGGGCGAGCGCCACGCGTGCCCGCGCCACGCGCGCCTTCACCGTGCCGACAGGCACATTGCAGACCGCGGCCGCCTCCTCATGTGAGAGGCCATGCGCACCAACAAGAATCAGCGCCTCCCGCTGCGGCAGGGGCAACATGTCCAGCGCCCTGGCCAGGTCCGACACCGCGTGCTGCGCCTCCTGGGCGGCGGGTTGCGGGGCGTCCGACGCCGGCAACTGGGCCAGGACGCGGCGTTCGGTGCCATGGCGCCTGATCTGCTCGAGAAAGGCGTTGCGCAGTATCCGAAACAACCACGCCCGCAGGCTGGTTTCCGGATCCCATTGCGATTCCGCGCGCAAGGCGCGCAGAATCGCCTCCTGCACGAGATCGTCCGCCGCCGTGGGATCCCGCGCCAGAAAGCGCGCGAAGGCGCGCAGATCCGGCAGCAGCCCGGCCAAGCGTGGGCGGATCGGGTCAGTGTGATTTGCCATCAGCTTCCATTAGCGGTCTTCCTGCATCACAGGATCGAGACGAGGGCCACGAGATGAACGCCGTAACGCAAGCCGAGCTGCTTCGATGCCTGCCGCACGCCCGCCGCTATGCCCGTGCGCTGACCGGCAGCCAAGCCGCCGGCGACGGTCTGGTGGCCGGGGCGCTGCGCGAGGGGCTGCCGTCGCTGCCGGCCCGCCTCGCGCTTTATGCCGGCGTCACCCGCATGGCGCCGCCTCCTGCCGTGCCGGCCGCCGGAAGCAACCTTTCGGCGCGCCACCGGCAGCTGTTGCTGCTGACCGCGCTGGAGGAGCTCCCGGTCCATGACGCCGCCACCGTTGTGGGCGTTCCGCTGGATGTCGCGGAAACCGAGCTGGCCGAGGCGCGCGAGGCCCTGCGCAGCGCCGCGGCCACGAATATCCTGGTGATCGAGGACGAGCCCATCATCGCCATGGATGTGCGCCAGCTCGTCGAGGCCTGCGGGCACCGGGTGATCGGCGTGGCGGCCTCGGAAACGCAAGCGGTGAAGCTGGCGCAGGAGCGGCATCCCGGACTGATCCTCGCCGACGTCAATCTCGGCATGGGAGGGGACGGCATCATCGCCGTCAACCGCATCCAGGAACAGTTGAAGGTGCCGGTGATCTTCGTCACCGCCTATCCCGAGCGCCTGCTGACGGCCGAGCAGGTCGAGCCCGCCTTCGTCATCAGCAAGCCCTTCGAGCCGCTGGCACTCGCCATCGCCACCTATCAGGCCGTCTCGTCCACCGTGCCGATCGGCTGAAACCGGCGGCTGAAGCAGGGCGTTGCTTCGGCGTTGCCGGCCCAGACCTTCCGGCCGGCCTGACCGAAGGGAAGCAACGCCATGCACCGCCCCCAGGCCCTCCGCCCAAGCCTTCGGCGGCCTGGGCCCGCGATGGAGGGCGGGAGGCAGCGGGCGGACCGCATCGCGGCCCTGCGGACCGGGCCGAACCGGCTGGGGGGCCTGACGGAGGGAGGGTCCTCCACGAGGACTTCTTCTGCTGCCGGTGTTCCTGCTGCCTGATTGGAAGGACCGCTCCGCAATGCTCTACTGGACCATCATCTTCCTTGTTATTGCCCTGGTGGCTGGCGTGCTTGGCTTCACTGGCGTGGCTTCCGCCGCCAGCGGCATCGCCAAGATCCTCTTCGTCATCTTCCTGGTGCTGTTCCTGGTTTCCCTGATCGCCGGCCGCGGCTGGGCATGACCTGCTGCCGGCCGGCGCGCGCGCCGGCCGGCTGATTCCCGTGAAACACCAAGGCCGCGCGGGCGGAGGGCATGGCAGCCTTCCGCCCGCGCGGCCTTGATGGGTAAGTGGCAGCGATGGCTGAGCCGGGGCATGACGCCCCGGCCCCTTTCGTCAGCGGGAAGAGCTGTTCTGCGGATAAGCGCCGGAGGTGTTGGTGCCGGCGGCGCGGTCAAGCGTGCGGGTAGCCTCGGTGCCAGAGGGGTTGCGCCGCGTTCCATCAGACTGGGAGGGGTAGGCGCCGGAGGTGTTGGTGCCAGCGGCGCGGTCAAGCGCGCGGGTGGCCTCGGTGCCGGAGGGGTTGCGCCGCGTTCCGTCGGACTGGGAGGGATAGGCGCCGGAGGTGTTGGTGCCGGCGGCGCGGTCAAGCGCGCGGGTGGCCTCGGTGCCGGAGGGGTTGCTCCGCGTTCCGTCGGACTGGGAGGGATAGGCGCCAGAGACATTGGTGCCGGCCGCGCGGTCGAGGGCGCGGGTGGCCTCGGTGCCGGGAGGCGGACCGTTGTTGCAGGCGGCCAGGGCCAGCAGTGCGGCCGAGGCCGCGAGAACAGGCAGGCTCGTGAACTGGCGCATTCGGAAGCTCCTTTTTCGTCTCGCCGCCCCGCTGGATCAAAGGGGGCGGCTAGCCTCTTCAACGCCGCGCTTCAGCTTGGGTTCCACCCGCATGGCGTGATTTCCCGCCAGGCTTCCAAAAAGGGGGAAGACGCGCAACCGGAACGGTAATTTCCACGTTCTCGCTGCTGTTGCGGGCCCTATTCAGGGCGTGGCGTGTCAGGCACCGCCTTGCAGCCGGAGCGAGGAAAGACAAGGCAATGCGTTCCATCCTGCTGTGGCTGCTGGGCCTCCCCATTCCCATCATCATCCTGCTGCTCATCTTCAACGTGATCTGAGCCCGCCGTTCCGCCTCTTCCCCGGGCGCCTGGCTCTCAGCAGCGCGCCGAGCGGCGGGTGCGCCAGAGATGCCAGAGATAGGCGCCCACGATCCCCGCGACGACCACGTAGCTCAGCGGCTCGATAACCGATTCCACCTTGCGGTACTGGTCGCGCAGCAGGTAGCCGGCGGCGGTCAGCAGCATCACCCAGAGCGCGCTGCCGATGCAGGTCCAGATATAGAAGACCTGTCGCGGAATCCCCGCCAGCCCGGCCGGGATCGAGATCAGGGTGCGGATGGCGGGCAGCATGCGGCCAAAGAACAGCGCCACCGGGCCGTAGCGCCGCAGGGCGCGCTCCGCCCGGTCCATATCTTCCGTGGAGACGCCAAACCAGCGGCCATGGCGCGCCACCAGCGCGCGGATGCGGCGGCTGCCGACGGCGCGCGCCACCTCGTACCAGAGCCCGTTGCCGACCAGCGAGCCGGCGGTGCCCGCGGCCACCGCCGCCACCAGTGACATCCGGCCCTCCGCGGCGGCGAAACCGGCCAGCGGCATGATCAGCTCGGACGGGATTGGCGGGAACAGGTTCTCCAGGAACATCAGAAAGAAAACACCGGCCGCCCCGGCGCTGCCGACGGTCTGCGTAATCCACTCAATCATGTCGCCCCCTGGAACACGTGCAGGGTTAACCGCCGCCCACGCGTATAGTTGTAGCCCTCCACTGTGCCCAGGCTGCGCACCGCCAGAGCGCGCTGCTCCAGCGCAGCAAAGAAGGCCGCCTTGTCCCGGTCGCTCACCGCCACGATGCGGCCGGGCGCCCCGGCCAGGAACCCGGCTGCCGCCGCGCCGTCGCGCAGCAGCGTGGTGTCCGCCCCGGTGGCGAAGACCAGCGAGGGCTCGTGGTAGCCGACAATGCCGAACTGCCCCTGCACCTCGCCGGAGGGGGCCGCCTCGGCCAGCAGCTCGGCGAGGCGCGGGCCGATCCACGGCGCCGTCAGCCTTGGCAGCACGCCGCCGAGCACCACGGCGTAGAGCGGCACGGCCAGCAGCGCGGCGGCGAGCCCGGCCTGGGCGATGCCGCGCCGCCGCAGCGCCGCGAGGGTGCCCCAGACCAGCAGCCCGGCGGCGGGAAGCGCGAGCAGCGCCACCGGGTCGGGGCGGTGGTCGGCGAACCAGGGCAGCAAGGCCGCCGCGATGCCGAGCGCCGCCGCCACCACGACCAGGAGACCCATGCCGAGGGCCGCCAGCCAGCGCGGCGCCGGGCGGCGCAGCGGGTCCATCGCCCAGGCGGCGCCGAGCAGCATCACCGCCGGAAAGGCGGGCAGCACGTAGTGCGGCAGCTTGGTGGCCACGGCCTCGAACATCAGCCAGGAGGGCGCGGCCCAGGCCAGCAGGAAGCGCGTGCCCGGGTTCAGCCGGTCGCGCCAGGCGGCGGGCAGCGCCCGCAGCGCCAGAAAGGCGGCGGGAAAGGCGGTGAGCGGGAAGAGCAGCAGGTAATAGCCGGGCGGCCCGCCATGCGCCTCCTCGCCCGCGGAAACCTTGGCCAGCATGTCGCCGCCCACCGATTCGCTGAAGAAGCGGCCCTCGGTGGCGATGCCGATGGCGACGAACCAGGGCGCCGCGACCGCCAGCATCAGCGGCAGGCCCCAGAGCGGCCGCAGCCGGCGCAGCCAGGGGGCGCCGCGGTCGGCCGCCGCGAGGGTGACGCCGGCGAGCAACGCCACCAGCGGGCCGATCGGCCCTTTCAGCAGAATGGAGACGCCGAGCACCGCCCAGAATCCGGCCGCCTGGGCGGCGGTGAAGGTGGGCGGCGCCAGATAGGCGCGGCCGAGCAGCCCCATCGCCGCCGCGACGGTGGCGAGCAGCGCCGCGTCGGTCTTGGCGATATGGGTCTCCACCACCAGCACCACCGAGGAGGCGAGCAGCGCGGCGGCCAGAAAGGCGGCGCGCCGTCCGACCAGCACCCGCCCCCAGTGGAAGGTGGCCAGCACCGCCAGCCAGGCGCCCAGCAGCGAGGGCAGGCGGTAGGGCCAGATCTCGCCGCGGTGGCCGAGGCCGAGCGCCTCCACCGCCTGCACCGAGGCGGCCTGCGCCCAGTAGATGCCGGCGGGCTTCTTGTTGCGCTCCTCCTGCCCTAAGCGGATGCGGACATAGTCGCCGCTGTCCACCATCTGGCGGCTCGCCTGGGCAAAGCGGCTTTCGTCGCGGTCGCCAGGGGGAAGGGTGAAGAAGCCCGGCAGCCAGAGCGCCAGGCAGAGCAGGGTCAGCCACAGACGCGGCCAGCGGGTTTCCGGCAGCCGGTCAAGTGTGTCGCGCAGGGCAGGCAGCATGCAGGGCGGGCTGTAAAGCCTTTTGGGCTGCGGTGTATAGCAACAAAAAGGGGTCACGCGGCCGTCGTCCGGCGCGGCGGCTCAGGGGGGAGGCGCGGCGCATGGCGGATGGCGAGGCACTGGTGGTGGAGGCGGAGGCACCGGCTCCCGCGGTCCTGGAGATCTTCCTGGCCTTCTCGCGCGTCGGCCTGACCAGCTTCGGTGGCGGGTTGAGCGGCTGGATGATGCGCGAGTTCGTGCAGCGCCGCCGCTGGGTTGACGAGGGCGAGTTCCTCAGCGGCCTGGCCCTGGCGCAGGCGCTGCCCGGCGTGAACGTGGTGAACCTCTCGATCTGGATCGGCTTCCGGCTGCGGGGCGGCCCCGGCGCGCTGGCCGGCGCCCTCGGCATGATCGTGCCGCCGATGCTGCTCGCCGTCGCGCTGGTGGCGCTTTCCGGCACGCTGCTGCAGAGCCCGCTCGCCTACAAGGTGCTGGCGGGGGTGGCGGCGGCGGCGCTCGGCCTCTCGCTGCAGATGGGCCTGCGCGCCGCCCGGCGGGCCGCCCGGGGGGTGGTGCCGGTCGCGGTGATGGCGATCACCTTCCTGGCCATTTTCCAGGCCGGGCTGCCGCTGCTTTGGGTGGTGGCGGCGATGGCGCCGGTCAGCATCGCCTGGTCCGCCTGGCGCCTGCGGCGGGGGGCGTGATGAACGACGGCCCGCTGCTGCGCCTGCTGCTGATCCACCTGCCGCTCTCCTTCCTGACCGTGGGCGGCGGCCAGAGCATCATCTCCGAGTTGCACCGCCAGGTCGTCCCGGTGCAGGGCTGGATGTCGGATGCCGACTTCCTGAACCTGTTCGCGCTTTCGCGCATGACGCCGGGGCCGGGGGCGCTGCTCTCCTCCATGGTCGGCTGGCAGGTGGCGGGCTGGGCCGGGGCGGTGGTCGCCTCCTTCGGCCTTTTCGCGCCCTCCTCGGTGCTGGTGTTCGGGCTGGCGCATCTCTGGCGGCGCTCGCGCGGGGCGGCCTGGACCAAGGCGGTGGAACTGGGGCTGGCGCCGGTGGCGGCGGGCATGATCCTGGCGGCCGGCTTCACCCTGCTGCAGGCCGCCGAGGGCGGGGCGCTGGCCTGGGCGGTCGCCGCCGCCTCCACCGCGCTGCTGATCCTCACCCGCGTCAGCCCCTTCCTGCTTCTCGGGGCGGGCGGGCTGATCTTCGCGCTGGTGCTGGGCTAGGCGGCGGGGAAGGGGGGGAACACGTGGCCCTCGACATCGCCGCACCTTCCGGCCCATAGCACCTCGCGATGAAGCCGCCCGCCCGCCGCCCCCGCCCCGACGCTGCCCGTCCCGACGCTTTCCGTCCCGACGCTGCCCGCGCCGCGCCGCCGCGCCCGCGCAATCCCACCCGCAGTGCCGCGCTGGCGCTGCTGAACGCCGTGCTGCTGCGGCACCGCGGCCTGGAGGAGGCGCTGGACAGCCTTCCGCCGGCCGAGGCGCGGGACCGCGCCGCCGCCCACCGCATCGCCGCCGCCGTGCTGCGCCGGCTGGGCAGCCTGGACGCGGTGCTGGAGCCGCTGCTGCGCCGCGAGCCGCCGCCCGAGGTGCGCCAGGCCCTGCGCATCGGCGCCGCCGAGCTGCTGCTGCTGGAGACGCCGCCGCATGCCGCCGTGGCCAGCGCGGTGGACCTGGTGCCGCGACCCTTCGCCGGGCTGGTGAACGCCGTGCTGCGCCGGGTGGCCGCGCAGGGTCCGGCCGCGCTGGAGGAACTGGACGGCGAACGCCTGGACACGCCGGGCTGGCTCTGGTCCGCCTGGCATGCCGCCTATGGCCCGGCGGTGCGTGCCATCGCCCGCGCGCACCGCGTCCCGGCGCCGCTCGACCTTTCCCTGCTGCCCGGCACCGCGCCGCCCGCCGGGGCGGAGCGCCTGCCCACCGGCACCGCGCGCCTGCCGGCCGGGACGCGCATCACCGAGCTGCCGGAATTCGCCGCCGGGCAGGCCTGGGCGCAGGATGCCGCCGCCGCCCTGCCGGCCCGGCTGCTCGCCGCCGTGCCCGGAATGGCGGTCGCCGACCTGTGCGCCGCGCCGGGCGGCAAGACGGCCCAGCTCGCCGCCACCGGCGCCCGCGTGGTGGCGGTGGAGCGCGACGGCAACCGCATGGGGCGGCTGCGCGAGAACCTCCTCCGCCTGAAGCTGGAGGCCGAGCTGGTGCAGGCCGATGCCGCCGCGTGGAACCCCGGCACGCGCTTCGACGCCGTGCTGCTGGACGCACCCTGCAGCGCCACCGGCACCATCCGCCGCCACCCCGACGTGCCGCACCTGAAGCGCCCGGGCGACATCCCCACCCTGGCGGGGTTGCAGCGCCGGCTGCTGGAGAACGCCGCGCGGCTGCTGGCGCCGGGGGGACGGCTGGTCTTCGCCACCTGCTCGCTGCAGCGCGAAGAAGGGGAAGCGCAGGCCATGGCCGGCATTCCCGGGCTGGTGCCCGACCCCGTCCGGCCGGAGGAAGTGCCCGGGCTCGAGGCGGCGCTCTCGCCCGAGGGCTGGCTGCGGACCCGGCCCGACCTGTGGGCGGAGCAGGGCGGCATGGACGGGTTCTTCATGGCACGCTTCCGCGCGGCCTGACGCCGCAGCCAGGGCGCCACGAGATCGCCGTTCTGTGAAGGCCGGAGCCCTTCCGCCGGCGAAGCCGGTTCGGGACAACGCCGCTTCTTGCGGGCAGGCGCCGAAGGTAAACCCCTGGACTTCTTCCTCTCGCGCCTTGTCCCCTTCCGGCCCTGAAGGCATAACGTTTCCTGTGACACGCCCGGTGAAAATCGCCCCGTCCCTGCTGGCCGCCGATTTCGCGCGGCTTGGCGAGGAAGTTGCCGCCATCGAAGCCGCCGGCGCCGACTGGCTGCACCTCGACATCATGGACGGGCATTTCGTGCCCAACATCAGCTATGGCCCCGCCGTGCTGAAGGCGTTGCGCCAGCACACGCGCATGCCCTTCGACGTGCACCTGATGATCGCGCCGGCCGATCCCTACCTGCCCGCCTTCGCGGAGGCGGGGGCGCAGCGCATCAGCCTGCACCCGGAGGCGGGCCCGCACCTGCACCGCTCGCTGCAGAGCATCCGGGCGCTGGGCTGCTCGCCCGGCGTGGTGCTCAACCCGGCGACGCCGCTTTCCGCCATCGAGCATGTGATGGACATGCTGGACCTGATCCTGGTGATGACGGTGAACCCCGGCTTCGGCGGCCAGGGCTTCATCGAGAGCCAGCTGCCGAAGATCGCCACGCTGCGCCGGATGATCGACGCCACCGGGCGGGAGATCGCCCTGCAGGTGGATGGCGGGGTGACGGCCAGGACGGCGCCGCGCTGCATCGAGGCGGGGGCCGACGTGCTGGTGGCCGGCACCGCCGTGTTCGGCGCGCCGGATTATGCCGCCGCCATCGCCGCCCTGCGGGGGGACAGCGCCTGATGTCGGATTGGCTGCGCGGCGCCCGCCGCATGGTGGCTGGGCTCAAGCCGGTGAAGGTGCCCGACGCACCCGCCCGTGCCTTCCGGGACCTCTGGCCGGGCGACGCCACCCGCGGCCATCGCCTGTTGCGCGGCGAGTGCGAGGTGGGGGGCACCGTCCGCCCGCTGACCACGGCCGAGGAGGGTGGCCAGGGCTGGGGCGAAGGCGCCGGCTCACCGACCTGGCGTTCCGCCGTGCACGGCTTCGCCTGGCTGCGCGACCTGCGGGCGCTGGGCACCGATGGGGCCCGGCTGCGCGCGCGTGACCTCGCCGCCGACTGGCTGGAGCGCGGTTCCGCCGAGCCGATCGCCGCGGCGCCGGAGGTGACGGGCGCGCGCCTTTCGGCCTGGCTCGGTCACTGGGACTTCCTGGCGGCCACCGCCGAGGACGCCTTCCGCCACGCGCTGATGGTGCGGATGGCGCAGGACGCGCGCGGGCTGGTGGCCTCGCTGCCGGCGGAAAGCCGCCACCGTGGCGCGCTGGCGGCGTTGAAGGGCGCGCTCGCCGCCTCGATCGCGCTGGGCGACGAGGGCTGGATCTCCCGCTGCCTCCGCGTGCTGCCGCAGGAGATCGAGCGGCAGATCCTGCCCGATGGCGCGCATGTCGAGCGCAGCCCCGGCCAGCTCCTGCTGGCGGTACAGGACCTCATCGAGATCCGCAACCTGATCCATGGCGCCGGGCTGGAGGCGCCGCCGCACCTCGCCCTGGCGCTGGACCGCGCCGCGCCGGCGCTGCGGCTGTTTCGCCATGGCGACGGCGGCCTGGCGCTGTTCAACGGCACGCGGGACGAGGGCGCGGCGCTCGTGGACCTGGTGCTGACGCAGGGCCAGGCGCGCGGCCGGGCGCCGCTGATCCTGGCCGAGGCGGGCTTCCAGCGGCTGCAGGCCGGCCGCACCCTGGTGATCGTCGACTGCGGCCCGCCGCCGGAGGGCAGGGTGTCGCCCGGCCCCTCCGGCCTGTCGCGCCAGGCCGACCGCTTCCACCATGCCGGCACGCTCTCCTTCGAGATGTCGGTCGGGCGGGACCGGCTGATCGTGAACTGCGGCGCCGTCACCGCGGCCGAGGGAGCCTGGCGCGACGCGCTGCGCGCCACCGCCGCGCATTCCACCCTGACGCTGGCCGACACCAACAGCAGCGAACTGCGCGAGGAGGGCCTCGGCCGCCGCCCCGAGACGGTGGAGGCCGAGCGGCAGGAGGCCAATGGCGCGCAGTGGCTGGATGCCAGCCATGACGGATACCGCCGCGGCTTCGGCGCGGTGCACCGCCGCCGCCTCTACCTCTCCGAGTCGGGCGACGACCTGCGCGGCGAGGACGCGGTGGATGGCGAGAACCTGCCCGGCTATGCCGTGCGCTTCCACCTGCACCCCGGCGTGGTGGCCAGCCTGCAGGAGGAGGACAACGCGGTGCTGCTGCGCCTGCCCTCCGGGGCGAGCTGGCGGCTGCGCGCGAGCCGGGCGAAGCTTGGCGTCGAGGAAAGCGTGTTCATGGCCGGCGAGCCGCGCCGCACCTCCCAGGTGGTGCTGACCGCCGAGGCGGGCACGCCCTCGGTGCAATGGGCGCTGAGCCGGGTGAACCTGCCGAACCCGGTCAAGGGAGAAGACTGAAGGGCGGAGGGGGGAAGGAATTCGCCCCCGACCCCTCCTTCTTTTCGCCGCTCTGGCGCCGCGCGGGCCGCAGGTGCCGGAAACGCGACGAAAAAAGATGGAGGGCCCGGGGGAATTCATTCCCCACGGCCTTTCTCTGGTCGCCGGATGAAGATCGCCGAGGTTTGCAACGTCGATTTCGCGCTGCGCCATTTCGTGCTGCCGCTGATGCGGGGCGCGCGGGCGCGCGGACATGAGGTGGTGGGCCTTTGCGCGGAGGGGCCGCTGCTCGACCTTCCCCGCGCCGAGGGTTTCCGCATCATCCCCGTGCCGATGGCGCGCAGCCTGAACCCGGTCGCCCAGGCGCGTGCCTTCCGCGCGCTGGTGGAGGTGTTCCGCGCGGAGAAGTTCGACCTCGTGCACGCGCATATGCCGATTTCTGGCCTGCTGGCGCGGGCGGCGGCCAGGGCCACGGGCGTGCCCCGCATCGCCTATACCGGGCATGGCTTCCTGTTCAACCAGCCCGGCCCATCCTGGCGGCGGGGCCTGTCGTTCGGCCTGGAGTGGCTTGGTGGCCGCGCGACCGACGTGTTCCTGACCGTCAGCGAGGAGGAGGCGGCGGATGCGCGGCGCCTCGGGATCGCGCGCGGGGCAGTGGGCATCGGCAATGGGCGCGACCCGGCGCGCTTCCAACCCGACCCGGCGGCGCGTGCCGCCCTGCGCGCCGAGCTGGGCGCCGGCGAGGCGGATTGCGTGGTGGTGATCGTCTCGCGGCTGGTGCGCCACAAGGGCCATCCCGAGCTGCTGCGGGCGATGGAGCAGGTGCCGGGCGCCACGCTCTGGGTGGTGGGCGAGCGCCTGCCCACCGACCACGGCCCCGACATGGCGGAGGATTTCGCGCGCGCCGGGCGGTTGCTCGGCCCGCGCCTGAAGCGTCTCGGCTATCGCGAGGACGTGGCCCGCATCCTGGCGGCGGCGGATGTGTTCTGCCTGCCCAGCCATTTCGAGGGGCTGCCGATGTCGGTGATCGAGGCGATGCTGACCGGCCTGCCGGTGGTGGCGACCGATACCCGTGGCCCGCGCGAGCAGGTGCGGGATGGCGAGACCGGCTTCCTGGTGCCGCCCGGCGCGGTGGCGCCGCTGGCGGCCGCCCTCGGCCGCCTGGCCGGCGACCCCGCCATGCGCGCCCGCATGGGCGCGGCCGGCCGCGCCCATGCGCTGGAGCGGTTCGACGAGGCCCGGGTGGTCGGGCGGACGCTGGACCTGCTGGGCCTCTAGCGGCTTGCCGCCCCGCGCGCTGGCCCGGCAGGGGGCTTTGCGTCTATAGGACCGCGCCATGATTGCCCCTGCCTTCGTGCCGGCCATGGCCGCGGCCTGTTCCGCTGCCGCCACGCCTGCGCGGGGTTCCGGCCGGGCTGCCTTCATCCGGCCATGCTGATTGCCTATCGGCCCCGCACGGTCGGTTCTTCTTCTTTCGACACCTGGTGCCCGCGGCGGCTTTCGTCCGCGGGAGAGAGGCGAGCATCACGATGAGTTCCAACCCTGTGCAACTGATCCGCCCCCGGCGTTTCGGTGATGACCGCGGATGGTTTGTCGAGTCCTGGAACCGCGACCGCTTCGCGGCGCTCGGCATCCGTTGCGAGTTCGTGCAGGACAACCACTCGATGTCCGCCGCGGTGGGGACGCTGCGCGGCCTGCACTTCCAGCGCCCCCCTCATGCGCAGGCCAAGCTGGTGCGCTGCCTGCGCGGGCGCATCTTCGATGTCGCCGTGGACCTGCGGAAGGGCTCGCCCACCTACGGCCACTGGGTGGGCGCCACGCTGACCGGCGAGGGCGGCGAGCAGCTCTTCGTGCCGGTGGGGTTCGCGCATGGCTTCGTGACGCTCGAGCCGGGAAGCGAGGTCGCCTACAAGACCTCCGCCGCCTATGCGCCGGACTGCGATGCCGGCATCCGCTGGGATGATCCGACGATCGGGGTGGAGTGGCCGCTGCCGGCCCATGGGCCGACCCTCTCCGCCAAGGACCAGCGGCAGCCCGCGCTGGCCGGCTTCGATACCCCCTTTGCCTATGACGGCCGGCCGCTTCAACCGCTCGGCGAAGCCCTGGTTCCCTGATAAAGTTCCCCATCGCCTTGCCTGCTCGCAGAAGGATGGCCTGTCCTTGCAATCCCGCTCGCTGAATGTCCTGGTCACCGGCGGCGCCGGCTTCATCGGCTCCGCCCTGGTCCGCCGCCTGGTGGCCGAGGGACGGCACCAGGTGCTCACCCTGGACAAGCTGACCTATGCGGGGACGCTGACCTCGCTCGCGCCGGTCGCGGAGGCGCCGAACCACCGCTTCGTGCGGGGCGACATCGCCGATGTCGCGCTGCTGGAGCCGCTGTTCGCCGAGTTCGACCCGGACGTGGTGGTGCACCTCGCCGCCGAGAGCCATGTGGACCGCTCGATCGACGGGCCCGGCGCCTTCATCCAGACCAACCTGGTCGGCACCTTCACCCTGCTGCAGGCGGCGCTGCGCCACTGGCGCGGGCTGGCGGAGCCGCGCAAGGCGGCCTTCCGCTTCCACCACGTCTCCACCGACGAGGTGTATGGCTCGCTCGGCGCCGAGGGGCTGTTCACCGAGACCACGCCCTACGACCCGCGCTCGCCCTATTCGGCCAGCAAGGCGGGCTCCGACCATCTGGTCAGCGCCTGGCACCACACCTACGGCCTGCCCACGCTGATCACCAACTGCTCGAACAACTACGGCCCCTACCACTTCCCGGAGAAGCTGATCCCGCTGGTCACGCTCAAGGCGCTGCATGGCGAGCCGCTGCCGGTCTACGGCAAGGGCGAGAACGTGCGCGACTGGCTCTTCGTCGAGGACCACGCGCGCGCGCTGCAGACGGTGTTCGAGCGCGGCACGCCGGGCGAGACCTACAATGTCGGCGGCAATGCCGAGCGGCAGAACATCGCGGTGGTCCGGCAGATCTGCGCCGTGCTCGACCGCCTGCGCCCGCGCGAGGACGGCCGCTCCCACGCCGAGCAGATCCGCTTCGTCACCGACCGGCCCGGCCATGACCTGCGCTACGCGATCGACGCCACCAAGCTGCGCGACACGCTCGGCTGGCAGCCGCGGGAGAGCTTCGAGAGCGGGCTGGAGAAGACCATCCGCTGGTATCTCGACAACGAGGCCTGGTGGCGGCCGCTGCTGGAGCGCAGCGATGCCGGCGAGCGGCTCGGGCTGAAGGGCTGAAGGGGATGGCGATGAAGGGCATCGTGCTCGCCGGCGGCTCCGGCACCCGCCTCCATCCGGCGACGCTGGCGGTCAACAAGCAGCTGCTGCCGGTCTACGACAAGCCGATGATCTACTATCCGATCTCGGTGCTGATGCTGGCCGGCATCCGCGAGATCCTGGTGATCTCCTCGCCCGAGTTCCTCGACTCCTACCAGCGCCTGCTGGGCGACGGCAGCCACTACGGCGTTTCCTTCAGCTACGCGGTGCAGCCGAAGCCGGAGGGGCTGGCGCAGGCCTTCATCATCGGCCGCGACTTCGTCGGCGACGAGCGCGTCGCACTGGTGCTGGGCGACAACATCTTCTACGGCGCGCACCTTTCGGACATGCTGCGGCAGGCCACCGAGCGCGAGACGGGCGCGACGATCTTCGCCTACTACGTCGAGGATCCGGAGCGCTACGGCGTGGTGGAGTTCGATGCCCGGGGCCGCGCGCTGTCGATCGTCGAGAAGCCGCCGCAGCCGCGCTCGCACTGGGCGGTGACGGGACTCTACTTCTACGACAACACGGTGCTCGACGTCGCCGCCGCGGTGCAGCCCTCGGCGCGCGGCGAGCTGGAGATCACCGACGTCAACCGGCACTACCTGGAGGCCGGCACGCTGCATGTCGAGCAGATGGGGCGCGGCTATGCCTGGCTCGACACCGGCACGCATGATTCGCTGCTCGATGCCGGCGAGTTCGTGCGCACCCTGCAGCAGCGCCAGGGCCTGCCGATCGCCTGCCTGGAGGAGATCGCCTTCCTCAACGGCTTCATCGATGCCGGGCAGCTGCGGGCGCGCGGCAAGCTCTTCGCCAAGACCGGCTACGGCCAGCGCCTGCTGCGCCTGGCCGACGGCGCCGCCTGAAAGGACCCCGGCCCATGCGCATCCTGGTCGCCGGCCGCACCGGCCAGCTCGCCCTCGAACTCGCCGACCGCCTGCCGCGCGACGGCCATGCCGTCACCGCGCTGGAGGCGCCGGAGCTTGACCTGACCCAGCCCGACAGCCTCGACCGGGTGGTGCGCGAGGTGGCGCCGGAGGCGATCATCAACGCCGCCGCCTACACGGCGGTGGACCGCGCGGAGGACCAGCCGGATGTGGCGGAGGCGATCAACGCCACCGGCGCCGGGCTGCTCGCCGCGGCGGCGGCCGAGCGTGGCCTCCCCTTCGTGCATGTCTCCACCGACTACGTCTTCGACGGCCGCAAGGGCAGCCCCTATGCGGAAACTGACCCGCCCTCGCCGATCGGCGTCTATGGCCGCACCAAGCTGGCGGGGGAGCGCGCGGTGACGGCCGCCAACCCGCGCTCGGTGGTGCTTCGCACGGCCTGGGTCTGCAGCCCGCACAGCAACAACTTCCTCAGGACGATGCTGCGGCTTGGGGCGGAGCGCGAGAGCCTGTCGGTGGTGGCCGACCAGCACGGCGCGCCCACCTTCGCCGCCGACCTCGCCGACGCCATCGCCCGCATGCTGCCGCGCCTCCAGGCGGCGCCGGCCGGCAGCGAGGCCTTCGGGGTGTTCCACCTTACCGGCCAGCCCTGGACCACCTGGCACGGCTTCGCGGCGGAGATCTTCCGGCAGGCCGCAGCACGGGGCCATCGGGTGCCGCAGCTCAAGGCGATCGCCACCAGCGAGTACCCGACGCGCGCGCAGCGCCCGGCCGACGGGCGGCTGGATTGCCGCCGCATCGCCGCCATCCACGGCATCCAGCCGGCCGACTGGCGGGACTCCCTGGCGCGCTGCCTGGATGTGCTGAGCCGCGGCTGAAAAGGCCAGGGGAAGGAATTCCCCCGAACCCCCATCGTCTTTCCGCCGGCTTGGCGCGCTGCCTGCCGCCGAGGCTCCACAGGAGAAAGAGCAGCGGGAAAGTTCCGTTTCTCGGGTTTCCTGTCGTGATGGTTGCGGATCCTTTGCCGCCGTGCGCGCATCTCGTGGTAAGGCCATGCGCATGCCTCGTTCCCCGGTGCGCGCCAGCCAGGCCGCGCCGCTCACCTCCAGCCGCACCGGCCCGGCCCGGGTGACCGCCCCGAAGGCGCCGCGCCGGCTGTTCGGCCGGCTGCTGCACGGGGTGCTGCTGCTCGGGATCTGGGGCAGCGTTGCGCTTGCCGTGCTGCTGCTCTGGTTCGCCTGGGACCTGCCACGCCCCGGGGATGCGCTGCTCGCGACGCGCCGCCCGTCGGTGACGCTGGAAACCTCGGACGGCCATCTGCTCGCCACCAGCGGCGACCTTTATGGCGAGCGGGTGCGCCTTTCCGAGCTGCCGCCCTACCTGCCGGGCGCGCTGATCGCGGTGGAGGACCGGCGCTTCCGCGCGCATTTCGGCGTGGACCCGGTCGGCCTGCTGCGCGCGGCGGTGAGCAACCTGCGCGCCGGCGGGGTGGTGCAGGGCGGCTCCACGCTGACGCAGCAGCTCGCCAAGAACCTGTTCCTGACGCCCGAGCGCAGCCTGCGCCGAAAGGTGCAGGAGGCGTTGCTGGCGCTCTGGCTGGAGCACCACTTCAGCAAGGACCAGTTGCTGGAGATCTACCTCAACCGGGTTTATCTCGGCAGCGGCGCCTATGGCGTCGATGCGGCGGCGCGGCTCTATTTCGGGGTGCCGGCGAAGCGCGTCACGCTCTGGCAGGCGGCGGTGCTGGCCGGGCTGCCCAAGGCGCCCTCCCGCCTCAACCCGCGCGCCGCGCCCGAGGCGGCGATGCGGCGCGCCGCGGACGTGCTGGCGGCAATGGCCGATGTGGGCCTGATCACGCCGCAGCGCGCCACGCTGGAGGCCGAGCGAATGGCGCTGCCGCCACGGCCCAGCGGCGATGCCGGCTGGTTCGCCGAATGGGTGCAGGGCGACCTGGCGGAGGATTACCCCACCGCCATCGGGGCGGACCTGACGCTGCGCACCACCCTCGACCGCAAGGCGCAGGCGGCGGTGGAGCACCGGCTGGAGGCGCTGCTCGCCGGGCCGGGTGCCGCGGCGCATGTCGGGCAGGGCGCGGTGGTGGTGCTGGACGCGCGGGATGGGGCGGTGCGGGCCATGGCCGGCGGCCGCTCCTACCGCCAGAGCCCCTTCAACCGCGCCACCATGGCGCGGCGGCAGCCGGGCTCGGCCTTCAAGCCATTCGTCTGGCTGGCCGCGCTGGAGAAGGGCGCCAGCCCCGGCGACGCGGTGTCCGACGCGCCGCTGACGCTCGGCCGCTGGTCGCCCGGAAACGGGCATTGGCGCTCGCGCGGCGCCATCACGCTGCAGGAGGCGCTGGCGCACAGCGTCAACACCGCCGCCGTGCGCCTGCTGCTGCAGGCCGGCGGACCCGAACCGGTGGCGAAGGTGGCGCGGCGCCTCGGCGTGCAGGGCCGCTTCACCAGGGATGCCTCGCTGGCGCTGGGCACGGCGGAGGTGACGCTGCTGGACCTCACGGCCGGCTATGCACCCTTCGCCAATGGCGGCTTCCGCGTTATGCCCTATGGCGTCGCGCGCGCCGAGTCGGCCGAGCGCCTGCTGGCCGTGCCGCGTACCGCGCCGCAGCGGGTGATTCCGGCGGGGGAGGCCGCGGCGATGCGCCAGATGCTGGCGGCGGTGGTACAGGGCGGCACCGGCCGTGCCGCCGCCGTGCCGGGCCGCGCCGTCGGCGGCAAGACCGGCACCACGCAGGATTCCCGCGATGCCTGGTTCGTCGGCATCGCCGAGCCCCTGGTCATCGGAGTCTGGCTGGGCAATGACGACGCCAGCCCGATGGACGAAGTCAGTGGCGGCACGTTGCCGGCACGGTTGTTCCACGAGATCCTGGAGGACCTTTCGCCTTGACCGACGCGCCCGACAGGATGGCTGGCCTCGCCAGGCCGATGCAGCACGCGGTGAACAACCTGATCATGGTGCTGAACGCGAACCTCGACTCGGTGGCCGCCAGCCTGCCCGCGGAGGACCGCAGCACGTTGCGGGTGAAGCGTGCCCTGCAGGGCGCGAAGGACCTGGAGGCGCTGCTGCGCGCCTATCTCCGGCTGGGCCGTCCGGCGGAACAGAGCCCGGTGGACTCCGGCCGCTTCCTGGAGGCGGTGCGGCCGGTGCTGGCCCTCGCGGTGGGCAAGCCGCTCAAGGTGGAGGTGCTCTCCACCACCACCATCACCCCGCCGCGGCCGGAAGTGGATCTCGCGCTGCTGGACCTGATCGTCGGTGCCCGCGACATGCCGCCCGGCACGCCCCGCCTGACGCTGGACGGCGACATCATCACCGTGAACTGGGCGCCGCCCGAAGGCGCGGAGGACGTGCTGAAGGCCGCCGGCCTCGCCGTCACGGTGGAGGCGGAAGCGACGCGGGTGGCGCTGGGCTGAGGAGGCTTTCCTCCGCCTCAGCGCCGCCCGGAGCCGCGCATGTAGTGGCGCTCGGGGCGGTATTGCTCGCCCCGCAGCCAGCGCCAGAAGCGGCGCAGGGTTCGACGGCCGCATGCTGGCAGGGCATGCAGGGGAGGCATCTTGGATTTCGGCATCGTGGACTGGGTTCTGCTGTGAGAAGCCTTTTCTTCTCCGACAATACTTAATGCATCATTAATGCGACACGGCCAGTGGCTCAGAAGAGGCAGAATGCGGGTATTCTCGGCGTTGTGTCTTGCCGTGCTGGTGGTGGCGGTCGCGTGCGCCGCTGCCCCAGCGCGCGCGCAGCCGCTGCGCCTGCCGGGCCTCGGCGCCAGCGACCCGCGGCAGGCGGTGGAGGGCGGGGCTGCGCCCTGGAGCGCGCCGGGACGGGTGCAGACCGAGCTGGGCGGCCGCTGCACCGGGGCGCTGATCGGCCCGCGCACGGTGTTGACGGCGGCGCACTGCCTGGTGGCGCCGCGCACCGGCCGCCTGGTGCAGCCGCGATCCGTGCATTTCCTGCGGGGCTACCATCTCGGCCGCTGGGAAGCGGCGGGCCGGGCGGCTGCTCTGCGGACCGGTCCCGGCTTCGACCCCGCCCGTCGCGGACCGCCCGAGGCCGACTGGGCGCTGCTGACGCTCGACGGGGACGTGGCGGGCGGCGTGCGTCCGCTTCCCCTGCGGCGCGCGCTGCCGCCGCCGGGCACGCCGCTGATGCTGGGCGGCTACCAGCAGGACCGTCCGGAGCTGATCCTCGCCGACCGCGAATGCCACCTGCTGGGCCTGGTTCGCCACGGCGCGGCGCCGCTGTTCGTGCATGACTGCGCGGGAACCCGTGGTGCCAGCGGCGCGCCCGTGCTGGCGCAGGACGCGGCAGGGGCGTGGTCCGTCATCGGCATCGCCGTGGCCGGCGCGAAGGGGGCTGCGAGAGGGCTGGCCCTTCCTGTTTCGGCCGTGGCCGCGGAGCCGTCGCGGAAAGGTGGGAGGGAATGAATCCCCTCCCAAGCGCCCATCTTCTCCGGGTTCCCGCGCGGGCGGCCCGCGGGCGCGAAACCGGCAGAAGGGGAATGGGGGTTCGGGAAATCCCTCCCCCGACCTGGTCCAGGCCTCAGGCGGAGACCGGCAGCGGCGCCGAGACGCGGCGCTGCCGCACGCAGAGATAGAGCACCGCCACCCCCAGCATTCCCGGCAGGACGGCGAGCGAGGGCGTCATGGCCAGCCAGGCCACCGCCGCGGCGGCGAGGCAGCCCGAGGCCGCCCCCACATCCCAGCCCGCCTCGGTGGCGAAGTGGAAGCGGTAGGCGGCGCCGGACTGCTTGGCACGGTCGTAGACCACGCTCATCAGCACCGGCATGTAGAGGCTCATGATGGCGGCGCCGGTGGCATTGGCCATGGCGGCTGCGAGGGGCGACCAGCCCGCGCCCGCACGCAGCAGGAAGCCGGCGCCGAGCGCCACGCAGGCGCCGGCGAGATAGCGCTCGCGCTGGCCGCGGTCGATGGCCCGGCCACACAGCACGCCCGCAACCGCACCCGCCAGGCCGGCCACCGCATTGGCCAGCCCGAAGGCCTCATAGCGGGCGCCGAGCGCGGCGAAGAGCACCATCGGCCAGGCCAGCAACAGGCCGGAGGCGATCCAGCCATCGGCCGCAAAGGCGGCGAGGCCGAGCCGGTCCATGCCACGCATCGACTCGCGCAGGGCAGGAACCGGGCCGGCCGGCAGTTCCGCCATGTGCAGGAAAGGGGGAATGGAAAGCAGCGCCAGCAGCCCGGCGATGGCGAAGTCGGCGGCGGGCCCGGCATGCTCCAGCAGCAGCCCGCCGGCCAGCGGGCCGAGCACGCCGATCACCGCGGCAATGGCGGTGCGCAGGCCAAGCTCCCGCCCGCGGCGGCTGGCTTCGCCGGTGACGGCCATGGCGGCGTGATAGACCGGCCAGTATAGCGACTCGGCCGCCGCCACGATCGCCACCCAAGCGGCGAACCAGAAGGGCGTGTCGGCATTCAGCAGCGGCACGAACTGGGCGGCGCCCAGAAGCACGCCGCCTGTCAGCGCCCCCTTGAAGCCGAAGCGGCGGGTGATGCCCAGCGCGACGAAGCGCAGGCCGAAGCGCAGCATGAGCAACCCGGCATAGGAGGCCAGCGCCGCAGGCAGGCTGAAGCCGAGCTTGAGGAGATAGGCGCCCACGAACCCCCCCGCGAGCGTGGCCGCAAGGTGGAACAGGCTGAAATGCAGGGTCAGCAGGCGAAACTGGGCGGAGCCGGGAGGCATGGCGGGTCCTGGAGGATGGGAGCGTGCCGGATCAGCATCTCGCCTGTCGGGAGATGATGATCAAGAAGCTGCGAGCAGGAGCCTCATCTTCTTGGGCCGGCGTTGCTGCGGTGCCGCATGACGGTCCTGTGGCGTCTGCTCCGACGGGCGAAAAGCCGTTCCGGCAAGGGGTCCCGCGGCGCCTGCCGCAAGGCCTGCGGCGCGGTTCACCGGTGGCGGCCCCGCTCCAGGATCTCGAGCGTGTATTCGCGGTAGGTCATGCCGTTGGCCTCGGCACGCTCCAGCCGGCGCAGGGCGATCTCGCGGGGCGGCGTCTTCCAGGCGCGCTTGTGCGCGCGGCGCCAGCACCAGGCGTGCCAGGAAGGGTCCGGCTCAGGATCGAGCGCCGGGCCGCCGTTATGGCCGATTCCGCTCATGCGCTGCGACGCCGGCGGGCCGGGCAGGAGGTGTGCCGGGAGGGCATCATGGAGGCGGGCCTCCCATCCAGGGGCTCGTGGTGGTGCGCATTATGCGCCAAGCCAGATGGGTGCCAAATCAAAACGGCCGGGCCGGAGGTCGCCCCCGCCCGGCCGCCGCGCTTGCGCGGACCCAGGGTCCGCCGGGCTTTCAGGAGCGGTTGTCGCGCCGCGCCTCGGCTCCGTTGCGGCCGTTCAGCTCCAGCGCCTCGTCGAGGCCGGCGATCATGCGCTGCAAGCCCGGAAGCCGTGCCCTGGCGGAAGAATCATGCGTCTTGCCCAGGGTCCCGGCGATGTGGGTGCGGCGTGCCGCATAGGCTTGCTGCCGCAGGACGCGCAGGTTGTCGGTCGCGGTCATGATGATTCCCTCCGTTTCGGCATCTGTCGTGCCGGTTTTGATGATTCGCCTCCGCCGGGGGCAAGACAAGGCGTGCGCCGCCCGCATTGCCGCCCGGACAGGCTGAAAGCACGGAAACTCCCGGCTTCTTGAGGGGTTGGCGGCCTGTGGCGGGAGCATGGCCAAGGCATCGGGGGAGTGTGCCGCCTGCTCCGCCCCGGCGGAGGAGCAGCGCATGGCCGACCCGCGACGCGAAACCCGCGAGGCGCCCTGGCGGCATCCGTTTCGCGCCTTCATCGCCGAGGTGCTGAGCGACCATACGCAGACCGTTGCCGCGGCCCTCGCTTTCCACGCGATGTTCGGCGTGCTGCCCGCGCTGGCCGGCGCGGCGGCGCTGCTGAGCAAGGTGGCCGGCCCGGCGGTGCTGCGCGGCCCGGTGCAGGCCGGCGCGGAGCGGCTGCTGGGGGACAGGGCGGCGGTTTCCGTGCTGGTCGAGTTCGTGACGACGGTGCCGGAAGGCTTCGGCCTTGGCCTCGGGCTGGCGCTCAACCTGGTGGTGGCGCTCTGGGCCGCGCAGCGGGCCGCCAGCGGCCTGCTGACCGCGCTCAACATCGTCTATGACCAGACGGAGCGGCGCAGCTGGCTGCAGCGCGAGGGCATCGCCGTGGTCATCGCGCTGGTCGTCTTTCTGCTGCTGACCGTGGCCCTGCTGCTGCTCGCCCTGCCGCCGCTGCTGTCCGGGCATGTGGAGAGCAGCCTGCTGGGCATCGTCAGCCTCGCCCGCTGGCCGGCGCTGGTGCTGCTGTTCGCCCTGGCGGCCGGGGCGCTCTACACCTATGCGCCGAGCCGGGCGCGGCCGCAGCGGGACTGGGCCTCCTGGGGCACCGTCGCCGCCACGCTGCTCTGGGTGGTCGCCTCGATCGGCCTTTCCGTCTACGTCTCGCACGCGCAGAGCTTCGGCGTCTTCTACGGCTCGCTGGGGGGGGCCGTGGTGCTGATGCTGTGGTTCTACCTGACCGCCCTGGCGCTGCTGGCGGGCGCCGAGGTCAACGGGCTGCGCCTCGAATGGGCGGAACGCCGCCAGGACCCGGTGAAGCAGGCGCTGCACGACCGGGAGCGGCGGCCGGACGACGGCTGAGCGGGTGTCGCCCCGCAGGGCGGCGGGCTCTCGGGGAGGTTCCGCGCGACGGCCGCTCCCGGCCCCCTCAGGCGTCCCAGACCTGCACGTTGGTCTGCCGCTTGATCTTGCCCTCCAACAGTTCGGCCATGGCGGAGCAGAAGACCCGGGTCCCATCCGGATAGGCGCAGGCCTCGGTGAAGGCGAGATGGGAGTCGTCCGCCACGCCGGCGACCAGCTCGTGCTTCATGTCGCGGCGGCAGACCTCGTCGTAGTAGGCGCTGATCGCCGTGCGCCCGGAGATCGTTCGCGGGCTGCGCGGCGGGCTGTCCTTGCTCATGACGATGAGGGTGGCGTCGTCGGCGTAGAACTCCGAAAGGGCGCGGTTGTCGCGCCCTTCGAGTGCGCGCTTCAGGGTCTCGATGGCGAGCATGGGTATGGTCCTCCCGGTGCGGGCGCCCACCGCGGAGGCAGCCGGGCCGGTTTGCAGGGCGCGCCCTGCGGCCGACCTCTCTGGGGCCATGCCTCCCTGGGGAGTGTTCCCCCGTCACCGGGGCCGATCTTAGCAGCGCGCAGCCCGGGCGGCCGTCAACTTCCCCGGCGATCGGCCGCGCGGACCTGCGGCCGCATGCCGCCGGGCAGCCGCGCTTCCATCGCCGCCTCCTCCGCCAGGCATTCGAGGTCCCGGTCCACCGTGGCGACGGCCAGGTCGCGGCCCCCCTTGCGGTAGCGCAGCAGCGCCTTGCCCTCCTCCACGCGGCCCTCGGCAATGATCGCGTCCCATTCCTCCGCATGGCCGAGATAGTCGATGTTGAGGTCGTGGTAGTGCCGGTTCCAGAAAAAGGGCACGGCATCGAAGCGCCGCCGGCGGCCCAGCATGTTGAGCGCCGCCACCTGGCCCATCCGCCCGGCCACCACCCAGTGCTCGACGCGGATGCGCCCGCCGCTGTGCGGGTCGGGCCAGCGCGCCACGTCGCCGGCGGCGAAGATGCCGGGGGCGCTGGTCTGCAGGTGCGCGTCCACCAGGATGCCGTTCTCCACCGCGAGGCCGGCCGCCTCGGCGAGCGCCGTGCGCGGCCTCACCCCGGTGCCGAGCAGCACCAGGTCCGCCGCCACCGCCGTGCCGTCCTTCAGCCGCAGGCCGCCCGGCCCGATGGCGGCGACCTCCTGGCCGAGCCGGAAGGCGACGCCCTTCTCCTCGTGGAGCTGCCGCACCGCCTGGGCGAGCTGCGGCCCCAAGGTCTTCTCCAGCGGCCGCCTGTCCGGAGCGACAACCGTGACCGCCAGGCCGCGCTGGCGCAGCGCCGCCGCCACCTCCAGGGCGATGAAGCTGGCGCCCACCAGCACGGCGTGCCGCGCGCTCGCCGCCTGCCGGATGATCCGGCGGCTGTCGCGCCAGGAGCGCAGGGTGAGCACCTCCGGCGCCTCCGCGCCGGGGATGGGGGGGCGCACCGGCTCCGCGCCGGTGGCGATCAGCAGGCGATCGAAGGGCAGGCTCTCGCCGCCCTCCAGCTGGACCTGGCGCGCGGTGGCATCGATGCGGGTGACGGCCGCGCCGAGCCGCAGGGCGATGCCTTGATCGGCATAGAAGCGCTCGGGGAAGAGCGGCAGGTCCTGCTCTCCCGCCTCGCCGGACAGGAAGTCCTTCGACAGGCTGGGGCGGTCATAAGGCGGGTCGGCGTCGTCGCTGAGCAGGGTCAGGCTGCCGGCATAGCCCTCGCGCCGCAGCCGCTCCGCCGCGGCGAGGCCCGCCGCGCCGCCGCCGAGGATGAGAATGCGCCCCGGCGCGCCGAGCGGCGGCGGCCGGGCCGGCGCGGGCGCCGCCTTTTCGCGCACCACCAGGCGCGAACCATGCCGCTCGACCTTCCAGCGGGCGGCCGGGGCCAGGGCGGGCGCGCGCAGGGCCTCGCCGCTGCGCAGGCTGAAGCAGGCGTGGTGCCAGGGGCATCGCACCGTCTCGCCGACCATCAGCCCCTCGGCCAGCGGAGCGCCGTAATGCGTGCATTTCGCGCCGATGGCGAAGACCGACTCGCCGCGCCGCGCCAGCAGCACCATCTCCTCGCCGACGCGGCCGGCGAGCATGCCGCCATCCGGCAGCGCCGAGAGCGGAACGCCTTGCGTCAGATCCGGCTCCTTGGCCCTGGCCATCTGCGCTCCTCCGTCATGGGTCCACCGGAAGCCGGTGCGCCTCTGGAGCGGAACGGAAGAGCGCGGGCGGCGTTGCCAGGAAACGCCGGTGCGCAGGCTTTCCGCCGCCCGGCCGCGCAACACGGAGACCGACCATGCCTGAGCTGCGACTGCCTGACGAACTCCTGGAGGCGGCGCGCGGCGCCTTCGAGCGTGGCGCTGCCTCCGCGCCCCGGACGATGCCGCTGGAGCCGACGGCCATCGCGGCGGTGCGCGCCGCGCTGGAGCGGGCGCTTGAGGCCGGAGCGGGAAAGGGCCATGCCATCACGCTGGCGCCGGAGGAACTGGAGACCTTCAGGGCCTGCTTCCTGGCGGGCGGCGAACATGCCGCCGGGCTGCAGGAGGCGGAGTGGCGTGCCATCCTGGCCGCGACCGACGCGGCGGAGGGCATGCGCCGCCCCGACATCGCCTGACGGCGGCGGCGAGCGGATTTTCAGCCGGCCCGTCCGGCCTGCGGGGCGGGATGCCGCCGTGGCCACGCGTGAAGGAGATGCCCGGAACATGGAAGACTTCAGGCCGTTGCTGACCGCCGATCTCTCGGGCTGGCGCATGGCGGGGAAGGGCGGCTTCCGCTGGGCGGAGCCGGGGGTGCTGGAGAGCTTCGGCGGCTCCGGCCTGTTCTGGTTCGCCGATTCCGCCTTCGAGGATTTCATGCTCCGGGTGGAGTGGCGCATCCAGCGGCCGGACGACAATTCGGGCGTCTTCATCCGCTGCCCGCCGCTGCAGGACAGTCCCGGCCCGGCGATCGAGCGCGGCTACGAGATCCAGATCGACGACCGCGGCTACGACCCGCAGGCGAAGCGGCTGGACAGCCCGCTGCACCTGACCGGCGCGATCTACCGGCTGGCGCCGGCCAGCGGGCACCTCTCGCATCCCTGCGGCGAGTGGAACGCGTTCGTCATCCGCGCCCAGCGGGACAGCCTGGCGGTCTGGCTGAACGGCACGGCCGTGGCGCATCTTTCCCCGGCGACGCGGGAGCCGCGCGGGCACATCGCCCTGCAGAGCCACCACGAGGGCTCGGCGGTGCAGTTCCGCCGCCTGGAGGTGATGCCCCTCTGACGGCGGCGGGCGAGGTCCGATAGAGGGCAGCGCCCCCTGGCGCTCAGAACAGCGGCCGCGTCAGCCCGGTGGCGAGCGCCGCCTCGGCCCGCCGCAGGTCCACGGGCGTGGAGAGGTGGAACCAGGCGCCGTCATGCACCAGCCCGAAGAGCCGCCCGCCCTCGATGGCGCGGTTCCAGAGCAGGTTCATGCTGAAGGAGCCTTCCGGCGCGCCCTCGAAGAGCCGCGGATGCACCACCTGCAGCCCGGCGTAGAAGTAGGGCGCGATCTCGCGCTCCTTGGGGCGGCGGACGCGGCCGAGCGGGTCGAGCAGGAAGTCGCCGCGGCCGACCTCGCCTTCCACCGCGGTGGCGCGCACCACCAGCAGCAGCGCGTCCATCGCCGCCTCGTCGAAGCGGCCGGCCAGGCGCTCGATGGTGGGCGTGGGGCCGTCCAGCCAATAGGCGTCGCCGTTCACCACCAGGAAAGGGGCGGGGCCGAGATGCGGCAGGGCGTCGCGCACGCCGCCGCCGGTCTCCTGCACCGGCTCCTCGCGCAGCACCGCGGGCGGGCTGGGGCGCGCCTTGCAGACCGCCTCCACCTGCTCCGGGAACCAGTGGGCGTTCACCACCACCTGGCCGATGCCGACGGCGTCGATCCGGTCCAGCGCATGGTCGAGCAGGCTGCGCCCGGCCAGGGGCAGTAGGGGCTTGGGCTTCGCCTCGGTCAGCGGCCGCATGCGGGTGCCCAGGCCGGCGGCCAGCACCATGGCGGAGTTCAGGGTGGTCACGCGGCGTCGTCCTTGGTGGGGCTGGCAGGGGCAGGGGCAGGGGCAGGGGCAGAAGCAGGGGCGGGGTTGCGCCGCAGGGCGGCGGGCACGTGGCGGTCGAGAAAGGCGGCGAGCGGGGCGGCGGCGGGGTGGCGCAGCGCCTCCGCCAGCAGCGCCCAGCAGCGCGGGCCGTGGCGGAGGTAGTGCGGCTTGCCGTCGCGCCGGTCCAGCCGCACCCAGAGGGCGGCCACGCGCAGGTGGCGCTGCGCCGCCATCGCCGCCATGGCGGCGCGGAAGGCGGCCGGGTCCAGCCCCGGCCGGGCGGCGAGATAGGCGGCGAGGGCGGCCGCGCGCACCTCCGGGGCCACGTCGCGCCGGGCATCCTCCGTCAGGCTGACCATGTCATAGGCGGGGTGGCCAAGGGCGGCATCCTGGAAGTCGAGAATGCCGACCCGGCGCGGGCCCTGGCGGTCCGGCAGGTGCATCAGGTTGGCCGGGAAGTAGTCGCGGTGCACCAGGCAGCCGGCGCCGGCGTAAGGGGCGAGCATGGCGTGCATCGTGTCCATGAACTCGGCCCGCAGGGGCTCGGCGGGGGCGGCGCCGAAGGCGGCGGGCCACCACCAGTCCAGAAAGGTCTGCGCCACCGTGGCGGCCATGCGCGGCGCCTCCCACCGCGGCAGGCCGGGCGGCGGCGGGGCGGCGTGCAGGGCGGCGAGCGCCTCGGCGGCCGCCTCGTAGAGCGGCTGCGGCGGGGCGCCGGCATCGAGCAGCATGGCGTGGGTCTCGCGGCCCAGGTCCTCCACCAGGAGCAGGCCGTTCGGCGCGTCCTCGGCCAGGATGGCGGGAGCGGAAAGGCCGATGCCGGCGATGTGCCGCGCCAGCTTCAGGAAGGGGAGCAGGTCCTCCTCCGGGGTCAGCCCGACCCTGGGCGCGTCGGTGCAGTCCATCAGCAGGGCGGGGCGCGGCCCGCCGGTCAGGCGGGTGTAGCGGCGGTGGCCGGCATCCTGGGGCAGCGGGGCGCGTGCCGCCGCCGCGTAGCCATGGGCCGCCAGAAAGGAGTCCGTGGGGGTCATGCTGCGGCCAGGAGGTGCCGCACGCGGCGGCGATTGCCAAGTGCGGAATGCGCGGGCCGCGTCAAAGTCCGGCCAGGGCCGCGAGGCGCGCATCCCAGCCCCGCAGCATGGCGTGGCGCGCCTCGCCCGCCGGGTCGGGGCGGAGGGCCAGGCGCAGCGCGTCGGGCGGGGCCAGCCAGCCCAGCCGGTCCGGCCATTCCACCAGCACGATGCCCTCGCGCGCTTCCTCCCAGCCCAGCTCCTCCAGCTCCTCCGGCCCGGCGAGGCGGTAAAGGTCGAAATGATGCGCCGGGCCGCGCGGCAGGTCGTAGCCCTGCACCAGGGTGAAGCTGGGGGAGGGCACTTCCAGCGCCGGGTTGCGGGCGGCGGCGCGCAGAAAGGCGCGGCAGAAGGCGGATTTCCCGGCGCCAAGCGGCCCCTCCAGCAGGATGGCGTCGCCCGGGCGCACCAAGGCGGCGGCGCGCGCGGCAAGCGCCTCGGTGGCGGCGAGGTCGGGCAGGAGGAGGTGCAGCGTCTCGGGCATGGGTGCGGGCCAATCTGCCTCCGGGCCGGCGGGGCTTTCAAGGCTGCGTTGGGCGGGCGGGCGGCGCTGAACCGTTGGCCGCCGCCGCTGTTCAGGTCGGGACACTCCAATCGAGAGGCATGACGCCATGACCGACGACACCTCCCCCTCCCGCCGCGACGTCTTCCGCGGCATGGCCGCCGGGGGAATCGCTTCAGGGATCGCCTCCATGGTCGCCGCTCCGGCCGTGGCGCAGGCGGTGCCGGGCCAGATCGGCGCGGCGCCGGTGCTGTCCAACCCGCAGGACCGCTTCCCCAAGCCGCCCTTCGAGATGCAGTCGCAACCCTGGCCGGCGCTGCAGTCGAAGATGACGCCGGTGCCGGATTGCGGCGAGCAGAGCTACAAGGGATCGGGCCGGCTCACCGGCCGCAAGGCGCTGATCACCGGCGGCGACTCCGGCATCGGCCGGGCGGCAGCCATTGCCTATGCGCGCGAGGGCGCGGACGTCACCATCAACTATTACCCTTCCGAGGAGCCGGATGCGCAGGATGTCGCGGACCTCATCCGCAAGGCCGGGCGCAAGGCGGTGCTGATCCCCGGCGACATCCGCGAGGAGAGCTTCTGCAAGAGCCTGGTGGAGCAGGCGGCGCGGCAGCTCGGCGGGCTCGACATCCTGGTCAGCAACGCGGCCTACCAGCACGCGCAGAAGTCCATCCTGGACATCTCCACCGAGCAGCTCGACCAGACCATGAAGACCAACGTCTATGCCATGTTCTGGATCGTGAAGGCGGCGCTGCCGCACATGCCGGCGGGCGCGGCGATCGTCTGCACCAGCTCGATCAACGCCCAGCGGCCCTCCGAGTCCATCCTCGACTACGCCTGCACCAAGGCAGCCATCGCGATCTTCGTGCGCGGCCTCGCCAAGCAGGTGATCGGGCAGGGCATCCGCGTGAACGGCGTGGCGCCGGGCCCGTTCTGGACGCCGCTGCAGGTCGGCGGCGGGCAGACCGCCGAGGGGCTGAAGCATTTCGGCGAACAGACGCCCATGGGGCGCCCCGGCCAGCCGGTGGAACTCGCCTCGGTCTATGTGGAGCTGGCGGCGGCCACCTCCAGCTACACCACGGGCCAGATCTATGGGGAAACCGGCGGCGTCGGCTGGCCCTGAGCCGCGCCGCCGGGGAAGGGGCGGCGGGCGCCCCTTTGCCGTCATGGGCCAAAGCCTCTATGCACGGCAGCCGGACGCGGAGGTACTGTTCCCCATGCTCGACCATTCCCCGGATCATGCCCCCCATCATTCTCCGGGGACGGCGCATGTCGCGGTGGAGGCTGACGTCGCCGTCATCGGCGCCGGCCCCACCGGCCTGTTCGCGGTGTTCGAATGCGGCATGCTGCGGATGAAATGCGTGGTGATCGACACGCTGGAGGCAATCGGCGGGCAGTGCGCCGCGCTTTATCCGGAGAAGCCGATCTACGACATCCCCGCCCATCCGGCGATCGCCGGCGGCGAGCTGATCGAGCGGCTGGAGGCGCAGGCGGCGCCGTTTGCGCCGGTCTACCTGCTCGGCCGACGGGTGGAGGCGCTGCAGGAGAAGGATGGCGGCCTGTTCGAGCTGCGCACCAGCAAGAACGAGATCGTGCGCGTCAGGGCGGTGATCCTGGCCGCCGGGGCCGGCGCCTTCGGCCCCAACCGCCCGCCGCTGAACGACCTGGCCGCCTTCGAGGCGACCGGGGCGGTGCGCTACATGGTGGCGCGGCGGGAGGAGTTCCGGAACAAGCGGGTGGTGATCGCCGGCGGCGGCGATTCGGCGGTGGACTGGGCGCTCAGCCTGAAGGACATCGCGGCGCGGGTGACGGTGGTGCATCGCCGCCCGAAGTTCCGCGCCGCGCCGGAAAGCGTGGCGCAGATGGAGGCCGCCGCCGGGCGCGGCGAGATCGAGCTGGCCATCCCCTACCAGCTGCACGGGCTGCGCGGCGGCCAGGGCGAGCTGGACCACGTGGTGCTGGCGACGCTGAAGGGCGAGGAGAAGGCGGTGCCGGCCGACCACCTGCTGGCCTTCTTCGGCCTCTCCATGGAACTCGGCCCGATCGCCGAATGGGGCCTGGGGCTGGAGCGCAGCCATGTGACGGTGGAGCCCGCCACCTGCGCGACCAACATCCCGGGCGTCCATGCCATTGGCGACATCGCCACCTACCCCGGCAAGCTGAAGCTGATCCTGCAGGGCTTCTCGGAGGCGGCGATGGCGGCGCATGCCATCCACCCCCGCATCTTCCCGGGCGAGGCGCTGCATTTCGAGTACAGCACGTCGAAGGGCGTGCCGCTGGGATGAGGACGGTTCCGGAGGGGGCGGCGCCTCCTCCGGCCGAAGCGGAAGGAGAAGCGCCGATGGCCGAGGGTCGCCTTTTCATCGGAACCAAGATGTATTCCTCCTGGTCGCTGCGCGGCTGGCTGGCCGTGCGCCTGGCCGGGCTGGAGGTGGAGGAGGTGGTGATCCCGCTGGCCGGCGGCGCCACCGCGGCGGTCAAGGAAGCCACGCCTTCCGGCACGGTGCCCTACCTGGAGCATCGCGGCGCCCGCATCTGGGAGAGCCTGGCGATCATCGAGTACTGCGCCGAGATCGCGCCCGCCCTCTGGCCGGCGGACCCGGCGGTGCGGGCGCATGCGCGCAGCATCGCGGCGGAGATGCATGCCGGCTTCCGCGGCCTGCGCATGGCCATGCCGATGACCCTCCTGAACCGCTTCCCCGGCCAGGGGCGCACCGCGGAGGCGCTGGCCGACATCGCCCGCATCGAGGCGATCTGGCGCGAGGCGCTGCTGGCCTCGGGCGGTCCTTTCCTGTTCGGCACGGAATTCGGTGCGGCGGACGCGATGTTCGCGCCGGTCGCGTTCCGCTTCCTGACCTGGGAACCGGAGATCTCCGAGCGCAGCCGGGCCTATGTGGAGGCGGTGCGCGCGCATCCGCTGGTGCAGCGCTGGTACGAGGAGGCGGCGGCGGAGCCCGCGGAGTGGCGCCTGCCGAAATACGAGCAGCAGCCGTGAGCGGCGCCACCAGCCTCGACCATGTCGGGCTCGGCACGCAGGATGGGGCGGGGCTCTGGGCGGCCTATGAGCGGCTGGGCTTCCGGCTGACCCCCGTGGCCCGCCAGTCCGGGCGGCGGGCGCCGGGCGCGCCGGTGGAGATGCTGGCCACCGGCAACCGCTGCGCCATGCTGCGCGAGGGCTACCTGGAGCTGCTCGCCATCTTGGAGCCGGAGCGGTTCGACAACGGGCTGGCCGGCTTCCTCGGCCGCTACGCCGGGATGCACATCGTCGCCTTCGGCATCGCGGATGCCGAGGCCGAGCTGGCCCGGCTGCGCCGTGCGGGGCTGGAGATCCCCGGCGTGGCGCATCTGGAGCGGCCGGTGGATGCGCCGGACGGGCCGCGCGCCCGCTTCTCGCGCCTTCCGCTGCCGGACGCGCCGGAGGGGCGGCTGCAACTGATCCAGCACCACACGCCGGAGCTGCTCTGGCAGGAGCGCTGGATGGAGCACCCGAACCGCGCCGTGGCGCTGGAGAGCGTGGTGCTGGCGGCGCCGGAGCCGGCCGCCACCGCCGCCGCGCTGTCGCGCCTGACCGGGCATCCGCTGGAGCCCGACCCGGTGGGCGGCTATGCGCTGCCCCTGCCGCGCGGGCGGGTGCGCATCCTGCCGCCGGAGGCGCTCGGCGAGGTGCTGCCCGGCGTCGTCGCGCCCGCCCTGCCTTTCCTGGCGGGCTTCACGGTGCGGACGGAGGACGGCAATGCCGCCGTGCGCCGGCTGCTTGCCGGCCTGCCGCTGCGCGAGGCGCCGGAAGGCCTGATGGTGCCGCCGGAGCTGGCGGGCGGCGCCGCGCTGGTGTTCCGCCCATGACCAGCCTCGCCCCGAACGCGCGTGCCATCGGCCGCTCGCTGCGCACCTACTACGCGCCCGGGCGGGCGGAGAAGCTGGATGCCTTCCTGGGCCGCTTCGTGGCGCCAGGGGAGCTGGCCTTCGACATCGGTGCCCATGTCGGCGACCGCACCGCCAGCCTGCGCCGGCTTGGCGCACGGGTGGTGGCGGTGGAGCCGCAACCGCGGCTGGGCCGCGTCCTGCAGCGGCTGTTCGGGCGGGATGCGCAGGTGACCCTTCTCGGCAGCCTGATCGGCAGCCAGCAGGGCCAGGGCCGGCTGCACCTGAACAGCGCCAACCCCACTGTCGCCACCGCTTCGAAGGCCTTCATGGCGGCGGCGGAAAAGGCGCCGGGATGGGAAGGGCAGGTCTGGGATGGCGCCATCGCCGCGGCCGTCACCACGCTGGACGCGCTGATCGAGGAGCATGGCCAGCCGGCCTTCATCAAGCTCGACATCGAGGGTTTCGAGGCGGCCGCGCTGGCCGGCCTGGGGAAGCCGGTGCGCAGCCTGTCCTTCGAGTTCACCACCCTCCAGCGGCAGGTCGCGCTCGACTGCATCGACGCGCTGGAGGCCCTGGGCGACTACAGCTTCAACGCCTGCCTGGGCGAGGAGATGCGCTTCGCGCTGGAGAGCCCCGTGCATGCCGGCACCATGGCGCGCTGGCTGGAGGCGCTGCCCGCTTCCGCGAATTCCGGCGACATCTATGCCAGCCTGGAGGAGGCGCGGGTGACATAGCGCCTCCAAGGGGGGCTGCCCCCCTCTGGACACCCCCGGCAGGAGCCCTTCCCGGGCTTCTGCGCTTCCCGCAGGGAAGGCCCGGGAAACCCGGTTTCCTGGTGGGGGAGCTTGAGGGGGCGAAGCTCCCTCGATCCCTTTGCCTGGGCTTTGTTCGATGACCTTCCACGCCTTTCTGCAGCACCTGACCTTCGCGGCCGGGCTGGCGGTGCTTTCCGCCGTGCTGGTGCGGCTGATGATCGCCTTTCCCATCCTCGACCACCCCGACCACCGCAAGGCGCACAGCCGTCCCACCCCCAAGGGCGGCGGTGTCGGCATTGTTTGCGCCTTCATCCTGGGCATGCTGGTGCTCTACCAGGTGGCCGATTTCGCGCGCATGGCGGATCGGCGCTTCATCGGCGTCATTCTGGCGGCGGTGGCGATCGCGGTGGTGGCGCTGCTGGACGATGTCCGCGACTTCCGCTTCGTGGTGAAGCTGAGCGCGCAGGCCCTCGCCGCCCTGGTGGCGGTGGGAAGCGGCCTGGTGGTGGATCGCCTGGCGCTGCCCTGGTACGGCATTCTCGAACTGGGCCCGCTCGGGGCGGTGCTGACGGTGTTCTGGATCGTCGCCTGCACCAACGCGGTGAACTTCATGGATGGGCTGGACGGGTTGATCGGCGGCACGGTGCTGATCGCCTGCGTCGGCCTCGGCGCCGTGGCGGAGCTGCAGGGCGGCTGGTTCATCTACGCCGCCTGCCTGATCCTGGGCGCCGGCATCCTTGGCTTTCTGCCCTTCAACCTGAGCCCGGCCCGCATCTTCATGGGGGATGTCGGCAGCCAGTTCCTGGGCTTCATGCTGGCCGTGCTCGGGGTGGCGGCGGCACGGCTCGACGTGGCGCAGCTTTCGTTTCTGCTGGTTCCGCTGCTGCTGTTCGCGCTGCTCTTCGACACCGGCTTCACCCTGCTGCGCCGCGCCGTGATGGGGGAGGCGCTGAGCGCGCCGCACCGCACCCACCTCTACCAGATGGCGCAACGGAGCGGCGTGCCGGCCCTCGCGGTGGCGGCGGCGCATTGGGGCTTCGCCGCCTTTCATGGGGCGCTGGCCCTGCTGTTCCTGCGCCTCGCGCCGGATGTGAAGCCGCTGATCATCCTGCCGCCGCTGGCGGTGCAGGTGCTGTGGCTGGCCTATGTCGCGGCGCGGGTGCGGCGCGCCGGGCTCAGCTGGGGGGGCTGACCACCTCCAGCCGCATCATCCCGGCCGCGCCGACCCACTGCTCGGAGCGGTAGATGCCGCCCGTCTGCGGGTCGGCCCAGTAGCGGTTGGTGAAGCTTGCGTCGCCACGGCGGCGGCAGCGCTCCAGCACCAGGATCGCCGGCCCCTCGGCGCGGGCCGTCAGGCGGCAGGTCAGGGCCAGGCCGAAGCGCATGCTGTCGGGGGAGCGGTCGTTCCGCATGAGGTCCACCTGCCGCCGCAGGGTGGTGGACTGGCCAACCAGCGCCAGCGGCTCGTCCAGCGGATCGGGACCGTCGAGGCGGGTGCTGGCGATCCATTCCCGCAGCCCGGCCGTGGCGACGATGCGGGCGCCGTCGGTGGCCACCGCCAGCCCGCCGGCGCTGCGCCAGAGGCGGTTCTCGCCGTTCTGCTGGATCAGCAGCGCCAATGCCCGGCTGCCGCCCCAGGTGAGCCGGATGGACGGCGTGTCCTCCGGCGGCCGCAGTCCCGCCTGCGGCGGGTCGGGTTCCGCTTCAGGCGGACCCTCCTCCCAGAGGGTGGAGATATCCGGCAGGGCGGGGAGGCCGATGCAGCCGGGCAGCAGCAGAAGGAGGCCGAGCAGGGCAGCGCGCATGGCCGCAGCCTAGAGCATCACGGCGCCGTGATCATCCGCTTTGTGCGCCAGGAAAGCCCGGTGGCTGATTGATCCGGATCAAGGCGGCCCTTTCGGGCACGGCGCATCCTTGCCGCACACAAGAGGAGCCGGAGCCATGGCCATCCTGACCGCCAAGGACATCATGACGCCCGGCGTCGTCACCGTGCCGCCGGAGACGCCGTTCCTGGCCATTGCCCATCTGCTGGCGGAGCGCGGCATCTCGGCCGCGCCGGTGGTGGGGCCGAACGGGGCGCTGCTCGGCATCGTCACCGAGGCGGACCTGATCCGCCGCCTGGCAGGCGCCGACAAGCCACCGATGGGCCTGTTGCGCCAGCTTTTCGCCAACATGAACCGGCTGGCCGACCGCTATGCCTGCAGCCACGGCACCACGGCCGCCGAGGTGATGACCACCGACGTCATCACCATCGCGCCCGAAACCGGGGTCGGCGCCATCGCCGAGACGATGGAGGCGCACAACATCCGCCGGGTGCTGGTGGTGGAGCAGGGCAAGCTGCGGGGCGTGGTCAGCCGCGCCGACCTGCTGCGCGTGCTGGTGGCACCACAGGCCGAGGCCGGCGACTATCCCGACGAGCGGGTGCGCCGCGCCGTGCTGGCGGCGATGAGGCGCGAGCCCTGGGCCGATACCTTCTACACCCTCGTGGACGTGCGGGATGGCATCGTGGAACTGCACGGCTTCAGCCGCAGCCCCTCCGTGCAGCGCGCCCTGAAGGTGCTCGCCGAGCAGGTGCCCGGCGTGAAGGGCGTGGTGGACAAGACCCAGCCCATGCCGCCCTACCTGTTCGCCGGCAACTGACGGCAGGGCCGGGAGAGGGGAGCCTGCCCTCCCCCGCCTCCTTCCCCCGCCTGGCGCGGGCAACCCCGGCGGGGGCGGCGGGTTCATCCCGGCAGACAGCCAGGGAGCGACCCATGCCGACCGATCGCAACGAAGACGAGATGCGGATGAAGGTGCGGGAGATGATCGCCGACATCGCCACCGCGACCTTTGTCACCCTTGACGAGCAGGGCCGCCTGCGCGGCCGTCCGATGCGCACCCAAAAGCCGGACCCTGATGGCCATACCCTTTGGTTCTTCACCCGCAAGGACAGCCCCAAGGTCGCCGAGCTGGCGCATGACTCGCGCGTGCTGCTTGGCTATGCCGACACCAAGAGCCAGGACTACGTCTCGCTCTTCGGCCGCGGCCGGGTGGTGACCGAGGCGGCCAAGAAGAAGGAACTCTGGACCGAAGGTCTGCGCAGCTGGCTGCCGCAGGGGCCGGAAAGCGACGAGGTGGCGCTGATCGCGGTGACGGTGGAAGGCGCGGAATACTGGGACGGCATTTCGTCCAACCTGCGCTACGCCTATGGCTACGCGCAGGCGCTGGTCAGCGGAAAATCGGACAGCAGCGAGAACGCCAAGGTTCGCTTCAGCGGCTGAGGCAAGCCCGCATCAATTCCGCTTGAAGAACCAGGAAATTGATGAAAGGCTAATGGCCGCCACCAGAAGGGTGGTGCTCAAGGCGGGCGAGTACCATGGCGGCGTGGCTATCCAGGATGTTCGACTCGCGGGGCAAAACCGAGGCCGACCCGCCGCCCCCCAAGACCATGTCGCCAGGCTTGCCAGCGCGTCCCGCGGCTCCTCCGGGCTTCGCGGAGGGGCCGCTCCGGGCCGACTTCGAAACGCTTTCCGGCGCCACGCCGGTGACGCCGGCCGCCGATCCGGCCTGCCTCCCCGAGCCGCCCGAGGCCGCCCAGGCTCCTTTTGCCAGCACCGGCCCCTCGGGCCACCGGGGCCGGATGCGGGAAAAGCTGCTGGAGCGTGGCCCGGATGCGCTGGCCGACTACGAACTGCTGGAGATGCTGCTCTTCTTCGCCTTCAAGCAAGGCGACACCAAGCCGCTGGCGAAGGCCCTCATCAACCGCTTCGGCAGCTTCGCCGGCGTGCTGGCCGCACCGCAGAAGGTGCTGCTGGAGACGCGCGGGCTGGGCCCGCACAGCGTCGCCGCCATCAAGCTGGTGCAGGCCGCGGCGCTGCGGCTGGCCAAGGCGGAGGTGATGGAAGCGCCGGTGCTGAACAACTGGGAACGGCTGATCACCTACCTGAACGCCGCCATCTCGCGCGAGAAGATCGAGCAGTTCCGCATCCTCTTCCTCGACAGCAAGAATCGCCTGATCGCCGACGAGCCGCAGGCCAGGGGCACGGTGAACCACACGCCGGTCTACCCGCGCGAGGTGATCAAGCGGGCGCTGGAGCTGCACGCGACGGCGCTGATCCTGGTGCACAACCATCCGAGCGGCGACCCTACGCCCAGCCGCGCGGATGTGGAGATGACGCAGGAGATTAAGCAGGCCGCCACCTTTTTCGCGGTGGTGGTGCACGACCATCTGATCGTCGGCAATGGCCGGTATTTCAGCTTCCGGCGCGAAGGCCTGCTGTAAGGCGGCGGGCGGGCGCGCTCGGGGAGCTGAGCGGCGGCCGCATGCGGCTGGCCGCCGCTGCGAGCGGACAGGGCTTCGGCAGCAGGCGCGTGCCGCGCCCTCCCTTCCCGATTTTTCTTTCGGTGGTCCGGGCTCCGGGGGAACCCCTTCCCACGGAGCCTGGGAGGCGTTGCCCCGGGGCTTGCCTTGTCAGCGCGTCGCCTTCGGCGGATCCTGGGAATAGTCGTAGAACCCCCGTCCCGCCTTGCGGCCGAGCCAGCCGGCCTCGACATACTTCACCAGCAGCGGGGAGGGGCGGTACTTGCTGTCGCCCATGCCCTCATGCAGCACGCGCATGATGGCGAGGCAGGTGTCGAGCCCGATGAAGTCGGCCAGTTCCAGCGGCCCCATCGGGTGGTTGGCGCCGAGCTTCAGGGCGGTGTCGATCGAGCGGACGTCGCCCACGCCCTCCTGCAGCGCCTGCACCGCCTCGTTGATCATCGGGATCAGGATGCGGTTGACGATGAAGGCCGGGTAGTCCTGCGAGACCGCCGTGACCTTGCCGAGCCGGCCGGCCAGCGCCAGCACGGCATCGAAGGTGGGCTCGTCGGTGGCGATGCCGCGGATCACCTCGACCAGCTTCATGACCGGCACCGGGTTCATGAAGTGCATGCCGATGACGCGCTCCGGCCGGTCGGTGGCGGCGGCGAGGCGGGTGATCGGAATGGAGGAGGTGTTGGAGGCGAGGATGGCCGCCGGCTTCAGCAGCGGGCAGGCCGCCTTGAAGATGGCGAGCTTGAGCGCCTCGCGCTCGGTCGCCGCCTCGATCACGATGTCGCTCTCGCCGAGCAGGGCCATCTCGGTGCCGGTGCGGATGCGGCCGAGAGCGGCCTCCTTCGCCTCGGCGGTGAGGGCGCCCTTGGCCTGCTGGCGGTCCATGTTCCTGCGGATGGTCGCCAGCGCCTTGTCCAGCGCCTCGGCCTTCACGTCCACCAGCACGACGGGCAGCCCGGCCAGCGCCGCCACATGGGCGATGCCGTTGCCCATCTGCCCGGCGCCGATCACGCCGACGGACGTAATCTCGGGAATGCCCAGGGAATGGCCCGTCGCCGCCATGGCTCAGCCGAGCTCCTTTTCCAGCTCGGGGATCAGGGTGAAGAGGTCGCCCACCAGGCCGTAGTCGGCCACCTGGAAGATCGGCGCCTCCTCGTCCTTGTTGATGGCGACAATCACCTTGCTGTCCTTCATGCCGGCCAGGTGCTGGATGGCGCCCGAGATGCCGACGGCGATGTAGAGCTCCGGCGCGACGATCTTGCCGGTCTGGCCGACCTGGTGGTCGTTCGGCGCGTAGCCCGCGTCCACCGCCGCGCGGGAGGCGCCGACGGCGGCGCCGAGCTTGTCGGCCACCTTGTCCAGGATGGCGAAGTTCTCCGCCGAGCCGAGCGCGCGGCCGCCGGAGATGACCACGCGGGCGGCGGTCAGCTCCGGCCGCTCGCTCTGCGCGATCTGCGCGCCGACGAAGGAGGAGAGGCCCGGGTCATCGGCGCCCGGCGCCGGCTCGACGGCGGCGCTGCCGCCCTCGGCGGGGACGGGGTCGAAGGAGGCGGCGCGGACGGTCAGCACCTTCTTCGCATCCGCGGTCTTCACCGTGGCCAGCGCGTTGCCGGCATAGATGAAGCGGCGGAAGGTGTCGGGGCTCTCGACGCCGGAGATGTCGGAGAGGATCTGCACGTCGAGCAGCGCGGCGACGCGGGGCATGATGTTCTTGCCCATGGCGCTGCCGGGGGCCAGCAGGTGCGTGTAGTTCGGCGCCAGCGCCACCAGCAGGGCGGCGGCCGGCTCGGCCAGGCCATGTTCGTAGGCCGGGCCGTCCGCCTGGATTACCTTGGTGACGCCGGGCAGCCTGGCGGCGGCCTGCGCGGCCGCGGCGTCGCCCAGCACCAGGACGTGCACGTCGGGATCGATCTGCGCGGCGGCCGCCAAGGCGGACCGGGTCGGGTTGCTGACGGTGGTGCCGCTGCGGTCGGCGAGAACGAGAACGGCCATGGCTCAGATCACCTTCGCTTCGTTGCGCAGCTTGTCCACCAGCTCGGCAGCCGAGGCCACCTTGACGCCGGCCTGCCGCTTCGGCGGGTCCTCGACCTTGAGCGTGGTCAGGCGCGGGGTGACGTCCACGCCCAGATCGGCGGGCTTCAGCGCCTCGATCGGCTTCTTGCGCGCCTTCATGATGTTGGGCAGCGAGGCGTAGCGCGGCTCGTTGAGGCGCAGGTCGGTGGTGACGATGGCCGGCAGCTTCAGGCTGACCGTTTCCAGGCCGCCATCCACCTCGCGCGTCACCTTCGCCTCGCCCTCGGCCATCTCGACCTTGCTGGCGAAGGTGCCCTGGCTCCAGCCGAGCAGCGCCGCCAGCATCTGGCCGGTGGCGTTCATGTCGTCGTCGATCGCCTGCTTGCCCATGATGACGAGGCCGGGCTGCTCGCGCTCGACCAGCGCCTTCAGCAGCTTGGCGACGCCGAGCGGCTCGGTGCCCTCGGCCTCGACCAGGATGCCGCGGTCGGCGCCCATGGCCAGCGCGGTGCGGATCTGCTCCTGCGCCTGCGCCGGGCCGATGGAGACGGCGACGATCTCGGTCGCCACGCCCTTCTCCTTCAGCCGCACCGCTTCCTCGACGGCAATCTCGTCGAAGGGGTTCATCGACATCTTCACGTTCGCCGTCTCGACGCCCGTGCCGTCCGCCTTGACGCGGACCTTCACGTTGTAATCGACCACCCGCTTGATGGGTACGAGGAGCTTCATCGCCGGGCCGTGTCCTGCTGTTCCTACCTGGGTTTCCGAAGGCCATGCCGGGGCCGCGCCGCCCGGGGAGGGGCAGCGCAAGCGGCAGGCCGCCGCCCCTCGCGGGGCGGTCTTGGCGCTGTTGCGGCGCGAAGCCTATGCGCCAGCCTCACCCGAGGCAAGGTGAGGGCCGCAACGAAGCCGTGGGGTTCAGCGCCCCAAGCTGAGCATCAGCGCCAGGAACAGCAGGATGGACAGGGCCTGCAGCCCGATGCGCCAGCGCATCAGCCGGTTGGAGCGGGCACCGTCCGCCCCGCCGCGCACCGCGCCGAGCACGCCGGCCATCATGACGCCGAAGGTGGCGAGCATGGCGACGCCGAGCAGGACGGAGAGGAAGGTTTGCATCGTCCGCAGATAGCGCCGTTTCGCTTCCGTGCAAGCACCGGCGGCGGGCGGGGTGCGGCGCGCCGCCGCTTCCATCACAAGGCTTGACCTCCTCTGCCGTATCGGCTTCGCCCTTCCGCCATGCGCCTTCTGCCCGTTCTGCTGCTGCTCTGCGGCATTGCGCTGCCGGCCCTGGCCCAGGCCCCGGCCGCCCCTGCCAGCCCCGCGCCCGCCGTTTCCGCCGCTGGCCTGCAGCCGGGGGAGGCGCAGCGCCTGCTCAGCCTGCTGCGGGACGAGAGGCGCCGCGCCGAGCTGGCCCGCACCCTGGAGGCGCTGGCGGCGGCCGAGGCGCGGATCGCTCCGGCCCCGGCGGCGCCCGGAGCGGGGGCTCCGGCGGCCGCGCCCGCCGAGGCGGACGCCCCGGCAAGGCCGGAGGCGCCGCTGCTCGCTCCCAACACCCTGGGGGGACAGATCCTGATCGGCGCCTCGCAGCGCCTCGCCTGGCTGTCCGACCAGGCCGTCGCCGCCGCGCAGGCGATCACCGACCTGCCGGGCCTGCTCTCCTGGTTCTCCTCTCTGGCGCACGACCCGGTGACGCAGGCGCGGGTGATCGACGCCTCCTGGAAGCTGGCGCTGCTGTTCGGCCTCGGCGTCTGGGCCGAATGGGTGGTGCAGCGCGCCCTGGCCCGGCAGCGGGTGCGGCTGGACCGCCTGGCGCCCCGCGCCGCGCAGGGCTGGCGCTGGCTGTGGCGGGTGCCGCTGGTGCTGGGCCGGCTGCTGCTCGACCTGCTGCCGGTCGCCGCCTTCGGGCTGGTTTCCTACGGGCTGATCGGGGCGGTGCGGCCGCTGCCGACCACCGAGCTGGTGCTGCTGACGGCGAACAACGCCTACCTGGCCTGCCGCCTGATGATGGCGCTGAGCCGGATGCTGCTCTCGCCGGCCTCGCGCGCGCTGCGGCTGCTGCCCTGCTCCGACCTGACGGCCGCCTATGTCACGCTCTGGCTGGAGCGGATCACCGTGGTGCTGGTCGGCGGCTATGCGATGGCCGAGGCGGGGCTGCTGCTGGGCCTGCCCTGGGGGGCCTACGACGCCATCCTGCGGCTGGTGCTGCTGGTGGTCTCCTTCTTCTGCGGCATCATCGTGCTGCAGAACCGGGTGCCGGTGGCGCGGTTCCTGCGGGCACCCCCGCTGAAGCCCGGCGACACGCCGCACCGCGCGCGCGCCGCGCTGCGCCGCCTCCGCGACTGGCTGGCCGAGGTCTGGCACGTGCTGGCCATCCTCTACCTGCTGGCGCTCTGGGCGGTCTGGGCGCTGCAGATCGAGGAGGGCTTCACCCGCCTGCTGCGGGCCAGCCTGCTGACCCTGCTGGTGCTGGCCGCCGCCAAGGGCCTGGATGTGGGGCTGCGCCGGGTGCTGGCCGGGAGCTTCCGCGTGGCGCCGGACCTGGCGCAGCGCTATCCCGGCCTGGAGGCGCGGGCCAACCACTACCTGCCGCTGCTCAAGGGCGGCGTCTCGGCCACGCTGACGGTGCTGACCCTGCTGGTGCTGCTGGAGGTCTGGGGCATCAGCTCCTTCGCCTGGTTCGCGCCCGGCGAGCTGGGCAGCCGGGTGGTCGGCTCCGGCATTTCCTTCGCGCTGACCGTGCTGGCCGCCGTGGTGGTCTGGGAGGTGGCCAATGCCGCGCTGCGGCGGCACCTGGAGCGCCTTTCGCGCGATGCCGAGGCGGCGCGCAGCGCCCGCGTGCGCACCCTGCTGCCGATGCTGCGCACCAGCCTGCTGGTGGTGATCCTGCTGTTTGTCGGCTTCAACCTGCTGACGCAGATCGGCGTGAACGTGGCGCCGCTGCTGGCCGGCGCCGGCGTGGTCGGCCTGGCCCTCGGCTTCGGCTCGCAGAAGCTGGTGCAGGACGTCATCACGGGCATCTTCCTGCTGTTCGAGGACGCCATGGCGGTGGGCGACGTGGTCACTCTGGGCGACAAGGCGGGGGTGGTGGAGCAGCTTTCCATCCGTTCCATCAAGCTGCGCGACCTGGACGGCAGCGTGCACATCATTCCCTTCAGCACCGTCACCAGCGTCACCAACATGACGCGGGACTTCTCCTTCGCGCTGCTCGACGTGCAGGTGAGCTACCGGGAGAGCACCGACCGCGTCGTCGAGCTGCTGCAGGGGCTCTGCCAGGAGATGCGCAGCGAGGCGAAGTGGAGCCAGGCCATCCGGGACGAGCTGGAGGTGCTGGGGGTGGACAGCCTGCAGACCAACGGCCCGGTGGTGCGGGTGCGGATCAAGACCGAGCCGATCAAGCGCTGGGAGGTGAAGCGGGAGATGAACCGGCGCATCCGGCAGCGCTTCGACGAACTGGGCATCGAGATTCCGGCGCACCGGCAGCAGGTGGTCTTCACGCCGGCCGCGCCGCCGCCCGTCGGCACCGCCTCCTGAGCCGCCGGAGAGGCTTGTCTCTGGCGATGCTTGTCTCTGGCGACGCTTGTCTGGGGCCGGTGGAGCGCCTATCCTCCGTTCATGGACCGCATTCGGACCTTCCGGATCATGATTAGCGGCCCGGCCGCCTGAGCGCCCTGCGGGGGGCAGCGGCCGGGATGACCCCGCGCTGCCTCTGCCAACCGCTCGATCCGGAACCTTTTCCGATGTCCGATTGCTCCGCTGCTCTGACGGCCGCCCGCTTCACCGTTGTCGCCGAGGCTTCGCCCGGCCTGCTTTCCCGTGTGCTGGAGCCTTTCGCCAAGCGCGACCTGACGCCCGACCGCGTCCGCTCGCAGCGCGAGGGCACGCTGCTGCGGACCGAGATCGCGCTCGACGCCATGCCGGTCGAGATGCTGCACCTGGTGGCCGGGAACCTCGGCCAGATCATCGGCGTGCTGCGCGTGGAGGCGATGGAAGGCCGCCACATCCGCCTGGCGGCCTGAGGGCGCCAGATCGGCGGAAAAAGGATGGAGGTCCGGGGGAATTCTTCCTCCGGGCTTTTTTCACCCCCTGGCGGCCAGCGCCAGATGCGCGCCCAGCAGCAGCAGGGACAGAAAGAACACCCTCCGGAACAGCAGGGGTGGCAGGCGCAGCCGCTGGCCAAGCGCCATGCCGAGCAGGGTTGGTGCAAGGGCGAGGGCCGAGGTGCCGAGCTGCGCCGCGCCCAGTGCCGCATGGCCGGACAGCGTCAGGGCCAGGGCGAGGGTCGAGGCGCTGAAGGAAAGGCCCATGCCTTGCAGCAGCGCCTGGCGCTCCAGCCCCAACGCCTGCAGGTAGGGCACCGCCGGCAGCACGAAGACGCCCGTGGCGGCGGTCAGGAGGCCGGTGGCGGCACCGCATGCCCCGCCGGCCCAGCCGGCGGCGCGGGGCGGCAGGGTGAGGCGCCGCTCGCTCAGGCCAAGCAGGCCGTAGAGCAGCAGGGCCAGGCCCAGGGCCTGCCGGGCCGCCTGAACGCCGCCCGCGCCGAGTCCCAGCCCCGCCAGCGCCGCCGCCGCCGCGCCCGCCAGGATGCCTAGCAGCAGCGGCGCCAGCCGGCGCAGCAACAGGGGCAGCGCACCGCCCCAGGCAGCCTGCCACAGGTTCGTCAGCAGCGAAGGCAGGACCAGCAGCGTCGCCGCCTCGGCGGGCGGCAGGAACAGGCCGAGCAGCCCGATGGCGATGCTGGGAAGGCCCAGGCCGATCACCCCCTTCACCAGCCCCGCCAGAAGGAACACGCCGGCCACGGCCAGCAGCATGAGGGGATCGCTCGTCATGGCGCGCAGCTTGCCGGGGCCGGCGGGGTGGGCACAATGCGCCGTTCGGCGAGGCCGGCTTCGCCAGGGACGAAGGCACAGGCCATGCATCTGGGATTGACCGACCTGCGGCTGTTCCTGGCCGTCGCGGAAGCGGGCAGCATCACCGCCGGCGCGGCACGGATGAACCTGGCGCTGGCGGCGGCCAGCACGCGCATCCGTGCGCTGGAGGCGAGGGCAGGCGTGACGCTGCTGGAGCGTGGGCGGCGAGGCGTGCGGCCCACGCCGGCGGGGCTGGCGCTGCTGCACCACGCGCGCGCCGTGCAGGCGCAGGTGGCGCGGCTGGAGGCGGAGCTGAGGGACCATGCCGGCGGGGTTCGTGGACTGGTGCGCCTGCCGGCCAATGGCGCCGCCTGCGCCGAGTTTCTTCCGGAGGCGCTCCCTGCCTTTCTGGCCGCGAACCCGCTGATCGACGTGCTGCCGGAGGAGAGGCCGAGCCATGCCGTGCTGGACGCCGTGGCGACCGGCGCGGCCGAGCTTGGGATCGCCGCGGCCTGGGCGCTGGAAGGGCGTTCCGACCTGCTCGGCAACCCGTTCCGCACCGATCGCCTGGTGCTGGTGGCGCCGCGCGGGCATCCGCTCGCCAGCGGGCCGGCGCTGCGGCTCGGGGAGGCGCTCGCGGCGGAGTTCGTGGGGCTTGGCGCGGGGAGCGCATTGCAGGTCCACCTGGTGGCGCAGGCGGCGCGCTCCGGAGGGCTGTTGCGGCTGAGAACGCATGCGCCAAGTTTCGACGCCGCCTGCCGCATGGTGGCGGCGGGGGCGGGAGTGGCCATCCTGCCGGAAGTTGCCGCCCGCCGGCACCGGCGCAGCCTCGCCATCCGCCGGCTGGCAGAGCCCTGGGCGGTGCGCCGGCTGCTGCTCTGCACAAGGGCGGGAGGCACGCTGACGCCACAGGCGCGCTCCCTTTTCGGCCATCTCATGAACTGAAGGGCGGGAGGGACGCCGCCCTCCCCGTGCCCCTTTCGCCGGGGGAGGGTGTCCCCCCGGCCCCGCCCTCACGGAAGCGCGCTCCACGCGGGCGAACCCGCCAGGGCGCCGCGGCGTCCTGCTGCCGGTGCCGGCGCGCAACTGCCGCAACCGCAGGAATGGTGGAGCATGGCGGGGTCCGGGGTGGCGTTGCCATCCTGGCGAGGGCGTCCCGCGGGGGCTTCACTCCCTGGGGGCTTCACTCCCTGGGGGCTTCACTCCCTGGGGGCTTCAGGCCTGCTTCCGCTCGATCAGCCCGTGGCGGATCTTGCGGCCCCGGCGGATGCGGTCCTCGATGAACTCCGCCTCCCCCCAGCGCACCGCGCGCCCGAGCGCGTGCGCGTCCTCCGAGAAGCGCGCCAGCATCTCCAGCAGCGCCTCGCGGTTGTTGAGGAAGACGTCGCGCCACATGTCCACGTCGCTGGCGGCGATGCGGGTGAAGTCGCGGAACCCGGAGGCGGCGAATTTCAGCACCTGTTCGCGGGTTTCCTGCGCCAGGTCGTCGGCGGTCGAGCAGATGGTGAAGGCGATCAGGTGCGGCAGGTGGGAGACGATGGCCACCACCTTGTCATGGGTGGCTGCGTCCATCGTCTCGATCATCGCCCCGGCGCGGCGCCACAGCTCGGCGATCTTTTCCACCGCCGCCGGGTCGGCGCCCTCCGGCGGGGTGAGGATGGTGTAGCGGCCCTGGAACAGGCTGGCGAAGCCGGCGTCGGGCCCGGAATGCTCGGTGCCCGCCATCGGGTGGCCGGGCACGAGGTGCACGCCCTCGGGCAGCAGCGGCAGGAGGTCGCGCAGCACCGAGCCCTTGGTGGAGCCGACGTCGCTCAGCACGGTGCCGGGGGCCAGATGCGGCGCGATGTGCTGCATGACGCGGCCGAAGGTGCCGACCGGGGTGCAGAGGATGACGCCGTCGCAGCCCTCGACGGCGCGGGTGGCCTCCACCTCCACCACGTCGGCGAGGTCGAGCTGCTTCACGCGCGCCGCCACGCCCACGCCGGTGTCGCAGGCGACGAGGGTGCGGGCGATGTCGCCGCGTTCCCGCGCCACGCGGGCGATGGAGGAGCCGATCAGCCCCAGCCCGACCAGGCAGAGGCGGTTGAAGACCGGCTCAGCCATGAAGCAGCGCGTCGAGCACCATCTGGCACTCCTCGGCGGTGCCGATGGTGATGCGCAGGCAGGCCGGCAGGCCGTAGCCGCCCATGGCGCGCACGATCAGGCCGCGCGACTTCAGCTTGGCGTCGGCGGCCTGGGCGCCCTCGGGGGTGGCGAAATCCACCAGCAGGAAGTTGGTGTGGCTCGGCCAGACCTTGATCCCGGCCCGCTCCAGCGCCGCCGCCATGCGGGTGCGCCACTCGCCGTTATGGGCGACGCACTTCTCCACCCAGCCCGGCTCGGAGAGGGCGGCGGTGGCGGCGGCCTGCGAGGCGGCGGCGACGTTGAAGGGGCCGCGCACGCGGTTCAGCGTCTCGATGATCCCGGGCGCGCCATAGCCCCAGCCGATGCGCATGCCGCCCAGGCCAAAGATCTTGCTGAAGGTGCGCAGCATGATGGTGCTGGGGGCGGCGTCCACCAGCTTCGCGCCGGCGTCGTAGTCCGGCTCGGTGACGTATTCGGCATAGGCGCTGTCCAGCACCAGCAGGATGTCGTCGCGCAGGCCGGCGCGCAGGCGCGCCACCTCGGAGGTGGGCAGCAGGGCGCCGGTCGGATTGTTGGGGTTGGCCAGGAAGACGATGCGGGTGCGCGGGCCGGCGGCGGCGAGCATGCCGTCGATGTCGGCCAGCATGTTCCGCTCCGGCACCTTGATGACGCGGCTGCCGGCGTAGCGGCCGGCGATGTCGTACATCAGGAAGCCGTAGGCGGACATGATGATCTCCGTCCCCTCGCCGCCATAGGCGAGGCAGAGATGGGAGATCAGCTCGTCCGAGCCGTTGCCGCAGACGATGCGGGCCGGGTCCAGGCCCCAGCGCCGGCCGAGGGCGTCGCGCAGGGCGGTGGCGCCGCCATCGGGGTAGCGGTGGGCCTCGCGCGCCGCCTCGGTGATCGCGGCGATCGCCGCCGGCGGCGGGCCGAAGGCGCCCTCGTTGGAGGAGAGCTTGATGATCCGGTTCACCCCCGGGATCTTCGACTCGCCGCCGACATAGGGCTCGATCGAGAGGATGGAGGGGCGCGGCTGCACGGTCATCGGCGTTATTCTTCCGGCTCGGGCTCGGCATAGGCGCCGAGGATCTGCATGCGGGGGAAGGGCAGGGCGGCGAGGCGCGGGTCCTGCTCGGTGAGGAAGCCGTCCAGCTCGGCCAGGGCCATCGGGGTGGGCGTCTCCTGGCGCAGCAGCCAGCGCGGCGTCAGCCCCGCGGCGGTGAGGGCGGCCTGGATGCGCGCGCGGGAATGCTCCGGCCCCGGCTCCAGGCGCAGCAGGCTGCGGTCGCGCCCGGTCGGCTCCGGCGCCAGCGGCGCCACGGCATAGGCCGGCGCGCCGCCATTCCCGTTCGGCGCTCCGTTCGGCGCCAGGAAGGGCAGGGCCAGCACCACGCGCAGGCGCGAAGGCTCCATCTGCGCCCACCAGGCGGCCTCGGGGCGATCGCCCTCCTGCGGGGCGGGCAGCACGGCCACGGCGGCCTCGCCATCGGCGACGCTGGCCAGGGTGCGGGAGGGGGTGGCATGCAGCTTCAGCGGCGTGGGCAGGCCGAAATGCGCCCGCGCCAGCCGGACCAGCGGCGAGTCGGCTGCCGCCTCGCCCGGCACCGCCACGCTGAAGGCGCCCTGCTGCGCCAGGGACGAGGCGATGATCTCGCGCCACAGCCGCACCACCGTGCCGCGCGCCAGGGCGCCCTGGTTGCGCTCCAGCAGGCGGCGCAGGATCTGCGCCTCCCGTCCCGGGCGGAAGCTGGGCGCGCCGGCCTTCACCCGGCTGGCCGCCATCTGCGCCACGATGTCGGCCCGGCGCATCAGCAGGTCGTGCAGGGCGTCGTCGATCCGGTCGATCTCGACGCGCAGGGAGGCCAGGTCGGGTTGGGTCTGGTCGGGCATGGCGGCAGGCCAGCAATAGAGCGGGTCAGCCATTACGCCAAGCCACCCGCCAATCGGTGGACCTGCGGGCCCATGGCTCCTATTGATCGGGACGCGATGAACGAGGCCACGCCCCCCCAGACCGTGCCCACCGCCCCCAAGCTCCCCCCGGACCTCCCGGCGGAGATCGGGCACCAGCATGTCCGCTTCCCCGAGGGGCTGGCGCTGGACTGCGGCGCCGTGGTGGCGCCGCTCGACGTGGCCTACCGCACTTATGGCCGGCTGAACGCCACCCGCAGCAACGCCGTGCTGGTCTGCCACGCCCTGACCGGGGACCAGTACCTGGCCGAGCGGCACCCGATCACCGGCAAGCCGGGCTGGTGGGAGGCGATCGTCGGCCCGGGCAAGCCGATCGACACCGACCGCTTCTTCGTCATCTGCGCCAACGTGCTCGGCGGCTGCATGGGCTCCACCGGCCCGCGCTCGCCGATGACCGACAGCACCGGCGAGACCCGCCCCTGGGGCACCGACTTCCCCAGCATCACCATCCGCGACATGGTGCGGGCGCAGTGCAAGCTGGTGGAGCATTTCGGCATCGCCCGGCTGCTCGCCGTGGTGGGCGGCTCGATGGGCGGCATGCAGGTGCTGGAATGGGCCGCCACCTATCCGGACATGGTCCATGCGGCGGCGCCGATCGCCACCGCCAGCTACCACAGCGCGCAGAACATCGCCTTCGACGAGGTCGGCCGCGCCGCCATCCACGCCGACCCGGACTGGCGCGGCGGGCGCTACTGGGAGGAGCCGGGGCTGGTGCCGGCCAAGGGACTCTCGGTGGCGCGCATGATCGCGCACATCACCTATCTCTCGGAGGAGGCGCTGGCGCGCAAGTTCGGTCGCCGGCTGCGCGGCGCCTCGGCGCTGACCTTCCTGGAGGACGTCTTCGAGGTGGAAAGCTACCTCCGCCATCAGGGCAGCACCTTTGTCCGCCGCTTCGACGCCAACGCCTACCTGACCATCACCCGCGCCATGGACTACTTCGACCTGGCCGAGGAGCATGGCGGCGACCTGGCGGCCGCCTTCCGCGGCACCCGCACGCGCTTCTTCGTCGCCAGCTTCAGCTCGGACTGGCTGTTCCCCACCAGCGAGAGCCGCGCCCTGGTGCGGGCGCTGAACGCCGCCGCCGCCAACGTCTCCTTTGTCGAGATCGCCTCCGACAAGGGGCATGACGCCTTCCTGCTGCACGAGCCCGAGTTCCACGCGGCGCTCGGCGGGTTCCTGCGTGGCGCGGCGGAGCGCATCGGCGTCTGAGGGCCATGGGGCCGCCGCGAAAAATGGCTGGGGGAGTGAACTTCCCCAGGCCCCCATCATTTTCCGTCGGTTTCCGGCGGCAGCCTGGCAGGGAGCGCCTCTCGCACGCGAAAGGTTGCGGGCGCCGGGGCTGAAGCTGCCCCGGCGCCCGCGCGTTCGGCCAGGACGGGCAGAAGAAGGAAGAAGTCGGGGTGTGGGGGAGAATTCTTTCTCCCCCACTTCTGCTCTTTGCCAGCCTCGCGGCTGGACCCGGATTCCCTCTGGGCCTCGCCGTTGAATGCGGCGGCATCGGGGACCCCTTCCGGCTCCGGCGGGCGGATTGGGTGCTGCCGCCGGCCCCGACAGACGCTAGGCTGGCCCCCAGAACAACAAGCGGGAGGAAAGGGCGCCATGCGAGCCAGGGCTGCCGGAGATCAGTCGTCCGCAGGGCCGGCGAGTGCCGCAGGCCATCCGGGCGCCGGCCGCCGCCGCGCCGCCGACACGCCCAAGGGCCGGCAGCCCGATCCGCAGGCGCTCGCCGAGGTGGAGGCGCTGCTCGGCGACCGCCCCCGCCGCCGCGACCTGCTGATCGAGCACCTTCATCTCATCCAGGACAACTACGGGCAGATCCCGGCCGCGCACCTGGCGGCACTGGCCGAGCTGATGCGCCTCTCCCAGGCCGAGGTCTATGAGGTCGCCACCTTCTACGCGCATTTCGACGTGGTGAAGGAGGGCGCGCCACCCCTGCCGCCGCTCACGGTGCGCGTCTGCGACAGCCTGACCTGCGCCATGCATGGGGCGGAAGGGCTGATGGCCGGGCTGGGGGCGCAGGCGGGGCCGGCGGCGCGGGTGGTGCGCGCGCCCTGCCTCGGCCTCTGCGACCAGGCGCCGGTGGTGGAGGTCGGGCATCATTTCCTGCACCGGGCGACAGCGCCCGATGTGCTGGAAGCGATCCGCGCCGGCGACGCCCATCCGCACATGGCGGACTACGTCGATCACGACCGCTACCGCGCCGCCGGCGGCTATGCCCTGCTGGAGCGGGTGCGCGCCGGCGCGCCGGATGCGGAGGCGGTGATCGCGGCCCTGGAGCATGGCGGGTTGCGCGGGTTGGGCGGGGCGGGCTTCCCGACCGGCCGCAAGTGGCGCGCGGTGCGCGGCGAGCCCGGCCCGCGCCTGATGGCGGTGAACGGCGACGAGGGCGAGCCCGGCACCTTCAAGGACCGGCACTACCTCAACACCGACCCGCACCGCTTCCTGGAGGGCACGCTGATCGGCGCGCATGTGGTCGAGGCCACGGACGTCTACCTCTACATCCGCGACGAATACCCGCTGGCGCGCGAGATCCTGCGGCGCGAGATCGCCAAGCTGCCGGCGGGCGGGCCGCGCCTGCATCTGCGGCGCGGCGCCGGGGCCTATATCTGCGGCGAGGAATCCGCGCTGCTGGAAAGCCTGGAGGGCAGGCGCGGCCTGCCGCGCCACAAGCCGCCCTATCCGTTCCAGCGCGGGCTGTTCGGCCGCCCGACGCTGATCAACAACGTCGAGACGCTGTACTGGGTGCGCGACATCCTGGAGCGCGGGCCGGACTGGTGGGCGGGGCAGGGGCGGCATGGCGGCAAGGGTCTGCGCTCCTTCTCCGTCTCCGGCCGGGTGCGGCAGCCGGGGGTGAAGCTCGCCCCCGCCGGCATCACGCTGCGCGAGCTGGTCGAGGAGTTCTGCGGCGGCATGGCGGAGGGGCACCGCCTCGCCGCCTATCTGCCCGGCGGCGCCTCGGGCGGCATCCTGCCCGCCGCGCTGGCCGACCTGCCGCTGGATTTCGGCACGCTGGAGGAGCATGGCTGCTTCATCGGCTCGGCCGCGGTGATCGTGCTCTCCGACCGCGACGACCTGCGCGCCGCCGCGCTGAACCTGATGCGCTTCTTCGAGGATGAGAGCTGCGGCCAGTGCACGCCCTGCCGCGCCGGCACGCAGAAGGCACGCATGCTGATGGAGCGCGCCGACTGGGACGGGGAGTTGCTCGCCGAGCTTTCGGCGGTGATGCGCGACGCCTCGATCTGCGGCCTCGGCCAGGCGGCGAGCAACCCGCTCGCCAGCCTGATGCGGCACTTCCCCGAACTGCTGGAGGGCGCGCGATGAGCGAGGGGGTCGCCTTCGAGCTGGATGGCGTCGCCGTCGAGGCGCTGCCGGGCGAAAGCATCTGGGAGGCGGCGCGGCGGCTCGGCACCGAAATCCCGCATCTCTGCCACGCGCCGGAGCCGGGCTACCGGCCGGACGGCAACTGCCGCGCCTGCATGGTGGAGATCGAGGGCGAGCGCGTGCTGGCCGCCTCCTGCATGCGGCAGCCCAGCCCGGGGATGAAGGTGCGCAGCGCCAGCGCGCGCGCCGCCGCCGCCCGCCGCATGGTGATGGAGCTGCTGGTGGCCGACCAGCCGCCGCGCACCGTGGCGCACGACCCGGATTCGCGCTTCTGGGCCTTGGCGGAGCGTATGGAGGTGCGGGAGAGCCGCTTCCCGGCCGCCGGGCGTTGGGAGACGGATGCCAGCCACCCGGCGATGCGCGTCAACCTCGACGCCTGCATCCAGTGCAATCTCTGCGTCCGCGCCTGCCGCGAGGTGCAGGTGAACGACGTCATCGGCATGGCCTATCGCAATGCGGCGGCGAAGGTGGTGTTCGACTTCGACGACCCGATGGGCGCCTCCACCTGCGTGGCCTGCGGCGAATGCGTGCAGGCCTGCCCGACCGGCGCGCTGATGCCCGCCGCCTATCTCGACGACGAACAGAAGCGCGCCGTCTGGCCGGACCGCAGCGTGGATTCGCTCTGCCCCTATTGCGGCGTCGGCTGCCAGGTCACCTACCGGGTGAAGGAGGATCGCATCGTCCATGCGGATGGGCGGGACGGGCCGGCCAACCACCAGCGGCTCTGCGTGAAGGGGCGCTTCGGCTTTGACTACACGCGCCACCCGCACCGGCTGACGCAGCCGCTGATCCGCCTGCCCGGCCTGCCGAAGCGGGCGGACGACGTGGTTGATCCCGCCAATCCCTGGACGCATTTCCGCGCCGCGAGCTGGGAGGAGGCGCTGGACGTGGCCGCCGGCGGGCTGCGCCGGCTGCGCGACGAGCACGGGCCGAAGGCGCTGGCCGGCTTCGGCTCCGCCAAGGGTTCGAACGAGGAGGCCTACCTGTTCCAGAAGCTGGTGCGCACCGGCTTCGGCAGCAACAACGTCGATCACTGTACGCGGCTCTGCCACGCCTCCTCCGTGGCGGCGCTGATGGAGGGGCTGAACTCGGCGGCGGTGACGGCGCCCTTCGCGGCGGCGCTCGATGCCGAGGTGATCCTGGTGATCGGCGCCAACCCGGCGGTGAACCACCCCGTCGCCGCGACCTTCATCAAGAACGCGGTGAAGCAGCGCGGCGCGAAGCTGGTGGTGATGGACCCGCGCGGGCAGAGCCTGTCGCGGCTGGCCACCCACAGCCTGGCCTTCAGGCCGGGCAGCGACGTCGCGCTGCTGAACGCGCTGCTGCACACCATCATCGAGGAAGGGCTGACGGACGAGCAGTATATCCGCGGCTACACCGAGGACTTCGAGGAACTGCGCGCGCGCATCCGCGATTTCCCGCCGGAGCGGATGGAAGCGGTCTGCGGCATTCCCGCCGCCACGCTGCGGGAGGTGGCGCGGCTTTACGCGCGCTCGCGGGCCTCGATCATCTTCTGGGGCATGGGCATCAGCCAGCACGTGCACGGCACCGACAATGCGCGCTGCCTGATCGCGCTGGCGCTGGTCACCGGGCAGATCGGCCGGCCCGGCACCGGGCTGCACCCGCTGCGCGGCCAGAACAACGTGCAGGGCGCCTCGGATGCCGGGCTGATCCCGATGGTGCTGCCGGACTACCAGCCGGTGGCGAAGCCGGAGATCCGCACCGCTTTCGAGCGCTACTGGGGCACGGTGCTGGACCCCGAGCCCGGGCTGACCGTCGTGGAGATCATGCACGCCATCCAGGCCGGCACGATCCGCGGCATGTACATCGAGGGCGAGAACCCGGCCATGTCGGACCCGGACCTGCACCACGCGCGCAGCGCCCTGGCGAAGCTGGAGCACCTGGTGGTGCAGGACCTCTTCCTGACCGAGACCGCCTTCCACGCCGACGTGGTGCTGCCCGCCTCCGCCTTCGCCGAGAAGGCCGGCACCTTCACCAACACCGACCGCCGTGTGCAGATGGCGCGCCCGGTGGTGCCGCTGCCCGGCGAGGCCCGGCAGGACTGGTGGATCATCCAGGAGGTTGCGCGGCGGATCGGGCTGGACTGGGACCATGCCGGCCCGCGCGAGGTGTTTGCCGAGATGGCGGCGGTGATGCCTTCCTTCGCCAACATCACCTGGGCGCGGCTGGAGCGGGAAGGGGCGGTGACCTACCCCGTGGACGCGCCTGACCGGCCAGGCAACGAGATCCTCTTCGCGCGCGGCTTCCCCACCGCCAGCGGGCGGGCGCGGCTGGTGCCGGCGCAGGTGGAGCCGCCGGACGAGGTGCCGGATGCCGAATACCCGATGGTGCTCTCCACCGGCCGCGTTCTGGAGCACTGGCACACCGGCTCGATGACCCGCCGCTCCGACGTGCTGGACCTGCTGGAGCCGGAGGCGGTGGCGCTGCTCGCCCCGGCCGAGCTGCGCCGCCTCGGGCTGCCGCCCGGCGCGCGCGTGCGGCTGGAGACGCGGCGCGGCGCGGTGGAGCTGAAGGCGCGGGCCGACCGCGACGTGCCGCCGGGCATGGTGTTCCTGCCCTTCTGCTATGCCGAGGCGGCCGCCAACCTGCTGACCAACCCCGCGCTTGATCCCTTCGGCAAGATTCCGGAGTTCAAGTTCTGCGCGGTGCGGGTTTCGGCCCCCATGATGGCAGGTTCCTGACCGGTCGCGGGGTCCGGGGTGGCTGTTGTCATCCCGGCGGAGGGTCTGGGAGGCGGAGCCTCCCAGGGCGGCACAAAGTGGTGCGGCCTGATGCCGATCAGTGTGGCCGCCTTTCCTGCGCCTAGACTGCCGGCGCACAGAAAGGGGGCCAAGCGTCATGACATGCATTCTGATCGGCCTTTTCGACCGCGACGCGGATGCGGACCGGGCGGTGGCCAGCCTGCTGCGGATCGCCGGCGACGATCTCCAGGCCGTGGAACTCTACACCAGCCGCCCTGACGCGGAACCGGAGGGCGTGGGGAAGGCTTCCGTCGCCCTGGGGCGCCTCGCTTTGCCGGCGGAGGATGATCTTCTTTTCCAGGAAGGCGTCCGCCGGGGCGGCGTGGTGCTGGCGGCCTGGATGACCGAGCGTCACCTGCAACAGGCGCTGGCCGTGTTCGAGGCCTGCGGGGCCGTTGATCTCGACAGGCGGGAGGCGGAGCCGGCGGATGAGCGCGCGGGCCAGCAGGGCTATACAGGGCATGACGAGGATATCGGCTTCGCCACCTTTGGCGGGGATGCGGTGCTTGGCCATATTCCGCGAAACCACCATGACGATACGCCCGCCGGCCTGGCGGGGCGGCTGGAGATGGCGGCCACGCGCCGCGACCCGGAGCGCAGCCGGGCGCAGGTGCGGGTTTTTGTGCGCGAGACACAGCGGCCATGAGCCTTCGCCGGAGGCTCCGGCGACCCGAGCGGCTTGCGAGTCGAGCCGCTCGCGAATGCCGCCGTTCGAGACGCCGATGATGTCGCGGCCTCGCCGGAAATCGGCAACCATGACGCTGCCGGCGCCGGGCACGCCCTGTTCGCAGGCATGGTCGCCGCCGATCAGGGTATTGTCATTCCGCGCCCGGGCATAGGTTGCGGAGCCTGCAGCCGGTAGAATGCAACATGGCCATGCCGCCGAGCGATGACGCCACGCGCGACGCGGAGCCGTCGCCCGCCCGGGCGCTTCCACCGAAGGGACCGCCATCCGTGGCCACCCGCAACGCCTCCATCGTGGAGCGGCTGCGCGAGGCGGCCGACCTCCTGCTGGCGCAGGGAGACGGCCCTTTCCGGGCGGCGGCCTACCGTCGGGCGGCGGATGCCATCCTGGCGCTGCCCGACGAGCTCAGCGCGATCGCCAGGCAGGGCGGGCGGGCGGCGCTGGAGGAAATGGCCGGCATCGGCCCCTCCACCGCCGGCGCCATCGCGGAGATGCTGACGACCGGGCGATGGGCCTATCTGGAGCGGCTGCGCGGCGTGGCGGAGCCGGAGCAGCTGTTCTGCCTGGTGCCTGGCATCGGCCCGGCGCTGGCGCGGCGCATCCACGAGACGTTGCACCTGGAGACGCTGGAGGCGCTGGAGGTGGCGGCTTATGACGGGCGCCTCTCCAGCCTGGCCGGCTGCGGCCCGCGCCGCGCCGCGGCGGTCCGCGCTGCGCTGGGCGGGTTGCTGGGCCGCCTGCGGCCGATGGAGGCGCCGCGAGGCAAGGGCGAGCCGCCGGTTCCGCTGCTGCTCGAGGTGGACCGGGAGTATCGCAGACGCGGCGCCTTGGGCGAGCTGCCGTGCATCGCGCCGAAGCGGTTCAACGCCGCGGGCGAGGCCTGGCTGCCCGTGCTGCATACGCGGCGGGACGACTGGCACTTCACCGCCCTGTTCTCGAACAGCACCCTTGCGCACCGGCTCGGCAAGGAGCGGGACTGGGTGGTCGTCTACTTCCACCGGGACGGCCTGCCGGACGGGCGGCGCACGATTGTCACGGAAGGCGGGGGTGCCGCACGCGGCCAGCGCGTCGTGCGCGGCCGTGAGGCCGAGTGCGCGGCGGCCGCTCCGGAACAGCCCAGCCCCGCCGGCCCGCCGCGCGGCTGAGGGAGCTGCCGCGTGCCTCGCCGGAGTGCTGGCTCGCGGGCGGCTTCGCGGGCCGTGCCGCCGCGCGGGGGCTTGCATTGGCGCGGCACCCATGCGTCCCATCCCGTCAGCTTCAGGGAGTCATCCAGATGAAGGCCGCGAACGTTCTCGCCACCATCGGCAACACCCCGCATATCCGCTTCGGCCGGCTGTTCCCCGGCGCCGAGGTCTGGGTGAAGTCGGAGCGCGCCAATCCCGGCGGCTCCATCAAGGACCGCATCGGCCTCGCGATGATCGAGGCGGCGGAAGCCGACGGCACGCTCAAGCCCGGCGGCACCATCATCGAGCCGACCTCGGGCAACACCGGCATCGGCCTGGCGATGGCGGCGGCGGTGAAGGGCTATGCGCTGGTCCTGGTCATGCCGGAGAGCATGTCGGTGGAGCGCCGCCGGCTGATGCAGGCCTATGGCGCCAGGTTCGACCTGACGCCGCGCGAGCAGGGCATGAAGGGCGCCATCGCCAGGGCCCAGGAGCTGGTGGCCTCGACGCCAGGCGCCTGGATGCCGCAGCAGTTCGAGAACCCGGCCAACATCGCCATCCATGCCCGCACCACGGCGCAGGAAATCCTGGCCGACTTCCCCGACAGGCTCGACGTGCTGATCACCGGCGTCGGCACCGGAGGCCACATCACCGGCTGCGCCCAGGTGCTCAAGGAGAAGTGGCCGGGGCTGAAGGTGTTCGCGGTGGAGCCCAAGGCCTCGCCGGTGATCTCCGGCGGCTCTCCGGCGCCGCATCCGATCCAGGGCATCGGCGCCGGCTTCGTGCCGGCCAACCTGCACACGGCGCTGCTGGACGGCGTCATCCAGGTCGAGGCCGACGAGGCGAAGGACTATGCCCGGCGCTCGGCGCGGGAGGAGGGGCTGCTGGTCGGCATCTCCTCGGGCGCGACGCTGGCGGCGATCGCCCGCAAGCTGCCGGAATTGCCGGCCGGGGCGCGGGTGCTCGGCTTCAACTACGACACCGGCGAGCGCTACCTCTCGGTGCCCGACTTCCTGCCGGAATGACCGGCGGGGCGGCGGCGGAAGGGCCGCCGCCCGGTGCTCAGGTGATGGCGGCGAAGGTTTCGCAGCGCTTGGTGGGGCCGGAGACGATCAGCAGGTCGCCAGGCTGGACGACCGTCTCCGGCCGCGCATAGGTGAAGTCCTCGCGCGGCCGCTTCACGCCCACCACCGTGACGCCGTAGCGGCTGCGCAGGGCGCAATCGGCCAGCGTCTTGCCGAAGGCCTCGCGCGGGGCGCGCGTCTTGACGATGGCGAAGCCGTCGTCGAACTCGATGAAGTCGATCATCTTGCCGGTGACGAGGTGGGCGACGCGCTCGCCCATCGCCGCCTCGGGGTAGATGACGTGGTGCGCCCCGGTGCGTTCCAGGATGCGCCCATGCTTGGGGCCGAGCGCCTTGGCCCAGATGTCGCGCATCCCCAGCTCGCTGAGCGCGAGCACGGTGAGCACGCTGGCCTCGATGTCCGTGCCGATGCCGACCACGGCGCGGCCGAATTCGTGCACGCCGAGCCGGCGCAGCGTGTCGCCCTCCGTGGTGTCGGCCTGCACCACATGGGTGAGGCGGTGGGCCCAGGACTGCACCAGCTCGGCATCCTCGTCGATGGCGAGGACCTCATGGCCGAGCTGCACCAGGGATTCGGCCACGGCGCCGCCGAAGCGGCCAAGGCCGATGATGACGACGCCGTCCTCATGTGCGGGGCTAGCCAACGATGGGGCGCTCCTCTGGATAGCGGTAGGGCCGCTGGTGGCTGCGCAGGGCAAGGCCGACGGCGACGGTGGTGGTGCCGACACGGCCCAGAAACATCAGCGATATGACGATGGCCTGGCCGGCAGGCGGCAGATCGCCGGTGATGCCGGTGGAGAGGCCGACCGTCGCCGAGGCTGAGATGACCTCGAACAGCACGTCCCGCAGCGGGAAGGCGGTGACGCTCAGCAGCGCCAGGGCGGCGACGCCAACCAGGATTGCCGTCAGCAGCACCACCGTCAGCGCCTGCCGCTGCACCTCGCGGGAGACACGGCGGCCGAAGGCGGTGGCGTCCGGCTCGCCGCGGATCTCCGCCCAGACGACCAGGGCAAGCACCAGGAGCGTCGTCACCTTCACGCCGCCCGCCGTGCTGGCGCTGCCGCCGCCGATCAGCATCAGCGCATAGCTGATGAGGAAGGTCTCCTGCCGCATCGCGCCGGGATCCAGTGCGTTGAACCCGGCGGTACGCAGGATGGTGGCATGGAAGGCGGCGTTGAGCAGCCGCCCCGCCAGGCCGAAGGAGCCGAGCGTGGCCGGGTTGCTCCATTCATAGGCCAGGATCGCCGCCGTGCCGCCGAGCAGCAGGACGGCCGTGCCCCAAAGCGTAAGCTTGCTGTGGAGGGACCAGCGGGCCGGCCACAGCGGTGCGCGCCGCAGCTCATGCAGAACCGGGAAGCCGATGCCGCCCAGGATGACCGCCGCCATGATCGGGCCGAGGATCAGCGGGTCGAGCGCGAAGCGCATCACGCTGTCGGAGTACACGGAGAAGCCGGCGTTGTTGAAGGCCGAGACGGCGAGGAACAGCCCGTGCCAAACGGCCTCCCCCGCGGCCTCGCCATAGGTGAGGTGCAGCCGTGCCGCGAGCGCGGCGCCGGTGGCCAGCTCCATGCCGACCGTCACCACCAGGACCAGCCGCAGCACGGTGACGACATCGCCCAGTTCAAGGCTGCGGGTCTCCGCCTGCGCGATCAGCCGGGTGCCCAGCCGCAACCGCCGGGTGACCAGCAGGCCGAGCAGGGTGGCGCCGCTCATGATACCGAAGCCGCCGATCTGGAACAGTCCCAGGATCACCGCCTGGCCGAAGCCGGACCAGTATGTTGGCGTGTCCTGCACCACCAGTCCGGTGACGCAGACGGCCGAGGTGGCGGTGAACAGGGCGGTCAGGAAGGGCGCGCCGCTGCCGGCAGCCCGGGCGGCCGGCAGCATCAGCAGGGCCGTGCCCAGCAGGATGACCAGGAGAAAAGCCAGCGGCACCAGCCGGGCCGGGTGCTGCAAGGTGCGGGGCAAGGCGGATCTCATCGCCATCGGGGGGCGGAAGGGAAGGGCGGCATCGCACCGCCCCTCCTGCCAGGTCGGGCAGGTCGCCTGCGCAAGCCTATCGCGGCGTGGTTCCGCCGGCCGGCGTGGTGGCCTCGCCGGCCGGCGAGCCGCCGGTGCCGTCGCCATTCGGTGCCTGGGAGGGCGCGTCCGTCGCCGGCGCGGCGGCAGAGGTGCCGGCAGGGGATGCCTCGGGGCGGCTTTCCGCCGGGGCGCTGCTGCTGCTGGCGGCCCTCGCCGAGGCTTCCAGCGCGGCCAGCCGCTGCTCGGCCGACTGCACCTGGGTGACCAGCCGCTGGCGGCGTTGGTCAAGCTCGCCATTCTCCCGCTGCAGGGCCTGGTTGGCGGTGGTGAGCTGGTCGGCCTGCTGGCGCAGGTTCTGCAGGTCGGCGGTGGCCTGCTCGGCCTCCCGGCGCGCCTGCGCCACCCGCGCCTCGGCCTCGGAGACGGCCTTGTTGCGGTCCGCCAGGCTCGCCTCGGCCTTCCGCAGATCCTCCTGCACGGCGCTGAGGCGGCGCTCGGCCTCCTCCCGCTGCTGCTGCCGCTGCTCGGCGGTGCGCTGCGCCTCCTCGGCGTTGCTGCGGATGCCGTCGAGGTTGCGCTGGGCGGCCTCGGCCTGCTGCTGCAGCCCGGCGAGGCGCGTCTCGGCCGCGCGGATCGCATTGTCCAGCTCGCCGCGACGGGCGGTGGCGGCGGCCACCGCGTCGGTCGCTTCCTTGCGGGCGGCGGTCTGGCGGGTGATGTCGGCCTGGAGCTGCTGCAGCTCCTGCCGGCGCTGCGCCAGCGTGGCCTCCTCGCGGGTCAGGTTCTCCCGCACGCCATCAGCCCGCTGGCGCAGGTCGTTCAGGCGCTGCTCCTGCTGCGAGGCCTGCCCGGTCAGCTCGGTCCACTGGCGCTCCAGCGCCTGCAGGCGGGTGGTGGACTGCTCGATCTGCCGCGTCGCCTCTTGCAGCTTGTTCTGCGCCTCACCGACCGAGGCGGTGCGACGGCTCAGCTCCGCCTGGGCGGCCTCGGCGGATTGTTGCGCCTGCCGCAGCCGCGCCTCGATCTGCGACAGCGCGTCACGGCGGCTGGCCAGGTCCGACTCGGCGCGCGAGCGGTCCTCGCCCAGGCGCTGCAGGCGGCCCTGCTCGGTTTCGCTGCCCTGGGAAAGGGTGCTGAGCCGCTGCTCCGTCGCGGCGATCTCCGCGCGGAGCGAGGCAACCCGCTGCGCCGCATCGGCGCGGGCGCGCTCGGTGGCGCTGCGCGCGTTGCGGACCTGGGCGAGCTGCGCGTTCAGCGCGTCGAGATCCTGCGCCGCCTGCCGCTGCGCCGCCAGCGTGGACTCCATCTCGGCCACGCGCTGCTCCAGCGTGGCAACGCGGCGCTCCGCCGTCGCCAGCGCCTGCTCGCGCGCATTGACGGTGGCGGTCCGCTCGATGGTGATGCCGCAGCCGGCGGTGGCGAGCGAAAGAGAAAGCGCAAGTGTCAGGGAAAGAGGCTTTCGCAGCCACTGAGCCGTCATCGTTGTTGCATCCCCCATCATCGGCGCTCGAAGCCCAAGCCGCAGGACCCGGTCGCTGGTTATCGGCCGCTCGACCGTAGACGCCTTCCTCCGGCTCGGGAATGCCAGTCATGCGTCTTGGGCAGGAGCATTGGGGGGAGGAGCGAGGAATACCGGCCAGGCGCGATGTCCTGGCCCTCGATCTTTCTTCCTCAAGTTGCATTTCCGGTGGAAGCCACCGGGAAAGACGAGAAGCGGAAGGCGGAATCAATCTGCAGGTTCTGCCGCGCGATCTCCCTCATCGGCCCTTCTAGGACAGCCCGGCCAAGGCCAGCCCTTCGGCGTAGTGGGCGCGGTCAGCCTCGCCGCGAACCGGGGTGCGCCGCAGGGCCTTGGCGACGGTGAAGTCCGGCTCGATCGCCATCAGCCGCGCATGCAGGCTCGCCGCCTCCTCCCGTTCACCGAGATGGCCGAGGGCGGAAAGATAGGTCTTGTAGGGGTAGCTGAACTCCGGGCGCAGCGCGACGCAGGCGCGGCCCACCGCCGCCGCCTCCGCGTGGCGCCCGAGCAGCAGCAGCGGGATGCCGCGCGCGGCGTCGAAGAAGAAGGCATGCGGATGGCAGGGCGAGAGCGCCGCGTAGCGGTCGAGCTGCACCAGCGCCGCCGCGTGGCGGCCAAGATAGCTTTCCGCCATGCCGGAGAAGACCCACGCCATGGCGAGGTTGGGGTTCAGCGTCAGGGCGCGGGCATGCAGCTCGGCCGCCTCCTGCACTTGGTGGTGCAGGAAGGCCCGTACATGGCCGTGGATGGTGAGGGCCTGCGCGTCCATCGGGTCGAGCGCGCTGGCATGGCGCGCCAGCCGCTCCGCCGCCTGCATGCTGGCGGCCTCGTCCGCCGCCCAGCCCTGCCCGACCAGGAAGAGGTGCCAGTAGGCGTGCCAGGCATGCGCCTGCGCGTAGTCCGGCTCGATCGCCGTGGCCTCGGCAAGCCACTGCCCGGCGGCCAGGAAGTCCTGGCGGTCGAGCCGGTGGATCGCCGGGATGGCGCGCAGCAGCAGGTCGTAGGCGCCGCTGCGGGTAGGGCGGGCGGCAGCGCGGTTGGCCTCGATGAGCAGGATTTCGGGGTCGATCCGCGCCACCACGGCGGCGGCCACCTCGTCCTGCAGCGCCAGCAGGTCGCCCGCCGGGCGGTCAAAGCGCTGGCTCCAGACCAGGCCAGGCGGGTCCCGCAGGTCAGACAGGCGCAGGGTCACGCGCAGCGTCTCGCCGCCCCGCTGCACCGTGCCGCTGAGCAGGTAGTCCAGCCGCAGGCCACGCGCCGCCGCCTCGGTCCCTTCGCGCGCGGCCTGCCCGGCGAGGGAAACGCTGTCCGCCACGAACACCCAGCGAAAGCGGGACAGCGCCGCGCCGATCTCCTCCGCCAGGCCGATTCCAAGATGGGCGGCGACCCCTTCGCCAAGCAGCGTCAGGGGCGCCACGCCAAGCCGCGCGCCACGCTGTGCCGGCTGGCGCCGGGCAGGAGGAGCGGCGAGGGGCGGGCCGGCCTCGGCGCGGAGGGCATGGGCCAGCGCCTCGGTCTGCGGCGAGGGAGGCGCGCCGAACCGGCTGATCAGCAGCGCGCGGCAGGATTCGTAGGCGGCGAGGGCGGCGCCGCGGTCGCCCTGGGCCAGCCGCAGCCGGATCAGCGCCTGCCAGCCGACCTCCCGCGTGGAGTCGATGCGCAGCAGGCGCTCGGCGGCTTCCAGCTCGGCTTCCGGAGTGAGGGCGGTCGCCAGCAGGACGGCGGCGCGAGCGGCGGCGCTCTCCTGCAGGCCCGTGCGCTGCTGCGCCAGCCAGGCGTCGAAGGCGGGGTCGAGTCCGTCGAGATCCGGCAGCAGCGTGCCCGAGAGCAGGTCGAGCGCGGCAGGTTCCGCCTCGGCGCGCAGCACGGCCAGGGCATCCACCCAGACCTGCTCGCCGCGCAGGACCAGCGTGTCCCGCCCCGGCTGCAGCAAGGGGGCGCCTTCTGCCGTGGCAAGGCCGGACAGCGCCGCCTGCAGCTCGTGCAGCGCCTGGCGCAGCGAGCCACGCTGCTGGTCCTCGCCGCGGCGGGACCACAGCAGCTCGGCAAGGCGACTGCGCGGAACCGGCTGGCCCAGCGCCATGCCAAGCACGGCGAGCAGGGCGCGCGCCTTGCGCGAGCGCGGCAGCACGGCGCGGCTGGACAGGGTCCATGCCTCCATCGGGCCGATCAGCCCCAGCCGCAGAAGCGGACCTGCCGGGCGCGCCGCAGCCCAGGGCCCTGCCGGCGCCGGCGCCGCCCCATGCCCGTTCTCAACCAGCGTGCCGGAAACCATGCACGCGAGAGTAGCGGATGAGAGCCTTCTGTCACGTCAGGAAACGCGCCCGGCCTGGCGGCACGCGGTGTGGCCGCGGATCTTCCCGGCGCCGCGCGAGACTTCGGCCGAATGAACCGCGGCGGACAGGGCGCGCTCCGCATCCTCCAGCTCGAAGGCGATGAAATCACGCTCGATCGCTTCGGCCAGGCTCTCCGGAGCCTCCTGGCTGCGCGACTGCAACGCATGGGCCCGTTCGCGGCAAAGCACATAGTGGCGGGCGTGGGTGTAGACGGCCAGCAGGCTTTCCAGGTTTTGCCGGATGGCGGGAGGGGTGAGGTTTTCGGTCATGGTCGGGAGGTCCGCTTGGCCTTGGTGGTCTGGCGGGAGCCTATCGGCGACGGTGCGCAGAGGCGCGTCATTCCGGCGGGGCAAGCGTCAAAGCAGCGTCAAATCGCGGGAGCTCCGCAGGAAGAGGGAGAAATAAGAAAAAAATCCTTGCAGCCGGAAAATATGCGTATACAGTTCTTCACGCCAAGGGCGAACTGCGCCTTGGTGATCCCCTCCCCTCCCCTCCCCTCCCCTCCACGGCCTTCCTTTGTCCGCCCTGCCCTTCCGGGGCGGGAAGGAAAGCCCATGACCATGGAAGAACCGCATGCAGAAGCTTTCCTCCACCGACCTCCACGATGCGGGCCGGGTGCGCTTCGGCGCTGGCATGCGCGCCTCCTCCGGCCCGGCGACGGGCCTGCCGGCTCTGCCGACCGCGAGCCGGCGGCCGGCTTCCGGCTCCTCCGCCCTGCGGCTGCCGCCGGCGGCGGTGGCGGATGCGGGCCGCGTGCGCCTTGGCGCAGGAATGCGCCGCGGCTGAGCCCCGCCTGACCTGAATGGGCCGGGGCATGCTGTCCCCGGCCCTTTGCGCCGCCTCGCCGCAGGGTTTTCCGCCATGAGCTTCGCCACTCCGTGCGTCACCTTCCACCGCATGATCGAGGCCGCCCCCTTGCCGGTGCGGGCCGACCGTTCCGGCCTGGGCAGCCTGCCCATCCGCGCCATGCGGCACTGTGATGCCCTCGCCAGCGCTTCCGGGTTCGGCTGGCACCTGCACGCGCCGATGGATTTCCGGCTGCTCTGGGATGGGGCGCAGATCTGGTGGCATTGCGACGGGCTGGAGGACTGGCTGCCGCTTGGCGCCGCGCAGTTCCCGCATTTCGCCGCACAGTTCGATGCCGCCGCGCCGGAAGCGGTGCGCGGCTATGCGCCGCCCTTCCTGACCGCCTTGCAGGAGCCGGGCCTGGTGCAACTCTGGACCGGGCTGGCCGCGCGCACCGCGCCGGGCTGGAGCCTGCTGCTGCGGCCGCTCGCCAATGTGCCGCGCCATCCCTGCTACGAGCCGTATGAGGGGCTGGTCGAGGCCGACCACTGGTTCGGGCCGCTTTTCACCAATCTGCGCCTGACCCGAACGGGCATCCCGATCGAGTTCCGCCGCGCCGAGCCGCTGTTGCAGGCGCAGCCGGTGCCGCAAATGGCCTATTCCGAAACCGTGTTGGGCGGTGCCGGCGTGACGGTTGCGATGGACGCCCTCACGGACACCGACTGGGCCGACTACCACCGCGCCATCGTGGCGCCGAACCAGGATCCCGCGCACCGCTTTGGCGGCTATGCCGCCGAGGCGCGGCGGCGGCGGCGCGGCGGCTGCCCGCATCTCGCGCGCATGGCGGCCGAGGCGCTGCCCGTCGCCCCCTAATGTTCTGATCGCAAAGTCCCCGGACTTCGGGATCAAGGCATTAGGTTTATTTTCAGGGGCCTGCTGGTCCGCTGCGTTTGCGGGCAGGACACCAAGTCCTGCGGCCGGAGCCGATCAGGAGGGCGGCGGGGATCCCAAGCCCGCACGGCCCCGATGGACCTCGGCGCGACGGGCGGGGGCGCTGCGCGCCCGCCTCTGAGCGGCGGCGTCCTGGGCGGCGCTGGCGGTGAACGCCATGCCGCCCCGCCCGCGCCCGCCACACCCCGCGAGGCGCGGGAAACGCCTTCGCGGCCCCCTCCCTCGCAGGATCTGCCCGTCACCCCTCCAGGCGCACATTCGCGTCCTGGGCGACGCCGCGCCATTTGGCGATCTCGCCGCGAATGAAGCTGGCGAACTCTTCCGGCGTGCCGGGGGCGGGGAAGCCGCCCATCTCCACCATGCGGGCGGCAACGGCGGGATCGCGCAGGATGGCGACCGCATCGCCGTTGATGCGGCGGATGATGGCGGCTGGCGTCGCGGCCGGCGCCACCAGTCCGGACCAGCCCAGCGCCTCGTAGCCGGCGAGGCCGCTCTCGGCGACGGTGGGCGTGTCGGGCAGCTGCTTCACCCGTTCGCGCCCGGTGATCGCCAGGGCCCGCACCCGGCCGGACTGCACATGCGGCAGCGCGCTGGCCAGGCTGTCCATCATCAGCGGCACGTTGCCGGCGATCAGGTCGGCCATGGCCGGGCCGCTGCCGCGATAGGGCACATGCGTCATGCGCACCCCGGCGCGGTGCGTCAGCATCTCCATCGCCAGGTGCTGCGCCGTGCCCGGTCCGGCGGAGGCATAGTTCAGCCGCCCCGGCGCTTCCTTCGCGCGCGACAGCACGGTGCCCAGGCTGTCCAGCCCGGCGCCCGGATGCGCCGCCAGCACCAGCGGCAGGGTGAAGATGTTGGTGATGGCCGCGAAATCGCGCTCCGCGTCATAGGGCAGGTTCGGCATGACCGAGGGATTGATGCCGAGCGTGCCGGAGGTGCCGACCACCAGCGTATAGCCGTCCGGTGCCGCGCGCGCGCCCGCCTCCATGCCGATGGCGCCGGCGCCGCCCGCCCGGTTCTCGACCACCACGCGCTGCGGCCAGCGCTTCGAGAGCTCATCGGCCATCAGGCGCGCGAAGAGGTCCGCCGCCTGCCCGGGGGGGAAGGGCACGATGAACCGCACGGGACGGTCGGGGTAGCTCGCGGCCTCCGACTGCGCCGCCGCGAGCCGCGGCGCCAGCCCGGCCAGGGCGGCAGCGCCCAGCAGGCCGCGTCGGGTTGCTCCTTCACATTCCTGTCGTCCTCCCATCGGCGCGGCGCTTGCGGCCGCCTTCCCTCTTGACGGCGGCATCCTCGCACCCTCAACAATGCATACGCAAACGAATTCCTAAAGGCGGATTTGACCCTGATCCGGTCGGCCGCCGGTGTCAGGGAGGCGCCGTGAATTCCGCTCCGACATCCCGCCCGCCGGAGGCCGCGCGCGCCCCGAGCGCCGCCGAGCAGGCGCACGCGCAGCTCAAGGCGCTGATCCTGGACAATGCCCTTCCGCCTGGCGCGCAGCGGCTGGAAAGCGAGCTGGCGCTGCAGCTCGGCCTCTCGCGGACGCCGGTGCGCGAGGCGCTGGTGCGGCTGCAGCAGGAAGGGCTGGTGGAGATCACGCCGCGCCACGGCATGCGCGTGCAGCCGATCGCCGCCGCCGACATGCGCGAGATCTATGAGGTGCTGAACAGCCTGGAGCCGGCGGCGGCCGAGCTGCTGGCGCGACGGGCCGATCCCGCCGCCGGGCTGGAGCGGCTGGACGCGGCCTGCACCGCCATGGAGCAGGCGCTCGCCGCGCAGGACCGCCGCGCCTGGGCCGCCGCCGACGAAGCCTTCCATCGCGGGCTCGTGGAACTGTGCGGCAACCGGCGGCTGGCCGCCATGGTGATGCAGGTCTGGGACCAGTCGCACCGCGCCCGCATGTTCACGCTGCAGCAGCGCCCGCTGCCGGCGCGCAGCACCGCCGAACACCGCCGCGTGCTGCAGGCCATCGCCGCGGGCGAGCCGGAGCGCGCGCGCGAGCTGTACCGCCGCCACCGCCATCGCAGCGGGGCGGAACTCGTCTCCCTCATTGAACGGAGTGGCGTGGCATGGCTGTGAGCCGCAACGCGATGCACATCGCCCTGATGCCCGGCGACGGCATCGGCACGGAAGTCACCGAGGCCTGTGTCGCGGTGCTGCAGCCGCTGGCGCGGCGGCACGGGCTGGGGCTCGACTTCGAGATGCTGCGGGCCGGCGCCATCGCCTATCGCGACACCGGCTCCGCCATGGACGAGGCGACCTTCGGACGCGCCCGCGCCGCCGACGCCATCCTGCTCGGCGCCATGGGCTGGCCCGGCATCCGCTATCCCGACGGCACCGAGATCGCGCCGCAGCTCGACCTGCGCTTCCGCCTCGGCCTCTATGCCGGGGTGCGGCCGATCCGCGCGCTGCCCGGCGTGCCGGTGGCGCTGGCCGATCCGCGCGCCGCGGGGATCGACATGGTGATCCTGCGCGAGAGCACCGAGGGGCTGTTCGCCGCGCGTGGCAAGGGCGAGGTGATCGAGGACCGCGAGGCGCGCGACACCATGGTGATCACCCGCGCCACCACCGAGCGCCTTTCCCACTTCGCCTTCGACCTGGCGCGGCGGCGCGCGGCGAAGCGCGGCCGCCGCGGCCTGGTCACGCTGGTGGACAAGGCCAACGTCTTCACCGGCTTCGCCTTCATGCGGAAGGTGTTCCACGAGGTGGCGGCGCATCACCCGGACGTGACGGCGGCGCACCACTACATCGACGCCATGGCGCTCGACATGGTCCGCCGCCCCTGGGACTTCGACGTGCTGCCGACCGAGAACATGTTCGGCGACATTCTTTCCGACCTCGGCGCCGGGCTGATCGGCGGCATGGGCTTCGCGCCCTCGGCCGATATCGGCGATGGCCATGCCGTGTTCCAGCCGAGCCACGGCACCGCGCCGGACATTGCCGGCAAAGGAGTCGCCAACCCGACGGCGATGCTGCTCTCCGCGGCCATGATGCTGGACTGGCTCGGCACGCGCGGCGCGGGCGAGGCGTGGTGCGAAGCGGCGGCGGAGCTGGAAGCTGCCGTGGACGCGGCCTTCGCCGCCGGCCTGCGCACGCCCGACATCGGCGGGCGCGCCGGAACGGCCGAAGTTGCGCGGGTGGTCGCCGGCAACATCGGGGCACGGCTCCACGCCGGCCGCACGGCCTGAGCGCGGGCGTTCCGCGCCCCCGCACGGCGCGGCGCCGAACGGCCCGGCGGACGTTGGAGGGATTTTCTCCGGCGGCTCCTTTCCCTCGCGCCGCCAAGGGAACCCCGCTCAGGGGATGCCGGTTAATCCAGGGCGGCGCGGCCGGTGCTCCACATCGTGGTTCATCATGGCAGTCCCGGGCAGGTGGTGGATGCGCTGCGGAGAAGCTGCGCGCATCGTGGCGTGGCGCCGCTGCGGTTATGGCCCGAGGCGCACCGCATCAGCAGAAATGGGAGGCCGAGGATGAAGGTGAGTGACAGGATGACACGCACCGTTCGGCTCGCCGGTCCGGACGACACCCTCCAGCAGGCGGCCCGCAGCATGGCCGAATGCGATGCCGGCGCGCTGCCGGTGACGGACGGCGAGCGGCTGCTCGGCATGGTGACCGACCGCGACATCGTGCTGCGCGGGGTGGCCGAGGGCAAAGGGCCCGACACCCGGCTGCGCGAGGTGATGACCCCCGAGGTGAAGTACTGCTTCGAGGACGAGGATCTCGACCACGTGGCGCGCAACATGGGTGAGCAGCGGCTGCGCCGCCTTCCCGTGCTGAACCGCGAGAAGCGGCTGGTCGGCATCCTGTCGCTGGGTGACATCGCCCTGGGCGTGGCGCCGATGCCCGCCGGCGCCGCGCTCGCGGGCATCTCGCAGCCGGGTGGCATCCCCTCGCAAACAGGCGCTCCAAGGCCCTGAGCGACGGCGGGGCAGGCACACGCCACCGACGTGCCCGCCCCGTGCTCCTGCGGCACGGCGAACCGAGGCCATGGAGGCATGCCTGCGATGAACCGGACATCCCGCACCGTCGCCATTCCGCCATTGGGGCTGCGCGGCATCCTCATGCCGCCGGCGGCGGGGCGGGGCGTTGTCGTTTTCGCGCATGGCAGCGGCAGCAGCCGGCTCAGCCCACGCAACACCGCCGTTGCCGCCACGCTGTGGCAGCGTGGCCTCGGCGCCTTGCTGTTCGACCTGCTGCTGCCGGAGGAAGGGGAGGACCGGAGCAAGGTCTTCGACATCGCCCTGCTTGCACGGCGCCTGGTCCAGGCCACCGACTGGCTGCTCTCTCCCGCCGGGGTGGGAGGTGCGGTGCCGGTCGGCTATTTCGGCGCGAGCACGGGGAGCGCGGCCGCGCTGGTTGCCGCCGGAGAGCGGGCGCAGGTGGTGCGGGCGGTGGTCTCGCGGGGCGGCCGTCCTGACCTCGCCCGGCCCGAGGCCCTGCGCCGCGTCACCATGCCGACCCTGCTGCTTGTCGGCAGGCTGGACGGCGAGGTGCTGGCGCTCAACCGTGCGGCGGCGGCCGAGCTCGGCGGCGAGCACCATGTCGCGGTGGTGGAGGGCGCCAGCCATCTTTTCGCGGAGCCAGGCACGCTGGAGACGGTGGCGCGGCTGGCGGCGGATTGGTTCGACGCCCGGCTGCAACGGGAGGAGCAGGCATGATCTTCCGGGACCGCGCGCAGGCGGGCCGCGCGCTGGCGCAGCGCCTGATGCATCTGCGCAGCGCCAGGCCTGTCGTGCTGGCGCTGCCGCGCGGCGGCGTGCCGGTCGCGGCGGAGATCGCGGAGGCGCTCGCCGCGCCGCTTGATCTCCTGCTTGTCCGCAAGATCGGCGCGCCCGGCATGCCGGAATTCGCCCTGGGCGCCGTGGTGGAAGGCACCACGCCCGAGATGGTGCTCAACGAGGAGGCCGTGCGCCGGCTCGGCGTTCCCCGCGAATACCTGGAGGGCGAGGCGGCCCGGCAGTATGCGGAGATCGGGCGGCAGCGGGAGCTTTATCTGCGCGGGCGCCCCTTTCCCGGCTTGCAAGGCCATACCGCCATTGTTGTGGATGACGGCATCGCCACCGGCGCCACGATGCGCGCCGCCTTGCGGGGGCTGGCACAGGCCGGCGCGGCACGCAGCATCGTGCTGGCAGCCCCGGTGGCGCCGCCCGAAACCGCTGCGGCCTTGCGGGACGCCTGCGACGAAGCGGTATTCCTTGAGGCGCCGGAGAACTTCGCCGCCGTCGGCGCCTTTTACGCCGATTTCAAGCAGGTCGAGGACAACACGGTGATGGCGCTGCTTGAGCGCGCGGCATCGCGCGGCATGCCATGGCCGGGGGAATGAATTCCCCGAACGCCCTTCGCCTATCTTCCGGTTCGCCGCCCGGCTTCGCCGCGCAGCCGCGCTGACAGAAAGAAAGTGGGGCTTCGGCGGGAACCCTTCCCCTGGCCTTTCCTGCAAGCCGAAGCCGATCAGCGCCGCGGCCGCGCCGAAGCGCTGGCGGCAGAGCTGGCCGGTGGCCAGCTCGTCCCGCGATCCGCCCGTCTCGGTCCTGGAGGCGTCGCCGATATGCGCGTTATGCGCCCGGACCACTGCCTTCGCCTCCGGTTCCCGCGCCTCCAGCAAGGCGCAGAGGCTCTCGAACATGTGGGCGCCGCGCAGGCTCCAGCTCTCCGGCTGCGGGATGGCCGCGCCGCTGCCGGGGATCAGGATCGCCGCGAAAGGCCTGGCGCGGCGGCACGGGCGGAACCCGGGTGCTGACCACGGCGGCTTGCGCGGGTTCGGCATCGGAGCGAGGCGATGTGCAACCGCGAGCGTGGCGCTGTGTTGGCTGCACGTGGACATTCAGCCCCTCCGGCCGCTGCGTGGCGGCCCTGCCTCCGCCCTGCCGTCGCCCCCCGACGCGGCGGCGGAGGTCGCGCGCCTGGCCCGTGGGCGCGGCGCCCTGCTCGACGTGGACGAGGCCTTTCCCGAAGCCGAGCTGATCGCGCTGGCCGAGACCGGCCTGCTGCGTGCACCGCTGCCCCTGGCGCTGGGCGGGGCGGATCTCGGCCGGGGAGGGGAAGGCGCGGCGGCGCTCGCCGAGGTGCTGACGCGGATCGGCGCCGGCAGCCTGCCGCTGGGCCGGCTCTACGAAGGCCATGTCAACGCGCTTGGCCTGATCCTGGCCTACGGCAACCCGGCGCAGCAGGCGCGCGCGGCGGAGGATACCCGCGCCGGGCGCCTGTTCGGCGTCTGGAACACCGATGACCGCGCGGATCCGCTGCGGATCGAGGAGGGCACGGAGGGACCGGTGCTGCGCGGCCGCAAGGTGCTGGCCTCCGGCGCCGGATGGGTGGAGCGGCCGCTGGTGACCACCGCCACGCCGGAGGGGCCGCAGATGCTGGTGCCGGCGCTGGCGCGGGGCGAGCGGGCCGATCTCTCGGGCTGGCGCGCGCAGGGAATGCGTGCCTCGGCCACCGGCGCCGTGGCGCTGGACGGATTGCCCGCCGGCCCGGCGGAACGGATTGGCGCGCCCGGCGACTACCATCGCGAGCCGCTCTTCTCCGGCGGCGCCTGGCGCTTCCTGGCGGTGCAGACGGGCGGCGCGGCGGAACTGTTCGACCTGCTCTGCCGCCATCTGCGCGAACTCGGCCGGGATGGCGACCCGCATCAGCGCGCCCGCGTCGGCGAGGCGGCGGTGGCGCTGGAAACCGCCCGGCTCTGGGTCGGGCAGGCAGCGCGCCGCCTGGCGGACGGGGAGATGGAGCCGGAGGCCACGGTCGCCTATGTGAACCTCGCCCGGCGGGCGGTGGAGCAGGCCGCGCTGGACATCCTGGCGCTGGCGCAGCGCAGCGTCGGGCTGGCGGCCTTCATCCGCCCGCATCCGCTGGAGCGCGTCGCGCGCGACCTCGCCACCTATCTGCGCCAGCCCGCGCCGGACCGGGCGCTCGATCTCGCCGCCGCGCACCTCCTGGGGCGGGAGGGATGGCCGTGGTGATCGAGGCCCGACGCTTCCTGGAGCAGGCCGAGGCACTTCCCTTCGCGCCGCTGGCGGAGATCGTCGGCGCCGGCGGCGTGGTGGTGCTGGCGCCGCATCCGGACGACGAGAGCCTGGGCTGCGGCGGCCTGCTCGCCATGGCGCGGGAGGCGGGCCGGGCGGTGGCGGTGGTCTTCGTCAGCGACGGTGCCGCCTCGCACCGCAACTCCCGCCGCTACCCGCCCCCGGCCTTGCGGGACCTGCGCGCCGCGGAGGCGCTGGCGGCGCTGGCGGCGCTCGGCCTGCCTGCCGACGCAGCGCATTTCCTTGGCCTGCCCGACGCCGCGGTGCCGGATCACGGGCCGGGCTTCGAGGCTGCGGTGGCCGCCATCCACGGCATCGCCCGGTCGGTGGGCGCCAGCGCGCTGCTCGCCACCTGGGCGCACGACCCGCATTGCGACCATCAGGCCACCCATGCCATGGCGGCCGTGGTGGCGCGGCAGCGCGGCGGGCTGCGGCACCGCGCCTATCCGGTCTGGGGCCATAGCCTGCCGGCGGGGGCGATGCTTCCCGGCGGGGCGCCGCGCGGCGCACGGCTCGACATCGCCGCGCAGCTTCCGGCCAAGCGCCGGGCGGTCGCGGCGCACCGCTCGCAGACCACGCCGCTGATCGACGATGACCCGGAGGGCTTCTGCCTGGACGCGGCGATGCTCGCCCGCTTTGACCGGCCCTTCGAAGTGTTTCTGGAGCCCGCCGCATGAACCGCGCCGTGCAATCCCTCCCGGCCGCCTATTTCGAGGCGCTCTACGCTGGCGATCCCGACCCCTGGAAGTTCCGCACCAGCCCTTACGAGGCGGAGAAATACGCCGCCACCCTGGCCGCGCTGCCGCGTGCGCGTTACGGCAGCGTGCTGGAGATCGGCTGCTCGATCGGCGTGCTGACGCGGATGCTGGCGGCCCGCTGCGAGCGGCTGGTGGCGCTGGACGGCTCCGCCCGCGCCATTGCCACGGCGCGCCGGCATTGCGCCGGCCTGCCGCAGGTGGAACTGTTGCAGCGCGAGGTGCCACGCCAGTGGCCGCGTGGCCGGCACGACCTGATCCTGCTTTCCGAGGTGGTCTATTACTGGGACGAGGCCGACCTCGCCGAGGTGGCGGCGCAGACGCTGCGCGCGCTGCGCCCGGATGGCGATGCGCTGCTGGTGCACTGGACCGGCACCACCGACTATCCCCTTTCCGGCGACGCCGCCGTGGAAGGCTTCATCAGGGCCACGACTCCAGGGCTTCAGGTGGTGCGGCAGGAACGCACGGAACGCTACCGGCTGGATCTGCTGCGCCGGGCCTGACCATCTCCGCCAGCAGGGCGCGCGCATGGGCGATTTCCTCCGGCAGTTGCGCCGGATGGAGCGGCCGCCGCATCAGCAGCAGGCTTTCCCTCTCCGCAGCCTCCCACAGGCTGCCGAAGGGGCGGCCGAGCCAGCTTTCCGCCTCCCGCCAGTGCAGCCGGAGGTGCCTTGCCATGGCCAGCAGGCCCAGGGCGTCACCCGCGGCATGATGCCGTCGCAGCGCGGCGCGGACCTGCCAGCGGCGTCGGGCCAGACCGGCCGGCTCCAGCATCGGATCGCAGGCCAGCCCAGGTTCCGCCAGTTGCCGCCGCAGCGTGTCGGCGGCTCCACCGGTGGCGCGTCCTTCGGTGCGGCAGGCGGTCCGCACGCGCACGGCGAGGGAATGGCGCAGGCGGATGTCCGCGGCGGCAAGGGCGGCGCAGAAGGCGCGGTCCTCGCCGGCCGGAACCCGCGGCAACCCGCCCACCCGGCGGAAGGTGGAGAGCCGCACCGCCAGGCTGGCGCCGGAGGACATGCGGTGGCGTGGCCACAGGTCGCCGGGCAGCGGGTCGAGGCGGGCCTCCAGTTCGGCCAGCAGGGCTTCGTAGGCATTCTCCAGCGCGATCCGGCCGGCCAGGGCAGGCGGAAGCCGCGCCGCTTCCTGGGGTTCATGCTCCACCCAACCCGCCACGGCTTCGGCGCCGGCGCTGATCTCGGCGCGGGTGGCGGCCAGCCAGTCGGGAGCGACCCGGCTGTCGGCATCCGTGGTCAGCAGCAGCCCCTCTCCGCAGCCGCCGCGCTCCAGCAGCGCCGCCGCGGCCTCCATGGCGCGCGCGCGCGCCTCGCCGGCATGCGCGTAGGTTGCGGGCAGCCGCGCGCGCCGCAGCACAAGGCGGAACGGCAGAGCCGCGGCGCGGGCGCGCACCACCGCCTCGGTGGTGTCGGTGCAACCATTCAGCAACAACAGCACGGCGAAAGGCCCCGCCTCCCGTTGCGCGGCAAGGGCATCGAGGCAGGCGCCGATGCGCTCGGCCTCGTTGCGCACCGGGATGGCCACCGCGGCCAGGCTGCCCAGAGCGGGAGGGAAGGGCAGGGAAGGGGGCCGCAGCGCGTTCATGCGGCCAAACAAACGCCGAGCGCGCGGCTCTGTTGCGCTCAAGCCGGAAAAATTATCACGGCTCTTCCGGGCGCACAACGGAAGCCCCGCCCCGGCGTTGTCCCGCCATGGCTGCCCCGCCGCTCCCCTGGCGGAGGCGGCGCTCGAGCATGGACGGAGACCTCCCTCGATGGCTGACAAGATGCACGCCGAGGAGTTGCGGAAGGCCCGCATCGGCGAAGACAGCATTCTGCGTGGACAGGGTGGCGAAACCCACCAGACGGCCGGCGGCGAAGTGCCGGTGCTGACCACCCAGCAGGGCGTGCCCGTCTCGGACGACCAGAACACGCTGAAGGTCGGCCCGCGCGGGCCCTCCCTGCTGGAGGACTTCCACTTCCGCGAGAAGATCTTCCACTTCGACCACGAGCGCATCCCCGAGCGTGTGGTGCATGCGCGCGGCTTCGGCGTGCACGGCTTCTTCGAGACCTACGAGTCGCTCTCCGACATCACCAGCGCCGACCTGTTCCAGCGCAAGGGCGAGCGGACGCCGGCCTTCGTGCGCTTCTCGACGGTGGCGGGCAACAAGGGCTCGCCCGACCTGGCGCGCGACGTGCGCGGCTTCGCGGTGAAGCTCTACACGAAGGAGGGCAACTGGGATCTCGTCGGCAACAACATCCCGGTCTTCTTCATCCAGGACGCCATCAAGTTCCCGGACCTGATCCACGCCGCCAAGCAGGAGCCGGATCGCGGCTTCCCGCAGGCGCAGACGGCGCATGACAACTTCTGGGACTTCATTTCGCTCTCACCAGAGGCCATGAACATGGCGCTCTGGATCATGTCCGACCGGACGATCCCGCGCTCCTTCCGGTTCATGGAAGGCTTCGGCGTGCACACCTTCCGGTTCGTCAACGCGGAGGGCAAGGCCACTTTCGTCAAGTTCCACTGGAAGCCGAAGCTCGGCATGCAGTCCGTGGTGTGGAACGAGGCGCTGAAGATCAACGGCGCCGACCCGGATTTCCATCGCCGCGACCTGTGGGACGCCATCCAGGCCGGCGACTACCCGGAATGGGAGCTGGGCCTGCAGCTCTTCGACGAGGACTTCGCGGACAAGTTCCCGTTCGACGTGCTGGACGCCACCAAGATCATCCCCGAGGAAGTGCTGCCGGTGCGGCGCATCGGACGGCTGGTGCTGGACCGCACGGTGGACAACTTCTTCGCCGAGACGGAGCAGGTGGCCTTCTGCACGCAGAACATCGTGCCCGGAATCGACTTCACCAACGACCCGCTGCTGCAGGGCCGCAACTTCTCCTATCTGGACACGCAGCTGAAGCGGCTCGGCAGCCCCAACTTCACGCACATCCCGGTCAACGCCCCGAAGACGGACGTCTGCAACTTCCAGCAGGATGGCCACATGGCCATGCGCAACCCGAAGGGACGCGCCAACTACGAGCCGAACTCCTGGGGCGGCGCGGCGGGTGGCCCGCGCGAGGCGCCGCAGCGCGGCTTCCGCAGCTACCCCGCCATGGAAAGCGGGCCGAAGCGCCGCATCCGGCCGGAACTGTTCGCCGACCACTACAGCCAGGCACGGCAGTTCTACCTGAGCCAGACGCCGACCGAGCAGATGCACATCCAGCGCGCCTTCACCTTCGAGCTGAGCAAGGTGGAGACGCCCGCCATCCGTGCCCGCATGGTCTCGCACCTGCGCAACGTGGATGAGACCCTCGCCAAGGCCGTGGGCGACGGCCTGGGCCTGAAGGCCATGCCGGAGGCGGCGGAGCCGGCGCGCCCGGTGCTGAAGGATCTGCCGGTCTCCCCCGCGCTCAGCATCCTCCAGAACGGGCCGAAGGACTTCGCGGGCCGCAAGATCGGCGTGCTGGTCACCGACGGCACCGATGCCAAGCTGTTGGCGGCGGTGGAGAAGGCGGCCAAGGCCGAAGGCGCCATGGTGGAGCTGGTGGCGCCCCGTGTCGGCGGCGTGACGCTGAGCGACGGCAAGGAGATGCCCGCGAAGCAGAAGATCAACGGCGGACCCTCGGTGCTCTACGACGCGGTGGTGCTGCTGCCCTCGGCGGAAGGCGCCACGCTGCTGGGCAAGGAAGCCACGGCGCATGACTTCGTGGCCGATGCCTTCGCGCATGCCAAGTTCATCGGCTATTGCGAGGCGGCGAAGCCGCTGTTCGACAAGGCGGGCGTGCCGGGGATGGATGGCGGCTTCATCGCGCTGAAGGCGCCCGACGACGCGACGGCCTTCGTGGAAGCCTGCCGCGCCGTGCGCTTCTGGGACCGCGAGCCGATGGTCCACGCGGTTTGAGGAAGAGGGCTGGGGGAAAGAATTCCCCCAGCCCCCCGTCTTCTTTCTTGGCACTACCCACGCGGGCGGAAAGCGCAGCCTGAAACGGACAGAAAGAAGATGGGGGCTCGGGGGAATTCGTTCCCCCGGCCTTTTTTCTACCTGTCGAGCCGAATCAGCGGCAGCCCGGTCTCCTTGTCCTGCACGCGCTGCAGGTGCGCCGGCGATTCCGTGATGATCACCTCCAGGGTGGGCCGGACATGGCCTTCCTTGAGGTCGCCGCCCAAGGCGGCGCCGTCGCGCCGCGCGAGCACGGTGTGGAGGTGAAGCATCGGCTTGCCATCCTCGCCGAGAGCGATGTCGCCGTTCAGCGAGACGACCTCCACCTGCTCCTCGATCGGGATCGGCTCGTACTGCTTGCTTTCCCAGTCGAAGAAACGGACCGTCGCGCGCTGGAAGGCGCCGATCGCCGAGACCTGACCGGCCGTCAGTCGGTTCTGCGCGGCGAAGGCCTCCAGGCTGGCGCGCACCTCGTCGCCGGTGCTCAGCACCACGACAAAGGTGCGCTGGCCATGCGCCTCGTGGATCAGCTTGCTCTTCATGATGGCTCTCCTGTGCTCACTCGGAGAAGGCGATGGTGCTCAACAGCGCCAGGGCCGGCTGACGGGAATCCAGCCGCGTGTGCTGCGCCACCACCGGAACGTCCGAGCGCAGCAGGCTGGCATAGTCGGTGTCACGCGGGACCGGCTCGGGGTCGGAGAGGTCGTTGAAGCGGAAATGCCGGGTGCGCCTGGCCGGGACGGTCAGCGCATAGGGACCGGCCGGCTCGCGGTCGGCGAAGAAGATGGTCAGTTCCATTCTCGCGTCCTGGTCGTTGGGGTTCAGGACGGAGATGGTCTCGTGGCTTTCGAGCGCGCGGCCCTCGCCGGTGCTCTGGCCGGGGATATAGCCCTCCGGTATGGCCCATGTGGTCTTGCCGATCATCGGTTCCTCCTTGCCTGCCAGGAGAACCGCCGTCGGAGATGCGCGTTTCCGCCAAGGCTGCCAAAGATCCGGGCAGCGGCGCCACCCTTCCTGAGGACAGCAACATGGCTTGGCTGGTGCAGCCCCGGCTCGTCAACGACCCGTTCTCCGACCCCACCCTGCTGCTCGACTTCGCCTTCGCGCGCCGGGCACTGCTGTTCGACCTGGGCGACCTCGCCGCCCTTTCCGCGCGCGAGATCATCCGGACGACGCATGTCTTTGTCTCGCACATGCACATGGATCATTTTTCAGGGTTCGACCGACTGCTGCGGCTGAACCTCTACCAGCCCCGCACGGTGCACCTGATCGGGCCGCCCGGCCTGTGCGACGCGGTGGCGGCCAAGCTCGCGGCCTATACCTGGAACCTGCTGGGCCCGAATTCGGCCGATTTCCGGCTCATCGCGGAGGAATGGCTGCCGGGCGCGCCGGGCGGCCGCAGCCTCTTCGCGGCACAGGAGGCGTTCCGGCGGCGGGAGCTTGCGCCGCCTGCGCGGACGGGCCGCATCCTGCTGGAGGAGGGGGACTTCACGGTCGAGGCCGCGCTGCTGGATCACGGCATCCCCTGCCTCGCCTTTGCCTTGCAGGAGACGCTGCGGGTGAACGTCCACCGGCCTGCCCTGGAGGCGGCGGGGCTGCCGGTCGGCCCCTGGCTGACGGCGGCCAAGCAGGCGATGCGGCGCGGCGCGGCGGAGGGGACGGAAATCGCCATCGATGCGGGCCGCGGCGTGAGGCTGGAATGGCTGCGGGAGCGGGGCGTGCTGCGGGCCGGGCCGGGCCAGCGCATCACCTATGCGACCGATCTCGGCGCCTCGCCAGGCAATGTCGAGGCGCTGGTGAGCCTCGCCCGGGGTTCGGACATGCTGTTCATCGAGGCCGGCTTCCTGGCGGAGGATGGCGCCATGGCGGCGCGCAAGAACCACCTCACCGCCGCGCAGGCCGGTGGCATCGCGCGCGCTGCCGGGGTGGTGCATGCCCGGCCGATGCATTTCTCCTCGCGCTACGCCGGGCGGGAGGAGGCGCTGCGGCAGGAGTTCGCGGCGGCCTTCGGAGCCGCCGCCTGAGCGCGAGGTGGCGCCGCTACTTGTTGTGCCGGCCGGTCTGGCCGGGATCCACCCCGCCCTGCGGCGTTGCGTCGTTCATCGTGTCGCCTTCATCCGTGTTCTCGCCGCGCAGCACGGCGGGATCGGTGCCGCGCCCGAAGGTGCCCTTGGAGGCGTTGATGCCGGGATCGCGCTGCAGGTCATCCGGCGGACGGGGGGTGTCCTGCATCAGCCCCTGCTCGCGATCCTTGCCGCCCTTGGCGTGTTTCGAGGCCGTCATCTGGCGTCTCCCGGTTGTACCCTCGCGTAACCGACAGGACCACCGCGGGGTTCCGCCGGGATGTCAGCGCGCCCGGATCAGGTCCGCGCCCTTCTCGGCGATCATCAGCACGGCGGCCTGGGTGTTGCCCGAAACCTCGGTGGGCATCACCGAGGCGTCCACCACGCGGAGGCCCTGCAAGCCATGCACGCGGAGCCGGTCGTCCACCACGGCGTCCGGCCCCTGGCCCATGCTGCAGGTGCCGACCGGATGGTAGATGGTCTGGCCGTTGCGCCGCGCGAAGTCGAGCCATTGCGCGTCGGTCTGCACCTCCGCGCCGGGGCTCAGCTCCCGCTCGACCAGGGGCGAAATGGCCGGTTGCGCCATGATGCGGCGGGCGACCTGCATGCCGCGCACCATGGTCTCCTGGTCCAGCGGGCTGGCCAGGAAGTTGGGGCGGATGGCGGGTGGCTGGCGCGGATCGGGCGAGCGGAGGTGGATGGTGCCGCGCGATTCCGGGCGAAGCTGGGTCACGCCGACCGTCATGCCCGGCAGCTTGTCGAGCACGCGGTCGGCGGCGTTGGCGTAGCTGGCATGCATGAAGAAGTACTGCACATCCGGCGTGGCGAGCTCCGGCCGGGTGCGGACGAAGCCGTGCGCCAGGCCGGTGCCCAGCGTCAGGATGCCCTTTCGCGTCAGGAAGTACTGCGCCACGGCCTTGGCCAGGCGCCAGCCGCGCGCCAGCTCGTTCAGCGTGATCGGCTGCGTCACGCGCCAGTTCATGCGCGTGCAGTAGTGGTCGCGGTAGTTGCGGCCGACGCCCGGCAGCGCGTGCGCGACCGGCACGCCGGCCGCCCCCAGCACTTCCGGATTGCCGATGCCGGACAGCTCCATCAGGTGCGGCGACTGCACCGCGCCGGCCGCCAGGATCACCTCGCCGCGCGCCGTGACCTGCTTCTCCGCCTCGCCCTGACGATAAACGACGCCGGTGACGCGGCTGCCCTCCAGCACCAGCCGGGTGGCGTGCACCTCCGTCCAGACGGCGAGGTTGGGGCGGGAGAGGACCGGGCGCAGATAGGCCTCGGCGGCGCTCCAGCGGCGGCCGTTCTTCTGGTTGACCTGGTAATAGCCGAAGCCTTCCTGCTCGGCGCCGTTGTAGTCCGGGTTGCGCGGGAAGCCCGCCTGTTCGCCGGCCTCGATGAAGGCCTCCGCCAGCGGGTTGCGCTCGGCGACGCGGACGATGTTCATCGGCCCCTCGCCGCCGCGCCATTCGTTGCCGCCGTCCTCGAAGCGCTCCAGCTTGCGGAAATACGGCAACACGTCGGCATAGCTCCAGCCGCGGTTGCCGAGCTGCGCCCAGTTGTCGAAGTCCATCGCCTGGCCGCGCACGAAGATCATGCCGTTGATCAGCGTGGAGCCGCCGAGCCCCTTGCCGCGCGGCACGACGATGCGGCGGTCGAGCGTGCCTGGTTCGGGATCGGTCTCGAAGCGCCAGTTGAAGCGCTCGTTCACCAGCAGCTTGCTGAAGCCGGCGGGGATCGGGATCCAGAAGCCGCTGTCCTTGCCGCCCGCCTCCATCAGCAGCACGCGGTTGCGCGGGTCCTCGGAGAGGCGGTTGGCCAGCACGCAGCCGGCGGTGCCGCCGCCGACGATGACGTAGTCGAAGCTTTCCATGGGCAGGGGTCCGATCACCGCGGCCCGGGGGCCGCGAGCCTTCTTGCGGTCAGGCGGTCATGCCGAGGTACTCGGCCATCAGGTTGAGCTGGCTGGTCAGCATCGGCATGCCGGGATGGGTGCGGCAGCCGCGCTTCGTGGCTTCCGCCAGCAGCGGCGTCACCGTGGGCTGCATGATGACTTCCGCGACGGTCTGGCTGGGGCCGATGTTCTCGACGGCGAAGGGCAGGGCGTCGCCTTCGGCCAGGCCGAGCGAGGTGCCGTTCACCAGCAGGTCATGCCCCGCCGGGTCGGCGCCGCCGACCTCCACGGGAACGCCCGGATAGGCCGCTGCCACGCGGTCGCGCAGCGCCTCGGCCTTGGCGCGGGTGCGGTTGGCGAGCGTCAGTCGCGCCACGCCCGCCTCGGCCAGGGCGAAGGCGATGGCGTTCGCCGCGCCGCCCGCCCCGGCCAGGTAGGCGCGCATCCCCCTGGGTTCGATGCCGCCCGCGCGCAGGCCGCCGACGAAGCCGGCGCCGTCGAGCATGGTGCCGGAAAGGCGGCCATCGGCGATCCGCACCGCATTCACCGCGCCGCTCTGCTTCGCGGCCGCGCTGGTCTCGTCGCAGAGGTCAAGCATGGCGGTCTTGTGCGGAACGGTGACGATCAGCCCGTGCAGGTTGCGCATTTGCCGGAGGCCGGCGACCAGCGCAGGGAGGTCCGCCGGGCCGACATGAATCGGCACCATCACGCCGTCCACGCCGCGCTCGCGCATCATCGCGTTCAGCGCCTGCGGCGTCTTCACGTGGTGGATCGGGTCGGCGAGGATGCCCCAGATCCGCGTCCGCCCGGTGATCTCGGTCATGCTCGCGCGCTCCCTCAGAGGCCCAGATAGGCGGTCTTGACGTGCGGGTCGGCCAGCAGGCCCGGCCCGGTGTTCTCGATCGAGATCTGGCCGTTCTCGATGACATAGGCGCGGGCGGCGATCTTCAGCGCGTGGAAGGCCTTCTGCTCGACCAGCAGCACCGTGGTGCCCATCGCCGCGATGCGCTCGACGATGCCGAACATCTGCTGCACGATGATCGGCGCGAGGCCGAGCGAGGGCTCGTCCAGCATCAGCAGCTTGGGGTTGGCCATCAGGCCGCGGGCGATCGCCACCATCTGCTGCTCGCCGCCCGAGAGGGAGCCCGCCATCTGCGAGAGCCGCTCGCGCACGCGGGGGAAAAGGTCGAGCACCTCCTCCATCCGCTGCGCCGCGCCCTCGCGCGCGGCGGGGTGGTAGCAGCCCATCAGCACGTTGTCGCGCACGGTCATCACCGGGAAGAGCTGGCGCGCCTCCGGCACCATGATCAGCCCGCGGCCGACGATCTCGGCCGGGCCGAGCCCCTCCAGCCGCTCGCCATTCAGCTCGACCTTGCCGGCGGTGGGCCGGATCAGGCCGGAGATGGCGCGCAGCAGGGTCGTCTTGCCCGCGCCGTTGGCGCCGATGATGGTGACGATCTCGCCCGCCTCCACATGCAGCGAGAGGCCCTGGAGGATGGTGGTGCGGCCGTAGCCCGCGGCGAGGTCAGTGACCCTGAGCATCGACGAAGTCCTCCCCGAGATAGGCCTCGATCACGGCGCGGTCCTGCACCACGGCGCGCGGCTCGCCCTCGGCGATGACGCGGCCGGAGTCGACCACGACGATGCGGTCCGAGATGCTCATGATGGCGTGCATGTTGTGCTCGATGGCGATGATGCTGACCCCGCTGTCGCGGATGGTGCGGATCAGCTGCACCATTCTTTGCGTGTCGGCCTGGCTCTGCCCGGCCATCACCTCGTCGAGCAGCAGGATGGAGGGCTCGGTGGCCAGGGTGCGCGCCACCTCCAGCCGCTTCAGCCCGCCGATCGGCAGGTTGCGCGCCTCCACCTCGGCGACGTCGTCCAGCCCCACCAGCTTCGCGGTGCGCAGCGCCACGGCGCGCGCCTCGGCGACGTCGGCGTGGCGCATGAAGGCGCCGATCATGATGTTCTCCAGCACCGTCAGCTTGCCGAAGGGCTGCACGATCTGGAAGGTGCGGCCGACGCCGAGCCGGGCGAAGGCGTCCGGCGCGCGCGGTTCGACCAGCTTGCCGTCCGGCCCGCGCACCGTCACCGTGCCGGAGGAGGGCGCGAGGAAGCCGGAGAGCTGGTTGAACAGCGTCGTCTTGCCGGCGCCGTTGGGGCCGATGACGCCGAGGATCTCGCCGCGCTTCAGCGTGATGGAGACGTTGTTGGTGGCGATGAGGCCGCCGAAGCGGCGCACCAGGTCGCGCCCCTCCAGCATGGTCTCGCCCGGCGTGCCTTGCGGCCTGGCCACCGGCGGCGGCGCCAGCGCCGGCGCGAGGTTGCCGCCCCCCGGCAGCCGGTCGAGCCAGCCGGTGACGCGCCGGCCGAAGGTGCCGACAAGGCCGGCCGGCATGGTGAGCGTGATGACCACCAGCGCCGTGCCGTAGACGAAGCCGTGCAGGCCGTTGGCGCTGGCGCCGAGCCAGACGCGCGCCGCCTCGGCCAGGGGCACTACCAGCAGCGCGCCGAAGACCGGGCCGGCGACGGTGCCGAGGCCGCCGATCAGCGCGTACATGGCGATCTCGATCGAGGTCGGCAGCGAGAACATCGTCGCCGGCTCCAGGAAGGTCAGGTACATCGCGTGGAAGGCGCCGACCACGGCAGTTAGGCCGGCCGAGACCATCACCGCGCGCAGCTTAACGCCGGTGTTGTCGATGCCGGCGGCCAGCGCCGCGTCCTCGCGTTCGCGCACCGCTGTCAGCGCATAGCCCAGCCGGCTGCCGCGGATCCACCAGGCGACCAGCACAGCGAAGACCAGCAGGCCGAAGGCAATGTAGAGGTAGTTCGTCTTGTCATAGAAGATCATCCAGGCCCAGCCCGGATTGAGCGGCACGATCAGCCCCGCCGAGCCGCCGGTGATCCAGTCGAAATGGATGAAGAGCAGCCGCGTCACTTCCAGGAAGGCGATGGTGGCCAGCGAGAAGAACGGACCGCGCAGGCGGAAGCAGGGGTAGCCGATGGCGGCACCGACCAGCGCCGCCAGCGCCGCCGCCGGCCACATGCCGATCCAGGGCGAGAGGCCGAAATGCTGGATCAGCAGCGCCGTGCCGTAGCCGCCGATGCCGTAGAACACGGCATGGCCCAGCGAAAGCTGCCCGGCATAGCCGCCCATGATGTTCCAGGCGGAGGAGAGCGCGGCGAAGACGCAGATGGTCACCGCCACATGGGTGAGGAAGGGCGAGTTGATGGCGAGCGGAACCACCAGCAGCAGCGCCATGCCCAGCGCGGCGCAGTAGAAGCGCGGGTGCAGCAGGCGCGTGGCGAGGCCAGGCTTGCGCGGCGAGGGGCTGGCGGTCGCGATGACGGAGGCGTCCATGCTCCTCACTCCGTGCCACGGCCGAGGCCGAACAGGCCGGTCGGCTTGAAGATCAGGATGGCGATGAAGATGGCGAAATAGACCACCTCCTTCAGGTCGGGCGCGATGTAGTAGCCGGAAAGGCTGTCCACCAGGCCGATGATCATGGCGCCGAGAAAGGCGCCGTAGAGGCTGCGCATGCCGCCCAGCACCACGACCACGAAGGCGGTGAGCACGAAGTAGCTGCCGATGCTCGGCGTCACCGGGATCAGCGGCATGATCAGCGCGCTGGCGAGGCCGACGCAGGCGGCGCCGAGCCCGAAGGCGAAGACGTAGATCCGTTCCACCGGCACGCCCATCAGCAGCGCGGCGTTGCGGTTCTGCGCGGTGGCGCGCACGGCGCGGCCGAGCGGCGTGGTCTGCATGAAGAGGTGCAACCCGCCCACTAAGGCGACGGCGCAGACCAGCATCACCGCCTGCCCGACCAGCAGCGAGTAGCCGCTGAAGCGCAGCGAGTGATGCACCGAGGGCACCTGCAGCGAATAGAGATCGGCGCCGAAGACCAGCAGCGCCAGGTTGATCAGCGCGATGGAGAGGCCGACGGTGGCGAAGATCTGGATGTGCTCCTCGGCGCCCAGCAGCGGCTGGATGACGAAGCGCTGGATCAGCGCGCCGATGACGAAGAGCAGCACCACCACCGGGACCGCGGCGACATAGGGATGCAGGCCGAGATGCGCGCCGAGCAGGTAGGTGGCATACATGCCCACCATCAGCAGTTCGCCATGCGCGAAATTGACGACGCGGACGATGCCGAAGATCAGCGTCAGGCCGACGCTGATGATGGCGTACATGCTGCCCAGCAGGATGCCGTTGATGATGAGCTGGACGAGAATGTCCATGCGCGGAAGTCCTTCAGGCGGTCGGAGGGCCGGGGTGGGGTGGAGGGGTGGCGCGGCCGGCCGGGGCGGGCGCCCGTGCCCGATCTGCAGCGTGGGCGCCCGCGCATCGGGCTCAGGTGCCGAGCACCGCCTTCAGCTCCTTCACCGCCGCCTTCTTCGGGAAGACGGTGACCAGCTCGCCGCCCTGCCACTGCATCAGGAAGGGATCGGCCCGCTGGTTCTGGCCGGCCTCATTGAACTTGGCGCCCCAGCCGGTGGCGGTGCTGCCGGCCGGCTTGTCCACCGCCAGGACGGCGGTGCGGATGGCGGCGGCGCTGAGGTCCTTCGCCGCCTCCATGGCGTCGAGGAAGACGAGGCCGCCCATGTAGTTCGCCAGGCTATGGCCCGAGCGCGGCGCGGTGCCGTACTTTGCCTGGTATTTCTTCAGGAAGTCCGGCATGCCCGGCGCCGCTTCCGGGTTGGTCTGGTACTGCGTGAAGTCGACGTCGAGCGCGCCCTCCATGGTCTCGGCGCCGATCGCCTGCATGGTGTCGCGCAGCGAGTAGCCGCCGCCGGCGCCGATCGCCGCCTTGGGCTTGTAGCCCTGCTCGCGCATCTGCCGGAAGAACAGCACCGTGTCGTTCTGGTAGGAGGTCTGAAGCACGACGTCCACCCCCGCCGACTTCAGGCGGAGCACAACCGGCGTCAGGTCCACCGATTTCGCGGAATAGGGCAGCGTCTCGACCAGGTTCAGCCCGATCTCCTGGATGCGCTTCTTCTGGTAGCCGGCGACGGTCTGCCCGTAGAGCGAATCCTCGTGGATGATGCCGAGCTTCAGGCTCTTGGGATCGGCGTTGAAGGCGGGGGCGATGGCGTCGTGCACCGCGTCCACCATGGCGGCGGCGAAGCTCGCCGCCGTCGGGTTGGTGCGGAAGATGTACTTGAAGCCGCGCTCGGTGATCGGGTCGGAGATCGCGCCCAACTCGAAATAGGGGATCTGCGCCAGCTCCGTCACCTGCGAGGCGGCGAGGCAGAGCGAGGAGGAATAGGTGCCGAAGACGCAGGTGACGCGCTCGACCGAGGTGAGGCGCCGCGCCTCGCCGACAGCCTGGTTGGGGTCCACCGCGTCGCCGCGCACGATCTGCAGCTTGCGGCCCTTCACGCCGCCGGCGGCGTTGCGCTCCTCGATGGCGATCTCGAGGCCGCGGAAGCTCTCGTCGCCCAGCAGCGCGAGGCCGCCGGAGAAGGGGTAGAGCGCGCCGACCTTGATCGGGCCGGACTGCGCCAGGCTGCGGGAGATGCCAAAGGGGGTTGCCGCCAGGGCGATGCCGCTGGCCAGCGCGCCACGCCGGGTGATGCCCGTCATCATTCCTCCTCGCGCCCCATTGGCGGGGCGTTGCTTGCTTTCGTGGACATGCGACGTCCGCTCCGGATGAAGCGGCGTCATTGCGGCAAGAATGCAGGCAACCAAGTTGCCTGACAAGTCCATCCTCGCTAGGAATCCGGCAAGGCGCCGTCACGCCGCGCCGCGCCATGAGGAAGACGCCCGATGCCTGCAAGCCACCGCCACAAACGCCTCGCCCTTCTCCAGGAGGGATGCCGATGAGCAGCCATGCCGGACGGGTGGCCGTCGTCACCGGCGCCGGGCGCGGGATCGGCCGCGCCATCGCCGATGCGCTGGCCGCGGCGGGTGCGGCCACCGCCTATCTCGACACCGAGGCCGCCCTCGCCGAGGCCGCCGCCGCCGCCGCGCAGGAACGCGGCCTGACGGCCATGGCGCGCGCTGTGGACGTTGCCGACGAGGCGGCGGTTGGCGCCGCCTTCGCCGCCGTCGCCGCCGCCTTCGGCCCGGTGGACGTGCTGGTGAACAATGCCGGCATCTCGCCCAAGAGCGGCGCCGATGGCCGCCGGGCCGAGGCCCGCGCCGTGAGCCTCGGCGAGTGGCAACGCGTGCTGGACGTCAACCTGACCGGCGCCTTCCTCTGCACCCGCGCCGTGTTGCCGGGCATGCAGACGCTGGGACGCGGGCAGATCGTCAACATGGCCTCGGTGGCGGGGCGCACCTACTGCGACATCGTGGCCGTGCACTACGCCGCCACCAAGGCGGCGCTGATCGGCATGACCAAGCACCTGGCGGGCGAGCAGGGGCCCTACGGCATCTCCGTCAACGCCATCGCGCCCGGCCGGATCGACACGCCGCTGATGCGCGGCTCGGCGCCGGAGGCCAATGAGGCGGCGCGCCTCGCCACGCCGCTGCGCCGGCTCGGCACCCCGGAGGATGTGGCGGCGGCCTGCCTCTTCCTCACCTCCCCGGCCGGCGCCTTCGTCACCGGCCAGGTCTGCGACGTGGCGGGCGGATGGCTGCTGACCTGAGCAACGCCCGCGGCGCCGCGGCGCGGCAGCGGGGCGCGCGGGAGGGGGACGCCCCCGGCCTGCTCGACCGCGCCCCCTCGCTCGCCGCCACCCTGGCGCAGCGCCTGCGCGAGGAGATCCTCTCCGGACGCTTCGCCATCGGCGACAAGCTGCCCACCGAGCAGAGCATGGCGGCCAGCTACGGCGTCAGCCGGCCGATCGTGCGTGAAGCCATCGGGCGCCTGAAGCACGATGGCCTGGTCACCACCCGCCAGGGCGCCGGCGCCTTCGTCGCCGAGCGGCGGGAGGTCGCCAGCTTCCGCCTCGACGTCACCGACTTCGGCAATGCGGAGGAGATCCGCAACATCGTCGAGCTGCTGATGGCGGTGGAGGCGGCCGCCACCGGCCATGCCGCCACCCGCCGCAGCGCTGCCGAGCTGGCCGCCATCAGGCGCAGCCTGCAGGCGATGCAGGCCGCCATCGACCGCGGCGAGCCGGGCGTGGACGAGGACGTGGCCTTCCACCGCGCCATTGTCGAGGCCAGCGGCAATCCCTTCTTCCGCGACCTTTCGGAGTTCCTCGACCGCCGTGTGCGCGCCTTCATCCGCGCCGCCCGCGCCAACACCGCGCGCCGGCACGGGCTGACGCAGGTGGTGCAGCGCGAGCATGAGGCGATCTTCGAGGCGGTTGCGGCGGGCGATGCGGTCGCCGCGCGCAAGGCGGCGGAGAACCATCTGGTGCAGGCGGCGGAACGGCTGGCCATCTATCTTTCCGGCAGCGAGGAAAGGCCGGGGGAATGAATTCCCCCAGACCCGCTTCTTTTTTCTTTGAATTGCCCGTGCTGGCCTGGCGCACGGCGCCGGACCGACAAAAGAAAGATGGGGGTTCGGGGGAATTCTTTCCCCCGACTTATTCAGACGTATCCGTAGGCGGTCCAGCCGCCATCCACGCCCAGCACATGCCCGGTGATGAAGGCGCTGCGCGGCTCGCAGAGATAGAGCACCGCGTCGGCGATCTCCTCGGCCGTGCCGAGCCGGCCCTGCGGCGTGCGGCGCGTCAGCGCGGCCAGGTCCACCTTGCCGATGGCCGCCAGCTCCTCCAAAAGCGCCGTGCGGATATAGCCCGGCGCCACCGCGTTGACGCGGATGCCGAAGCCGGCCCACTCCACGGCGAGCGACTTCGTCATCATCACCACGGCGGCCTTGGAGGCGGTGTAGGCGATCCGGTTCGGCGCGGCGACGACGCCGTACATCGACGCCATGTTGACGATGCAGCCGCTGCCCTGCGCCTGCATCCGCCGGCCGGCCTCGCGCGCGCACCAGAACACGCCGTCCAGGTTGATGCTCATGCCGCGGCGCCATTCCTCGTCCGTGACCTCCAGGGTGGGGCGGTTGGCGCTGATGCCGGCGTTGTTGATGAGGATGTCCAGCCGCCCGAGCCGTGCGTCCAGCGTGGCGAAGGCGCCGCGCACCGCGCCGGGATCGGCCACCGAGGCGATGACCGTCGTCGCCTGCGCGCCCTCGGCACGCAGCAGCGCGGCGGTTTCCTCCGCCGCGGCGGCATCGATGTCCCACACCGCGACATGCGCGCCAGCGCGGCCCAATGCGAGGCAACTGGCGCGGCCGATACCCGCACCCCCGCCGGTGACAACCGCCGTGCGGTCCTTGAGAACAGCCATCTCCATCTCCCTCAGCCGGCCATGTAGAGGCCGCCGTTCACCTGCATTACCTCGCCGGTGACGAAGCTGGCGGCGCCCGAGCACAGGAAGGCGATGACGGAGGCGACCTCTTCCGGCTGGCCGAGCCGCGCCAACGGCGTCTGCGCCAGGATGGCCTCGCCGCGCGCCGCCATCAGCTCGTTGATCATGGGCGTGTCGATGATGCCGGGAGAGACGGCGTTCACCCGCGTGCGCGGCGCGAGCTCCAGCGCCAGGCTGCGCGTCAGGCCGAGCAGCGCGCTCTTGCTGGCGGAGTAGTGCGCGTGGCTGTGGCTGCCGCGATGCGCCGCCAGCGAGGCGAGCAGCACGATGGCGGCCCTTTCGCGCAGCGCCGGCAGCACGGCGCGGCAGAGATGAAAGACGCCATCCAGGTTCACCGCCATCACCTGCCGCCAGGCGGCCTCATCCATCAGCTCGAAGCGGGTGCCGGGATAGATGCCGGCGGCGGGCACCAGGAAGTCCACCCCGCCGAAGCGCTCTTTCGCCAGGGCCACGGCGGCGGCGGCATCCGCGGGCTTCGTGGCGTCGTAGCGCAGGGTGGCGATGCGGTCGCCGCCGAGCTCCTTCGCCAGCGTTTCCATGGGCGCCTCCTGCAGGTCGGCGAGCACCAGCGCGGCGCCGGCGGCATGGAACAGCTTGGCGGCTTCGCGCGCGATGCCGCCGCCAGCGCCGGTCAGCAAGAGGCAGCGGCCGGTGAAGTCGGTGGTGAGCATGATGTTTCCTCCGTCCTTGTTCAGAAGATGTCGGTCCGCGTCGCCAGCTCGCGGCGGGTGCGGCGGATATGCAGACGCAACAGCTCCTCCGCGCCGTGCCGGTCGCGGCGTTGGATCGCCTCCATCAGCAGGCGGTGCTCGTGATGCACGGCCCAGCGCCCCTCGGTGCCGATCAGCACGGTATAGGCGCGGCGATACTGCTGCATGGTGTTCCAGAAGCGCTCGATCATCGCCATCAGCCGCGGCATGTTGGCGCGGCGGTAGCTGCGGAGATGAAATTCCCGATCCAGCCGCAGGAAGTCATCCACCTCGGGCGTCTGCTCGATGGCCTCCGCGAGCCCGGCCAGTTCGGCAATGTCTTCCTGCGTGAGGGCGCCGACGCTCTCGCCCAGCGCCATCGGCTCAAGCCGCTCACGGATGCGGTAGATCTCGACGCATTCGGCGCGGTCCAGCCGCGCCACCCATGCGCCGCTGTGCGGCACCAGCGTCACCAGCCCCTCGGCCTCAAGCTGCCGCAGCGCCTCGCGCACGGGGATGCGGCTGGTGGCGAAGCGCGTCGCCACCTCCTCCTGCCGGATGCGGCTGCCGGGGGCGAGGTCGCCCGTCAGGATTGCCCGGCGGAGCGCCTCGGCGACCCGCCCGCTGCTCAGCGAATCCCCGCCATCCATGGTTCATCCTCTCGCCACTTGATTGGATACAATTCAGCCGGAATCCGCCCGGCAGCTCCATAGTGCATGCGCTAGGATACCCTCCTTTGCTTGCGATTGGATACGATCCTCGCCAGAATGCCGGTCACGAGAAGGCTCGCCCCGGTATGCGCGGGCCAGGGAGAGATCCGTCATGCATCCAGCCGCGCCCCGCCAGCCATCCCGCGCCCGGTGCGGAGGCCATCATGCCTGAGCTGCGAAGCCTCTCGCCCGCCCAGCCCTGGGTTGAGCTGCGGGCCACGGAAGCGGACTGGGACACCGTGCCCGCAGGGGAGCTCGACCGGCTGCTGACCGGTCTGCACCTGATCCGCGCCTTCGAGGAGGAGGTGCTGCAACTGGCAGGCGAGGGGCTGGTGCATGGACCCGCGCATTCCTCGATCGGCCAGGAGGGCGGCGCGATGGGCGCCATCCTCCCCCTGCGCGGCAGCGATCAGGTGAACGGCTCGCATCGCGGCCACCACCACTTCCTGGCCAAGGCGTTGCTGCATGTTGCGGAGGCGCAGAAGCTCGCGCCCGGCGCCGCTTTCGACGGCGGCATCCACCGCACGCTGCATGGTGCCCTGGCGGAGATCATGGGGCTGACACCGGGCTTCTGCCGCGGGCGGGGCGGCTCCATGCACCTGCGCTGGCGCGAGGCCGGCGTGCTCGGCACCAATGCCATCGTCGGCGGCGGCGTGCCGCTGGCGGCCGGCGCCGCCTGGGCGCACAAGCGCGCCGGCACCGGCGATGTGGCCGTCAGCTTCTTCGGCGATGGCGCCACCAATATCGGCCCTGTGCTGGAGACGATGAACCTCGCCGCCGCCTGGAAGCTGCCGCTGGTCTTCTTCATCGAGAACAACCGCTACGCCGTCGCCACGGCCGTGGAGGAAGTGACGGCGGAGCCGCGCCTCTCCGCGCGCGGCCTCGGCTTCGGCATCCCGGCCTGGCGGGTGGACGGCATGGACCCGGTGGCGGTCTCCCTGGCCATGCGGCAGGCGCTGGCGCGCGCCCGGGCGGGGGAGGGGCCGGCCATCATCGAGGCCGAGCTGTACCGCTATTTCCACCAGAACGGCCCGCTGCCCGGCAGCGCCTTCGGCTATCGCAGCAAGCAGGAGGAAACGGCCTGGCGCGCGCGCGACCCGCTCGACCGCGTGGCCGCCGAGATGCAGCGGCGCGGCCTGATCGGTGCCGAGGAGGTCGCCGCGCTCCGCCGGCGCGCGGTGGAAACGATGGCCGCCATCGCCGGCGAGATGACGGAGCGGCAGGGCAACCGCCGCGCCGTGCGGCCTTCGCTCTGGCCCTCGCCGGGCTTTCGCGACGTCGGCATCCGCGGCGACCTTTCCGAGCTGTCCGGCCTGCGGGTGCTGGAAGGCGACGGGCCGCGGGGCGGGACCACGGAGCAGAAGTTCGTTGACGTGGTCGCCGATGTGATGGGCCGCCGCATGGAGCGGGACCCGCGCATCGTGCTGATGGGCGAGGACATCCACCGCCTGAAGGGCGGCACCAACGGCGCCACGCGCGGCCTCGCCGACCGCTTCCCCGGCCGCGTGCTGGGCACGCCGATCAGTGAGGCGGGTTTCTGCGGCCTCGGCGGCGGCATCGCCATGGACGGGCGCTTCCGCCCCGTCGTCGAGTTCATGTATCCGGACTTCATGTGGGTCGCCGCCGATCAGGTCTTCAACCAGATCGGCAAGGCGCGCCACATGTTCGGCGGCGACATCGACATGCCCTTCGTGCTGCGCACCAAGGTGGCGATGGGCACCGGCTACGGCTCGCAGCATTCCATGGACCCGGCCGGCATCTTCGCCACCGCGCCGGGCTGGCGCATCGTGGCGCCCTCCAACCCGGTCGACTATGTCGGGCTGATGAACGCCGCGCTGGCCTGCAACGATCCGGTGCTGGTGATCGAGCATGTGGACCTTTACCAGCGCAGCATGCCGGCGCCGGCGGAGGACCTCGACTACATCATTCCGCCCGGCCGCGCGGCGTTGCGGCGTGAGGGCAGGCGCGCCACGGTCATCACCTATCTCTCGATGGTGCATCGTGCGCTGGAGGCGGCGGAGCAGCGTGGCGCCGACGTGGACGTCATTGACCTGCGCTGGCTCGACCGCGCCAGCCTGGACTGGGAGACCATCGCCGCCAGCGTGCGCAAGACCAACAACGTGCTGATCGTCGAGCAGGGCGCCCAGGGCACCGCCTACGGCACCTGGCTGGCCGACGAGATCCAGCGCCGCCTCTTCGACTGGCTCGACCAGCCGGTGCAGCGCGTCGCCGGCGGCGAGGCCTCGCCCAGCATCTCCAAGGTGCTGGAGCGCGCCGCCTTCGCCGGCACCGAGGAGGTCGCCGAGGCGCTCGGCCGGCTGCTGCTGCACGCGGCCTGAAGGCGGCGGGGAGATGCGTCCCCCATGCCCCTTCTTCCTTGCTCAAGCCGCATGCCGCGCCCGCCCGTCACGGCCACGCGCAACGTGTGGCCGCCGGCGCGGTTGGGCACTCCATGGCGCCGTTCAGCTTGGACGTACTCCGCAAGCCGACCCGCTCCGACCTTTGGGCGGCTTCGCGCTTCACCCTCCAGACCGTGGCCGCCGTCCTGGTCTCCTACGGGCTTGCCAAAGCGCTGGGCCTGCCGGACGCGTCCTGGGCCGTGTTCTCCGCGCTCTTCGTCATCCAGGGCAGCATCGGCGGAACCGTGACCGCGGCCGCGGACCGTGTCCTCGGGGCGTGTCTCGGCGCGTCGCTGGCCCTGGCCTGCATCTTCGCGATCGGGCTCGGCGAATGGCGGACGGTGGCTTCGCTGGTGGCAGGCATCAGCGTCATGGGGATTGTTGCCGGCATTTGGCCCAGGTTCAGCTACGGCCTGGTTCCGGTCGCCATTCTGGTCCTCGCGCCCGGCATCGAGGTGGTGGAGGACGCCCTCCTCAAGGTGATCGCCATCGCGCTTGGCTCCGGGGCAGGCGCCCTGTCGAGCCTGCTGGTGCTGCCCCAACGGGCGCATCTGGCCGCCCAGCGGCAGCTGGGCCATGCCGTTGCGGACTGCGGGGCGCTGCTTTCGGCCTGCATGACGAAGATGCTGACTCGGGATGCGCCGGACCTGAGCGCCGCTCATGCCCGCATCTCCGATGCGCTGGCGCAGGCGGGGAAGATGGCGCGGCAGAGCCATCCATGGCTGCGCCGCGGCTCGCCGCCGCATCGTCCCGCCGAGATTCTCCGCCAGGTGGAGCGGCTGTGGTACACGCTGGCCATGGTGGACCGCCTGAGCGGCCAGCCCTTGTCGGAGCGGGCCGGCGCCTTTCTGGCCGAACCCGTCCACGACGCGGCGCGGGAAGCGGAGTGCTTCCTGCGCGAGACCGGAAAGGCGCTGGCGCGGATGCAGCCGCCGCCGTCGTCGGAGCAGTTCCATGCCTGCATCCACGCCATCACCGACGCGATGGACCGGCTGCACGCGGAGGGCGGCCTGACGCGGCCGGAGGCGGAGCGCACCTTTGGGCTTTCCTTTGCCTGGGAGCAGGTCAGCCACGGCGTCGATGAGCTGCTGGCGCTGCTGCCGGAGCGCGCCTGACGCGTCCGCCGCCGTGCCAGGGATCTTTCCTCGCGCATGGGGTCGCGATGCGGCGCTCGCCGGCCACGGGAGCGGCGGGGCCAGGAATCCGGCCCGCCCGCAGGCGAAGGACGCAAGGGGAAGGATGAGTTCTCCCGCAACCCCCCGCCTTTCCCCGCAGCTTCTTCCCGCATTCCGGTGCGGGCGTGCTCAAGCGGCGGGTCGAGGCCCGCAAGGCGGCTCACCGCCTCCCGGCCTACAGCTCGCCCCGCGTCGCCATCTGCTTGATGCGGTCACCCGTGCGGCAGGCGATCGCCTGGATCGTCAACGACGGGTTCACCCCGCCGACGGTCGGAAAGACCGAGCCGTCGCAGATCCAGAGGTTGCGGATGTCCCAGCTCCGGCAATCGGCATCCACGACGCTGGTGCGCGGATCACCGCCCATCCGCGCGCCGCCGTTCAGATGGCAAGTGTCATCCTCCTGGCGCCAGATGTCCGTGGCGTCGATGGCGCCGAGCGCCTTCTCCATGAAGCCGAGCGAGTGGGCGATCAGCGCCTTGTCGTTGTCGCACCAGGAATAGCTGACGCGCGGGACGGGCAGGCCATACTGGTCCTTGTCCTCCGCGAGCGTCACGCCGTTGCGCTCCTGCGGCAGCATCTCCCCCACGATCTTGAGGCCGACCTGATGGTTGTAGTCCTGCATCTCCTGCATCAGCGGCTCGCCCCAGAGGCCGTGAGCGTTGATCTGCGTGTTGGCCCAGAGCTGCGGCAGCGGGCCCTGGCTCATGTAGCAGTAGCCGCCGAAGAAATCCTTGTTGTCGTCATAGTTCCAGTGCTCGGTGATGGCGAGGGAGGGCGGCGCCTTGTAGGAGCGCACCTCCGCTTCCATCTTGCCCCAGACCGCCTGGTTGGCCTGCACCATCAGGTACTTGCCGACCAGCCCGGAGCTGTTGGCGAGGCCCTGCGGGTAGCGCGCGGTGGCGGAGTTCAGCAGCAGGCGGGGCGTCTCGATCGAATAGCCGGCGACAACCACGTTGCGCGCCTTCTGGAAGCGCCAGCGCCCCTCCCGGTGATAGTGCACGCCGGTGGCCAGGCCGTCAGGCCCGGTTTCCACCCGCCCCACCATGGCGAGGTCGCGGATCTCGGCGCCCGCGGCGATGGCGCGCGGGATCCAGGTGACCAGCGCGCTCTGCTTGGCGTTGGTGGAACAGCCGGTGACGCAGAAGCCCCGGTAAACGCAGGGATGCGCCAGCCCGCGCGGGGCGGAGAGGGTGGCGATGGGCGTTTCGGTCCAGGCGACGCCCATGGCCTCGCAGCCCTTGGCGAGCGCCATGGCGGCGGCGTTCAGCGGGTGCGCGCGGTAGGGATAGCGCGGCCTCGGCGGGCCCCAGGGATAGGTGATGGGGCCGGCGATCTTCAGCGCCTCCTCCACCTCGTGGTAGTAGTGCCACATCTCCTGCCAGTCGAGCGGCCAGTCGAAGCCGTAGCCCAGCAGCGTGCGGGACTTGAACCATTCCGGCCGGAAGCGCAGCGAAACCATGGCGAAGTGCACGGTGCTGCCGCCCACCGCCTTGCCGCTGTTGTTGCTGCCGAGCTGGATCGGGTTCTCGCCGGTGCTGATGCGGTCGTCGGTCCAGTAGAGCTTGCTCTGCTCCGCCTCGTCCGAGGCGAAGTCTTCCAGCGGGCGGAAATAGGGGCCGGCATCCATGGCGACAACGGAGAAGCCGTGCTCGGCCAGCTTGCAGGCAAGGGTGCCGCCCCCGGCACCGGTGCCGACAATGACGAAGTCCACCGCCTCGTCCTCGCCATACTCCCGCATTGGCACCCAGGCGCCGGGGCGGAACACGTCCGGCGCGCGGCCGTGCCCGGCACGCGGGGCGTGGCGCGGATCATCCGACATTGCGGTTCTTCCGCTGCGCGTCGCCGGCGTCGCCATCCCTGGCTTCCGCCGCCTCCCAGGGGTCGCGTTCGTCGTAGCCGAGGCGCACATAGCCGCGCGGGCTGGCCGGGCCGCCGAAGCCGATCTCGCTCCAGGCCGTCGGGTGCGCGTAGTAGGCGAAGACAATGTCCTTCGCCATGCGCTGCTTGAAGAAGGTCTTGCTGGGCATGCCGCCCCAGGCGGGCCCGCTCAGCCCACCCTGTTCCATCCGCTTCAGCAGCGCATCCTGCTGCGGACCGGGCAGGCCGGCGAAACCGGCGCCATGGCGCGCCCGCGCCTCGGCATCAAGCGCGGCCAGGCCCCGGCGCCAGGCCTCCCGTTCGCGCGGCATGCCGTCGCCGCGGAAGCCATCCTCATGGCCCTTGTGCAGCTTGTCGTCGATCAAGGCTGCCACGGGAACAGGCGGGCGGCTGCGGGGCTGCGGCACCAGCCGGTCGGCGATGGCGGTCACCATGGCCATCTCTTGCCCGGTGAAGAAGCGCGGCTCGCGCGGGACGGCCAGGCGCGCATCCACGACCTGGCGCGTCTTGTCGTTCCAGGAGGGCGTGTGGCGCTTGCGCAGGACGTCATAGCCGGGATAGCGGCCGGGGTCAGGCATCGGGCTCATCCTCCAGCAGGTCGAGGGCAGCGAGGCCGGCGAGCGCCAGGCCGGTGAAGGAGGGAGGCGCCGGCAGCGGCGGCCCGTTCAGCACGTTCTGGCTCCAGTTGCGCCAGCCGCCCATGTTCCGCTGCACGCCATAGGCATGGAAGCCGACGCCGGCGAAGCCGAGCAGGGCGGTCAGGCGCAGCCACCAGCGGGTCAGCCAGCGGTCGCGCCGGGCCGGGGCGGCGGCCGTGTTGAGCAGCAGCGCGGCGGCGACCGGCGGCATGGTGACCGGCAGGAACATGGCGGGGTTGTGGAAGGCGCCGCGGAAATGCAGCAGCCCGGCCTCGCCCACCGTGCCGAGGATGCCGCCTCCCGCCATCGCCGCCAGCATGCGCCCGGCAGGCAGGCCAAAGACGCGCGGCGCGGTGCCGGGCCGGTCGTCGCGGACATGCTCGGCCGCACTGCCCATCAGCCCGGCGAGCGAGATCGCCATCGGAGCGCCGAGCGGCGCGCCATAGAACAGGTTCTGCCACACGAACCCGCCAGGGCGGCGTGTGATGTTGTAGATGTGGAAGCCGGTGCCGACGATTCCGGTGACGGCGGCGGCGGCGTAGAGGGCGCTGCGGAACGGGTGCCGGCCCGAACGGGGATCGCCGGTGCCGTGCAGGCTCGCGGCGAGGCTGAGCGCCGAGACGCCGAGCGGCGTGTACATCGCGGGGTTGCGGAAGGAGCCACGGTAGTGCTCCAGGGCGCTGTCCAGCAGCACCGAAGTGGCCAGCAACCCGGCCGAGCGGTTCAGCCGGCGCGCCGCCCGCACCCGCGCCGCACGGCTGACGGCAGGGGAGGAAGGCAGTCCGAGCCAGCGCTGGAAGGGGCTGCGAGGCGTGTCGCCGCGGCGCAGGCCGCGCAGCCGTTCCGCCCCTCGCTGGTCCGGGAGCGGCAGGGCCAGCCTGTCCGGCAGTTGCCGCCGCGGCGGGAAGGCCTCCCGCTCGCGCCCGAACAGCGCGATGCCGATGGCTCCCAGGGCGAGGGAGCCGAGCAGCCCCAACCCCGCTTGCTTCGTCTTCATCCTGTGCGTCTCCTCAGGCGGCGTAGCGCTCCGCGTCCTGCCGCCTGAAGGCGATGCCCAGGCCGGGCCGGGACAGGTCGGGGCGGATCATGCCCTCGCGCGCGACGGGCGCGCCGTCGAACAGCATCTGCTCGATGCGGACATGGTCGTGGAACCATTCGAGGTGGCGGAAGCGCGGCGCGGCGCAGGCGGCATGCAGGTGCAGCGTCGGCGCGCAGTGGCCGGAGATGTCCACGTGGTGCGCGTCGCACAGCACGGCGGCGCGCAGGAAGCCGGTGATGCCGCCGCAGCGCGAGGCGTCGGCCTGCTGCACGTCCACCGCGCCGGCATTGAGCATCCGGCGGAAATAGTCGATCTCGTAGCCGTACTCGCCGGCCGCGATCTCCAGCGTGGCGGGGGCGTGCTGGCGCAGCAGCTGCAGCCCTTCGAGATCGTCGGAGGAGACCGGCTCCTCGTACCACATCACGCCGAAATCGCGTGCCAGCCAGCCGGCGGTGGCTAGTGCCTGCTTGGTGTTGAGCGCGCCGTTGCTGTCCACGAAGAGGCCGCGGTCGCCGACCGCCTTCCGCGCGACGGCGACGCGGTGCGGGTCCTGCCCGGGATGGGTGCTGATCTTCATCTTCACCCACCGGCAGCCATCGCGCTCCACCCAGCCGGCAAGCTGGTCGCGCAGCTGGGTGTCGGAATAGGTGGTGAAGCCGCCGCTGCCATAGACCGGCACGGATTCCCGCGCGCGGCCGAGCAGCAGAGCCAGCGGCAGGCCGAGCAGCTTGGCCTTCAAGTCCCAAAGCGCGGCATCCACCGCCGATATGGCGGTGGCGGCGAGGCCCTGGCGGCCGATGTTGCGCACGCGGCGCTGCATCTCCCGCCAGAGCGCCGGCACGTCCAGCGCATCCTGGCCCCCCACCGCCTCGGCCAGCATGCCCCGGATCAGCGGCACGGCCGAGGCATCGGTGTAGGTGTAGCCGAGCCCGGTCTGGCCGCCGCCATCCACCTCCACCACGATCAGCGTGGTGGAGGTCCAGTGCATGGTCCCGTCCGCCTCAGGAGCATCGGTCGGGATCACGAAGGCCTGCGCACGGACCGCCTGCACCGACGCGGCGTTTCCCGTGCCGGCCATGGTCAGTGGCTCCGGCCCGGCAGGACGCCGCTCAACACCTCGCGGGCGGTGTTGACCAGCACGCTGCCTTCCTCCGGGTCCGGGCTGAGCAGGCTGGAGGCGAAGCTCTTCATCTGCGCCAGCGTGATGTGTGGCGGCAGCGGCGGCACGTTCGGGTCCGCCTTGACCTCGACCACGACGGGGCGATCGGAGGCGAAGGCCTCGTCCCAGGCGCTGGCGAGGCGCTCGGGATCGTCCACATAGATGCCGCGCAGGCCCACCAGTTCGGCGAAGCGATGGTAAGGCACGTCGGGCAGGCTCTGCGAGCCCAGGAACTTGGGGTCGCCGGCCATCACGCGCTGCTCCCAGGTCACCTGGTTCAGGTCGCGGTTGTTGAGCACCAGCACCACAAGCCGCGGGTCGCGCCATTTCTGCCAGTACTTCGAGACCGTGATCAACTCGGCCATGCCGTTCATCTGCATCGCGCCGTCACCGCAGATCGCCAGCACCGGCCGGTCGGGATGGGCGAACTTGGCGCCGATCGCGTAGGGCATGCCGGAGCCCATGGTGGCCAGGCCGCCGGAAAGCGAGGCCATCATGCCGCGCCGCAACTTCACGTCGCGCGCATACCAGTTGGTGTGCGAGCCGCTGTCGCCGGCGATGATGCAGCGCTCCGGCAGGCGCGGCGAAAGCTCCCAGAAGATGCGCTGCGGGTTCACCGGGTCGGCCGCGTGCATGGCGCGCCCTTCCAGCGTCTTCCACCAGTCCGCGATGTTCTTCTCGATTCGCTCGCGCCAGGAACGGTCGGACTTGGGTTTGAGCAGCGGCAGCAACGCTTCCAGCGTGGCGCGGCTGTCGCCCTCCAGGCTCACCTCCATGGGATAGCGCAGGCTCAGCATGGCGGGCGAGAGGTCGATCTGCACGCCGCGCGCCTGGCCCTCCTTGGGCAGGAACTCGGAATAGGGGAAGCCGCTGCCCACCATCAGCAGCGTGTCGCACTCCATCATCATGTCCCAGCTCGGCTTGGTGCCGAGCAGGCCGATGGAGCCGGTGACGAAGGAAAGGTCGTCGGGCACCGCGGCCTTGCCGAGCAGCGCCTTGGCAACACCGGCGCCGAGCCGCTCCGCCACCGCGATCACCTCGTCGGTGGCCTGCAAGGCGCCGGCACCCACCAGCATGGCGACCTTCTTGCCCGCGTTCAGGACCTCGGCCGCCTGCTGCAACTGCTGCTGCGTGGGAATGACGACAGGGCGCGAATAGCCGATTCCCGAATGGATCGTGCCATGCTTGTGCGGCGGCTTCTCGACCGCCGGCAGTTCCTGCAGGTCGTTCGGCATGATGATGCAGGTGACCTTGCGTTCCGCCTTGGCGATGCGCATGGCGCGGTCGATCAGGTGGCGCACCTGGCCCGGAACGGAAGCCTGCTGCACGAAGGCGCCGGCGACGTCCTTGAACAGGGTCTGCAGGTCCACTTCCTGCTGGTAGTGGCCGCCAAGCGCAGCCCGCGCCTGCTGCCCGACAATGGCGAGCACCGGCATGTGGTCCAGCCGCGCGTCGTAGAGGCCGTTCAGCAGGTGGATGGCACCCGGCCCCGAGGTGGCGATGCAGACGCCCACCTCGCCTGTGAACTTGGCATGCGCGCCCGCCATGAAGGCGGCCATTTCCTCATGGCGTGCCTGCACGAAGTCGATCTTGTCCTGCGCCCGGTCCAGTGCGCCGATCAGGCCGTTGATGCCGTCGCCCGGATACCCGAAAACGCGGCGCACGCCCCAGTCATGGAGCCGCTGCCAGAAAAAATCGCTGACGGTTTCGGCCATCCCTCGTCCTCCTGCTCAGCCGCTGGCGGCGGCCGGATTCGCTCCGCTTCTGTCGGACCGAACGCGAGGGATGCGAAGCTGTTTCGGCAGATTGCGGCTTTTTCAGGCCGGAATCGCGGAGCGGCGGCACGACTTTGGCAGCTTGCCTTTGCGAAGCCGAAGCTTGCGAGGGCGGCTTCCTCCATCCTTCTTCCGCGCGAGGGCCGGCATCATGGGCGGCTGGCGAAAGCAGCTCCAGAGCTGCGGCGACGCATCGCCACCGCCGGGAAGCAGGAACCGCGCGCGACCGTGCGCCTCGTCCGCGGGGTCCCTGCCGCCGATCAGGACAGGTGGAAGTCGCGCGCGGTGAGGTGAGTCACGCCGAGCAAATCGATCTCGCCATCAATCGGGATAAACCAGGTATCGTTCACGGCGCTGCGGAACTGAACGATGGTGTGGCCGCCGATGATGTCGTAGCGGACCTGCAGGTCTCTGCCCTCCTCGAATGGCTGGGTGCCAAGGAAGATCGGATGGCCCGAGCCGTTGTAGAAGGTCTGGTAGCTTACAAGGTCGATCACGTCCTCGCCTTGCCGGAAGTCGAGGATCACGTCCCGGCTGCCTGCTCCGCGGCCGGTGGTGGGTGCCGGGGCCGGGCCGGTGATGCCGATGGAGAACTGGAAGACGTCATTTCCCTGGCCGCCGAGAAGGATGTCGCTGCCTTTGCGCCCGTCCAGCACGTCGTCGCCGGCCCCGCCGTTCAGGAAATCCCTTCCATGGTCGTATTCGAGGTCGCCGCCGAGCAGAACGTCGTTGCCCCTGCCGCCGTCAAGGAAGTCGTCGCCGGTCGAGCCGAACAGAAGGTCGTTGCCGTTGCCGCCGAACAGGTAGTTGGAGCTGAAGCTCACGCTTGTGCTGCTGCCCGACAGGGTGTCGTCGCCATCGCCGCCGAAGATGACGTCCTCGGCATCGCCTCCAGCGATCGTGTCGTCTCCACCGCCGCCCTGGATGAAATTGGGCGCCGTGTTGGAAGGGCTGCCGCTCACGCCGGCTGAAATCCGGAAGGGCGAAATCTCATCCCTTCCCTGCGTGCCGAAAACGACGGGCATCCTGCCGCCTCCCTTGGGGTCTCTGACGAGGCGCGAACTCAAGCTTCGCGACTTCAGCTCGCTATTTCGGCTTCTGACTCGCCCCACCACAAGCGCCACGACGCATTACTCCCCCGGAGCGATGTCGCCGGATGTGCGGATGAGCCGGCATCGCGCCTACCGGGCGGAAAGGCGGCGCTGTTCGACCTCTGGGGGGCGGAGACCTCTGGGGGGCGGAGAAAGGAATGAAGCGCCGGTGCCTGCGAGCGGGACCGCCGCACCCGCCACCGCCTCCTCCTGGCCGCGCGAGCCATGCCGGCCGTTCCGGCAAGAGGCGGCCGTCCGGTTGCCTCCCCGCCGGCGGAATGAGCGGTCCGCTCTGGCGTGCCGGAGCGGTATGCGGTCTTCTGGCGGGCCGGGAACGATGAAGGAGGCGACACCATGCCAATGCCCGCCCTGTTGCAGGGCCGACTTGCCCTGCCCGCCGTCGCGGCGCCGATGTTCCTGGTCTCCGGCCCCGACCTGGTGGTCGAGACCTGCCGCGCCGGGGTGGTGGGCACCTTCCCAAGCCTGAACCAGCGGGAGAGCGCGGGTTATGCGGGCTGGCTGGAGGAGATTGCCGCGCGGCTGGCGGAGCGCCCCGGCGCCGCGCCCTTCGGCGTCAACCTGATCGTTCACCGCAGCAACAGGCGGCTGGAGCCGGATCTCGCCGCCACCGTGGCGCAGCGCGTGCCGCTGGTGATCACCTCGCTGGGCGCCGTGAAGGAGGTGGTGCAGGCCGTGCACGGCTATGGCGGGCTGGTCTTTCACGACGTCATCAACATGCGCCACGCGGCCAAGGCCATCGAGGCCGGGGTGGACGGGCTGATCGCGGTCTGCAACGGCGCGGGCGGCCATGCCGGCACGCTGAACCCCTTTGCCTTCCTGACCGAGTTGCGGGAGGCCTTCGATGGCGCATTGCTGCTGGGAGGCTCGATCAACACCGGGCGGCAGGTGGCGGCGGCACGGCTGATGGGAGCGGACCTCGCCTATATCGGCACGCGCTTCGTCGCCACCCGCGAGAGCATGGCGCCTCCCGAATACCGCCGCATGATCCTGGAGGCCCGCGCGAGGGACGTGGTCTATACCTCCGCGATCAGCGGGGTGAAGGGAAACTTCCTGCGCGCCAGCATCGCCGCCGCCGGGCTCGACCCGGATGCGCTGGACGAGGCCGCGGCAATGAACGTCTCGGATCACGAGAGCCGCCCCTGGAAGAACATCTGGTCGGCCGGGCACGGGGTGGGCGGCATCAGCGACGTTCCGACCGCCGCCGAGCTTTGCGCCCGCCTGGCCACCGAATACCGCACCGCCACTCCTGCCTGAGCGCCGGGCGGAAACGCGCCTGCCTCAGCGCTGGCTTTGCAGCAGCCGCTCGCGCAGACGGATGACACTTTCGCGGAGAGCCTTGGCCTCCTCCGTGTTGCCGCCGAAAGCCTGCTCCAGCCAGCCGGGGGTGTGGTGGGCCTTCTCCCGCAGGGCGCGCCCTGCCTCCGTGAGGCGGACGCGCACCTGCCGCTCGTCGGTGGCGTCGCGCACCCGACGGACATAGCCCGCGGTCTCCAGGCGCTTCAGCAACGGGGTGAGAGTGCTGCTCTCCAGGAACAGCCGCTCGCCAATGCTGCCCACCGTCTGGTCATCCTGCATCCAGAGCACGACCATGACGAGGTACTGTGAGTAGGTGAGCCCCAGTGCCTCCAGTTGCGGCTTGTTGGCGCGCTGGATGGCATGCGCCGTCGAGTGGATGGCGAAGCAGAGAAACTCGTCGAGGTCGAGGCGCGCGTCGCGCATAAGGACTCCTGTGGGCGGGGTGGGGGCGTCCGCATTGTATCGTGGGCGATCGGGACGTGCTCGTTCAATTCGCATGGCGGGTATGTTGAAGATATGATCGCGCACGATCTAATCGCGGGCTATATGGGGATCAGCACCGGCGCCGACGCGGCGCCGAACCCTTTGAAAGGACCTCCCCATGATCCGCTCCCGCACCCTTCTGGCCACCGCCGCCCTGCTGGGCCTTTCCGGCGCCAGCGCCCTGGCGGCCCCGCTGACGGTCACCGGTCAGGGCGAGAACTTCGCCGTCGCCTATGCCGACGACTACACCGGCAACATCCTGGGTGGCGGCACCGTCCGGACCGAGGGCAACAGCCGCAACCTGCGGATCATCCATGACGATGCGCGGTTCGCGCAGCGCCCGGCCGGCCTTCCCGTCTTCCAGGGCGGTTCCGAGGGCGACGTGGCCTATCTGCCCGCCCCGGCCACGGCCGGCCTGAGGGCCGCCCGCTGAGCGGCAGCCGTCCCGCGGGCGGAAGGACCGGCCCGTGCCGCGCCATCCGCCCGAGGTTGGAGAAGCCGGCCGCCGCAAGGCGCGCCGGTTGCTGGCGCGGCGGCCTTATCCCCGGCCGTCGCCCATGCTGCCCGGCGCATCGCGGCGCCCTGCCGCCAGGCGGCGAAGCGAGGCCAGAAGGAGTTGCGCCGGCCGGGAAAGCCGCCTTTGCCGCGGCACCAGCGCCAGGGCATTCACCGGCACCCCCGGCCGGAGCGGCAGGCAGGCCACGCCGTGGCCGCGCGGCTCGCTGAGCAGGAAAGGGTCGATCACCGCGACGCCCGCGCCGGCACGCACCATGGCACAGGCGACCGAGGACTGGTTCACCTCGATGGCGATGCGGCGCTTCACGCCCGCCGCCTGGAAGCAGCCCTCGATCAGCTCGCCCAGCGGATGCACCCGGCTGAAGGAGATCAGGGGATGGGGGGCGAGGTCGGCCGGGGTGACGTGCGGCCGCCCGGCCAGCGGATGGTCCGGCGCCACCACCGCCACCAGGGTTCCGCCATAGAGCGGCAGCAGCCGCGCATCGGCATGGCCAATCGGCGCCAGGACCAGCCCGAAGTCCACGCGCTCCTGCGTCACCATCTCCGTCACGCCGAGGATGTCCAGGCTGTCGATGGCGACCTGGATGCCAGGACGGCTGTGCAGCAGCCGCGCCACGGCGCGGGGCAGCAGGCCTTCCGTCAGCGCCGGCGTCACCGCGACACGCACGGAGCCGACGCTGATGTCGCGCATCTCCTCGATCAGGCGGTTGATGCGCTCGACGCCTTCGAAGACGCGTTCCAGGTCGGTCAGCAGCGCGCCGGTCTCGGCGGTGGGCTGCAGGCGGCCCTGCTGCCGGCGGAACAGCGGGAAGCCCGCCTGCGCGCTGCATTCGCGCAGCATCATGCTGACGGCGGGCTGCGAGATGCCGAGCGCCATGGCGGCCATGGTGACCGAGCCGTGACGACTGACCGCCCGAACCACCTCAAGCTGCCGGAAGCTGAATGCCATAAGGTGATCTTATGATGTCTTAAGCGGCACGCAATTGAAGTTATCTTTCCCGGAGCCTAGCCTTCCCTTGGAAGCGCGGTGCCGCATGTCCCCGTAGGCCGGAACCAACCGGAAGGGCGCCGCCGGGAGGACTGTGCTTGCAGATCACCGCCATCGAAACCGTGGTCGTGTCGTTGCCCTTCACCATGGGCGGGCCGTATTCCAGCTTCGCCGGGCAGGTCTGGGACCACCTCGACATCCTGCTCGTGCGCGTCGAGACGGAGGATGGGCTGGTCGGCTGGGGCGAGGCCTTCGGCCATGTCGCCATCCCCGCGACCCGCGCCGCCATCGACAGCGTGCTGGCGCCGCTGCTGCTCGGGCGTGACGCGACCGACATCGAGGGCCTGTGGCGCAGGATCCCGCACGCGGTGCACCTGCTCGGGCGCAACGGCCCCTTCGTCTATGGCTTCTCCGGCATCGAGATCGCGTTGTGGGACCTCGCGGGCAAGCGTGCCGGGCAGCCGCTGCACCGCCTGCTCGGCGGGCGCGACCCCGGCCCGATGCCGGCCTATGCCAGCCTGCTGAACTACGGCGACCCCGAGCTGGTGGCCCGCAACTGCGCCGAGGCGGCGGCGCGCGGCTACCGCTCCCTCAAGCTGCACGAGACCACCGTCGAGGCGGTGCGGGCCGCCGCCCGCGCCGCGCCCGGCGCCGAGATCATGCTGGACGTGAACTGCGCCTGGTCGCCGGTCGAGGCGCGGGCCATGGCGCGCGCGCTGGCGGGCGAGGGGCTGCGCTGGCTGGAGGAGCCGGTCTGGCCGCCGGAGGACACCACCGGCCTGGCCAGCCTGCGCGAGATCGGCATTCCGCTCTCGGCGGGGGAGAACGTGGCCGGGCTGCACGGCTTCCGGCGGCTGATCGAGGCCGGCGCCATCGACATCGCGCAGCCCAGCGTCACCAAGATCGGCGGGGTGGCCGAGATGGTGCGCACCATCCATCTCTGCCAGGCGGCGGGGATCGAGGTGGCGCCGCACAGCCCCTATTTCGGCCCCGGCCTGATCGCCACCATGCAGATCGCCGCCGCGCTGGTCGAGAAGCCGCTGATCGAGATCCTCTGGCTCGACATGGAGGCCAACCCCTTCGACCCCTGGGTCCGCGCCGAGGGCGGCATGGTGCGCCTGCCGCCGGGGCCGGGCCTGGGCTGCGACCCCGATCCCGAGGTGCTCGCCCGCTACGGCCGCGGCGCGCCGAACCGGCAGGAGCTGAAGGCATGAAGGTCGAAAGCCTTTCCACCCGCGTCGTCCACCTGCCGCTCGACCCGCCGATCGGCAGCGCGCTGGGCCAGATCGGCGGCTTCGGCTGCGTGCTGGTCACGCTGCGCACCTCGGACGGCATCACCGGCGAGAACATCGTCTTCACCCTGAACAACCGCCGCACCGCGGTGCTGCGGCAGATGGTGGAGGAGCTGGGTGAGCTCGCCATCGGCCAGGATGCCGGCCAGATCGGCCGCTTCTGGGCGCGCGCCTGGAAGGACAACAACTTCCTCGGCCACAAGGGGGTGCCCGTGATGGGCATCTCCGCCATCGACGGCGCGCTGTGGGACGCGCTGGGCAAGGCCGCGAACATGCCGCTCTGGCGCATGCTCGGCGGCGCGCAGGACCGGGTGCCCGCCTATCACAGCGGCGGGCTCTGGCTTTCGCGCTCCACCGCCGAGCTGGTGGCCGAGGCGGAATCCTTCGCCGCGCAGGGCTTCACCGCGATGAAGATGCGCCTCGGCCTCGGCGCGGCGGAGGACCTGGCGCGCGTCGCCGCCGTGCGCCGCGCCATTGGCCCGAAGATCCGCCTGATGGCCGACGCCAACCAGGGCCTGACGGAGAACGAGGCCATCCGCCTCGGGCGCGGCCTGGAGGAATATGACCTCACCTGGTTCGAGGAGCCGCTGCCGGCCTGGGACATCGAGGGGTTGGCGCGCGTGGCCGCGGCGCTCGACACGCCGATTGCCAGCGGCGAGACGGAATACACCCGCTACGGCTTCCGCCAGATGATCGGCCTGCGCGCCGCCGACATCCTGATGCCCGACCTGCAGCGCGTCGGCGGCGTCAGCGAGTTCATGCGCGTCGGCCACCTGGCCGAGAGCCACGACATTCCCGTCTCCAGCCACCTCTTCCCGGAGACCAGCCTCTCGCTGCTCGGCGCGCTGAGCAACGCCACCTTCCTCGAATACATGCCCTGGTTCTCGCGCCTCTACCGCGAGCGGCTGGAATTCGCGGAGGGCTGCGCCCTGCCGCCCGAGCGGCCGGGCTGGGGCTTCACCTTCGACGTGGACGCCATCGCCCATCTCGACCGCTGAGGCGGCGCGCGCCCGCGGCAAGACGGGCCAGCCACCGGACATGACGCCATAACGGAGGAACCATCCATGACCCTGACCCGCCGCCAGCTCGGCCTCGGCGCCGCCGCCGCCGCCAGCCTTCCGCTCGGCCTCGCCCGCCCGGCGCTGGCGCAGAACGAACCCATCCGCATCGGCTGGCTGGCCGCCATGACCGGGCCCAGCTCGGCGCCGGCGGTCGGCTTCAACCGCGGCGTCGAGTTCGCCGCCAACGCCATCAACGCCGCGGGCGGGGTGAAGGGGCGCAAGATCGACATCATCACCCGCGACACCCAGGGCGATCCGACGAAATGCGTCAACGCGACGCAGGAGATGATCAGCCAGATCAAGACGCACGCGGTCTGGGGGCCGACCAATTCCGGTGAATCCCTCGCGGTGACGGCGATCATGGCGCGCGCCAAGATGCCGAACATCCATCCCTGCGTGGTGGACAGCCTGATCGACGAGAAGCGCTATCCCAACGCCTTCCGCCTGGCGCCGTCGAACACCCAGTGGGACGACGCGGTGCGTGGCTACTGCCTCAACGTGCTGAAGGCGAAGAAGGTCGCGGTGATCGGCGACACCACAGGCTATGGCGTCACCGCCGCCAAGGCCTCCGCTGCCGGCCTGCGCAAGGACGGCGCCGAGGTCGTCTATGAGGCCAACATCGACTACACCCAGCCCGACATGACGCCGGACATGCTGCGCGCGCGCAACGCCGGCGCCGAGGCCATCGTGGTCTGGAGCACCTCGACCGGCATGGATGCGCGGCTGTTCAACACCCGCGCCAGCATGGGCTGGGACGTGCCCTTTGTCGGCCATCCCTCGATGGCCTCGGGCGAGATCGCCAGCCTGGTGACAAAGCCGGAGAACTGGAAGAAGGTCTATGCCATCGGCTACCGCAGCTGCAGCTATGACGAGCAGGGCAAGCTGCCCGCGCATACGCAGGAGCTGGTGGACCGGCTGAAAGGCAAGGTCTCGCTGGACGATACGCTGCTCTGGTGGGTGGCCGGTGGCTATGACGCCGTGCAGCTCATCGCCGATGCGGTGAAGAACACCGGCTCCTCCGCCAACGCTGACATCATCGGCTACTGGAACTCGCTGAAGAACTATCCCGGATATTTCGGCACCTATACCTACTCGCCGACCGAGCACAACGGCTACCCGACCGAGGAGGTGGTGATGTCCGAGGCCAGCTCGGCCCGCAACGGCACCTTCGCCCTCGCGCCGGGCTACGGCTGAGGCGGGCGCGGCGCCATGCTGGCCTCCATCCTTGCAACGGGCCTGGCGATGGGCGCGGTCTACGCGCTCATCGGCATCACCTACAACACCATGTTCGCCACCTCGCGGGTGATGAGCTTCACCGCCGGGCAGCTCGGCATGCTGGGCGGCGTGTTCGGCTCGCTGCTGATGCTGCGATGGGGGCTGCCGCTGGTCGTCGCGCTGCCGTTGACGTTGCTGGCCGCCGCGCTGGTCGGCGTTGTCACCGAGTTCGTCGCGGTGCGGCCGGTGCTGAGAAGCCTGGAGCAGCACCTCTATGTGCTGACCACGCTGGCGGTGGCGCTGATCATCCAGCAGACCACCGCCATCGAATGGGGCACCGAGCCGGCGCCGTTTCCGCGCCTGCTCGGCCTCGGCGAGGGGGTCTGGCACGAGAAGTACTGGCTGCCGGTGGTGGCCTGCGCCATCACCATCGGCGGGCTGGAGTATCTCTACCGCCGCACCCTGCTCGGCCATGCCTTCATCGCCGTGGCGGAGGACAACTACGCCGCCCGCGCGCTCGGCCTGCCGGAGCGCAACCTGCGCATCGGCAGCTACGCGCTGGCCGGCGCGATCGGCGCGCTGGCGGGCTTCGCCGGCGGGCAGCTGCTGCTCGCCTTCTTCGCCAACGGGCCGCTGCTGAACTTCTACGGCTTCATCCCGGTGGCGCTGGGCGGCCTTGGCAACAACCGCGGCGCCGTGATCGGCGGCCTGGCACTGGGGCTGTTCCAGCAGGCGGCCAACTTCACGGTGGGCGGCATCTTCTCCTCGGTTGCCGTCTTCACCCTGTTCATCATCGTGCTGCTGGCGGCGCCGCAGGGCCTGTTCGGCGCCACCGCCAGCCGGAGGGTCTGAGATGGCCAGCGCAGACCACGGCGCCGCGGCCATGCCCGGCGCCGTCCCCGCCACCCGGCGAAAGCCGCTGCTGCCGGGCGGCCTGCTGCCCTTCCTGCTGCTGCTGGCACTCGCCATCGCCCTGCCCTTGACGGGCAACGAGTACTGGGCGCTGATCGCAACGCGCGCGGCGATCTACTGGGTTCTGGTGGCAGGGCTGAACCTGATCGTCGGCTTCGCCGGACAGCTTGCCATCGGCTATGTCGCGCTGCTGACGCTTGGTGCCTACACCACCAGCGTGCTGGCGGCCGGCAACGTGCTGCCGGAGATGCCACCCTTCCTGGCACTGGCCTGCGCGGCCGCGGTCGGCGCGGTGGCAGGACTGGTGGTCGGCCTGCCAGCGCTCCGCCTGCGCACCTTCTATTTCGCGATGACCACGCTCGGCTTCGCCACCATCGTGACGCAGGTGGCGTTGGCCTGGCAGGAGGTCACAGGCGGTGGCATCGGCATCTCCGGTCCATACTTTCCGGCGCCGTTCGACAACGCCTGGGGCTTCTACTATCTTTGCCTCGGCTTCGCCGTGATCGCCACCCTGCTGGCGGGCAATGTCGGGCGCAGCCGCTTCGGACGCGCGCTGATCGCCATCCGTGACGCCGAGGTGGCGGCGGAGGCGGCGGGCATCTCGAAGCCGGCCCTGCTGGCCTGCGTCTTTCTCTTCGCCGGCGCCATGGCGGCGGTGGCGGGCGGGCTCTTTGCCGGCCTGCAGACCTACATCACGCCCGAGGCCTTCACCTTCGAACTGTCCCTGCTGTTCTTCATCGCCGTGCTGATCGGCGGCCGCGGCTCGGTGCTGGGTCCGCTGCTGGGCACGGTGCTGCTGACGCTCCTGCCCGAGATCGCCGCGCCGCTCGCCGCCTGGTCCACGCTGCTCTATGCCGTCATGCTGCTGGCCATCGTGCTGGCCGTTCCCGGCGGCATCGCGGCGCTGATCGACATGGGGCGGCGGCGGCGCCTGCCGGCGGACCGCGCCATCCTGCCGCGCCCGGCCGCACTCGGCGCCCTGCTCGGCCAGCGGCCAGCCGCGCCGCCGCTGCGGCTGCGCGGCATCGCGCTGCATTTCGGCGGGTTGCGCGCGATTGACGGGTTGGACCTGGTGCTGCGCCCGGGCGAGGTGCACGGTCTGATCGGCCCGAACGGCAGCGGCAAGACGACGACGCTGAACGTCATCTCCGGCTATTACCAGCCGCAGCAGGGAAGCCTGGCACTGGGGGAGGCACCCCTGGCGATGGGGCGGCCGGAAAGCCGCGCCGGGCAGGGCATCGCCCGCACCTTCCAGACGCCGCGCATCATCGGCGAGGCGACCGTGCTGCAGAACGTGATGATCGGCGGCACCGTCGCCGGCCATGCGACCTTCGCCGAGGCGATGCTCTGGCTGCCGCGCCAGGCGGCCGACGAGGCGCGGCTCGAGGCCGATGCCCGCCTTGCCTTGCAGGCCGTCGGGCTGGAGGCGCTGGCCGGATTCCGCGCCGACCGCCTGCAGCACAGCGAGCTGCGCTTTGTCGAGATCGCCCGCGCGCTGATGCTGCGTCCCGCCTATCTGCTGCTCGATGAGCCGGCGGCGGGCCTTTCAGCCGAGGAGATCCGCCGCCTGGGCCAGCTCATCCGCGAGATCAGCGCGCATGGCACCGGCGTGCTGCTGGTGGAGCACCATGCCGACCTGATCTTCGACATCTGCGGCCATGTCACGGTGCTCAACCTCGGGCGCGTGCTGGCTGAGGGCAGGCCGGCCGAGGTCCGCGCGCATAAGGAGGTGATCAGTGCCTATCTCGGAGCCTGAGGCGATCCTCTCGGTGCAGGACCTGCATGCGGGCTATGGGCGCATCCGCGTTCTGCACGGTGTGGAGCTGGTGGTGCGCACCGGCGAGGTCGTCGCGCTGCTGGGGCCCAACGGTGCCGGCAAGACGACGCTTCTCTCCGCCATCTCCGGCCTGCTGCCACATGAGGCGGGCAGCATCCGCTTCGGCGGCCGCGACATGGCCGGCGCCGGGCCGCGCGAGACGGCGGCGGCGGGCCTGGTGCATGTCATCGAGGGGCACCGCGTCTTCACGCAGGTGACGGTGCTCGACAACCTGCTGCTCGCCGGATACGGCCTGCCGCGCGCCGAGCGGAACCAGTACGTCGAGGAGGCGCTGGAGTTCTTCCCGGAGATCGCCGCCAAGCGGCACGAGCGCGGCGGGGCCTTGAGCGGCGGGCAGCAGCAGATGCTCGCCGTGGCGCAGGGGCTGGTGCGCCGCCCCAAGCTGCTGATGCTGGATGAGCCTTCGGCCGGCCTTTCGCCTGTGCTGGTGGACCGGGTGCTTTCCGTGGTTGCCGCCCTGCGCCAGCGCGGCGTCTCGGTGCTGCTGGTCGAGCAGTTGATCGAGAAGGCCCTGGCCGTCTCTGACCGCGTCTACGCACTGGTGCAGGGAAAGGTGGCGCTGGCGGCGCCGACCGGCACGGAAGGCCTGGCGCGGAAGCTGGAGGCTGCCTACTTCGGCATGGAGCCGGCGAAGTAGAAAGGGTCAGGGGAAGTCATTCCCCTGACCTTTCGTAGAGCGCCCGTTCGAACCCTTCCAGCACGCGCAGTGCCGCGGGATCGGCGAAGGGGTGGAACTGCATCATCACGATGGCGGCCAGTTGGCGTGTCGGGTCCACCCAGCCATAGCAGTTGGTCAGGCCGGCCCAGCCGAAGCTGCCGGCGCGGCGCCGCCCCGGCACATCCGCCTCGTTGACCAGGAAGGCCAGGCTCCAGCGCAGCGGCGTGCCGGGAAAGAGGTCCACGTCGCAGGTGAGGGCGGGGATGGCGCTGCGCATCGGCGTGACCGGCAGTGCGCCGATCTGGTTGTGCGCCACCAGCGCCATGCTTTGCGGGGCGAGGATGCGGGCCTCGCCCCATGTGCCGCCGGCCAGCAGCATCCGCAGGAAGGTGAGGTAGTCCGGCGCGGTGGCGTACATCGCGCCGCCGCCGCGGTGGAACTCGGGCGGCGCGGCGGTGGGATTGGTGGGCTGCACGGCCCAGCCGCCCCCTTCCTCGCGCCGGTGCAGCGCCGCCAGCCGCGCCTGCCGTTCCGGCGGCAGCAGAAAGCCGCTGTCGCGCATTCCGAGCGGGCCAAGGATGTGCTGCTGGATATAGTCCTCCAGATCCATCCCGCTGGCGGCCTCCACCACCAGCCCCGCCCAGTCGGTGGCGATGCTGTAGTTCCAGCGCTCGCCGGGGTCGAAGAGCAACGGCGCCATCAGCGCGTCCTTGCGCGCCGTGCGGGTGGAGGGATGGCCGGTCGCCTCCTGGTGGCGCAGGATCTCCGCGTTCCACATGTCGTAGCCGAGGCCTGCGGTGTGGGTCAGCAGGTGGCGCAGCGTCACCGGCCGGGCGGGTGGACGCAGCCGGGGCGCGCCATCCGTGCCGAAGCCTTCCAGCACCTGAAGCCGGCCCAGGCCGGGCAGGAGGCCAGCCAGCGGCGCTTCCAGCGTGAGCACGCCGCGCTCGACCAGTTGCAACGCCGCGATGGACGTGACCGCCTTGGTCAGGGAGGCGATCCGGAACACCGTATCCTCCTGCATCGGCAGGCCTGCGCCGGCGTAACGCAACCCGGCGACGCCGCGATAAAGGAGGTCCTGCGGCCCGGCCGCCATCGCCACCACGCCTGGCACCAGGCCTTCCTTAATGGCGTCGCACAACACCGCGTCGCACCGCGCGGCAAGGCTCATGGCCTGCTCCCCCTCAGCTCCAGATCGTCGTCGGCGCGCATCCTATCCCGGAGAGCAAGGGCTGACGATGGCGGCGGCGCAGCCGTTCGTGGCGGGCGGGGCTGGCGCGCGGGTCGGCCTCATGCCACGCTGCGCGGACCTCACGATCATCGGGCGGCGGTTCCCCGGGCCTGGAGGGCAGGGGGACCGTCGCCCCATCAAGGAGCGGCCGGAATGAGTGAGCGTCGCATTCGCCTGGGCATCCTGACGCCGTCTTCCAACACCGTGCTGGAGCCGCTGACGCAGGCGATGCTCGCCGTCCTGCCCGGCGTTTCCGCGCACTTCGCGCGCTTCCGCGTGACGGAGATCGCGCTCTCCCCCGCCGCCCTGGCGCAGTTCGACGACAGCGCCATCCTGCGGGCCGCCGAGCTGCTGGCCGATGCGCGGGTGGACGTGATCGGCTGGAGCGGCACCTCCGGCGGCTGGCTCGGCTTCGAGGCCGATACGCGCCTGTGCCGCCGCATCACCGAGGCCACGGGCATTCCCGCCACCACTTCGATGCTTGCGCTCAACGAGATCCTGGCAGGCACCGGGGTGACACGGATGGGCCTGGTGACGCCCTACCGCGACGACCTGCAGGCAAAGATCGTCGCCAATTATGCGGGGATTGGCGTGGACTGCGTGGCGGAGAGGCATCTCGGCCTGCAGGAGAACTTCAGCTTCGCCGGAGTGGAGGAGCCGACGGTGCAGGGCATGGTGCGGGAAGTCGCCGGCGCGCGGCCGCAGGCGGTCGCCGTGGTCTGCACCAACCTGCGCGGGGCATTGCAGGTGGCACCGCTGGAGCAGGAGATCGGGCTGCCGATCTATGACACGATCGCGACCGTGCTGTGGAAGGCCCTGCACCTCGTCGGCGCCGACACGGCGCCGATGAAGCGCTGGGGTTCGCTCTTCTCCATCCCGGCGCAGGCCAGCCGCAGCTGAGCATCCGTTGGCGGGAGTTCCGGAATGACAGGAGATCGGCGAATGGCGCTTGCCGTCCTGGTAGGCGCCACGGGATCGCACATCGCCTCCTGGCTCCACCCGGAAACACAGGCGGACGCCTCCACCAGCATCGAATGGCATCGGGAGACGGCCGCGCTCGCCGAGCGCGGATTGTTCGACCTCTTCTTCATTGCCGATACGCCGGCGGCGCGCACCAGCAACCTTGCCGGCTTCAGCCGCATGCCACTTTACATGAACGTGCTGGAGCCGCTCACGCTGCTCTCCGCGCTGGCCGGCAGCACGCGGCATATCGGCCTCGGCGGCACCGCCAGCACCAGCTTCAGCGAGCCCTACAACATCGCACGGCAGTTCGCCTCGCTCGACCACATCAGCCATGGGCGCGCCGCCTGGAACGTCGTTACCTCGGCCAATGATTTCGCCGCGCGCAATTTCGGCCTTGAGCGCCTGCCTCCGCATGGCGAACGCTATGCGCGGGCGCGCGAGTTCGTCCGGCTTGTGCAGGCGCTATGGGACACATGGGAGGATGACGCCTTCGTCCGCGACCGTGAGGCCGGCCTGTTCTTCGACCCCGCCAAGCAGCACCCGGTCCATCACGAAGGCAAGCATTTCCGCGTTCATGGCGCGCTGAACATCGAGCGTACACCACAGGGGCAGCCGGTGATCATCCAGGCCGGTGCCTCGGAGGCCGGGCGGGAACTGGCGGCCGAGACGGCGGAGGTGGTCTTTTCCTCCGAGAGCACGCTGGAGGGCAGCCGCGCCTTCTACCGCGACCTCAAGGAGCGCATGGCGAAATACGGCCGCCAGCCGGATGATCTCAAGGTGCTGGCCGGCATGCCGCTGCTGGTCGCCGACAGCGCGCAGGAGGCGGAGGATCTGCACCGGACGTTGCAGCATCTCATCCATCCCGATGTTGGCCGCATGTATCTCGGCATGGATCTGGAGACAGACCTGTCCGACCTGCCGCTCGACGAACCCATCCCGGAGGAGCGCATCCCGAAGGACGCCAACCATCACAAGGCCTTCTTCGACCACATCGTGCATCTGGCCCGCGTGGAGAAGCTGACATTGCGCCAGCTCTACCTCCGTTACGAGCGGGGGCGGCAGACGCTGCGCGGCACCCCCATGCAGGTGGCCGACCGCCTGGAGGAATGGTTCTCCGGCGGCGCCTGCGACGGCTTCATGCTGACCTTCAGCCTGATGCCGGGCGGGCTCGCCTCCTTCGTCGGGAAGGTGGTGCCGGAACTGCAGCGGCGCGGGCTGATGCGGAGCCGCTACGAAGGGCGCACCCTGCGCGCGCATCTTGGCCTGCGGCGGCCGCCCAACCGCCATGTCGCCGCGCAGGGCGCCGCGGCCGACTAGGACCGCCATGCACGGACAGGTGCGCCCTCGCGCTGGCCGGGAGGCTTGCCACTGCCTGGAGGGGATGCGATCAAAGCCTCGCGGCCGGGCGAGATGCCAGGACCGGCTTCTCCACAGCAGCGGGACCCGCTTATGCCAGATCCCAAGCCACGCTTGCTCGGCATTTCCGGCAGCCTCCGGAAGGCTTCCTTCAACACCGCGATCCTGCACAGCCTCGCCGAGGCTGTTGCGGACCGCGCCACCCTGACCGTGTTCACGCTGAATGCGGTGCCGCCCTATGACGGCGACCTGGACAACGCCACCCCGCCCGAAGGCGTCGCCGCGCTGCGCCGCGCCATCGGCGAGGCGGACGGTCTGGTGATCGCCTCGCCGGAATACAATTACGGCATGCCCGGCGTGCTCAAGAACGCGCTCGACTGGGCCTCGCGGCCCTATGGCAAGGCGACGATCACCGGCAAGCCGGTGCTGACGCTGACGGCCTCGCCCGCCTTCACTGGCGGCGCGCGCGCGCAGGCGCAGCTCAATGAGGTGCTGGTCGCGGTCGCGGCCCAGCTGGTGCTGCGGCCGCAGGCGGTTGTTGCCTCCGTTCACGAGAAGATCCGCGACGGGCGGCTGGTGGACGAGGCGACGCTCACCTTCCTGAAGGCAGGCATTGACGACCTGCTGCGCAACATCGCACGCAACGCTTCGGCGATCCGCCAGGAAACCTGAGGACGGTCCAAAGGGGGGATGCTCCCTTTGGACCTCTCCCTTCCTGTTTTCTGCCCCTGCTCCGGGGTGGCGGAGCCGGGCCGCCCCGGAGCTGCCTCAGCCCCGGCGAAGCTGACGGCGGGAATGGCCTTTCGGAAGAACGAGCGGAACCGGCCGGAAAAAATGGCCGGGGAACCTGCTTCCGAGGGCTTTCAACGCAGGTACGCTTCCGCCGCGTAGCGCCGCATCATGCGCTGGCTGTGGAAGCGGGAACCGGTACGTGAGATCACCTGCTTCATCAGCGCGATCCAGCCTGCCCGGTCGTGGTGCCAAAGGGGGAGGACGGTGCTCCAGAGCTTGTCGTAGAGCTCTCCGGCGTGCTGCGCGGGCGGCCCGCCGTCGCTGCCGATGGCCCATCCGTTGGCGCCTTCCTCGCAGGCTTCCGCCCACCAGCCGTCGAGCACGCTGAGATGCGGCACGCCGTTCAGCGCCGCCTTCATGCCGCTGGTGCCCGAGGCTTCCATCGGCGGCAGGGGCGTGTTCAGCCAGATGTCGGCGCCGGCCACCATCTTCTTCGCCAGCCCCATCTCGTAGTTCGGCAGGAAAACCACGGGCAGAGTGTCGGCCAGCTCGCGCGCGTGCTCGTGCACCTGGCGGATCAGCGCCTTGCCGCCTTCGTCGCGCGGATGCGCCTTGCCCGCCATCACCACCTGGAAGGGGAACTCGCGCGCGACGCGCCGGAGCTGCGCCAGGTCTGAGAACAGCAGGTCGGCGCGCTTGTAGCCGGTCATGCGCCGCGCGAAGACGATCACCGGCAGGTCGGGGTCGAGCGCGGTGCTGCAGCGGTGCTGCACTTCCGCCAGCAGCTCGCCCTTGGCCTGCCTGTGCGCCGTCCAGACCGCCTCGTCCGCCAGATGGTCGGCGCCGCGCAGGGCGCCAGGGTCGTGCGCCCATTCCGGCGACACCGTCTGGAACAGCGCGGCGAAGGCGGGATGCGTCCAGGTCGGCACGTGCACGCCGTTGGTGACGGCATGGATATGGTAGCCCGGGAACATGCGCTGCGCGGTTTCCGCATGCCGCGTGGCCACGCCGTTCACCCAGCCGCTGAGGTTCAGCGCGAGGCGCGTCATGTTCAGCTCCTCCGCGCCGGCGATGTGCCTGAGCTGGCCGATCTCGAAGAAGTCGCCCATCATCCGCTGGACCAGGTCGTAGGAGAAGCGGTCGTGCCCCGCCTCCACCGGCGTGTGGGTGGTGAAGACGCAGCGTTCGCGCACCGGTTCCGCGTCGTAGCGCAAGGTGGTGGCGGCCGGCTCGTCCTTGCCGAGCGGATGGCGCCGCAGCAGTGAAAGGGGAAGCAGCGCCGCATGACCCTCGTTGAGATGCCAGGTGGTGATCTCGAAGCCCAGGGCGCGCAGGATGCGCTCGCCGCCGATGCCGAGCACGATCTCCTGCTTCAGGCGCAGGTCCGCGCCTTCCCCGTAGAGGCGATCGGTGATGCCGCGGTCGGCGGGGTCGTTCACCTCCAGATGCGTGTCGAGCAGGATGACCGGCGCGCAGCCGCCATGCGGGCAGGCATGCATGTAAAGCCAGGGCAGGATCCAGACCGGCCGTCCCTCGATGCGCACGGCAACCGCGGCGTCGAGTGGCTCCGCATGATCGGCCGGGTTCCAGGGATCGATGGATTCCTGCTGGCTGCCGTCGGGAGCGATGCTCTGGCGCAGGTAGCCTTTCCGGCTGACCAGCGTGACAAACACCATCGGCAGTTCCAGGTCAGCGCAGGAGCGCACCGTGTCGCCCGCCAGTACGCCAAGGCCGCCCGAATAGGTCGGTATCCCCGGCTCCAGCGCGATTTCCATGGAGAGATAGGCAATGCAGGTGTGCGGCAGGAAGCGATCGAGGGACGTCACGGGCGACCTCCGTCAGCGGGGTGTCGGCACGAGTAAAGACCGTCGTGGCAGGCGCACGCTATCATCGGCTTGGGGGATGATGGAAAGCGTGGTCACATCACTGGGAGGCTCTTCGGCGAGGCCTGCCGCGGCGCAACGATCGGCAGGGCTGGCGCGCCGGACGCCACTACGCCGACTCGGGGCGCCACCGTGCGACAGGGTGCGGGCGCCATGCCCCGCGCGGCGAGGTGGCCGGGCCCGGGCCGTCCAGTCAGGACGATCTGGCCGGCTGGAGCCTGCCAGCCGCACGACGGGAGTGCCGCGTCAGGCGGCCCGGTCCAGCCCTGAGCGCCGCACCAGCCGCTTGGGCCGCGGGTGCGGCTGGGAGGAGGGCGCCGAGCCATCCAGCAGCAGGCTGTAGAGCTCCCGGTACTGCTCGGCCGAGCGGGACCAGCTGAAGGTGCGCGCCATGGCGCGTCGCCGCATCCGCAGCAGCTCGGCCGGATGGGAGAACACCTCGAAGGCGCGGTGGCAGGCGCCGAGCAGACCTTCGACGTTCGCCTCTTCGAAGAGCAGCCCGGTGCCGCCATCCTCGATGGTGTCCACCAGCCCTCCGGTGGCATGCGCGATGGGCAGGGTGCCGCAATGCTGCGCCTGCAACTGGGTCAGCCCGCAGGGTTCGAAGCGGGAAGGCATCAGCAGGAAATCGCTGCCGGCGACGATCCGATGCGCCATCGGTTCGTTGAAGCCGACCAGCAGGCCGATCTGGTCCCGGTGGGCGCGCGACACGCGGTGCAGCAGATGCTCCACCGAGGGCTGCCCCATGCCGAGGATGGCGATCTGGCCGCCCCTGCGGACGATCTCCGGCGCCGCTTCCGCCACCAGGTCCAGCCCCTTCTGGTGAACGAGGCGCGACACGATGGCGAAGAGCGGCCCCTCGGAATGCTCCAGGCAGAGGCTGGTGCGCACCAGTTCGGCCAGCATCCGCTTGCCGTGAAGGTCCTCGGCCTGGAAGTGATAGGGCAGATAGGGATCGCGCGCCGGGTCCCAGCTCTCGTCGATGCCGTTGACGATGCCGGACAGGCGCCCCTGACCGGCCAGCCCGGCCAGCAGCCCGTGCAGCCCGCCGCCGAACGCCGGCGTGGTGATCTCCCGCGCATAGGTCTGGCTCACGGCGCAGGCATGGCTGGCATAGAACAGCCCGGCCTTCAGGAAAGCGATGTTGCCGTAGAACTCGACGCCTTCCATGGCGAAGGCGCTCTCCGGAATGCCCAGCGCGGCGCGGCGGCTGGCGGGAAAGACGCCCTGGTGCGCCACGTTGTGCGCGGTCAGCAGGCTTGGCACCGGGGCGCCGTCCCAATGCAGGTAGGCGGGGGCGAGGCTGCCGGGCCAATCGTTCACGTGCAGCAGGTCTGGCGCCCAGTTCAGGCCGCCGATGCCGCGGGCGATGTCCGCCGCTGCCAGGGAGAGGCGCCCGAAGCGCAGGTCCTGGTCGGGCCACTCCTCGCCGCCAGGCCCGCAATAAGGATTTCCCGGGCGGTCATAGAGCGAGGGCGCGATGAGCAGGTAGAGGACCAGCCCGTCCTCCAGCCGCACCCGACCGATGCTGCAGGAGGGGATCTCCGCCCGTCCGGGCAACTCGCCAACCACTTCCACGCCGGAGGTGCGCGCCAGCACGTCCGGATAGGCCGGCATCACCACGCGAACATCGACGCCTTGCCGGATCAGGGCGCGGGGCAGGGCGGCAGAGACGTCCCCAAGCCCCCCTGCCTTGGCGAGCCCCGCAAACTCGCTGGTGACGAAGAGCACCCTCATGGATGTCCGTTTCTCCGACAGGGAGGGCGGGCGGAGACAAGGCAGCGCCGGTATGGCCGCCAGTCCCTCAACCCGTGCCCAGATAGCCCGATTTCCTAAACCTGAAGCAAAGACTCTGAGCGACGCCCTGACCCACATCAAGCTGAGGCACGTTCACCTCCCCGGCAAATTCCACGCACCGTGAACGTGATGGCCTCCGGAGCTCCAGGCGGAGCGGAACGGAAGCCTGCGCCGGTGAGCGGGTCGCGAGGGAGCTTTTACAGCATAAGCGCGGCCGTGCCCAGGAGTTGCGCCATGGCCCAAATCTGCTTGGATGCTCGCGCAACGTTCTCGTGGCGCTCCGCCCGCCCGCCCTGGCCTTGCCGCGACGCCCGCCGCGCCGGGCCAGCGGGGCAGGAGCGGCGGCTTCGCCCCGGCAGCAGAGGAGCACCTGCCTTGCCTCGCCTCCGGTTTCCCCGTTCCGCGACGTTCCTCGTCCTGCTTGGCCTGGCGCTCGGCCTCGCCGCTCCGGCACGGGCGCAGCCGCTCACCGTCGGCGTGCAGGCGCCTTTCGGCATCGACCCGCACTTTCTCTTCGTCGGTCCCAACATGGCGGCCGCGCGCCACATCTATGACAGCCTGATCAACCGCGACCCGGAAAGCCGCATGGTGCCGGGGATCGTGCAGTCCTGGCAGGCCCTGGACGAGACCACCTGGGAGCTGAAGCTGCGGCGCGGCGTCACCTTCCAGGACGGCAGCCCCTTCACCGCCGAGGACGTCGCCTTCACCCTGGCACGCGTGCCGGAGGTGCCGAACAACCCCGGCCCCTATACATCCAACCTGCGGACCCTTCAGGACGTGCAGGTGGTGGACCCCTACACGGTGCGCCTGGTCACCGACCGGCCGAACCCGACCCTGATGGGGCAGCTCACCAACATCTTCGTCGTCTCGAAGCGTGCCGCCGAGGGCGCCAGCACCGCCGACTTCACCTCCGGCAAGGCGGCGATCGGTACCGGCCCCTTCCGGCTGGAGAACTTCCGCGGCGCCGAGGGCATGTCGCTTGCCCGCAACGAGGACTACTGGGGCGAGAAGGCGGCCTATGCGCAGGTCAGCCTGCGCGTCATCGGCAACGATGCCGCGCGGATCGCGGCGCTGCTCTCGGGCGACGTGGACCTGATCGAGGACGTCGCGCCCACCGATGCGGCGCGGCTGGAGCGCGAGGGGCAGGTGCGCGTGTTCAAGCGCAACTCTGACCGCATCATGTTCCTGATCCCGAATGTGGGCGCCGAGACGCTGCCGCTGCTGACCGACGCCCAAGGGCAGCCGCTCAAGGAGAACCCGCTGCGCGACCTGCGGGTGCGGCGCGCGCTCTCGCTGGCGATGGATCGCCAGGCCCTGGCCGAGCGCGCCATGGACGGGCAGGCCGTGGCCACCGGCCAGATGGTGCCGCAGCAGTTCGCCGGCTACGATCCGGACTTTCCCGCGCCCAGGGCGGATCTCGCTGAGGCGCGGCGCCTGCTGGCCGAGGCAGGCTATCCGGACGGCTTCGGCCTGACGGTGGGATGCTCCAACAACCGCTTCGTCAACGACGGCCGGGTCTGCCAGGTAGTAGGGCAGATGCTCGCGCGCCTCGGGCTGCAGGCCAAGGTGGAGACGCAGCCGGGCAGCGTGTTCTTTCCCCGCACCGTCCATGGCAAGAACGACCTGCCGCTGATGCTCTACGGCCTTTCGCTCTCCTCCTCGCGGGACCCGAGCTACATCCTCTCCACCTCCGTGCACACCCGCAACGTCGCCCAGGCCTTCGGGCAGGGCAACCGCGGCGCCTTCAGCGATCCGGCGATGGACCGCATCATCGACGCCGCCATCGTCCGGATGGATGAGGGGCGGGAGGCGGCGCTGCGCAGCGCCATGCACGCCGCCATCGGACGCTTTCCCATCATCCCGCTCTACAACCAGGTGACGATCGCCGCCGGGCGGAAGAGCGTCGAGTACACCCCACGCATGGATGAACAGATGGTCGCCTATCACGCCCACCCCGCGCAGGCCGCCCGCTGATGGCGACGCGGCCCCTCATCGCCGGCGCCCGGCACGCCGTCAGCGCCGGACATTATCTCGCCGCCAGCGCCGGCTTCGCCATCCTGGAGGCCGGCGGCAACGCCATCGACGCCGGCGTGGCCGCCGGGCTGGTGCTCGGCGTGGTGCAGCCGGACATCGTCAACATCGGCGGCGTGGCGCCCATCCTGATCCGCCGCGCCGACGGCACCATGGAGAGCATCGCCGGCCTCGGCCACTGGCCGCGCGCCCTGCCGGCCGACCTCTTCATGCGCGAGCATGGCGGCAGGATGCCGCAGGGCGTGCTGCGCACCGTGGTGCCGGCCGCGCCGGATGCCTGGATCACGGCGCTGGAGCGGCATGGCCGGCTTGGTTTCGCCCAGGTGGCGGAGCCCGCCATCCGCTGCGCCGAAGAAGGCTTCCGCGTCTACAAGCTGCTGGCCGACAGCATCGCCGAGCACGTGAAGGACTATGCCAGCTGGCCCAGCAACGCCGCCATCTTCCTGCCCGGCGGCGCGCCGCCGCCGGAGGGGGCGTTGTTCCGCCAGACCGAGCTGGCGGCCATGCTGCGCCACATGGCCGAGGAGGACCGGCGGGCGGCGGCAAGGAACGGCCGGCTCGCCGGATTGGCCGCCGCGCACCACGCCTTCTACCGCGGCGACATCGCCCAAACGATTGTCAGGTTCATCCGGTCCGAGGGCGGCTACCTCTCGGAAGAGGACATGGCCGGCTTCCACTCGCGGCTGGAGCCCGTCGTCACCCGCGGCTGGCGCGGCCATCAGGTCACCACTTGCGGCCCTTGGTGCCAGGGCCCGGCGCTGCTGGAGGCGCTGCTGCTGATGGAGCGCGCCGGGTTCCACGGCATGGCGCACAACAGCCCGGACTACCTGCACCTGATGGCCGAATGCCTGAAGGTGGCGATGGCCGACCGCGAGTACCACTTCGCCGACCCGGCCTTCGCCGAGGTGCCGATCGAGGCGCTGCTGGGCGAGGCGCATCTTGCCACGCGCCTTGCCGCGATTGACCCGGCGCGGGCGCATCCCGGCATGCCCGAGCCGCTGCTGGGGCAGGGGACGGAACTGCCGCCGCCCAGCAAGCGCCCGATCCCCGCCATCGAGCCCGACACCTCCTATGTCGCGGTGGTGGACGCCGAGGGCAACGCCTTCTCCGCCACGCCCTCGGACGGCACCTACAACGGGCCGGTCATTCCGGGCCTCGGCATCATCGCCTCCGGCCGGGGTACGCAGTCTCGCCCCGATCCCGCGCATCCCTGCGGCGTCGGTCCGGGGCGGCGCCCGCGCCTGACGCCCAATCCGGTCATGGTGGTGACGCGCGACGGTGGCGTGATGCCGCTCGGCACGCCGGGCGGCGACGTGCAGATCCAGGCCATGCTGCAGGTGCTGCTGAACCACCTGCATTTCGGCATGGACCTGCAGGAGGCGATCGAGGCGCCGCGCGTCGCCTCCTATTCCTTTCCTTCCTCCTTCGCGCCTTACGACTACTTCCCCGGGCGCCTGGCCGTGGAGGGGCGGATCGACACCGCCACGCGCGACGCCCTGCGCGCGCGCGGGCACGATGTGAAGGACTGGCCGGACTGGACTTGGCTGGCCGGCAGCGTCGAGGCGGTGTGCAGCGACCCGGCCACCGGGCTGCGCCTCGCGGGCGCCGACCCGCGCCGGCCGGCCTACGCCATAGCGCTTTGAAGTTCTGAGGAGAATTCACTCCCCAGGCCTCCTTCTTCTTTCTTCGAGTTTCCCGTGCCCCTCGTCTCGGGCGCAGGAAGTGAGAAGAAAAAAGAAGGGGGTTGGGGGACTTCATTCCCCCGGCCTTTTGCATCCCATCCGCCTGCCGGCCGTTTCCCCTGCGCATCCCCTCTGGGGTGCCGAAACAGGACTGGAGCCGGAGGATGAGCGACAAAGTTCCCCAGATTCGTGAGCATATGGAGGTCGTCGGCAGTGACGGCCAGCATGTCGGCACGGTGGACAAGGTCGAGGGTGACCGCATCAAGCTGACGCGGAAAGACGATCCGGACGGCAGCGGCCAGCATCATCACTACCTGCCGGTCAGCAGCGTGGATGCCGTTCAGGCCGACAAGGTCCGGCTCAACATGCCGGCGGACCGCGCGCGCGCGCTGGCGACGATGACCGGCGGCAGCCAGGCCGCGACAGGTATGGGCGGCGCCTCCGCGGGCTGATCACGAGTGCGGCGCACCGTTGGGTGCGCCGCACGGCCGCCCCACATGCCCGCGGCACAGGCGCACCCAGGCGGCAAGCAGGCGACGGCACGCCCATGAGCGATGCGGATCCCGAGGGCGTGCAGGTGCAGATTGCCACGCCCGCCCGGAAGACGTCGGCACAGGATCGCCCGCATCAGCCGCAAGGCCGTCCCGGCGCGCGACATGCGGCCGGGCGACGTGCTGGAGCTGATCGGGCAGCGGCATACCGCCGTGATCGCCGCGCCACCTTACCCGAAAGATGAGGACCTGGAGATCGTCCGTCTCGACGGGCTGCAGCGCGCCAATGCCGGCATGACCACGGGTGAGCGCATCGCGGTGAAGCGAGCGCAGGCGCGGCCTGCCACGCCTGTGACGGTGGCGCCGGCGCAGAAGAACCTGCGGCTCACCGGCTCCGGCGAGGCGATGCCGACGGCTTGCCGGACGCGTTCTTCCGGCAGTTTGCCAAGGCGAAGGGCGCCTGGGTCGCTACCACCGTCGCCGGAGAGGACGCCGCATTCGCGCGCTCGCTCAGCGCGGATCGGGTGATCGACTGCAAGGCGCAGCGCTTCAAGGAGGAGGTGCGGGATAGTGACCTCGTGCTGGACCTGATGGCCGGCGAGACGCAGGACCGCTCCTGGGCTGTGTCGAAGGAAGGCGGGCGAATGGTCTCCACCCTGGCGCCGCCCTCCGAGGAAAAGGCGCATCGGCACAAGGTCAGCGGCACCAACTTCATGGCGCAACCCAACCAGGCGCAACTCGGCGGGATCGGCCGGGTCATCGATGCCGGCCAGGTGCGGGGGGCGGTGGCGCGGAGCTTTCCGCTGTCTGAGGTGCGGGCGGCGCAGCGGCAGCTGGAGAACGACCATGTTCGCGGCACGGTCATGCTGACGATGGCGGATTAACCTCGAGTCGGACAGGAACCCGGGGAAAGTTCCTTTCCCCGGACTTTCAGCCCGGCTTACAGCAGGTGCTCCGGCCGGATCGGCAGTTCCCGCAGCCGCCGCCCCGTGGCATGGAACACGGCGTTGGCGATGGCGGCGTTCGTTCCGACGCAGCCCAGCTCGCCGATGCCTTTGATGCCGAGAGGGTTCACCAGCCTGTCCTCCTCGGGCACGATGATGACTTCAACCGCGGGAACGTCGGCGTTCACGGCGATCAGGTATTCCGAGAGGTTGTCGTTGACGTAGTGCGCATTGCGCCGATCGATCTCGGTGGCCTCCAGCAGGGCCGAGCCGATGCCCCAGATCATGCCGCCCATGAGCTGGCTGTGCGCCGTGCGCGGATTCATGATGCGCCCCGCCGCGAAGGCGCCGGTGATGCGGGGCACGCGCACCTCGCCGGTGCGGGCATGCACGCGCACCTCGACGAACTGCGCGCCGAAGCCGTACTGGATGCGGTCCGGCAGTTGCGCGCCGCCGGTGGTCATCGGGGTGCCCTGGCGCAGCTTATCGGGCGCGTCCGGCGGGTTTCCATGTGGGATATATTCGGCATAGGCATCCAGCGGGCCGGTGCGGGCGAAGGTGGCCGACAGCGGTTCCGCCACGCCGCCTGCGCCGCGCAGCGTGCCCCCCTCCAGGCGCAGCGCCGCCGGCTCTTGCCCGGCGAAGGGGCCGGCATTCTCCGTCGCGACGGCGAGGGCAAGGCGGTCCCGCAACTCGCGGCAGGCCAGCGCCACCGCGTTGCAGATGCTGGCGGTGTGACTGGAGCCGGCGGCCAGGCCCGCCGCGGGGAGGGTACTGTCGCCGAGATGCACCTCCACCTGTTCCGGCTCCAGGCCGAGCTGGTCGGCCGCCGTCATGGCCAGCACGGTCCAGGCGCCAGTGCCGATCTCGTGCGCGGCGATGTCCAGCCGCGCGCCGCCGGAGGTGAGCGTGACGCGGGCGCAGGCGGCGCTGATCTTGGCGGGATAGTAGGAGGCGGCGCAGCCCCAGCCGATGCGCCAGTCGCCCTCGCGCATGCTGCCCGGCCGCCTTTCGCGGCGGGACCAGCCGAAGGCCGAGCCGGCGGCGTCGAAGCACTCCAGCAGGCTGCGGCTGGTGTAGGGCAGCCCCTTGATGGGCTCGTTGCGTGCGTCGTTGATCCGCCGCAGCTCGACCGGGTCCATGTCGAGGGCGACGGCCAGTTCGTCCATCGCGCTTTCCAGGCCGAAGCCATAGGGCAGGTCGGGCGGCGCGCGCATGAAGCCCGGGGTGTTGCGGTCGGCATGGACCACGCTCACCCGCGTCCAGACATTCGGGCAGGCATAGATGCGCGCGGTCGTTTCGGTGCCCTGGACGTTGTAGTTCGAGGGACGGGAGCTGACCTCCCAGCCCTCATGCAGCAGCGCCTGCAGCCTGCCGTCATGCCCGGCGGCGAGGCGCACGCGCTGCCGCGTCTCGGCGCGATAGGTGGCGATGGTGAAGCCCTGGCTGCGGTTGGCCACCAGCTTCACCGGCCGGCCGAGCCGGCGCGCGGCCACGGCAACCCAGGACGTGCGGGCGGTGGCGCCGCCCTTGGAGCCGAAGGCGCCGCCGACCAGCGGCGAGATCACCCGCACCTTGTCCGGGCTGGTGCCGATCTGCTTCGCCACCGTGCTGGCCAGCCCCTGCACGAACTGGCTGGGCTCCAGGATGGTGAGCCGGTCACCTTCCCAGAAGCAGGTGGTGGTGAACAGCTCGATCGGATTGTGGTGTTGAATGGGCGTGCCGTAAGTGGCATCCACCGTCACGGTGCCGGCGGCGAAGGCGGCCGCGGCGTCGCCCACCTTGGGGTCCTCGTGCGCCTCCAGGGTCTCCTCCAGCACCTGGATCTCCACGCCTGGGCTGTCGAAGCTGGCGGCGGGAACTTCCTCGGCATAGTCCGCACGGACCTTGTGCGCCGCCTCGCGCGCCGCCTCGAAGCTCTCGGCGATCACCACCGCGATGATCTGGCCATCGTGCCAAACATGATCCGACTGCAAGGTGGTCGTGCTGCCGCCACCGCCCTTGGTGGGCGGAATGGGTGCCGAGTCCTGGGCTGCATTCTCGTGCGTCAAGATGTCCAGCACGCCCGGCACGGCCCGGCCCGCCTCGAGGTGCCATCGGAGAATGCGTCCGCGGCTGATGCCGCTGGTGACGAGGAAGGCATGGGCGACGCCTGGCAACGGGATATCCGAGGGGTACTGTGCTGCGCCGGTCACCTTGGCGCGGGCCTCCTGCCGTGCCGTGTCGCGGCCGATGACGCCGCCCGGGGTGATTGCATCGGGCATGTCAGATCTCCATCGCCGCTGCCTGTAACAGGGCGCGCACCAGGGTGCGGCGACCGAGCTCGGGCTTGAACGCATTGTCCTCCTGAGTCACGGCCCCGGCAAAGGCGGCCTCGGCGGCCTGGACTGCGCGCGTCTCCGTCAGCTTCTGGCCTTGCAGAACGCTTTCTGCCTCATGCGCGCGCCAGGGCACAGCAGCGACGCCGCCGAGGCCGATCCGCGCCGCATGCACCACGCCGTCGCGCAGGTCCAAGGCCACCGCGGCGGAAGCCAGCGCGAAGGCATAGGACTCGCGGTCCCGCACCTTGAGGTAGAGCGAGCGACGAGCCCAAGGCAGGGAGGGCAGGCGGAAGCCGGTGATCAGCTCGCCCGGCTGCAGCGTGGTTTCGACGTGGGGGGTGCCGCCCGGCGGACGGTGCAGGTCCGCGAAGGGAAAGCGGCGTGATCCGTCCGGCGCCAGCGTCTCCACCTCCGCGTCCAGTGCGATCAATGCCTGGGCGAAGTCACCGGGATAGCTGGCGATGCAATGCTCGCTGACGCCGAGCACCGCGAGCAGCCGCGTCACGCCTCCGATCGCGGCGCAGCCGGAGCCAGGCTCGCGCTTGTTGCAGGGGAAGGCGGTGTCGCGGAAGTAGGGGCAGCGGGTCCGTTGCAGCACATTGCCCCCCAGCGTCGCCATGTTGCGGAGCTGCGCGCTGGCTGCCTGCTGCAGAGACTCGGCGACCACGGGATAGTCCCGCCGCAATGCCGGATGTTCGGCGGCCTGCGCCATGCTGGCGACCGCGCTGAGCCATAGGCCGCCCTCCGCGCGAATCACTGGCTGGGCCGCGGGGCCGGGGCGGATATCCAGCACCCGATCGGGACGCATGACGTCGATCTTCATCAGGTCGAGCAGGGTGGTGCCGCCGGCGAGGTACTGCGCGTCAGGCCGAAGCTGCTGCAGTGCCGCCGGCGATACCGTGCCGGTGGCGAGTGCGGCCGCAAGCTCCGCCGCACGCTCATAGGCGAAGGGGCGCATGGCTCAATCTCCCGCCATCTCTGTCCGCGCCTGCTTGATGGCGGCAACGATCTTCGGATAGGCCGCGCAGCGGCAAAGATTGCCGCTCATGGATTCTCGGATCTCGGCGTCGCTGCCGGCGTGCCCCTCCTGAACACAGGCGACGGCGGAAACGATCTGCCCCGGCGTGCAGTATCCACACTGAAAGGCATCCTGGTCGATGAAGGCCTGCTGCATCGGGTGCAGCGCGCCGCCGGCGCCTGACAAGCCTTCGATCGTGGTGATCGCGCGCCCTTCGGCGGATGCCGCCAGCATCAGGCAGGACAGTTCCCGTCGCCCATCCACCAGCACCGTGCAGGCGCCGCACTGACCGTGGTCGCACCCCTTCTTGGTACCGGTCAGCCCCAGCGTCTCACGCAGCGCGTCGAGCAGCGCGACACGGGCATCCAGTTGCAAGGAATGCACATGCCCGTTGATTCGGAGCGTCAGGGCGCGCTGTTCGAGGCCGGCGGTCCCGACGGGAGTGACCCGGTGGCCCGGAGAGGGGATGGCCGCTTGGCCAGGGGGTGACACCATGATGCGCTCCGCAAGGGAGGAAGGAGAAGACACCGCGTTCGCCCAAGCCGATCCCGTAGGTGCCGGCTTTCCCGGCGCTACGCTTGCCATTACCGAAGAAGCCGGGGTGCAGCGGGAGAGATCATGAGAGACGCGCGGCTGCCCGCAGATCACCGCTGCACGGGAGAACGCCACGTCGCGGAAGCCAGTTGCGTGGCGGTGCTTCCCGGAACAGGTCACAGGTCGCACCGCCGAGGCTGCGAGCCTTCCCGCGCTCCGGATGCGCTCTGCTCGATGTCGAGGACGAGGGTTGGCATCAAGCTGCGTGGGCGAATACGAGGGGATGAATTGCGCGCGAACAGAATGTCTGCGGCGTGCCCCGGCGCAGCACCTGCTCTGCTGGCTGGCGCGGGGCTGTCCACAATGCGTCGGCGCTGCCGGTGCGTTCCGGCGCCCGGCACCGCAGAGGATCACAAAGGGTGAATGGCGGCGCTGACTTGAGGTGATGCCGACACCGGGTGGGAGATCTTCGCGAAGGGGCCGCCTCGCGCGTGCAGACCGCGCGAGGCGGGGATGATGCAGAGGCTCCTCCACTCCCTGGAGTCACCGGCGCGAGCGACAAGCTATTCCGGATTACCACTCCGGGCCGGATGATCCGGAGCGGCCTCTGCCTGTCGTCCTGCTGCGCAACACAATGGTGGTGCAGCGCGAAGCAAGCGTCGGAAGCGCGTGCATGCAACGTCCAGTCGATCGATTGAAGAGCGGCAGCTTCTCATCGGACGGCGTGAGCATGCGAAGAGGGGAGCGGCGTGGATGCAGGGTGTTGCGTGTCCTCAACGCACTTTGGCTCCCGCTTCCCTGTCGCTCCGGGCCCTGCGGCGAGCATGGCGTGATGCTCCTCGACGTATTCGTGGATCGCGGAAGCTACTCGCCAGCAAGGCAAAGCACGACAATGGTTGCGCCAACGCCATCAAACGAAATTCGAGAGTTGCTCACGCCCTGATTCAACCTCCGCCGGGGAAGCTGCAGCAGGGCCGGGTGTTGCCCTCTCCGATGGGACATCATCCCTTTGCTCTAGCGGAATGATCGAAGGCGGTCACCTATAACCGCGGCGCGGCATGCCTTCTCCTGCCGGGAGCTTCTGCAATGACGGTCAAGCCTAACCTGGTGACCGGCGTCAGCGGTTTCGTTGACTTCCGCGAGGTCACGACATGCTGCCCGCCCATGCACCGTCACTGTGTGGGCGAGGTACGAGGCGAGCCAATCTTTGCGTGGCGTCGGGCGGGCGTGAATGATTCTGCGTGGATGCCACGGAACATGCCGTGTCCGCGCAGCCGTGCCATGAGGCGCATCGTCACGCAGAAGGCTGCGCGCGCGCGCAGCGCGAGAGGAAGGCCTGTCCGGCTTTCCTGCGGTGATGAGGCCGACACGCAGACCAGAATCCGGCAGAACCTCGCTTGGTTCGATGCCGCCGCGAGCTTGAAGGGCGGTGGGCAGCGCAGGCAGGCCAGTCGCCCCAGGGCGCCAGAAGCTGTGGCTGGGCATCCGTTCGAACCCGCCTGCGTGTCCGCGGGCGCGGCGCATCGCGCCCGCGTGGCCTTCACCGCCTGTGGCGCCGGAACATGGTCATGAGCGACATCTTCACGAGCCTGCCTCGGAGCCGGACGGGACTTTTCGAAGCCGACGCGCCTCTCGCCGCTCTCGCCACCCTGCAGGACCACCCCGCGCGTGGCGCCTGGCATGTCATGCGTATGCCGGTGCTCCTGCTGGCCGATGTGCTTGCCGCTGGCCTTGCTGTTGTTGTTGCGAGCGCTTGTCTGGAGTTGCTGCCGGAATGGTTGAACTGGCCGGGCAAGGTGCTCGACATGCCGCTGATCCTGGCGGCCTCCTCGGGGCTCATCGCCGGTCATGCTTGGCTCGGCCTCTATGATACCGCGGGGCGAGGGCCGGTCGAGCGGCTCCGCCTTCGCGCACTTGCCGCCGTCGCGATGCCTTGCCTGGCCCTGGTTCCGATCACCGTTGCCGCACAGCCGACCCCCGCGGCAGTGCCGGTGCTCCTTCTGGCCGCGGGCCTGCTGGTCCTGCTCGGCTTCGTGGCCGAGGAACTGCTGCGCTGGCTCCTGATCGGTCGCGAGGCCTGGGGAGATCGGGCGGTGGTGGCCGGGGAAGGCGCCGAGCAGCTCGCATCCTTTCTCCTGGCGCACCCCGAGCTGGGCGTGCGCCCGGTCGGCGTTCTGGCGGAGCCGAAGCCTGGCGGGGAAAGCGGCGGCGTGCCCCGGCTGGGATCGGCGGGCCGGCTGGCGCAGTTCGGCGGATCGGCGGAAATCGCAGTTATCACCGGTCCGGAGGCAGCGGCGCTGGACATAGCGCAACTGCCTTTCCGGCGGGTGATCATCATGCACAACATGCAGGGCCTGCCGGCCTCGGCGGGAGCGGTGCGGCAGCTCGGCGACGCGCCCGGCCTCGAGTTCAGCAGCCGCTCCCGGCGGGCAGGCGCGTTGCGCCTGAAGCGCACCTTCGATCTTTGCGTTGCGGTTCCCGCCCTCTTGTTCATGCTGCCGCTGATCCTGCTGCTGGCGCTGGCGGTCTGGCTGAGCAGCCGCGGACCGGCCTTCTACACGCAGCGTCGCGTCGGCCACCACGGACGGCCGATCACCATCCTGAAGCTGCGCACCATGTATTGTGACGCGGAAGCCCGTCTCCAGGACCTGCTGCAACGGGATACGGCAGTCCGGGAGGAGTGGGAGCGGCATGTCAAGCTGAGCCGTGATCCCCGCGTGCTCCCGGGTATCGGGCCGTTCCTTCGGCGCACCAGCCTGGACGAACTGCCACAGCTCTGGAACGTCATTCGCGGCGACATCAGCCTGGTGGGACCGAGGCCCTTTCCCAATTACCACGTCGAGCGCTTCGGCGAGGACTTCCAGGTGCTGCGTGCCAGCGTCAAGCCCGGGCTGACCGGCCTGTGGCAGATCTCCGCGCGCAGCGATGCCGACCTCAGGCAGCAGCAGGAAATCGACAGCTTCTACATCCGCAACTGGTCGCTCTGGCTCGATCTCTACATCGTCCTGGGCACGATCCCGGCGGTGCTTGGTGCCCGGGGAGCCCATTGACGATGCAGACGCCGCCTTTCAGCGTTCCAATTGCCGCGCGCTTTCCCCTCGCCATCAGGAGGTCAGTATGAGCACGATCCGCAAGCGTGTTCTGGTTACCGGCGGGGCCGGGTTCCTCGGCTCGCACCTGTGCGAGAGGCTGCTGCGCGACGGGCACGACGTCCTCTGCGTCGACAACTACTTCACGGGGCGCAAGGAGAACATCGCTCACCTGCTGAGTGATCCGCATTTCGAGGCCATGCGGCACGACATCACCTTCCCGCTCTATGTCGAGGTTGACCGGATCTATAATCTCGCCTGTCCTGCCTCGCCTGTGCACTATCAGTATGACCCCGTGCAGACCACCAAGGTCAGCGTCATCGGGGCCATCAACATGCTCGGCCTGGCGAAGCGAACCGGGGCCCGCATCCTGCAGGCTTCGACCAGCGAGGTCTATGGTGATCCCTCGGTCAATCCGCAGACGGAGGACTACCGAGGCAACGTCAACATGCTCGGCCCACGCGCCTGTTACGATGAGGGCAAACGCTGCGCGGAAACCTTGTTCTTCGACTATGCCAGGCAGCACCGGGTGGCGATCCGGGTGGTACGCATCTTCAACACCTACGGCCCGCGGCTGCACCCGAGCGACGGACGTGTGGTGTCCAACTTCATCCTGCAGGCACTCCAGGGGCAGGACATCACCATCTATGGCGATGGCCAGCAAACGCGGTCCTTCTGCTACGTGGACGACCTGATCGACGGCTTCATCGCCATGATGGAGGCGGATGACGACATCACCGGGCCAATCAACCTCGGCAACCCGCACGAGATTTCCGTGCGCGAACTGGCCGAGCGAATCATCGCCCTGACCGGCTCCCGCTCCAAACTGATCTCTCGGCCGCTGCCCCAGGACGACCCGCTGCAGCGCTGTCCGGACATCACGCGCGCTGAGAAGCTTCTGGGCTGGCAGCCCTGTGTTCCGCTGGAGGAAGGGCTTCGCCGTACCATCGAGCATTTCGCGGAAATGCTGGGCGTTCAGGTCGCGCAGGGACGCGCACTCGCGTGACCCGTTGCGGGGCTCCAGGGAGACGACGCGGCCCTGAGGGTCGTTCAATCGGATGGGAGGTTGCACCCAGGGCGGCTTAGACCCGCCTTGCCAGGCTTTTCTCCTTTTGCGGCTCCGGTGCGGGCGAGGCTGCGAGGCGGCATGCCTGCCGCTTCCTGCCATCCGATGCCTGGCCGCAGCCGTTCCAGCCGGCAACGCCTTCCTGTGGCGCGGGAATAACGCGGAAGTGCGCTTCAGCCGCCCGTATGGGAGGCACCCTGCGGAAAGGGAGTGGACCCCGGCAGGCTGAGCACGCCAACATGTGCGCTGCGATACCGATCTCGGTCGAATATGGTCACTGCGCAGGTGATTTCTCCTCTTAGGGAGACGGCCGCGATGAAGATTGGAAAGGCTATGAAAATCGCCCGAGTTCCCGCGGTCGAGAACGGGAGCCCCTGGCCCAGCAACGCTTCCGAACCGGATCTGGATGAACCTGCGGCAGGCACTTGTACTTCAGGCGATGAACCTGGAAGGGGAAGGGGGGCCTTTCTTGCCGCTGGTCTGGCGGCGTTGGTGGCCGGCGGCCTGATGCTTGCAAACATGACGCCCCATTATACGGCGCGGAGCATCGTGCTCGCCGGGCTGGGTCCTCCACCGGGCGCAGTCATGCATGTCGGCGACACGCACGGAGAAGGGGATGCCGAAGCACCCCGGACACGACTTGAGACGGAAATCGAGATCATCCAGTCGGGGAGCGTGCTCGGCGAGCTGACCGAACGCTTGCGCCTGTTCGAAGACCCTGAATTCAATCTTGCGCTCGCGCCCGCACTTCCGGAGTGGGTTCCGCGCTGGCTGCAAAGTCGGGCAGGTGCCATCCGGGAGCGGCTGTGGCCCAGGGCTGACGCGCCAGGAAATCAGCAGATACAGGTGATCAGCACCGTTGGCCGCCACATTTCGGTGCAGCAGGCGGAGGCCTCCGGCGCACTCGCCATCTCGGCCTGGTCCAGCCATCCCGACCGCGCCGCGTTGCTGGCCAACACGCTGGCGGAGATCTATGTCCGGCGGGCGCTGGACGAACAGGTGGCCGCGACGGGCCGCACCCTGGCCCTCCTGCGCGGCCGCCTCGGTCAGCTGCAGCAGACCATCGGCAGTTCCGACCGCGCCCTGGAGCGTCGTCGCAACGAAGCTTCCCCGCCGGCTGGAACCGGGGAAGCGGCCGCGGAAGATGGAGCAGGACCGCGCCTTCAGGGCGGGCTGACGCGGTATGTGGCGGCCGCGGGGCCGGCCGATCCGAAGTCTGCCGCGCCGCAGAATGGGCCTGTTCCGCAGATCGCGGCCGCCGACAGGACGGCAGGCGAATGGAATGCGGCGTCTGCAGGCGGAGTTCCTCAAAGCTCAGGATCCGGCGCTGAGCAGCATTTCGCAAGCAGGCCTTTGAGGACCGCTCCGGCTGGCCCGGACCTCGTGGCGGCAGGCGAGGAGGGCGGCGCGCACGCTTCCCTGCAGGGGGAACTCCAGGCTGCTGCCGACCGCAGCCGGGCGCTGCGGCTTGAGCTCGCCGCCTTGAAGCGGCAGCTCGACCAACGCCATGAGGCGGTGGCCGGGCAAGGTGAAATGGGGGGAAAGGGCACGCTCTCGCCGCCGCCCTGGAGCACCAGCCTGGGGCCGGGGGAGGGCAGCCGGAACGGGAACCCGACCCCGAGCGGCACAAGAATCCTGCTCAAAGCCGAGCGGCCGGAGGCAGGCTTCTGGCCTCCAAGCCTTGCGCTTCTTGGCCTGACCGGTCTCGCCTCGACCGCCGCCGCGGGTGTCTTTCTGGTTGTTGCTCGCCGCCCACGAACAAGACGGGCGCAGGGTGGCGCGCGGCAGGAACCAGCCTCGGAGTCCCTGGAGGACATGACGGCCATGGATGGTGGGACCAGTCTCCCCTTGCCGGAGGAGAGTGCCCGGGGGCCAAGGCAGCCTGACGCTCGCCGGCAGGCGTTGCGCCAGGCCTTCACGCCTGCCAACCCGCAGCACAACGCGGTGCGCTTTGTTGGGCGGCGGGAGCAACTCGCACGGGTGCGGCAGGCGATCATGGAGGAGCAGGCGCATGTCTGCCTTTACGGCGAGCGAGGCCGCGGCAAGACGTCCCTGGCGAATCTGGCCACCGAAGCGGCCCGCGAGGCCGGCTTCACCATAGCACGCTATGCTTGCACGGCTTCGAGCAGCTTCGAGGATATCTTGCGCGGTTTGGCCCGGAGCCTTCCCGGCCAGTTGCTGGTATCCTCCTCCCGGCAGGCCGCCGGGCTGGTCGGTTGTGAGGCCGCATTTCCTGCCGGGCCGCTGCAGCCCTGGCATGTCCTGGCCTTGCCGGGCCAACTGGCGGAAAGCCATCTCATCCTTATGGTGGACGAGTTTGATCGGCTGCCGAACGATGCCACGCGCATGCGCATCGCCGACACCATCAAGCTCCTGTCGGAACATTCCGCCTCGGTATTTTTCCTTATCGTTGGCGCGTCGGACAGCCTGACGCAGCTGCTGGACCGGCACCCCTCCGTGCAGCGCAACGTCGTCGGCGTGCAACTGCCGCTGCTGACCAACGGGGAAGTCGAGGAGATTGTCCTGCGTGGAGGACGGCTTTCCGGCCTGGAGTTCTCCGCCCAGGTGCGGACCTGCATCGCGGCCCTGGCGCGTGGCGTGCCTTATCATGCACAGCTCCTGGCGCTGCGCGCGGGGCAGGCGGCACTGCACCGCGCCGACGCTTCCATCAGCGCCTCGGATCTGCGCCAGGCCATCGAACAGTCGATCGCAGAGGCGCCTCCACAGATCGCCGTTCTGTATGAGGGGCTGACACAGGGCGAGCGCGCCGGAGCGATGACATCCCTGCTGCGCGCGATGGCGGCCGGTGAGCAGGACCGCTTCGGCCGCTTCCGCGCGATCCCTATGCCTGATGGAAGGATTGCCGTCGCAGGTGCCGCGGCTGATCCGGCGCTGTGGTCTCACCTTCTCGATACGGGGACGGTGCGGTGCTGCATCGGAGCGGGCGCCGACACCTATGGTTTTGCCGAAGCCAACTTCGCGCACTACGTGTTGCTGCGCATGGTGCGACTGGTGCTCGGATTCGATCCTTCCCGCTGAAGGCGCAGAAGATTGCATCGCCGGCGATGCGCAAGGCTTGGCGTGCCGAACAAGCGAAGCCTACCTCAAAAGAGATGTTGCCCTACTACGTCGAGGAAGGCCTAAGCTTTGAAGCTTAGGAAAGAATTTCCGATGGGCAGAAGATGCGAAGTGAACCTTGTGGGCACGCGTGATGCGCCGTTCCGAGCGTGTGGCCCTGTTGGAAGTTCCTGCTTCTGCGCGCAAGCCGCGGTTCGGCGGCGAGCCTGACCGATGCGTTGCCGATCCCGGCCACGGGACCGCCGAGGCGAGAGAGGGCGGAGCTAGGGAGGCCTGATCTGCAGGTGCGGGCCGCCTCGTGCGGCCGCACCACCACCGGTTCCGTCGTGGATGGCCGGCGCCGACGGAGCCGAATATGTGTCCGGCCCGGTCCTGCCAAACATGGCGAGCGCATGCTGACATCTCGCGAATGGCCCTCCTGCAGTTCCGCTCCCCTGACGCGGATGATGTCGCTGGGGGACATTCTGCTGGAGGGCGCCTTGCAGCACGGTGAACGGACCGCGCTCTGGGCGGATGGTGTACGGCTGTCCTACCGGGAACTCGTCGAGCGCGCCGCGAGGCTGGCCGGCACTTTGGTCGCGGCGCAGCTTGCGGGGCCGGCTCGGCGATGTGCCGTGCTTGGCGCGCGAAGCATCGGCGCCTTTACCGGCGTCGCTGCAGCCGCGCTGGCGCGCTCCGCCTGGGTGCCCCTCAATCCGCGCCATCCGGCAGAGCGCCTTGCGCATGTCGCGCACGCCGCGGAGGTGGATGCCCTCGTGATCGACGAGCAGTCAGATGCACTGGCCGGCGAACTCCTGGCGCGGCTGGACCGGCCGCTGCACGTATTTCTGCCGGACCGTTCGAGCCCCCCTGACTGGGCGCGCCGCCTGCCACAGCATGTGTTTCTCTGCCGTGGAGACCTGGCGCCGCCCGTGCTCGATGGTCTCGGCGGCGGCAGGCCCGATGACGGGGCCTATCTGCTCTTCACTTCCGGCAGCACGGGGGCGCCGAAGGGCGTGCTGGTGCGCCAGGCCAACGTCATGGCCTATCTCGCCAGCGCGTTCGACCGCTACCGGCCTACCGCTGATGACCGGTTCACACAGCTCTTCGACCTGACCTTCGACCTGTCGGTCCACGACATGTTTCTTTGCTGGAAGTCCGGCGGCGCGCTGTTCTGCGTTCCTGACAGGGCCAGGATGGCGCCGGGGGAATTTGTTCGCCGCCATGACTTGAGCTTCTGGTTTTCGGTGCCTTCCGTCGCGATGATCATGGCCCGCCTGCGCATGCTGCAGCCAGATGCCCTTCCGAGCCTGCGCTGGAGCCTTTTCTGCGGTGAGGCGCTGCCGCGCCGCATCGCGGAGGTATGGGCCGAGGCCGCGCCGAATTCGGTGGTTGAAAACCTCTACGGGCCGACGGAGGCCACCATCGCGATCACAGCTTTTCGACTGCCGGCCAACCCTGCGGCCATCGCCCGCCTGCCGGAGATCGTGCCGATCGGGGCCCCGTTGCCCGGCCAGCAGGCCAGGGTGATCATGGCCGATGGCGCCCCCGCCGTCACCGGAATGGATGGCGAGCTTTACCTGGGGGGAAGCCAAGTGGCGGAGGGATACTGGCGCCGCCCGGATCTGACGGTTGAGCGCTTTTCTCCCCCCGCGGATGCGACAGAGCCGCCCCGCTGGTACCGCACCGGCGACAGGGCGATGGTGAGTGAGGAGCATGGCCTGATCTTTCTTGGCCGGCTGGACCGCCAGATCAAGCTCGGCGGGCATCGTGTGGAACTGCAGGAGGTGGAAGTGGCGCTGCGACGTGCGGCGGCCACCGACAGCGTCGCCGCAATCGCCTCGCCGCTCGATTCCCTCGGCCTGCCCAAGGGCATCACCGCCTTCGTCACCGAGGACAGTCTCGACAGCGAGGCCATTCTCGCAGCCTGCCGTGCAACCCTGCCGCCCTATATGGTGCCCTTCCGCGTCTACCGCGTCGCCGAATGGCCGGTGAACGACAATGGCAAGACCGACTACGCCGCCCTACGCAGAATGACGGAGTGATCAACGTGCAGCAGAACATCGCCGCTCTGGCCTCAAGCGAGGATGTTGTCCTTAACGCCCTCCGCGTGGCGGTTATGCGCAAGCTCGGCAGCGCCGGACGACGGGCACCGGCGATCGAGGACAGCAGCAATCTCCTCGAAGTCGGCGTGGTCGACTCCCAGGGATTGCTCGACCTGATCCTGGAGGTGGAGGAGGTCTGTGGACTGATGTTCGATCCGGGGCGCATCAACTTCGAAGACGGCGTCACGCTTCGCGCGCTCGCCCTCGCCTTTGCCTGAACCGGCCGGCGCAGTGCTGCACGCCACCAGGCGGCGGGGGAGGAATGCATGGCCATCAGCGTAGCGCGACTAGACGAGTCCACGCGACCGGGCCTTGAGCGGCTGCTGGTTCAGGCCTGGGAGGCGAACTGGGGGGGCGACCTCGGTCGCGCCCTGGTCCGCTGGCGCTACGACGAGAAGCCGCGCGGCGGCGATACCTGGCTGGCGTTCGACGGAGCGCAGTGTGTTGCGCTCCTGGATACCTTTGTCAGGCCCTACCTGCTTGACGGTGCGCCGCTGCGGGTGCGGGAAACCTGTGACTGGTTCTGCCTGCCCCGCTACCGGCCCCTTGGCGTGGGCATCTCCCTGATGCGCCGCGCCATGGCCTGCCCGGAGCCGCTGTTCCTGAGCGGCGGGTCCGCAGCCACCCTCGCGCTTGTGCCACGGCTGCGTTGGACGCGCATTCCCGAGGTGCAGAAGTGGGTGCTGCCGCTGCGCCTGCGCAGCCTGGTAGGGACTATCATCCGCATGCGCTGGCCAGGAAACGAGCAAAGGGTCAGAGCTATTCCCGAGGTGGTGCCGCTGCGTCGGCCCGCGCGATCTCCGCCGCCCCACGGGGCGGCGCACGTCCGGGAGTGGCTTCCCGGCAACCCTCCGCTGCTCCCGAGGCCGCAGCGCCCAGGATTGGTGCAGCTGCTCTCGACCGAAGATCTTGCCTGGTTCGCAGCTATGCCGCGGGACTTCGCGCAGCCGCTTGGCCTGGCTTTCTTGCTGGACGGCGAGACAGTCGGCTTCTCGCTGTCGCAACTCGAACCTGCGGCCTCCGGCTACGACGCCTGCATTGTTCACCTCCAGCTTGCCCGGGACGACCAACAGCTTGCTGACTGGGTCGTCTCGGAGACCGTTGCGCAACTGGCCGGGCGAGGGGCGGGCATCGTTCGTTGCTGCGCGTCGAGCGAGATGAAGGTGGCCGCTTTACGCAAGGCAGGCTTCTTCGCGCGAAAGCCGCATCCTGGTCACTGGTGGTCGAAGCAGGGGATTTCGCCGCCTGCAGTGATCGACACGGGCTACCTCAGGGCTGACGACTCGTTGCCTTTCCCGGCCCTGAGGGAACGTTATCTTGGCGCACGAGGCGAAAGCCTGCTCGCCGCGCCGGCCTGACAATGCTTGTACGGAGGCAAGCCGATGCTCAGCTTCGACGGGGCCATCGAGATTTTCACCACCTGTCCGCAGTCGCGAACAATGGCGGCAGCGGAATACCTGCGCGCGGCGCGTGAGGCAGCGGCCTGGAGCGATGAGGCGGGCTGCACCGGGATGCTCATCTACACGGACAACGGGATCGTTGATCCGTGGCTGGTGGCGCAGGCCATGTTGCAGTCCACACGGCAGCTCAGCCCGCTGGTGGCGGTGCAACCAATCTACATGCACCCCTATTCCGCCGCGAAGATGGTATCCTCCCTTGCCTTCCTGCATGGCCGCCGCATCCATCTCAACATGCTGGCGGGTGGATTTCGAAATGATCTCGCCGCGCTTGGCGACACCACCCCGCACGACCAGCGCTACGTGCGAACCATCGAGTACGCGCTCGTCCTGCGTCGCCTGCTGGAAGCAGAGGCCTCGGTCACCTTCCAAGGGCAGTACTATGAGGTACAGAACCTGCGGATGACGCCGCCGCTGCCGGCCGAACTTTTTCCAGGGCTGCTCATCTCCGGCTCCTCGGAAGCAGGGCAGCAGGCGGCCGCTGCGATCGGAGCGACCGCCGTGGAGTATCCGAAGCCACCCTTGGAAGCTCGGGCTGCGGAAAGCCTTGGCATCACTGGCAGAACGCCTCGCGGCATCCGCGTCGGCATCATCGCACGGAATGATCCAGAAGAGGCCTGGCGCATCGCCTTCCAGCGCTTCCCGGAAGACCGGCGCGGCCGTCTGGCCCATCAGCTGGCAATGAAAACCAGTGACTCGCTCTGGCACCGGCAACTCTCAGAACTGGCCAAACGAAAGGCAGACCAGCGGGACACGTATTGGCTCTGGCCCTTTGAGAACTATGGAACCTTCTGCCCCTACCTGGTTGGCGAATATGAAACGGTTTCCAATGAGATCGCAACCTATCTCCGTTCCGGAGCCACCTGCTTCATTCTCGACATTCCCCGCGAGGCCACGGATCTTGAAACCACCGGCATTGTGTTCCGCAAGGCACTCCAGAAGGCCGGCCGCGGCGCGGAAGGCACGACCCTGCCGGCAGCATGAGATGCGCTGGGGAAAGGCAGGAGAGCTCGGCCCGGAAGCATGGCCTGGCCGGACACCAGCGAGGGGGCGGCTTGTGGCCTTCCCTTCAAGCGGTTTGCCGCCTCCGCCTGCGGCGCAGGCCGCAACGCGCTGCACTGAACGCCATGGCGTGCTGCTCGGAAGGCCTTCTCCGCCCTTCGCAGCCTCTCCTGCGGCATGGCCCGAGCCATGCCGGAGCATCAAGCGCCGTCGACCCGATGCCCTTCTGAGCCACATCCGGCCCGCAGCGCATCAGCGCCTCGGGCGAGCGGAAAGCCCCCCGATGCGCAACACGTGGCTCCGCCGCCAGGCGACTCAGATCCCTCCCGAACGCCTTGCCGGCAGGTCGTATATCCTGCGACGCGGCAGCCATGCGCCACTGCCCGGAGGGAAGTGCATCCGGCCTGTCTTCAGCGCCGGATCGACAGAGGGAGGGTGGCCATGACCGTTCTTCGCGCACCGGCTGCAGCGCCGTCGGATGAGGCGGTATATCGTCCCGACAGCCAGACTGTCGCGCAGTCGCAGATGACGGCCTTCAGGCAGTGGTGCGCAGGCCGGGCGGGGCAGCCCCTCTCCGACGAAGCGGCGTTGGACCGCTTCTCCGTGGAAGAGTTCCGGAGCTTCTGGCGCCTGTTGCTGGAGTGGTCCGCCTTGCCTGTCGAAGGTGAGAGGGAACCCGTCTGCACCGACGGTGGTGGCGAGGCCGCTCAATTTTTCCCGAACCTGCGCCTCAACTATGCTGAATGCCTTCTTGCCGGCAGTGCGAAGCTGCCAGCCCTTACCGCATGTCACGCAGGCGGCCGTCGAGAGCAGTTCACCTATGAGGCTCTGCGGCTCGCTGTTGCCCGGCTGGCGGTGGCGTTGCGGCACCTGGGCGTCGGCCGTGGGGATCATGTCGCGGCGATCGCGCGGAACAACGCGGAGGCTGCGATCGCAGCCTTGGCCGCTGCCGCCATCGGGGCCACTTTCGCAAGTTGCGCGCCCGACATGGGCGCGCCCGCGATGCTCGCGCGCTTCGCTCCGCTCTGCCCCGCGGTGCTGTTCGCCTGCCTTCGTGCAGAGCCGTGGGACACCGGCATCCCGACGGGTGAGAAGGTGGCGGCCGTTGTTGCCGGGTTGCCTGGCCTCACGGCTGTCGTGGCGCTGGATGATGGTCCCGTGCCCGCAGGCGAGCTGCCGGTCGCTCTGCACAGGTTCGCCGAGCTCACCGAAGCTCCTGCAGACGAGCAGCCGCAGCTTGAATGGCCGCGCAATCCGTTCAACGCCGCCCTGTTCACACTGTTCTCCTCGGGCACGACGGGCGCGCCGAAGTGCATCCGGCATGGCGCCGGCGGCACTTTGCTCGAGCATATGAAGGAGCACCGCCTGCACTGCGACCTTCGGCCGGGCGACAAGCTGTTCTTCCAGACGTCCTGCGGCTGGATGATGTGGAATTGGCAGCTCTCCGCCCTGGCCTCCGGCGTGGAGATCGTGCTCTATGACGGACCGCTCGAGGGGCCGGAGACTTTCTGGCGGATCGCTGCTGACGAGCGCGTAACGGTCTTCGGAACCAATCCCGCATACCTCCAGTTCTGCGAGGCCGCAGGTTTCTCCCCGGGCCGGATGCATGATTTGTCCGGGCTGCGGGGAATTCTCTCAACGGGATCAATCTTGCAGCCGCGGCAGTACGATTGGGTGCGCGACCACGTCAAGGCAGAGGTTCCGCTGCAATCGATCTCAGGCGGCACCGACATCATCGGCTGCTTCGTGCTGGGGAATCCGAACCTGCCTGTTTATCGAGGTGAGGCGCAGTGCCGTAGCCTTGGCCTGGATGTCCGCGCACTTCTGCCGAGGGATGAGCCGGAGGCGCGCATCGGCGAGTTGATTTGCGCCAATCCCTTCCCGTCGCGTCCGCTGGGGCTGCATGGCGACGCGGACGGAACACGCTTCCACGCCGCCTATTTCAGCCAGCATCCCGGGGTATGGACGCATGGCGACCTCATCGAAGAGACATCGCATGGCGGCTGGAAGCTGCATGGTCGGTCCGACGGCGTCCTCAACGTGCGGGGCATCCGCGTCGGTACGGCGGAGATCTATCGTATCCTCGGGGAATTCGAGGAAATCGGCGAGGCGATGGCTGTTGAGCAGCAGGCTGAGAACGAGCCTGGCGGAACGCGCATGGTTCTTCTGGTTGTCTTGCGCGAGGGCGCCCTGGACGCCGCACTGATGAGGCGGATCCGTGAGGAGCTTGCGCGGTGCGGATCGCCCGCATTCGTGCCTGCCCGTATTCTGCAAGTGGAGGCGCTGCCGACCACCTTCAACGGCAAGCGATCTGAGACGGCTGCCCGCGACGCCGTGAACGGCCGCCCGGCCCGGAACCGCGAGGCGTTGCAGAATCCGGAATGCCTGGAGGCGATCGCCCGCCATCCCGCTCTTGGTTCAGCCGTGGCAGCAAAGGTTCCAGACCTCGCAAACTTGGGTCTTGGTGTCCTTCCTTCGATTGAGCGGATGCGGCACGACTTGCAGCTGATCGCCGAGCGCGTCCTTGATGTCTCGCCCATTGGCTGGTCGGACAATCTGCTCAACCTCGGCGCGGATTCGCTGGCGATGGTCAACCTCCTCGTCGAGGTTGAGCGCTATGCGGGGCGTGCCCTGCCGTTCCAGACCTTGCTCTCGGCCCCCTCCGTCGAAGGACTTTCGGCTGCGCTGTCCGCCGGCCCGGAGGCCGAGAAGTCCCCGCCGGACGAGAGGTCGAAACTTCGTTTCCGCGCGATGGTGCTTGAGGACCGCGAGCCCGTCTGCCGCTTCCTCGAATCGACTTTCCGTGGATCCGGCATCAAGGCGCCCACTTGGCAAAAGCTGTTCGAGCACCGTTGGTCAGAGCCTGCGCATGGGCTGGTGCTTCTGGATGGGAGCGAGGTTGTCGGCTTTCTCGGAATCGTGGCTGCTCGGCGCCAACTGGATGGCAGGTCGGTTGTGGTTCACAACATCACCTCCTGGGCGGTCGACGCCCGATATCGGGGTTGGGGCATGGCCTTGCTTGCTGCCGCGCTGCAGGATGAGGAGCTTACCTATACAGCGCTTACGCCTGGGCCGACCTCCTGGGCAGCGCTCCTGGCGCAGCGCTTCGTGCCGCGGGACACACACAGGGTCATCTTGCCGCCGCTGTGGTCGAGCCGAGGACTGTTCGGCGTTTCCAAGCCGGTCATTTGCTTTGATCCGGCTGCCGTGCGGGCGATGCTGACCCCAGAGCAAGGCCAGATCTTCGACGATCATGCACCCTATGATTGCCTGCAGCTCACGGTGAGGGATGGCAGTGACTACGCCTATCTGGTGGTGAAGCGGCGTACGCACAGAGTGGCGGCAAGGCGCCTGGAAAGAATCGTGCGGCTTCGCGTACCTTACTCGGACATTCTCCACTGCAGTGCGCCGGATCTCCTGTCGCGGCACCTGGAACGCGTCAAGTTGGCCATTCTGCGTCGCCAACGCACGGCGGCACTGGTTGCGGATGCCAGGCTCTTCGGGCGCCAACCGGCTGGAGTGCTGATCCCAGCGCGATCCTGCTACCGCTCGCCAGCAAGGACCGGGAGCATTCCCGATGCGCTGTACTCCGAGATCGTGCTTCTGCCGATCTGACTTGTCGTCCCGCGGCACACGGTTCGGAACAGCCTGATAGTGGCGCATGGGTCACACTGTGGCGGCAAGGCTTTGGACGGCGCGGGAATGGAGGACGCAGTCAAGCCGGGGGCGGGTGTCCGCAGCGCGCGATGGCTGCCCCACAAGGTGATCGATGAGGCAGGCGAGGGAGCGCAGCCTAGCGAGTGCTCCGTAGGCCGCAGACCAAGGCGCGAACGGGAGAGGTTTGCACAAGTCGGCCTGGTCGGCCGGGATGACTGTGGGCGTGCTGCGGAAAGGAAGCGCAGGGGGCCAGCTCTTGTCGGTGGGTCCGCGCGGAAGGCGACATCGCGGAACTCCCGTGAAGCACGCTGACCGGCCAGGCACCTACTCCCCCGGGGCTGGGCACGGTGGTGCGCCGCCGGATTCGCACGGGCAGAATCGGGGCTTGGCAAAGTATCCGTTGATTTCGACTGCGTCCCGTCAGCGACGACAGCGGCTGCGAATGACGAAAGGCTCTGTGGTAGCAGGCTGCATCGGTGATCCGCAAAACTGAGTTTTCTTCGGTTCTTAGCAGCAGCAAGATCAACGCGAACTTTCCCCTGCCGAAACTTGTCCCTTGGTGGTCGAAGCAGCACAGGATCCTGCTCGATCGTGCTGAGGACTCCAATCTGGCTTGACCAAGAGGATGATGGATGGCAATCGGGGGCGGCGACGGGGACAGTGTCGGCTCGCCCGTCGCGTGTAACGTCAACACCAGGGCTGCTTCCCGGCCCGGTGGTGCGCCGATAATCTTTCGATGGCCTCTCGCAGGTCGGAGTTGCTCGTAACCGCAGTTCGCTAGTCAGTTTGCCCTCCTCTGTCGTTCGCCATGCGCATCCATGGCGTGCAAGCTCGCTTTAGCCTCTGAGAGTTCCGGCACGCGACCAGTATCGCGGGTTCCTCCGCGCATGCGGCCGGCTGCTTTCGCCAGGACAAGGTTTTCGCCGACGCTTCGGAGCAGTCTGCACATGCATGCATGCAGGCCCGGGCACGGGAAGACTCTGTCCGGAGGCATATGCGGAAGGAATCAGGCCTATGCGCTTCTGAAGCTGCTTGTGCGGCAATGGTGGCTCACGCCCTTGCCGTACCCGGAAGCTCGGATTTCCGGACCAACTCGCAACCGCCCGGCGGGGTGTGGATATTGCGCTGAGTGAAGGCCGGTGGCCGCCTCTGCGTGCCGCCGGTGGTGGTTTGTCGCGTCGAGAATAGGAAAGAAATCCTATGACGCGATGGCGGCCGGTTCGCCGGCCGACCCTGAAGGTGCGCGTCGAGCGAAGAGCCGGCGGCACACCAGGTGTCAGCGCGAGTCAGTTCCCAACCCCCGGTTAATTTTTTGTTCGCAACGCTGATCGAAATTGGATCGCGCATGCGACACAACGCCGCAGGATAGATATGGCCAATCTTCTTATGTCCTCAGGTTTCGAGGGCAATCTCAGCTTGACCGCGCCTTACAATGTCTCGGGCGGCAACGCCTACCAGGACATTTCGGGGACGGACTCCTCGACGGGGTACAGCTGGCCAGGCAGCATCTGGGGTGGAAAGAGCACCATCCAGCTGCTGACCATGGGCGGTGACATGTCCAGTGTCATCTCGAACAGCATCGACACCGTTTCGGGGATGGATGGGGCCTCGACCCAGGCGCTGCACCTGGACGTCAACCAGAAGGTGAGCGACGCGACGCAGTCCCCCTTCATGATCAGCCCGCAGCAGAGCCCGGGCGAGTTCTATGTCAGCGAGTGGATCAAGCTGCCGTCGAACCTGGGCCAGCTGCTGGGGGCAGGGGGCTGGATGACCGCAGTTCCCGAATGGAAGTCCGCGGGCGATTTCCGGGTCGTCACCAACATCCAGGTGGACGGCAACGGCACGCCCTATTGGGCCATGAAGTGGGACACCAACGCCAACGGAAACGTCCCGCTGCAGACTTTCTGGCAGGGGGAGAACCACTCCGTCGCCGTGCCCCAGGGCGAGTGGGCGCATGTCGAGTTCTACACGAACCGCGACAATGCGAACGGCGAGGTGTGGCTGAAGATCAACGGCCAGACCGTCTTTGACCATGTCGGCGACAACATCGGCCAGAACAACGCGCCGATCGACCGGATCTTTCTGGCCAGCCCCTACAGCAACAAGCCGGTCGATATGCTGGTCGATAATGTCCAGGTGTGGGACGGCATTCCCGACTCGAATACCTCCGCACCCGTAGCTCCGACGACTCCGCCCGCCTCCTCCGGCACCGGCGCGTCCCCCGGCGCGTCCCCCGGCTCGTCTCCGGCGACGGCAACGGTCGGCAGCGGCTCGGACAGCCTGGTGCTCCAGATCAGCCAGGATGCGTACAACGGCAACGCGCAGTACACGGTGAGCGTCGACGGCAAGCAGGTCGGCGGCACCATGACCGCCTCCGCCTCGCATGCCGCAGGGCAGCACGACACCATCACGGTTAAAGGCGACTGGAGCGAAGGCGCCCATACCGTCGCGGTGAACTTCCTGAACGACGCTTATGGCGGGTCGGCGACGGCCGATCGCAACCTCCATGTGGACGGGGCGGCCTACAACGGCGCCGACGTGAGCGGGGCGAAGATGTCGCTCACCAGCAACGGCCCCGCGAGCTTCCAGGTTCATGACACGACCGGTTCCTCCAATGGCGCCTCCTCCGGCGGCACTTCCTCGTCGACCGCCGCGCTGCATGCGGTGAACGGCACGGCGGGCAACGACACGCTGGCCGGCACGTCCGGCGACGACCTCATCACCGGTGGCCAGGGCAACGACAAGCTGACCGGCGGCGCCGGGCATGATGTCTTCGCCTTCTCGAAGGGGGATGGCTTCGACTGGGTGTCCGACTTCAGCCGCGGCAACGACACGCTGAAGATGGCGGGCATGTCGCAGTCCGACATCTCCTGGCACGAGACCACCTGGAACGGTGTCGGCAGCGGCCTGGAGGTCGTCTTCAACAACGGCCAGAATGGCGGCGTCTTCCTGCCCAACGTCCACTCGCTGGACTGGAGCGACTTCAGCTTCGGCTGATCGACGCTGATCGGCCACGGCATCGGCGAGATGCCGTGGCCAGCTTGCTTTTCGCACGCCTGGCGGCTTTCGCCCCGCTGCGCCGGAACATCCCAGGTTTCGCTNAAGCAGCAACACGGGCTCCTCCGGCGGCACTTCCTCGTCGACCGCCGCGCTGCATGCGGTGAACGGCACGGCGGGCAACGACACGCTGGCCGGCACGTCGGGCGACGACCTCATCACCGGTGGCCGGGGCAACGACAAGCTGACCGGCGGCGCCGGGCATGATGTCTTCGCCTTCTCGAAGGGGGATGGCTTCGACTGGGTGTCCGACTTCAGCCACGGCAACGACACGCTGAAGATGGCGGGCATGTCGCAGTCCGACATCTCCTGGCACGAGACCACCTGGAACGGTGTCGGCAGCGGCCTGGAGGTCGTCTTCAACAACGGCCAGAATGGCGGCGTCTTCCTGCCCAACGTCCACTCGCTGGACTGGAGCGACTTCAGCTTCGGCTGATCGACGCTGATCGGCCACGGCATCGGCGAGATGCCGTGGCCAGCTTGCTTTTCGCACGCCTGGCGGCTTTCGCCCCGCTGCGCCGGAACATCCCAGGTTTCGCTCTGGAGGCGGGGAGCCCTTGCCGGGCTGCCGCCGCCCGTCTGCCAGGCCGGCGTCGCCCGCGCGTCAGGGTGAGCTGGTCAGGTCGTCCGTGGGTGACAGCGTGCCGTCCACGAACATGCGGTGCCAAAGTTCCAGCTGGTAGAGAATCCACAGCTTCCTGCCGTGATCGGCGCGGCCGGCGGCATGCTCCTCCATCAGGCGCCGGATGGCCGCTTCCTGGTACCAGCCGCGTGCCCTTGCTTGGCGTGAAAGCAGCGCGTCCCGCAAGGAGGCGCCGAGGGCGCCGCCACGGAACCATGCGCTGACAGGCACCTTGAAGCCCCATTTGGGGCGGTGGACGATGTCGGATGGCAACCCGGCATGTTCTTCGGCCACCCGCTTGAGGAGCCGCTTGCCCTGGCGGCCCCGCACCTTCATCCAGCGCGGCACGCGCCGCGCGGCGAATTCGACCACGCGCCAATCAAGGAACGGGCAGCGCAACTCCAGCGAATGCGCCATCGTCATCCGGTCCCCGCGCAGCAAGAGGTTCGCGGGCAGCCAGAGCCGGGTGTCGAGATAGAGCGCTTCCTCGACCGGGGATGGAAAGGCGAAGCTGTTCGCGCCACGGCCGTGCAGCACAAGCCCTGCCGCCGCATGCACGTGCTCCTCGGCCTCCGCGCTCAGGGCAGGAGAGAGAAGTTCCCGGCGCTCATCGGCCGAGAAGGCGCCGAACCAGGCGGCGTGATGCTCGAAGCGCCCCTGCAGTGCGAAGGCCTCCAGCATCGTTTGCGCCCGGCGCAGCGATGCCGGCAAGGCGCGCGCAACGGTGCCGAGCATGTTGCGGGCGCCCGGAAGGTTCAGAACCGTTCTCCCGGGGACGCTGTGGGCAGCCGCCTGCGCGGCGTATTTCGGATAGCCGGCGAAGGTCTCGTCGGCGCCTTCGCCGGACAGCACCACCGTCACCTTCTCCCGTGCCATGCGCGCCAGCAGGTAGATGGGCACGTCGCTTGGCTCGCTGATGGGCGTCTCACGGCTCCAAAGCGCCGCCGGGATCGCACGCACAAGATCCGCCGCGCCGACCGTCAGCGCGTGATGGTCGGTGCCCAGATGGCGGGCCACCCGCTCCGCCGGCCCTGTCTCGCTGAAGCCGGTGTCGAAGCCGATGGAGTAGGTCTTCACCGGCTCCGGATGCAGCTTGGTCATCAAGGACACGATCAGGGAGGAGTCGAGGCCGCCCGAGAGAAAGGCGCCGAACGGCACGTCGCTCAGCAACCTCAGCCGGACGGCGTCCTCCAGCAGCTCGTGCAGCAGGCCGGCCGCTTCCGCCTCGTCCGACAGGTAATCGGGGGAGAGATCGGCAGCATCCGCCGTCTCGGGCTGCGGCGTGGCGAGATCCTGCACGGCCTTGCGGCCGCGCGAGAAGTCGTAGTCATAGTAGGGCCTGGGAGCGGGCCGCGGCGCGGATGCGGACGTTGGGCCCGCCTCGATCTCCAGAATGCATCCGGGCGCCAGCGGCTCCACGCCGGCGAGCAGCGTCTCCTGGCCGGGAACGAAGCGGTAGCAAAGGAAGGCGGCGAGCCGGGTGTGGTCCATTTCCGGGCTGCGCTCCGCCAGCGGCCAGGCGGCACGGAGGGCGCGCAATTCGGACGCGAAGGCCAGGCCATTCTGCCCTTCCCAGGCGAGGAACAGCGGCTTCTTGCCGAAGCGGTCGCGTGCCAGGGTGAGCCGCTGCCCATTCCCGTCCCACCAGGCGAAGGCGAACATGCCATTCGCCGCCCGGCAGGCGCGGCTGGCGCCCCAGGCTGCGCAGGCATGCAGCAGGGTCTCGGTGTCGGAGCCCGACGCCCAGCCGCCTGCCGGCGCCGCTCCTTCGCTCTCGAGCCGGGCCCGCAGCTCAAGATGATTGTAGATTTCCCCGTTGAAGACGATCGCATGCCGGCCGTCAGCCGTGAGCATGGGCTGGTGCCCCAAGGCGGAAAGATCAAGGATGGCCAGGCGCCGGAACGCGAAGCCGAGGCGCCCGGTGCGGAAGAAGCCCTCGTCGTCCGGGCCGCGATGCTCCATCGCCGTGGCCATGGCGGCCAGTTCCGCCTGCGACGGCGCGGCGCCATCAAGGCGGAGAATTCCGGCGATGCCGCACATGTCTGGACATCCTTTCTTCGCCCGCCGCCCGGAAGCCCGGCGGGCGAATGGGAAAATTTGGGTTGGAGCGCGCCGGCAGGCACCGCGGCCCGATCCTAGCTCCCGCACCGCCCGGCCGCGCATATCTCTTTCGAAGTAGGTCGGCAGGGCCGGTGTGAAGCCTCCCGGTTGAGGCCTACACTTCGCGGGTGAAACCGCGCGAAGGCGGGGTCCACATGCGTGGGATGCGGCGGCGGAGGTGTTGAGAGGCTGGTGCGGATCCCCGTTGCCGGCTTTTCAGCGGTCATGTCACGAAACACGCCCAATCCGGTGTGGCCGGGCCTTACCTTGAGTCGGGGGTTGCATCCTGATGTGTGGTTTCGTGCTTTCCTACAGCAAAGTCGCGACCGACCCGGAGTCGGACCGGCGCTTCGCCGCGGCGGCTGCTTCGATCCGGCATCGGGGGCCCGACGCGTTCGGGGAATGCCGGATCGGACCCATCGCAATGGCACATTGCCGCTTGGCGATCATCGATCTCGATGGTGGCAAGCAGCCCATGTCCACTCGTGACGGACAGTTTTGGATCGCCTTCAACGGCGAGATCTACAATCATCGCGAGATCCGTGGCGAGCTCGAAGCGCTCGGCCACGTCTTCGCCGAACATTCGGACACGGAGGTACTCCTCCGCGCCTGGCAGCAGTGGGGCGAGGCCTGTCTGCATCGCCTCAACGGCATGTTCGTCTTCGTCGTCTTCGACCGTGAGCGCGAGACCATCACCGCGGCTCGCGACCGCTTCGGCGAGAAGCCTCTCTATATTTGCGAAACCGCCGAGGCGCTCTACCTGGCTTCGGAACTCAAGGCGCTCGCGGTCAGCGGCGTCGCGGAGAAGCGGCTCGATCCCCTTGCCTTGTACAGCTTTCTCACGCTTGGCTACGTGACGGGCGAACACTCCATCTTCCGTAATGTCGGTCGGCTGCTGCCCGGTCACGTGTTGACCTACGCACCGGGAACCGCCCTGGAGCAACGCCCCTGGTATCAGCCGCCGCTGCCCACGGACGAGATCGACGATCCGGAGGCGCTGGTCGAGCAAAGCCTGGACCTGCTGCGGGACTCGGTGCGGATGCGCCTGGTCGCGGACGTGCCCGTCGGCTGCTTTCTCTCCGGCGGCGTCGATTCAAGTGCCGTCCTGGCCCTTGCGGCCGAGGTGGCGGACCGGCCCCTGGAAGCCTTCTCGGTCGGCTTCGCCGATGCGCGGTACGACGAGCGGCCCTATGCGCGGATCGTCGCCCAGCGCTACGCAGCACGGCACCACGAGTTCGTGCTGCAGCCGCAGAGCGTCGAGGTGCTGGAGCGGATCGCCTGGCACGCCGACGAGCCTTTCGCCGACCAGGCGGCGCTGCCAACCTGGTTCCTGTCGGAACTCACCTCCCGCCATGTGAAGGTGGCGCTGTCGGGAGACGGGGGGGACGAGTTCTTCGCCGGCTACGACGTATACCGCAGCCATGCCCTGAGCGAGCGCGTGCGCCGCATGCCGGCGCCGCTGCGCTCGCTGGCGGTCATGGCCTTGCGCAAGGCCGCTGCCGCCGGCACCGTTCGCTCGCTTGCGCTGCTCCGCCTCGCCCGCAACATCGAGGATGCCGGCCTGGAGGCCGGCGAGCGCTTCATGGCCAAGCAGCAGACGGTGTTCCGCCAGGCCTTCCTTCGCCAGCATGTCGCTCCTCTCGCCTTGGCCGAGGTTCCGGACTGTGCCAACCCCCGCCTCCTGCGCGAGCCCGGCCTGCATCCATTGGGAGCCATAGCCGCCTGGCAACAGCGCGTCAGCCTGCCAGATGACATGCTGCACAAGGTGGACCGGATGAGCATGGCGCATGCGCTGGAGGTCAGGACGCCCTTCCTTGACCACCGCCTTGGCGAGTTGATGAACCGCGCCTCCTTCAACGCGAAGATGGTCGGTGGACGGCAGAAGTACATCCTGCGAAAGGCCCTTGAGCGTTACCTCCCGGCCGATTTCCTGTGGCGCCGCAAGCAGGGGTTCGTGGTGCCGCTCAGCCTGTGGTTCAAGGATGATCTCGCGGGCTTCCTCCGCGGGCGGCTGCTATCCCCGGGCGCCGCCGTCCAGGGCATCGTGCCGCGGCACACGCTGGAGCTGCTGCTCGGCGAGCATGCCCGCGGCACGCGCGACTGGGGATCTGCCCTCTGGGCCCTGCTCATGTTCGAGTTGTGGTGCGGCGCGCATGGCCTCACGCAGGAGAACCTGAGCCTTGAAGCCTAGGCTGAGGGTCATGCTCGTCGGCCCCTGGCCACCAACAACAGGCGGCGTGACGACCTTCATGCTGAACGTCGTGAATTCGATTCTGCTGGAGCGCAATGAGTTCATTCGCTTCACCACATCCCGCCCGCCGAAGAAGGACGTCACCAATAATTACGGCTACGCCTCGGTCCTCCGTGGCGGTGTTCGCCGCGTTTTGCTGGGCGGCCTCCTGACAATCTGGCACCTCGTGTCGTTCTCGTTCGTCGTTTGCGGGCGTCGGGCCGACATCGTTCAGATCCAGGCCTCGGACTTCCAGACCTTCTGGGAGGCAGCCCTCTATGTGCTGCTGAGCCGCATGTTGCGGCGACCAGTGCTCATGCGCCTCGGTGGCGCCTTCGACCACTTCTACGAAGTTTCGTCACCGCGGGCGCGCTCCCTTATCCGTCGGGTGCTGCGCCTGCCCGACAGGCTCGTCGTGCAGTCCGCCTATTGGCAGGACCTGGTGCACCGCCTTGGCCGCAAGGAGGGCGTCATTGTCCTGCCAAACTGGGTGCCGGACAATCTTGTGACGGCGTCGCGGCCTCCCTCTGCGGAAATTCCCACATGCCTTTTCGTCGCCGGCACTGAGGCGGTGCGCAAAGGGTTCGAGGAGGTTTTCGCTGCGATACGCCTGCTGAGGGATGCGGGGACGCCGGTCCGCTTCCGGCTCCTCGCGCTGCCGCCGAGCCTGCTCGCGCAGCTGCAGGCGGAGAATCTCGGAGACATGGTCACCGCCGAGGGCTATGTCGAACACGCGCGGATGCTGTCCATCATGCGGCAGGCCGACATATTCCTTCTGCCCTCGCGGGGAGAGGGGTTTCCGAACTCCTTGATCGAGGCGATGGCTTCGGGAGCAACTTGCCTGGCCACCTCGGTCGGGGCGGTGCCGGAAATCCTCGGCCGTGACAGCGAAGCGCTGATCCCGCTGCGCGATCCGCATGCGCTGGCGAAGGCCATAACCCGCCTCGCCCTCAGGCCGGATTTGCGCAGCAAGCTAGCCGCCGAGGGTCAGGCCATTGTCAGGAGCCGGTATGTCGCAAGCGCGGTGCTTCCAACGCTTGAGGCTGCTTGGCTGACGCTGGCCGGCCAGCAGCAGTCGGAACATCCGCACGGCAAGACGGCTCCCATGACGCAGCCGGCAGGCAAGCGGCATCCCTGAACTGCGGGCGCAGGCACAGCCCACGGCAGCCTGCGTCAGGGGGCCACAACGGCATAGAGGGGATCGATGGGGCGGCGCAGCGGATATAGCCCGTTCTGCGATGCGGCAGACCGCCGGGCCGCTTCGATCCGCAAAAAGACAAAGACCAGCGTGAACATGACGCAGTGCATATCGCCGGCGCGGAACAGAATGGTTTCGACCAGATTGGTGGCCGAGAAGCTCAGCGTATAGATGATTGCGAAGCTGAGCCAGGGGCGGGGTGCATCGTGCTGAAGGGCAAGGCCACGGTAAATGGCCTCGCCCAGCGCCCAGAGCACAAGGATCAGCCCGGGGAGGCCGAACTGGATCACCATCTCGATATAGGTGCTATGTGCCTCGTTGATCACCCAGCCGGCCAAGCCCGAGACCAGTTCGCTGTCGGGATTGCCATCGATGAAGAAGGCGCTGTAGCCGTAGCCGAGCCCAAGGCGATCGCTCGCCAGGTCCAGCAGCACCTTCCATACGGGAACGCGGCCGGTCAGGGAAGGATCCTTGCCAAGGCCCTCCATGATGTCCGTGAAGAACAGCGCCGTCATCGCCGCGCCGCAGACGGTGCCTGCGGCGAGCACAAAGCTTGCCCAGATCCGGGCGAGGCCAGGCAGGCGCAGGAGCGGCAGACAGACCGAGATGGTGATGATCAGCAGAATCGCGATCTGCGCCGTCTTGGAACTGGACATGACCGCTAGGCCCAGGCAAAGCAGCAGGGCGAGGCTGTGGCGCAGGCGGCGGTGCGGCTCATTCAGCCAGAGCCATCCGCTGCACAGGGCGGCTATCACCGTCGCGCCCCCCAGGCTGCTCTTGTGCGCAAAGACGCCACGCCATGTCCCGGCAACCTCGCCTTTGCTCATGATGCCGATGCTGGGAAAAGCCAGAGCAACCAGCAGCGATGCGAGCAGCGCAATGAAAAGCGCGGACGCCCAGAGGCGAATAATGCGATGCATCGGGAAGCTGGCGGCGAGATAGTAGCCGAAGAGGACGGTCTGCAGCAGCACCACGAAGCGCTTGAGCGAAATCACGGGGTAGTAGGACCAGGTTGCGGAAAGGAGGGCCAGGATGAGGAACAGGTTCACCGCGCCGCCATGCCGCGCGATGAAAAGGACCTTGCGCCACCGGATCGCGACCGCGACGATCGTCCCGCACAGCAGAAGCGCCATGGCAGCGGCATTGAGCGGGTTCGTCTCGCCCATCTTGTACTCGACGCCGCTGGCGGAGACTGGAAGAGGCGTGTACGCCCCGCTGTAGATGGAAAGGGCGAAGAGGCAGAACGCCGTCTCGGCGGCGCCGATGACCTGGCCTGCGACGGATCGTTGCCCGCCGCCCGCGAAAGCTCTTCCAACTATCATGGCGCTCGTCCAAACGCGCGCGCAAGGGCATCCCTGCGCACCAAGCCTTGCGACATCGCATACCAGAAAAAGGCACCGAGCACCGCGGCATAGGTGACCACGCCACCCATGATCTGCAGTGGCAGATGGAAGGCGCCGTGGCCAGCCAGTGATACCACCGCTACCGCCATCACAATGGTCGCGAAGGTGATGCAGGCTGTCTCGCGGCGCGGGAAGGGCAAGGGGCAATGGCGGCGTACCAGAAGAATGGCGTGGATGGTGGAAGCGGCGAAGGCGATGGTCATGGCCATCGCCGCGCCAAGATCGCCCCAGCGAGGGATCAGCACCACCGCGAGAACAAGGTTGAGCGCCGCCCCGACGCCGGTGACCTGGGCCAGGAGAGCGGTCCGGCGGCCGAGCTGGAAGGCGGCATCAAGGTAGGAGGAGCGCAGGGCGACCAGCACGGCGCAGGCGCTCAGCCAGGGTGATGTTCTGACGATGGCGTCCTGGTACTCCGGGTTGACGAAGAGCCTGCCCAGCTCGGGCGCCAGAAGCGCGAGGCCGGCACTGGCAGGCAACACGGCGCCCAGCAGCAAGGTGAAGTTGCTCCGGAGCTGGTGGTCCGAGGCGGCCGCATCGCCGCTTTCGATCGCCCGCACCGAGCGGGGCCAGGTGGCCATGCTGATGCCTTGGGTGATCGTCAGAACCGTCATCTGGACCAGCGTGAATGAAATCGTGAAGCCTCCGACGGCCGCCTTGCTGGCCAAGGTGCCGATCAGGACCGGCTGGATCGAGGTCATGAGGCTGCTGAACACCATCGCCAGGAACATCGGCGCGCCATACTCCATGAGCTGGCGCGCGAGCACCGGATCGAAGGCAAGGCGCATCGGCCGGGCCCAGCCCCGCATATAGAGCGACCCGGAGAAAAGCATGGCGGCGAAGGCGACCAGGAGGACCGCCTCGCCGGAACCCAACAGGCGGGCGGCCAAGATGCCGCCGACCAGGATCAGCCCGTTCCGCGCGATGCTCATGAAGAGGTAGTGCATGGGCTGGAAGCGGCAGGTCTGGATGCGCGAGGTGAACTCGAACCAGCCGTAGGCCCAGGTGCCGAACAGCAGGACCCAGGGGAGTGTTTGGCTGCCCTCCAGTAGCCCGAAGGTGACCGCGAGGATGGGCAGCAACAGAGAAAGCAGGCAGGAGACGGCGAACAGCGTCAGGACCGTCGGCATGAAGACCGGGTCATCCTGGTGCGATTCGTACCATCGCATCATGCCGTGCCCGAACCACTCGAACAACGCGTTGTTGCCCACGACCACGATGGCGATGCCAAAGCCGTAGAGGCCGTACTCGTGCGCCGGAAGGAGCCAGGTGAGCAGCATCGAGGTCGCGAAGGCCAGCACCCCCGGCACTGTTCTGCTGATGACGTAGATCGCTCCTTCACGGACCAGCATGGCGGTCAGGCCGAAGCTCCGCCGCGACTGCGGCCGGACGCGGCGAGGCGGCCGGGCTCCCGGAGTGCGAAGGCATGGTCGTAGGCGGCCATCAGCGGTGGCACCGAGTAAGCCCAGGCCAGCGCGGTCTGCACGCGCTGGCGCCCCGTTTGGCCCATGCGCTGCCGCGATGCGGGGTCGTCGAGCAGCCGCGCGATCCCCGTCGCCAGCGCCCGTTCGTCGTTGGCGGTCACGTAGTGCCCCGCTTCGCCGGCTGAAACGCGCGTCTCGTGCAGGTCGTAGGCGAGAACGGGAAGGCCGAAGAACATGTATTCCACGACCTTGTTCATGGTGCTGCGGTCGGACCACGGGTTCTTCGGGTCCGGATCTAGGCCGACATCGGCGGAGGAGAGGATGCGGCAGAGATCCTCGTCGCTGACGCGGCCCGTGAAGGTGCAGCAGTCCGCCACGCCGATCTCCTCGGCATAGCGGGCGACCTGCGGCTGATGCGGACCGCCGCCCATCAGGACGCAGTGAACGTCCTGTCGGCCAAGCTCGTCGCGCAGGATGCGTATGGCGCGAACCAGATGGTCCACGCCGTCCTGCTTGCAGATCTCGCCGAGATAGGCAACGAGAAAAGGCTTGCCTCTGGACCACTCGGGCGACCGGTCATGCAGCGTGAAGCGGGAAAGATCGGGACCGGAACGGACGACATAGACCTCCTCCGGAGACTTGCCGCCGCGCAGCAGCGCAACCGCCTTGTGGCTTTCGTTGGTGGTGATGACCACCTGCGCCACCTTGAAGGTCATGCGCTCCAGGAAGAGCAGCATCCGCAGCAGGATGCCGCCGTTCCGCTCGAACTTGGCGGCGTACATCTCGGGCGAGAGATCATGGTGGTCGAACAGAAAGACTTTGCCGAACAGCCGCCAGAACATGCCAAGCGGCCAGTAGATTTCCGGCGGGTTGCAGACATGCAGAACATCGAAGCCGCGCCCGAACACCGAGACCCTGAGGCTGAGCAGCGCCGTCATGACGAAGCACCAGGCGAACTCGGCGAAGAACCCGGCGGCGCCCTGCGCGTCAAAAGGCAGGGGGTAGCGGTAGATCTCCACACCCTCGAGTGTTTCGCGCGCGGCGTTGAAGCCCTTCATCCTGGGGCAGATCACGCTCACCTGGTAGCCTGAGCGGGCGAGTGTCGTCGCCTCGAGCCAGACTCGCCGGTCAAAAGGAACAGGCAGGTTCTGCACCACGATGAGGACGCGCCGTGCAGGGCCCGGAGGTCTGTCTTCTTGCATCGCCTTAGGCCTCCTGGGCCACTTTTCGCCGTGCCGCCCCCCAAGAGGGGGCCGATAGGAAGGTGATGCGGCTGCGGAGTTCCTGCCCCGGCATGACCTGGCCGTGGCCCAGCAGCAGCGTGGCTGGCTTTTTCCGCCCGAAGCCGTCGGAGTACCAGCCGAGAATGGGGGCCGTCTCGCCGCGGTGCACGGACCACCGCAATCCTTCTGGCAGCACGAGTTTGGCCAGCTCCACTCCCTCCGCGCCGGCCCATGACAGCTCGGCCACACCCTCGCGCATCCGGCACTCGACGTCCGGGTGCAGGTTGAAGGCGAGACGCGCCGGCACCGCCTCGCTGCCTTCCACCACGTCCAGGACCTCCAGGCTGCGCGCCGATCGGTCCAGCACCAGCCGGCGCCGGTGGAGGGCGCCGCCGGGTGAATTGCGGTAGGCGCCCTGCGACACTTCGATGGTGGCGCGCTCCCCCTCGTCCAGCCCGCTGGCCGCGTGCAGCCGCCCGGCCGGGTGGGAGAGCCAGAGGAAAGGGCCTCCCTCCTGAGCCTGATCCTGGCCGTGCAGCTCCAGCGTGTTGTGCGCGACCGTGGAGCGGAAGTACTGCCGCCACTCCGTCTCGCCATGGTAGCAGTAGGTTCCGGGATCGGTGAGGATCTGCTGGCCGCCAAAGCGCAGCTCGAAGGACAAGGCGTCGGCATGCGCATGGGCCGCGGTGCTGAGATAGCCGTGCGGGCCATGATCGAGCCGGCACCAGATTTCCTCGCGGCCTGGCTGCATGTCGCGCAGGATGGAGATGCCGGCATGCGGAAACAGATTTGGCCGGGCGGTTGGCCTGCCTTCGGGCAGGTGCCGGGAGCGTGCGAGGCCGCCAAGATACGCCGCTCCGGGTGTGCCTGCGGGAAGCCTGGGCCACCATGGCGCGACACCCAGGATCCGGCCGCAGGCCCCCAGGACTTCGGTGCTGGCCGAGTGGCCGGGCGGCGAGAGCAGCAGCGCACGGCCATCATCCGCGTCGCCCTGGCGGGCGCCTTGCAGCCGCGTGTCCAAGGTGGCGGCCAGCGCATCGGCCATGGATTGCAGCCTGCGCCAGAAGCCTTCACGCAGCGGTGCACCGGCGGCATCGGCCTCGCAGGCCGCGACCAGCAGAAGCTCCAGCGCGAAGACGTGGTAGCCGCCGGCCATCTCGCGGTTCAGGCCGTCGGCGAAAGTCTGCCGCTCGATCTCACGTTCAAGCTCCGCCGCTCCCAGGCGCGCCCAGGCGGCGCTTGCCTGGAAGAGGGGAAAGGCAAGGCTGCTGGCGAGCAGCCCCGCCATCTCCGCGAGCAGGTGGTTGTTCGCCGAGCTGCCGCGGCTGCGGAAGGTGGCCAGCCAGCACTGGTGCGCGTGAAGCTGTCGCTGGAAAAGGGGGTTATGCTCGAAAGCGCCGCCAATGCCCGGCAGGCCGTCGAGGAGGCGGCGCGTCCAGACCCAGGCGACCAGGCGCAGCCCCAGCTCGATGCCGCTGACCCAGTGCACGCCGCACAGGGGCGGGTTGTGCCGCCACCAGGATTGAAGATGCGCCACTGCCCGCTCCGCATAGCGCGCATCCCGCGTCTGGTGATAGGCGGCCGCCAGGAGGGTGATGTGGTGCTGCCGCGATACTTCCCAGAGCGCCTTCACGTTCCCGAGTTGCGCCTCGTCCCGATAGGGCACGTCCGTGAAGTACTGGCCGGCGCATGCGACACGACCGGTCATCGGGTCGCGGAACCAGTCCGGATCGGTGCCGCCGATCGCGGCCTGCGCGGAAAAGATGGGCCAGTTCCCTTCCAACACGGCATCGGCCTGCGCGACCAGCGCGGAGACCTGCCCTTCCGGCAAGCCCACTCCGCCTGGCAGGCTGCCGCCCGCCCAGCGCGGGGTGGCAACCGGGAGGGGCCACGCCTCGCCCCGTCGCGCGCGCCACGCCTGCTGCAGCGTCAGGCTGCGCAGGCGCCACAGCAACTCCGCCGGTGCCATGCTGCGCAGGCGGCGCAGGTACCAGAGTGGTGTCATGCCCTTGCCTCGATGCCGGCGGGCGGGACCTCCTCCGCACTGGCTTCCAGCATCTGCCGGCGGCCGGCCAGGCCAGCCATGGGTGGCAGCGTGACGAGGACCGGCACGCCCAGCATCCGCTCGGCGGTTTCGGTGGTGAGGAACCGCCGGCCGAAGGTCATCGCCACGAGCAAGGCGAAACAGCTCATGATGCCGCCCGCCACGATGCCGCCGGCGAGGAACAGCATCTTTTTGGGAGCGATGGGGCGGTCGGAGGCCTGCGGCTGCTCGATGACGCTGAGACCCGCGACCTGCGCGCGGTCGAGTTCCTCGTTGAACCGTGCATCCGTCTGGCGCTGCCGCAGTTCGCGAATGGCGCCTTCGACCTGCGCGATGCTTCGGTCGTAGGTCTGGAGCTGGATCTCGTCCAGGCCGATCTGCCGCAGCCGCGCCTCCTCGGTCGCGAGCGAACGCCCATAGGCGAGAACCTGGCCGGCGAGGGGCGCCAGCTCGGCCTCGGCCGATGCGAGCTGCGTCTTCAGCGTCGTCACCAGCGGGTTGATACCCAGCGAAATCGCGGTGGTTCGCGCGTTGGTCTGCGCGATGACCTGCTGTGTTGTCTGGATCGCGGCCCGTATGCCGCGCACGTTCGGATGCTCGGAGCCAAGGGTCCGGAGCATCTCCCGTTCGCGTTCCTGGAGTTCCCTGAGGCGGCGGAGCGCATCGGTGGCGAGGGGGGAGTCCTGACTGGTCGTCTGGACCGTGATGGTAGGAGGTTGCCGCTCCAGCTCGGAAGCCAGGAAGCGGATCTGCTCCTCCAGCAGGCTCTTGCGCATCTCGACGGCGCGCAACGCTTCCCTCTCCCGGCCATGGCGCTGGACCAGCAGGCTTCTCTGATCCGTCAGGGAGTAGAGCTCGTGCGAGGCCATGTATGCGGCGCGCTCCGACTGCACCTCCGTCAGATACCTCTGGTTTTCCTCGATCTGAGTCTCCAGCAGGGCGCTCCGACGCTGGCTGAAGGCGCGCACATAGCGCTCCTGGAAGCGGGTGAGCACCGTCTCCAGCCCTTGCACCGCGACTTGTGCGTCGGGGTTGCGCAAGCTGATCTCGATAACGTTGGTCAGCCGAACGGGCGCCGCGGAGATATCCCGGCCGAGCGCCAGGATTGCCGCATTCTCCGGCGTGAGGCCCTGCGACGACTCTTCCGCGAGCCTGGGGTAGAGCTTCTGGACGGAGACGTCGCCAACAACGTCGCGGAACAGGTCCACACTCTGCAGGATCTGGATGACGGTATCGACCATCTCGCGCATGGTCGTCTGCGGCGACTGGAGCATGCCCGGCGCGTCGACCTGTGGCGTGAACTCGCGGCCGCCCCGGACCAGCACGCGGGTGCGTGCCTCATAGATTGGCGTCAGCACAAAGGGCAGGGTGGCGCCCAGAAGAACCGGAAGCAGGGCCGCGAGCAGGATCCATCGGCGGTGCCTGAAGGCAACCGCCACGACTTCGCGCGGCGAGGGAAGGGAGGCGACAGGCTGCACGAGAAAGCTCCGCCCAAGCTGGAACAGGCCGTCGCGCTTACAGCACCATGCGGCCACTGCGCCGGCGTCCGGTAATGTAGCCTCAGCGGGTTCGCATGCGGCGGATACAACGGAGTACTCTTCCTGGCGAGGAGTACCATGCAGCCCTTCCTGTCGGTGGAGCAACTCGCGGCTTCATCAACTCCCAGCGGCTTGCCGCAGAACCAGGAACCCAGATGAAAACGCAACGGATCGAGGCGGCGCCCGCGCACAGCCTCGACGCCCGCCCGCAGGCGCACCTGCCGCGACAGGCGTACTCCTGCGGGGCAGTTCGGCATCCAGCATTCGCGGCGCCGGCGGAGTTACGCCGATCGAGCGGTATATTGTTGCTCCCTTTGGCCGATACCATGCCGGTCCTGTGAGGGAATACCGGCTTCCTCCAGCAAGCACTGGCGGTGCCGAGGATGGGGTGGGGACGGCTATGCGGGTTTCTGTCTTCGGCATCGGCTATGTCGGCGCCGTTTCGGCTGCCTGCCTCGCACGCGACGGCCACGATCTCGTGGCGGTGGATAGCAGCCAAGCCAAGGTCGACATCATCAACGCCGGGGAATCCCCGATCGTCGAGAAAGGCCTCGCCGCCCTGGTGCGACAGGCGGTGAGGACGGGACGCCTGCGGGCGACCACCGACGCGGCCGCCGCCGTTGCGGAGACCTCGCTGTCCCTGATCTGCGTGGGCACGCCCAGCCTGCCAAACGGCAGCCTTGACCTCGCTCAGATCAGGCGTGTCTGTGACGAGATCGGGCGCGCGGTCGCCCGCAAGCCCGGCTTCCATACGGTTGTTGTCCGTTCAACGATGTTGCCGGGCTCGATGTCCGGCGAGGTCGTGCCCATCCTGGAGGCATCCTCCGGCCGCAAGCTTGGCAACGATCTCGGGATCGCCATCTATCCGGAATTCCTCCGCGAAGGCAGCGCGATCCGGGATTATGACGAGGCGGAAACCGTTCTGCTTGGCGCCGACGACGAGCGTAGCCTTGCGCCCCTCCGGGAGCTCCTCGGCAAGGCCGCCGAACGGGCCATCGTGCTGAACACCGCCACGGCCGAGATGGTGAAATACACCAACAACGCCTGGCATGCCACGAAGATCACCTTCGCCAACGAGGTTGGCGCCATCTGCAAGCAGCTGGGCATCGACAGCCATCAGGTCATGACGGCGCTCTGCTCGGACACGCGCCTGAACATTTCTTCGGCCTATATGCGGCCGGGCTTTGCCTTCGGCGGCTCCTGCCTTCCAAAGGACCTCCGCGCGCTGATGTACAAGGCGAAGAGCCTCGACCTGCAATGCCCGATGCTGGGATCGCTGCTCCCGTCGAACGAGGAGCAGGTCCGTCGCGCCTTCGACATGGTGCAGGCAGCCGGAAACCGGCGCGTCGGCCTGATCGGCCTCGCCTTCAAGAACGGCACCGACGACCTGCGGGAAAGCCCCGCGGTCGAGCTTGCCGAGCGCCTCTTCGGCAAGGGTTACGACATCCGGATCTTCGACCAGAACGTCAGCTATGCCCGGCTGATGGGCGCAAACCTTGCCTTCATCCAGAGCCGCATCCCGCATCTTGCCTGCCTCTTGCGGGATGAGCTCCAGGATGTGGTCGAGCATGGGGAAACGCTGGTGCTGGCGCATTCCGAACTTGGTGAAGGCCACAGCCTGCCGGCGTTGCTTGCGGGGCGGCGGGTGATCGACCTGGTGCGAATGCCCGGTACGCAGGGTGCAAGCCGCGCACACTATGATGGCCTCTGCTGGTGAGCCCTTGCTCGCAACAATGAGGCATGATTCCGCCTGCCTTTGGCGCTGTGCGGAAAGGCGGCAGACAGGGGCGGCGCGTCCGCCGGCAGGGTGATCCATGGAGAAGTCGGTCGAAGATCTGGCTCTGCTGTTCTACAAGCTTAGCCAATCCGGGTTGCACAACCGGATGCATGGTGAGGCTGACACGGAGCACGCTTTTTCCGCACCCGAGCGGACGCCGACTTCCCTCGTGCATCCCACGGTCGCCATGCGGATAAACCTGCCGAGCGAGACCTTCGGGATGCGGCGCGAGATCGCGCCGCTCTTCCGGCGCGTGCGCAACGCGATGGCCGAGGGTGGGAGCCCGGTTCTGCATGTCACTGCCGCCGAGAGGGGCGCCGGCGCCTCAACAACGGCACGCGAGCTGGCCTTCGCCGCCAGCTCCGGGCAGTTCTTTCGTGTTCTCCTGATCGACTGCAACATCGGCGAGGATGACCAGAGTAGCGCTTTTGGGCAGGACCTCCCCGATCTTGTTGGTTCCTGCCTCAGCCGGGGCCATGCCGAGGTCGCGGCCATCGCGTCTGGCGGCAGCAGCTTCCATGCGGCGAAGCTGTCGCCTGACTTCGATCCCAGCGGTTCTCGCCAGGCGGCAAGGATCATTCCGAACCTCTACGAAACGCTGCGAAGCGCATACGAACTGATCGTGGTGGACTGTCCGCCGGTGCTGGAAGTTCCCTACTTCGTGCGCATCGCGCAGGAAGCGCCAGAGGTCATCATGGTCATGCAGACCGGCAGGACACGGATCTACTCCGCTCTCCGCGCCAAGGCTGAAATCATGCAGGCGGGCGGCCGCCTGGCCGGCGTGGTCATGAACCAACATCGCCGGTACGTTCCGCGCTTCATCGCCGATCGCCTCTGAGAGGCCGCCACGCCTGTTATGGATCCGTCTGCCGCGAGATGCGCGCCCCGGCGATGTAGAGGGCATCGATACCCATCTCCACAAAGGTGGTGACCGCCTCCTCCTCCGTGCAGACAATCGGCTGATGATTGACGTTGTAGCTGGTGTTGAGCACCACCGGAACGCCGGTGCGCTCGCCAAGCTGGGTTAGCAAGTAATAGAAGCTGGGATTGTGCTCGCGGTCGACGGTTTGTACGCGGGCGGTTCCGTCAACATGCGTGATCGCCGGCAGGCGCCCGATATGCTCGGGGCGAACATGCGTCAGCATTGTCATATAGGGATAAGTCTCGCCGGCGGCGAGGTCGAAGTACAGATGGGCCGCTTCGGCTGTAACGGCCGGCGCGAACGGACGGTAGTTCTGCCGCTTCTTGATCGCGAGGTTGATGCGCTCCTTGTTCGCGGCGCTGGAGGGCAGCGCCAGCAAGCTCCTGTTCCCGAGTGCCCTCGCGCCATATTCCATCGGCCCGTTGCAGAGGGCCACAATCCTATCCTCCGCCACCTCGGCTGCAGCGGCCTGCAGCATGGCCCGCTCGGAGGCGAAGGTCGTCGCGCGCAGCCCGTGCCTCGACGCTGCGGTCATGGCGGGATCGAGTTGCGGGGCGGGCCCGAAGAACGGCATCCCCTGCGGAATGCGAACTGGCTGGCCCATCGCGAAGCTGCGGGCTGCCGCCGCGCCCAGCGCCGTGCCATCGTCGCCGGAGGCGTAACCGACATGAATCCTGCCAAAACGGCCATCTGTTCGCATGGCGCCAGCCGTCATGCAGTTCTCGGCGCAACCGCCACTCAGAAGGAGATCATGCAGGTTCTCGCGCTCGGCGAAATGGGCACAGATATGCATGACCGCCTGGGTGAATCGTCGCTGCAATGCGGCGCTGACATCCGCCTTCTGCTCGACCGGTGCTTCGGCGCCCCCGAAGCCTAGTCCCTTCTCGATGGCCCGCATGCTGGCGGTGAAGAACAGCCGCTCACCGAAGTCCGAGTTCATCTCGAGGCAAGGGATCTCGATGCGTCCCTCCGGGTGCAGGCGAATGGCGTCGGTGAAGAATTCGGCATAACGGTCGGCATCGCCGAAGCTTGCCAGTCCCATCACCTTGTACTCGTCTTCGTTGAAGGCGAAGCCGAGGAACTGTGTGATCAGGGAGTAGAACACGCCAAGCGATTGGTGGATCGGGTAGCGTGCAAGCCGCTGCGTGCTGCCGGCCTGGATCCTGAACACAGAAAGCGAGCCGATTTCGCCGGCCGCGTCCATGACCACGCCGAGGCCCTGGTCGAACGGTGCGCTGGCCAGGGCGCAATGCAGGTGAGCAAGGTGATGGTCCACCGGAACAAGGTTCGGTGGTGTTCCATACCGTCGAGTCAGATGAGCTGCGAGTGCGCGAGGCGATAGGCACTCCTCGAAGTATTGCCTGGCGAGCGGCTCCTGAAAGGCGATGGCGTAGCGCCCGAAATCGAAATTGCCACAGACAGAATCCAGATCGGAAAAGGAAACGCCTGCAGTCTGAAGGCAGAAGTCGATCGCCTCGAAGGGGAAGGCACCGCTCTTCTTCTCGCGGTCGAACCGCTCCTGCGCTGCGGCAGCGATGATTTGCCCGTCCTTGATAAGGGCGGCTGCGGAATCCAGCCCCTGTATGATCCGTGAGGAGCCAGCCATCTGCGCGGTGAAATGGGACTGCAAGAATGTCTCGGTCTGCACAAGGCCGCTGAACCCTAGAGTGAACATCGCCATGCCCTCTCCACAGAGATCTAACCGTAAGCCGTCGCATGAGTTGGGTGTGCCGTCGCGGAAACCGTCCGAAGCAACGCGGGCAATCATCCATCCTGTTCAGCGTTTCGTCCAGCAACATGGTAGCATCCTCGCTGCGAGAAGGGATCTCCGATCATGGATGGGAGTTGGCGGGAGTTCGCGCCGCGGCGTTCCTCAGTGGTCTTCCCGCACTTCACTCTCGCTCTCGCGACGCCGTCCGGCTCCTGGCTCTGGCACTTGCGAGCGGGCGCGGGTGCTCGTGCAGGTTCCATTCATGGAATGAACTGCATCGGTGGGCGGACAGCCCCGTCCGCTCGTCTTCTGGCTCAGCGTGCCGTGGGAGGAGAGGCCCGGAAGCCTTACCTCTTTGGCTCCGCGTCCTCCCGGAACGGCGAGCTGGCCGCTCAATGCTTGAGGGCACCACCAGCTCGTCAACCACGCCCAACGTGATGCCGTTTTGTCCGGTGAAATCAGCAGGGTGAGGGGCTTGGAGTTTTCTGGTCAACCGGCTCCTGCCGTGCTTTGCTGGCATGTATGGCTTCTGCCATGCGCGATGACCTGCCGGGCTGGAACGCGGCGGCCATCATGCCGCACAAGCATGGCACTGCGGCAGGGGTAGGCCTTTGGGCGAAAATCTGGATTCCAGCGCGTGAGGCTGCGACCTGCAGCCGAGCTGGTGTTGGCTTCGGGCATTGCCGTGGTCTGGAAGGGGAAATGCGCGTGCGGATCAGCTCGGAAGAGGGGACAGGGCAGACGTCCGAACCAATGACCCGGAGCGAGCGCAAGGCGCCCATACTCGGGCGAGGCGGACTGCCGTCCCGGCGCCGGTGCCTGCAAGCGCTCGGCGGCCTTCTCGCGCTCAGCCCTTCGGCACCGCCTCGGGCGAGCGAGGCGGTGCCTTCGCTGCCCAGTCTCCGCGACGCCGCAGCAAGCATCGGCCTTCGTTACGGTGCGGCGGCGCATGACTATCCTCCGGTTTTCACGCCCGAGTACGACCGCCTGGTTGTGCAGCAGTGCGGGCTGATCGTGCCGGTGCTGAACTGGTCCCAGTCCAGCCCGTCTCCTGACAGGTTTGAGGAGAACACGGACAAGGGTGTCGTGGCTTGGGCGCGGGCGAAGGGCCTGCCGCTGACGGGAAGCCATCTGCTGTGGCACGAGGCCGTGCCACGATGGTTTGCCGCGCTGTCCGATCCTCGCGAAGCCCGCCAGGCCGTCATCGCGCATATCCATCGCTCCAGCGCCAGGCTTGCGCGCGATACCTGGTCGGTCAACGTCATCAACGAGGCGCTGAACCCGGGCGACCGGCGGGAGGATGGCCTGCGCCGGGACGCCTTTTCGCGACTCTTCGGGAACTCCTACTGGGAGTTCGCCTTCCACGCGGCGCGAGAGGCCTTCCCGGACGCGGTCTTGGTCTACAACGACTATGGCATGGAGCAGGAATACGGAGACGCTCTCGCCAAGCGTGCCGCCCTGCTGCGACGCCTGGATGCGCTGCTCGCGGCGAGGGTTCCCGTCGATGCCATCGGGCTCCAGTCGCATCTCAGGCTCAGGGAGCGCTTCAACAGCCAAAGCTTTGCAGCATTCCTCGGGCAGATCGCGGCACGGGGCGTTCGTGTTATCATCACCGAGCTCGACGTTCTGGATATCGGGGCTCCCTCCGCTGCGGGCCCGCGCGATGCCGCGGTGGCAGATATGTACCGGAGGTACCTCGATGCGGTGCTGAGCGAGCGGGCCGTCACCGCGATTGTCACATGGGGATTATCCGACCGGTATAGCTGGCTGCGGCCGGACTTCTCGCCGGTCTTCTCGCGCCCGGACGGCCTCTCCACACGCCCTCTCCCCTTTGACTCGGAGCTGCGCCCGAAGCCGGCCTTCGATGCGATACTGGCGGCGTTCCGATCTGCGCCGCATCGGAACATCGAGGCACGGGGCGGCGGTTAACAGGAGAGGATCGGATCTTCGCCAGACGGGGCTGCGGCAGGCACCATCCAGGCGGGGTTGTTGCAGGCGCAGGCTCCCAGGCGCCGTCGGCTTGAGCTACTCGGCCGCCGCAGGTTGCCGCTGAGCCGGCACCCCCGGCGGCGGCACATCGCCGATCGGATACATGGCTGAGGTGGCGATCACCTGCGCGGAGACTTTCCGGGTAGGCGGATGCTGTGGCCGCATCAGGCCGCGCAGCATCCCGGCGGCGCAGACCTGCCATTGCAGCACCGCGTAACCGCCCTTCACCAGGCTCCGCTTCTTCAGAACCATGACCACCAAGGGCAGGCCAGCCAGAGCCAAAGCGAGGTACACGTTGACCTGCTGCCAGGCGACCAGCAGAACACAGAGCAGCAGGGCACCCCACCATGCCACGACGGCCAGGCTGATCCAGAAGGCGCGCAGGAGCACCGGGATGCGCGCAGTCCCGAATGCCGCACGAAGAACCTCGCCCTGCCCGTCGACATAGCGGGTCCGCCAGCGGCGCATCAGAAGCGTCAGCGCCGGCATTGTATGCCCGCTGTGGGAGACGGCGGGCACGCCGATCCGCCGCAATCGCCACCCGCTCTCTTGAAGCCGCAGCCCGAGGTCGAACTCTTCGAAGGAGTGGAGGTTCTGGTTGGTAAAGTATCCAAGCTGGTCGACGGCTTCCCGGCGGAACAGCCCTCCGCCTTCAAGCCGATTGACGTAGCCGGGCTGGAGATGCGGCATGCCGCGCTCGCGGCGCAGCCGGTATTCGAGGTTGGCAGCATCGAACTCGACGCCGCCGCCGACCCCCGCCAGGCAAGGATCTTCCTCCATGGCGTGGAGGGCCGCCGGCAGAAAGGCGGGATGCAACTGCATATCCCCGTCGAGCAGCAGGAGGTACTGCCCGGTCGCGTGCTGGTAGCCGAGTTGCGGCCCGACTCCACAACTCCGGGCCTCATCGGCAGCCAGTGTCACCACATTGACCCCGAAGCTTCGCGCGATCTCCGTCGTCGCGTCGTCTGAGCGGGAGTCGGCGACAATGACCTGCGTGGGATAGGCGTGCACCGCCTCAAGAACGGAAGCAAGGCAGGCGCCGATTTTCTCCGCTTCGTTCAGCGTCTTGATGATCACCGATAGAAGCGGTCGCGCCTCCTCCCCCTGCGGCGCCTTCGACTGCATGGCCGGCGCGTTGTCGCCGCGGTGGCGGTGGGATCGGTCCTGCGCAAGGCTCGAAAACGCGGTCTTCATGAGACAGGGGACGCCCTTGGCGGCATGGCGTGGCGCGCCATGCGCTCACGTTCGAAGGCAAAGATGCGTAAGTTTGGTGGTTGTTTGCCAGTAACATTTGCCTTGCCCGTAGTGCCTGGCTTCATGCGATCCGGGTCACCAAGGCGAAGGATTGTTTGCGGCGCCGTTCCGCAGCCGCGCCGCTCTTCCCGTTGCCGCCGGGCAGTTCGGCGCCGCAGAGCGGATCAGGCTAACCCTTCCGGCGAGTTGGCTCGCCGGCTTGAAGAGGGGAGGCCGCGACGAGCCTAAACTCTCGATAGCGTGATCCAACGGCGCTGTATCAGAGATTTAGACTGGATGTCATGGAGTTCATGAGGCGTGGGCTGAACGTGCCGGAGGATTTTCGCATGAAATCGTTCTTCTTGCGGTGGGGCGGTTAGATGCTGCGTGGATTGGCAAAGCGTATGTCGCCGGGAATGTCCCGCTTCCGTCTGTTTTCTGCGCATTGGCGGCCTGTGCTTCGCCGGCAGCCGCACGGGGTTACCGATGTTGCGCTGACCTTTGATGATGGGCCGTCGCCGGTCACAACGGTTGCCGTGCTGGAGATGCTCGCGCGTGCCAATGCGAAGGCCACCTTCTTTCTGACCGGCACGCGCGTGTTGGCCTATCCCGAACTGGTCCGGGCCATCATCGATGAAGGCCACGCCGTATACGGGCATGGCTGGGAACATGTTCATCTCGAGGAAGCCGGGCCGGCAGCGGCCCTTGAGGCGATGCAGCGCGTCGAAGGGCTGCTTGCGCAGTTCCGGCCGACACCATCGCTCTACCTGATTCGCCTGCCATACAATGATGGCTTCCGCCGCGCCTGGATGCACGAGGCCATGGCGCGGTTTCATCCCAATGCCTGCTTCGCCTGGTGGACGATCTCCACGCAGGATTATCGGTTGGCAGACGGCTGTGCGACGCTTGAGCAGCTTGAAGCGCGCTGCAAGGCGCTGGGCGAGCGTATGCGGCAGATCCGCCATCTTCCCGGCAGCATCGTGCTCTTGCATGAAGACCCGTTCGGCGCGCCAGGCGCCCTGGCGCCGCGCGTTTCGGAACTCATGCTGCCGCATGTTCTCAGTGCCATTGCCGCGCGGGGTGCCAAGTGCGGGCTGGTGCAGCCCGAGGCCTCCGCAATGCGGAACCGCTGGTTCTTCGCGCCCCTCAGGGGAGATCAGATGATCTAGACGCGGGCGCTGCGGTTCTGGGCAGACCCTGCCTTCTGTCACAGCCCGCCGCTCTCCCGTCCGGCAGGCGTTTCCGTAGGTTGATCAGCGGGAGGTAACGTCCTTCGCCCGCATGCACCAGTCAGTGCGGGCTGGCGGCATGCAGCCTGCGCCGTGCGTTGTGGGTTTCAGGTGTTTT
>NZ_SNVJ01000040.1 GCF_009829925.1 Teichococcus coralli
ATTCAGTCAGGCCGGAAACCGCTCTAGCGGCGCACCGATCTGGCTGATGGCGAGCAGCATGACCAGAAAGCCGAGCAGCCCCGGCGCCGGCAGGCCGGCCAAGACCGCGCCAAGGCCCATCAGGACGCCTTGGATGAGGGCCGTGCCGACCACGCCATAGGCAACGCTGCGCAGCGACCCGCCCGCCGCGTCCAGCGCCTCCGTTGCCATCGCGCCGCCAAGCCGGCGGACCACGTCGCGCAGGATGGCGCTCACCGTGTCACCATTGGTCCAGAACATGGCCGCCACGATCAGGGCCAGAATGAATTGCAGCACGCTGTCGGCCATGGCGCCGGCCGCGGCCACGAAGATCCGCCGGATCCATTCCGCATAGGGTTCCATCGCGGCGCGGAGGTCGCCGCCGCTTCCGGCAAGCTCCTGCCAGCCGCGTGCCAGGCGACTTCCCACCACCGGCAGGGAGAGTACCCAATCCGGCGGGGCGGCGGAGAGGGTTGCAAGCGTGGCCTCCAGCCGCAGCCCGGCTTCCGACAGCCGCGCGGCGAGGCGGGGCGCGGCGGCGAGGAGCGGCAGCCCTACCAGTAGGAGCGATGTGAGCAGCATCAGCACGGCGGTGGCCGTGTGGCCGATGCCGGCGCGGACCAGCATCCGGCGCAATGGCCAGGTGGCGATGGCGAGGATGGCCCCGAACAGCAAGGCGGTCGCGAGCGGCCTCAGCACGAGGACGACACCGAGGACCAGCCCTCCGAACAGCATCACGACGATCGTGCGTTCCACCACCGTGACGGTGCCGCTGGGGGCCGCCTCCGGCGCTGCCGGCACGGTGGCCGGCGCACCCGCGGCAGCCGGCGGCGCAGCGGACGGGCGGGGTGTCCTGAGCAACCAGCCCAAGCTTCCTGATCCGACTTGCGCCTGTTCGTCCGCCATCGCATCCTCCGCGCTGTTGTCAGTCAGCCGGGCGTTGCATCGCCTCCCGTCATTGCAGGCATCGGTGCCAGGCGCATTTCCGGCACCTCACTCGCGACCCGCAGGTCCGCGCCGGTGGCGGCGATGATTCGCTCCACCGTTGTGCCCGGGGCGCGCTCGCGCAGCAGCGATCCCTCCTCCGCCGGCTCGATCACCGCCATGTCGGTGACGACCAGCGTGACGCGGCGCGTTGCCGTTCTCGCTCTGGAAGGCGACCCTGATGCCGGGCGGCACATCGCGGGCCACCAGGGTCCGGCAGTCCGATGCCCAGGTTCACCAGCGTCCAGTCGTGCAGTTCGAGTGCCACGCGGCGCGCGATCAGCTTGCCGATGCCCAGACCAGGCCGCGCCGTGTCGTTGGCGATGATTGTCACGCCACGGGCGCCGCGGGCAACCAGCGCGTCGATGATGCGCTCTGGCGAGCCGACGGCGAGAAACCCGCCAATCATCAGGCTCGCCCCGTCGGGGACCAGCGCGGCCACATCGGCGGCCTTGATCGCTGCGCGCATGAGAGCTCCCTCTGCAAGAGGCGGAGCCGTCCGAGGGTGACCAGTGGCCCTCGCCAAGTCGGAGGCAGCATCGGGCCAAATCGCCCGATCCGCCAAGGCGGCACGCCTCGCGCCGCTGAGAATCCGTGCCAGCCTAACCAGCGTCCATGCGCCTGTCGCCGTCCGGCGCTATCGGAATTCGGCGCCTCTCGCTCTGGACGTCCGCGCCGCAGCCACCGCGCGAACTCGAGCGATCCTGCGGAACCAAATGATGCCTGCGCCATCGGATCTGGGCTCTCCCTCGCGAACGGCAGGTGTTTTTTGACATTCTTCATGCCTTGCCCACTGCGCAGCGGCAACGCGATGCTCTCCCCACGGGCGGCGAGAAGGGGATCATCAGCTCAGCCGCGCTTTCGATGGAGCCGAATTGCAGTCCCGCAGGAACCGGCCTGGCCACCCCCTGGGGCAGAAAGGCTGATTGCAGCCCGCGCAGTGAGCCTGCGGTACCGGCCGCTCCGCCAGCGCGGGGCAATCATGCGGCCGCTCTGGCCCGAATGGAGACCGGATCGTCGTGAGCACATCAGACGTGGCAACCGAAATGCTGACCGGCCTCGCACGGAGCAATGCTTTCGTCGGCCTGAATGCCCGCATGGATCACGTGCTAGAGGAACAAGGCTTCAATTTGGTGGCCGCACTGTTCGGTGCGCCGGAAGGTGACAAGGCTCACCTTCCCGATGCCGGATATGCGCTGATTGTCCATCGCCTCGTCCTGGACTTCATCGCTCGCCGCCTGCCTGGGCCAGGCTCCGAGGTACTTGCGCAGGAGTTGCGCTTTCTCGGCGATCCGGCAGTGGGCGACGGCATTACGGTTTCCGGCACCGTCACCGCCCGCCCCTCGGATGACACGGCGACACTCGGGATCGAGGTCGCCTGCCAGCGAGGAAGGCTGGCCGAAGGCACGGCGACGCTGCGCCTGCCGGCGCATCCGGTGAGCTTCCGGCCAGAGGGTCGACCCGACATCGTTCTGCACCGTCATCGTCACCTGGAGCACCTCATGGCGCGCAGTGCCGAGGCTCCGGCGTTAATCGCCGCGGTGGCATGGCCCTGCGACCGTGACAGCCTCCTGGGCGCGCTGCAGGCGATGGGGCACGGCGCCCTGCGCCCGATCCTCGTCGGGCCGCGGGCCGCCATCGAGGCCGTCGCGGCGGCCACGGATGCCTCGCTGGACGGTGCCGAGCTTGTCGAAGCCGAGGACCCGCACAGCGCGGCCGTGAGCGCCGTGCGCCTGTGCCGCGAGGGCCGCGCGGAAGCCCTGATGAAAGGCAGCCTCCATACCGATGAGCTGATGGCGGCCGTGGTGGCGCGCGAGGGGGGGCTGCGCGGCCTGCGCCGCATCAGCCACGTCTTCGCCATGGATGTCCCCACCTATCCCAAGCCGCTCTTCGTCACCGATGCCGCCATCAACATCGCGCCTGACCTCGCCACCAAGGCCGACATCATCCAGAACGCGGTGGACATGCTGCGCGCGCTGGGCGCCGAGAGGCCGAAGGTTGCGATCCTTTCGGCGGTCGAGACGGTGAACCTGAAGATTCCCGGAACGCTCGACGCGGCGGTCCTATGCAAGATGGCCGACCGAGGGCAGATCACCAATGCCGTGCTGGACGGACCCCTGGCCTTCGACAACGCCATCAGCCGCGCCGCCGCCGTCACCAAGAAGATCAGCTCGCCCGTGGCCGGGGAGGCCGACATCCTCCTCGCACCCAACCTGGAAGCCGGCAACATGCTGGCCAAGCAGCTCAGCTACCTCGCCGGGGCGGACAGCGCCGGCATCGTGCTCGGCGCGCGCGTCCCGATCATTCTCACCAGCCGGGCCGACAGCGTCACCTCGCGCCTGGCCTCGGTCGCCATTGCGCAACTGCTGGCGACGGCGCGGCGGAGAGGGAGCGGCGCATGAGCACCGACCTGTCGCTGTTCGGCGTGGTGAATGCCGGCTCGTCCTCGCTCAAATTCGCCATCTACGAAGCCGAATCGTGCCTGCTCTCCGGGCAGGTGGAGGGCATCGGCGTGCGCCCGGGCAGCAAGGCCAGGGATGCCGCCGGACAGCCGATCCCTGCCCCGGACGTCACCCGGCAGCCACCGGCAACACCCGCGGAGGCCCTGCTGATGCTGCTGCCCTGGCTGCGCGACCGGTTGGGCGGCCGCACGGTCTCGGCGCTTGGCCATCGCGTCGTGCATGGCGGGCCGCAGCATGCCCGGCCCGAGCGCGTGACCCCGGCCCTGCTTGAGCAGCTCACCGTTTTTGAGTCGCTGGCTCCCCTGCACCAGCCGCACAACTTGGCGCCCATCCGGGCGGTGCTTGAGCGCATGCCGCAGCTTCCGCAGGTGGCCTGCTTCGACACCGCCTTCCACCGATCCATGCCGGAGGTGGCCCAGGCCTTCGCGCTTCCCTACGCGATGACCGAGCGCGGGCTCCGGCGCTACGGCTTCCATGGCCTGTCCTACGAGTACATCGCCGGGCGCCTGCCGGAACTCGCGCCCGACATCGCCGCGGGTCGGGTCATCGTCGCACATCTCGGCAATGGCGCCTCGCTCTGCGCGCTGCAGGGCGGGCGGAGCGTCGCGACGACCATGGGCTTCTCGGCGCTCGAGGGCCTTCCCATGGGAACGCGTTGCGGCGAGCTGGACCCGGCCGTCGTACTCTTTCTGCTGGAGCGCGGCATGTCTCCGGCGGAGATCCAGGACCTGCTCTACCGCCGCTCCGGCATGCTTGGCCTGTCCGGCCTCTCCTCCGACTTCCGTGACCTGCTCGCCAGCCCCGAGCCCCGCGCCCGCTTCGCCCTGGAGGTCTTCGTCTATCGGGTGGCGCGCAGCGTCGGCTCCCTCGCCGCCGCCCTGGGCGGGCTGGACGGCCTGGTCTTCACCGCGGGCGTGGGGGAAAACGCGGCCCCCGTCCGCGCCGCGGTCTGCGAGGCGTGCCGCTGGCTGGGCGTCGAGCTCGATTCCGAGGCCAATGCCGTGCATGGCCCGCGCATCTCGCGGCCCGGCAGCCGGGCCGCAGCCTATGTTCTCCCCACCGACGAGAACCTGATGATCGCGCGCCACACGCGCGCGCTCGTCGCCACCTGACGAGGCCCGGCATGTCCGAGAGCTCTGACGAGCGCCGCCTGCCCCCCGTTCTGACCGGGCGCAAGGCACTGGTGGTTGGCGTCGCCAACGACCGCTCAATCGCCTGGGGCTGTGCGCAGGCCATGCGGCGCGTCGGCGCGGAGCTTGCGCTCACCTATCTGAACGAGAAGGCGCGCCTGCATGTCGAGCCGCTGGCGCGGCAGCTGGAGGCGCCGGTCTTCATGCCGCTGGAGGTGCGCGACAGCACCCAGGTAGATGCCCTCTTCGAGGCCATTTCCAACCACTGGGGCAAGCTCGATATCCTTGTGCACTCCATCGCCTTCGCCCCGCGCGAGGCCCTGCAGGGCCGCGTCATCGATTGTCCGCGTGACGGCTTCCTGGCGGCCATGGAGGTATCCTGCTGGTCGCTCCTCGACCTCGCGCGCCGTGCGGAGCCGTTGATGCGCGAGGGCGGAACGATCATCACCATGAGCTATCTCGGCGCCAACGAGGTGGTCGAGAACTACGGCATCATGGGGCCGGTGAAGGCGGCACTGGAATCCGCGGTGCGGTATCTGGCGGTCGAGCTTGGGCCGAAGGGCATCCGGGTCCATGCGGTCAGCCCTGGCCCGCTTGCCACCCGCGCTGCTTCCGGCATCCGGGATTTTGACGAGCTGATGGAGCGGGTCGTCGTCAGCGCGCCCACGCGGCGGCTGGTAACCATCGAAGAGGTCGGCGCGGCCTGCGCCTTCCTGGCCAGCCCTTATGCGGCGGCGATGACGGGCGAGACGCTCTACATCGATGGCGGCTTCCACATTCTGGCCTAGCGGCGCGGCCATAACGCGGCGAGGAGAAGCACCATGACGGACACGGCGGCGAGCGACTTCAGCGCGGAATCAATCCGGAACTTGCTCGGGCGCAAGCGGCAGGAGAAGGAGGAGGAACGCCGGCTCTACGAGGCGAAGATGAAGGCCGAGCGCGACAAGCTCCGCGCCGCCTTCATGGAGCGCGAAGTACAGCCCGAGGCGATCGAGCGTGTGGCGGCAGTTGTCTGGAAGGCGATCGAGGCGGGAGACAAGGAGGCCCTGCTCTTCCGCTTCCCCTCGGACTGGCTGCCGGACCAGGGACGCTCCATCACCAACCATGAATCGAACTGGCATGCGCATCTCGATGGCTTCGCCAAACGTGCCTATGACTATTACGAACGCGAGCTGGAGCCGCGGGGCTTCCAGCTCCGTGTGCAGATCCTGGACTGGCCGGGCGGGATGCCCGGCGACGTGGGATTCTTCATCCAGTGGAAGCATTCGGAGGAGCTATGACCGATGCCGCGGACACCGACACTCGCTGATTACCTCGACTATGCCGTGGATGTGACGCAGCGCAGCATCCTTTTCTGGGACACGATGCGGCAGCGCGGCAACGAGTATCTGCAGCACAATGCGGCGGGGAAGCCTCCGCTCCTGAAGTTCGGGCACGAGCTTCTGCTCGATGGCCGAACCCTGGAGCATCCGGCGAACTACGCCCTTCTGCGCATCCTGCCACGCCCGGATGATCTCCCCACCGATGAGGCGAAGCGCCCCTTCGTGGTGGTCGATCCGCGCGCCGGCCATGGCCCGGGCATCGGCGGCTTCAAGGAGGACAGTGAGATCGGCAACGCCCTCAAGGTGGGGCACCCGGTCTATTTCATCACCTTCCTCCCGGACCCCGTCCCGGGCCAGCGCCTGCTCGACGTGGCGCTGGCCGAGGCCCGCTTCCTCGAACTGGTGCGGCAGCGCCACCCAGAAGCGACGAGCGCCCCCTGCATCATCGGCAACTGCCAGGCCGGCTGGGCCATCATGGGGCTGGCGGCGCTGCGCCCGGACCTGCCCGGCCCGCTGCTGCTCGCCGGCTCGCCGCTGTCCTACTGGGCCGGCGCGCCGGGGCTGAACCCGATGCGCTACAGCGGCGGGCTGCTCGGCGGAAGCTGGCTTGCCTACCTCGCCAGCGACCTCGGGCACGGACGTTTCGATGGCGCCAACCTGGTACTGAACTTCGAGGCGATGAACCCCGGCAACACCTGGTGGTCGAAATACTACAGCCTTCTGGACAAGGCGGACACGGAGCCGCCGCGATTCCTGGAGTTCGAGCGCTGGTGGGGCGGCTACTTCCTGATGAACCGGGAGGAGATCACCGCAATCGTCGACCAGCTCTTTGTCGGCAACCAGCTCGCGCGCGGCGAGATCGCCTCCGCCGACGGCAAGCTGCGCCTCGACCTGCGGCAGATCCGCTCGCCGATCTGCGTGCTCTGCTCCTGGGGCGATGACATCACGCCGCCGCAACAGGCGCTGAACTGGATCCTGGACATCTATGCCTCGGACGACGACCTGCTCGCGCAGGGCCAGACCATCGTCTACAGCGTGCACCCGAAGGTCGGCCATCTCGGCATCTTCGTGTCGGGCTCGGTCGCGCGGAAGGAACACGCCGGCTTCGTCGAGCTGCTCGACCTGATCGAGGCGCTGCCTCCCGGACTCTACGAGATGCTGATCGAGGACAAGCGGCCGGAGATGCGGGGCGCGCAGCTCGTTCCGGACCGCTACGTCACGCGCTTCGAGCGGCGGAGCATCACCGACATCACCGAACTCTGCGGCGACCGTTCGGGCGAGCGACCCTTCGAGGTGGTGCGGCGCGTCTCCGAGGTGAATGCGGGCCTCTACGACGAGTTGATGGCGCCGGTGGTGCAGAGCCTCGCAAGCGAGCCGGCCGCCGAGCTCTCCCGCCGCTTCCATCCGCTGCGCGCCCAGCGCTGGGCGCTTTCAGACCTGAACCCGGCGCTCCTTCCCTTCGCCAGTGCGGCCCCGGCGGTCAAGGCGGCGCGACGGCCCTGCGCCGACGACAACCCCTACCGCGTGTTCGAGCGAGACATGGCGGCGGCCGTCGAGCGTGGGTGGGAAGCCGCCGCGGAGCTGCGCGATCGGATGGCGGAGCTGACCTTCAATGCCATCTACGCCTCGCCTCTCGCGCGTGCCGCAGCGGGGCTGGCCAGCGCGCCAGATCCGCAGCCGCTCGGGGCCGATCCGGTCCGGCGCGAGCTGGCGCGTCGCGAGGCGAAGGATCTGCTCGCCAGCGCCGACAAAGGCAGCCTGCGCGACGGCATCGTGCGCATCCTGCTCCTGCTGCTGAACGAGGGCGGCGCCATCGACGAGCGCAGCTATCGCGCGCTCCAGGCGGTGCGCCAACAGCTTCCCAAGCACCACCAGGCCTCGCCCGCCGAGATGCGGGAGGTCGCCCGCAGGCAGGCGCTGCTGCTGCGGGCGGACCGGGAAGCGGCCGTGCGAGGGCTGACGGCCATCTTCTCGCAGCCGAAGGACCGCAGCATGGCGGAAGCGGTGTTGCGAAAGGCGGCCGAAGCAGTCGGGGCGAAGATCGACATGACGCCCAAGGGCCCGATGGCCGTCCTGCTGAACGAGCCGGAGCCGTCCGCCAAGGCGGGCTGAGGCGGCGCGGGGTGGCAGCCCTCGCGCCGGCTGCTCCCCCGGGGGTCGCGCGGCCCTGCCCTCAAGGCGGCTGCGCCCCCGCCCGGCGGGACGGATCAGGGCGCAACCTCGATGGCGAAGAGATGGTAGCCATAGGCCGCCAGATCGAGATAGAGGCCATGGCCGACGAGCTCATCCCCGGTATGGCGATAGCGCGCGGGGCCAAGGAGATCGGCCACTTCCACCGGGCGTCCGGCCAAGTCGGGCAGCGGCAGGGTGATCCGGCATTGCCCCTGGTGGGACTGCAGATTGACCGCCACCAGGAGGCGCTCGCCACTGGGACCGGTCCACAGGCCGGCGATGAACCCGTCATGCGTCGGATTGCCTTCCCAGGCCGGCGCGGGCTCGAGCAGCCGCCAAGTGCCGTCGCGCAGAGCCGGGCGCCGCAGCACCGCCAGTAGCTGTCCGTAGAAGGCGGCAATGACGGGATCGCTGGCCTCGGCAGGTCTCCGGTCGAGGTGAATCGGCACGGCCTTGCGGCGCCCTTCGAGCTGCCCCTGGTGGAAGAAGCGGAGCCCGGGCGAGGCGAAGGTCACGACCGCGGCGGCCTGGTGCGCGTCCCAGGACATAATCTCTGCCACCCGCGGCATGTCGTGATTTTCTAGGAAGCGGACGAGATGCGACTGCCATGTGGCGTCGGCCCGGAGGTGGTCGTGCACGCCGTGCGCGTCACCGGCCAGGAGCCGGTCATAGAGTGTCTTGTCGTAGGAGTAATCGAAGCCTTGCTGGAGCATCACCGCTTCCAGGCCCCAGTAAACTTCGGCCCTGAAGACGAAGCCTGGGTTCCGCTCGCGGACCGCGCAGATCGCCCCGGGCCAGAACGGTGCCGCCGCACGACCCCAGCTTCGCTCGAAGATCTCGGAAAGGACCAGCATGGCCATGTCACAGCGCAGCCCGTCGCACAGCGCAGCGGCGGTGAGCAGTTCCCCCCGCATGGCCTCCTGCGTCGCGAAATTGCCGTGGTCGAGCTGGAGCGTGTCGGGCCAGGCCGGGAAGTACAGGTCGCGCCCATGCGCCAGCACCATGGTGCCCCGCGCAGTGCTCACCCTCCGATAGTTCTCCGGCTCGCGACCCAAAAGGGTCTCACTGCCGCGCAGGAACAGCTCTGGCCGTTCCGCGACCCAGGGGTGGTCCAGCGCCGTGTGGTTCGGAACGAAATCCAGCATCAGCCGCAGGCCACGGGCGTGCAGCCTCCGCCGCATGCGCAGCAGCGCGGCATCACCACCGATCGCGGGAGGCACGACGTAGGCGGTGATCGCAAAGCCGGAGCCGCAGATGTCGCGCTCCTGGAGGTCCGGCAGGAGACCCTCGAAGGCATGGCGCCACTCGGGTCGTGTCCGCGAAATGGCCCGCCCCGCCTCGCCGGTGCTCCAGGCGCCCAGCGCATAGATCCAGTCGAAGCCTTGCCTGGCCCACAGATCGAACTCCGCATCGGGGATGTCGTCCAGCGTCGCTAGCCGGCCGAGTTCGGACTCCAGCTCACGCAAGCGCAGCCGCAGATGGCGTTCAGCCGTTCGGCGAAGCGCAGCGTCGGCTTCAGCTCCGCTCCGGTTACCCTGCGGTATGTGGCGGGGTCGCCGCTCTTGATGTCGAGCAGCACCAGATCGACGTTCCGCAGGTAGTCGTCATCCGCACGGTGGCCGAGGAAGCCTGAGGTGTCGAGTGCCGTGTGCAGTCCCATCTCTTTCGCCGCGGCAAAGAGGCGGCGAGTAAAGCCCATCTGCACAAGCGGCTCACCACCCGAGATGGTGAGGCCACCGCCCATCGCCCGCAGCGCCGGCGCGAAGTCACCAAGCCGGCGGATCGCATGCGTCAGGTCGATCCGGGTGCCGTCCTTGATGTGCCAGGTGTCCGGATTGTGGCAGTACTGACAGCGGAGGAAGCAGCCGGACATGAAGAGCATGAGCCGCACGCCCGGGCCGTCCACCGTCGAGCCGGTTTCGAAGGAGTGCACCCAGCCGTAAGTCGTCTCGGCACCCTCGTAACCCTCGGTTTCCGGGGCATCGGGTGAGCGACCGGCGCGGAGGTCGTAGCGGCTCCCGACCTCCCCCATGGGGACTTCCAGCATAGCGGCCTCCTCAGTAGGAAGCGTGGAAGGTACGGCGGATGACGTCGAGTTGCTGGTCGCGCGTCAGTCGCACGAAGTTCACCGCATAGCCCGAGACCCGGATGGTGAGCTGCGGATATTTCTCGGGATGCTCCATCGCGTCCTCGAGCGTCTCCCGCGAGAGAACGTTGAGGTTCATGTGGAAGCCGCCCTGGCCGAAGTACATATCGAAGGCCTTAACTGCATTGCCGACAGCGGCCTCGGCGTCACGCCGTGCCATGCCGGGAGCGACCGAGACGGTGTAGCTGATGCCGTCCTGGGCGTCGGCGTAGGGCAGCCGCGCAAGGGAGATGCACGAGGCTAGCCAGCCGTGGCTGTCTCGACCATGCATGGGGTTGGCGCCCGGCGCAAAGGGCTCGCCCTTACGACGGCCATCGGGCGTGTTTCCGGTCGCCTTGCCGTAGACGACGTTCGAGGTGATCGTCAGCACCGATTGCGTGTGCACGGCACCGCGATAGGTGGGGTGCTTACGGATCTTCTGCATGTAACGTGAGACAATATCGGCCGCGATGGCGTCCACCCGCGAATCGGCATTGCCGAATTTCGGGAAGTCGCCTTCGATACGGTAGTCGACCGCCAGGCCCGCCTCGTCCCGGATCACGTGCACCTTGGCGTACTTCATGGCGGACAGGCTGTCGGCGACGACTGAGAGGCCGGCGATGCCGAAGGCCATGGTGCGCAGGATGTCGCGGTCGTGCAGCGCCATCTCCAGGCGTTCGTAGAAGTACTTATCGTGCATGTAGTGGATGCAGTCCATGGCGTGCACGTAAGTGCGCGCGAGCCACTCCATGGTCGCGTCGAACTTCGCCATGACCTCGTCGTAGTCGAGCCCGTCGGCCGTCACCGGAGCGGTCGCCGGCGCGATCTGCTCCCCGCTGACCTCGTCCCGGCCCCCATTGATTGCGTAGAGCAGCGCCTTGGCAAGGTTGGCGCGCGCCCCGAAGAACTGCATCTGCTTGCCGAGCCGCATCGCCGAGACGCAGCAGGCGATCCCGTAGTCGTCGCCCCAGTAGGGCCGCATCAGGTCATCGTTCTCGTACTGGATGGACGAGGTCTCGAAGCTCATCCGGATGCAGTAGCGCTTGAAGGCCTCCGGCAGGTTCTTCGACCAGAGCACGGTAATGTTCGGCTCGGGCGCCGCGTCGAGATTGGTCAGGGTGTGAAGCATGCGGTAGCTCGTGCGGCTGACCAGCGGGTGCCCGTCGAGGTCCATGCCGCCGACGCATTCGGTCGCCCAGTAAGGATCACCGCTGAACAGCGAGTCGTAGTCCGGGGTGCGCAGGAAGCGGACAATGCGCAGCTTCTGCACGAGCTGGTCGATCAGCTCCTGGGCTCCTGCCTCGTCCAGCGTGCCCTCGCGCAGATCCCGCTCGATGTAGATGTCAAGGAAGCTGGAGATGCGGCCGATGGACATGGCCGCACCATTCGCCTCCTTGATGGCGCCGAGATAGGCGAGGTAGGTCCACTGCACCGCCTCGCGCGCCGTCTCGGCTGGACGGCTGATGTCGCAGCCGTAGCGCTTGCCCATCTCGGTCAGGTCGACCAACGCCCGCATTTGCTCGGCCATTTCCTCCCGGCTGCGGATCACCTCCTCCGTCGGCCACATATCGTCGAGTTGCGCCCGCTCTTCGCGCTTTGCAGCGAGCAGCCGGTCGGTGCCGTAGAGTGCCACGCGGCGGTAGTCGCCGATAATGCGGCCACGTCCGTAGGCGTCGGGCAGGCCGGTGATGATTCCGGACTTGCGGCAGCGCAGGATTTCGGGCGTGTAGGCGTCGAAGACACCGTCGTTGTGTGTCTTGCGGTATTTGGTGAAGGCCTCATGCACCGCGGGGTCGGCCTCGAAGCCAGCCGCCTGTAGGCCGGACTCGACCATCCGCAGGCCACCGGCTGGGAAGATGGCACGGCGGAAGGGCTTGTCTGTCTGCAAGCCGACGATCACCTCGTTGTCGCGGTCGATGTAGCCTGGTGCGTGGGCAAGGACGGTGGAGGGTGTCGCCGCGTCCACGTCCAGCACACCCTTGCGCTGCTCTTCCTGGAAATAGGGCTGCAGCTTCGCCCAGACCTCCTCGGTGCGGGGGGTCGGGCCGGCCAGGAACGCCTCGTCACCGGAGTAGGGGGTGACGTTGCGGAGGATGAAGTCGCGCACGTCGATCGCTCGCTGCCAGCGGCCCTGCTCGAAGCCGCGCCAGCACCGCCCGCCAGCCTCAGCAGGGGTCAGGTTCACGCCTTCCATGGCACTCCCGTTCCCGTACGTTGCATTCTTGTGGCCAGCTCTTCACTCCATGATCGAGCTGGAATAAAGGCATTCTAAGCAGTGGGTAGGCCGGATGAGACCAAAAACGTTATCAAGAAAGAACGTTGTTCAAGGCCTGCTGCAGCACAGACGACGAGCGGTCGTGGGGTTGGGCTGCGGTCGTGCCCCCGGGCGTGGTGTAGGAGG
>NZ_SNVJ01000041.1 GCF_009829925.1 Teichococcus coralli
CGATGCAGACTGATCGGAAACCGCTCTAGTGCTCACCCTGGGCTCGCGTTCACCCTGGGCTGGGGGCGGGCTCCAGCAGCCGGCGGCGCGGCAGGGTCAGCCAGGCGCGGGCGCCGATGCCCTTCACGGCCTCAACGGTCAGCTCGCCGTCATGCGCGTGCAGCAGCTGCCGTGCCACCACCAGCCCCAGCCCCAGGCCGCGCGTGCCGGTACCGCCGATGGCGGTGAGGTCCTCGGCGGCCAGTCCGGCCCCCTCGTCCTCCACCACGATGGCGACGGTCTCGGCCGCGCGAACCAGCCGGAGCTCGATCGGGTCGCCGTTGCGGGTGTGGCGGACAGCCCGAGTCAACACCTGCACCAGTGCTCCCCGAATGGCGCGGCGATCGGCCAGGATGGCGATCTCGTGCAGCTCCGGCGCCAGCCGCCACTGACGGCGGCTCGGAACCAGCGCCAGCCTCACCTGCTCCAGCGCCTCCTCCAGCACCGGGCCGAGCTGCAGCGCCTCCTCCTTCAGCACGCGCGGGCCGGCCGCGAGGGCGGCGGCGTCCCGCAGATCGGCGGCCAGGCACAGCAGGGCGCGGCCATGCCCCTCCACCCCACCGTCCATCCCGGCCGCGGGCGTGGCGTTCGCCTGCCCCATCATGCCAAGACCGAGGGACTGAAGCTCGGATGCGAAGAGGTCGAGCTGCCGGTTGCGGGCGGCGAGTTCCTGCGCCAGGCCGGCGGCGCGGCGCTCCGCCCGCCGCCGGCCTGGGCAGGCGAGCAGGCAGAAGAGAAGGGCCGCCGCGGTGCAGGCGTTGGTCAGCGTGAGAAGGAGCATGGTTGTTGCCATGCCGCTCATGCTGCGCGACGAAGCTTATCCAGACGTAAAAAACGCGCCGTGCAGGGCACGACGCGTCTCATTTTTTCGCCATCCTGCCCGGCTCGCGCCGGGCCTGGAGAAGTCAGGCGGCGGGAGCCGCGGCGGCCCGCTTCGCCTGGGCCTTTTGGATGCGGCGCTTCAGCACCAGCGCCTCTTCCGGCAGCTTGCGGTCGGAGGTGCCGAGCAGGAAGGAGTCCAGCCCGCCATTGTGCTCCACGGTGCGGATCCCGTTGGTGGAGAGGCGGATCTGCACGGAGGTGCCGAGCACGTCGGAGAAGAACGAGGTCTCCTGCAGGTTCGGAAGGAACCGGCGACGTGTCTTGTTGTTGGCGTGGCTGACGTTGTTGCCCGTCAACACGCCCTTGCCGGTGATGCCGCAACGGCGAGCCATGGTGCTACCCTTCAAGATGGAACCGGGGCCGCGGCAGCGACCGCACACCCAGAATGAAAATCAGACGGGGCGTATGGCCCGACACCCCGCAAGAGTCAAGGATCGCCCGGGCGGGGAAAAGGTCGGGGAAAGGAATTCCCCCGGTTCTTTCTTCAGAGCCCGTCCCGGTCCGAGGCGGGCCCGTGCCGCATCTCGCGCAGTTCGCCGGATTCGACGGACATCAGCGCACTGCGCAGGACGTTTGCGATGGCGCGGTCCTCCATGCTGCGGGCCATCAGCCCCAGCGCGCCGCCGAGCAGGGCGGAGGCGACCGAGATCGGCGCGATCTTCTGCTCGATCATGTACTCGATGGCCTTGTCCACCACGGAGCCCGCGTGGCTGAGATCTTCCGGGGCCACCCCCTGCGGATCGAGTTGCATCTGGTGCCCTCCTGATTCGGTTCGGTCACATAGTCACGCCGGCGGCCCGGCGAAAGGCCCTCGCGGCGGAGATCAGCCGCTTGGATCGTGCGCGGGCTGGCGCCGCCCCTCCTCCGCCGCCACGCCGGCGGCGATGGCGGCCTGCTGCGCCGCCGCGGCGGCCTCGGCGGCGGCCACCGCCTCGGACTGCCGACGCCACATCTGGGCATAGAGCCCGTCCTCCGCCAGCAGAACGCTGTGGCTGCCGCGCTCGGCCACCTGGCCGTCCTGCAGCACCAGGATCTCGTCCGCCTCCACCACGGTGGAGAGGCGGTGCGCGATCACCAGCGTGGTGCGCCCGGCCGAGACGCCGCGCAGCGCCGCCTGGATCTCCTGCTCGGTGCGGGTGTCGAGCGCGCTGGTCGCCTCGTCCAGGATCAGCACGCGCGGGTCCTTCAGGATGGTCCGCGCGATCGCCACCCGCTGCTTCTCGCCGCCGGAGAGCTTCAGGCCGCGCTCGCCGACCAGCGTGTCGTAGCCCTCCGGCAGCCGCAGGACGAAGTCATGCACCTGGGCGAGCTTCGCCGCCTCGACCACCTCGGCCTCGGAGGCGTCCGGACGGCCATAGGCGATGTTGTAGCGGATGGTGTCGTTGAACAGCACGGTGTCCTGCGGCACCACGCCGACGGCGGCGCGCAGGCTCGCCTGGGTGATGCCGCGGATGTCCTGCCCGTCCAGCAGGATGCGGCCGGACTGCACGTCGTAGAAGCGGAACAGCAGGCGGGAGATGGTGGACTTGCCGGCCCCCGTGGGTCCCACGATGGCCAGCGTCCGGCCGGCCGGAACCTCGAAGGAGACGCCCTTCAGGATGGTGCGGTTGGGCCGGTAGCCGAAGCGTACCCCCTCGAAGGCCAGGGCGCCCGGCCCGGCGGCGAGCGGCTTCGCATCCGGCGCGTCGGCCACCTCCTGGTGCTCGCGCATCAGGGTGAACATCGCCTCCATGTCCACCAGGCCCTGCTTCATCTCGCGATAGACGAAGCCGAGGAAGTTCAGCGGCAGGTAGAGCTGGATGAGGTAGGTGTTCACCAGCACGAAGTCGCCCACCGTCATGCTGCGGTTGGCCACGCCATATGCCGCCATCAGCATCACCGCCGTGAGGCCGATGGCGATGATCGCCGACTGGCCCATGTTCAGGTAGTTCAGCGTCACCTCGGAGCGGGTATAGGCCTGCTCGTAGCGCGCCAGGGTGGCGTCGTAGCGCCGCTCCTCGTGCTTCTCGTTGCCGAAATACTTGACCGTCTCGTAGTTCAGCAGGCTGTCGATGGCCTTGGTGTTGGCCTCCTGGTCCATCGCGTTCATCGCCCGGCGGAAGCGCAGCCGCCAGTCGGTGAAGACCAGCGTGAAGGCGATGTAGAGGCCGATGGTCAGCAGCGTCACCGCGGCGAAGGAGATGTTGAACATCCCCCACAGGATGCCCGCCACCAGCAGGATCTCGATCAGCGTGGGGATGATGTTGAACAGCATGAAGTCGAGGACGAAATTGATCCCCCGCGTGCCGCGCTCGATGACGCGGGACATGCCGCCGGTCTGCCGGTCCAGGTGGAAGCGCAGCGAGAGGGTATGCAGGTGGCGGAACACCTGAAGCGCGATCACCCGCCCCGCCCGCGCCTGCACGCGGGTGAAGACGGCGTCCCTGAGTTCGGCGAACCAGGAGCTGGTGACGCGCAGCAGGCCGTAGCCCAGCACCAGCGCGACCGGCGCCGTCACCAGCGCCGCCGCGCCGTCCTTCGGGCCGAGCACGTCCACCGCGCGCGCATAGACGATGGGCACCAGGACGTTGGCGCCCTTGGCCAGCACCATCATCACCAGCGCGATGACGACGCGGGCGCGCAGGCCGGTCTCGCCGCGCGGCCAAAGATAGGGGGCCAGGGTGAGCAGGGTCTGGAAGTGGCCGCGCTGGCGAGGCGGCTCGGCGGTATCGGGAGCAGGGGGCAAGAGGCGTTCTCCACAGCGTCGCCGGTTAGATGACGGCGGCGACCCCGGCTGACAACGCGCGGAGGGCGGCAAAAGCCGGCGGCGCCGCCCTGCAGGCCATTGCCGGCCGTGCCGCGCGGGGCCAAGAGAGGGGCATGAAGGACCTCGCCCGCCACATCGCCGCCTGCAACAACGTCGCCTCCCCCACCGGGCTGGTGCCGTTCCGCATCGGGACGGAGCAGGTCGGCTGGCTGGACCCCGAGCTGGCCCGCTGGCTGGCCTTCCGCCCGCGCGACTTCCATTTCGACGGCAAGGGGGTCTCGCTGCCCGCCGGCCTGCGCGGCGCGGCGGCGCGCGAGCGGGTGCTGGCGGATGCGGCCAAGGGCCTGGAGAAGGCCGGCTTCCTGAAGCTGCGGGGCGAGTTGTTCGACGTGCGCGCCACGCCGGAGGGCCCGGTGCTGGCCCGGCTGGACCGCGCCGCCATCCCGCCTTTCGGCATCATCTCGCAGGGGGCGCACCTGAACGGGCTGGTGCGCCGGGCGGACGGGCTGCACATCTGGCTGGGCAAGCGGGCCAGGGACAAGGCGGTGGCGCCCGGCCAGTGGGACAACATGGTGGCCGGCGGCACCCCGGCCGGGCTGACGCCGCAGGAAACGCTGGTCAAGGAAGGCAGCGAGGAGGCCGGCCTGCCGCCTGAACTGGCGGGGCGGGCCGTGCCGGCGGGGCGCGTCTCCTACATCATGCGCAACGACGAGGGGCTGCGGCGGGACGTGCTGCACGTCTTCGACCTGGAGCTGCCCGAGGACTTCACCCCCACCCCGCATGATGACGAGGTGGAGCATTTCGAGCTCTGGCCCGCCCCCCGCGTGCTGGAGGCGGTGCGCGAAGGCGACGATTTCAAGTTCAACGTCAACCTGGTGCTGATCGACCTTTTCCTGCGCGAGGGGCTGGTCGACCCGGCCACGCCCGGCGCCCGGCGGCTGCGCGCGGGGCTCGACGCCGGGGTCTGAGCGGCGGGCGTACCGGCGCGGGCGCGTTGGCGGCGGGGTCCGGGGTGACCCTGTCACCCCGGCGGGGATTCCGGAAGGCCGAGCCCCCTGGCCTCAGCGCAGCGGCTCGGCCTGCACGCCGCCACCGGGTGGCGGCTGATAGCCCTGCTGAGGCGCATAGCCCTGCTGGGGCGCGTGGTTCTGCGGCGGTGCATAGCCCTGCTGCGGGGCATAGCCCTGCTGGGCGGCCTGCGGGCTCGGCGAGCCGAAGCGCATCAGCACCGCGCGCAGCGGGTCGGCGCCCGGATTGTGCGCCGCCATGTCCACCACGATCTGCCGCGCGCCGTAGCTCTGGCCGTAGTAGATGCGGTTCCAGTCGCTGCGGCCGCTGAGCAGCGAGCCGTCCAGCGCGATGCCGGCGAAGAGGCCGCGCGTCTTGGCAAAGGTGACGATGTCCGCTCCCACCGCCGCGGTGGTGGCGCCGGCGATGCCGCCGCCAATGGTCGCCACCGCGATGGAGGCGTCGGCGCCGATCTTGAACTGGCTGTCCATCAGGGCGGAAAGGCCCTTGTCGGTCAGGATCACCATCATGACCATGGCGTCCTGCACGCCGATCTGGAAGCCGACGCTGCCGCTGCCCATTCCGTAGAAGGCAGGCGAGGACCAGGAGCCGGCGCCGTCCCGCGCCAGCAGGACGCAGGAGCCGCCCTGGCCGCCGAAGATGAAGCCGGCGCGGAACACCCGGGGGCAGATCATCACCGCCCGAGCCCGGCGCAGCAGGGTGATGGCATCGTTGAAATGCGCCGCGTCAGCGCCGCCGGCGGCGCCGAGCATCTCCTGCATCGCCAGGGTGGAGCGGTCCACCAGGGCCTGCTGCTCGCCCTGGGCCAGGGCGGGGCGCGCAGTGGTCACGGCGCCCAGGGCTGCCGTGGCGCAAAGCATCGCAGCGAAGATGAATTGCCGCATGAGGGTCCTCCGCCAAGCCGTTGCGCAGGAATGACCTCATGGCCGCGCCGTGGCAAGCCTAACTTGAGGCCAACCTGCCCTCGCGCGCGGCTTGACCGCGCCTCAGGCGCTGGTGGCGGCGGGCGGCTCCTCGTTGATGGAGGCAACGCGCCAGTGGCCGTCGTGGTTCTCCAGCCGCGTCAGCGACAGGTTCTTCACCGAAAGCTGAAACGCCTGGTGCGGATCGAGCTTCAGGGCGTGCGCCACGGCGGCCCGGATGGAGCCGCCATGCGCCACGACCACCAGGTTCTCGCCCGCATGCCGCTCGGCCATTTCGTCCAGCGCCGGGCCGAGGCGGTCGATCACGTCCTGCAGGCTCTCGCCCCCCGGCGGGCGCTCGAAGGCGCCATGCGGCCAGAAGGGATGCGGCGGATCGTTCAGCATCTCGGTCAGGGCGTCGTAGCTGATGCCCTGCCATGCGCCGAGGTGCTGTTCGGCGAAGCGCGGCTCCACCGCCATCTCCGGCTCCGGATAGCCGGCGGCGACGATCGCCGCCGCGGTGGAGCGGGTGCGGGAAAGCGGGGTATGAAACCAGCGCGCCTCGCGCGGCAGGCGCTCGGCCAGCCAGCGATAGGCCGCGGTTTCCTGCGCCATGGCCAGGGCGCAGACGGCAACATCCATGTCGCCATACATCATCACGCGCGCCGAAGGCTCGACGATGGCGTGACGGATCAGGAAGAAGCGGGTCGGGTTCACGCAGGCTGCTGTAGCGCCTTTCGGCCCGGAACGAAATTCCTGCATCGCGCCGGCCAATTTTCACGCTTTGTTCAAGTCGGCTGGCCGATGCTGCCACCGGCGCGGCGGAGCATGCCCCCCTCTCCGCCGCGCCTGGCCGCTTTCACCACCCCCGCAAGGGGGCGCAGGAGAACCTGAGCATGCTGCCCGCCTACGCCCCCCCGCCCGAGGGCGCCGCCCCTCCCCCCTGGGCCGGCGACGCCCCGGGCCTGCTGGAATTCGCCAGCCGCCTCGCCTTCTCCACGCGCCTGCCAGAATGGCGGGAGGTCCCCGCGCACGAGGCCCTGCTGCGCCTCGCGGCCGACGTCGCCCTGCAGCTTCGGCTGCAGGAGCCGCAGGGCATCGGCCTCGATCCTGGCGCGCTGCCTTTCGGGCCCGCGCCGGCTGCCATGGAAGGGCCGCCCTCCGCCGCCACCCAGGCGGAAATCGCCATGGCCCTTGCCCAGGCCCTCGGCCGCGGCGCTCCCGACCCGGACGCGCTCTGGTTCGGCTGAAGGGCCTTATTCGCCGATGCTGAGCAGTGCGCCGCTGCGCCGCGCTGCCTCGAACTGCCCGAGGAAGACCCGGCCCAGCAGCGCCAGCCAGACCACGTCCAGTGCGAAGGCGGCGCCGAGATGCCAGAGGTCCACCCGCCCCTGCAGCAGCGCCGCCCGCATGCCCTCGAAGACATGCGCGGCCGGGATCGCCTGCGCCACCCATTGCAGCGGCGCCGGCAGGGTGCTGAGCGGGTAGAACACGCAGGCGAAGGGCGTCAGGCCGAACAGCACCGACCAGGCCAGCGGCTCCGCTCCCGCGCCGTGACGCAGGATCATCGCCGTGACGCCGAGCGCGACCGCCCAGCCCATCATCATCAGCGCGGCGAAGAACAGCACGACCACCGGGCCAAGCGAGAAAAGCCCGAAGCCGTAGAGCAGCCAGGCCAGTCCGACCGCCGGCAGAACGCCGACCAGCATCCGCAGCGTCGCCATCGCCACCAGCCCGGCGACCAGCTCGCCCGGCCGCAGCGGGCTGACGAAGACATGGCCGAGGTTGCGGCTCCAGATCTCCTCCAGGAAGGTGATGGCGAAGCCCATCTGGCTGCGCAGCGCCACCTCCCACAGCAACACGCCGCCGAGCAGCATGCCCGCCGCCACCGAGCCCATGTTCTGCTGCACGCCCGCCAGGTAGGCGGTGACGAAGCCCCAGACCAGCATCTGCAGGACCGGCCAGTACATCAGCTCCAGCAGCCGCGGCCAGGAGCGGCGGTAGAGCGCGAGGTGGCGGTAGACCAGCCCCCAGATGCGGCGCAGCGAGGCCCTCATGCCGTTGTCTCCCCCAGGGCACGGCGGTCCCGCGCGATGTCGAGGAACACGTCCTCCAGGTTGTCCCGCCCGAAGCGGGTCACAAGCTCGGCCGGGCTGCCCTCCGCCACCAGCCGGCCGCGCTTCATCATCAGCACATGGCCGCAAAGCCGTTCCACCTCGGCCATGTTGTGGCTGGCGAGCAGGATGGCGCAGCCGCTTTCCTCCCGGTAGCGCTCCAGCCAGGAGCGCACCCAGTCGCCGGTGTCCGGGTCGAGGCTGGCGGTGGGCTCGTCCAGCAGCAGCAATTCCGGGCGGTTCACCAGCGCCTTGGCGAGCGCCACGCGCGTCTTCTGCCCGGCCGAGAGCTGGCCTGCGCGGCGGTGCAGGATTTCTTCCAGTTGCAGCGTCTCGGCCAGCTCGGCGATGCGCGCCTCGGCCCGGGGCACATCGTAGAGATGCGCATAAACCCGCAGGTTCTCCGCCACCGTCAGCCGGTGCGGCAGCGCAACATAGGGCGAGGAGAAGTTCATCCGCACCAGCGCGGCGAAGCGGTTGCGGGCCATGTCGTGGCCCAGCACCGTCACGCGGCCCTCGCTGGGCACGAGGATGCCGAGCAGCATGGCGATCGTGGTGCTCTTGCCCGCCCCATTGCCGCCCAGGAGACCCCAGGTGGCGCCGCGCGGCAGGGTGAAGCGCAGCGAATCCACGGCGGTGGTCTCGCCGTAGCGCTTGGTCAGGCCCTCGGCCTGAATCGCCGCATCAGGGGTCATGCTGCGGGATTAGAGGGCGACGGCGGATTTGCCCAGGGGCGGGGAAACAAGGTTGGGGGAGATGGACTTTCCCAAACCAACTCCTTCTTCCATCCGTTTCCGGTTCCACGCGTGGCGGCGCCCATGCGGCAGAGCTGCCCGGCCGCAAGCGCCGGGACTGCCTCGGCCACGGCGTGGAGGCTCCCCGGGAGCGCGGCAGAACCGGCGGAAAAGCAGAGGGGGTCCGGGGGAGAACTCATTCTCCCCCGGTTCTGCCCTTCATCCGCCTTTAACGGCCGGAAAGCCGTAGAGCCGCGCAGGGTTCTCGACCAGAATGCGATGGCGTACGGCCTCGTCGGGCGCCCAGTCGGCCAGCAGGTCGAGCAGGTCGCCGACGTTTGGCATCGCGCCCCAGTTCGCCACATGCGGCCAGTCCGAGCCCCAGACGCAGCGGCCCGGCGCCGCCTCCAGCAGCGCGCGCGCCAGCGGCGTGGCCTCCGCATAGGCGGGCGCCGCGTTGCTGAGCCGGTAGGCGCCGGAGAGCTTGACCCAGGCGCCGTCCCGCACCAGGCCGAGCAGCGCCTGGAAGCCGGGATGGCCCACGCCCTCGGCGGCGGGGAAATGGCCCATGTGGTCCACCACGGCGGGCACCGGCAGCCGCGCGAGGCGCGGTGCGAGCTGCGGCAGGTCCCGCGCATCGAGCAGGAACTGCAGGTGCCAGCCGTATTCCCGGCAAAGGTCGCCATAGGATTCGAGGTCGTCCATGCTGACGCCGCCGCCGAACAGCACGTTCACGCGCAGGCCGGTGACGCCGGCCTCCTTCAGCGCGCGGTACTCGCTGTCGGGGCGGCCGAGCGCGGCGACCGCCACGCCGCGCAGGCGCTGCGGGTCGGCGCGCAGCGTCTGCAGCATCAGGCGATTGTCGGTGCCATGCACGCTGACCTGCACCAGCACGCCATAGGTCATGCCGGTGGCGTCCAGCATGGCGAGGTAGGCCTCGCGCGGCGCGGCGGGCGGCGTGTAGCTGCGGTTCGGCACCAGCGGCCAGTCCGGCGGCAGGCCGATGACATGCGCATGCGTGTCCACCGCGCCGGCCGGCACGGTGAAGCGGGTGGGGCCATGCGGCTCCGGGTCGGGGCCCGGGCAGAGCGCCTTGGCGTCGCACGGGCCGACGGAGGGTTCAGTCATTGGCGTCGAGCACCCTTCCACGGGTTTCCGGCAGCAGCAGCGCCGCCAGCAGCATCAGGCCATAGGCGAGGATGGCGAAGATGGCGATCGCGGTTGCCAGCGACATCGAGGCCGAGAGATAGCCGACCAGCGTGGGGAACAGCGCGCCGATGCCGCGGCCGAAATTGTAGGCGAAGCCCTGGCCGGAGCCGCGCAGCCGCGTCGGGAAAAGCTCGGTGAAGAAGGCGCCGAGGCCGGAGAAATAGGCCGAGGCGCAGAAGCCGAGCGGGAAGCCCAGCACCAGCATGACGCCGTCCGAAAGCGGCATCTCGGTGTAGGCCAGCACCAGCAGCGAGGCGAGGATGGCGAAGGCAATGAACAGCTTGCGCCGGCCGATGCGGTCGGCCAGCCAGGCGCCGACAATGTAGCCGGTGAAGCTGCCGGCGATCAGCACCGCGAGATAGCTGGCCGAGTTCAGCACGGTGAGGCCACGATCCACGCGCAGGTAGGTCGGCAGCCAGGTGGTGACGGCGTAGTAGCCGCCCTGCGCGCCGGTGCCGAGCATCGCGGCGAGGATGGTGGTACGCAGGATGCCGGGCGCGAAGATCTCCCAGATCCGCGGCTGGTCGCCGGCCGCGTTCGCCCGCGCGCGGGCGGCGACATTCGGCTCCTCCACATGGCGGCGCAGGAAGAACACCAGCAGCGCCGGCACCGCGCCAAGCGCGAACATGATGCGCCAGGCGGTCTCCGGCGGCGCGAGGCTGAAGGTGACCGCCTGCAGCAGCACCGCGACACCCCAGCCGAAGGCCCAGCCGGACTGCACCGAGCCCACGGCGCGCCCACGGTAGTTCGCGCGGATGGTTTCGCCGATCAGGATCGCGCCCGCCGCCCATTCGCCGCCGAAGCCGAGGCCGAGCAGGGCACGCAGGATGATGAGCTGGGTGAAGTCCTGCGCGAAGGCGCAGAGCAGCGTGAACACCGAGAACCAGATGATGGTGATCTGCAGCGTACGGACGCGGCCCAGCCGATCCGAGATGTAGCCGGCGATCCAGCCGCCCACGGCGGAGAAGAGCAGCGTCACCGTCACGGCAAGGCCGGCCATGCCGCGATCCACCTGCCAGAGCGCGATGATCGTGCCGATCACCAGCGGGTAGATCATGAAGTCCATCGCATCGAGCGCCCAGCCGAAGAAGCAGGCCCAGAAGGTCTTGCGCTCGGGCGGCGTCATGCCACGGAAGAAGCCGGTGAGGCTGGTGTCGTCGGGCGGCTGCGACCCTGTGGCGGTGGCAGACATGGTCATTCCCCCTTTGCTGCGTTTCCATCGGCTTAGCACCGCCGTAGGTCAGCGCACAGGGAGCGGCAGCTTCACGGCCGCGCGGCAGCGCGAAGCGCCGGGCTACCCTCAGACGACGGCGGGGAGGGTCGGGCCCTCCCCGTCCGGAACCGCCTCGCCGTCAGGCGATCACGGGGTCGTAGGCGCCGGCGCGGCCTTCGAAGATTCCGTGCTGGACCCAATGGAGCGCGAGCTGCTCCTCCGTCACCAGCCCGCCGGCCGCGAGATCCGGGTTCAGCGCGGCATAGGACGCCTCGTTGAACAGGTCGGTCTGCCGGCCCTCCTGGAATCCGAACTGCGCGAAGTGCCGCGCGCCGGCGGCGTCCACCGCGGCCGCGTCGCCCGCGTTGCCGTAGCCGTTGATCAGATCGACATAGCTGGCGATGTAGGCCACGCCGCCGAAATCCGTCGTGCGGCCTTCCGCGCGGCCATGCGTCAGGTAATGCAGCGCCGGCCCGTTCTCCACGGAAAGGCCATACATCGAGCTGCCGATCAGGTCGGTGTTGGCGGCGACGTAGTTGTACTCATCGAAGGTGATGCTGCGGCCCTCATACGCTCCGTGCAGGTAGAAATGGGCCCAGGCTCCTTCCTCGTTGATGCTGAGGGGCAGGCCAAGCTGCGTCGCGCCGTACGCTTCGGCGAGGTCGGGGTATGAGGCCAGATAGGCGTAGGTGGAAAACTCAGGCACGTCGCTGAGGTCGCGCGTGCCGCTGATGTCGGTCCGCACGGCCTCGACGTCGAGCAACTGATCAACACCCTCGGGGCCACGGATGATGGCTTCGTTGTCATGCCGGAAGAGCTGGTAATCGCCCAGGCTGCCGGACAGCAGGATGGTGTCGCGTCCGTCGCCGCCCTCGATGCGGTCGTTGCCGGGACCTGGCGCGATAAGGTCGGTGCCGCCGCGCGCCTCCACGAAATCGTCGCCGCTCAGCGAATAGATGATGTCGTCCGCCCGCGCGTCCGGCGCGACCATGCGGTCAGCGAATTCAGAACCGACGATGACGGCCATTGGCGTTTCTCCTTCTTGCGGTTGCTTGCCTGGCGGAGACAACAGATGGATCCGCCTTAACGTTTCCCATCACCGCATCACGAATCTAAATTGTTCTGATTCCACAAGGAGAAAATGCGAGCCGGGCGGCGGGACATGCCGCTGCCGCCGGGGCTTCCGCTCATGCGCCATTGGGCGGGCGCGGAGGCGCGGCGGGCGCGGA
>NZ_SNVJ01000042.1 GCF_009829925.1 Teichococcus coralli
AATCTGCTGCAAACTTCGCAACACAACCCCGGTAGGGCTACGCGGCCCGCCGTCAGCGCCTCGCGTGCGACCCGAACTGCCGACTTCGACATCCTCCGCATCGGTCACCTCCCGGCTCCACCAAAAGCCAGTGCAATCGCTTTCGGGAGCCGAGGGTTTCAACAGGGCAAGTTCATTTCCAAAACAAGACTGTAAATACAAATATATATCGAAAATAATTGCGTTATTACATTGATTTATATTGAATAGTCTGCAATAAAAACCATTTTTATTTTACCTGCCGTGCCTCTGCATAGCAGGTCCGGGACGCGGCGCCGCGCCCTCTCCGCGCAGCGCGCACGGTCCCGCTTTCCTTCCCAACACCCTTCCAATCGGAGTTCATCATGACCCACCCAGGGCCCTCCGCCACCGGGCAGCCGGCGCACGCTGCCGCTGCCCCGCCTCCGGCGGCGGCAGCCGCCGCGCCGGCCGTCACCGGCCTCGACCTCGTCATGGGCCTCGACGAACTGCAGGACCTGCTCGCCCGCCTGGCCATGCTGCAGCGGCTCGAAGCCACCGAGCAGCGGCGCCTGTGGCGCGCCGCAGGCATCCGCGAGGTCATCCTCGCCTGGCAGTACACCGGCGAACTCGCGGCCGCCCTGCGCGAGGAGCTGACGGCCGTCGCGGATCAGCTGCAGGCGCACTGCCGCGCGGTCGCCCGGCGCCTCGACGGTCCCGCCACACCGTGGCCCGCCGAACCGGACACGCCGGCCGGCTGACCGCACCAGGCCTCCGCCCCATCCAGGGGCGGAGGCTTTTCGCGTTGCCGGCAGCGCAGGCCAGGAGGCGGCGCGAGGGTTCGTCCCGCCGGCCTGCGCCCGGCCGGAGCGCCGGCTCCCCTCGCCTATCCTGCCGTCCCTGCGCCGCCGTCCTCCCGGCCCGCATCCGGCGCCACGGCGCCCGCCAAGTTCCGCGCCAGCGCCGCCGTGCGGGCCCGCTCCCGCGACAGCCCCGCGTGGTAGCGGCGGGCCGCGCCGAGGCCCTTGCTGCGGTCGTAGTGCTTACGGCTCACCGCCTGGCTGATGGTGAGCATGGTCGGCCCGGCATGCGGATCCTCCGGCAGGTCCAGCGCGATCGAGGTGGCGAGCGCGTGCCGGAAGCGGTGCGGCCCAAAGACCTCCGCCGCGCCAAAGCGCTGGTTGGACCGCCAGCGGATCCGCTTCTCCAGGCCACGGGTGCCGAGCGGGCGGCCGCCCCAGTTGACCCAGAGGGCGTCGCTCGGCTCGCCGGCCAGCAACTCCATCCGCTCCTGCACCAGGTAGCGCTCGATCCAGGGCGTGAGGCAGGCCGGCAGCAGGCAGTCGTCGGGCCGGCGGTTCTTCATGTCCTCCGCCGCCAGGGTGACGCGCCAGCGGTCGCCCTCCCGGTGCAGGTGCTGCCCGAGGCGCAGCGCCACCACCGAGCGCAGCCGGTAGGCGCGGCTGGCCAGGACCGCGATCAGCAGCCCGTCCCGCAGCTGCACCTGCCGCCGCCGCGGTCCCGTGAGTGTCAGCGCCTCCTGCATCAGCGCGAGGCCCCAGCGCAGCAGCTCGGCGCTGTGGCGGACCGTGTGGTCGCGCGGGCGCATCGGCAGCAGCGCGCGCACCGGCGAACCCTCCGGGCGGCGGATCCAGCGATGGTCGCCTGCGGGCTCCAGCACGCGGAGCGCGTCCTCCAGCTCCTGCAGGCGGCCGATCACGGTGTGATCGGCATTGCCCAGAGCCTGGAGCTCGTCGAAGTAGCGGCCCACCGTCTCCGGCGCCGCCAGGGCCGCGGGCGAGGCCGCCTCGTCCAGCAGGCCATGCCAGCGCAGGAAGCCCAGCCAGCGGCCGTAGCCCTCGGCGGTCTTCTGGAGAGTCGCCGGCGCCCAGCCCGGTGCTGGGGACGGCGCGCGGCTGCGCCGGCGGCGGCCCGTCAGGGCCGCCGCCCAGGCCTGCCGGTGCCCTGCGGGCCACTCGGCCAGCGGCAGGCAGCGGCGCCGCGGATCGGCGCTCATCGCGGGCCGCCCTGGCGCCAGGCCCCCGGCCGCCCTGCCCGCGCGGCACGAGCCAGGACGCGGGTTTCCTGACGTGCCGCGAAGACCACCTTGTCCAGCCGCGCGGCCACGGCCTCCTTGTCGAACAGGATGTAGAAGTTGCGCGCGCTGTCGAGCGAGCGGTGGCCGAGGATGCGGCTGACATCCTCGTAGGCGCCTTCATGCTGCCGCAGGTAGAGCCAGGCGGCGAAGTTGCGCATCAGGTGCGGGTGCACCGCGATGCCGATCTCGGCCAACAGCACCTTCTTGAGCTGCTGGGCGAAGCCATTGGCCGAGAGCGGCCGGTCGTCCGTGCCCGGCAGCAGGTAGGGGTTGGCCTCCCCCGCCAGAAGGGGCCGGTACTGCGCGATGTAGGTCTCGATCAGCGCGGCGCTCGCGGCCGGCACCGGCCACTCGATCGGCTCGTGGTTCTTCACCTCGTCGGCGCCGATCACCAGGTGGGTCAGCCGGCGGCCACGCCCATCGAGGCGCCGCAGGTGCCGGTCGAGCCGCAGCCCGCGCAGGTTCGACTGCCGCAGCGGACAGATCAGCAGGATCTCCAGCGCCACGGCGAGGCGCGCCAGCCGGGCGGCCTCCTGCGACGCCAGGCCGGGCTCCCGGGCCCGGCGCATCAGGGCCTCCGGCAGGTGCAGCAGGCGGGCATGGGCGTGCGGCTGCACCAGCGCGCGGATCCGCTCGCGCACCTTGCCGGTTGGACCCTGGGCGGCCGGTGGCCGGGTCTCGCCGGCCCAGCGGCGGATCGTCTCCAGGCTCTCGCCGGCAAGGCCGACATGGTGCTCGGCGATGATGCGCAGGGTCACCGCTACGGTGTTGACCTGCCCCCCGGTGGTGCTGCCGGAGCGCGCCTCAATGCCGTCGAGGATGCGCTCCACGTGGTTCAGCGGCTCGACGAGGTCGCGCAGGCTGCGCAGCCACTCGGCGGGCACGCCGCTGCGCACCAGCAGGGCCGCGGCCTGCCGGATGGCGAAGAGCCGGGTCTTCACGGTCTGCTCGCGCAGGCCCCGGCGCGGGCGGCCGGCCCCGGCGGTGGATCGCGTGCGGTAGATGTCGCCGCCGCGGCGCGGCGCGAGGCGGGCCGCGAAGCGCTGCACATCCTCCTGGAAACTGGAAGGGTAGTGGGTGAACGGGAAGGTGTAGGGCTGGCGCCGCGCCGGCGCCCGCAGCGGCGGCAGGTCCAGGCCATGCCGCGTGCGCAGGTCCTCCCAGGCGCGGGCGACGATCGCGGCCCGGCGGCCGGCCCCCTGGCCCAGGCGGGTTTGCCGCTCGGTCGCGGCCCAGGCGGCGAGCGTGGCGTCCGACACGGCGTCGGGCGCAACGCCCGACGCCGTGCAGGCGCGGGCGAAGGCCCGTAGGCCGCCCGTCTGTCCGGCGTGGAGGTCGTAGCTCAGCAGGGCGGCCCAGGCCGGCGACAGATCGGCTCCGCTCGGCCGGTGCGGCGCGTGCCGGCCCAGCCGGCGCAACACCGCCCGCAGCCCGCCGACAATGTTGGCGAAGCGGCGCGGTCCCATGCCGAAAGCGGCCGCCGGGCGCTGGAAGAGGCGCGCGTTGAGCCAGGCGGTGTCGCAGGGCACCGCCGCCGACGGCAGCCCCAGCATCTTGGCGGCCATCGACAGCGCGGAGGCGAGGTCCCGCCGGCGCGTCTCGGCAAGGTCGCTCCAGCCGGCCACGGCGGCCAGGGCCGCGGCGAAACTCGGGGTGTCCGGGCGGGTAGCCAGTTCGGCCGGCACGGCTTGCACGGCGCGCGGATCAAGGGCTTTCATGGAGCATTCTCCGCAGGTGGACAGAGGCGGCCAGGAGCGGCCATTCGTGCAACCGTACCAGGGTTGAAGACGAAGGTGAGCGCGGCGACGTTTGCACAATCCGCCGTAAGGCTCTGATTCGGCTTGGTCATGTCAGGGCGTCTCCGGGCCGCTCGCGGCCGGGTCCGACGGGCCGGCCAGGGCGCGCTCCAGGTCGGCGGCGCGCACGCGGACGCTGCCGCCAATGCGGACCACGGGGATCAGCCCCTGCGCGCGCCAGCGCCGCAGCGTGCGCGGCGAGGTGCCGAGATAGGTGGCGACCTCGGCCAGGCGCAGCAGCCGGTCACCGGGGTCTGGACGGGGGGGTGGAGGGTCAGCGCGATGGTTCATGGCTGACCGTCTATTCGTCGCATCTGGCCGCTGGCGGCCAGCGAAAGCCGATCCAGAAATCGACGAAAACGCGACGCGTGCTCGCCCTCAGCGGGGCTTCGCGGGGGGCATGTCCTGCAGGAACCGGTCGACGGCGTGCCGGATCGAGGTCGGAGGGAACGCGAGCGGCGGCGCGGCCAGCACCAACTGGCACAGGGCCCCGAAGCCGCCGGCCTTGGTGCTCCGGTTCATCGGCCTTCCGGCCCGCTGCCGCCAGATGGCGGCGAGCCCCTCGACGCCGGCCACCAGGGGATCGGGACGGTCCGGCCGGCCGGCGGCGGTCTCCGGCTGGCTGCCCGCCTGCTGCCCGGCGCTCACGCCGAGATGGCGGAGCAGGTCCAGGACGGTGATCGCATCCTCCAGGCCGTGGATCCGCAGCGGGCCGGCGACGGCGCGGCTCTGCAGCGCGGTGTCCGCCAGCACCGGCGCCGCCGCTTCGTCGGGCGCCCGGGACGCCGATCGCCGGAACAGGTCGGCCAGTTCGGTGGCATCATAGGCATTGAGTTGCTGCAGCAGCTTCGCGGCGGTCTTGGCGGTTCGCGCATAGGCCGCGCGGCGCCGCGCCGGCGGCGGCAGGGCCTGGAAGCCGGCCTGGTACTGCTCGAGGTGCCGGAGCAGCTGCCGCACCAGATCCGCCGCCGCCTCGTCGGCGAAGAAGGTGCGCGCGATGGCCAGGCAGTCGACCGGCTTTGTCACAGGCAGCATCCTTGCAAAAACAGCACAAAAGGGAGCGATCGGGCTGCGTCCCAGCTTTACCCCAGCGCACGCCCCGGCAGGAGCCTGCATGCCCTCACCCCGGACGGTCTGGAGGTGGCCGGCGGTCACGACGGTCCCCCCCCTGATGACCTTCCAACGCTTCGCCGAGGGGCGCAGGGAACCGGGCGCGGGCCCGAGAACCTTGCGAGCCGGCGCAATTCAGATTTGCGACCTGATCCCATTGTTCAGCGGCGCACATCGGGCCGGTGCCGGATCGGGAAGACCCTGCGCCTCAGGCCCGCTCGGAGAAGCGTTCATATGCCGTTAGCCGCCGCGTCGGCAGTTCCACTGCACGACCGTAGATCTCGCTGTGCAGGAAGGCGAGTTCCGCCTCGCGCTCGGCTTCCGCCACGTCGATGAACCAGGCGCGCGGCTGCCCCTCGCCGTTCCAGCGGTAGCCACGCGCCTTCAGGCGGTCCTTGGCCTCGAACGGCGCCTGCTCCGCCCAGATCCGCCAGCTCGTCTGCCGTGCCCCCTGCAGCAGCTGCGCCAGCGCAGGAACCCCGGACCGGGGCAGCGGCCGGGCCAGGATCTCGAGCGTCGCCTGGCAGCCGTGATGCGCGCGGTGCCCGTCGAAGAACAGCCCGTGCCGCATGGCCAGATAGCCGAGCCGGGTGCCCTCAAACCCCTCCCCCGCCCAGTCCACCCCGTTGAGCGAGCAGGCCCAGGGCTTGGTGACAAAGGCCGCGCAAAACCGCTCGGCAAAGCGGCGGTCGAAGCTTGCGTTGTGCGCCACGATCAGCGCCGCGGGCTCCACGAAGCGCGCCACCTCGACCGGGTCGATCTGCTGCCCGGCGACCAGCGCGTCGGTCAGGCCGGTCAGCGCGCTGACGGTGGGCGGGATCGGGTGGGAGGGCTGACGCAGCCGGCTGAACGGCTCGCCCACCTGGTAGAGCGTGCCATCGAGCCTGTAGGTGAAGGGCAGCATGGCGAACGCGATGATCTCGTCCTGCGCCGGATCGAGCCCGGTGGTCTCGAGGTCGAGCAGGAGGCCGAGCCGGGTCGGGACCCCCGGCGGGCACTCAGTGGCTGGTCGCGGCGCGATCCGGCGCAGCACCTGGTAGCGCCCACTGGCCTCAAGTGCGGCAGCCATGGCCTCCAGTTTGTAGGGTTCTGCTTCAGCGGTGGGCGAACGCGTCATGTTTGCGGCATGCCGGGCCAGATGGCGGAAGACCAGAGCTCAAACCACTGTTTAGCCTCTTGCCGGCCCACTGGGCGGTCCTGAGAGGGAGAAGCAGAGCCCATGAGAGAGATTAGCTGTTGGCTGATTTTACTTGCATATCCGTTAGCTGATGGCTAACAGTCTGCCCGTGACGCTGATCCTTCCTCGCAGTGCCGTGAAAGAGTTCCTGGCCGTGCCGAAGCGGGAGCGTGAACAGCTGAAGGCGCGCCTGGAAGCGATCGCCGCGAATCCCGAGGCCCTGCACCCGAACGTGCAGACGATGAGGGGCGAGCCGGCCGGGCGGTTTCGGGTGCGGCAAGGCGACTGGCGCGCCATTTTCACCGTCGTCGAGGGCGATGTTTTCGTGATCCGCATCGCCCACCGCAGGGAGGTCTATGACTGATGGCTCACGTCGGACCCATCGCCGAAACGGCGGACACCGTCACCCTCCGCCGGGCGGACTATGAGGCGCTGTTGGAGGCTGCCGAGGATGTTGCCGATCGGGCGGCGCTGGCCGCCTTCGACCGGCGCGTCGCAACGGAGGGCCTCGCAGCCGTCCGTGCCGACGGCTTGACGCTGGAGGAGGCTTCTCGCATCTCCGATGGAGAAAGCCCCATCCGCGTTTGGCGTGAGCATCGCGGTATGACGGCGCGTGCCCTGGCCGCGGCCGCCAATGTCAATTCGGCCTATCTCTCCGAGATCGAAGGCGGCAAGAAACCCGGCAGTGCGGCCGCGCTGGTGCGGCTAGCCAATGTCCTGAAGGTCGAGGTCGAGGACCTGCTCGCCACGCCGAACGAGTAGCTTCCCGCAAGCTGGAGGGGCAGAGCAGCCGCATGTGGGCTGCCCTACCCTCCCCCCTCCCCGCAGCCGGCACCTCCCATGCAGCTCCCCTTGTTCTGAAGGAGCACTGTGCTGCCTTGATGGCGGGGCGACACATAGCCATCCCTTTCCAGCTACCCTGATATGGGGATATCCCCATATCCCCATTCCGTTTTCTTTCCCCCTATGCTCCTATTGGGGCCGGGGTCGCTAGGCAGCTAGCGAAAGGAAGGGGGATAGGCGGATATGGGGACTATATTGACGGTAGCTTCCGGTAAGGGGGGCTGCTCGAAGAGCACTACGGTGATGATCCTCTCGGCCAATCTAGCGACGCGGGGATACCGCGTGGCAGTCGTGGATGCGGACCGGAACCAGTCCTTCGCGTCCTGGCATCGCGATGCCTATGAAGGGCCGGAGCTCACCTGCTGTAGCGAGACTGACCACATTAAGGTGGTAGATCTGGCGGGCGAGCTGGCCGAAAGCCACGACGCTGTGCTTATCGATACTGCTGGCTTTGAGAACCTGACCGCCGCCTCGGCGATCGGTATGGCCGACTATGTGCTCATCCCCTGTATGCCCGACCGGGGCAGCGTGCGGGAGACCATGCGCACTGCCCAGCAAGTGGCTAGCCTCAGCAAGGCTGCTAGACGGTCTATACCGTATAGCGTGCTACTCACCCGTTGGAAGCCGCGCGGGCTCTCTGAACGAGCCGCGCTCGACAGCTTGCAGGAAGAGAAGCTGCCGATCCTGCAGCAGTCCTTCGGTGACTTGGCGGACTTCACAAAGCTGTCCTTCAGTGGGTTCGTGCCTACCTCGGGCAAGGTAGGGGATCAGGCCGCTAGCCTGATAGTTGAGCTTTCCGGTAAGGGGGCTATACCTACTATTCCGTCTATCCGGGTAGCGGGCAAGGCCGCATGAACACCTTCAAGCCGAAGCGTGTCAGCGGTGCGGATCTGGCCGCGCAACTCGCTGGCGCCACAGCCAGCTTGCCTCCGGTGGTTGTCCAGCACCCCAGCAGGCCCGCATCCCAGCCGCTAGCCCAGCGCAACCGGCCGCCGGCGGTGGTCCAGATTAACTTCAAGGCATCCGAAGCCTTCGCCGACCTAATAGCCCAGGAGGCCGAGAAGGCCGGCAGCACCCGTCGCTTGTTCGCCCGCCTGATGCGCGAAGCTGGTTATGAGGTGCCAGAGGCCGATGTGAATCCTCCGGACAATCGGCGGCGCCGAGGCGGGAATGCTGCTAGTCAGGAAGACAGCTAGAGAGGTATTGGGGGAAGGGGTATATGCCCCTACTCGGCAAGGGGGCTATCTTTGATGGGGAATGCGACTCGGGAGCCCTTGGCCTCTTCTCCTGCTCTGTCCGTTGCCCATCAAGTCGGCGCTCAAAAAGTTTGGACTCTACTCACGGGGAGGCGGTTATCCACAGGCCAGATTTGGACTCTACTCCCGCCACAGGATTGGACCCCACTCCCGCGAATCCGGGTTATCCCCTGGACTCTGCTCACGCATAACAAATAGTAGATTCAAATATCTTCCAAATAGCTTGCGGGAGTAGAGTCCAACTTGACCCGAGCTTCCGATCCGCTTCGGATGGGCGCCATGGGGCAGGTTCATCACCTTATTCTGACGCACGGCATTGAGGCCGCTCGGCGGACAGTCGATAACCGCGCTGACCGCCTGTGCGTCGAAGCCGCCTATGAGGTCCTCTCCGACGAGCAGGCCAACATCGGCATTACCCACGCTGGATTTGCCATGGCCGCCCTGCCGCACAAGCAGACTTCTGAGACCATCTGGGAGCGTGAAAGCGGCCGGGTGAAGCTGCTGGTGGAAAGCGGCCTGGATACTAACCGCAAGCCGATCGGCATCCCGTACGGCTCCATCGCCCGCATGATCCTGCTTTACTTGCAGACTCAGGCCGTGAAGACCCGCAGTCGGGAGGTAGAGCTAGGCGCCTCTATGAATGCCTGGCTAGGAGCTATGGGGATAGCTGCCGGCGGGAAGACCTATCAGATCGTCCGGGAGCAGAGCCGTCGCATTTCCAGATGCCGCCTCACTTTCTTCCGCAGAACTGAGAATGCAGAGTTGGTCACCAACGGAGCGTTTATTCGAGACGCCATCCTACCCTTGGACTCTACTCCCGCCCAACTTCCGCTTTGGCAAGAGAGGGTACGCCTGGACGAGGGTTTCTATCAGTCCCTCATCGAACACCCTCTGCCACTACGCGAGGAGGCCGTCCGGCAGATCTCCAGCCGCTCCATGGCGATCGATCTCTACATCTGGCTCGCCTATCGGCTCCACGCCCTGACTGAGTCCGTTGAGGTGAGCTGGCACGCCCTACGGAAGCAGTTTGGAGAGGGCTACAAGGAACTGCGCTACTTCCGCCGCGACGTGCTTCCGTCCTTAAAGCTGGCTCTTGCAGTCTACCCTGAGGCGCGAGTGGCCGTGGATGAGCGTCAGGGACTCATCCTCTATCCCTCTTCGCCGCCAGTGCCTGAACGCAAGATTCTGGTGAGCTAACAGCGCGGGCTATTCAGTCCCTCTTGTTCTTCTTTTGTTCGAGAACCATTTCCTGGCCATTGGAGATCCCCCAATGGCGAAGAGACCCCCGCGCCCGCCTGCCCCCGAGACCCACGCCCTGCAACACCTGGCCGAGCTGGCGCAGCGCGCCGCCGACTCTGGCCGCGTCCGCCGTGCCGTGGAGGCCATGGTCACGGACTGGCTGATGGACACGCCGCCCGCCGAGCACGCGTTGATCCACGAGTGCATTGCGGACCTCCACGCGGCGCTGGCCGAGGGCGTGGAGGCGGCCCAGGAACAGATCGACGATCTGGACCGCAGCGACGCGGCCGGCCAGCGGCAGGCCCAGCAATCTTTGGCCGCGCTGCAGGCGGCCCGGGACGCCTTGGCGGCAGCGCGGCTGCAGCTGGCCTGAGCGGTAGCGATGAACGACAGCCAGCCAAACCCTGCGGACCCGGTCTTCCTGCTGGCCGGGTTGCGGCTGCACGTGGCGTGCGGCTGCGGGCGCAGCACCAAGCCGCGGATTGGCGCACTGGCCGTCCGGCACCGGGTGCCCAGCGTGACCCCGATCCGGCGGGTCATTGAGCGGCTACGCTGCTCCCGCTGTGGCGACAAGCCGGCCGTCGCCGAGCCGGCGCATTAGCCGGTTGCCGACCTGCTCGACACCGTGCTCGCCAACAATCGTACGAGCTTCAGACCGCCTGCCCGGAAGCTTTCGGCAAAGTACCATCGCTTCCGAAGTCTTGCTGCGCCGCACAATTTCGTTGCGATGCCGCCTCATGAGCCCTAAACCAGGGACATGCTGCATTGCAGCAACTTGGCGCCAAGACCGGCGGCAAGCGGAATTTCGGGAGGGAATTTGCGATGATGACAGCCCCAATCATGACCTGGCAGCCGACGGCGGAAGCCATGTCCAAGACGACCCAGGCTGTTACCGCGTTCGGCCGCGGCAACCTCGAGGCTCTGACACAGTCCACCCAGGCCTACATGGCCGGCATGCAGGAGCTCAGCCGGCTTTATGTCACGGCGGTCCAGGGTCTGATGCAGCAGGCGGCGGAGAGCACCAAGGCCTTCGCCGGTGCGAAGACCCCGCAGGACGTGCTGGCGCTGCAGGCGAACCTGACCCGGGCATCCCTCGAGCGTATCCTCAGCGAGGGGACGAAGCTGCAGCACGCGGCCCAGAAGATGGCGGAGCAGGTGTCTGCTCCGCTGGCGCAGCGGGCGGCGGCAGCGGTCGAGCAGGGCCAGCGCGCGCAAGCGGCGTAAACCTGGACGGCGAGGGCGATGCACCCCCTCGCCGCAACGCGCGGCCGGGCTGAAGCGCTCCATCATTCCGGCCGTGCTGCGGCCTGCAGGCAAATCAGCCCTCACGCCGCACTTGGCGAACTACGCCCCGTGGGGCACTGCCGCCAAAGATGGAGCAACACGATGAGCCGCCTGCTCGTGGTCTCGTTCCAGCCATACCGGACCTACCAGCTCGAACTTCGGGACGCCGGCGGCGCGCAATGCGCCGTGATCATCCACCCGCCGGCCGGTAGAGGCGAAGCGCAGGCGGTTCCGCAGGATCCAGAGGGCGTGACGCTGACGGAACTGATTGGCCGGGCCAAGGGGATGATCGACGGGATCCTTGGTCCCCGCCCGCCACCTCGCGCCTTCGGACCACGCCACCCGCGGGTTTGTTAGGGCTCGCGCCCGACCGGGACGGCTGCGGCTGGTAGGCCGTTCAGCCCGCCGCAGCGACGCAAGCGGTCTGCAGAGGCGGAAAGGCTTCGCCGTCGTGTGGCGTCCGCCGCGGGGTTCTGTTGCATCTTTTGTGGTCCGGC
>NZ_SNVJ01000043.1 GCF_009829925.1 Teichococcus coralli
CGATTCAGTCAGGCCGGAAACCGCTCTAGGGCGGTACTGATGCCGAAGTCCTGAATCAGCCGGAGACCTCGAAGCACCCACCGCGGCGCCGCCTTCGCGCGCAGGATGGCCGCCTCGGATCGCGACGCGCCCCTGCTGATGAAGCTGGGTAATCGGCTCAAGGCGGACGGTACCGCTGCTCGTGGAAGCTGCGAGGTTATGCGGGCGCAGTTCGGGCGCTGAGCCAGGCCAGACGAGTGAAGTTGTACGCCAAGTTAGCCATGCCGATCTTCACCGGTGCCCGCGCCAGGCCGATGGTACGGACGAAGAGTACCATGCGGTGCTTCTGCGCGGCAAAGACATGCTCGATGCTGGAGCAGATCCGGGCGCGTGCGGCATTGGCTTTCGCCTGCTGCTCGGAAAGCCCCCGCAGCGGCGCTCCGCGGAACTGGATCCGCTTGCTCAGGCCACGCCGTTCCAGCAGTTCCAGATTGCGCTTGGTGCGGTAAGCGGTGTCGGCCCAGACGCAGCTGGCGGTGTTCTCGGGATCGAGCAAAGCGGGAAAGCTGCGGCTGTCATGCTGCGCGGCATCGGTGACCGTCCAGCCGCCGATCAGCCCGTGCCGCCGGTCGATGCCGATGTGACTTTTGTACCCGAAGATCGGCACCGCGATCTGGATGGCTTGGCGCTGCGCACCTTCGGGTTTGCGCTTGGTCCTGCCGCGCTTGAGCGTCCACCGCGCATCCCGGTCCTTCTGCGCCCGCTTATGCCGCGACCAGTCTGCGGGTGTGCCGCCCCCCCGGATGGTGGCCTTCTCCAGGGTGAGCTTCTGGCGCGGCGCAGCGATGATCGTGGCGGCGATGATCTGCCCGCCCATGGCAAGAAGGCCCTTGGCGGCCAGCACCGCGTCGAAGCGGCGGAACAACCCCTCGATGGCGCCTGCCTGCTTGAGCTGCTCGCGGTAAAGCCAGATCGTCTTGGCGTCCGGCACCAGCTGGTGCAGGGCAAGGCCCGCGAAGCGCATGAAGGACAGCCGGTCCCGCAACTCGAATTCAGCTTGCTCATCAGAGAGGCTATAAGGGGCCTGAAGCACCAACACGCGGAACATCAGCACTGCGTCATAGGGCGGGCGCCCACCACGGCTGCGATCCGACCGTGCCAGCGCCGCCTCCAGCACGGGGTGGAAGATCTCGAACTCCACGACGGCCGTAAGACGCTCCAGCGGATCACCGGCCGCGGAGAGGACCGCATACCGCTCCTCCACATCGAGGAAGCCCGGCTGACCTGCCATCGCCGCTACCTCCGCTGATCGACCTTAGTGAATCAGCTCAGCGCGTCAGCCGCGAGGTTCTTCGAAGTGCCCAGTCGGTGTTGTGGGCTTTGCCTGGCTGGCGGTGCGCTCGGGCCTAGCGGCGCGGCCAGCGGAACTCGGCTGGGGCGCCCTGGCCGGGGGCGGCATGCTTGCTGGCATCAGCTTCACCATGGCGCTGTTCATCACCGGGCTCGCGTTCCAGGGCGCGCTGCTCGACGCCGCCAAGGTGGGCATCCTGGGCGCCTCCGTTCGCTCGGCGGCGGGCGGCCTTGCGGTGCTAACTTGGCTGGCCCGCGGCGGCCGCAATCGCCTCGCCGGCACGGACTGTCGGTAAGGGTACCGGACGGCCAGGGGCAGGCAGGATGGCCGTGGACAGGGGCAGATTCCGCTTGCGGAGGAGAACAGGAAGCAGGTGGGGTGCCCGGGCGTCGGTTCCGGCACGGTTTCATCCAATCTGACGACAACACCCTTGTGGAGGGGTACATGACCCTAAGCCTCGTATCTTCCGGCGAAGGCCCGGCGCTCGCGATTCGCGACCACCTCCTTCCGCTCGTCCGCGAACGCGGCACCCTGGAGATCCAGAGCGGCACCGTCCGGCTGGTCGCGCTGCGAACGGAAGCCTGGACCATCGAGCACTGGACCCCGTTCAACGTCCTGGCGGAGGGTGAGGCGTCGTCCCCGGGCTACCGGCATGCCCTCGAGCGGCAGCGAACGAGGCCGGACCTGCCCTACGGGTTCGAGGTATGGCACGCGGGGGCGAAGGTGCTGAGCGTCCTCTGGGCTGACGGCGGGGCCTTCGAGGTGACCCACTTCGTCCGCGGCCCCTGGGAAGCTGAGGCGCTGGCGCTTTGACAGCGCCGTCGCGCAGTTGCCGGTCCCCCTCGGGACGTCAACAATCGCCGCCCTTCACCATTCTTCAGGGGGCGGGGAAAGCGGGCTGAACCAGGAGGGAGCCCCGCTCCTGCGGCGCGGCCGTGGCGCCGCAGGTACGCGTCTCCTGCTCAGCACCATCCCTCCGATGTGCCGTGCGCGACCCGGACCAGGGTCTTGGTTTCGCCAAGAAGCGGGACGCCCACATGGATCCATGCCACGATAAGGGCGGCGGATCGGAGTTTCGCCGAGACCCGGTACGTCTTTCGTCGTCCGGATTTTAGGACCAGCCGCCTCGCCAGCGGTTGGAGCCCGCGGGGCGCAAGCCGCCACAGCGGGCGCTGCCGCAGCGCCGGGTCGGGGTTGTTCCTGTCGCGATTCAGCTGCCCTTGGGAATTGCGCGGCGTCAGCAGCCAAAGAATCCGGCCGCTCAACTGGCCGCTGCAGTCGAAGATCTGCACGGCCGCCTTCCCGTCGATGAGCCACACACCGGCCGGAACACTTGCCGAGGCACTGGTGCTCGGAATTGCTAGAACGATAAGCGCGGCCAGCAGCACGGCGACGGGATGCAACCAGCCCCGGGAACGTCATGCCAGATCCCGGCAGGAAGGGAGTATGGGGGCACGGATGCCTCCTCGAGGTCGTACCCGGCACGGAAGGCGGGGGAAAGCACAAAATGGTGCTCCCTCGCATACTGTTATTCCCGGACCCAAATCACGATTTCAGATGGGTAGCACATCATCCGCGACCGCCCGAACCGTTGCACACCACGAGCATGCGCCGAGCCGCCCCCAACGCGGCCGAAAGTGCCGTCTGGAAAGACAGCTGTTATGAACGCGAAGCTCGACGACGAGATCGCTGACTGCACCGCCGAGGAGCGGAGCGAGAACGAGGGCATGCCGGAGCATCCCAGCAAGGCTCGCGACCCGGCGCGCTGGCCCGCAGATCGCCGCGCGGGGGTGATGCAGCCCAGGTCGAAACCTCCCTCTGGTCGTACGGGCATGTTCGGTATCGCCTTGATGTCCTGTGCCGGGCTGGCAGCGCTCGTGTCCGCCCATGGTACGGTTCGTTGGGTGCAGCGCAAACGCAGCGCGCTGAGGCTTCCCCGCTGAGCGGCCCAGGCGAGGCCACTGACGCCAGGGCCGTGAATCCACAGACCGCAGGGACAACCGGCGCCGCCGTGCGGCCCGATCACAGGAGGGAATGATGGCCAAGGGTCAGAAGCGGAGCAGCCGAGAGGCGAAGAAGCCCAAGCAGGCCAAGGCAAAGGTCACTGCCGTGGCGTCGCCCTTCGCGGCAGCGCGGGCGCAGACCTTGGCCGTGCCCAGAAAGAAGGTTTAGCGGCGGCACGCGGGGCGGCTGGCGGAGCCGTCATGATCGCCGCTCGCATCGAAGCGGCCTTCGTTCGCAAGGCCGGATTGGGCGCGGCGGAGGTGATGATCACCGACGTGACCATGCCGGGGCTGGATGGGCTGGCCCTCATCCGAGCCGCGCGCGCCCGGCATTCAGGCCGGCCGGTCCTGTTGATCACCGGCCAACGGGTGATGCGGCATCGATGCTCCTCAGCCAGGCCGTCCAGGACGGCCCGTTCGGGTTGGTCCACAAGCCGGTCATGCCGGACGAGTTGGCAGATCGGGTCGATGCCATAATGACCACGGTCTGAAGGTTCCGCGAAGAACGGCGCGAGCGGCGGTGGCCGGCAGGCAGCACCGCCCCGGTCACGTCATCCGCGCATAGTGGATCCGCAGCATTGCGCCCTGTTGCCAGCCTCCGGGCACGCCATCTGGAAAGCTGCGCCGCCCTGCGTCACGGGGGCGCTTGATGGGCAGAAGGACATCGGCATTGTGCATTTCAGCCCCCCGACGTGACGGCGCTCCGGCAGCGGTGGATGCGGCCGGCCCCCTGCCGCCGGATGGGCTGCGGTGAGCCAGTTGCATACGCTCCGCTGCCGGACGGTGGCAGGGAGCCACTTCCGCCAGCGCACGCATATTCGCAACCTGCCGGTGCTGATCGTGGATGAGCCGAGCGGCATTCCCGGCCCCGACCCGGCACCGCAGCCACTAGAGATTCTGCTTGCCGCGCTCGGCTCCGATCTCGCCATCGCGATCCGCGCCATGGCGGTGACCCGTGGCGTGAGGCTGTCGAGCCTGGAGTTGGTGGTGGAGGCTGACATGGCCGGTGCGCCGCTGGACGAGGGGCCGCCGCTGCCGCTGGGCCTGCGAGAGGTACGCGTCGCGGTCCACATTGCGGCCGAGGCCTCGCGGGAGGCGCTCGCGGCGCTGGTCGCGCGGGCCACCCTGCGCTCGCCGGTCGGCAACACGCTGCATGACGGCGCGCACCTCAGCGTCGCCCTGGCGGCAGGGTAGGGATGCCTAGGCGGGCGGACCAGGCGGTTGCAGGCTCTCCGGCGGGTCAAGCCGGCCGGCAAGATCGCGGACGGCGTTGGCGACGACGTCCAAGGCCAATCGGATCCGCGGCGTCCGGCGGTTGTCCTTGTGGACGGCGAGCCAGATCTCGGCCCCCGGCAATGCCATGGGAGGCCGCAGCCGCTGCAGCTCGTCTTCCCATGTGTCCGCGCGAAGTCGAGGCAGGCACGCCATCCCCCGGCCGCAGAGCGTGGCCTGCAACTGCGCCTCCGGACTGTCCGTTCGCAGGGCGACGGTGGCACGCGGGGCGATCTCGGCGAGCCAGCCGGCAAGCTGAGGCACCTCCGTTCCATCCAGGCCGGTGACCAGCAGGTGGCCTGAGCAGCCGTCCGTGAAATCCGGCCGCCCATGGCGCTCAAGGTAGCTCCGGCTGGCATAAAGCCCGTGCGCCATGGTGCCAATGCGCCGCGCGACGAGGTCGTGCTGCTCAAAGCGTGTGAGGCGCACGGCGATATCCGCCTCCCGCATGGCCAGGCTCATGTGTCGCACATTGGCCAGCAATTCGATGCCGATCTCCGGGTTGCCGAGCTGCAGCGCGCAGAAGGCGGGTGCGAGGACATGGCTGGCGAGCGTTTCGACGGAGGTCACGCGCACCACCCCTTCCAGCTGGGCATCGCGGCCGCCGACCGTGCGCTCCACCGCGAGCGCCTCCGCCTCGACGCGTTCTGCCTGGCCGAGGATCGCCTCGCCGGCCAGCGTGGGGACGTAGCCTTCCGGCGTGCGGTGGAGCAGCCGGGCGCCGAGGCCACCTTCGAGCGAGGCGAGGCGACGGCCGACAGTGGACTGCGTGACGCGCAACTCCCGGGCGGCAGCGGAAAGGCTCCCGGTTCGGACAATCGCCAGAAAGAAGCGGAGGTCATCCCAATCCAGCAACGGCGCGCCTGCATATCCCTGCCCGCCGGCCATCGGCAGGACATGGGAGGCAACGAGCGGAAGGCGCTGGCGGTTTCGGCGAAGCGCGGCTCAGTCGTCCTCGCGGGGGGAGTCGGGCGTGTCGGCGCCGGGGCCGTCACGCGGCTCGACCCTGTGGGTTTCCTGCAGCAGGGCCAGGGCGTCCCGCACCGTCCCCGCCCAGTCACGGCCATTCGCCTCATGCAGGGCGCGCAGCCGCGGCGCCAAGCGCGCCACCAGGGCCGCATGTGTTGCATCACTGGTATCCATCGGGGCTGCCTTCACACTGTTTCGGGAGGCATGCGGGCGGCATCGGCCGCGGCCCCCGCGAAGGGAGGCCGCGGCCACGCTGGGATCAGGCCGGGCGCCGGCCCAGGCCGGGCATCAGCAGGGCGACACGGTCGCGGGTCCCGCGGCGGGCGCCGAGCACCGCCGCAACCGCACCAATCAGCAGTGCCGCGAAGGTGCCGAACGCGCCGATCGAGGTGGCGCGCGCCGTGGCGTCGGCAGCCTGGCGGGCACGCTCCGCAGCCTCCGCCGCGGTGCGCTGCGCCTCGGCCTCCATCGCCTGGACGCGGCGCGAGGCCTCCTCGGGCGGAATGTCGAACTCGGCCGCGACCAGCGCATCCAGCCGGGCACGCTGCTCGCCGGAAAATTCGCCGCGGGCGATGCGGCGCCCGAGCAGCGAGGTGATCTCCGCGCTGCGCTGCTCGCTGGTCATCGCCTGGGGATCGCCGCCGGCACCGCGAAGCGTGTCCCGCGCGCGATCGACCAGCGCCTTGGGCGAGACATCCGGCATCGCCTGGCTCGCCGTTTCGGCAACCGCCGAGGCGGCGCCTCCCGCCACGCTGCCGATCGCATTGGTTGCCGTGGAGGCCAGGCTCGCGAGCAGGTTGCCGATCAGCACGGCATAGACCAGAAAGGCCAGGGCCCAGACCGCGAGGCCGTGCAGGATGCCGTCGGTGTCGTCGGCAGTCCCGGAAAGTCGGGCTGCGGTATAGCCGCCCGCGGCCAGGGCGAGAGTGTTGGCGATGACAAGCCAGATCGCCGCGCCGATGCCCATCCGGGCCGCGCCCGGCGTGGCATGGGCGACGGCGTCCACTGTGGTCGCGCCAATCGCAGTGCCGAGAATGTTCAGCGTGGCCGCGAGTACCGCGGCGATGAGGCTGCCGGCGATGACGGCGCCCCAGGAAACGCGGGACGGCAGGGCCGGGCCGCCTTCGGGCAGGATCGTGGCGGCCCGGACTGTGCTGGTCGTGTCGGGTGGCATGGATGTGACCTTCGGACGTGAATCGGTCATTCGGACGTGAACTGGTAAGCGACTCAACGCCGCCTGGCAGGGAAGTGCGTCGCCGCAAATCCGCATAGGGACTAACCGCCTTTGGCGCCTGCCCGATGGACTGGCCGCTCACCATCTTCGGGACAAGACGCCGGACCGATCGTCCGCCCGACATCCCCGTCGGGTCATCGGCGCCGCGCCCGAACCGGAGGTGTCCTGCGTGGTGGATGACGCGAAAGCCGATACGGAAATGGTGATCCCGCTCGTGGCCGAGCGCGTCGCCATTGCACGACGCGTGATGGAGACCGGGCGGGTCCGCGTCAATCTTTCCACCACCACCGAGGATGCGCTCATCCGCGAGACGCTGAGTGGCGAGCGCGTTGAGGTGGAGCGTGTCGTCCTCGGCCACGAGGTCGCAACGGCGCCCAACGTGCGGGAGGAGGAGGACGGCGCAGTCCTCGTCGTGCCTGTGTTGGAGGAGATCCTGGTGGTCGAGCGTCGCCTCGTCCTCAAGGAGGAGGTCCGCATCCGTCGCATCGCCACGACCGAGACCGTGGCGGAGACCATTCCGCTGCGCCGCCAGGTGGCGAGCGTGGAACGCCTGTCCGCAACTGCCTCTGAAGGCAGCCCTGATGCTCAAGCCCGTCCCGAGGACGGCACCGGAGATTCAACATGACCCAGACGACCCTGACCGCTCTCTACGACACGCGCGACGATGCCGACGCCGCGGCCGAGCGACTGGTGACGGAGACCAGCCTCTCCGGTGCGGATGTCACCGTAACCGCGCAGGACGCGGGTGAGGCGGAGGAAGGCGGCTTTCTCGCCTCCCTGAAGGACCTGTTCATGCCCGACCAGGACCGCGACACCTATGCCGAAGCGATCCGCCGCGGCGGTTTCCTGCTGACCGCGCGGGTCGAGCAGGGCAGCGCCGAGCAGGCCATGAATATCCTGGAGGAGCACGGAGCGGTCGATCTCGACGACCGCCAGCAATCCTGGCGCACGGAAGGGCTGCGCTCGCAGGAGCCCACAGGCGCTGCAGCCACCCTCCCAGACGGCGCTGTGGTCAGTGCCGCGGCGACCAGCCCGTCCGGAAGCCGCGACGAGAAGATCGAGCTTGTCGAGGAGACGCTGCGGGTCGGCAAGCGGGTGGCCAGCGGTGGTCGTGTGCGCGTGCGCAGCTACGTCGTCGAGACGCCTGCCGAAGAAGAGGTGTCGCTCCGCGAGGAGCATGTCGAAATCGAACGCCGGCCCATGGACCGCGCCTCGACCGGTGCCGACGAGGCACTGTTCAGCGAGCGCGTGATCGAGGCGACCGAGACCAGCGAGGAGGCCGTCGTCGCCAAGGAGGCCCGCGTCACCGAGGAAGTGGTGGTGCGGAAGGACGTGGAGGAGCGGGTCGAGACGGTGCACGACACGGTCCGGCACACCGAGGTCGAGGTGGAGGACACCCGTACGACCGCCGCGCCCCCGGGCGGCAGCACGAAATCCCCGCTGGGCCGCGTGGACCCCGCGCCGCGTCGCTGATTGCCGAAGGTTGGACGCGGCCGGGTAGGAAACCGGGGCGGCGCCAGTTGACGCCGCCCCCTGTCCGCCATTTTGCAAGCGACATCAGGAACCCGGCCACCTTCGCTACTGTGATGCTCCGGCGGATTCCGGTGCAGGTGTTGCCTTGAGCAGCCCCGAGCGGCGTTTCTCCCGCAAGCCGCTAGCCGCCGCGGATGGTCAGCACATGGCTGTGGTGCAGCAGGCGGTCCAGGATGGCGGTTGCGACCACCTGATCGCCTCCAGCACCATGCCCCAATCGCCCACGGCGCGGTTGGACGTGACCGCGAGGCTGCCGCGCTCGTAGCGGCGGCCTGACCAGGCTCGTCACCAGCGCCCTCGCCGCGGTGAACAGCACCGGGTAGCTGTGGCGGGTCGCCTCGTGGTCGGGGGCGATGGCCAGGTGCGTCTTGCCGACACCTGGCGGGCCCTGGATCAGCAGCGCACCGCCGTTGTTGCCCAGCGGCAGGTGGCCAGATCACGCACCTCCGGGCGTTCAGTGAGGGTTGAGCGGTGAAGTCGAACCCTTCCAGCGTGCACTGGCAGCGGGACTTCGCGATGCCGGTGCCCATCTGGATGCGCCGCTCCTCGCGATGCGACACCTCTGCCCGGCATAGCGGTGCCGGCGTCTCGCGCAGCGACAGATCGCCCCGCGCGGCTTTGTCCAGCAGCCCGGAAGCACGGGCGGCTTGGCGGCGCTGATGGCCATGCCTTGCATTGGTGCACCTTCCGCCAGGGCAGCGGCAGCTCAGCGCCCCTTTTGGTCATCCAGGCGGCTCGGTAGCTGTCCGGAACGGGGACATGAAGGCCGTCTTCCTTCTCACAAGCCATGGCGTCGCCTGGCCGGGAACTGCCAGACCGTCCCGGAGAGCCTGGGAACGCTGACGCCGGCTTTCCTGGTTGCGCGGAGATCAGTAGTTGATGGACCCGCGTACGCCTCCGCCCACGTCGATTGCGACACCGTTGACCGTGACAGAACGGGGGGAGGCCAGGAAGGCGATTACCTGGGCTACCTCCTCCGCCGAGGGAAGGCGGCCCATCAGCACGTTCGTCGCCAAGGACGCTTCCACTTCGCCCACGGTTCGGCTTTCCGCCTGGGCCCTGGCCTCAAGCATGGCGTCCACCTTCTCCGTGCGGGTCAGGCCGGGGTGGACGGTGGTGACCGCAATCCCGGTGCCCGCCAGCTCGTCAGCCAGGTTCTTCGCCAGGGCGACCACGGCGACGTTGCGGATGGTGCCGACCACGTCGCCGGTCCGTCGCGCCCCCAGCCCGCTGATGTTGATGATGCGGCCCCAGCCCGCCCGGCGCATCAAGGGCAGCAGCGCGCGGGCGCACCGCAGGTAGCCCATGACCTTGGTGTCCATGTGCGATGCCATGGAAGCCCACTCCGCCTCGGAGGGCGGGGGCACGGCTTTCTGCCCGGCGGGCTCGGCGGCGCAGTTCACCAGGATGTGGGCGCCGCCCATGTCGCGCTCCACGGCCGCCGCCATGGCGGCCACGGCAGCATCGTCGGTGGTGTTCGCGGCCAGTCCCAGAGCGCGACGGCCGGTCGCGCGGGCGATCTCGTGCGCCACCTGGAGGGCTTGGTCCGCATGGCGCGACACCAGCACCACGTCGGCACCCTCCTTCGCGAGCAGGCGGGCAGTCGCCAGCCCGATGCCGCGCGTTCCTCCGGTGATTACCGCTACCTTGCCCTCAAGTTCGAGGTTCATGCATCGCACTCCCTGCTGATCCTACGGAGCAGCCTACCACCATCGGCGGAGGCCGCGGGCTTTCCGTCTCCGCGAGCAGGGGTCGCGCAGCCCGGCGGCCGGCCCGCCTGCTTCAGCCGCCGCCCTTCTTCTGGTCTGACCGTTGCCGGCTGCGCGCAACCTAACCGCTGGATCTCGTGCGAAGCAGGCCATTGCAGGTGGGGTGCCGCCATGTCCCTCGCTCCATTATCAAACCTTCTTGGATTTCCCTGACCGGTCCTTAGGACGCGGGGACAAACTGGCGGCTTGCGGCTTTCCAGCCGGACATTGACGTGATTCTACGCTGATCTCTGGCATGGAGGTTGGCATTGATCCGTGGGCTGGTAACCGAAGAGGCGTGGTCCGTCTTCGTGCCCTTCGCGGTCTCTGCCAGTTCGCTCGGCGGCAGGTCCGCGCGCGGCCATCGGCGGGTGCTCGACGCCATCTGCTGGATCGCGCGCACGGGCGCGCCATGGCCTGCCCTGCCGGCCGAGCTTGGAGACTGGAACCCGGTGTTTCGCCAGTTCCGGCGCTGGACCGCGTCCCGCCCGTGGCACGTGATCGTGGAGGCTTTGGCCGATGGCGGTGGCGAGGCCGACCTTCTGCAGATGATCGACAGCACCAGCATCCGGGCGCACCACCACGCCGCGGGCGGAAAGGGGAGGGCGGATCGACAGGGTCTTAGGCGCTCCCTAGATGGCTTCACGAGCAAGTGGAGTGCGCCCCTGCAGGCGGACAGGCTCAGGCCGTGGTTTTGACCCCCCCACTGGGCGTGTTGATCCTCGAACTGCACGGGGCTGAGATAGCCCAGAGACGAATGCAGCCGTCGTGAGTTGTAGACGTCGTTGATGAACCGCGGAAGGTCGGCGGTCACGTCCTCGAAGGTCTCGTAGGCGGCCAAGTAGACGGCCTCGACCTTGGGCGTCTTCATGAAGCTCTCGATTTTGGCGTTATCGTATGGATCGCCCCGTCGGCTCATCGAGCCCGTCAGGCCGTGGGCGGCAAGCAGCTCGCGATACGCCTCGGATGCGTATTGCGACCCACGGTCGGAATGGTGAATGCAGCCCTTGGGTGGCGCGCGGTTCCGGATGGGCGCCTGCAGCGCTGCCACGGCGATCCGGGCGTCCATGGAGCGGCTGATGGCGTAGCCGACCACCTTGCGCGACCAGGCGTCCAGGAGGACAGCCAGGTAAACAAAGCCACCCGGGAGAGCCACGTAGGTCAGATACTGTCGGCGAATTGCAGAGCGATA
>NZ_SNVJ01000044.1 GCF_009829925.1 Teichococcus coralli
CCTCCTACACCACGCCCGGGGGCACGACCCAAACCCCTCGGCGGTGTCTTACCGCGGGGCCTGACTTCCTCGATCAGTGGCTCCCAGATTACCCAGGTCGTATCCGTAAAAAAACCTGATTGCCCTTGCTCTCAGACATACCCAGAACATGGAAACAGCCATCAAGCTCTAACAGGCCTCATCATGCGCCCTGCACGTGAACCGCTCGCTAGCATGACCCAGCCCCGTCCTCTGGTTGCAGCTGCGGTAGCTCTGGCTCTGCTTCTTGCCCTGCTCGTTACCACACCTTTTGCGACACGTTTCGTGCATGGGACAGAAGTCATCGTGCCAGCCTACGCCGCGGCGACGTTCATGCTGGAGGCCATCACCGGAGTTCTGCTGCTGGCACTCTACAATGTGCAGCGCGCGCCCGCCCTGTTGATCTTAGCACTCGGCTATCTCTTCTCAGCCCTGCTACTTCCAGGATGGGTGCTGACCTTCCCCGGCGTCTTCACCGCCTTTGGGTTGGGCGAGAACTTACAGGTGACCGCAAGCATAGCGGCCCTTCGCCGCATCGGCTTCGCGTTGTTTCTGCTCGGCTATGCTGTTTCGCCGATGCGCGCGTCGATGCTGCCGGCCGGCGCCACCATCCGCCGTGCCGTCCTGGGCCTTGTCACTGTCGTGGCCGCGGCGATGTGGCTCATCGTTGCGGCGCCTGAAATCCTGCCGGTCTTCATGCAGGACGAGCGGGTCGCTACGCCGCTCTGGCGTCTCGTGCCGTACACGGCCATGGCGCTGTACCTGGTCACCATCGTGACTCTATTCCGCGGACGGCGCGTGGCGCTCGACCTCTGGATCTGCCTCGTCGCCTTTTCGCTGGCTATCGAGCTGGCGCTGCTGTCCTATCTGGCCGAGGCGGTGCGCCTCAGCCTGGGCTGGTGGACGGGGCGTATCTGCGCGTTGCTGGCTACAGGGGTCGTGACCCTGGTCATGCTGTCGGACACCATCATGCTGCACACCCGCCTTGCCCGGTCGGTCGCCGCCGAGCAGCGTGCGCGGCAGAACCGCCTGACCGCGATGGAGGCCCTTTCTGCCTCCATCGCGCATGAGATCAACCAGCCGCTCGCCAGCATGATCACCAATGCCGATGCCGGGCTGCGTTGGCTGGCCCGGACCGAGCCGCGCCTCGACAGAGCGAAGGCCGCGCTGGAGGGGATCGTCGCGGACGGACACCGTGCCAACAAGATCGTCCTCGGCATCCGGACCATGTTCCTCAAGGGCGCGCAGGAGCGTGTGCCGGTGGAGATGGGTGGGCTGATCCGACAGGCGGCGGAGTTGATTTCGGCTGAGGCACGCCTGGCCGGCGTCACGGTCGAGCTTGCCCTCGATCCCGGCCGGGCAATGGTGATCGGCAACCCGGTCCAGCTCCTGCAGGTCACGGCGAACCTGATCGAGAACGGCCTCGACGCCCTCCGGGCGGTGGAGGACCGCCAGCGGATCCTGTCGCTCGACCTGCGGCGCGGCGCCGAGGGTGACATCGAGCTGCTGATCGCCGATACAGGCATCGGGCTGACGCCGGGCCTAGAGGAGCGAATCTTCGAGCCATTCTTCTCCGGCAAGCCGGGAGGCATGGGAATGGGGCTGATGTTTTGCCGCACCGTCGTCGAGGCGCATGGCGGGCGCCTCTGGGCCACGCCAAAACGGCCGCGCGGAGCTGCCTTCCACGTCGCCTTGCCCGGGGCCGAGCCGTCAATCGGCGAGGCGGGGACAGCGCCGTGACGGCCCCCCCGGTCATCTCCGTCCTCGACGACGACCCCTCCATCCGGCTCTCGCTCGAAAGCCTGCTCGCCTCGGAAGGCTACGACGTCCACGTCTTCGAATCGCCGCTGGACTTCCTAGCGGCGGACCGGCCGGACCGGGCAGGCTGCCTGGTGCTGGACGTGCGGCTGCGCGGCAGTAGCGGCCTGAGCTTCCAGCGTGAATTGCTCCGCCGAGGCATTGCGGTTCCCACTATCTTCATCACCGGCCATGGCGATGTGCCCATGTCGGTCGCGGCGATGAAGGCCGGCGCCGTCGAGTTCCTGCTCAAGCCCTATCGAGACCAGGATCTGCTCGATGCTGTCTACAGGGCGGTGGAGCTCGATCGCCGCCGGCGGGCGGGAGCAGCGGAGCTGGCCGAGCTGCGCGGCCGCTTCGCCACCCTGACGCCGCGGGAGCGGGAGGTGATGCGCCTCGTCGTCAGCGGCCTTCTAAACAAGCAGATCGCGGCGCAGCTTCAGCTCAGTGAGGTCACGGTCAAGGCGCATCGCGCGCAGATCATGCACAAGCTTCATGCCGCCTCACTGGCGGGGTTGGTGCGGATCGCCGACCGGATCGCCGGTGAGGCTGGGCCGGATGGGGTGGGCAATACCTTCGTGTGATTGCCGCGACCGCCCGCCTGCGTCAAAGCATGACAAACCACGCAGAAGGAAACGGGCAGCACCCGTGCAGCCGATGCTGGCCATTGTCGAGGATGACGCCTCCGCCCGCGCGGCGTTGATCAGCCTGGCCGGAGCCCTGGGCTTCAGCGCCCACGGCTTTCCCGACGCCGCGAGCCTGTTGGCCTTTCCGCAGTTTGACCGGGTGCGTTGCCTGATCTGCGACATGCGACTGCCCGGCATCAATGGACTGCAACTGCATCACCGGCTGCGCGACGCCGGCCATGATCTGCCAGTCATCCTGATCACCGGCTACCCGGACCCGACGACCGCCCACGCCGCGCTGCGGGCGGGGGTTGTCGCCTATCTGGCCAAGCCGGTTTCGCCCGAGCGGCTGCTCGCCTGCTTGCGCGCCGCCCTCCAGCGCTGACCGCCAGCTCCGCCCTGCAGGAATGGATGATCCTATCCGAAGGTCCAATGGCGCCGCACCTGCGCGGCGGTCTACGAGTGCAGCCGTCCAGCACGGAGAGAACATCATGCCCACCGCTACGCCCACCCCCGGCAAGCTGCTGCTGAACGCCAATGACCACACGCTGGTCATGATCGACTTCCAGTCGCAGATGAGCTTCGCGACCAAGTCCATCGACGCGGTGACGCTGCGCAACAACGCCGCCCTGGTGTCGGAGACCGCCGCCGGCTTCGGCGTCTCCACCATCCTCACCACGGTGGCCGAGAAGAGCTTCTCTGGCCCGATGTTCGAGGAGATCACCCGCGCCTTCCCCGGCCAGAAGCTGCTGGACCGCACCTCCATGAACACCTGGGAGGACGCGGCGGTGATCGCCGAGGTGAACCGCATCGGCAAGCCGCGCATCGTGCTGGCCGGGCTCTGGACCTCCGTCTGCATCGTCGGCCCCGCGCTGTCGGCCATCGACCAGAGCTTCGAAGTCTACGTGATCGCCGATGCTTGCGGCGACGTGTCGGACGAGGCGCATGAGCGCGCCATGGACCGCATGGTGCAGGCCGGTGCGCGGCCCATCACCTCCCTGCAATACCTGCTGGAGCTGCAGCGCGACTGGGCCCGCACGGAAACCTACGAGATGACCACGGGCATCGCGAAGCGCTTTGGTGGTGCCTACGGCCTCGGCATCATCTACGCCAAGTCGATGTTCGGCGCCTCCGAAGGTCATTGAGGCGAAGCGCGATGGCTCCGGAAGAACCGACGCCCGAGGATTTGCGGCAGCCGCCCCGGAGGCAGGCCATCGGTAAGGCGGCCGCGATGCTCACCGCATCCGGCCTGCCGCACATCGCGAAGGCGGCCGCCACACCCATCCCGCAAGGACCGAACACCATGGCCTATGTGACCACCCGCGACGGCGTGGAGATCTTCTTCAAGGACTGGGGCCCGAAGGACGCCCAGCCCATCATGTTCCACCATGGCTGGCCACTTTCCAGCGACGACTGGGACACGCAGATGCTCTTCTTTGTGCAGAAGGGCTTCCGGGTCGTCGCGCATGACCGCCGCGGCCATGGCCGCTCGGCGCAGGTCAGCGAAGGCCACGACATGGACCACTACGCGGCGGATGCCTTCGCGGTGGTCGAGCACCTGGACCTGCGCAATGCCGTCCATATCGGGCATTCCACCGGCGGCGGAGAGGTCGCGCGCTACGTCGCGAAGCACGGCCAGCCGGCCGGCCGCGTCGCCAAGGCGGTGCTGGTCAGCGCCGTCCCGCCGCTGATGCTGAAAACTGTGAGCAACCCCGAGGGCCTGCCGATCGAGGTGTTCGACGGCTTCCGCAGGGGCGTCGCCGAGAACCGGGCGCAGATGTTCCTGGATGTCGCGTCAGGCCCGTTCTACGGTTTCAACCGGCCGGGCGCGCAGCTCCATCCGGGCGTGATCCAGAACTGGTGGCGCCAGGGCATGATGGGCAGCGCCAAGGCGCACTACGACGGCATCAAGGCCTTCTCGGAAACCGACCAGACCGCCGACCTGAAGGCGATCACCGTACCGACGCTGGTTCTGCACGGCGACGACGACCAGATCGTGCCGATCGCGGATTCCGCGCACAAGTCCATCCGCCTGCTGCAGAACGGCACGCTGAAGGTCTACCCGGGCTACTCGCACGGGATGCTCACGACCCATGCCGGGCCGATCAACGAGGACCTGCTGGCCTTCGTGCGCGGCTGAGCCCGCCGGCCCCCGCCCATCGGAAAAGGAACGGTGCAAGGATGACGCAATCCCCTCCGGGTTCCCTCACGGTCGTGCTCGTTCACGGTGCCTGGGCGGATGGGTCGAGTTGGCGGCACGTGATCGCGCGCCTTCAGGCACGGGGTCTGCCGGTCGTCGCGGTGCAGAACCCGACGACCTCTCTAACCGACAATGTCGCCGCCGCCCGGTTGGTGCTCGACGCCATTGAGGGGCCGGTGGTCCTCTCCGGCCATAGCTGGGGCGGCACCGTCATCACCGAGGCCGGCAACGACCCCCGAGTGAAGGCGCTGGTCTATGTCGCGGCCTTCGCGCCCGATGCCGGCCCGTCCACGGGGGACCAGGTGGCGGCCTATCCGGCGCCGCCCGGCCTCGGCGGCGTGGCGGATGATGGAACCGGTCACCTCCGGATGAGCGTGGAGAGCTGGATTGGCAATGTGGCGCAGGACCTGCCGGAAGCCGATGCCCGTGTGCTCGCCGCCGTTCAGCCGCCGCTCGCCTCGCGACCTTCGGCGACAAGGTGAGCAAGCCCGCCTGGGCCGACCGGCCGTGCTGGTATGTTGTGTCCAGTGAGGACCGGGCCATCAGCGTTGCCCTGCAGCGCGACCTGGCGAAGCGGCTCGATGCCCGCACCAGCGAGTTGGAAGCCAGCCACATGTCGCGCCTGTCCGTGCCGCAGGCGGTCGCGGATGTGATCGCAGACGCCGCTGCTCAGTTTGGCGCCGGCTGACGGCCGCCATCCCGTGATGCACCTGATGGGATCTGCCGCATGAAGACCTATCTTCTCTCGCTCGGCGCCGGGCTGGTGGTAGGCGTGGTCTACAGCCTGCTGAACGTCCGCTCGCCGGCGCCGCCGGTGGTGGCCCTGGTCGGCCTCCTCGGCATCCTGCTCGGCGAGCAACTCGTCCCCGTGGCGAAGCGCCTGCTGGCTGGGCATCCCGTCAGCGTCTCCGTGCTGCGCGAGGATTGCGCGCAGCACCTCTTCGGCCGGCTGCCCGGCCGCCACAACGGGGATACCGCCGGATGACCAACCCCACGCGCCGCACCGTCGCCGGGAGCCTTGCCGCCCTCGGCCTCGCTTTCTCCAGCCGGAGCCCCGCCATGGCCGCCGACGCCGCCCCCGACCTGATCCTGCATAACGGCCGGATCACCACGCTGGACCGCGCCAATCCGGAGCCGCAGGCCGTCGCCGTCACCGCCGGCCGCTTCAGCGCCGTGGGCGAGGCGCGAGACATTCTCCCCGCCGCCGGCGCGAACACGCGGGTCATCGACCTCGGGGGGCGGCGCATGATCCCCGGGCTGATCGACAACCATCTGCACGTCATCCGCGGCGGGCTGAACTTCAACATGGAGCTGCGCTGGGACGGCGTGCGGTCGCTCGCGGACGCGATGGACATGCTGCGGAAGCAGGTGGCGATCACGCCGCCGCCGCAATGGGTCCGCATCGTCGGCGGCTTCACCGAGCACCAGTTCGCCGAGAAGCGGCTGCCGACGCTGGACGAGATCAACGCCGTCGCGCCGGACACCCCCGTCTTCATCCTGCACCTCTATGACCGTGCGCTGCTGAACGGCGCCGCGCTGCGCGCCGTGGGCTACGACAAGGACACGCCCAACCCGCCGGGCGGCGAGATCCAGCGCGCGCCGGACGGCACCCCCGCCGGCCTGCTGCTGGCGAAGCCCAATGCCGGCATCCTCTACGCCACGCTGGCCAAGGGGCCGAAGCTGCCGCTGGACTACCAAATCAACTCCACCCGGCACTTCCTGCGCGACCTCAACCGGCTCGGCGTCACCGGGGCCATCGATGCCGGCGGCGGCTTCCAGAACTACCCCGAGGATTATAACGTCGTCGAGAAGCTGGCCGCCGATGGCGAGCTGACCGTGCGCATCGCCTACAACCTGTTCACGCAGAAGCCGAAGCAGGAGCGCGACGACTTCCTGCGCTGGACGCGCGACGCCAAGTACCAGCAGGGCGACGACTATTTCCGCCTAAACGGCGCCGGCGAGATGCTGGTCTTCTCCGCCGCCGATTTCGAGGACTTCCGCGAGCCGCGCCCGGAGATGCCGCCGGAGATGGAGCCGGAGCTGGAAGAGGTTGTGCGCATCCTGGTGCAGAACCGCTGGCCCTGGCGGCTGCACGCGACCTATGACGAGACCATCTCCCGCGCCCTCGACGTGTTCGAGAAGGTGGACCGGGAGATGCCGATTGGCGGCCTGCATTGGATCTTCGACCATGCAGAGACGGTGAGTGACAGGTCGCTGGAGCGCATCGCACGGCTCGGTGGCGGCGTCGCCGTGCAGCACCGCATGGCCTATCAGGGCGAGTATTTCGTGGAGCGCTACGGGCTGGAGGCCGCCGCCCGCACGCCGCCCGTGGCGCGGATGCTGGAGATGGGCGTCAAGGTCTCCGCCGGCACGGATGCCACCCGCGTCGCCTCCTACAACCCCTGGGTGACGCTGTACTGGATGGTGACGGGCAAGACGCTGGGAGGCCTGCGCATCACGCCCGGCCAGAACACGCTGGACCGCGACACCGCGCTGCGGATGCTGACGGAGAACGTCACCTGGTTTTCCAACGAGGAAGGCAAGAAGGGCCGCATCGCTGTCGGCCAGCTCGCCGACCTCGCCGTGCTGGATCGCGACTATTTCAGCGTGCGGGAGAACGAGATCCAGGACATCACCGCCGTGCTCACCGCCGTCGGCGGGCGCATCGTGCACGGGGCGGGGGATTTCGCGCGCCTCGCGCCGCCGATGCCGCCGGCCATGCCGGACTGGTCGCCGGTGCGTACCTTCGGCGGCTACCAGGACCGCCGCGCCGCGGCGCCGGCCAAGGATGGCTTCGCCCGCGCCATGGCCCGCTGTTGTGATGCCGCGTGCGGCGTGCACGGGCACGACCACGCCCGCGCCTGGTCCGCCAGCACCCCGGCCGGCAACGACCGCGGCTTCTGGGGCGCGCTTGGCTGCTCCTGCTGGGCCTTCTGAGTTATGGCCCGCCCGCATCCGCTGCTGATCTGGACCGGCCTGCTCGGCCTCTGCGCCGCCTACCTGCAGGGCGGGCTGAACAAGCTGCTGGACTATCCCGGCGCGGTGACCGAGGCCGCGCATTTCAACCTGCCGCTGCCGGCGGTCACGGCGGCGGCCACCATTGGACTGGAACTGCTGGCCAGCGCCATGATCCTCACCGGCCGGCTGCGCTGGCTGGGTGCGCTGGCACTTGGCGCCTTCACCGTGGCCGCCACTCTCATCGCCAACCGCTACTGGACCCTGCCGCCCGGGCAGGAGCGCTTCATGATGGCCAATGCTTTCTATGAGCATCTGGGGCTGGCTGGCGCCTTCCTACTGGTCTTCGCCTGGGATCGCACCCATGCCCGCTGAAAAAGTCGGCGGCAGCTTTGCGCCGCTGCTGCAGCCCACCTTCGCGCTGCTCTGGGGCGCGACCGTCATCGGCAACGTCGGCAGCTTCATGCGCGACGTGGCCAGCGCCTGGCTGGTCACCGAGGCCGCCGCCGGCCCGGCCGCCGTGGCGCTGATCCAGGCCGCCGCCACGCTACCGGTGTTCCTGCTGGCCATCCCTGCCGGCGTTCTGGCCGACATCCTGGACCGCCGGAAGTTCCTCCTCGTGGTACAGGTGATGCTGGCCTGCGTCAGCCTCTCGCTGATGCTGCTGTCGCAGGCGGGCCTTGCCTCGGTGGCCGCGCTCGCGGGGCTTACCTTTCTGGGCGGCATCGGCGCCGCGCTGATGGCGCCCACCTGGCAGGCCATCGTGCCGGAGCTGGTGGCCCCGCGCGACACGCGCGACGCGGTCGCCTTGAACTCGCTCGGCATCAACATCGCCCGCGCGATCGGGCCGGCGGCGGGTGGGCTGATCCTGGCCAGCTTCGGCGCCGCGGTCACTTACGGGGTGGATGTCGCCAGCTACGCCGTGGTCATCGTCGCCCTGCTGCTCTGGCGCCGCCCGAAGCGGGTGGAGGACCCGCTGGACGAGCGCTTCGCCGGCGCCTTCCGCGCCGGGCTGCGCTATGCCCGGTCCAGCCGGGAGCTGCATGTGGTGCTGCTTCGGGCGGCGCTGTTCTTTCTCCTGGCCAGCGCGGTGTGGGCGCTGCTGCCGCTGGTGGCGCGGCAGCTGCTCGGCGGCGATGCCGGCTATTATGGCCTGCTGCTGGGCGCGGTAGGGGCGGGAGCCATCCTCGGCGCCGTACTGCTGCCCTGGGCGCGGCGCCACCTCGACATCGACGGGCTGCTGCTGGCCTCCGGGCTGCTGACTGCCGCCGTCATGGCGCTGCTGGCCCTCGCGCCGCCGCGTCTGGTGGCGCCGCTGGTGCTGGTGCTGCTCGGCATGGGTTGGATCACGGCGCTCACCGGGCTCAACGGCACGGCGCAATCCATCCTGCCCAACTGGGTGCGAGGCCGGGCGCTGGCCGTCTACCTCACGGTGTTCAATGGCGCGATGACGGCGGGCAGCCTGCTCTGGGGCGCAGTGGCCGAGGCCATCGGCGTGCCCTGGACATTGTGGGTCGCGGCCCTGGTCCTGGCGGTCTCCGCCCTGCTGCTGCGCCGCATCCCGCTGCCGCGCGGCGAGGCGGACCTTTCCCCCTCCCGCCACTGGCCCGAGCCGCTGCTGGCCGCGCCGGTGGAGCAGGACCGCGGGCCGGTGATGATCCTGATCGAGTACCGGGTGGAGCCGGCGGCGCGGGCTGGCTTCCTGGCGGCAATCCACCGTCTGTCCAGCGCGCGGCGGCGGGACGGCGCCTACGCCTGGGGCATCACCGAGGATGCCGCCGACCCGACGCTGATGGTCGAGTGGTTCACCATAGAATCCTGGGCCGAGCACCTGCGCCAGCACCGCCGTGTGGCACACGCGGATGCCGACCTGCAGGCCGCGCTGTGGCGCTTCCACACCGGCGCCGAGGCGCCCCGCGTGCGGCATTTGCTTGGCCTTGGCAAGCCGGAACCCGCCGCATCGCCGCCTGAGTGAGCGGCACCGCCGGGGAGGTCTCCATGCTCCCGGCGGATCGTCACCCGTCCGGAGCGCGCCCTTGGGGCATTGGTCTGGCCCGACAAGAACGCCCGGCTTCCCACCATCGCGCTCCGGGCCCTGGGTTGCCGAACCCGGGGTCGCTGCACGGAAGTGAATTTTGTGTACGCCAGACCTGAACGGATCTGGAACTGGGCTCACGGCAAGGGCTGCAGCGCCTTGTAGAGGGCGGCCTTTCCAACCCTGATCCGCGCTGCTGCTTCCCGTGCCGTCAGCCCCTCGCGATCAGTTCTCGCGCCCGGCGCAGCTTCTCCTCGGTGACGACCGGCTTGCGCCCGCCGCGTCACCCACGCGCCTCGGCGGCCTTGAGACCGGCGCGGGTGCGCTCGCGGATCAGGTCGCGTTCGAACTGTGCGAGCATGCCGAACACGGGAAAGATCAGCCGCCCGCCCGGCGTGGGGGTGTCGATCTGCTCGGTCAGGCTGCGCAGCCCGATGCCCCGCCCGTCCAGGTCGCGCACCGTGTCGATCAGGTGCGGCATCGACCGCCCCAGCCGGTCCAGCTTCCAGACCACCAGCACGTCGCCGCGGCGCACATGGGCCAGCGCCTGCGCCAGCCCGGGCCGGTCGGCCTTAGCGCCGGAGGCGCAGTCCTCAAACACCCGCTCGCAGGTTCTATTGCAAACGGCAGGACGGAGGCAATGAGGTAGAACGTCTTCAGGCAGTCTGGTGAGACCGGCATGTCTTCCGCAAGGCGCTGGCCCAGCCGCATACGGTGAACCCGCGGACGATCACGGTGGACAAGAACCCGGCCTATCCGCGTGCCGTCGCAGACATGAAGCGAGCCGGCGAACTCTGGCGCTTCTCGCGGCTGCGGCAGTGCAAATACCTGAACAACATCGTCGAACAAGACCATCGGCGCGTGAAACGCCTAATCAGGCCCGGGCTCGGCTTCGGCAGTTTCCAAACCGCACGACGAACACTGGCGGGCTACGAGACGATGGCGATGATCAGGAAGGGGCAGCTTCGGGGTATCGACGGGAGGAACATGCGGGCTCAGGCCACCTTCATCGCCGAGCTGTTTCTTCCCGCCGCCTGATTTGGCTGCCGCCGTGGCTGCTCACGGCTACCGGCAATCTTTGCAACGGAATCCTCAGGCGTGCGCCTGACGCGCTTCTTGGGTTTGGTGGGATGGTGTGCCGCCCCGCAGGTGAAGCCAGAGCAG
>NZ_SNVJ01000045.1 GCF_009829925.1 Teichococcus coralli
GCCGGACCACAAAAGATGCAACAGAACCGCGTCGCGCGTGTGCCCAGCACGCAACCTGGGTGATGCGCGCCGGCACCATGCCGTCCGGCCGGTACAGCGCCTCATAGCCGCTATAGGCATCTGCCTGCAGATAGCCGCGGAACCCGGCCAGATGATCGCGCGGCCGTTCACCACGACGATCGGGGGAGTACCGGTAGAACGCCGCCGGTGGCCCCTGGCCGGCATAGGGGCGCGGATCGATCGCGTAGACCCAGAACCGGGCCTGCCGGGTCTTGCCGGTTCCGGGAGCCAGGACGCGGGTGGTGGTATCGTCGGTCCAGAGCACCGGCTGGGCCATGACATGGGTGCCAATCCGTGCCGCGATGGGCGCCAGCCACCAGGCCACATGGCCCATCCAGTCGGCCAGCACCGCCCGCTCGATCTCGACCCCCTCGCGCGCCAGGATGGCGGCCTGGCGGTAGAGCGGCAGGCCATCACAGTACTTCGACACCGCGACATGGGCGAGCAGCCCGGGCCCTGGCCGGCCGCGCTCGATCGGCAGGTCAGGCGCTGGCGCCTGGAACACGCCCTCGCAGATCCGGCAGGCGTAGCGGGGCCGCACATGGCGGATCACCTGCAGCCGTGCCGGCACCTTCTCCAGCACCTCGGTGACATCCTCGCCCAGGCGGGCCAGCGCCTTACGCGGACAGCAGCCGCAGACAGTGGCCGGCTCATGCACGATTTCCTGGCGCGGCAGGTGCGCGGGCAAGGGCTTGCGCACCGCTGGCTGGCGCCGCCGCACGGCCCGATCCTGTCGTGCCTCATGAGCGGCGGCCTGCTCCGCCTGACTCTCCTCCAGGTCCTCGAGCCGCAGTTCCAGCTGCGCGATGTCGGCCGCCAGCCGCTCGGAGGACTGGCCGTATTGTTGGCGCCGCAGCGCCGCGAGTTGCACCCGCAGGTGCTCGATCTCCAGCGCGGAGGTGACCAGTTGGGCATCCCGCTCGGCCAGGGCCGCAGCCTGTTCGGCGATGACCCCGTCGCGCTCCGCCAGCAGCTGGCGGAGCGCTGCGATCTCATCCTCTGGCTGGGCAAAGGTGATTTCCACGCCGGAGATTCTAGGCAAGGTGGCCGGACCAGCGCCACCAGAACCAACCGGATCCGGTTCAGACCGCTGCCTCCGGCCGTGCTGTCCAGGCCGGCATGCGCCAATCAATGCCTTCGAGCAGCATGGAAAGCTGTGCCGCAGTCAGCGTCACCGCGCCCTGGCTGGCCTGGGGCCAGACGAACTTTCCACGTTCCAGGCGCTTGGCGTAGAGCACCAGCCCCTGGCCGTCCCACAGCAGCGCCTTGATCAGGTCGCCGCGCTTGCCGCGGAACACGAACAGCGCACCGCCATAGGGATCCTGCTGCAGCACCGTCTGCACCAGTGCCGCCAGCCCATCGAAGCCCTTGCGCATGTCGGTGACGCCGCAGGCCAGGTACACCCGGACGCCGGACGGCAGCATCAGCGCGGAGCCAGCAGAGCCAACACGCCGCGCAGCAACTCCAGGTCGGCACCGCGGCCAAGCCGGACCAGGGCACCACCGGGCAGGACGATCTCGATGCCACCCTCGGCCGCCGCAGGGGCCGGCGAGGACATGCGAGCCGCTGTCGGGCCAGGCAGTTGCAACGGCTCCGCAGGCGCCATCTCAACCGGCACAAAGCCGGAGACGGCCGTCGCCAGCAGCTCCTTGCGCCAGGTGAACAGCAGGCCGGTGCTGACGCCATGGCGCTCGGCCACAACCTTGGCCACCGCGCCCGGTGCGAGGGTCTCCCGGACGATGCGCAGCTTGTCCTCGCTGCTCCAGCGCCGTCGGCGCTCAGCCCTGACCGTCAGCACCTCCACCCGCTCAGCACCGCCGCGCCGCGAACTCTTACGAGGCTCGTAAGAGCTGCCGGTCGCCGCGCCAGCCAGTTCACTCTCGTCCATCATGCCGGGCAGTCTCGCCCAGCAACGTCAGCCAGAACATGTGGGGATCAGCTGACGCTTACGGTCATCCAGACGGTGCGGGAGAAGTTCTCCTGCCGCCGGTGCGAGGTGATCACCCAGCCGCCCGCGCCGTTCCACCCGATCACCCGCGGCCGGGCCGGACCGCACCTGCTCGCCATGATCCTGGAAGCCAAGTTCGGCCAGCACCTGCCGCTGAACCGGCAGAGCGAGAGCTATGCCCGCGAGGGGGTGGAACTGAGCGTCTCCACCCTGGCCGACTGGGTCGGCACCGCGGCGGCGGTGCTCTCGCCGCTGCACGCCCTCATCCAGGCGCATGTGCTGGCGGCGGAGCGCCTGCACGGGGACGACACCACCGTGCCGCTGCTCACCCGCGGCAAGACGGTCACCGCCCGCCTCTGGACCTATGTGCGGGACGACCAGCCCTTTGCCGGACCCGCACCTCCGGCCGCGGTATTCTACTTCTCGCGCGACCGCACCGCCGAGCATCCCAGACGGCACCTGGCCGCCTACGCCGGGATCCTGCAGGCCGATGCCTATGCCGGGTTCGGCGACCTCTACCGGCTTGGCCGCACGCCCGAGCCGATCACGGAGGCGGCGTGCTGGGCGCATTTCCGGCGCAAGGTGTTCGAACTGGCCGAGGTCGCCCGCGCGCCGCTGGCCGCCGAGGCCGTGCGGCGCCTTGATCGGGTGTTCGAGGCCGAGCGGGCGGTGAACGGGTGCCCGGCGGCCGATCGCCTGCAGCACCGGCAGAGCGTGGTGGCCCCGCTTGTTGCCGGCCTGCAGGTCTGGATGCTGGAGACCAGGGGCAGGCTGTCGCGCCACAACGACCTGGCCAAGGCGCTGGACTATGCGCTCAAGCGCTGGGAGGCGTTCACCCGGTTCCTCGACGACGGCCGGATCTGCCTGACCAACAACGCCGCCGAGCGCGCGCTCCGCGGCGTGGCCCTCGGCCGAAAGGCTTGGCTGTTCGCGGGCAGTGATCGCGGCGGCGAGCGGGCCGCGATGGTCTACACGCTCATCACCACCGCCAAGCTGAACAACGTCGACCCGCGCGCTTGGCTCGCCGACGTGCTCGCCCGCATCGCTGACCACCCTGCCGCCAGGCTCGACGAGCTCCTGCCGTGGAACTGGCACTGCACTCAGGCGCCTGCGACCGCCGCCGCCTGACCGTCAACCGCGGCCATCACCGGATGGGTACGGACGGACGCAAGCTGCGGATGCTGAACGTGGTGGACGAGTTCAGCCGCGAATGTCTAGCGATCCGGGTGGCGCGCAAGCTGAACTCCCTCGACGTCATCGACGTGCTGGCAGACTTGTTCATCATGCGTGGGATCCCCGGGCACATCCGCTCAGACAACGGACCGGAGTTCGTGGCCACCGCGGTGAAGGGCTGGATCACCGGGGCGGGTGCCGGGACGGCCTACATCGAGCCGGGCCGCCATCCCATGACCCCCAGAGGATGGTGGCTGCGGCAGTAGCCCAGCTTGTGGTGCGCGAAGACGGTGCCGCTGGAAACGGGGAACCAGCGGCGCCAAAGATCTCCAAAGCGTAGTCTATGCCGGGGCCATCATGAGCGGCGCAGGTTCCTCAGGTCGTTGAGGGTCCCTCGATAGAATACCTCGACCCGGTTTTCCTCCACGGTCCTCGGTACGAACACGGCGGCAGGGGCAGATTCCGGCCTGCCCCTCAGCGCCGCCCAGCCGCTCCAGCTCCGGTCGAATACCTTGACCCCAAAGCCGCCGTCAGAAAGGCGGGCGAAGACTTCCAGCCTTCCCGGTGCCGGGGATGCGACCCCCGGCGCGGAGGATATGGCCCCCTCGAACTCCTCGCCGAACCACCGGTTCCCGTCCCACCAGGCGTGCCCGAGGCCCCCACGTGCCCCGCGCCCGAAGATGTCGATGCGGCGCGGCCCCCAGGAGACGGCGGAGAGGCCATCGCCCCCCTGGTCGGCGGCGAAGCGGAACCCCGGGGGATGGAGCGTCGGCTCGTGCCACCCCGTCCAGCCGCCCGTCCTGACGATTTGCATGAGCCGCCCTTCCCCGTCGGTCGAAAAGACGTCCAGGCGGCCCGCCTCGAAGGAGCAGGCGGTCGGGCGAGACGCCACGCCCCGCTCGGTCGCCACCGTCTCCCACCCTTCCCGAGGTGTCCAGGTGTCGCCCTCGAGTGTCTTGCGGAGCAGTCGGCCTTCGGCGTTCAGGCCGAAGAGATCGATCGCACCATTACCGCCTGAATAGGCGGCCGGGGACGATGCAAGACCGGCCGTCCCCGGCACGGTGCCCCAAAAGGCGATTTCCCTCAGGGGGATGCGTACCCGCGTGTAGTGGGCAACCGCGCCCACGGCGTCCAGCGCGAAGGCGTCCACCCGGCCAGGTGAGGCGCTGGCGACGGAGGGCGCCGAGCGTAACTCGCCTCCGAGCGCAAGGCTCACGTCGCCGCCAAAGGCTCGGGTGATCTCGACGCGGCAGGTGAAGGCGCCGCTGCCACCGCCCGGCGTGTCGTCGTTCGTCCGGAACTCCAGTGTGCCCGGCGCACCCCTCGGATGGTCGTAGATGAATCCGACTGCGTCAGGGAGCGGGCGCCACCCTGGGCCGCCGGGGAACATGCCGTCCGGGAGGAGACGGTAGAGCAGGCAGTAGGGATGGCCGCCCGGGAACGGGAACTTTGGGTTGCTGTCCAGCATGTCCCAGCCCCGCGGCGGGGTGTCATAAGTGAGAATGACACCGGACCTGATCGCTCCGCCTGGCTCGAGCCTGACCCGGTCCCCCGGCGCAAGAAGGGTCGCCAGGGCCACGCGGGAGACGGATTCCGAGATCCGGACCTCGTGGACCTCGGCCGGACCGGATATCACGGCGGGCGGGCGGGGCTCGGGAGACCCGGCCCTGCGGTGGCGGGGCTCGATGTTTCGCACCGGGAAGGGGTCGAAGTGTCTGTCGAGGGGTTCGTCCAGGCCCTTTAGCACCTCCGTCGGACCTCGCGCCAAGACCTCCGCCGGGATCACCGGCCGTGCGGGATCCGGGGCGCCGTCCGGCCAACGGGGCAGAACGCCTTCCGGGACGAGCTCTCGTGCCGAGGCATAGCGGGCCAGGGAAAGGCAGGCGATATATTCGAGGGAGCCCAACGGCCACTGGCTGTCGTTGGGCGGCCACCAGCGGACAAGACCCTCCTTTGGCTTTTCGACTTTGTCCGGCCCCTCACCCTCGACATGGATGCCGATCTGGATCCTGCCTCCGTCCCCTCCGTCGTAGTTCCGGTCGGCGGAGGCTCCGGATCCGGGCGCGGCGGAGATGTGCGAATAGGCGTCGTCAAGCCATTCGCGCAGCTCCTCCGCCGAGGCCCTGTCGCCCAGCGCGGCGCCAACCGCGCGCGCGAAGCCCGTGTTCCCAAACCAGCCGCGCTGCCGCTTCGAGGCGGAGTTCCGAAGATGGTCCAGAAACGCGTTACGTACGGTCCGGTCACGGTCGCCGATGCAGGACAGACCCAGGAAGGGCGCGAAGTTGAACCCATAACTCCCGATGCTGTTGAGGAGGTTGCGCAGGCCCTCCCGCACAGGCGCGGCGACCAGCAGCCCGGGCACGCCACCCTCTGCGAGTAGGATGGTGAACATCACGCCCAGCGCCTCGGCCATGTCGTTCGGCCCGTGCATCCACAAGCCGAAGCGCCGCTGGGGATCGCCCACCTGCGACATCAGGCATGCGAGCGGGACCTCGACGCGGGCCTCGGCGTTCATAACGTCGTGGCCGTAGGAGGTGAGCAAGGCGCCGAGTACGCGCATCAGATCAGCGTTGCTCTGATCAAGCACGGCCCTGGCGCTCATCGACATCGGGGCGAGTGGCGCCAGGATGTCGGTGGTCAGGCCCAGCAAGGCGAGGCGGTCCATAGTCTCCTGCATGCCGGGCCAGGCTCCTGCCCGCTTCATTGCGCCGACGAAGTCGGCCCTGGCGGTGCGGCGGTCGCCCGTGAGCCTCTGGAACACCCTGCCGAAGGGGAACTCCAGGGCGGGCAGGATCCCGGTCGCCCCACGGGCTGTGAGGCCGCCCTCGGGGCGCACCAGGAGGTAGCCGCACCCGGCCAGGTAATCCCCGAGCCGGGAGGCTTGACCCCTGACGACGCGCGCTAGGACCACGTCGCCGGAGAGGTCCGCCATGACGGCGTAGGTGGCGACGAGGCCGACCACCTCGTCCATGGAAGGTTCGTGGCGGCGAAAGCGTTCAATGCTCTGCCAGCGGTTATCCGGCCCCCCGTCGTGCGGGTCGTTCCCCGAGCCAAGGTTCGGGGTGAGCCCCATGCTCGGAGATGGGCGCCAGAGTTCGTATTCCGGGTGGTGGAAGGGCGTGCAGTAGAGGTGGTGCCCCCGGTGGTCCAGCACGAAGTCCTTGCAGCGGACAAGCTCGTCCGGACCTCCCGCAGGGCGGGCGCGGGTGGCCCAGCGGTCCGTCCCGCGCTCGTCCCAACGGATCGGGTAGCCGTGGAATACGGGGTCGGAATGGTCCTTGAACTTGAAGAGGTCCTCCAGCGTCTCGGCGTAGAGCCGGAGTATGGGGAGCGCCCCGCTCCCGTGCCCGACGGCGCATTCCCCCGCGAGCGCCGCGACGAGCAGGCATCCGTTGAGGCCGGGGTTGTCGTTGTGGTTCTCATCGATGCTCCAGCGGTCGACCTCCTGCTCTGGTGCGGGGTACTTTAGGATGTGGTCCAACGCCAATTGGTTGGTGCGAAACAGCCGCCCGTAGGCGAAGAACCGGGTCAGGATCTCGGCCCGGAGGTTCACGTAGAGCGCGTGGTGGTCGGCGTCAGAAACCGGCATGGTGCCGCTCCTCCTGGCTGGACGCGGCCGTGGGCGAGCTGGGGTGCCGCGCGGTCCCCGCAGTCGGAACTATGCGGGCGCGCCCCTCATGACCTGGAGCCAGCCGCACACGATTAGGGCGCAGATCACCGCGAGGACGATCCGTCCCACCATGGAGAAGACACCTCGCCAGGCACTCTTTCCTCCCGTTCCGCTGCGCTCGCGCATGCGCAGGCCGAAGACCCAGATGTCCACCCCCATGGCCAGGGTGAAGATCACGAGTCCGGCGGCGAGTTGGCCTAGCGTGAGGCCACCGAGGAAGCGGGAGGCCTGGGGGTCCGCGAAGAGCTTCGCCACCGTTAGCGCCCCGCCGTTAACGGCGAACAGCAGCGAGTAGCGGCGGTGCTTGCCGTCCTCGTAGAACTTGAAGGTCTCGGCAAAGGCCCGGCCGGCGTCGCCGCCCCGGAGGTCAGGCACATCCGACATCGGCAGCCTCAATACCTGCTCCCCCGCTTTGTCACACCGCGTGCGGCGGCGGGGCACTGGGATTCGCCCGCGCGCCAAGTCACGTCGGGAGCGGATGCTTCGCAGTCATGAAGGTCGTACCTGCTTGGCGACATCGGGCGTCCGAAGAAAAAGAAGACTAGATCAGATCAAGCGCCGCACAGAGTAGGTGCTTGCATAACATTACGATAGCGCAATCAAAAGTTACTGACCCGGGTCCAGGGCAGGTGCTCAATGCGGTCTTTGAAGAAGGCGCGTACCATGGGAACAAAAGACCCCTATGGCGGCTGGTTGCCGGTAGACAGGACCGCAAAAGAAATCGCCCGCGACAAGGCGGAACGAGAGGAGGCCTTACCGCCTGCCCCGGCGAAGCAGCCCAAGCCAGAGGTCACCCCCTCCCCGGGTGCTGCGGTCGATGATTTTGTGGATGAGTTCTACGTGGAGAAGATTGCCAGGGAGAAGCTGCCCAAGGCGGAGGACTACGCCGAGTACGCGCGGCTCGCTGGCGAGGGCGTCATCCGCGGCATCGCCGCCAGGGTCATCGAGCGCGCGGGCTACGACCTCGGAGCCTTCGCCCGGAAAGTCGAGGCCGCCGACGCGGCCCTGGCCAAAGCAGAGATCGCGCTCAACACCAAGCAGGCGCCTCCTGCTGCCCCTGGCGACGGACAGGTGTGGCCGGGCCTGCCGGGCGTAACGCCAGACCCGGTGTGCACGTCGCAGTTCGACGTGAAGGACCTGGCCCTCACTGGCCGCAAGGCGGTCACCGTGCGGCGCTACGAGCAGCCAGTGATCTTCCCGGACGTGCTGATCGCGGCCAGCGGCGCGTGGCGGTTCGGTCAGCGGATGGAATTCTCGCAGGAGTGGCGGCACGCGGGCTTCACCCTCGGCGACCTTTCGACCAGCCTCTCGCTGCTGCCCGGCGAGGAGCTGACGGTCGAGGTGAGCTCCTGGCAACGCAACAAGACGGAGATCGCCAGCGAATCCGAGCAAACCGTCAAGCGGTCCCTCGAGAACGAGCAGAGGTCGTCCGACGAACGCGCCTGCACGAACGCCGCTGCAAGCGCTTTCGGCTACTCGGTCACGGCTACCGGCTCCGTGACCTACCCCGTTGCCTCGGCCAGCGTGTCAGCATCTGTTAGCGGCAGCAGCAGCGAGCAGATGGAGCACTCGTCCCGTGCCATCAAGGAGTCAACGACCAAGGCCGTCTGTGAAGTGTCGTCGCGGCGGGCGATCAAGTGCACGCAGACGAGCGAGTTTGGCAGCGAGAGCACGACGACCCGGCGGATCAGGAATCCGAGCGCCTGCCACACCGTGACCTTTAATTTCTTCCAGGTGGTTAAGCTCTATGACGTTCAACTTCGGCTGAGCGGGAACAATCCGCTCCTGGTGCTCCCGGGCATTTTCCCGCGGTTCTACGGCCCCCTCGAGGTGCGCCGGGGCGAGACCGGGCGCCCGACCGAGGTCGATATCCCGTTCCACCTCATCGAGGACTGGGCGTCGCCTGCCGTCTTCCTGACCGCCTATTTCGACGTCGATCGAATGTTCAGCCGATTGATGAACGGCATCGCGCTCCGCGCGCGGTTCGAGCATTCCGATCCTCCCGAGGCCGCCGCGAGGCGCTTGGCTGAGGGCCTTGTCGTGGCGTGCAAGTTCCTGCTCCGCCAAGATCCGGAGCAGCAGGTGGCCCCCCTCGCCGCCTTGCTGAAGAACTACCTCGAGAACATCCTCGCGCAGCGCGAGAGGTCGGCCGCCACCTACGGCCCGGGCAAAGGCCGCCCCGAGGAGCTCAACACGCCGGGGATCTACGTGGACGCGCTGCGCGGACGGTGCAGCGCCTGCGACGACCAGTCGCACTCCTCCGCCTACGTCGACGTCCTCGCGCGCCACGAGGAGATGCTCCGCCAGAGGGCCGAGAACGCCCTCACCGGGGCCGAGCTGAAGCGGCGCGAGGCGCTGCTCGAGAAGGGGGATCTCGCGCCCTTCGAGCCGCCCCCCGTCCTCGTGGGCGGCGCGCAGCCCGCGCCAGGGGGCTGACGATGGCACAGCCCGCAGCGGCGAACCAGGCGACCTCGGGATGGCCTGATCCCCACGGGGCCCTCGTCGAGAGGCTCTGCTTCCTGATCCGTCAGTCCGCCATTATCCATGAGGCGAGGGTCGACGCCTTCCTCGACGGGATTGAGCTCGCCGCCGAGCAGGTCCAGGAAGTTCGGATCAGCATGCTGGAGCAGCCCAAGGAGGTGACGGGCTGGGACATACTCGGCGCCGCCATGGTGGAGTTCGTCATGGAGTCTAACCTGCCGGGCAAGCTCCTGAAGGCCGCCGCTAAAGGGATCTTCTCCGCCTCCCTACGCCGCGCCGCCCTCTACGCGGCCCTGCCGAGAGGGCCGGAGGCACGCGAGCTGGTCGAGGAGGCCCGCAGGGTAGCCGAGCGGCTCGGGAGGATGAACGCGGGCCGCTTCGCCTCGCCCTGGCGCCCCGCGGGCTCCGTTCAGGGTGCGATCAGGGGCAACCAGGCCGCGGCGCGCGTGACCGCGCTAGAGGGCGCCCTCGTGACGGCCAAGGGGAAGTCCTCGGAAGACCAGAGGGATATCTACCACGGCATCGTGGAGAGCCTCGCCCGCGAGGCCGAGCAGAACTACGCGGCCGTCGGCAAGGCCTTGAGGAAAGCCTTGGGCAGGGCGCGGGTGCCGTCCCGTGCCCTGCTCGGGGACACGGCCGGGGTTTCCGTCAGGACCGCCGCGCGCGACTACGCGATGCGCACCCGCCTCGCCCTGCGCACGGTCCACGCACGGGTGGAAAGCGAGGTGCGGGCCAACTGGATCTCGCCGGACGGGGTCGGTCTGATCGCCGATGCGTTCAGCGTAGGCGACCTCAAGCTGGACGAGGGCAACTCCGGGGTCGAGGCCAGCCTGGCGGATGTCCGCAACGGCTTCCTCATCCTGTTCGAGGCGGTGATCTGGGCGCGCCTTTACGGCTTCGACCCGATCGCGAAGACGCCCCTGAGGGTGTCCAACCAGGGACTCTACAAAGGGGTCGAGAAGAAGATATCCGAATACTGGTTCAAGCGTTTTGGGCCGACTGTCGAAGCGTGGAAGAAGGAACGGGGGGCGACGGTGGTTCCCTTCGCCACGGACGCGCCCGCCAACCAGGCCACCTACCTCCAACAGTACTTCTGGGCGGTCGTCGGGTCGCTCCCCAAACTGGGGCCGGGCCAGATGACGGCGAAGGCGATCTGAGGCCGCCCGTTCCGCCTGCTCCCCGCGGTCGGGTTTTCCGGACGTTGTGGAAGACAGGGAAGCCGGTTCTGTTGCATCTTTTGTGGTCCGGC
>NZ_SNVJ01000046.1 GCF_009829925.1 Teichococcus coralli
GCCGGACCACAAAAGATGCAACAGAACCGACCACCTGGAAGGCAGGGAAAACCTGCTTTTTCAACGGCCGATCGCCATTTCAGGCACGCTAACCTTTGATTAGCGTGTGTAGGACGGCGCTGAGCACAGAGTGCCACAATTCGCCTGCCCCGAAGCGCCTGCGATGCCAGTCCGGCAGCGAAGGCACGGGCTCCGCCAGGGTCGGCCTGTTGCTGTAGCGCGCACAGCGCAGCCGCGTAATCATCCGGCGGAGCGGCGTCACACCGGGCACCAGGTGCCAAACGGCCAGTGCACCAATCCGCGGCTTGGTGCTGCGTCCGCAGCCACACATCACGTGCAGTTGCCGTGTTTCCGGGAGGTCGGCGTACCGATGGAAGCCATCGATCGCCTCGTCCGCGATGCGCTCGTGTGCCCGTAACAAGCGAGCAGTCTGGGTTTGGAACTCCTTGCCCCGGATACGCGCCGGCCCGGCGACCGGGGCCTGGAGATTAGGAATGGGACCAACGGTAAAGGCCGGGGAAAAGGCCATCGCTGCTGCTCAGGCCAGTTGCAGTCGTGCTGCCGCCAGTGCGTCCTGGGCCGCCTGCAGTGCGATCAGCGGCCGCTGGGCTTGCCGCTGGCCGGCGGCATCATCGCGGTCCAGGTCGTCGATCTGGCCTTGGGCCGCATTCACGCTTTCGGTGAGCGCAGCGTGCAGGTCTGTCACACGCTCCTGGAGCAGCGCGCACTTGACTGGCGGAGTGTCCGTCAGCCAGTCCGTGACCATGGCCTCTACTGCGCAGCCGACGCGATCAGGATCGGCGGCACGCTGCGCTAGTTCGACTAGGTGTTGCAGGGCGCGGGTCTCGAGAGAAGGCGGGCGCGGGGGTCTCTTCGCCCTCGGGGTCTCCAATGGCGGAGAGGTAAAGTCGGAACAGAAGAAGAACAAGTGTGGCTGTTGCTGACTAGGTCGTCGCCGCCTCCCCTGCCCCAGCTAGCCCCCATTTCACCAGCAGGGCCTGCCGTTCGGCCTCCGCGATCGGCGGCGGTGCTGGCCATTCGGCTTCCTCCTGAGCCTTGTTTTTAGAGTCAGATTCTAAGGCTTGCCGGTTTCCGGTATCGCTTGCCCAGGTGGGGGGCGGCCGAAACAGGTAGGCGTTGGTGGCCTGCACCCACCGCCGCCCCTGCGCGGCGCCCCGCTGGACGCGCAGCAAGCAGCCGAGCGCCTCCAGGCGGTCCAGGGCGTGCTGCACGGTGGAGCGCGCCAGCCGCGCTTCCTGGGCGATCTGTGCCAGCGCCGGATCGCAGGCCCCTGCCCTCCCCCAGCCGCGGTAGAGCAGCGTCCAGAGCACGCGCAGGCCGGTGTCGCGCAGCGCGCCACCGTGACGGCCGGAGCCACGGCAATGGGTGGCGCGCTCGTATCGGCGGGCGGCATCCATGATCCGCAAGCGGTCGGTATGGCCGAGCCGCTGGCGCTGCCACGCGGCCACGGTGACGGAGCCGCGCCGAGTTGAGCGCGGACGTTGGGGGATAGACATGGCTCTCCTTTCGGAAAGCCCCTGCTGTTAGGGTCCGTTCAGTCCAGCCGGTCCCGTTCGCAAAAACGGCTTGCGTTCGGAAGAGCGGCGCCGGATGATGGGACACCACATCGTCTCATCCGGCTAGTCTGGTTGATCGGAGCCCCTGTCGTTCACTCGGCAGGGGCTTTCTGATTCTAGATCACGGCTGTTGTGCCTCGGGTTGCGATTGGGCGAGCCTAGTGTTGAGCGTTCAATGGCGCAATTAACTCGTTGTCCTCAAACGGAAACTCATTCATGTCGACATGATACCATGTCTACATGTTGAATACTCCAGCACCGCTATGCTGCGGATCAGATTGACGTTCCTGCAGAATGTCGGCATGTCGGCGTGTCGACATGTTGGGATGATGGAAATGCACGTTGTAGCGCTGATGAGCCAGAAGGGCGGAGCTGGGAAGTCGACTCTGGCCGTTCATCTGGCGACCGAAGCGACCTCACGAGGGACAAAGACCCTCCTGCTGGATCTGGACCCTCAGGGAAACCTGACTAATTGGGCGCAACGCCGAGGGGACGCGGCGCCAGACGTGGATGCGATCCACGCTTCGAACCTAGCACAGACTCTGAAGGATGCCCGGGCCGAAGGTTACGACCTCGTCTTCGTGGATACGGCCCCGAATGCCGACCGCACCACGATGCTGGTCGCCCAGACTGCCGATCTGGTGGTGAGCCCCTGTCAGCCAGCACAGTTTGATCTCGATGCCCTAAACGCGACCGTTGACCTCTGCTTAGCGCTCAAACGACCCGTAATGGTGGTCATTAATGCCGCCCCTCCTCGAGAGAACTCCAGCGTCGTGGCTGATGCGGTGGCTGTGGTGAAGGAGACAGGCGCCGAGGTTTCGCCGGCCGTCATCTCCTACCGGGTCGCCTTCCGGCACTGCCTCGCCAACGGCAGCACGGCAGCCGAGTATGAGCCTGGAGGCAAGGCTGCTCAGGAGGTGGCACGTCTATACGACGACGTGTCGACACGTCTACACGATGACATGTCTACGCGTCGGGGTGTCTGATGGCTCTGCGCTCACGCCCTAAACTGAACCCTCTCCCCAGAATGGCGCCAGGCACCGTGGCCGAACCGCCAGTGCCGCAAAAGGCCCCCGTCCCCCCCTCACGTCAGGGGAAGCGCCAGGTGGCCTTCTTCGTGGACGCAGAGACAAAGCGGCAGCTAGACCGTCTTGGTCTGGATGAGGGTAGACGGCTCCAGCACCTCATGACCGAGGCGGTCAATCTCCTGTTCCAATCGCGAGGCATGGCACGGATAGCGGAGCAGAAGGACTGACAGCGCATCGACATGTCGACACGCATGCGTGCCGACATGTATTCATGTCGGAATGTCGTCATGTCGATGTATCGACGTGGTAGAGCAGGAAAGGGCCATCCGCCCTCCCCTCTGTCTCACGTCGCTTCATAATCTCTGCGCGGAGAATCCGAGCCCCCTCAAAGTGCTAAAGCCGCTGTGTGGCTTCCCTACCTCGTGCGCCCCTCAGCGGAAATCCCGGCTGGCCGGCCGGCGCCCGTGTGTCCTGGCAGCCCAGCGCCTCCAGCTGCGGCCGCAGCAGCGCCAGCGGGTGCCGCCCGAGCATCAGTCCGAGCGCGGTGTAGTCCTGCATCACGGACTGGCCTTCCGTCTCCGCCAGGAGCGCGGGCTCCAGCTCCTGGATCAGCGGCGGCTCACCACCGGTCACCAGACGAAGCAGGGGAGGGGGCTCGGCCTTCACCGCCCGAGCCGCCCAGAGTGCCGCGCGACGGAGCGCGGCGCGGCGCGTCACCTCCTCCGGCGTGGCAAAGGGCGCACCATTGCCAGCCCGCCGCACCCTGACCAGGCGCAGTTCGTCGGCGGCGGCGAGACCGGACGCCATTCGCAGCCCGAGCCGCAGTGCATAGCCCTCGGCACTCTGCGATGCGGACTCCAGCGTGCAGTCCCAGTCGCTGGCATTGACGTCGAGCGGCCGCACCAGCACGCCATGCTCGCGCGCGTCACGGACGATCGGCGCCGCCGCATAGAACCCATCGGCTGCGAGTTCAGCAGGGCGGAGGCGAACACCGTAGGGTGGTGGCATTCAGCCAGGCCGAGGCATAGGCGAGATGGGCAAAGGAGGCGGCATGGCTCTCGGGAAAGCCGTAGGCGCCAAAGCCCTCGATCTGCTGGAACACCCGCTCGGCGAGCGCCGGGTCATAGCCGCGCCGGACCATGCCGCCGACCAGCTGTTCGCAGTGCTCCCTCAAGCCCTGAGTGTGCTTGAAGGTCGCGTGGCGCGGCGCAGCCGGTCCGCCTCCTCCGGGGTGAAGTTGGCGGCGACCATGGCGACCCGCATCGCCTGCTCCTGGAACAGCGGCACCCCGAGGGTACGGTCCAGCACAGAGCGCAGCTCGTCCGGCCGGCCATGCGCGGGGGAAGGGGCGGGGTAGACCGGCTGCTCCAACGGCGCAGATAGGGATGCACCATGTCGCCTTGGATCCGGCCAGGACGGATGATGGCGACCTAGATTATAGTCCGTCAAGCTGGGCGTGGAGCCGGACTAGGCAGATCCGGGCTGGACCGTGTTCCTCCTGCTCCGCTGTCTCGGTCTGGTGTGATCGCTGAAGCAGCCTGAGGACCTCCGTCGGCGGGACAGTCTGCGGCGGGTCTTCCAAGGCTGCTTAGGCTGGAGAAATGAGAAACGCATTTTTCGCTTGCCTCCAACCTCCGACCAGATCAAAGGTGCGTTCCGCATTTTCTCGATGAAGTCAGATGGCAACGCGATCTCCGAAGGCCGGCACGAAGACGGCGGTCAAGACTACAGGCGCTAAGGCTCCTGTTAAGCGCGCTGGACGGGTATCCGCTCCGGCGCCTACGGCCAAGAAGCCGCGCTCTGCCTCGACGGCTGCTAAAAAGCCTACCTCTGGCAAGGCCATTGCCGCCAAACTGACCCAGGGCGCAGCAAACAAGCCTACCAAGAAGGCAGCGCCGCAGCGCGTGATCGTGGGCTGGAACGAGTTCGGCCGGAACGGCGGCAAGCTAATCGTGGACATCGATACGAGCGGTTTGGCCGGATACCTGGCGTCGCCTTCTGGGGCTAGGCAGGTCCGACTCCGCCCAGCGTCTAAGTGGCCGAAAGCCACCAAGATGGTGCGAAAACAGCACATCTTGCTCTTCGACGAGTACAAGAAGTACCGCTCCCAGGTGCGTGCCCTGGTCGCGATCGGCACGATATTCCTGATCAAGTCGAGGAAGTCTGCAGTTCTTGTCGATCGCGCCCGCGAGTTCGACTCCGCGTTGATCGACGCAGAACTCGAACACCTGAAGTATGAGGGCGCCTTGCTCTCGGTCATGAAGTCGCTTGCCTCGAACGAGGCGGTCCCGACGATCGCGGAAGCTCCGTCGGAGGACGATCCCAAAGAACCCGTCGGCCCCTATGAACGGCTTCGAAGGGCGGCTGAGGACGTGCGTAGCACGATGCCTCATGTCCATGAGACGGTGAAGATGGCCCTCGATGCTCGTTCCATCGAGGGCCAGTACGCTAACAACAATCCCCCGGACGAGGATGACCTGGAGCGGTACTGAGGGTCGGCAGCGGAGGGGCGGAAGATCACTCTCCTGCCCTTCCTGGGCCTCTCAGCGCCTGCCTGGACCTGCACCGGCGGCGCATCCAGGGCGACCAGGTCATTCAGGCTGCTGAGCAACTACTTCTGCTAAGCGCCCACACCGGCCATCCGCTTCGCGAAGTCGCCCTCCCGAAAGCGGACGTGGTCGCCCGCACGCCGTACGGCCGAGTTGAGCAGGCAGCAAAAAGCTGGAATCGGCTCCCCACGACCCCGGATCACCTGTTCAGGACCGCGCCGGGCGCGGATCGGCCGGCCCCGTTGCCTTCACTCGCCGTCCGATTGGCCGCTCTCCCGGCGTCACGGACCGCGCGACATGATCTCCGGATCGATTCGTGACGACCGGACGCGATCCATCCGCTGCCGGGCACTTGCACGGCCGCCTCGGAGCTGACGGAAATGGGGCGGGCACGAGCATCCACGGAGCAGCCGCGTTGAGTTTCACCTGGATCCCCTTCTACGAGGACTTGGCGCACCGCCTCCTGGACTGGGAGGACCGCCAACCGGATCTGGTCGCCTTCCTCGAGCGCCTTCGAGTCGCGGGGCTGCCCGCGACGCCAGTGAATGACCGCGACGTTACCGGGGCACGCGTGCTACTGCGCGAGATCGACCCCTTCACCTTTCTCGGCGCCTGCAACCGAACGCTGCGACACGAGCAGCGCCTTCTCATCGCTGGGGAGATGGGCCGCTTGCTCGGCACCGCCGTCCCACCCCCCTCCGACTTCGACGGCATTCCTGTGCTGAACAACCAGCGGTCCTGGTTCTTCTCCTACGCCGACGAGCGGCAGCCGACCGACGTTCCGGCGCTCTGGCGCAACTTCCGTTTGGCGCTGGGGCAGTCGCCGCTAGAGGACCCTGCGTTCGCTGCGAGCTTCGACGCCGCGCTCGCGGTCCGCGGCGTGAACGTCAATTTGACGATGGGCCTCTTCTGGATCCGCCCGCGCGTTTTCCTCAATCTCGACTCGACGAACCGCGCCTACCTGGGCGAGGACCTGCCGCGGGGCGGCCTTTCCTTCGAGGGCTACCGCGAAATCCTCGCCCGCGCCGCCGTGCGCTTCCCGAGCTTCCCCGACCTGTCCCTCGCGGCATGGCGACGCGCAACCGAGGAAGGGGGGACGCCACCCGCCGCGGAGCCGGCGCGCCCCTCGGCTGAACCGACTTACTGGATGGTCGGCGCCTTCTGGGACGGCAGCGATCCTCCGGACCAGACCGAGCGGTTCCGGCAGGAGGGAATCTGGGAGAACGGCTACACCGACAAGTACCTCGACGAGGTCCGGAGCATTGCGGTCGGCGACCGCATCGCGATCAAGGCCGCTTTCTCGCAGAAGTCGGGCCTGCCCTTTGACGCCGGCGGCCGCACGGTCTCTTGCATGGAGGTTAAAGCGGTTGGGACAGTCGTGAAGAACCGCGGCGACGGCCGGGTCGTTGAGGTGGAGTGGGAGGACCGGCCGCCGCCCGGCCGATGGTACTTCTACACGTCTAGACGGACGACATGGCGTCTCCGCCGAGGGCACCAGTCCGAGGAGTACACCCGCCGCTTGATCGACTTCGCCTTCCGGGGGGTGCCCCAGGACTATGAGTGGTTCCGGCAACGATCTTGGAATGAATATACCGCACCCGACACCGTCGTGCAGGACGACCCGGCAGGAGAGGACGAGCCGGCGCCGCGCGGACCCACGCTGCGGCCCTACGCCTTGGAGGACATGGTCGCGGAGGGAGTCTTCGTTCCTCAGGAAGACCTCTCGCGCGCCCTTGACCGGCTTCGCTCGAAAAAGAACCTTATCCTTCAGGGGCCACCCGGGGTCGGCAAGACCTTCCTCGCCCGTCGCCTCGCCTATGCGCTGATGCAGGAGGAGGATCCGGCGCGGGTCGAAGCCGTGCAGTTCCACCCCTCCTACGCCTATGAGGATTTCGTGCGCGGCTACCGCCCTGTGTCGGGGAAGGCTGGCACCTTTGCTCTGCAAGACGGGGTTTTCCACCGCTTCTGCCAGCGCGCGGCGGAGGACCCAGACCGCGACTACGTCTTCATCATCGATGAGATCAACCGCGGCAACCTCGCTGCGATCTTCGGCGAGTTGCTCATGCTGCTCGAGGCCGACAAGCGTGGGCCCGACTTCGGCGTGCCGCTCGTCTATCAGCACGACGAAGAGGAGGAGCGCTTCCACGTCCCGCCGCGGCTCCACGTCATCGGCATGATGAACCTCGCCGACCGGTCGCTCGCCATGGTAGACTACGCGCTGCGTCGCCGCTTCGGCTTCCTCACGCTCCGCCCCGCCTACCGGAGCGACGCTTTCCACGGTTGGCTCACCGAGCGGGGGATGGACGCGGCCCTCGTCGAGCGTATTGTTGAACGCATGGTCGCGCTGAACGAGGTGATCGCTGCCGACCCGCTCCTCGGCGACCACTACGAGGTCGGCCACAGTTTCTTCTGCCCGAAAGGCCGGGACTTCTCCGGCCTCGACCGCGCCTGGTTTGAAGGCATAGTGGAGACCGAGATCGCGCCGCTGCTGGAAGAGTACTGGTTCGACAACCGCGGACGCGCGGAGGAGGCTCGCGGAGCGCTGCTGGCCCCGTGATCAAACCCTCAGTACTAAGCGCGGAGGACCGCGTGGAGACAGGGGCCACGACGCTATCGGGCATCCCCATCCGCAACGTCTGGCACATGCTCCTTTACGCCTGGGGCGAGACCGCGGCGGTGGAACGGTGGCGGCGGGAGGCCGAGGCGGCGCCGAGCCTCGACGCGCTACTCGCCTCCGTCCTCGCCCGCCTCGTTGAGCAGCGCCTGCGGGCCGGCCTTGGTCGGGGCTACGAGGTGGAGGCTGCCTCCATCCGCGGCATCCGCGGGCGCGTCGACTTCGAACAGAGCCTCAAGACTCTCGAATTTGAGCGCGGGAAGGCTTACTGCCGCTTCCACGCCTTCACCGCGGACATTCCGCGGAACCGGACGATCCGCGCGGTCCTCGACCGCCTCGCCCAGGCCGGTGCGTTCGGCCCTTCATCGGGGCGCGCGGCGGCGCTGCGCCAGCGGCTCCGGCGGCTCGTCCGCGACCTCGACGGGATCACTCCCGTCCCCCCGCGCCAGGGGGTGGCCGCGCGCGAGACAACCGGGCGGAACGACGGCGACTACCGCCTCATGCTCGCGATCTGCGAGCTCGTGCTGCGGCGGCAGATGCCGACCGAGGCGGGCGGAGCCGGCAGTCTCGGGCTCGACCGCGACACCCTCACCCTCCATGCCGTCTTCGAGCGGTTCGTCGCGACCTTCCTTCGAGCGCGCCTGTCCGGCTGGCACGTGCAGCCGCAGAAGGTCCTCGCGTGGCCGACCTCGGGCACCCTGCCCCTTCTGCCGACGATGCAGGCCGACCTCGTCCTACAAGAGGCCTCGACGGGCCGGATTGTCGTGCTCGACACGAAATTTACGGCCGCAAGCCTCGTCGCCAACCGCTTCGGCGGGCATAGGCTCGACAGCAGCCACCTCTACCAGATCTACGCCTACCTCCGCTCTCAGGAGGAGGTCTCGGCCGCGCACCGCCGCGCTACCGGCATCCTCCTCTACCCCGCGGCGGCCTGGCACCTGTCCGAGAGGATGGAAGTCCAAGGTCACCTCATCCGGGTCGAGACGGTGGACCTCGCCCGGCCATGGCCGGAGGTCGAGAATCGGCTGCTCGCGGCCGTCCGCGACGGGGAGGAGGGCGGCGGGACGTAGGCCCCCTCGCGCTCGAGGACAGAATCCGGCCATCTTGCGGGTCCTTCCCGGCTCTGCCGCTCCCGCCTTGGGGGTTAGGTACCAACTCGCCGACGCGGCTGCGGGCCAAGGCCCCAAATTGCCAGCACTTCGGGCATCACCTTCGGCTCGGGTTCTGTGCGCTCGAGTTCCAGGAGTGCCGGGGCAATCTGCTTGGTGAAATCCTCAATGCTGATGAAGCGCTGCATCCGGTTCTGCTCTTCCGGCGTGACGCTGGTGACAGGAAAGGGGCGCTCGCCAGTGCTGACGACGGGCAGGCGCATGTCACGACGCTGCAGGAAAAGACCCGAAGCGACATGGCCGAACAAAGCGTCCCGCGCGTCGCCGTCCATGCCTAGGAGCCAATGCACCAGGAACTCTGTTGTCGCGGCACCCAGGATCCCCGCGCGGCAGAGCATCGCTTCGCGCACGGCGTCTTCCTCCAGCATGTCCTTCAGCGGCCAGAGGAGACGGCAAACGCGCGGGTCGCCCAGGTGAAGCAGTGCGCCGAAGGTGGCGCCAACATTCAGGGGAGATCCATGCTCAATCCAAGCGATGACCTCGCGCACGCGACTCATCGGATCGCCGTTCGTGATCGGTGCGAGGCTGACAAAGTCGATGACCGCCGTCGAGGTGATGCCGCGGTCCGCCTCGCAAGCCACGAACGGAAGGTAGACATTGGCCGAAAACACCGAGGCTTCTTGTTGGTGCCCTTTGACGTGCTGGTACACCGCCCGCCGCAGCGGGAGTGGCATGCCACCCTCGGTTGCCATCCCGCGATAGAGCTCGAACAAGTCTCCAACCATGCCGCTATCGTTGTAGGCACCGTAGCGGAGGATCTCCCCCAGCAGCAGATCCGGCGCGGAACTGTAACCTACGATGCGGTCCGCCGGATCCGGTGTCTGAAACAGCAGCCGGACCCATGCGTCGTGATCCTGCGCAAACTGAGGTACCCAGTCGACGTCGCTCATGTGGGTCTGCTTCCTCCGGTGGTCACATCAGCCTAAGAGCGTCTAACAGAACCTGGAACCGG
>NZ_SNVJ01000047.1 GCF_009829925.1 Teichococcus coralli
CGAGCTTGACCGCCGCGCGGGAGAGGCCGCCGCCGCCCGCGAGGCCGCCGCCGGCGCCCCCGAGGAGGCCGCCGCCCGGCGTGCCGCCGCCGGGCGGGTGCTGGCCGAGGCCAAGGCGCGGCACGAGGCCGCCGCCGCGAAGCTGAGGGCGGCGGAAACCGAGGATCGCGAGGCGGCCGAGGGTCGCCGGCAGGCGGATGCGGGCTTTGCCGCGGCACGGGAGGCGCAGGTGCGCGCCCAGGCGGCGGTCGAGCAGGCGGAAGCGGCGGCGCAATCGGTCGGCGCGCGCATGGTCGAGCGGCTCGGCGAGGAGGCCACTTTACCGGAACCGCCGGAGGACCTTTCCGATGCGGCGGAGGAGAAGGCCCGCCGCAAGGCCGAGCGGCTGGCGCGCGAGCGCGAGGACATGGGCCCCGTCAACCTGCGTGCCGAGCAGGAGGTGACGGAGATGGAGGAGCGGATCGGCGCCATCGACCGCGACCGCGACGAGATCGGCACCGCCATTGCCAAGCTGCGCGGCTCGATCGGGCATCTCAACCGGGAAGGGCGGGAGCGGCTGCGCGCCGTGTTCAACCGGGTGGACGCCGAGTTCCGCGCGCTGTTCGGCCGGCTGTTCGGCGGTGGGCGGGCGCATCTGGCGCTGGTGGGCAGCGAGGATCCGCTGGAGGCCGGGCTGGAGATTTACGCCGAGCCGCCGGGCAAGAAGCTGGCCACCCTGTCGCTGCTCTCGGGCGGCGAGCAGGCGCTGACGGCGCTTTCGCTGATCTTCGCGGTGTTCCGCTGCCAGCCGGCGCCGGTCTGCGTGCTGGACGAGGTGGACGCGCCGCTGGACGACGCCAATGTCGAGCGGCTCTGCGGCCTGCTGGACGCCATGGCGGCGGAGGCGGGCACCCGCTTCCTGGTGGTCACCCACCACCCGCTGACCATGGCGCGGATGCACCGGCTCTACGGCGTGACGATGCAGGAGCGCGGGGTCAGCCGCCTGCTCTCGGTGGACCTGGGCGTGGCAACGGAGCTGGTTGAGGCCGCGCCTTAACCGCGGCCTCACCGTCCGGCGCTTCCCAGTGCGCTCGGCGGCGCTGGAGGATCTCGGCACCGGCTGCTGCTCCTCGCGCTGCGATCCGCAAAAGCTGCCTTCCGGCGTGCTGGAGGTGGACCGCGGCTTTGTCGGCGACCGGCAGGGCGAGGCAGCGGCCGCCTGGTGACCGAGACCATCCCGCGGCTGGCGCGCGGGCTGGAGGCGCAGGGCGTGGAGAGTCCGGCCCGGCTCGCCATGCCGCACGAGCGGGGCTGCGACATTGCGCAGGGCGTCCCGCTTGGCCGGCCATGGCTTGGGCCTGGCCGGGCACGGCGAAGCCGCCATGCCCTTGACACCACATGAACGGCCCCTTACGAGCCGTCCAGCCTACCGGCGGGGCGACCGCGGGAGCGAGGGTGAACGAACGCGACGACTTCAACGAGCGCCTGCGCAAGGCCCGGCACCGCCAGGGCCTTGACCAGAACGCTCGGGGTGCCGATGGGGAAGGCCAGGGCGGTCTGCCGGCCAGTGCCTTGCGCATCGGTCTGCGGGCCGGCGTCGAGGTCGTCTCGGCGCTGATCGCCGGTGCCGGAATCGGCTGGCTGATCGACCGCTGGCTCGGCACGTTCCCCTGGCTCTTCATGCTGTTCTTCGCCATAGGTGGTGTCGCCGGGGTGCTGAACGTTTATCGACTGTTCACCCCCCGGAAGGGCGCGCGCAAGTAGCACCGGATGACGGGAGAGCCGCAGTGGCCGCGGAAGGCAATACGATCGACGCGCTGAGCCAGTTCCAGCTGACGCATGCCCTCGGGCCCGTGGGCGCGGCGGTGAATTTCACGCAGTCCAATGCCTTCATGCTGACGGCGGCGGTGGTCATCGTGCTGATCATGACGGTTGGCATGGCGCCGCGCGCGATCGTCCCGGGGCGCCTGCAGGCCGCCGCCGAGACCTTCTACGAGTTCATCGAGAATCTGGTGATCGGGCAGGTCGGGCACGAGGGCAAGCGGTACTTCCCGTTCGTGTTCACCCTGTTCATGTTCATCCTGCTGGGCAACGTGATCGGGCTGTTCCCCTACGCCTTCACCTATACCAGCCATATCGCCGTGACCTTCGGGCTCGCCGCCGTCGTCTTCGTCCTGACGACGCTGGTGGCGCTGGCCCTGCACGGCAAGAAGTTCTTCGGCTACTTCTTCCCCGAGGGCGCGCCGGTCTGGCTCGCGCCCATCATCGTGCCGGTCGAGGTGGTGTCCTACCTCTCGCGGCCGATCAGCCTCTCCATCCGTCTGTTCGCCAACATGGTCGCCGGCCACGTGCTGCTGAAGGTCTTCGCCACCTTCGTCGTGCTGCTGGGCGGCCTGGGCATCGTCGGCCCGTTCATCGCGGTGCTGCCGCTGACGGTCAATGTGCTTCTGATCGGGTTCGAACTGCTGGTGGCCTTTCTGCAGGCCTATGTGTTCGCCATCCTGACCAGCGTCTACCTGCATGACGCGGTGCACCTGCACTGACGGGGTCAGTCCTCACAAAGGGGCCACGTTTCTGCGGAGCCGCGTTTTCGCGGACCTAACATCAGACCAACGAAGGGATTACTCTGATGGAACTCGTGCTTGCTGCGAAGGCGATCGGCGCCGGTCTGGCCGTGATTGCCCTGTTCGGCGTCGGCCAGGCGCTCGGCAACATCTTCTCGACGCTGATCGCGTCGGTTTCCCGCAACCCGGCTTCGCGCGACACGGTGTTCCCGATCGGCATTCTGGGCTTCGCCCTGACGGAAGCCGTCGCGCTGTTCGCGCTGCTGATCGCCTTCCTCATCCTGTTCACCTGATGCCGCCGTGGCGCGGCGCCCGTCGGCGCCGCGCCACCAAGCCTTGGGGACCAAGACGACAGGGATGCAGATGATGAAGCCGATGCCCCTCGCCGGGATGCTGGCCCTGCTGGCCACCTCCGCCGCCCATGCGGTCGAGACGGCCGGCGGCGCCATGGAGGAAACCACCACCGGCGGCATGCCGCAGCTGGATTTCTCCAATCCGCTGATGCTGGCGCAGGTGGTCTGGATGCTGATCATCTTCGGCGTCCTGTACTACGTGCTGGCCAATGTGGCGCTGCCGCGCGTCACCTCCGTGCTGGACGAGCGCCGCCACCGCATCGAGGGTGACCTCGAGGCCGCCCGCGCCGCCAAGGCCGAGGCGGATGCCGCCGCCGGCGCCTACCAGTCCGCCACCGCCAAGGCTCGCGCCGACAGCCAGGCCGCCATCGCCGGCGCCCTGCAGTCCGCCCAGGCCGAGGCCTCCGCGAAGAACGAGGTGCTGAACGCCCGCCTCGCCGAGCAGATCGAGGCCGCCGAGGCCCGGATTGCCACGGCCCGCGACACCGCCATGGCCGCGCTGCGCGAGGTGGCGACCGATACCGCCAACGCCATGGTGACGCGCCTGACCGGCCTGAAGCAGGAAGCCGCCACGGCCGCCGCCGTGCAGCGCCAGCTGGCCGCGCAGGGCAAGGCGTAAGGAGGGCGACATGCACCATTACGAGCATTTCTGGCTCAACCCGGTTTTCTGGGTCGCCGTCTCTTTCGTCATTTTCGTGGTCCTGCTGGGCCGCACGATCTGGGGCAAGGCGACCGAGGCTCTGGACGCCCGTGCCGCGCGCATCCGCGCCGACCTCGACGAGGCGGCCCGCCTGCGTGCCGAGGCCGAGGCGATGCGCCGGCAGGCCGAGTCCGAGCGGGCCGCCGCCATGACCGAGGCCGAGGCGCTGATCGCCCGCGCCAAGGTGGAGGCCGAGCGCGTCGCCGCCGCCACCGCCGCGGAGGCCGAGGCCGCCGCCAAGCGCCGCGAGCGGATGGCGATGGACCGTATCCAGGCGGCCGAGGCCAGCGCCCTGGCCGATGTGCGCAACGCCGCCATCGCCGTGGCCGCCGCCGCCGCGCGCGACGTGATCGCCGACAAGCTGGATGCCGGCGCCGACGCCAAGCTGATCGACACGGCGGTGGCCGACCTGCCGAAGGCGCTGCGCGCCGCCTGAGCCTCGCGCATATGCCGGGCCGACCAGCGGGGGCCTTCACGGCCCTCGCTTGCGTTTCCAGCGTTTGCCTCGCGGCGGGTCAGGGAGTATCGGTCCCGGCGAGACACCCCGCACGGCCAGGATTTTCCGCTTTGCCCGATACCACGGCACCGGTGCGCTACGTCGCCAAGAACATGCGCCTCGACCTGCGGCTGATCGCGGGCATGATCGCGCCCGGCACGAAGGTGCTCGACATCGGCTGCGGCGATGGCGCGCTGCTGGACCACCTGACGCGGGAGAAGGGCGCCGATGCCCGCGGCATGGAGATCGACATGGCGCAGGCGACGGCGGCCGTCGCCCAGGGCCTGGCGGTGATCCAGGGCGATGCCGACACCGATCTCGCCTTCTACCCCGACGATGCCTTCGACTACGTCGTGCTGTCGCGCACGCTCCACGCGGTGGAGAAGCCGCGCGAGGTGCTGCGGCAGATGCTGCGCATCGGTCGCTACGCCATCGTCTCCTTTCCGAACTTCGGCCATTGGGAGGTGCGGATGAAGCTGTTCCTCACCGGCCGGATGCCGATGACGGAAACCTGGGGGCGCCCCTGGCACGAGACGCCCAACATCCACCCCTGCACCATCCTGGACTTCTGCGACCTCTGCGAGGCCGATGGTTACGCCATCGAGCAATGGCTGGCGGTGGACGAGAAGGGGCTCCGGGCGCCCTGGGAGCGCTCGGTGCGGCTGGCCAACCTGTTCGGCGAGCAGGCGCTGTTCCGCCTGACGCGAAAGGACAAGAAAAGCCTGGGGGAATGAATTTCCCCCACGCCTTTCCTCAGGCCATCGCGCCGCGGGCGGCGATCGGCCAGAGGCATTCGACTCGGCCGTCGCGAACGCCAACAAACCAGTCGTAGCGGTCGATGGTCGGGTCGCAGTGGCCGGGCACCAGCCGCAGCTTCTCGCCGAGCTTGGGCGGCGTGCCGCCCTCGATGCGGAGGTTGCCGTGCTCGTCCGAAGCGCCGGCGTAGCGCAGGCCGGTGCGCTGCCAGGGCTGCGGGAAGCCGGAGTCGGTCGGCGCGGCCTTGTGCCCGGCATCCACCACGGCGAGGTCGGGCTTCGGCGTGCTCATCACCTGCGTCAGGATGAAAAGGGCATGGCGGAAGGGTGGCGCCTCCTGGTTGGCGGCGTAGTCCACGTCCATGAAGGCATAGGAGCCGGCCTGGATCTCGGTGAAGACGCCGCTGGCCGCCTCGAGCCGGAAGGTGCCGGTCCCGGCGCCGCCGACGATGCCGCAGTCCAGCCCGCGCTGGCGCAACTGCTCCACCGTGCGGCGGGTGTCCTCGATGGCGGCGTGGATGGCCTCGGCGCGTCCCTCCGGGGTGCGGATGTGCTGGGCGCGGCCGTGATAGGCCTGCAGTCCGCCAAAGGTGAGGTGCCGGCTGCCGGCGATCCGCTCCGCCAGCGCCACAGCCTCCGGGCCGGGTGCCACGCCGCAGCGCCCGGCGCCGACATCGATCTCCACAAGCACGGGCAGGCGGATGCCGGCAGCCTCGGCGGCCTGCTCGGCCAGGGCGATGGCCTCGGCGTTGTCGACGCAGAGCGCCACCTTGCTGATGCGCGCCAGGGCGGCCAGCCGGGCGAGCTTGCGCGGCGACACGACCTCGTTGCTCACCAGGATGTCCGGCACGCCGCCCCAGGCGAGGGCCTCGGCCTCCGCCACCTTCTGCACGCATTGCCCGACCGCGCCGCGGCGGATCTGCTGCAGGGCGACGATCGGTGATTTGTGCGTCTTGGCATGGGCGCGGAGCTTCGCCCCGGTGGGAGCGAGAAAGCCCGCCATGGTGTCGAGATTGGCCTCGAAGGCGTCGAGGTCGAGGATCAGGGCGGGGGTGTCCACCTCCTCCTCGCGCATGCCGGGTTCGGCGGGGGGCGGTTGCAGCATGGCGGGTCTCCGGCACAGGGAAGGGCGGAAGGGTAGGGCGCATCACGCCGCCGTCAAACCCCTCCCTCCCGGCCCGCGACCCTGCCGCCCGCCTGTCAGCACGCCGCGGTCAAGCAGCGTGCCGTGGCGGATCGCCGGGGTCAGTGCCCCGCGTTCTCGCCGGAGAAGTCCGGCGCCTGCAGGCCCGAGGCCTCGACCTGCTCGGCCAGCAGCGCCTTCAGCCGCTCCAGCCCTTCCTCGGTCTTGGCCTCGGCGCGGGCGACCAGCACCGCCTGGGTGTTGGAGGCGCGCAGCAGCCACCAGCCGTCCTCGGTCAGCACGCGCACGCCGTCCACGTCCTGCACGTTGGCGCCCGACCTGGCCAGCCGCTCCTTCACCTCGGTGATGACGCCGAACTTGCGCTCGTCCGGGCAGTTGAAGCGCAGCTCCGGCGTGTTGATCACCTTGGGCAGCGCGTCGCGCATCTGGGCCAGGGACTCCCCGGAGCGCGCGACGATGCCCAGCAGGCGGATGGCGGAGTAGGGCGCGTCGTCGAAGCCGTACCACTTGTCGGCGAAGAAGATGTGGCCCGACATCTCGCCGGCCAGCGGTGCCTTGGTCTCGGCCATCTTGGCCTTGATCAGCGAGTGGCCGGTCTTCCACATCAGCGGGTTGCCGCCGGCCTTGGCGACCTCGTCGAACAGCACCTGGCTCGCCTTGACGTCGGCGATGATGGTGCCACCCGGGTTGGCCTTCAGCACGTCCCGCGCCAGCACCACCAGGAGCTGGTCGCCGAACAGCATGTTGCCCTCGCCGTCCACCGCGCCGATGCGGTCGGCGTCGCCGTCGAAGGCGATGCCGAGGTCGGCACCCTGCTTCTTCACCTCGGCGATGATCTGCTCGAGGTTCTTCAGCACCGTCGGGTCGGGGTGGTGGTTGGGGAAGCGGCCGTCGATCTCGCCGTTGATGACGGTGTGCTCGCCCGGCAGCCTGGTCACCAGGCGGCGGGTGATCTCGGCGCCGGAGCCGTTGCCGGGGTCCCAGACCACCTTCAGCGCGCGGTCGCCGCCGTCATAGTCCTTGATCAGGCGGGCGATGTACTCCTCGGAGATGTCCACCTGGGTGGAGGAGCCGGAAGCCTCCGGCACCACATCCCCGGCGGCGGCCATCGTGCCGATCTCCTGGATCTGGCTGCCGAAGAAGGGCTTCTTGCCCAGCATCATCTTGAAGCCGTTGTAGTCCGGCGGGTTGTGGCTGCCGGTGACCATGGCGGCGCCGTCGGCGCCGAGCGCATAGGCGGCGTAGTAGAGCATGGGCGTCGGGCCGCAGCCGATGCGCGCCACCTCCAGCCCGCAGGCGACCAGGCCTGCGACGAGCTGCGCCTCCAGCTCGGGCGAGGAGAGGCGGCCGTCATAGCCCACCGCCACCTTCTTGCCGCCGCCGCGCACCACGATGCTGCCGAAGCAGCGGCCGATGGCGAAGGCATCCGCGCTGGAGAGGGTTTTCCCGACGATGCCGCGGATGTCGTATTCGCGCAGGGAAGTGGGGTGGAACTCGTGGCGGAAGGCGGTCATTCGGGATTCCTTGAGCTTACGGTCGGCCGATCGAGGTGTAGTTGAACCCGCA
>NZ_SNVJ01000048.1 GCF_009829925.1 Teichococcus coralli
CGAAAAGCGAGGCAAGCGCTGCCTGCCGGCCGCCTCCATCGCCCAAGGCCCGGGCCATCTGCTCGCGGCTCACCGTGACCTGGATCCCCGCCAAGATGGACGTAGCCGAAGATCAGCGCCCAGAGGGCCTTCCACAGCATCCCGGCTCCGGTCCAGGGTCTCCGCATCTTGCTGCCGCTCCAGCAGGAGCCGATGCAGCCGGGCCCAAACTCCAGCCGTCTGCCACGCGCCCCGCCTTCGCCAGCAGGCCTTGCCGCAGCAACCCAACCCGGTCGGCACCTCGTGCCACTGAATGCCCCTCCGCGGCACAAACAAGATGCCCCCAAGGCGGCGCGAGCCGACGCCCGCGCGGCCGGCCGCCTCTCGGCTTCGGCCGCTCCCGCGGCAGCAAGGGCTCGACCACAGCCCATAGGTCATCAGGAACGAAGAGCGCCATCACTCCCCGACGCCTCAGAACAGGTTCTGTCGCGAGCTTTAAGTTCCAGCCTGGAGCGCGCCCGTCCTCCATCCGCGTAGTCTCCCAGCCATTCGCACCGCCGCGGAGCTTCCTGCACAGCAACAGTCTTTGAAGCGGGAGGTGATCTCACGCGGAGTCCGTCCAGCCACCCAGGCTGCAACGAACCAGCGTTTGCCTTGACGCCAGATCAGCCACAGGAGCATGATCAATGCAGCTGCATTCGCCCAGTTGGCTTGGGGATAGCGCGGCCTCCACTGGAGCCTGTACCGAGGAGGACGATCCGCCAAGCAGCTTGCCCCATTGTGCGGCGAAGCACGGTCCGAACCAAGAATGCAGCGAAGACCCTGACGCGCTCCTCCATAAGGTGCGCAGAGTATGTACTTATAGCTGCAGCTTTCGAGGCCTGAGCCCGGCTCCGCCGAGTAATTTCGTGGTCGTGTGGTCCGCCTCCGAGGTTTGGAAGCTGCGCGGAGGGATGGTTCGCAAGGATCGGGAGAGAACCGGCTTGAGGTGAGCAGAGGCAACCCAGGAGAAGGCGTGGTGAGCAACGACGCACGATGGGCGGTGGGTGTGTGCATGGCGCTGTTTGGCTTGGCCGGGCTGCTCATCGCCAGCCGCGCGGCTGATGCCACTTTCTATTCGGCAGGACTGATCTTCAGCCTGGCAAGCGTGCTCACGATCTTCAACTTGATCCGCATCACCTTCGACGAGGCCGAAGGCAGGCCCACGGAGCGCGAGGGAGCGGTGCCCTTTGTGCTGCTGGCCATCGCTGTCGGTTCGGTGCTGTTCCACGCTTTCAGCCCGTGGTGGTGGGCGCCGATCGCCTCGAACTGGCACTACATCGATGAAACGATCAGACTCACCTTCTGGATCACCGGACTCGTCTTCGTCGCTGTTCTTGCCTTTGTGGCCTATTGCGTGTTCCGTTTCCGTCATCGGGAGGGAAGCCGGGCTGAATATGGGCCGGAAAGCACCCGCCTGGAGTTGGTCCTCGCCATTGGGACAGCCGTTGGCGTCGCCGCGATGCTGGCCCCTGGGCTGGTGGTCTGGGGCCAGTTCATCACGGCGCCGACGGAGGCAACAGAGGTCGAGGCCGTCGGCCAGCAATGGTCCTGGAACTTCCGCCTGGCCGGGCAGGATGGCCGGCTCGGCACCACCGACATCCGCGACGTGCGGCCTGTCGGCAATCCCCTGGGGGTAAGCCCGGACGATCCCCACGGGCAGGACGACATCGTGGTGGAAGCGGCCGATCTGCACCTGCTCATCGGCCGACCGGTCAAGCTGCGGCTACGGGCGATCGATGTGCTGCACAGCTTCTACGTGCCGGAGTTCCGCGCGAAGATGGACCTGGTACCGGGCATGGTGACCCAGCTCTGGTTTACCCCGACTCGGCCGGGCCGATTCCAAATCCTCTGCGCCGAACTCTGCGGCTTTGGCCATCCCGACATGCGCGGCTGGGTCGTTGTCGAGAACGAACGTGACTACCGGAACTGGCTTCAGGCGCAGCAGACCTTCGCGCAACGCGCCACATCGGCCGTTGCATCCAGCCTGCACGATGCATCCAGCGGACACAGTCGGCACGGCGGAGGATCGGCTCGCGCCACGCCCTGACGTCGCGCCGAAAAATCCGGAGCCACGGACGCTCGAGGCAAGGGGAAGAACAATGGGTGAAGCAACGCTGGAATCGCACGAGGGCGTGGGCTCCGCGGAGTTCCCGGAGGTCGAACTCTACCATGCCACGAACTGGTGGACGAAGTACGTCTTCTCCCAGGATGCGAAGATCATCGCTGTACAATACTCGATCACCGCCCTCGCGGCCGGTTTCGTGGCGCTTGTGCTGTCCTGGTTGATGCGCCTTCAGCTCGGCTTTCCGGATAGCCTCTCCATCATCGACCAGAACCAGTATTACCAGGTCATCACCATGCACGGCATGATCATGGTGGTCTACCTGCTCACGGCCCTTCTGCTGGGAGGCTTCGGCAACTATCTCATCCCGTTGATGGTGGGCGCGCGGGACATGGTGTTCCCGTATCTGAACATGCTCAGCTACTGGACCTACCTCCTGGCCGTGCTGGTGCTGCTGGCGAGTTTCTTCGTTCCTGGCGGACCCACCGGCGCCGGATGGACGCTCTATCCACCTCAGGCCATCCTGTCCGGCACGCCGGGGCGGGATTTCGGCATCGTCCTGATGCTCGTCTCACTCATCATCTTCATCATTGGCTTCACCATGGGCGGCCTGAACTATGTCGTGACCGTTCTCCAGGCACGTGCGCAGGGAATGACCATGATGCGCCTGCCGCTCACGGTCTGGGGCATCTTCACCGCCAGCGTCATGGCGCTGCTCGCCTTTCCGGCATTGTTCGTCGGTGCGGTGATGTTGTTGTTCGACCGTTTGCTGGGAACCAGCTTCTTCATGCCCGCCCTTGTCGAGATGGGCCAGCGCTCGGATTACAACGGGGGTAGCCCGATCCTGTTCCAGCACATGTTCTGGTTCTTCGGTCATCCGGAGGTCTATATCGTGGCGCTACCCGCCTTCGGCATCGTCTCAGACCTGATCGCAACGCATGCGCGGAGGAACATCTTCGGCTACCGCATGATGGTCTGGGCCATTTTGATCATCGGCTTCCTGAGCTTCGTGGTCTGGGCCCACCACATGTATGTCAGCGGCATGCATCCCTATTTCGGGTTCTTCTTCGCTACAACAACGCTGATCATCGCTGTCCCCACCGCGATCAAGGTCTACAACTGGATCCTCACGCTCTGGCGCGGCGACATCCACCTGACGGTACCGATGCTCTTCGCCATTGGCTTCATCGTCACCTTCGTCAATGGCGGGCTGACCGGGTTGTTCCTGGGTAATGCCGTCGTGGACGTGCCGCTTTCCGATACAATGTTTGTTGTCGCCCACTTCCATATGGTGATGGGCGTTGCGCCCATCCTGGTCATCTTCGGCGCGATCTACCACTGGTATCCCAAGGTCACCGGCCGGATGCTGAACGAGCCTCTGGGCAAATTTCATTTCTGGGTCACCTTCATCGGCTCCTACTTGGTCTTTTTCCCCCTGCACTATCTCGGGCTGATGGGTGTCCCGCGGCGATACTATGCGATCGGTGAGATGGATGCGCTTCCGCTCTCCACGGGAGAGCTCAATCAGCTGGTCAGCGTGGCCGCCTTCGTTGTCGGCTTCGCGCAACTGGTCTTCGTGTTCAACATGGTCTGGAGCCTGCGCAACGGCACGCCCTCTGGCGGCAATCCCTGGCGCGCCACCACGCTGGAGTGGCAGACCCCTGAGACGCCACCGAGCCATGGCAACTGGGGCAAGGACCTGCCCGTGGTTCACCGTTGGGCTTACGGCTACAGCGTACCGGGCGCTGCGCAGGATTTCCTGCCGCAGAACCAGCCGCCGGTCGTCCAGTTCACTCGGGGTGCCGAGCCATGACGATCCTCTTTCTGCTGGTGGCCACTCTCGCGACGGTCGCGATCTGGTGGCTGTCGCAGCAGCGCCTGGCCGAGAAACCCTGGCTGGAGAGCGGACCGGTCGATTCGCTGCGCGCTCCGGTGCCGAGGCGCATGCCGGCGGCGAAGGTTGGCCTCGGCGTGTTCCTCGCTGTGGTCAGCGCGCTGTTCGCGCTTTTCGCCAGCGCCTACGCCATGCGCATGCACATGGCGAGCGACTGGAGTTCTCCGCCTCTCCCGTGGCTCCTGTGGCCTAACACCGGGGTGCTGTTCCTGAGCAGCGCAGCCATGGGCTGGGCACAGGCCGCAGCCCGGCGGAGGCAGATCGGCCACCTGCGCACCGGGCTGGTGATGGGCGCCGCCAGCGCCGTGCTGTTCCTGGCGGGGCAGGTGGTCGCCTGCCAGCAGCTGGCCACAGCCGGCTTTTACATGGCGACCAATCCGGCGAACGCCTTCTTCTACCTGCTTACCGGCCTGCATGCCTTGCATCTGCTTGGCGGCCTGGTGGCGCTGGGTCGGGCGAGCGCCAGGGTGTGGCGCGGCACCGCCATGGCGCCGATGGTTCTGAGCGTCGACCTTTGCGCCTCATACTGGCATTTCCTGCTTCTGGTCTGGCTGGCGGTATTCGCACTGCTGCTGCATGGCTGACGCCTTCGCGTGCACCTTCACCCAGTCGGGTGTTGCTCCCCGGATGGGCCATGCCGAGGAAAAAGGGTTGCAAAGCCATGGACCGCATCACGGAAGACAAGAACGTGCATCCCGGGATGCAACACGGCGGCTGGCGCGGCTTTGTCGCCGACTGGTCCTCCGACCGACGCGCCTTCCGGGATGTGTCCTGGGGAAAGGCCATGATGTGGATCTTTCTGCTGAGCGACACCTTCGTCTTCAGCTGCTTCCTGATCTCCTACATGACGGTGCGGATGTCGACGGTCGTGCCATGGCCCAATCCCAGTGAGGTCTTTGCACTGACGATCGGCGGCACACCGCTGCCGCTCATCCTGATCGCCATCATGACCTTCGTGTTGATCAGCAGCAGCGGGACCATGGCCATGGCCGTCAATTTCGCCCAGCGCCGGGAGGGTGCGCGCAGCGCCTATCTGATGTTGGCGACGGCGGCCCTCGGCGCCACCTTCGTCGGCATGCAGGCCTTTGAATGGTCCAAGCTGATCCATGAAGGGGTGCGGCCCTGGGGGAATCCGTGGGGCGCTCCCCAGTTCGGCTCCACCTTCTTCATGATCACGGGCTTCCACGGTACCCATGTCAGCTTCGGCGTCATATTCATGATCATCGTTGCCCGGAAGGTCCTGCGCGGCGATTACGAACGCGGCAGGCGTGGCTTTTTCACCAGCCGGCGGGGGAACTACGAGTCAGTCGAGATCATCGGCCTTTACTGGCACTTCGTCGATCTGGTCTGGGTGTTCATCTTTGCCTTTTTCTACTTGTGGTGAGAAAATTCGTGGCACAGACACGCGCATCCAAAGAGCAAGGCCATTCGATCAAACTCTACCTTGTGACCTGGATTTTGCTGTTCGTTCTCAGCGCCTGTTCCTACCTCGTCGACTACTTCCAGCTCCAGAGCGAGCTGAGATGGTCGCTGATCCTGCTGCTCATGTTCCTGAAGGCCGGCCTGATCGTCGCCGTCTTCATGCATATGGCTTGGGAGCACCTCACCCTGATCTATGCTGTCCTGCTCCCGCCCCTCGTGCTCTTCGTCTTTGTCGGGATCATGGTCCATGAGTCCGGATACACGCTCGCCACGCGGCAGATATCCTTCGCGCTCGGCCAGTGAACGGATGCCTGGAAGTGCCAGGCTGCAAGCCCTGCAGCCGCCCGGACCAGGCCGGCCGGCAGCGGCACACACGTGCAGGCATAGTGCTGTGTGTGAACACGACCAGCGTCTCGCAGCCGGTAACCACGCCCGTGACGCCGCGCTGACTGTGCGAGGCCTTGGTCCATGAAATGGCTCAAGGCGAAGGCTGCACATCGCGAGTTTGGGCTTAAAGCTCGGGACAGAACCTGTTCTGAGGCGTCGGGGAGTGATGGCGCTCTTCGTTCCTGATGACCTATGGGCTGTGGTCGAGCCCTTGCTGCCGCGGGAGCGGCCGAAGCCGAGAGGCGGCCGGCCGCGCGGGCGTCGGCTCGCGCCGCCTTGGGGGCATCTTGTTTGTGCCGCGGAGGGGCATTCAGTGGCACGAGGTGCCGACCGGGTTGGGTTGCTGCGGCAAAGCCTGCTGGCGAAGGCGGGGCGCGTGGCAGGCGGCCGGAGTTTGGGCCCGGCCGCTGAAAGCCTGCTGACCCATCATCGTCCTCTTCTTCTCGGTTCCCGGCCTTCCGACTTCGTCACCTCGCGGCCACAAGGCGCAGGGCCACATGAGGACGTGCAGGCGGCCGATCTGATCCAGGAGTACGAGGCCAGGATCGCGGCGCTGGAGCGGCTGGTCGGACGGCAGGCGCTGGAGCTCGAGCTGCTAAGGGGGGCTTTGAAGCATGGTCCCCGGCCGAGAAGCGCGTCTACATCGGTCCTCACCGGCCCCTCGGCCTCTCCGTTGCCCGGAGATGCGAGCTGATGGAGCTCTCCCGATCGACCTTCTATGACACGGCCCCTGTTCCTCTGGAGGAGGAGAGCCTACTGGCCCGGATCGGCGCCATCTGCGACGAGTTCGAGGGGTACGGCTACCGCCGGGTCGGAGCGGCGCTCCGCCACCAGGGAGTGGTGGTGAATGACAAGAAGCTCCGGCGCCTGATGCGCCAGCGCGACCTGCAACCCAAACGGCGCCGCCGCTACGTGGCACGACAGACAGCGACCATGGCGGACCGATCTACCCTGACTTGGTCAAGAACCTCGTTCCCGACCGCCCGAACCAGCTGTGGGTCGCGGACCTGACCTAGATACTGTCGGCGAAGTCAGGCAGCTTC
>NZ_SNVJ01000049.1 GCF_009829925.1 Teichococcus coralli
GTTGAGCGACTTTCCGGCTGGGTGGCCCGGCGGCGACCTACTCTTCCGCGCCTTGAGGCGCAGTACCATGGGCGCTGGGGAGTTTCACGGCCGAGTTCGGGATGGGATCGGGTGTTATCAGCCCCGCGATGGCCACCGGGCCACCGAGCCGGAAAGTTGCGACGGATGTTGTGGTGAGGGATTTGGTGTGTTGGGTGTGCGTGCGTTGAGTGAGGTTTGGTGCTGCGTGCGGTGTGTTGTGCACACTGCGGTGTGTGTGTGATGAGATCGTTTGGGCGATTAGGACCGCTTAGCTGCATCCGTTGCCGGACTTTCACATGCGGCCTATTGACGTGGTGGTCTTCCACGGCCCTTGGGGAGACCTCGTTTAGAGGCTGGTTTCCCGCTTAGATGCCTTCAGCGGTTATCCGTTCCGTACTTAGCTACCCAGCGGTGCTCCTGGCGGAACAACTGGTGCACCAGAGGTACGTCCATCCCGGTCCTCTCGTACTAGGGACAGATCCTCGCAAGTCTCCAACACCCATGGCAGATAGGGACCGAACTGTCTCACGACGTTCTAAACCCAGCTCACGTACCGCTTTAATCGGCGAACAGCCGAACCCTTGGGACCTGCTCCAGCCCCGGGATGCGATGAGCCGACATCGAGGTGCCAAACCTCCCCGTCGATGTGGACTCTTGGGGGAGATCAGCCTGTTATCCCTAGAGTACCTTTTATCCGTTGAGCGATGGCCCTTCCACGCGGGACCACCGGATCACTAAGGCCGACTTTCGTCTCTGTTCGCGCTGTCGCGCTCACAGTCAGGCGGGCTTATGCCTTTGCACTCAACAGCCGATGTCCGACCGGCCTGAGCCCACCATCGCGCGCCTCCGTTACACTTTGGGAGGCGACCGCCCCAGTCAAACTGCCCACCACGCAGGGTCCTGGCCCCAGCTGATGGGGCTCAGTTAGACACCAGAAAGGCGCAGGGTGGTATTTCAAGGTTGGCTCCGCCGAAGCTAGCGCCCCGGTTTCATAGCCTCCCACCTATCCTACACAGCCCCTTCCTGGTGCCACTGCGAAGTTGCAGTAAAGGTTCATAGGGTCTTTCCGTCTGACCACGGGTACCCCGCATCTTCACGGGGAATTCAATTTCGCTGAGCCCATGCTGGAGACAGTGGGGAGGTCGTTACGCCATTCGTGCAGGTCGGAACTTACCCGACAAGGAATTTCGCTACCTTAGGACCGTTATAGTTACGGCCGCCGTTTACCGGGGCTTCGGTTCGATGCTTGCACATCTCCCCTTAACCTTCCGGCACCGGGCAGGCGTCAGACCCTATACGTCATCTCTCGATTTCGCAGAGCCCTGTGTTTTTACTAAACAGTCGCCACCCCCTGGTCTGTGCCACCCGTCACCGGTTGCCCGGCGGCGGGTCCCGCTTATCCCGAAGTTACGCGGGCAATTTGCCTAGTTCCTTCAGCATGGTTCTCTCAAGCGCCTCGGTATACTCAACCAGTCCACCTGTGTCGGTTTCGGGTACGGTCTGTATGTCAGAGCTATTTCCTGGAGTGATCCAGCCGCGCGGCCAATCCAATAAGGCCGCACGGAACTTCACACTCGTCACTTCTGACAGGCCCAGGAATATTCACCTGGTTTCCATCGGCTACGGCTGTCGCCCTCGCCTTAGGGGCCGGCTCACCCTGCGCGGATTGGCCTTGCGCAGGAACCCTTGGACTTTCGGCGGGAGAGGTTCTCACTCTCCTTGTCGCTACTCATGTCCGCATTCGCACTTCCGATACCTCCAGCAGACCTCACGATCCACCTTCGCAGGCGTACGGAACGCTCCGCTACCGCGCTCATTGCTGAGCACCCACAGCTTCGGCACGTGGCTTGAGCCCCGTTACATTTTCGCCGCAAGACAGCTATTAGACCAGTGAGCTATTACGCTTTCTTTAAAGGATGGCTGCTTCTAAGCCAACCTCCTGGTTGTTTTGGCCGTCTCACATGCTTTCCCACTTAGCCACGATTTGGGGGCCTTAGCTGGTGGTCTGGGCTGTTTCCCTCTCGACAATGGACCTTAGCACCCACTGTCTGTCTGCCGCCCTGTACTCGCCGGCATTCGGAGTTCGGTAGGGTTTGGTAGGACTTTGGGTCCCCCTAGCCCTTCCGGTGCTCTACCTCCGGCGGTAATCGAACGACGATCTACCTCAATAGATTTCGCGGAGAACCAGCTATTTCCGAGTTTGATTGGCCTTTCACCCCTAGCCACAGCTCATCCCCGACTTTTTCAACAGGCGTGGGTTCGGCCCTCCAGTGCGTGTTACCGCACCTTCAGCCTGGCCATGGCTAGATCACTCGGTTTCGGGTCTTCTGCCGGCAACTCAGCGCCCTGTTCGGACTCGCTTTCGCTGCGCCTACACCTAACGGCTTAAGCTTGCTGCCAACAGAAACTCGCGGACCCATTATACAAAAGGTACGCCGTCACCCCAAGGCTTGCGCCCAGGGCTCCGACTGCTTGTAGGCGCTCGGTTTCAGGTCTCTTTCACTCCCCTTGTCGGGGTGCTTTTCACCTTTCCCTCACGGTACTTGTGCACTATCGGTCGCCAAGGAGTATTTAGGCTTGGAGGGTGGTCCCCCCATGTTCAGACAGGGTTTCACGTGCCCCGCCCTACTCAAGACCCTGCCTGACCTCTTCGCCTACGGGGCTATCACCCGCTCTGGCCGGACTTTCCAGACCGTTCAGCTGAACTCAGACAAGGTACTGGCCTGCTCCCCTTTCGCTCGCCACTACTCGGGGAATCTCTGTTGATGTCTTTTCCTCCGGGTACTGAGATGTTTCAGTTCCCCGGGTTCGCCTCCTGAACCTATGTATTCAGCCCAGGATCTCCCTCAGGAGGGGTTTCCCCATTCGGACATCCGCGGATCAACGATCGCTCGCATCTCCCCGCGGCTTATCGCAGCGTGCCACGTCCTTCATCGCCTCTTGGCGCCAAGGCATCCACCGAACGCCCTTCTCATACTCATCATCCACCACCGCCCGCACGCAGGACCAAACCGCCCCAGGGCTCGCACCCCAAGGCGCCCCGATCACCGCGCGTCCAACGGACAGCGATGCAACACCGAGACACTCAACGCCTGACGGGAAGTCAGCCCGCCAGAACACTCAACTCACCAAATCCGATTCACCTGTCAAACAACATGGATCACCCCAGGCGCCAGCGCGCCCCGAGCGGGGTTTTCCGGAAGCTCGCCGCCCAGGCCCCAAGGCCCGGCAGCCTCTCGCTCCACCCTGGAGGCGATCGGATTCGAACCGACGACCCCCTGCTTGCAAAGCAGGCGCTCTCCCGCTGAGCTACGCCCCCTCACGGGAACCCTTTCAGCGGACCAAACCAGACCAGCCGATCACCGGCCCAGAAACGCCCCCGGCTCGCGCCAGGGCACGCATGGGCCAGGGAGGACTTGAACCTCCGACCCCACGCTTATCAAGCGTGTGCTCTAACCAACTGAGCTACTGGCCCAAACAGCAACCCGCCCGCAAGCGCGGCCCGGGCCAACCAGCCCGAACCGCCAAGGGAAGGATGCGCGGCCGGCGCCCCGCCCGTGCCAAGGCACGGGTTCCAGCACCGCCGCAGTTCAGCCAGAGCCAGGCTGTATGAGTGTGAGAACAACCAACCAGCCTCCGCCGGTCAGCCCAAAGTCCAGGCAGGACAAAGTCTCTGTCGGTCGCGCCACAGCCGGAGGGGCAAGCCCCTCGCACCCCGTGGCGCGTCCTTGAAAGGAGGTGATCCAGCCGCAGGTTCCCCTACGGCTACCTTGTTACGACTTCACCCCAGTCGCTGACCCTACCGTGGCAGGCTAGCCCCTTGCGGTTACCGCACCTGCTTAAGGTAGAACCAACTCCCATGGTGTGACGGGCGGTGTGTACAAGGCCCGGGAACGTATTCACCGCGGCGTGCTGATCCGCGATTACTAGCGATTCCACCTTCATGCAGCCGAGTTGCAGGCTGCAATCTGAACTGAGACGGCTTTTGGGGATCGGCTCGGCCTCGCGACCTGGCGTCCCACTGTCACCGCCATTGTAGCACGTGTGTAGCCCAGCCCATAAGGGCCATGAGGACTTGACGTCATCCCCACCTTCCTCCGGCTTGTCACCGGCAGTTCCTCTAGAGTGCCCACCCAAACGTGCTGGCAACTAAAGGCGAGGGTTGCGCTCGTTGCGGGACTTAACCCAACATCTCACGACACGAGCTGACGACAGCCATGCAGCACCTGTGCATCACGCCCCTTGCGGGGAAAGCGCATCTCTGCGCCGGCCGTGACCATGTCAAGGGCTGGTAAGGTTCTGCGCGTTGCTTCGAATTAAACCACATGCTCCACCGCTTGTGCGGGCCCCCGTCAATTCCTTTGAGTTTCAACCTTGCGGCCGTACTCCCCAGGCGGTGCGCTTACCGCGTTGGCTACGACACTGAGACCCTAGGGGCCCCAACATCCAGCGCACATCGTTTACGGCGTGGACTACCAGGGTATCTAATCCTGTTTGCTCCCCACGCTATCGCGCCTCAGCGTCAGTAATGGACCAGCTCGCCGCCTTCGCCACCGGTGTTCTTCCCAATATCTACGAATTTCACCTCTACACTGGGAATTCCACGAGCCTCTTCCATCCTCAAGCACTCCAGTCTTAAGCGCAGTTCCCAGGTTGAGCCCAGGACTTTCACGCCTAACTTGGAGCGCCGCCTACGCGCCCTTTACGCCCAGTAATTCCGAGTAACGCTAGCCCCCTTCGTATTACCGCGGCTGCTGGCACGAAGTTAGCCGGGGCTTCTTCTGCGGGTACCGTCATCATCGTCCCCGCCGAAAGGGCTTTACGATCCGAAGACCTTCTTCACCCACGCGGCATTGCTGGATCAGGCTTGCGCCCATTGTCCAATATTCCCCACTGCTGCCTCCCGTAGGAGTCTGGGCCGTGTCTCAGTCCCAGTGTGGCTGATCGTCCTCTCAGACCAGCTATCGATCGTCGGCTTGGTAGGCCTTTACCCCACCAACTACCTAATCGAACGCAGGTTACTCCAAAGGCGCCCGAAGGCTTTGGGCCTCAACCCATATGCGGTATTAGCGCCAGTTTCCCGGCGTTATCCCCCACCCCTGGACACATCCCTACGCGTTACTCACCCGTCCGCCGCTGAGGGCCGAAGCCCCCCGCACGACTTGCATGTGTTAAGCATGCCGCCAGCGTTCACTCTGAGCCAGGATCAAACTCTCAAGTTCATCACAAACCTGCCCAGCAAGCCCAAAAGCCCGCCAAAACAAGCCCGGATAACCCACCTGAACCCACGCTCTCACACCCAGTCCAGCCCAACCCTGCCGCCAAACCCAGCGCCAGCACCCTCAAACCATGACGCCAAAAACGCCACCGCCCGAACGCCAGCCGCGCATCCCACCCCCAAAGCACCACACCCAAGACAAAACGCCCCGGCACAGCACCCCAAAAGCAGCAACACACCCCGCCAGATCCAACCAAA